>CAZBIC010000032.1:0-78386 GCA_964491875.1 uncultured Bifidobacterium sp.
CTTCGCGTGTGCAGGGCAAACCCTATCTGAACGTGAAGGTGGATAGGAAGGCGCTGGCCCGTTACAACCTCAGCGCCCGCGATGTGCTCGACGCCGTGGAAGTCGCCATCGGCGGTAAAAATGTCAGCGTCACCATCGAAGGACGCGAGCGTTTCCCAATTCAGGTGCGCCTCGAACGCGGCGAACGCGACGACATCGAAAAGATTGGCCGTATCCTCATCGCCTCGCGCGGGCCGACGGGCGGCGGCGCGACAGCTTCCGCTGGCGGCGGTGGAATGGGCGGCGGCATGGCCGGAGCAGTTCGTCCCACCTTCAACACCATGAGTGCAGGCGGCGACAGTCAACCGCTCACTTATATCCCGCTCGCGATGGTTGCCAAAATCACTCGCGAGGTTGGTGCGAACGAAATCGCCAGCGAGAACGGACGCCTCCGCGCCTACGTGCAATCAAACGTGCAAGACCGCGACCTCGGCGGCTTCGTCAACGAGGTCGAGCAGGCGCTCAAGAAGCTCGATTGGGGCAACATGACCTACCAGATGACCGGCGAATACGAGAACCAGCGCCGCTTCGTCCGAACCATGCAACTCGTGTTTCCCGCCGTGCTGCTCATCATTTTTGTGATGCTCTATATGGTTTACCACAGCGCGCTCGAAGCCGCGCACGTCATGCTGGCCGTGCCGTTCGCGTTGAGTGGCGGCGTGTTCCTGCAAAAGCTGCTCGGCTACAACTTCAACGGCGCAGTGTGGGTTGGCTACATCGCGCTCTTCGGAACGGCGGTGCAGACCGGCGTCGTGATGGTGGTGTATCTCGAAGAGATGGTGAAGAAACGCATGGCCGAACGCGGCAGCGCCTTTAACTACGCCGACCTCGTGCAAGCCGTGAAGGATGGCGCACGCCTCCGTCTGCGCCCCAAGGTGATGACCGTGGCGACCATCGTGGCGAGCCTGCTGCCCATCATGTGGAGTCACCGTCAAGGCGCGGAAGTGATGAAACCCCTGGCCACGCCCGTCATCGGCGGGATGATTTCCAGCCTCATCCACATCCTCATCGTCACGCCCGTCATTTTCCTCTGGCTGCGAGCACGCGAACTCCCGTCGAGTTCGGCCCCAGCGCCCGCAACCACGGAAACAACAAACCAAAACGACCGCACAGAACCATGAACGCAACCAAGTCCCCGCTCACCACGCCCGCACTCATCATTGCCGGCGCGCTCCTTGTCACCGCCGCCCTCGGTTTCGTCGGCTGCTCCAGCAGCGGCCACGATCATTCGAGCCACTCGCACGGCACGGCCGCCGCGAAACCGTATCCGCTGACCAAATGCCTCGTCACCGACGAAGGCTTCAATCACGGCAAACCCTACACGTTCGTCCACCAGGGCCAGGAGATTAAACTCTGCTGCGAAGACTGCCTCGCCGACTTCAAGAAAGAGCCGTCGAAGTATCTCTCGAAGTTGACCTCCAAGTAAGCTCCCTATGCGAAACAATCGCGCACCCACATCGAAAGCCAGGGCCATCCTCGCCGTGCTCAGTCTTGCTATCGCGCAGGCTGGCGCGGCAGTGAGTGTCGAGCGACTGCCGGAGTCGGGCCTCCAGCCCCAGGCCATCACCGCGCCCGATGGGACGATACATCTCATCTACCTTGCCGGTGAGGCCAAAGCGTCCGACATCCTCTACCGGCGGCGCACCACTGATGGTGATTGGTCCGATCCGCTCAAGGTCAACAGTCAGGCGGGCAGCGCCGTGGCCGTCGGGACGATTCGCGGGCCGCAGTTGGCGCTCGGACGCAACGGCCGGGCGCACGTCGTTTGGAATGGCTCGCAATCCGCCACTCCCAAGCCAGTCAACGGCGGGTCGCCCCTGCTTTACGCTCGCCTCAATGAAGATGGCCGGGGCTTCTCCGCGCAACGTGACTTGATCGGCCGCTCGCACGAACTCGACGGCGGCGGCTCGGTTGCTGCCGATGCCGAGGGGCGCGTGTTCGTCGTCTGGCACGCCTCGCCCGCCGGCAGCAAGGGAGAGACAAATCGCGCGGTGTTTCTCGCGCTTTCCGCGGACGACGGAGGCAACTTCGCCCCGGAACGCACCATTAGCCCAACGGGAACGGGCGCGTGCGGCTGCTGTGGATTGACCGCGTTCGCAAACGCTCGTGGCGACGCCTTCGTGTTGTTCCGCACCGCGCGCACCATGATGCAACGCGACATGGCGCTGCTCGTTTCGTCCGATCGCGGCGGTAGCTTCCGTGAGTCGTTTTCCCACCCGTGGTCCGTCGGCATGTGTCCGATGAGCAGCGCGAGCATCGCGGCAGCGGACAACGGAACATGGGCCGCCTGGGAAACAGCGGGGCGCGTCCAATTCGCTCGGTTCTCGGACGCTGATTGGAAACCACAGCCTCGCGCGTTTGGCGCGCTCAAAGGAGCGAAACATCCGCGCGTCGCAGTCAACCGCAAGGGCGAAACGCTCCTCGTGTGGACCGAAGGCACGGGCTGGAAGCGAGGCGGCTCATTCGCGTGGCAGTTGCTCGATGCCAAAGGCGAACCCACCGCTGAGAAGGGCAAGCGCGAGGGCATCCCGGCATGGAGTTACGCCACGGCGTATGCCCGGCCTGACGGCGATTTCGTCATCCTGCATTGAGTCTGGCGAACAACGATTTCTCCGCCGGTTGGCGGCGTATCTGACACATCTCTAAAGCAAGTCCGACACATCGCCAATTGCGGCGACTACGTAAACATGAAGACAAATACTCCTTCATCCTCAGACTCGTTGGGCAACGCAAGCCAGCGAGTAACACCCATCCTTACATTATCAGATATTCACACCGCACTGGACTTTTATCGACGCGCATTCGATGCGGTCGAAGTCATCCGTTTGACGGGCGACAACAAGTTCGTAATCCATGCTGAGTTGGAAGTATTCGGAGCACGGATTGTTCTTACGAGTGATTCCAATAGCTACGGAACTGCACCAGACGCACTTCGAGGATCAACAGTCGTAATTCACATGTACGTTACCGATGCAGATCAGGTCGTGACCCAAGCCATAGCCAGCGGGGCTCATCAAATTGCACCGGTAACGGACAAATTCTACGGAGAGCGCTCCGCGATTCTGAAAGACCCATTCGGGCACATTTGGAACATCGCCGCCTTGCAGCAGAAGTTGTCAGCGGAAGAAATTCAACAGCGTTGGAACGAGCTGACACGTCTGAAGCCTCCCTCCCGCTAAGGTATCTCACCAACAATTTCTCCGCCGGCTGGCGGTGAAGCAAAACGAAAACAACAGAAAGCAAACAGTATGAAGTTCACGAAACACATCCTCACTGCGGTTCTGCTCACCGGCCTGGCGGCCGGAGTCCTGAGTGCCCGCGCCGACGACAAACACGCCGATCACAAGGCTAAGCCGTATCCGCTGAAGACTTGCATCGTCTCCGGCGAAGAAATCAACGACAAGGGCGAGATGAAGCCGCACTCCTTGGTCGTCGAAGGCCAGGAGGTGAAGCTTTGCTGCAAGTCCTGCCTGAAGGACTTCAACAAGGACAAAGCCGGTTACCTCAAAAAGATCGAGGCCGAGGCCAAGAAACAGAAGAAATAATGGTCAAGCTTTGGCACGCCGCTTGGGCTCCTCGAAGCGGGGCATTTCATCCCCGTTGCTTGCTCACTGAAAGCTCGGCGGCGTGCCTCAGCGGCCTGATTCGTCGCCGCACGAACAATCCAGACAGCCATGCTTGCTACACACATGACACGTCGCTTCCACCTTTTCGCGGAGTCGCTGGCGGGCGCGGTGCAGGCGGACGTTCAGGTTGTTCAACGTCAGGCCAAGCGCCGTAGCCGCGTCCTTGGGGGAAGCTCCGTCGAGGTCCACTCGCTGGAGCAGGTCGCGATATTGGTCCGGCAATCCCGGCAGAAGGCGCTTGAAACACTGGCACAAGACCCGTTCAGCGGCGGCGTCAGGTTGTTCGGGAAGATCGGCTTGCAGGCGTTCGAGCGCGCGGTCGCGAACATCGCGCCGCCGATACAGGTCGATGATCGAGTGGCGCAGGATGCGATAGAACCACGTCACCGCACCTTCGCCGTCACGCGGCTGGTCGGACGACTTCAGTGCCTTGAGCAAGCTGTCTTGCACAAGGTCAGCGGCGAGTTCGGGGTCGCCCACGCGCTTGCGCGCGAACGCGACGAAGGCGTTCAGGTTCTCGATGAGCGCGTTTTCGGCCTTTGCCATGCGTCGAGGATAGCGGCTTCGCGTCGGACGGGCAATCGCCGCTGGCGGCCGTCGGCAAACCAGGCCGGAAGATTCCGGTGTAAGAGAATTTCGGGTTCTGCGTTAGCAGGGGTGAAAGAAGCGAAAGACCGCTTCGACAGCGAACAGCGAACATCCTTATGAAGACCGACCCAATCTGCGGCATGACGGTGAATGAAGCGACGGCCCTGAGCGCCGGGCGCGATGGCGAGACGTTTTACTTTTGCAGCGAGCATTGCCGGAAGAAGTTTCTGGCCCAAGCGCCGTCGAAGGAGAGCAGCGGCTCTTGCTGCGGAGGCAAGGCAAAGGCGCAAAGCGGCGTGGCCGAGTGCTGCGGCGGAAAAGATCAGCACGAGCATCATCCTCACGCGGAGCACAAGCACGGCGCGGAGGAACATTCCTGCTGTGCCGGAAAGGCGGACCACGCGGGGCACTCCCACGCCGACCACCACGATCATTCTCATCACCACCACGGCGAGGCGGTCACGCCTTCCGCCGCCGCCAAGTTTTTTTGCCCCATGTGCCCCGGAGTCGAGAGCGGCAAGCCGGGCGCGTGTCCGAAATGCGGCATGGCGCTGGAACTGAATCCAGCGTGGAAGCCGGCGACCAAAACCATCTACACCTGCCCGATGCACCCGGAGATCGAGCAGGACCATCCGGGCAATTGCCCCAAGTGCGGCATGGCATTGGAGGCGAAAACCATCACGCCGGAAGTCGTCGAGGACGATTCCGAACTGCGCGACATGACGCGGCGCTTCTGGATCGGCACGGCGCTGACGCTGCCGGTGTTCATCGTGGCGATGGCGCATCTCGTTCCAGCGTGGAGTCACGCCGAATGGGTGAGCGGCAGCGTGTCGCGTTGGGGACAGTTCCTTCTGAGCACGCCGGTCGTGCTGTGGGCGGGCTGGCCGTTCTTCGTGCGTGGCTGGCGTTCGCTCGTGAACCGCAGCCTGAACATGTTCACGCTCATCGCGCTCGGCGTCGGCGCGGCGTTTGCCTTTAGCGTGGCAGCGATGTTTTTCCCGCAGGCGTTCCCGCCAGCAGCGGGCCACACTGGCAAGCCGGCGATCTATTTTGAAGCCGCCGCCGTCATCACCGTGCTGGTGTTACTTGGCCAAGTGCTGGAACTCCGTGCCCGGCAGCGCACCAGCGGTGCGATCAAGGCGTTGCTCGGCCTGGCTCCTAAAACCGCCCGTCGTGTGACACCGAAGGGCGATGAAGACGTGCCGCTCGATGCTGTGCATCCCGGCGATCTCCTGCGCGTGCGTCCCGGCGAAAAGATTCCGGTGGACGGCGAAGTCGTGGAAGGCCGCACGTCGGTTGATGAATCCATGCTCACCGGAGAATCGCTCCCGGCGGAGAAGGCCGTCGGCGCGAAAGTTTCTGGCGGCACGGTCAACACCACGGGCGGCATCGTCATGAAAGCCGAACGTGTCGGCAGTGAAACAATGCTCGCACAGATCGTGAATCTCGTGGCACAGGCACAGCGCAGCCGCGCGCCGATTCAAGCCTTGGCGGACAAGGTCGCGGGGTGGTTCGTCCCGGCGGTCCTGGCGATTTCCGTGCTGACCTTCGTTGCGTGGATGGTGTGGGGACCGGAACCGCGCCTCGCTTTCGCTATTACGAACGCCGTCGCAGTGCTCATCATCGCCTGTCCGTGTGCGCTTGGACTCGCCACTCCCATGAGCGTGATGGTTGGCGTTGGGCGCGGTGCTCAGATAGGCGTGCTCATCCGCAACGCTGAGGCCATCGAGAATCTCGCCAAACTCGACACCCTCGCCGTGGACAAGACCGGCACGCTCACGGAGGGAAAACCGAAGCTCGCTCAATTGCTGCCCGTCGCCGGTTTCGACGTGAAGGAACTGCTTCGCCTCGCCGCCTCACTTGAGCAGGGCAGCGAGCATCCGCTGGCGCACGCCGTCGTTGTGGCGGCCCAAGAACGGCAGCTACCACTGGAAGCCGCGAAGGATTTTCAGTCCACCACCGCAGGCGGTGTGGCGGGCACTGTCGCTGGACGCAGGGTGTTAATTGGCAAACCTGACTTCCTCCGCGAGAACGGAGTGACCGACATCGCAGCACTCGAAACGCTCGCCGCTCCCCACCAGGCAGAAGGCGCGACCGCCATCTTCGTGGCTATTGACGGGCGTGCTGCTGGCGTCCTGACCGTGGCCGACCCCGTGAAGTCCACGACGCCGCAGGCGCTCGCCGAACTGCGCGAGCTTGGGGTGAACGTCATCATGCTAACGGGCGACAACGCACGCACCGCCGAAGCTGTCGCACACAAGCTCGGCATTGCGGAGTTCCAGGCCGGTGTCACGCCGCACGACAAACACCAGAAGGTTAAATCACTCAAGGCAGCAGGCCGCATCGTCGGCATGGCCGGCGACGGCATCAATGACGCGCCTGCTCTTGCCGCCGCCGATGTGGGCATCGCAATGGGCACGGGCACGGACATTGCGATAGAGAGCGCCGGGGTGACGCTGGTAAAGGGCGACCTGCGGGGCATCGTGCGCGCCATTCGCCTCGGCCGTGCCATGATGCAGAACATCCGCCAGAACCTATTCTTCGCGTTCGTCTATAACGCGCTCGGTATCCCGGTAGCGGCGGGTGTGCTGTATCCATTCTTTGGCGCGCTGCTCAGTCCCATCATTGCCGGAGCGGCCATGAGTTTCAGTTCGGTTTCCGTCATTGGCAACGCGCTTCGGCTGCGCACCACGAAATTATGAATCGCGATCTTCCGCAAAACCCTGCAACCGAACTAGCCGAGTTCAAGTCGGCACTCGACGAGCACGCCATCGTCGCCATCACGGATGTGCGAGGCACAATTACCTATGTGAACGACAAGTTCTGCGCGATTTCCAAATACTCTCGCGAAGAACTGCTGGGGCAGGACCACCGCCTCATCAACTCTGGGCATCACCCCAAGGAGTTCATCCGCGAGCTCTGGGCGACAATAGGCCGCGGGCAAGTCTGGCGCGGTGAAATCAAGAACCGGGCGAAGGACGGTTCGCACTATTGGGTGGACACGACCATTGTTCCGTTCCTCGACGCAGCGGGCAAACCCCGCCAATACATCGCGATCCGCGCCGACATCACGGAGCGCAAGCGGATGGAGGAAGCGTTGCGCGAAAGCGAGCAACGCACGCGGGCCATCGTGGAAACCGCCGCCGAGGGTATCATCACCATTAACGAACGCGGCTTGGTGGAATCCATGAATCCGGCGGCATGTCGCATGTTCGGCTATCAACCTGAGGAAGTCATCGGACGCAATGTGAGCATACTCATGCCTTCGTCCCATCGTGAAAATCACGATGGCTACCTGGCGAATTACCTCGCCACCGGGCAGGCGAAGATTATCGGCATCGGTCGCGAACTGGAGGGACAGCGCAAGGACGGCACGGCGTTCCCAATGGAGCTGTCAGTCGGTAAGGTTCGGCTTGGCGACCGGCGGCTGTTCACTGGTTTGATTCGCGACATCTCCGAGCGCCGGGAGTTGGAGCAAGCTGTGGCGACGGCGAGCGAGCAGGAGCGAACGCGCATCGCGCGGGAGTTGCACGACGGACTCGGCCAGCAAATCGGCGGGCTGCTCTTTTTGATGAACGGGCTGCACCGCGACTTGAAGTCGGCGAACGTGGCTCAGGCTGACACCGTCGGCCAGCTCTGCATCGAACTCAGCACCGCACTCACGCAGGCACGTCGTCTCGCACACGATCTCTACGCGGTGCAGGCAACGCCGGAAGGATTGGTGGAAGCTTTGGAAAATCTGGTTGATCGGGTCAACGCGGAGCGCGGTATCGCCTGTGCATTCGCGGGCGAAAAGACCGTCTTGGTGCAGAATCAGGCGGCGGCGAGTCATCTTTACCGCATCGCGCAGGAGGCGATGCACAACGCACTCAAACACAGCCAGGCCACGCGGATTGACATCGAACTGCGCCGTTTGCCTCCGGGTCTTGAACTGAGAGTGCGTGATAACGGCATCGGCTTTCCGGCACAGCTCGCGTCGCGCGGACTCGGACTGCGCACGATGGAACAGCGCGCGCGATTGATCGCAGGACGACTGAAGGTGCAACCGCATCCCGATGGCGGCGTCGAGGTGCTTTGCTCCGTGCCGCGGGCCGTCGTCGAAAAAGTTAATGCCGGATGATGCCGCGAACTACAACGCCCTCAGATTGAGCGCCACTCAACCATGTCACGCAAAGAACAAGCAACCAGCCCATCCAAGCGAACGAAGATTCTGCTGGTGGACGACCATCCACTCATGCGGCGAGGACAAGCCGATCTGCTGAACCGAGAGGCGGATTTCGCGGTGTGCGGCGAAGCCGGCACGGCGAAAGAGGCGATGGAGGCGATTACGAAACTAAAACCGGACCTGGTGCTGGTGGACATGGGGCTGCCGGACAAGGACGGTTTGGAACTCATCAAAGACATTCAGGCACTTCATCCGGGCCTGCCTGTGCTCGCGATGTCCATGCAGGATGAATCGCTTTACGCCGCGCGCGTCCTACGAGCTGGCGGACGCGGCTACGTGATGAAGCAGGAGGGGCCGGAGCGACTCGCGGCAGCCATCCGCACCGTGTTGAGCGGTCAGGTTGCGCTCAGTCCGCGCATGTCGGCGAAGATTCTGGACTCGCTCGTTGGCGGAACGGGCAAAGCCGACGCCGACCCGGAGGCGAAGCTGACTGACCGCGAACTGGAGGTCCTGCGGCAGTTCGGCGAAGGCTGGAGCACGGATGAAATCGCCGGGCGCCTCCATCTCAGCCCGAAGACCGTGGACGTTCATCGCGGTCACATCAAAGAGAAACTCGGTTTCAAGACCACGCCGGAGTTCACCCGCTTCGCCATCCGCTGGGTTGCTTCGCAGGGCGGGCCGAAGACCTAGCAGCGTCTCGCTCGGTCAGTCTTCGCCGGCATTTCACCCGTGAACCCGGTGCGCCGTTTTGGTTGCGGGCAGATTTCTCTTCTACTGCTCACCTTCGCGTTCGCTTCGGCACAGCGGCCTGGCCGGAATCTGGTAGGGTAACACCCCATTTAAGGAGGCCGCGTTCCAGTCAGGCTTCAGGGTATGACGGAAGAATCTAAATGCGATCCAATGGCAGAATGGATGGAGATTTTGCACTCCGGCCAAGACAGTATCCGAGAAGAGGAAAGCCACCTTTCGGCAGCGGGAATTGAAACTGAGCCACGGACTTCTCCTGTGCGAGCGCATCCGGACGCTTACACTGGGATAAGCATTTCCCCTATCAGCCGCGACTTCCCAGCCCTACACGCGGACGCCTTCCCTGCCAATACCGCTCGCCCTTCCAAAGGACATAATGGGCACGCGTGAATGAAAGCACAGTGCCAGCAAACCTCAACCAAGCCGCACAGTGGATGCGCCCGAAGTGTCCGGCGCAGCGGCAGGCGCGTTCGACGTACCGGACTCAGAAGTATGAAAAGTAGAGTTTTCGTAATCGAGGACCACCCGCTGATGCGCCGCAGTCTTGTGGAAGCCATCGAGCGCGAGATGGATCTTACAGTCTGCGGTCAGGCGGAGGACGCGGAAGAAGCCCTCGCCGCCGTCGTATCCGTTCAGCCCGACATCGTGCTGACAGACATTCAACTCAAGTCGTCCAGCGGTCTGGACTTCATCAAGGCCATCCGCGCGCACGCCCCAAGGCTTCCCGTCGTAGCCACGACCATGTTCGACGTGCAACGCACCGAACGTCTGGCCCGCGCGGCAGGGGCATCGGCGTTCGTCGCCAAGCAGGATGGGCCGGGAAAGTTGATCGAGGTCGTTCGCGATTCGCTGAAGAAGGACAAGGCGCGGCATGAGCGCGGAGACACGGAAGGCGCATGAAACCATCCGCTGCCAAACAAATTTCGGGGCAACACATTCGTTGGCTCGATGCAGAAACAACAACAAACCAAACGAAAGAAAATAAAATGAAGACAGTTAAGCACAACATCATCGGGACCGGGATTGCGCTGGCGATTGCCCTCGCGGCCTGGCTGCCTACGAACCTCAACGCGCAGGAAAAGGGATCAGCCAAGGGAGGCGCGCAGCTCCTGATGAAGCCCATGACGGTCGGTGACATCAACAAGCTGGAGCCGGGCGACGCGGTCGTCATGTCATGTCCGAAGTGCAAAACCATCACGGTGACGTATATCGACAAGACAACGAGAGGAGCGATCAAGGAAGAGAAAGCGACACAGAAGCACCTGTGTGTCGGGTGTGAAACCATCATCAAGACCGATGGCCGGGGCAAGCAGGCCAAGGATGTGGTCGTTCACGTCTGCAAAACGTGCGGGTCGGAGGACGCATTCTGCTGCGTGATGAAGAAGGGCAGCCTCCCGACGAAGGGCATGGAGGAGAAATAAGAGCCCAACCAACGTGGACTACGTTCGCAACTACCTACAAGAACTCAGCAATTAAAAAAACATGGTTATGAAAATGAAATACAACATTCTAAGCAAAATCAGCTTCAGTTCGGGTCTCGCGGCAGCCTTGGCGTTCGGGTTATGGACGCCCGGTGAGGCCCGTGCCGATGAGCAATTGAAGGGGTATGAACGCTCGCTCCAAATGCGTGGCATCAACACCAGGGCACAAGCAGAAGCCTTAAAACCCGGCGACTCCATTGCGATGGTGTGTGTCAAATGCAAGTCGGTGGCCGTTGAATACGTCACCATCGAGAAGGGCCACATCAAGCACGTCACGCCCGGCGAGAAACACCTCTGCCCTGGCTGCAACAGCTACATCAAAGTGGTCGGAGTCGGCAAGGAGTCAAAAAGAGAACTGAAGCACGTCTGCGAAAGCTGCGGTGACAGCTCGGCTTTCTGCTGCGCAACCAAGCCCGGCGAAGCCGCGACGAAAGGGATGGAGAAGGAGAAGAAGTAACCGCCTCTTTCAGGCAAGACAGCAGAACCGAGAAAGCCAACAAACGATGAAAGCCATAGTCAATAGAACCCGCCTGATCGTGCTGGCGACAATTATCGGGCTGGCCGGATTGCTTCCAACACTCACCAAAGCAGAGCCGCCACCGGATTTCGTGAACTCCGTTCTGCGGAGTCAACAGCAGGCCGATCAGGTGCCCAAAGGCCAGGCGGTCGCAATGGTCTGCACGAAGTGCAAGACGGTTCTGCTATCGGACGCGAAAACGAAAAAGGGCTTCCTCGGCTGGTTCCAGCCCAAGACCAAACACGAATGCCCAGGGTGCGGCGGCGAGTTCGTCATGAAGGACGTTCCCGCCGGGCAGGGAGGCAGACTGTCGGTGTCCGAATACGTTCACACATGCAGTAAATGTGGCGACGACTCCGTCTTCTGCTGCGCGACCAAATCCGGCGGCGGTGCGACGAAAGGGATGGAGAAGGAAAAGCAATAAGCCGTGTTCCGTGCCGAAGCGGTGAGTGTCCTCACCGCACCACCGCTTCGGTTCTCACTCACGCCGCCCTGTCTGGCAGCAAAATCAGGAGAGGTTCTGGTAAAAGAAGGCCAAGGGAAAGACACGATGGCAGGCGTATGAAGGGACGAACGCGAGACGTTCACGAACAACAAAGCATCAACACTAATGAATGGCACAAAATGAAAACCAATCGCATCAACACACTGGCCCGGCTGACCGGGATGACCATCGCTCTGGCTCTCTTCGCTGGTATTGCGGGCATCGCCAATGCGCAAGAAATGGGTTCCGCGAAAGGTGGAGCGACGAAGCTGCTCCAACTGAGCGGGCGTCTGGTGACTCCGAAGTCCGAACCGAGCGACTACAAGCCGATGTCGTGCGCGAAGTGTAAGGACGAGTATGTGCGCCGCGTCGATTGGACCGCGCGGGGTGCAAACAAGCCCACCATCACCGTGGCTCGCCATCTCTGTGACGGCTGCGGTAACGAATGGGTCGTGTCCGGCCACGGCAAGGCGAAGACCACTGCGGCGATCCACAAATGCACCAGTTGCGGCGCGGAGAGCCTCGCCTGCTGCTCGACCAGCAAGAGCGGCGTTGCCGCCACCAAAGGCATGGAGAAGAAGTTCGAGGTCGCTCCCGTGAAGTAACCGCCGTGCAACTCTGAACCGGAACATCGCCATGAAAAATAAACTCAAACCTGCCGCCAAAGGAGCTGGCCACCACAGTGGGTGCGTCTGCTTTGGACTGACGCACCCGACCGCGCACGAAGTCTGCATCGCTGGCTCGTTCAACGACTGGCATCCAAACGTCATGCCGATGATTCGGCTGGACGACGGAAAGTGGGCGAAGGAACTCGCGCTGCCACCAGGCCGCTACGAATACCGGTTCGTGGTGGACGGAGTGTGGGTGGACGACCCGGCGGCGACGGAGCTTATCCCCAATCCGTTCGGATCAGCGAACGCCGTGCTCGAAGTGCGTCCTGCCACGCCCGCGCCATCCATACGGCCGGGAGCGGCGACCCGTGAAGACCGCTCAACGAAGCGACCTGCGGAGAATTTGCAACCAACGCCGAGGGTATTAGCCCAGCGCGGCGTATCAACCAGTGGAGCGGCGGTGAGCCGCTCAAATCAGGCGGCGCATTAAACCGCCGCCGCAAACGAGAAAGAAAAACATGAAAACGAAAACCAAACTAAATCTGCTCGCGGTGACCGCAGCAGTATTGTCCTTGAGCGCCGCGACGGGCGTCAGCCAAGTGTTCAGCCCCGAAGACGCAATCAACAACCGAGCCATCGCTGCCAGCCCACGAGCCAAGGAGGCGTTCCCGTGGTTGACGCGCACTGTGGCTCTGCGCACCGATGCCTGCTGTGACAAAGGCGAGGTGAAGAATGCGCTGACCGAGGCGAAAAAGAACCGGGCGTATGCGGCCAGCCCGCGGGTTCGAGAGTTGTTCCCTGAACTCGGACTCACTCCCACGCCGCCACGGGAGTTCACCATCGCTCCGCTCGTGGAGAAGAACGAAGCGTTGAAGTCCAGCCCGCGCTATCGGGAGCAACATCCCGAAGTCTTGCGAGTGACGCCCACAGGCACCGCCAAGGGCGGCGCTTCCAAGCTCATGGAATTCGGCAAGTGACGGAAGGAGACTCTCCATGAAAGCGCATGTCCTTCTCATCACGGTCGCGGCGAGCTTGCTTCTCGCCGCGACGCCGAACGTGTGGGCGCTGCCGCCACGCCAGCACTCGGTCAACGGCGTGGTCGAGGCCATCGACTGCACCAGCCAGACCATCACGCTCAAGCCGAAGGACGGAGGCGTGCCGCTGACGTTTGTGTGGAATGAGAGCACGCGCTTCACGAAGAAGGGCGGATGCGCCAAGTGCGCTCTGGATTTCGGGCAGACCGTGAAGGTGTGGTATCGGCGCGAGGTCGGGAAGAACGTGCTCCACGAAGTCAGCACGAAGAGCACGTCCACCGGATGCGGCACGGTGTGCAAGTGAGTTGCTCATCAATAGACGAGTAACGAACAACCGGACACGGGAACGATATGAAAACAAAACCCAACAAGGTTCTCTTCGTCTTCCTCGGATTGGTCTGCCTGGGCCTCGCAAGCCAGCTCGTCGCTGGCTGCGCCACGCAGCGCGATTATCCCGGAGCCATTCATGGACTAACGTTCAACGGAACTGTCCAATCCATCGACATTCAGAATCGCCGCCTCACTGTGGCACCATTAAAACCGGGTGAACCGCTCGTCTTCCATTGGACAGGCGGCACTAAGTTCTGGAAGGCGGGCGAACCCATCCGACCCGAATCGCTCGAAATGACGTGGCCGGTGCGCGTCCACTACCACGCATCTTCCGATCAATACACAGCCCATCACGTTTACGTCGATCTGACTTATCCGATCGTTCACTAAGGCACTGGTCCAAGAAAGAGATTTATGCCCGCACTTAGTTCAAGCAACGCCAAGCGAATCATGACTGCTATCGGCGGTGTCGCGCTCGCCATTGTGCTGCTGGCTGGGTGCAAAGGAATTTCGACGCCAGGAGAACGCAAAGCGCGAGAGGATTTGGGAAGCGCAGGCGAAGCTTACAGGCCACAGAACCAACGGCCCGCGTTGCCGACGCTTCAAACGAACGCCAGCCTGAGCAACTTCCTTCAGTTCGCCATCTTGAACCAGCCGCAAGTCGAGGCGGCTTACTACGATTGGGCCGCGGCGGTGCGACGCATCACGGTGGAGCGTTCGCTGCCGGACCCGCGCCTGACTTTCCAAAGCGACATCGCGGACACGGTGATGTCGCTGATGCCGGGCTTGATGATGGATTTCCCCGGCCCCGGCAAATTGAAGTGGGCGGCGAACGTCGCCACGGCGGAGAGCGAAGCGAGATACTTCGTCTTTGAGAATGCGATGCTACAGACCGCCTTCGCGCTGAAGAAGTCTTACTACCAACTCCACTTCCTTGACGCTAAAGTGGGCGTGAATCGGGAAACGCTAAGACTCGTGGGAGAAATCGAGAAGCTGGCGCGCACGCAGAACGAAGTAGGCAAGGTCACTTTGCGGGATGTCTTACGGGCGCAAATCGAACAGGAGCGGATCATGACTGAAATCTCCAACTTGGAAGACTCAAGGAATCCGCTGCTGGCGCAATTCAAGGCCGCGTTGGGCATGAAGGCTGAGGACGCTGCGCCACCAGTGCCGCAGAAGTTCGAGTCCACGCCGCTCGACCTGACCTACGACGGGTTGTTCGCTGCTGCGCTCGCCCGCAATCCGCGTTTGAAAGCAATGGAAGCCGAAGTGCGTCGTGCTGATGCCTCGATTCGGCTGGCCTACAAGGCACGCGTGCCCGACTTCAGTGTGGGCGTCGAGGTCGATGCGAAGGCATCGCCAATTTTCGTGACACCGCAACTCGGTGTCACGCTTCCCATCTGGCGTGACAAAATCGCCGCGCAGATCGCCGAGGCGCAAGCGGGGAAGCGTGCCAGCGAAGCACGGTTGTCCGCCGAACAGATCGCACTGACGGTCGAGTTTGCGGAGAAGTCGTTCATGTTTCGTGAGGCAACCCGCAATCTTGAACTGCTCACTGAACGGCTCCTGCCGAAGGCCCGCCAGTCGCTGGAAGTCGCACAGTCAGGCTACGTCTCTAGCAAGGTGGATTTTCTCAACCTGCTGGATGCCGAACGGACGTTGCTGGAATTCCGGTTGTCCGAAGTCGAAGCGCGGGTGCAGCGCGAACTCGCCTTGGCCGAACTGTCATTGCTCATTCTCGGCACGCCGCCAGCCGGTGCGCCGGTATTGCCGCCCGACGCAATTCCCGGAAAGGAACGAAAACCATGAAACTCATTTTCACCAAGAGAAACCTTCTCATCGCGCTCGCGGTAATTGTTGTCGCTGGCGGTGCCGTCTTGTTCTTGAACAAATCTTCAGATGGCGGCGCCGACAGTGCGGCGGAGGCCACCGGACAAATCTGGACCTGCTCGATGCACCCGCAGGTGCGCATGGCGAAACCGGGCAAGTGCCCCATCTGCTCTATGCCGTTGATTCCTGCGAAGCCGGCGGCGAAGCCCGCATCCACCAATGAAGACTCCGGCTCCATGCTGGAGTTGTCCGAACACGCGCGAGCGATGGCGAGCGTTGAGACTGCACCCGTTCAGCGCCGCAAGATGAGCCGAGAGATTCGTGTGGTCGGCAAGGTGCAATACAACGAGACGGCGCTCGCGAACATCACCACGCGTGTCGAAGGCTACGTCGAGCGACTGTTCGTGGACTACACCGGCATCGCGGTGAAGGCGGGCGACCATCTCGTGGAGATTTACAGTCCCGATTTGCTTGTGGCGCAACAGGAGTTGCTCATCGCCTTGGACAGTCAGCGCGGTTCCGCCCTCGTCGAATCGGCCAAGCGCAAACTGCTGCTCTGGGGTCTCACGCAGGCGCAGGTGGACGACCTGGTGCGCGACAAGAAAGTGAGCGACCGCATCACGCTCTTCTCGCCCATTCAGGGCACGGTCACGGAGAAGATGGTCGTGCAGAAGCAGATGGTGAAGCCGGGCGAGATGCTTTACCGGCTCGCGAACCTTGAATCGGTTTGGGTCTATCTCGACATCTACGAATCCGAGCTGCCGTGGGTCCAATACGGGCAAATGGTTGAAACCAAGTCTGAGGCAATTCCCGGCGAGAGCTTTTCCGGTCGTGTGTGGTTCATCACCCCGGTGCTCAACGAAGAGACGCGCACGGTGAAAGTGCTGCTCAACATCAACAACACCGAGCACAAGCTGAAGCCCGGCATGTATGTCAGCGCGGTGATTCGCGCCGAGCTTCTGGCCAACGGCAAACCCGCTCCCACTGGTGTCGAAGGCCAATGGAGCTGTCCTATGCACCCGCTCGTGGTGTTGCCGCAGGCCGGCGAGTGCCCCGTTTGCAAGATGACTCTTGTGCAGATTCCTGGCACGCCCGCGAGTGCGAAGTCAGAGGGTGACCAACTTCTTCTCTCCGTGCCCGTGACTGCCGTGCTCGACAGCGGCGTGCGGAAGCTCGTGTATGTCGAGAAGCCCAAGGGCCAGTTTTCACCGGTTGAAATTGTGACCGGCCCGCGCACTGATGACTCCTATCCTGTCCTGAGCGGTTTGAGTGAGGGCGACATGGTAGCGGTGCGCGGGAGCTTTCTGCTCGACAGCCAGTTCCAAATTCGTGGCCTGCCCAGCTTGTTCTACAAGGAAGGCCAGGCAGCCGTCGCCGGGCATCAACACGGCGGCGCATCACCCCCGTCGGTTCCGCCCGCGAGTGGCGCGAAGCCACAAGGCCACGACCAACACAAACCCTGAGCCATGATTGATGCCGTTATTCGCTGGTGCCTCAAGCACGCCTTCCTCGTCATCCTGGGCGTGGGTGCGATCGTGGGTGTCGGCTACTACGCGCTGACGCAAACACCAGTCGATGCCCTGCCTGACATCGGCGAGAAGCAGGTCATCGTTTACGCGGACTGGCCGGGGCGTTCACCGCAGGATGTCGATAATCAGGTCACTTACCCGTTAACGACGAGCCTCACCGGCACACCGGGCGTGAAGACCATCCGTTCGATGTCTGGTTTCGGCTTCGCGATGGTCTTCGTCATCTTCAAGGACAACGTCGATTATTATTGGGCGCGGTCGCGCGTCATCGAGCGGATGAACGTCGCCCAGCAGCGTTTGCCGACGGGCGTGGTGCCGGTCATCGGCCCCGACGCGACGGCGCTGGGACAGGTCTTCTGGTACACCGTTGAAGCGGAAGGCTTCGACCTCGCTGAACTCCGCTCCATCCAGGACTGGTATCTGCGCTACCAACTCAATTCCGTCGATGGGGTTTCGGAAGTCGCCAGCATCGGCGGCTTCGTTAAGCAGTATCAAATCGACGTTCACCCCGACAAACTCCGCGCCCATCGCGTCACGCTGATGGAGGTTTACGAGGCCGTGCGGAAGTCGAACATCGACGTGGGTGGAAAAGTGCTCGAAAAGAACGGCATCGAGTTCTTCATTCGCGGAGTCGGGTTCATCAAGTCCGTCGAGGATTTGGAAAAGGTCGTTATCCGGCAGGAGAAGGGCACGCCCATCCAGGTCAAGCACGTCGCGACCGTAAGCCTCGGGCCGGAATTCCGTCGCGGCTCGCTGGACAAAGCCGGCGTCGAAGCCGTGGGCGGTGTGGTGCTGATGCGTTACGGCGAAAACCCGCTCCACGTCGTCGAGCGGGTGAAGGAAAAAGTCAAGCAACTGGAACCGGGCCTGCCGCAGAAGACGCTCGCTGATGGCCGCGTCTCGAAAGTCAAAATCGTTTCCTTCTACGACCGCACGGACATCGTGAAGGAGACCATCGACACGCTGAAGGAGGCGTTGCTCGAAGAAGCGCTCATGGCCAGCGCCGTCATCCTCATCTTCCTGCTGCATTTCCGCAGCACCATTTCCGTCATCGTTACGCTGCCCCTCTCCGTCGGGATCTGCTTCATCCTCATGTATGTCTTCGGGGTTGATTCCAACATCATGTCGCTGGCGGGCCTTGCCATCGCTATTGGCGACGTGGGCGACATGGGAATCATCATGACGGAAAACATCTACCGTCACATCGCCACAGGCGACAAAACCAGGAGCCACTTTCAAAAAGTCTTCGACGGCGCTTCCGAAGTCGGCGGAGCCATCGTCACTGCCGTGTCGAACACGCTGGTCTCCTTCATCCCGGTGTTCTTCCTCACCGACCAGGAAGGCAAGCTCTTCCGCCCGCTTGCGTTCACGAAGACCTTCGCCATTGGCGGCTCAGTGGTCCTCGCTCTCACGGTGGTGCCGCTTGTTTGCTATTTCCTGTTCCGCCCGGTGAAGTGGTCGAAGCGCACGGTGTGGATCATCGCCGGTGCGCTCGGTGTTCTTTCGGTCCTCGCCGCACACGCCGCCTTTATGTGGGCAATGGCGGGAAGCCATTACAGCGGCTGGCCGATGTCGGTGGTGGTTGGGGTGATTGTCGCGCTGGCCTTCGTGCGCATGACGCGTGAACGGTTTCTGCCGCTGGAGGAGAGCCCGGTGTCCCGTGGCGTGGCCAGGGTCTACACGCCGACGCTGCGCTGGATTCTGGCGCACAAGAAAACCTTCCTCATCGCGCCAGTGACGATTCTCTTCACCGGCTTGACCATCTGGCTCGGCATCGGAAAGACGCTCGCGCCCGTGGGCTGGGCCATCAACGTCTTCGCCCGCCAGGAAGCCTCGGCTGAGCTGAAGCAGGCGATGTATCTGAAGGAAACCAATGCGGTGACACGCCCGCTGGTGGAGTTCGACCAGTTGCGCTGGCAGAAGGTAAAGCGGGCGGACGGTTCGGTTCATCAGCGGTTCCTCTGGCGACGCCAGGACCCCAAGACTCGTGACGCCGAAAGCGCGTCGGGCCTCGCGGTGTTGAAGGAGCGTCGCATCCTGCCGGGTATTGGGCGCGAGTTCATACCGCCGCTCGACGAAGGGTCATTCCTCTACATGCCCTCCCTCTTGCCTCAAGCCGGACTCGGCCCTGCGGTTGAAGTCAACGCGAAACAGGATATGGCCATCGCGAGCGTGCCCGAAGTGGAATCCGTCGTCGGCAAGCTGGGCCGCGCCGAGTCCGCGCTGGACCCGGCCCCCATTGGCATGATGGAGAGCATCATCATACTGAAGCCGGAGTCCGAGTGGCGGCACATTCCCGTGAAGCGAGTGTTCTCCGAATGGCCGGCTTGGCTGAAGAAACCGCTCGCTTGGTTCTGGCCCGAACATCGGGCCATCACCAAGGGCGAAATCCTCACCGAGCTTCAGGAGAAGACGGCCATTCCCGGCGTGCTGCCGACATTCCTGCAACCGATCCAAACGCGACTGGTCATGCTGCAAACCGGCTTCCGCGCCATGATGGGCGTGAAGATTTACGGGAGCGACCTGAAAGAAATCGAGCGCATCGGTCTGGAGATTGAACAACTGCTCAAACATGTCCCCGGCGCGACGGACATCGTGGCGGACCGCATTGTCGGCAAGCCGTATCTCCAATTTGAAATCGACCGCGACCGCATCGCCCGCTACGGCGTCAACATCCGCGACGTGCAGGATGTCATCGAAATCGCCATCGGCGGCATGAACATCATGGAATCGGTCGAGGGCCGCGAGCGCTACCCGATTCGCGTCCGTTACCTGCGAGAGTTCCGCGAGGACATTCCTGAACTGGAGAAGATCCTCGTGCCGAGCAGCAGCGGAGCGCAAATCCCGATCGCGCAAGTTCTCACCATCAAGAGCGTCCTTGGCCCGCAGGAAATCAAAGGCGAGCGCGGCCTGCTCGTCGGCTACGTGACGATGAACACCCGCGACCGCGACGAAGTGAGCGTGGTCGAAGACGCCGAGACGGTGCTCCAGGGCGCCGTGCGTGATGGCCGACTCAAGCTGCCTGCCGGCTATTACTGGGAATGGAGCGGCCAGTTCGAGAACCAGGTCCGCGCCACGAAGCGCATGAGCATTCTCATTCCGGTCTGCCTCTTCATCATGTTCGTGATGCTTTATCTCGGCTTCGAGCGTTGGTGGATCGCGCCCATCATCTACTTTGGAATCCTTGTGTCGGCGTCGGGCGGATTCATCATGCTCGCACTCTGGGGTGCCAACCTCTCCATCGCGGTGTGGGTTGGCTTCCTCGTCCTGTTCGGCGTCGTGGACGACGATGGCGTGGTCATCTCGACCTATCTCGAACAGATTTTCGATAAGGCGACCTTCAACTCGGTGCAAGACATCCGCGACGCCGTGCTGCAAGCCGGCCTCAAGCGAATCCGCCCGTGCCTGATGACGCTCTCGACCACCATCTTCGGTCTCATGCCCATCTTCTGGGCCACCGGACGCGGCTCCGACGTGATGCAGCCGATGGCCATCCCATCCGTCGGCGGCATGGTCGTCAGCCTGTTCATAACCATCTTCATCGCCCCGTGTTTGTTCTGCGCCGTCGAGGAGTGGAAATGGAAACGCCGCGCCAAAGTCTCTGGATCAACCACCACCCCATGAAACGCTCCAACCCACCCCCGAAGCGCTGCCGCATCGTCCTCACCGGTGGTCCCGGTGGCGGCAAGACCACCGCCGCTGACTTGTTTCGTCGGGAGATTGGTGATCGCGTTGTCATCGTGCCGGAAGCTGCGACCATTCTCTTTCAAGGTGGCTTCCCGCGCTCCCGAGAGCCACAAGCCTCACGGTTCGCACAGACCGCCATCTTTCATGTACAGCGTCATCTCGAAGATGTGCAGGCCGCGCTGTTTCCGGGTCGCACGCTTCTGTGCGACCGCGGCACGGTGGACGGCGCGGTCTATTGGCCGGGCCAGCCTCACGACTATTTCAACGCAGTGGGCACAACGCTCGACACGGAACTGGCGCGCTACGATGCGGTCATTTTCTTCGAGACGGCAGCGCGCGGCGGAATCTCCATCGAAGGCGGAAATCCAATTCGCAATGAGTCGCTCGATGAAGCCGTGAAACTTGACGGGAAGTTGCGGGCACTCTGGTCGCGGCATCCGCGCTTCATCCTCGTCCCGCACAACGCGTCGTTCTTCAAGAAGATCAGTTTCGGCCTCGCGGCTCTCGAAGGAGTCGTCGCGCAAGTCAATGGCGAGCCCAGCAATAAAACCAGATCGCAGCCCGCTAATTCAGCAGGAAAGCGGCGCGGCCACAGAACAGCGAACACCCACTCATGAGCCAATCCGTATCCATCCAGTTCCTCGGTGCCGCGCAATGCGTCACCGGCTCGAAATATCTTCTCCGCACACCGGGGAACACCACGCTGGTCGATTGCGGGCTTTTCCAGGGATTGAAGGAACTTCGCTTGCGCAACTGGGAGCCTCTCCCCTTTCCGCCCGCGCAGATTGACCAGGTCATCCTCACCCACGCGCACATTGACCACACGGGCTATCTGCCGCGCTTGCACAAGGATGGTTTCAACGGCCCCGTCTATTGCACGCCATCGACGGCAGAGTTGTTGAGCCTCCTCCTGCCTGACTGTGGGCACCTCCAAGAAGAAGACGCGCGCTATGCCGCGAGAAAAGGTTTCTCGAAACACGCCACGCCCCTGCCGCTCTTCACATCGGAGGAGGGCCACGAGGCGCTGCGGCTGCTTCGGCCTGTGGAATTCGACAAACGGATCTCGCTCAATGAGCAACTCGCCTTTCGCTATCATCCCACCGGGCACATTCTTGGCGCAGGTAGCCTCGAACTTGAGGTCGGCCCATTGCGGCTTTGGTTCTCTGGCGACTTGGGCCGCTACCACGATGAATTGATGAACCCACCCAGCGACGGCGGTGAAGCGGATTACGTTTTCGTCGAGTCCACCTACGGCAATCGGCTTCACCCTGATAATGACGTGGCAGCCGACCTCGCGGAGGTCATCAACCGCACAGCCAAACGCGGCGGATCGGTCCTGATCCCGGCGTTTGCCATCGGTCGCACGCAGACGATGCTCTACCACATCCGCCGGCTGGAGGACGCGCGCCGCATTCCACGCCTGCCGGTGTTCATCGACAGCCCGATGGCCGTGGACGCTTCCGGGATCTACTGCAAGTTCGGCCGCGAGCAGAATCTCAAACTCGACCTCACAATGGCAGACGGCGACTGCTGCGCTTTGCGTTGTGAGGAAACCCGTTTCGTTCAATCGGTCGAAGAATCCAAGCACATCAACGACCTCCCCACTCCCGCAATCATCATCGCCGCCAGCGGGATGGCCGCAGGTGGCCGGGTCGTGCATCACCTGGCCCATCGTCTGCCGGACAAGCGCAACACGATTCTGCTCGTCGGCTATCAAGCCGAAGGCACACGAGGGCGGGCGTTGCTTGGCGGTGCCAAGGAGCTGAAAATTCATGGCCAGTTCGTGCCCGTGAAAGCCGAGGTCGCTTCGATCTCCGGTCTCTCCGCGCATGGCGACCAGCGCGATCTGATGCGCTGGCTTTCCGGTTTCCGGCACGCTCCCAGAAAGGTGTTTCTCGTGCATGGCGAGGCGGACGGTCTGAACGGCCTCAGTAAGCAAATCAGCGACCACCTCAAATGGCCGACGCACATCCCCAACTACCTGGAGCGCGCAGAACTTCGGCCAGAGTGATCAACACCGCACCATGAAAACTCTCAGCGTGTTGACTGGCGGAGGCGACGCCCCCGGCATGAACGCGGCCACCCGTTGCGTCCGCAAGATACAGCTCGACGAATTCCTGCTGAGGGAACAGGTGGAACCTACCCTTTAGCTTAATGAACGCTTCCACCGCAATTTCTCTCGACCCGATGAAGCATGAGCGCGCCGTCCCGAAGCCTACCGTTCGATGGTTTGGCCCCGGCCTCATCACGGCAGCGACTGGCATCGGCGCGAGCGACATCATCTCCGCGACGGTCGGCGGAGCGACCTATGGCGTGACGCTGTTGTGGGCGTTGGCGCTCGGAGTGTTTTTCAAATACGTCCTGACCGAAGGTCTCGCCCGGTGGCAACTCGCGACCGGTGCCACGGTGCTGGAGGGCTGGGCGCGTTACCTCCCGCGCTGGGTGCTTGTGGTCTTCGCGGGCTACCTGGTGCTCTGGGCGATTGCCGTCAGCGGCGCGCTGATCAGCGGCTGCGGACTGGCGATTGAAAACATCACCGGCGGCGGCATTCCCCGCTCGTGGGGCGCGTTCGCACAAGCGGTCGTTGCGTTCGTGTTTATTTCAGCGGCGCGAACTGGTGGGTTTACGCGGGTGATGAAGCCGCTCATCGCCGTCATGTTTTTCAGCATCGTGGCTTGCGCCGTCTTGACGTTTCGCGAGCCGGCCGCCGCGCTCAAAGGGCTGTTCGTCCCCTGGATTCCAACCAGAGGCGGCGCTTACGTGCTGTCCTTGATTGGCGGAATCGGCGGCTCGTTGACTCTGCTGAGTTACAACTATCTCCTGCGCGATGAAAACAAGGTGGTTCCGCGCAACCTGCGAAGCGTGCGGCTGGACCTCGCGATGGCGTATCTCTTCACGGCGGTTTTTGGTATCGCGGTAATGCTTATCGCGAATCGAGTCTTCCATGCTGCCGGCGTCGCCATCACTGATGGGCAGGCCGTCCCGCGCATGGCTGGCCAGCTCGCTGAGATCACCGGGCCTGTCGGCTTCTATATTTACTCGATCGGATTCTGGGCGGCGGTGTTGGCGTCGCTGTTCGGAGTGTGGCAGACCGTGCCAAGCATCTTCGCGGATTGCTACAGCCTGCTCCGACGGTTGCCACAACCAGAGCGCGACGCCACGATGCTCGCGTCGGCATGGCCGTACCGTGCGGCGCTGGCGTTCATGGCGCTGGTGTCGGTGCCTTTCGCGTTCCTCGACCGGCCGCTCCTGGTGGTGGTGGGGTTCACCGTCATCGGCAGTCTGTTCATCCCGTTTCTGGCCGGCACGCTTCTTTACCTGAACAACCGCGTCCCTTGGACATCGACCATCCGACGGAACAACACCACCACGAACGCGGTGCTCATTCTGGTGCTGCTGCTGTTCCTGATTGTGGGTGGGATTGAAATTATCGGGCTGTTCTAAGGCTGTGAACTCCACAGAACGCATGGAATCCAAGAGTCCAACGATGGTGAAGCAGGGGGTCAACGGAGTAGGCACATCGCCGACTGCCGATGGTGCGGCCCTGTCCTGGCACTCGCTTTCGATTGAGAGCCTCTTGAGCCAACTGGCCGCTTCGTCGTCTGGTCTATCAGCGCAGGAAGCTGCGCGGCGGCTGGCTGCCAACGGCCCGAACGAACTGAGAGAGGCTAAGCCCATCAGTCCGCTGCAAATCTTCCTCGGCCAGTTCAAGAACCTCATCGTCTGGATTCTCATCGTTGCCGGTGTCGTCTCCGGCCTGCTCGGCGAAGTCGTGGATTGCATCGCCATCCTCGCCATCGTCGTCCTGAACGCCGTCATCGGCTTCTATCAAGAATTCAACGCGGAAAAATCCATCGCCGCGTTGAAGAAGTTGACCGCGCCGCAAGCGAAGGTGCGGCGGGATGGCAGAGTCAGTTCCATTCCCGCATCTGGAATCGTCGCAGGCGACATCATCGAATTGGAAGCGGGCGACCTCGTAGCCGCTGACGCTCGTCTGCTCGAAGCCTCGTCGCTCAAGTGCATCGAGTCGGCGCTTACCGGTGAGTCGGATGCGGTGGAGAAGCAGCCGGTAACTTTGGACAAGGGCGACATCCCACTCGGAGACCGGGAGAACATGGTCTTCATGGGAACCAGTGTCGCCACGGGACAAGGAAGCGCTGTCGTCGTAGCGACGGCGATGAACACCGAGATTGGCCGCATAGCCGGTTTGATCGAAGAAGCGGGTGCGGACGCGGGCACTCCGCTTCAGCAAAAGCTGGATTCGTTTGGGCGCATTCTCGTTTGGGCTTCGCTTGGCATTGTCGCCGTGTTGTTCGTGTTGGGGCTGGTTCGCGGGATGAAGTTCTTCGAGCTGTTCATGACCTCGGTGAGCCTCGCGGTCGCCGCTGTCCCGGAGGGATTGCCCGCTGTCGTCACCGTCTCCCTGGCGCTCGGTGTCATGCGCATGTCCCGGCGTCGCGCGCTCGTGCGGAAGCTGCCGGCGGTCGAAACCCTCGGCTCCACCACGGTCATTTGCACCGACAAGACCGGCACGCTGACCGTCGGCGAGATGACCGTGCGCGCACTTTACGTCGCGGGCCAAACCTACGAAGTCACGGGCGAAGGTTACGAACCAAATGGCGAGGTGCGCTTTGAGGGTAAGGCGTCGGACGCGCGGCACGCCGGGCCGCTGCTCGAACTGGCGACCATTCTGGTCGGCTGCAACAACGCTCACCTTGTCCTCGAGGATGGCAACTGGCGCGTCATCGGCGACCCGACGGAAGGTGCTTTGCTCGCCAGCGGCCACAAAGCTGGAGGTAACAAGGAGCGCCTCGAAAAGGAATTGCCGAAGCATCACGAAATCCCGTTCGACTCCGACCGCAAGCGGCGCACGGTGATTCGCCGGATGCCCAATGGCCGGTTGCGTGCGTTCATCAACGGCGCTCCCGACATGCTACTCTCGCGTTGCACGAAGATTTACACCGGCACGGATGTTCGAGCCCTGACTGAAGCCGACCGGCACCGCGTTTCATCGCAGAATACCGCAATGGCACAGCAAGCCTTGCGGGTGCTCGGCTCCGCTTATCGTGACTTGGACGAGAGTTCACCCGCCCGTCTCACCCCGGAAGAAGTCGAGCGCGACCTTGTCTTCGTCGGACTTGCCGGCATGTATGACCCGCCGCGCGCCGAGGCGAAAGAAGCCGTGGGGAAATGCCGTGCCGCTGGGATTCGCGTGGTGATGATTACCGGCGACCACCCGCACACAGCAACGGCGATAGCTAGGGAACTCGGTATCGCCTCTGGCGATGACGTGGCCATTGCCGGCGTCGAGTTGGACAAAATGTCCGACGACGAACTCCGCCAACGAGCGCCCAAGGTCGCCGTTTACGCCCGTGTCACCGCCGAGCACAAACTCCGCATCGTTCGCGCGTGGAGGGCGAACGACGGGGTGGTAGCAATGACGGGCGATGGCGTGAACGACGCGCCCGCCATCAAGGGTGCCGACATAGGCATTGCGATGGGTCGCAGCGGCACCGAAGTCACGAAGCAGGCGTCGGACATGATTGTCACCGACGACAACTTCGCTTCCATCGTCGCCGCAGTCGAAGAAGGCCGCGGCATCTACGACAACATCCGCAAGACTCTCCAATACCTCCTCGCCGGCAACTGTGGCGAATTGCTCTTGATGACTGTATGTGTCGTTGTCGGCTTGCCCGTGCCGCTGCTACCAATTCACCTGCTTTGGATCAACCTCGTCACCGACGGCCTGCCTGCGCTCTGCCTCGCCACCGACCCCATCGACCCGGACGTGATGAAGCGCCGCCCGCGCCGCCGGTCTGAGCGCATCACCGACCGAAGCTTCCTCGGCACAATGTTCCTCACCGGATTCCTCACGGCTGGCGTGTCGTTCGCAGTTTACCTCTACGGTCTGAAGACCGAGACGGAAGAGCTCGCCCGCACTCACGCCTTCGCCGTGCTGGTATTCGCCGAACTGCTGCGCTCGTTCGGCTGCCGCAGTGAAACGAAACCTGTCTGGCGCATTCCACTTCTTTCCAACATCAACCTCCTGCTCATCGTGAGCCTCTCATTTGGCCTGCAAGTCTGGAGCCATCACAACGAGACGTTGGGCCGCTTTCTGAAAACCTCGGTGATGGACGTCTCAGACTGTCTTATGCTGCTCCTCGTCTCGGTGATTCCGCTGGCTGTGCTGGAAGCCGTGAAATACGTGCGAAACCTGCGAAGGGACCGCGCCTCTGCCAACGAACTGGTTCAAGGAGCACCTACCATTTGAACAAACACAACAAGAGAAAGGCGCAGTTATGAAAAACAAGAACCGCATTAACCCAATCCTGAGCCTCGGCTCGGCGCTCGTCCTGGTGCTGGCAGTCGTTGGCTGTGCATCATCCGGCTCACAGGTCACCGAGGAGCAGAAATTCATTCAACTCCATCACGTCGCCAACACCGGGGCAGAGGCGAACCTCAAGAAAGGCGACGCGGTCGCGATGGTCTGTACCAAGTGCAAGACAGTGCTCTACGCCAACCTCGACAAACCCTACTCCCGATTCGTCACGCCGTTTGAGCATCGGCACTACTGCTCAGGCTGCAAATCTACCATCACGACGACTGGCGTGGGATTCGGATCGAAGGAAGAGGTCAAGCACACCTGCGAGGCTTGCGGCAGCGATTCCATGTTCTGCTGCGCAACCAGAAGTGAGGCCGCGCCGACACAAGGCATGGAGAAGAAGTAGAGCAAAGAGTTTTGAAGCCGCCAGTAGTAGAGACTCCAGATCGCGTATTCAAGGCTTCGCTCCAGGACAAACTTGAAGACGTCGTCTTGCCGTGCTTGGGCCAGCAGCGTGATCAGTTCGTTCACCTCATACGCCAGTCTATCGCGCTCATATGAGTCACGGGGACGCCGCACTCGAAACCGGATTCGAGTCCAGCGCCTTTGGTAAAGGCACCACTTTTGCCTGTTGCTGCTCGTATTCCTCCAACGGCGGCATTTCAACTTTAGCCTTCTTCGCGTAAGACCTATGAATCGCCACGCTCGTATGACCCAAGGCAGCTTGAGCGAAGCGTTCCGGGTAGCCCGCCTCTGCCGCCCGTTCCGCCCAAGCGTAACGGTAGGAATACATGCACACTCCCGAGATACCAGCAGCCACGCAACGCGTGTGGAACCGGTCTGCACGTTGAGCCGAGGTCAGCTTGCTCCAGTTCGGAAACAGCGGGCCACTGACTGGCAAGCGACGGAGGATGGCAGCGACCTCTTCACCGAACCGCAACACCGCCAACTTTTTGGTTTTAGCCCGAAAGTAGGAAATGACCCGCTTCGACCAATCCACGTTTTCATCCGTGAGCGACACCAAATCGACCGGTGCTGCACCAACATGCCAGAGAAGTTCAAGAAACGCGTGCCGCTCAAGATTCTTCTCCCGCGACAGCAGCGACTGATGCTCTTCCCAAGTAATGCCACGTCGATCCTTGAAACGGGCGCGAGGCCACTGGCGTGAAGTCAATACCGGCCAAGGCAACCATTTCATACCTACGGCGTAGCTCTGCAACCGTCGCAAGAAGACATTCGTCGAAACAGTTCCATTCAACATGACTTCAAGGAAGTGTTCGGGACGAGTCTCGATGAGAGGGAGTGTCCGAAGTGGATCGAGTGCTCTTTCCGAGATGGAGCTGGCGTAACGCTCTTGCGTCTTCTCAGCCAACCCCACTTTCGATCTTACCAACATATCCATGACCCATTGCCAGTTGCGCTTACCGATCTCAGGATCGCCTGCCGACAGATACGTGCGGGCCAGGTGAGCGTTGAACGCCGGTTGGAACTCCGCTTCATTCTTTGCGCAGATCAACCGCATTGCTTCCGTTCGGTCAGAAGTGCCAAGACTTTCCTGCTGGCCTGTAACATTATCTTGAGCATAGTAACGGCCACTGGTTTTGCGTCGATACAGTCTGAATTTTTGCTTCATAACTTTGTTGGGTTATGAGGCTAAGGCGAACGGTTCCGAGCCAGTTACGGGGTAGTAGAGGGGTGATGCCCGATCTATCCCGGAGCATTGCCAGAGTCATATTCCGACTGGCGAAACTGCTGGCAAAGCCAGACAGGACTAACTGCAACCATTTGATGCACAAGCATCTTGATTGAGGAACCAACGACGAGCTTGGGTCGTTAGGCGGCTTTACGGGCATGGCAAATCGACGAGTTATTAAGGTGGTTGGGAGGACCGCAGCAGTTTTGGCGGTCATCGGCCTGGTCGCAGCGTGGGCGAATTACAAGATTCACCGCATTTCGATTCCAAAGCGTGAAAAGTTGGCCGACTGCACATCCGAGAGTCTTTCTTTCCCGATGACCGTCCGCTACTACGAACCTTATCAGTTCGTTCTCGGTTTGCCACATTCATCGACCGGGCAGTTGAGCTTTCGCGGTGAGGTGCAGATTCGACAGAGCACACAGCTTGTTGCTCGAATCCCAATTAGTTCCGACGACATTACTCCCTGCAATTGGCTCGACCCGAGGCCGGGACAGGGATTGGCTGGTTACATTCTCACTTGGTCGCGCACCAACCGAGGCGAGCGGCTCAGTGAGATTTTGGTTAGGGGTCAGAGCTACGATATGCAGGTCAGGTTTTCACAGTCACCGCCGAGAGATAGCTCGCTGTGGTTGTCCTCGACTGGTAGAGTTGGAGAGCCATGAGAATGCCGCCTCCTGAGAAACTAGCCTTGTAACTCATTGGATGGGAACGAGGCGGCAGTTGAGTGACGTGGCCATGTTCTCCAGGCGTTGGAGCTTCTTGCGTTTCCGCTTCGCTTCTTCTTTCGCATCGACCTCGCGGTTGAAGGGTTCCTTGTATTTCAGCAGGTGCCCCAGCACGCCCGCAGGCTAGATATGGCGGGTTCGGTCTTCTGAATAACCCGTGAATAGGCTGGGGATGGGTTGGGAGCAGTTTGTTCCAAAGCGAATTTGCGTCCGG
Organism: uncultured Bifidobacterium sp.; assembly: GCA_964491875.1. Lineage (GTDB taxonomy): Bacteria > Verrucomicrobiota > Verrucomicrobiia > Limisphaerales > JADJPG01 > JADJPG01. The sequence goes on from CAZBIC010000032.1 coordinate 29,626, forward strand.
CGCGGTTTCCGGCAGACTCCAGCCGTGATCGATTCCACCGAACCAATGTCGGACAGTTCGCCGGCAGATTTCAAGAAGGGTCGTCGCCGCAAGGCGACGCTGGCCGACCCGACGCGGGTGGACCGGCTGCCGCCGCATTCCATCGAGGCTGAGCAGGGGGTGCTGGGGTGCGTGATGTTGTCTCCGCATGAGTGCCTGGGGCATTGCGTGGAGAAGTTGAAGCAGGGCCCGGAGATGCTCTACGACTTGCGGCATCGCGCCATCTACGAGGTGTTGCTGGAGATGTATGACAAGAAGTCAGCCATTGATCTCATCACGCTCCAACAGACGTTGAAGGACCGGCAGCAGCTCGAAGGGGTGGGCGGGCTGGTTTACCTGGCGTCGCTCCCGGATGCGGTGCCTTCGGCGGCGAATCTGGATTATTATCTGGAGATCGTGCGGGAGAAGTTCGTGTTGCGGCAGATGATCGGCACGTGCACGGAGGTGGTTTCGCGCGCGTATGAGCATCAGGGGGAGGTCGACGCGCTGTTGGACGAGGTGGAGCGGGACATTCTCAAGATCAGCGGCGATCGGGTGGCGAGCAGTTCGCCAACGATGAAGGATTTGGTGCATCGGGCGATTCATCACATCGAGATGTATCATCAGCGGCAGGGGCAGCTGGGGGGCATCGCGACGGGGTTCATTGACTTGGACAAGATGACGGATGGGTTGCACGAGGGCGAAATGATCGTGATCGCAGCGCGTCCGTCCGTGGGCAAGACGTCGCTGGTGATGAACATGGCGGAGCATGTGGCGGTGCAACTAAAGCTGCCGGTGGGTGTCTTCAGTCTGGAAATGACGTCGGAATCGCTGGTGATGCGTATGATGTCGTCGCTGGCGCGGGTGAATTCGCGGGCGATCCGCGAGGGTTTCCTGGCGGAGCGGGATTTCGCGAAGCTGACGAATGCAGCTGGGCAGCTGGCGAAGGCGCCGTTGTTCATCGATGACACGAGCGGGTTGAGCATCCTGCAATTGCGGGCGAAAGCGCGGCGGATGCACCAGCAGCATGGGGTGAAGCTTTTCATCATTGACTACCTCCAGCTGCTCCACTCTACTGCGCGCCGAGCCGAGAATCGGCAGCAGGAAATCGCGGATATTTCCAACGGCATCAAAGGTTTGGCGAAGGAATTGAAGGTTCCAGTGGTGGTTTTGGCACAGCTAAACCGTGAGTCGGAGAAGGAAAAGCGGGCGCCGCGCGTTTCCGATTTGCGCGAATCGGGGTCCATCGAACAGGATGCCGACTTGGTGGCGCTGCTTTATCGCGATGTTCGCGATAAAGAAGACGACGAGGACCAGGCGGGTCCACCTCCGGAGACGATTCCGGTGAAATTGCTCATCGCCAAACAGCGCAACGGTCCCACTGGGGACATTAACTTAACCTTTTTGAAATCATGCACGCGGTTCGAGAGCGCGGCCAAAATCAGTGGTGAAGACATTCCGGCGGATCATTAGACGGAAGTCGTCGCTCGCGTTTGGCTGCCTGCTCTGGTGGGCGCTGAATGGCTTCCCCACGACTGCGCAGGCGCAATTCACGCCCCCGGCGCCGATCAAGGTCACCAGCATCACCGTCAGCAACGTCGGCCCGCAGTCCGTGAGCGAATCGCTCGTGCGGGCGAACATCCGCATCAAGGAAGGCGACACGTTCAACCGGAACAGCCTGGATGATGATGTCCGGAATCTCTACTCGACGGGTTACTTCGAGAACGTGCGCGTGGCGGAGGAGCGCCGGCAGGACGGCATTTCGCTGATGTACATCGTCTGGCCGCGCCTGAAGGTGACGGATGTTCTCTTCACCGGGAACAAGAAGTACTCGAGCGCAAAGCTGATGAAGAAGATCACCAGCGTCGACAAGGTGAAGAAGGATCCCATCGGCAAGCCGCTGGATGAGCGCCAGATCTTCGCCGACGCGCAGGAGATCAAGAAGCTTTACGAAAAGGCCGGTTACCCGCGCACGACGGTGGTTCCGAAGGTGACCCCGGATGAACGTTCTGGCCGGGCGACGGTGACGTTTGAGATCACGGAGGCGCCGAAGATTCGCATTTCGAACGTGGTGTTTGAGGGCGCGGATGCCTTCAAGCAACGCAAGCTGCGCAAAGTCTTCAAGACGCGCCGGCATTGGTGGCTCTCGTGGCTGACGCAGTCCGGCACGCTCAAGGAAGATCAGCTGGATGATGACAAGGAGCGCATTGCGGAGTTCTATCGCGACGCGGGCTACATTGATTTCGAACTGCTCGAAGTGAAGCAGGTGCCGCAGGGTCCGAAGAAGATGGAACTGCGCGTCGCCGTTTCCGAAGGTCGCCAGTACAAGGTCGGCGCGGTGGATTACAAGGGCGTGGCGCTGTTCCCCACGAACGACATCACGGCCAAGCTCAAGATGGGCGCCGGCCAGACCTTCACGCCGAAAGGCCTGAGCAAGGACATGGAGATCGTTCAGGATCTCTACGGCACGAAGGGCTACATCGATGCCCGCGTAGTGGCGCGCAAGAACGCCAACACGGAGACGGGCAACATGGACCTGGTCTACGACATCGATGAGCGCGACAAGGCGTTCATTGAGAAGATCGAGATCAAGGGCAACACGAAGACGAAGGATCGCGTGATCCGCCGCGAGTTGTCCGTGTCGCCCGGCGAAGTCTTCGACATGGTGCGCGTGAAGCGCAGCGTCGACCGCTTGAAGGGCTTGAACTTCTTCGACGACCAGTTCGGCGTCGATGCGCAGCCGGAGCCGACGGATGTTCCGAACCGCCGCAACCTGGTGGTGACGGTGCGCGAAAAGAACACGGGCAACATCCAGCTCGGTGCGGGTTTCACGTCGATCGACAGCTTGATCGGTTTCGTCGAAGTCACGCAGGGCAACTTCGATCTCTTCAACGCCCCAAGCTTCCAGGGCGCCGGCCAGAAGGCGCGTCTGCGCATCCAGATGGGCACGCAGCGCAAGGACGTGGTGGCAACGTTCGTGGAGCCCTGGTTCCTCGAACGCAAGCTGGAGCTCAGCACGGAGCTGTATCATCGCGAGCTGAACTTCCTAAGCGATCGCGATACTTACAGCGAGCAATCCACCGGCATGCGCGTGGGCCTGACCAAGGCGCTCGGCACGGAATTTCTCCGCGGCGGTCTGACTTACACGCTGGAAAGCGTGAACATCGACCTGAACGACAACTTGCATGTAGAAGACATCCCGACCGGACCGCCAACCTCTTTCATTCCTGCCAACGTCTCCGAAGAAATCGCTCGCGAAGCGGGACGTCGTCTCGTTTCCAAAGTCGGTGCCTCCCTTATCTACGATACGACGGACAGCTATTTGCTCCCCACCAAAGGCTTCCGCTCTGAATTTCGCGCGGATCTAGCTGGCGGTCCGTGGGGAGGGGATGTGGATTACTACAAACTGGAACTGAAGCACATGCAGTACATCAAGGGCCTGTGGGAAGGTCACTTGCTGGAAATCGGCGGACGCACTGGCGTAGCTGAAGCGTACAATGGCGATGTGGACGTGCCGCTCTTTGACCGGTTTTTCCTCGGTGGTTTGGACTCCATGCGCGGCTACCGGTACCGCGACATCGGCCCGCGCGATCGTTTTCGCGAACCGCTGGGCGGCGACACCTATTGGTTCGCCACGGCAGAGTACAGCATCCCCATTGTCGAGCGTGTGCGCTTCGCCGGATTTTACGACATCGGCATGGTATACCCTGATCCCTACCATTACGTCTTCTCCAAGTATGCGGACAACTGGGGTCTCGGCATCCGCCTGTTGCTGCCGATCGGTCCGCTGCGTCTCGATTACGGCATTCCGATTCACAACTCGACCGGCAAAGCGGGCAGTGGCAAGTTCCAGTTCAGTGCCGGCTATCGCCGCGACTTTTGATCATTCCGTGTTATGAAAATGTTTCGTTCCATCTTCCTCACCGTTTGTGCCGCCAGCTTTCTCCTCACTCAACCCGCGATGGCGGCTGAACCGAAGATCGCCACGGTCGATCTGAAGAAGGTGTTTGAGGATTACTACAAGACGAAGCTCGCCGACGCCGCGATCAAGGAGGAAGCCAGCGGCCTCGACAAGGACCGCAAGGCCCTGATCGAGGATCATTCCAAGGCGATGGATGATTACAAGAAAGCCCTCGACGAAGCGAACAACCAGGCCATCTCCGCTGACGAACGCGAGAAGCGGAAGAAGGAAGCGGAAGGCAAGTTGATCAAGATTAACGATCTCCGCCAGACCGTTGAACAATTCGATCGGACCGCGAAGCAGAATCTCGACGAGAAACTGCGCATCACGCGCGAGAAGATTCTCAAGGAGATCAAGGACGTGATCAACACGAAGTCCAAGGCCGGCAACTTCACCCTCGTGCTCGACAGCAGCACGCCCGAGCCAGCCGGACGTCCGCCCGTGGTCCTCTACACCAACGGCGACAACGATCTGACCACCGCGGTGCTTGAAACGCTCAACGCCAACGCGCCAGCGGATCTTCCGAAGACTGACACGAAGAAAGACGAGAAGAAGTGAGGCCCGGAATGCGCAATGACCGATTCCCAATGACCATGGATGGCCACACCACCTTGCCAACGGGGCCGATGGTTACTCACACCTCCCGGACATTGCATTATTGTTCATTGGCCATCCTGTCGTCGCTGATTGGCTCCGCCGCGCTCATGGCGGCAGATGCGGACGCGCCCGTTTCCGCCTCCCTCTCCCGCTTCGGCAACCTCCCGCTCTACTTCGAAGCCAACCGCGGTCAGGCCGAGGCCGGCATCGACTACTTTGCGCGCGGGCAGAATCACACCATTTACCTTCGCCCCACCGGAACGACGATTGCCCTGAGCGAGAATGCGGTTCGCCAGTCCCGTCCGCTCGCCGGCCAGGTCGCCACGAACAGCGCCAGCATCCGCTTTGTCCACATGACGCTGGTCGGTGCAACTGCGTCCGCCGTTTCAAATGGTCAGGAGCCGCTGACGGGACGGGTCAATTACCTGCTTGGGAACAATCCCACGCGCTGGCAGCGAAACGTGCCGACGTTCAGCCGGATCCAATACTCCGCCGTCTACGAAGGCATCGACCTCGTCTACTACGGCAACCATCAGGAGCTGGAGTTTGATTTCCATGTCGCGCCGCAAGCTGACCCCGCGCGCATCGCGATGCGTTACGAAGGAGCCGACCGACTCCGTCTCGCAGCGAACGGTGACCTCGTGCTTCAAGTTGGCGACAACGAGCTCCATCAGAAGAAGCCGGTCGCGTATCAGACGATCGACGGGCGCCGCCGCGGTGTCGCCGCGCGATATCGCATTACCGATGGCCAGACCGTTTCCTTCGCTCTTGGTGCGTATGATTCCTCCGCCCCGCTGGTGATCGACCCGTTGCTGAGCTACTCCACCTACATTGGCGGAGCCAAAGGCGACATCGGCTGGTCCATCGCTGTTGATGGCGAAGGCCGCGCCTACATCGCCGGCGACACGCTCTCTGTCTTCAAGAAGCTGCCCACCTCGGGTCAGCAGACGAACTCCGGCGGCGGCACGCGCTACGGTGGCGATGCCTTCGTGGCCCGACTCGATTTCAACGAGACCAACCAAAGCCTGACGCTCGGTTACCTCACCTACCTCGGTGGTGATGGCCTCGACGCCGCGCTCGGCGTCGCGGTCGATGCGGATGGCGCGGCCTACATCACCGGTTACACGACCTCCACGAATTTCCCGACGAGCGCGGATTTCGGGAGCCCGGCAGCCTTCCAGCCGCAGATCGCTGGCGACAATGTCCTATCGTACGACGAATGGTACGATTTTTATGCCGGAAAGAATCGGAAAGAGATCGTTGGCAGCTTTCAATCGCATTATCCGGACGCCTTCGTCGCCAAGCTCGACACGAACGGGCTCGGCGTTTACTCGACCTATCTTGGCGGAGAATTGACCGAGAGCGGCACGGACATCGCCGTGGACTCAACCGGTGCAGCTTATGTTGTTGGCTACACCGATTCGGTCCTGACCTTCGTGATCTCGAATCGCGTGGAGGCCGTCCGTTGCACCAACGGAGTTTGCGGAACTGCCGTGGTAACAACCAACGTTACCACGACGCCACTACTGGTCGCGAGTTTCACGGTGACCAATGAGCTTGGATTCCTTCGCTCCACCACCAACATCCTCCAAAGCGTCGTCACCACCACGCTTCTGAGCCCGCTGGGATCTACGCCGTATTACACTGGCTTTCCGGTCGCCGGCGCGATTCAAACGAACAACGCGAGTTTTACAACCTTCCTTGTCCACCAAACCAAGGGTCGCGACAGGCCGTTCGTAACACCTGGCACGAACGTGTTGATACCCGATGGACCTCTTTCGGACATCTTCGTCACCAAAATTTCGCCCGATGCCACGACGCTGGTGTATTCCACCTACTTGGGAGGACTATCACGCGAGGTTGGTGCCGGAATCGGGCTGGCTCCGGATGACAGCGCTTCAATCAGCGGCTGGTCAGAATCTTTCAATTTTCCCGTCACTAATGCGTTTCAGGGAGACTTTGGTGGAGGGATAGCGGCTCGTATCACGAGAAGCACTCCCGTCGGCGTAAACCTGCCAATTGGACGAGATGCTGTCGTAGCAAAGCTTAATCCTGCGGGCAATTCGCTCGTGTTTTCAACATACCTTGGTGGTCGCGGAAATGACGCCGCCTATCAACTGGCAGTCGATGCGGCAGGCGCCACGTATGTCGCCGGCGCCTCTGGCAGCACCGACTTCCCAAGCACGCCCGCCGCCCTCAATGGCGGCGGCATCTTCACAAGCGCGAACACCGCCACGAACTGGCTGCTCTCCAGCGCCGGCCTGAGCCACACGATCATAAACACCATTGTCGCCGATCCGTTCAACGCCGGCACCTACTACTCCGGCACGCCGCGCGGTGTTTTCAAGAGCACGGACAGCGGTGCGACCTGGGTGAACCTCAGCACTGGCCTCGTCAATCGCACCGTCAACACCATCGCCTTCGAGCCGCTCACTGGTTCGCCCGTCTACGCCGGAACGCTCGCCGGGCTTTTCGAGAGCACGGATGGCGGCCTTACCTGGACGAACGCGGAGCCGGAGCTTGGCACTCGTGATGTGCGGACGATTCTCTTCGACGCCGCCACAGGCACCAATTTGTTCGTGGGAACATCGTCAGGTGTCTATGCCCGCACCAACGACACCAACTGGTCCGGTCGCACGAAGGGTCTGCGCAGCCGATCGGTCCGCGTTCTCCGCGAGGATGACTCGGAGATTCTCTACGCCGGCACCGATTCCGGTGTGCATAAGAGCACGAATTGGGGCGTGAACTGGACCGCGATGAACAAGGGCTTGAAGACCACCAAGGTCCGCTCGCTCGTCATCGACCCCGCCAACTCCGCCACTCTCTACGCGGGAACCACCAAGGGCATCTTCAAGACGCTCGACGCCGGCACGAACTGGACCGAACTGACGAACGGCATCGGCAAGCGAACCATCAACGCGCTGCTCATCGATCCGGCCGCGTCGCTAGTGCTCTACGCCGGCACCACCAACGGCCTCTTCCGCAGCACCGATGCCGGCTCATCCTGGTCGCTGAGCAACTCGAACCTCACCGCGCGCGATGTCAGCACGTTGATTTTTGCGCCCGGCAGTTCGGACACGATCTACGCCGGAACGCGCGGCACGAATTTCGCCGGCGGCACCAATGACGCATTCCTCGTGAAGTTCGCGCCGGACGGCCTCGCGCTCGAATACGCGCTGACCTTCGGCGGCAATCGCAACGATGAAGCCTGGGACGTCGCGGTCGACGGTGATGGCAACGCCTACGTCACCGGTCAAACGGCGTCGCGAAACTTTCCGGTGCGCGGACCGGCCGGGTCGTTCACCAATCTCAGCACGACCTATCAGACCAATCTCTCCGGCAAGATTGACGCGTTCCTCGTGAAGGTGAATGCCGACGGAAGCTCGAATGAGCTTTCGTTCTATCATGGCGGAAAGAAGACGGACATCGGCCACAGCATCGCCCTCGATGCGAGCGGGAACGCCTACATCGTCGGTCGCACGGAGTCGACGAAGCTTCCGACGACCAATTCGCTGGTCACGCTCGATGACGACGCGCTGAAGTTCAGCGGCAAACGCGATGCGTTCGTCACCAAGTTCCTGACCGGAACACCAGCGCTGAGCCTCGAACCTTTAGTCACAGCGTCGGCTTCCGGCTCAGGCAGTTCGCTGATTCGCGTCAGCTGGCCGGCCTCGTCCTACGAATTCCGTCTCGAAGCCCGCAACCCGAACGGCGGGGAATGGTTCCCCATAACAGAGCCGATCACGAAAGCCGGCGGACGCAGTCAGGTCATTCTGCCCGCGAGCTCCGGCACCCTGCTCTTCCGCCTGCGGATGTAACCGCACCGGGCGCGATTACTTCACGCCTTGGTTCAGATAGATCTTCAAGTTCTTCGTCGCCCGACCTGCTGCGACGATGTCGAGCTTTCCGTTTCCGTCCAAATCGGCGAGGCACAGATCTTCGCACGCCATCGTGTTGTCATCGATCAACGTTTGCTGCCACTTCGCCCCCTCCGCATCGAGCGGCGTGAACAGCTTGATGCCCACCTTTGCCGTCGGACGATTCATCGCGCGCCAGCCCACGACAATTTGATCGCGTCCCAAGCCGGACAAATCTCCGCACGCCAGCGCGTGGCCATCGATCAGTGATTCATCGAGCAACGTGCGGTTCCAAAGTTTTTTCGCGTCCGCACCGGACGATGGCGGCGTGTAGAGCACCAGGTTGTTCCCGTGCATCGGCTCCACCGTGGCGACAAAGCGTTTTCCGGCGCCCAACTGACCCGCGCGGACTTCCCCTGCCCCGCCGCTTTCCGTTCCCGAAATCTGCGTCATCGAAGCGGCGCCCGGACCGACCTCCATCAGGAACACTCCTTCCTTCCCGCCCACGAGCATCTCTTGAGCGGCATCGGCGTCCCACTGGATGGGATCGAAGTTGTGCGTCTTGTGCATCGATTCATCCAACGTCTCCACCTTCCACGGCTCACGAACATTCGCCGGCTTCTGGTAACGAATGACCTTCACGCCGGCGCCTTCGCCCGTGGCCGGCTTGTTGCCGCGCCCATGCAACGGCACCATCACGAGATTGTAAGCGCCCTTGTCGTTCTGCACCCAGCGCATGCGATGAACCGTCGGCTCATGCGGCAACGGCACCGGTTCCCATTTCTGCGTCCGGTCCGCTGGCGGAACGAGATAGAACACCGCGCCGCTGTTGAGGGTGTCGCCGGGATTCCAACCCGCGCCCACGGCGACTTCGCATTTCCCGTCGCCGTCAATGTCCTGCGCCGCGATGCACACGTGATCTTGCGGCGTGAGGTTCTCCGCCATGACATGCTTGGCCCAGGACGGGTTCTCGTACCAAACAATGAGATTCTTGTCGGCGAGTAGAATGTCCGGCTTCTTGTCGCCGTTCACATCCGCGACGGCGACGCCGTAGCCGATTTGGACCTTGGTATCGACATCGACCGCCTTGAAGGTCGCCACGGGAACTTCCGCCGCAAGAGTGGCGCATTGGGCGGCGAGGAGAGAGAGAAGGATTCTAGTTTGCATAAGCACCTGTCGTGAGTTCGCCGGTAGTTATGGAACCGCCCTCGGAAGATTCAAACCTATTCGTCGCTTCAGACCCGTCACGGCCACAAGCCCTTCCGTCGTTCCGTTTCCGCCAGAGGCCTGTCCCGGGAGTGACCGGGCCGGAAATCACAGAATCCCAGTTGCCAGCTCGGGATCTTTGTGGCTAATACCATCGAGTTTTCCGACCGATTCTAAAGGGTCATATTGCCCGCGGAGTCCATGTCGTTGTTTCGCATGTTCTGGTGTGGGTAATTGTTTTATATGAAGTGGCCCTTCGTCTGGATTTTTAGCTGGATGTTGCTGTCCGTCGTCTTCGGCGGCACTCCGGCGTCCGCACAGACGACGATCGTCCCCACAGGTTCCACCTGGCGTTATCTCGATACGGGCGCGGATGCTGGAACCGAATGGCGAAACGTCATCTTTGATGACAGCGCGTGGCTGGCCGGACCAGCTCAACTCGGGTTCAGTTCGAATCCCCCGGAGAACGACGAGGCCACCGTCATCTCCCAACTCACCGAATTCGGCGAACCCATCATCACCTTCTACTTCCGCCTTACGTTTGAGGTTCCCAACGCGGACCTCTACACCAACCTGATGGTTCGCCTGCGGCGGGATGACGGCGCCATCGTCTACCTCAATGGCATCGAGATCTTCCGCAACAACCTGCCTCCGGGCTCGGTCGATTTCACCACGCTCGCAGCCCTCGCGCAGGACGACGGCACCTCCCTCTTCGCCGGTCCCGCCGACCTCAACGCGCTGTTCACCGGGACGAATGTGCTCGCGGTTGAAGTCCATCAGAACGCGCCATCCAGCACGGACGTCAGCTTCGACCTCGAACTGTTGGGGAATGTGACGTTCGACCATCCCACCGTCGCGATTAGGTCGCCGGTAAACGGAGCGGTCATCGGGTCTTCCACCGTCGTGTTGTCCGCGGAGGCCGCCGACACCGATGGCGTCATCGCGCAAGTCGACTTCATGGATGGAGCGGAGTTTCTCGGTTCGGTGACCAACACCCCGTTTGTGTTCACCAACTTCAACACCAGCGTCGGCACCCATTCCTTCACCGCGATTGCCATCGACAGCACCGGCCTCAGCTCAACCTCTGCGCCGGTCGTCATCACCATCGTGCCGGCCATCGTTCCCGCCCGGTCCGAGTGGAAGTATCTCGACGACGGTTCCGAGCCTCCTGCCGAGTGGAACACCGCGGCCTTCGACGACTCCGGGTGGTCCAATGGCATTGCCCAACTCGGATTCGGCGAAGGCGACGAAACCACCCTTATCCGACGTTCCAGCGAACTCTCCGGCACCAACATCCTCGCCTTCTACTTCCGGCATAGGTTCGAAGTCAGCGACCCGGCGGCCATTTCCAGCCTCACGGTCCGCTTGCTCCGGGACGATGGCGGGATCGTTTACCTCAACGGCACCGAAATCTTTCGCAACAACATGCCGGCCGGCCCGGTGAACTCATCGACCCTCGCCGCTGCCATCGCCGAGGACGCCGAACTCCGCGCCACCCGCGTGAATCCGCAGTTGTTGGTGGCGGGCGAGAACCTCATCGCGGTGGAGATTCACCAGGTGAACATCACCAGCAGCGACATCAGCTTCGACTTGGAGCTGCTGCCAAATCCGGCTTCGCGCGCGCCGCAGATCACCATCACGTCCCCCTCCAACGACACGGGACTTCTTGGGCCAACGGATGTCACCGCCGAAGCCCTGGCCACGGACGTGGATGACGCGATTGCGAGTGTGAGCTTTTATCTGGATGGTAGATTGACCGCCACGATCAGCGAAGAACCGTACGCCTTTGAATTCGAAGACCTCGTCGGCAATCACACCATCCGCGCCGTCGCCACCGACAGCCTCGGCCTGAGTTCGACCTCTGCCCCCGTCAACATCGGGATTGCCAGCACCGTATCGCTCATCGCCACCGGGGCCGTGTGGCGCTACTCGGACCTCGGCGGCGATCAGGGCACCAACTGGCGCCGGCGAGATTTTGACGACAGCGCATGGCTCTCGGGAGCCGGCAAGCTGGGCACGAACGATTCCCCCACCACCGTGATCCGCATCCGCAACGCCAACAACCAGCAGATCAACACCTCGTACTACCGGCACCAGTTCGGGGTCACAAATCTCGCCTCCATCACGAATCTCGCCTTCCGCGTGCTGCGCGATGACGGCTGTCTCGCCTACCTGAACGGCGTGGAGATCTTCCGCATGAACATGCCCACGGGCACCGTCACGTTTAACACTCTCTCCCCCGTCGGCGTAGCAGGTGCGGACGAATCGACCTACTTCACCACCAACATCAGCCCGGCCCTGCTCATCGAAGGCCTCAACGTCCTCGCGGTTGAGCTCCATCAATCCTCGGGCACCAGCGATGCAGGATTCGATCTTGGACTTCGCGGAATCACCATTCCACCCGTCGTCTGCCCTCCATTGAGCATCTCGCACCTCGGGCCAGACGTTCGCATTTCGTGGACCGGGGAAGGCTTCATCCTCCAGGAATCCGACCGCCCGGAAGGCCCGTACACCAATCGCCCCAGCCTCTCCAGTCCCCACCTCGTTTCTCCGCCACTCGGAAATCGTTTCTTCCGGCTGACTCGTCCCTGATCCCTCGCCGCGAAAAGGCGTTTCATTCCCGAGGGCACGGCGACAATTCCGTTGCCTCACCCCGACCCGCGATTAAACTCCGCTCGAAATTTTTCCGGTCCGACGCCGCACCTGATGAAGAACATTGTCTATTTCGATCTCGAAACGCAGAAGTCCGCCGACGAAGTGGGCGGCTGGGACAAGATCCGCGACATGCGGATGAGCATCGGCGTGACCTACAGCACGGCGCGCGGCGATTACCGCATCTACGGCGAGAAAGACGTCGATGAACTCCTGACCGAACTTCAGCGCGCCGATCTCGTCGTGGGATTCAACAACCTCGGCTTCGACTACGAGGTGCTCCACGGCTACACCATTCTCGATCTCACCCAGCTCCCCACGCTGGACATGCTCGTGGAGATCAAAAAGATCCTGCCGCACCGTCTCTCGCTCGACTCTATTGCGCACGCGACCATGGGTGTGGAGAAAACCGCCGAGGGCCTCCAGGCCATCCGCTGGTTCAAGGAAGGCAAGCTCCTGGAGATCGCAGAATACTGCTGCTACGACGTGAAGATCACGAAGCTCGTCTACGAATACGGCGCGGCCAACAAGCAGCTTTTCTACACGAACAAGTTCGGCGCGAAACTCTCGGTGGCGGTCGGCTGGTAAATGCGTTCTCCGAAAAAGAACGGGGCGAATCACCTGACGGCGATTCGCCCCGCTTGTTTTGAAGTCAGTGCCTATCGGCGCGCAGCGCGAATGGTCCGTGACGCCGGATCGTTGTCCTGAATCGTCACCGTCACCGCGGAGTTTTCACCCAGGGAAACCCCTGACGTCGGACTACTCAGAGTCACTGTGAACTCCTCATCTTCCTCGTCAGCCGTGTCATTGATGATCGGGATGCTGATCGTCTTGGCCTTCGCATTGGAGCCGAAACTCAACGTTCCCGTCTTCGTCGTGTAGTCCGAGCCCGCCGTCGCGGAATCGTCCGCCGTGGTGTATTGAACCGTGATGGTGCCCTTGAGCGGCCCCGAGCGAGTTACCGTCAGGACGAGGTTCTTCACCCCCTCTACGATGTTGGTGCCTGAAACGCTGAACTGCAGCGAGCGTTCGTCGTCCTGGATGTTCAGCACGGCGTTCGTGCGCGAGCCGAGGCGGGCGCCGCCGGTCGGATTGGCGAGGGACAGCAGCACGGTCTCGTTTCCATCCGCATCCAGGTCGTCCGTGATGTCGATGGTGAAGGTGACCTTTGTTTCGTTCTCGTCGAACGTGACCGTCGTGCCATCGAAGTCAGTATAGTCGTCGTCCGCCGTGGCCGTGCCACCAGCATTGATGACGTCCACCGAGACGCCTGCCGCCTTGCCGCTCGACCGGGTGAGCGTGATGGTCGCCGTAGCGCCAGTTTCCGTGATGGAGTAGGTCGCTGCGCTGAAGGCAATCACGCCTGCCGTATCATCATCGATGATGGTCAGCGTCGCCGAGGTTTGGTCGCCGAGCGTGGCGCCGCCGGTCGGATTGCTGATGGAGAGCAGCACCGTTTCGTTGGTTTCATCAATCGCATCATTCAACAGCGGAATCTCAATCTTCATGGCGTTGGCGCCCGCTTCGAATTCAATCGTCTCGGTCACGCCAGTGTAATCATCGCCGTCCTCGGCGCTGCCATCTTCCGTCGTGAAGTCGAAGGTGACACCGGCCGCGTCGCCACCCGTGCGGGTCACGATCACCACGGCCACTGGAGCGGACTCCTTCACCGTGAATCCTGCGACCTTGAAGTTCAGTTCACCACCGACGTCGTCGTCGACGAGGGTCACAACCGCTTCAGTGAGATTTCCGAGCTGACCGCCGTCCGGATTGCTCAATTCGATCCCGAAGGCTTCGTCGCCTTCCACCACTTCATCGCGAAGGATGCGAATCGGAACGGTGCGGCTGGAAACTCCGGGGCCGAACGTGACTGTCACGTTTGTGCCGCCAAAGTCAGCGTCCGCTTCCGCCGTATCATCAATCGTGGAGAGATCGACCGTCGAAGTTCCCGTGGTGGGACCGGAGCGCGTCACCGTCACCACGACCGTCGCCGCCGCTTCACTCGCCGTGTAGGCTTCGGCGGAAAGCTGGAACGAAACTTCATCATCCACGATCTGCACCGTGGCGTTGGTTCCTTTTCCGAGCGTGGCGCCGCCCATCGGATTGGTCAGCTGGAGCAGGACGGTTTCGTCGCCTTCGGAATCCGGATCATCGTTGATGATCAGCGAGAGCGTCGCCGTAGTTTCGCCCGCGGCAAACTCCACTGTTTCGCTGCCCAGCGAGTAATCCTCGTCCGTCGTCGCCGTGCCGCCGGTGACGGTGACATCGACCGAGACACCTTCCGCCGTGCCGCCCGAGCGCGTCAACGTGACCACCGCTTCGCCGTCAGTCTCATCGACTTTGATCGCCGCCGCGCTGAACTTGATTTCACCCGCCGTGTCATTATCGGTGATGATGACGGACGCAACGTTCTTCGTGCCTAGAGAAGCGCCGCTGCCGGGGGCATCCAGAACAACCTCGAACGTCTCGTTGGTCTCGTCGAAGTCATCGTTGTTCAAGCCAATCACAATCGTCTGGCTCGTCACCCCATCCGGGAAGGTCAGCGTGCCGAAGTCCGACGTGAAGTCCTCTTCGCCGAGCGCACCGCCATCGACAGTGAAGTAGTCGACCGTCACCTCGCCCGCCTTGCCACCCGTGCGCGTGACCGTGAGGGTCACCGAGGCGGAAGACTCACCCACGATATAGCTGACCGCGCTGAACTGCAGCAGGCCCGCGGTACCAGGAGTGTCGTTGTCAGTGACAATCATCACCGCGTTGCTCTGGCTGCCGAGCGTGGCGCCGCCCGTCGGATTGGACAGCGTCAGGCGAATTGTCTCGTTCGTCTCGAACACGCTGTCGTCGATAACCTCAAAGGTGAAGGTGACGCTCGTCTCGCCTTCTGCGAAATCCAGCGTTCCTTCCGTGGGCACATAGTCCGCGTCCGCGACAGCGGTCCCGTCCGCCGTGCTGAAATCAACCGTCACCGAGCCTTCGCTGCCGCCGCTGCGCGTGATGGTGAATTCCGCCGTTGAGTTTGTTTCGCTCACCGTGAAGGTGGCAGCGGAGAACTGGAACTGCCCTTCCGCCGGCGGAGGAGTGACGGTGTTGAGCAGGATGAATGTCGCCTTGGCGTAAGCCGCCATCGCTTTAGCACCCGGATAGGAGTTGGTGTTTATCGTGACAAACTTCGCGAGGAACACGCTGCACTTGTATTCCGTGCCCGGCGCGAGGGTGTCGGCGGGAATGACCACGGAGGTAGACTTGCCGTTCAGGGAGTCGGGCTCGCCCGGACCTGAACTTTCAAAGACAGAGCCAAACTCGTCCTCGATGTTCACCATCACGAAGTCGTTTGAAGTGGCGCCCGAGAGCGCGTCCCAGGTGAGCGTGAAGTCAGCATACGCATCCACGCTCTGGGCAGCGGCCCAGTTCGAAATGCGCGGAGTAGCCGGATAATTATCGCCGGTAAGACTCAGGCTCGCCGTGCGATTGCTGCCGCTGCCAGTGGTGATCAGGAACTGGTAACCGCCGCTGTTGAACAGATTGTCCATCGCGGACTTGGTCGGGAAACGTCCCTGAACTCGGAACGTTCCGCCGTCCTCCGCGCCGCTGCCTTCGTTCGCCGCGAGGCCGGTGATGAACACGCTCTCCAGCTCCATGGGGTAATTGGTGCCCTTGGGCGAACGCAGCACCACGTTGGTGATGGATTCCCAGTAACTGCCTTCCACGAAGGCTTCGAAGTGGAACGGTTGATTCGTCCCGAGCACCGGTGCGCCTGTGCCCGTCTGCATGAACTCCTGGCCTTTGAAGAGAACAATCTCGCTCACTTCCGGGCCGGTTCCGCTGCCGCCGCCACCATTGATGGTGAGCACAAAGGTCTTCTCGTCGGATTCATCGAAGATGTCGATGACGCGGAAGGTCAGGGTGAAACGTCCACCGGATTCCGGTGTGCCCGAGATCTCGCCGGTGTCACCATTCAGTTCCAGTCCCGGAGGAAGATCGCCGCTGATTAAGTTCCAGAAGTACGGCTGTTCACCACCCGTGGCTTCGATCGTGAAAGAGTAGTTCGTGCCGACGATGCCGGAAGGCAGGCTCGTGGTGGAGATGGCAATCGCCGGCGGCGGCGTCACCTCGCGATTCCAAGTCGAGATGAAGCTGTTCGCCGCGGCGTCGCGCGCGATGAATTGCACGGCGATGATCTCGTTCCACGGAACAGGATAATACAACACGTGCGAACTCTCCCCGCCGGGCAACGGTTCGTCGCCGTAGCCAATCTGATAAAGCGGTCCGCGATGGCTGTGCAGGACGAAGCTGATGTCCTTCACAAACGCCGGCGGACTGATCGTCGTTCCGTTGGTGTCCGCATAGCGCCAGCGCAATTCCACGACGCCGCCTGTTTCATCCACAATGACCGTGGGAATCAACAGCACCTGCTGCGCAGCCGCGTCCGGATCGAGCAGGTTAAAGCTACGATTGTTTCCGTTGTAATCGACCGTGTAGATGCCGCCCGGTGGGAACGGCGGCACAGTGACGAGCGGCGAGGAATACCACGCGCCAAAAGCGTCCGCATAGCCCTCTCCGTTGGTGGAGCTGCTCAGACCAGAGCCGACCGGTCCGGTGAACGTGACTGTCGCCGGAGGATTCGTTTCACCACGCACCTCGTAGTGCAGCGCGTAGTGCTCAAGTCCGGTCGGGAAGGTGATGGTGCCGTTGGTGCCATCGAAACCGCCGGCCGGGAAATTGAAGACGAAGCCGATGCGGCCCGCGGCGCAATCCACCGGGGTTCCCGTGGTGGTCAGCGGAATGTGCGTTTCCGAAACGTAGCCGGCAATGCCCATCGCGCCGGGATAATCATTGGTGTTGAACGTGGTGAAATGTCCCACGAAGAACTTCACCTTGTATTGCTGCCCCGGACGCAACGTCCGCGCGCGAATGAGGAAGTTGGTCGCCGTTCCGGTCAGCGCATCCGGCGATCCCGGCGGACCAGTCGAGATGATGGTTTCATCCTGGCAGTCGTAGATTTCAAAGCTGACGTAGTAATCCTCCGTCGCACCGGAGATGGGCGCCCACGAGACGGTGAAGTCCGCCGTTGGATCGATCGCCTGGGCGGCGGTGAAGTTGGAGATTTGCGGAGCCGCCGGATACGCATCGCCACTGATGAGCAGTTGATTGGTCTTGCTACCGTCGAACACGCCTTCCGTCAGGACGGCGTAGTCACCGTTCGGAAACAGTTCATCGAGCGCATTCTTCGAGGCGAACGTTTGCTGCAACTCAAAGTTTTCTCCTTCGGTATCTTCCAGAACCTGCGGCGTGCTTCCCGGCGGAACGATCGACGCGGAGAGCAGTGATTCGCCGCCGTTGCCTTCAACGAAGCTCATGAACACATAACTTTCGCCGTCCGCGGCGACAGCCGGACCGGCATTGGTCTGCATCCAGCGTTGTCCCTTGAGCACGGCGAAGAAGCGAACGTCCGGGCCATTCGGCTCCTCACCGCCGCCATTGGACTGGATGTTGATGAGGAATGTCTTCTCAGCGGAGGCATCGGTGGAGTCCATCACGCGGATGGTGACTTCAAACGCGCCGTTCGTGGCCGGATGGCCGATGATATTGCCGGTCTCCTCGGTGATCGTCAGCCCTTCTGGCAGATTGCCCGCCGCCACGCTCCAACGATACGGCGGCTCTCCACCATTGGCCGACAAGGATGTTCCGTAGGTTTGACCCACCACGCCACCGGGCAGTTCCTGGGTGACGATTTCCACCATCGGCGGCGGACCCGAATCGCGATGGAAGCCGGAGACGAAGGTGTTCTTCGCGATGTCACGGAAGAGCATGTTAACGGAACTCACAGCTTCCCACGGCACCGGATAAGCCAGGACATGCGAGGTCGTGGTGCGGGAAAGCGGTTCACCGAATTCGTCCGAGCGATAGAGCGAACCAACCATGCTATCGAGACTGAACGAGACTTCGTCCACAAACACCGGAGCGTCGATGCTCACGCCGTTCGTATCCGCGAACCGCCATTGCACCTCCTGAACTTCGCTGGACTCGTTCAATACCACCGTCGGAATGATCAACATCTGCTGACCGGCCGCATTCGGATCGAGAAGATTGTAGCTCCAGATGTTGCCGCCATAGTTCACGGTGTAAACACCTGCGGGCGGATAGGGCGGCAGCGAAATCTGCGGGGATACAAACCAAGCGCCCCACTCGCCCACGTCGCCATAGGCGTTCGTGGTGTTGTTCAAGCCCGAACCGCCGGGCCCGCTGAATGTGATACCAAGCGGCGCGTTGGTTGCATTCCGAACATCCAGTTGCACGGAGTAGTTCGCCAATGCCTGCGGGAAGGCGATCACGCCGTTCGTCTCGTCGAAACTGCCGGTTGGAAAGGTGAACACCATTTGCAGACGACCCGGAGGACAATCGACCGGTGTTCCGGTCGTGGTAATGGGCAGGAAGAGTTCCTTCAAGTAACCGCCCGCGACGATGGCGCCGGGATAGCTGACGGTATTGAACGTGGTGAACTTCGCCACGATCATCTTCACCTTGTACATCATTCCGGGCCGCAGACTGCGCGCGCGGATGACAAAATTGGTCGCCATGCCGTTGAGCGCATTAGGATCCCCTGGCGGCGGCGAGGAGACCACGTGTTCATCGGTGCAATCCATGATCTCGATGCCGATGAAGTCACTCTCCGTCGCGCCAGAAATCGCTTCCCACGTCAGTGTGAAGTCGGCGCTCGGATCAATCGCCTGCGCCGCGCCAAAGGCATCGAAGTGCGGCGTGGAGGGATAAGTGTCGCCGGTGACGACGATGGTGTTGGTCTTGGAACCATCGTTCACCCCTTCGATTATTACCTGGTATGTCCCGTTCGGGTAGGCGACGTCCAAGGTGCTCTGGGAGACAAACAACTCCTCCAGGCCACCATGGTTATTGCCGTCGCCTTCGAGCGCCACCACCGAGGTGTTGGGCAGCACCAGCGAACCATTGGTGATGGTCTCCGGGCCGCTCGCCTCCACCGACACCATGAATACATGGTTTGAATCGGGGACAAGGATCGCGGCGCTGGAGTTGGTTTGCATCCAGCGCTGTCCTTTGGCGAGGACGACGAACTTGGCGTCCGCGGCGTGGAGGTTGAATCCGGCAAATACCGCCAGCAGCAATGCGGCAAAAATGCCCCTTCCTTGGGAAGAATGTTCCTTCATGTTCTGTTTGTCTGTTTGTCCGAGTGTTTAACCGTAACCGGGCCCATTTAGAACGCCCTGCCGGCCTTTGGCAGTGGGTCCGTCGCGCTGTTTCTTCGCTCGCGGACGAAACCACAAAGCCCTGTTAAACAACTTCGGTGCCAATCGTTTCTCCGGCCCCGCCCTACGCCGTCCGGACTTTTCCCGAATAACCGGCCACCCTCCGCTCGTCGTAACTTCCATCGTTCAACACTGACTATGTCTCCTCGAAAGCTTTCTTCGTCGCCGCGCGCGTTCACCCTCATCGAACTGCTCGTCGTCATCGCCATCATCGCGATCCTCGCTGGACTCCTGTTGCCCGCGCTCGCCAAGGCAAAATCAAAAGCCCAACGCATCACGTGCGTGAACAACCTCAAGCAACTCGGACTGGGCTTCACCCTCTGGGCTGATGACCACGAAAACAAATATCCGTCCGTCGTGGACCCCGCCGAGGATGGCAGCAAGACCCGCACGGAGGCATGGATGCACTTCGCAACTCTCTCCAACGAGATGGTGACGCCGAAAATTCTCTTCTGTCCCAGCGATGCCGGGAAACAACGCGCGAACGATTTCTCCGCCCAGGCCGGCGGCTTGTTCACCCTGAAGAACAACGCCCTGAGCTACGCGATCGGCACCAGCGCCGGACCCGACAAGCCAGGCATGCACCTCGCCGGCGACAGGAATCTGGTGGGGAAAGACGGTCAGAACTGCGGTCCAGCCGCGCTCACCGGGGTGATTACGCAGCTCCCTGCGGACGCCACCACGCGCTGGGACAACACCATGCACAACAACGCCGGCAACATGGTCCTGGCCGACGGCAGCACGCATCAGTTCAACCAGATTACCCTCCTCAAAGCCATGCAAGCCTCCGGCGACGAGCGGAATTGCAGCCTCAAGCCAAACTAGGCCGAAACGCTCCGAAAGCCGCGTCACCGGCCTGTAACCAGATCTGGCGACTCGCTGGTTAACAGACCGGTGCTACACTTACTCCGTCGGTAGAGATGCAAATCGCAGTTGTTCTCATGTGTGTAAAGTAAGGCGCGAGTCTGCGGCGCCGCATCTCAAGAAAGATTTTTGTTGTTCCGGGTGGGGCTGGATTGGAATCCAGCCCTCTTTCTTTTTCAGGGGGGGAATTCTCACAAAAGCGCGCGAAGAAAACGAAGAGCCCGACATTCGGCGCTCAAACCGAAACTCGAGCCCTCACTGCTTTCGCACCGCCACTTCGTTCTCTTCGCTACCTTCTGTTCAAGGAGGTCAAGGCTCCTCGCGCAAACGAATCCGGCGGTATTCCATCTGACCGCGATCGCCTTCGAGGCCGATCGGCCCAGTCGCCGGAACCTTGTAAGCCGCCTCCAGCACTTCCCCGTTGCAGGTGCAATGCGCCACGCCGTCCTTCACCACCACGACGACCTCGTTCCAATCCTGCGGCTTGTAGTGCTGCAACTGTTTGTAGGGACCGGCCAGCGGATAATCGCGGCACTGGAGCTGAGGCTGGCGAATGAAAATGCCGCTGTCCGCGTTCGGCGTCGCACGGAATTCCAGCTTCATCGTGAAATCCTTCGGGAACTGGCGCGTCGTCCAGAGCTGCGCGATCCGGCTGCCTTCCGGCGGCGTCGTGACGATCAAGCGACCGTTCTTCGCCACGTAACGCCCCTCGATGCTCGATGTCTTGCCGTCGAAATTGTTCGTGCGATAACCCCAGCCCGTCAGGTCGCGTCCGTTGAACAGGCTCACGAAACCCGACTCCGGCGTGAAGTCATCCGGCGTCGTTTCGAGGAAGTCCAGCGTCGCCAGCACCGGCCGAATCGCCGCCGCCCACTTCGCATAGCCAGCCTTGTTCGGATGCAGCACATCGGGAAACTCCTCCACCTTCGCGTCGCCCTCCGCGTTCGCGAACAGCGGCCACGTTTCGATGAACGTCACCTGCGCGTCGCCCTTCACCGCCGCGAAGTAGAGCTGGTTGATCTTCTTAATCTTGTCCGCCGGCCGCTTCTTCGACGCCGAACTCGGGAACACCTGGCACAGCACGATCGGCATCTTCGGGTTGTGCTGCTTCAACGCCGCGAGGATGAGCTTCAAGTTCCCCGCAATCGTCTCCGGCTCCGCCTGTTCTTCCAGATCGTTCGTGCCGATCAGCAGCACCACGCCAGCCGGCTTCAGCGGCAGCACATCTTCCTGCAAACGGATGAGCACCCCGCGCGTCGTGTCGCCGCTGATGCCGCGATTGGCCACCTTCACACCGGGGAAACTTCCGCCCATGTTGTCGCCCCAGCCCTGCGTGATCGAATCACCGAGAAACACCAGCGCACCCTGATCCTGAGCCACGCGGCCTGCCCAGCGATTGCGCTTCTCCAGCCAGAGCTTCTGAAACCAATCGTAGCGGCGAATCGGCCCGGCCCCGGGCAATCCATCGTCCGTTGCGGGAATCGCATACTTCGGATCCAGGGCAGGTTTCGCCGCTGGCGCTTGAGCCACGAGAGAGAACGGAAACGCCAGACAGCACAACGCGAGTGAGAGAATCAGTTTCATGGTGATTGAGGGCGATGTTGTCGACGCCTCCAACCCGACGCAAGCGCGATGTCCGAGTTACAGCCAGCGCAGTGCGCAATAGTTGCAGGCCAGGTGCAGCGTACCGTCGATGATGATCATCAACCACGTCGCCAGCCACTCGGGCACGCTCTGGTGGAAGCCTGTGGCGGAGCATTCGCTCCAAGGCTGCCGTTGCGGCGACCAACAGTTCCTAGCCCAGATCACGTAGCGCACGAGCCGGTACCGATCGATGAAGAAGTGAGTGACACAGATCACTGCCACAGCTGCCGGAGAGCCGATGAGCAGAAAGGGAATCGAGTAAACGAGGACGTGACACAGCGTGGCGCAACACCGCCGACATTTGTTGTTCGCCATCCAGTCGTTCTGGAGAACGAAATCGCCCAGCAGATGGAGGATCAGCTGTTCCATGCGATGGCAGCGCGTTCGTCCCGCACTCGTTGAAAGCTGGGCACGCCGGACGAAACGCCCGTGACGCGGTGGCTGAACTTTCGGTAAAGCGGAATCATTCTCGCGGAGCCAGCAGGACCGGCCCGGTAACATTCGTTTGCAGCGAGTAACCGAAGCCGACGTCGCCGCTCTGGAACAAGGCGCCCTTAAACGGAACCTTCGCGCCGGATTCCGGCACCACCACGCTTCCGTTGAACAGTCCCGTCGCTCGCGAGATGCTCATGCTGAGTGCGTTCGTCTCTTGGTTCACGACCTTGTCGGTGGCCGCGTGCTGGATCCGGTTGGTGAACGGCGTCGTGAGATTGCCGCCGCTGAACACCACCACGCCGTTGCTGAAGCTCAGCGCGCCGTAAAGGCTGTTGGTCGGCGGTCGATAGCGGGCGCCAACCGCGTCGATGGCGTTCGTGAAGCCCGCGGGATAATACTTCGCCGACAGGACCGGCTTGGCGACCCAGCGCATTTCGCCAGAGAGATCGCCTTGGACGAGATTCGTTCCGATGGCCACGTCGTTCGTCTCGAACGCCAGCCAGCTCCAGATGGCGCCTCGTCCGCCGCGCAGCGAAACATGGAACGGCCACAGCCCTTCGCGAGACAACGGCGCGGCGTGACTGATGGCGGTGTTGTCCGCCAGCAAACCTTTCAGCTTGGCCACGCCACTCGACGCGACGGTGATCGACGCGAAGCCATCGCCCTCCGGAGTATCACGCTCACCACTGGCCGGAAGGATCAGCGTGTAGCGACCCGTCTGCGGCGCGGGATTCGTTTTCGAGTGGAATACGGCGCGGTAAGCGACGAGTTCCGATGTCCAGTTCGTGTCGCGTATTCGTCCCTCGATCCCTTGAACGAGCGCGCCCGAGTTGAAGTTGAGCTCGACTCCCAATGGCGCTTCGAGGCTGCCGCGACGAATCGAGTTGGTCGCCAGACCATCGAGTCCGAACGCGCCGGAGAACGACAGGTTCCTGCCACCCAGTCGCACCTTGCCGCTGTAGGTCCCCTTCGGCGTGGTGCGAATCGTGACGAAGCCCGCGCGTTCGTGCGACACAACGTTGGTGTCGTAGGCCAATCCGGCGTACGTGCCGGGTCGCAATGCGAACGGGTTGGTCATGAAACTCGCCTGCACGACGAGGCCGGTTTGGATGAGCACGTTGATCGTGTTCGCGTTCGTCGTGCGGTCGCCGCTCCAGCCGGTGAAAAGCGAGTTCGCACACGCCGTCGCGGTGATGACCACGCTCTTGCCGGGCTCGCGATACGTCGTGCCGAGGAATCCCGCCGACACACTGCCGCAGCCTTCGACCGTCACGATAACCGGAGCGAACCGCACGTAGTTGATCGAATTGGTCGCGGAGTAGTTGCCCCAGCTGTCGAACGAACGGATTTGGATCGTGTTGCGTCCGAACGCGAGGTTCGACGCGACGAAGGTCCACGCGTTTGTGCCGGTGGCGTTCGTCCAGGTCGTCGAGCCAAGGCTGTTCGTCATCCGCCACTGCACGGCGACGAGGTCAGTGTTATCCGTGGCGATGCCGCTGATCGTGACCGTGTCGTTGGTCAAGCCGACGTTCGCGGGCGGTGCCGAGGTGACAGTGATGGAAGGTCGTTGCTGTTCGCCGAGCGTCGAGTAGTTCAGTAACACGGTGCCGCTCGCGCCGTTAACTCCGTCCACGGCGATGTAGTAAATCGTTCCGGTCACAGTCGTGAAATGCAGGCTGCTCGTCACTCCGTTGGTGCCGCTGTCGTTGTCGCAGGCTACGGCGGTGAGCTCGGAAAAGTTCGCGTTGGTGCCGGTGTAGACGGCGAGGATCGTGTCGAACGTGCTGCCGTCCGTGTTCAGATCGAGCACGCCGTCCGTCTCCGCTTCGAACGCAAACCATCGCGAAGCACCGCCGGGAACGCCGCAGTGATCCGGCTCACCCGGTTCCTTCAACGATCCCACCGTGCTGAACACTTGCGATCCGGAGTAGCCGCGGCTCGTCGCCGCCACATCGGGAGGCAGACGCGAGAAGCTCGCGGCGGGCGGCGGATCGAGGCGGAGCCGGCGACCACTCGAAATCGTGTCGCTAAATTTGTCCGCCGCCGCAAAATCCTGTTCCAATCCCGTCGACAGCGTGATGCCAAGGCTCGCCGGCTGGCTGGTCACGGTCCGCGCACCGATCGTCGCCTGCACTTTGAACAGGCCGACATCACCGAGACCAACGCCCACCTGGGTCCAAGTGCTGTTGGTGCCGTCCGGAATCGCAACGTTGTTGAAGAACCATTGATACGCCACGCCCGCGCCGCTCACACCCACCGTGAAGACTGCGTTGCTCGTCAGTGACACGACGCGGTCCGTGGGCTGATTCGTGATCACGGGCAAGACGTCCGTCGTTTCCTCGAGGCTCCATTCCAGAAGAATGTTTCCCGAAGCACCGCCGGCTCCGTCGACCACGATGCGATACACACCGTTCGAAACGACGTTGAACTGCACCCGGCTGTTGTAGAACCCAGCGCTGTCATCATCCGACACCACATTGGTGAGCGCGCCAACCGAGTCACCTTGATACACAGCCAGCAACGTATCGAAGTCGCTGCCCGCCGTGGAGAACGTCGCAATGCCCGTCGCCGGCGCCTGCCACGAGAACCACATCGACTTGCCGCCGACCTTCTCCGCGTGCAACGGCTCGCCTGATTCCGCTGTCGCGAGCGTGTTGCTGGACTGGCCGGCACCAGTGGCGTTGGTGCTCGTGATCTCCGCGGTGAAATTATCCGTCATGGTCAAGGGTGCCACGACCACCGAGAGAAACGCGTCTGCGCTGGCAGCCGAACCTCGGGCGTTCTGCACCACGACGCGATACGTTCCTGAATCAGCAACCTGCACATTCGTGAACGTCAACGCCGGACCGGTTTCTCCGGTCAGAGCCACCCCATTGCGCCGCCATTGGTAAGTCAACGGCGGCGTGCCGATGGCCGTCACGGCAAACGTCACCTCGGCACCGGCGTTGGTGGAGATCGATGTCGGCTGGCCGGTGATGGACGGCGCCACGGGCAACACGATGACCACCGCCACCTGGCTGGTGACGGAACCACCAAGTCCGGTCACCACGGCAGAATAGCTTCCGGTCGCACTGACGGCGACAGCCCCCAAAGCCAGGGTAGCGTTCGTCGCGTCCCCGATCGCAACTCCATTCCACAACCACGAATAGGTCAGAGGGGCGGTGCCGTTCGCAGTGACCGTTAACGAGACATTGTCACCGTCATTGACGATGCGCCCGACGGGCTGGGTGACGATCGACGGCGGGACAGCCTCCACCGTGAGCGTCGCAACGACGCTGGTCACGGTCCCGGCAATGTTGGTAATCACCACCGCGTAGTCCCCGCTGTCGCTCAGGGTGGCATTCGTGATCACCAGCGCGGTGTTCGTCTCCAACGCCAGATCAACTCCGTCGCGCATCCACTGGTAGTGAAGCGGCGCGGTGCCGATCGCGGTCACAGTGAGCGTTACATTGGTGCCATCCATCACCGTCTGACCTACGGGCTGGATGACGATCGCGGAAGCGAGCGGCACCACCGTCAGCACCGCGACGAGGCTGGTGACCACGCCGGAGATGTTGCTTGCCGTCACGGTGTAGTTGCCGGCGGTGCTGAAGGTCACGTTGCTCAGCGACAACGTCGTTTCAGTCGCGTTGGAAATGTTCACTCCGTTGTACGCCCACTGGTACGCCATCGGCCTGGTGCCGGAGACATTCACGACGAAGGTGACATTGGTGCCATCAGTCACCGTCTGACTTTCCGGCTGTTGGGTGATCGTTGGACCCACATTCTGCACCGTCAGCACCGCCACGACGCTAGTCACCGCGCCCGCAGTGTTGCTGACAATCACCATATAATCACCAGCCAGGCCAGGCACGGCATTGGAAACTTGCAGCGTGGCGTTGGTCGCACCCGCCACAGTGGCACTGCCGCGCTTCCACCGATAAGAAAGCGGCTCGGTGCCAGTCGCTGTCACGGAGAACGAAACATCGGTGCCGTCAGCGACCGTCTGACTCTCTGGCTGCGACGTGATCACCGGAGCAACCGCAAGCACCGTCACGACGGCAACCTGGCTGGTCACTGATCCGGCAGAGTTGCTGACAATCGCGACGTAGTTTCCGCTGTTTTCGAGACTGGCGTTCGTCAGGCTCAGGAGCGAGTTCGTCGCGCCCGCGAGCGACGAGCCATTGCGAAACCACTGATAGGCCAACGGCTCAGTTCCGGTCGCGCTCACGCTCAGGGTGACGGTATCGCCGTCGTCCAGCGTTTGGGTGAGCGGTGCGGATACCACCGTCGGCGCGATGGCTCCCACGACAATGGTCACGGTGGCGACCGCGGAGTTGCTTACTCCGTCGTCGGCCACAAACGTGAAAGAATCGGTCCCGAGAAAACCGTTGGTTGGCGTGTATGTCAGGACGCCATTGGTGCGATTGAAGCCGTCGATCTCTCCGTATACCGGACGGTCGATGATCGTGAAGAGAATCGCATCGCCGTCGGCATCGCTGCCCGTCAAAGTGATCGCCTTGGGCGTATTCTCCAACGTCGAAACGGTCTGATTCGTGGCCACTGGTTGGGTGCCAAAGATCCGCGCATTGACGCTGCTGGAGTCGCCCGATGCCTTGCCGCTCCACACCACCGCGTAGTTCTGAATGTGCCGGACCGCACACGACGCCATCGACTGGCTGCCCGAGGTGTATTGATTGACGGTCACAGTCGAACCGATGGCTGTATAGTCGGAGTCGTAGCGCTGCGCGAACGTGTCGATCGTGCTCGACGAAGTCATCTCGTAGGTGACGACGAATTCTCCAGCCGAGGTCATCGCGATGGACGGACTGGTCGCATCCCCGGACGCCACCTGGAAGGTTGAAAAGCGTTTCGTCCCGTCTGAGTCGTAACCGCTACCCCACACGCCCGACAGGAGACCGAGCAAGTTGTCCACACGGTAGAAACACGCAAAACCGCCGCTCGCATTCATAGCCACGACCGGGAGCGAACTATCCACGAGCAGTTCGTCCACCTGCGTCGCGGAACCTTGAGCGGCACCTGCGGAATCAAAGCGCTGGAAAACCACATCGCTGTTCACCTCCCACGCGATCACGAAATCTCCCGTCGCACAGATTGCGGCAGAGGGATTCTGCTCCGTGCCGAGGTCCGAACGATTCGTGACCTGTTCAGCGCCATCCAGCGGCGTTCCGTCCGCGGCGAACCGGCGGAAAAAGATCCCTGCCGTGTCCCCGGAACCTTGCCCCTGCCACGCGACGACAAAGCCGCCGCTGCGTCGATCGAGCGCAATCACGGAGTTCTGCTGCGCTCCGCTGGTCGTGGTGTTCACCGCGATCTCACTGGTCAACGCCGTGCCGTTGGCGGCAAACCGCCGCACATACACGCCCGTGCCGCTGCCGTCCTGACCATCGCTCGTCCACGTCACCAGGAAATTTCCCGCGTCGTCGGACGCCACGCTGGCCTGGTTTTGATTGCCGGCGGTCGTCGAGTTCACCGCGATCTCGCCGGTCAACGCCGTGCCATCAAACGCAATGCGCCGGGCGAAGACGCCTTTGCTCGACGAAGCGTCCTGTCCGGTGCTCGTCCAGACGAACACCAGGTTCCCCGAGCTGTCGAATGACACCCCCTGCTGGCTGCCGCGGTTCAACGCTGACGTTTCCTGCGTGGACGAAGTCGTGGCGTTGACTCTGAAATCCGCCACGGCGAGCGACGGCAGGAATACGATCAGGGCGAAAACTATCCACACCAGAGCCAAGCCGGAAAAATCTGGCAGCTTGTGCCGCCTGGATAGGCAGCTTGTGCCGCCAATCGCCCCACCACGATCGAGCCATTCGCGGCCTGCCAGTTGGTCGGACGGACCATCACAGCCCGCCGGACAACCGGGAAGAATTCCATTTCGATGCATAGGAATAATTGAGGCCGGAGATACATCCCCAGCTTTCAGAACAACCCCTTTAGCAGCGTCAGTGCCACCGGTGCTCGCGCTCAGGCCGGGTTGGCCGGTGAGTTGCTAAGCACCTTTTGCATGATTGTCGTCACCGGCGGCGGACCATAGACAGGGCGCGGCCGAGGTCACTGACAGCCAACTACGAAACTGCTTTGAAAAACACTCGGCTTACTCTGGCGCTGTTCGCGGCGGTCGTTTCAGCCGCGTTCCTCATTCCTACAATCTCGGGTGCGCAGAACTCGGCGACCACCTCCGCCCTCCTGACCATCGAAGGCAAGGTCGAGGTGACCACTGCCGCCGCGCCCGCCTGGAAGCCGGCCCAGACCAACCAAACGCTCAGCGTCGGCGATCGCGTGCGCACCGGCGTGCGCAGCCGCGCGACGCTGCGTCTGGCCGACCAGACCGTCCTGCGCGTGAACGAGCTCACGCTCCTTGAGATCCGACCAACCGCTGCGGACGCGAAACGCCCGGGCTTGGACCTCCGTTCCGGCTCCACCTATTTCTTCAACCGCGGTCGCCCGACCGACACCGACTTCCGCACGCCCGTGGCTTCCGGGGCAATTCGCGGAACCGAATTTCACCTCACCGTGGCCGAAGGTGATGGCCGCACCGTGCTGACGTTGCTCGACGGCGAAGTCGCGCTGAACAATTCCGAAGGTGACCTAGCCCTGACGAGCGGCGAGCAAGCCACCGTGGAGCCCGGCCAGGCGCCGCGCAAAACCGCCGTGCTCGATGTCACCAGCATCATCCAATGGTGCCTTTACTACCCGGCCATCCTCGACTTGGACGACGTCCGCCTCGACAAAGATACCCGCGCAGCGCTCGCCGATTCTCTCGCCGCCTATCGCGCCGGTGATTTGCTCCAAGCCCTGATCCTTTATCCGGAAACCCGCCAGCCGTCGTCCGACGCCGAACGCGTCTATCGCGCCGCGCTGTTGCTCGCAGTGGGAAAAGTCAGCGAAGCCGAGACCGCGCTCGGGAGTGTCCAAGTCGCCGCGCACGGGGGCGACGCCTTGCGCAAGTTAATCGCCACTGTCACGGGACGGGAGCTGAAGACAACTCGCGCTCCGTCGACCACCACGGATTGGATGGCGGAGTCCTACTTCCAACAAGCCCAGTCGAGAATCGACCTCGCGCTTGCCGCTGCGCGCACCGCGGCCGCGCAGTCACCGCAATCCGGCTTCGCGGCTGTTCGCGTGGCGGAACTCGAGTTCAGCGCCGGCAACACCGACGCGGCCTTGTCCGTACTCAATCGCGGCCTCGCCCTCTCACCGCGCAACGCACAGGCGCTCGCGTTGCGCGGGTTCCTGCTCTCGGCGCAGAACAAAACCACGGCGGCCCTCGACGCCTTCGAGCAAGCCATCGCCGCGGACGGCTCGCTTGGCAACGCATGGCTAGGTCGCGGCTTGGTTCGCATTCGCCAGGGCGATCGTCGCGGTGGATTGGCGGACCTGCAGGTCGCCGCGACATTGGAACCCAAGCGCGCCGCGCTCCGCAGCTATCTCGGCAAGGCCTACAGTCACGCGTGGGACAACACCCGCGCCACCAAGGAGCTCGCCCTCGCGCGCAAGATGGACCCGAACGATCCCACCGCCTGGCTTTATTCCGCGCTGGTGGAACAGGAGGAAAACCAGATCAACACCGCCGTCCGCGACCTCGAACAATCCAAGACGCTGAACAACAACCGCAGCGTCTATCGCTCGAGCGTGTTGCTCGATCAGGATCAGTCCGTGCGCAGCGCGAATCTCGCTTCGATGTATCGCGACGCCGGCCTGAATGACGTCGGCGTGCGCGAAGCCTCCCGCGCTGTGAACTACGACTACGCGAATTACTCAGCCCACCTCTTTCTCGCGAACAGCTATGACGCCATTCGCGATCCAAAGCTGATCAATCTCCGTTACGAAACGCCGTGGCTGAGCGAACAACTCATCGCGAACCTGCTCGCTCCGGTTGGCGCGGTGTCGCTCTCGCGCAACATCTCGCAGCAGGAATACTCCCGCTTCTTCGAAGGCAACCGCGTCGGGCTAAGTTCCAGCACGGAGTATTACAGCTCGGGCGACTGGGCGCAGCGCGCCTCGCAATTCGGCACGCTCGGCGACAGCAGCTACGCGCTCGACGTCGATTACCGCACCGAGAACGGCCAGCGTCCGAACAACGACTTCGAACGGCTCACCTTGTCCGGCAAGTTCAAGCAACAGCTCACGCCGGCGGACAGCGTGTTCGTGCAGGTGCTCGGCTTTGGCGGCGATTCCGGTGACCTCGCGCAATACTACGATCAGGGCAACGCCAGCGGCACACAGCGGGTTAAAGAGATTCAGGCCGCGAACGTTTTCGTCGGCTACCATCACGAATGGGATCCGGGCTCGCACACACTGGTGCTCGCCGGCCGGCTCGATGACGAGTTCCGCTTCCGTGGCCAGTCCCGCGTCAACAATCTCACGCGCAATCCTTCCGGCCAGGTGACCGGCGGCTTCGGTTCGCTCTACGAGGTGGACTACGAAAGCGATTTCTACGCCTACACCGCCGAGCTCCAGCACATCCTCGATCGCGGCCCGCACACTTTCATCGTCGGCGGACGTCATCAGAGCGGGCGGAATGAAACCGTCGCCGTTTCGCCGGCCGTGCAGGACATCGAGAGCGATCTCGAGCGCAGCACGATCTACGGCTACTACCACTGGCAAATCTTCGAGCCGTTGAAGCTGATGGCAGGATTGAGCTACGACCATCTCGACTTCCCCGAGAACAACGATCTCCCGCCGTTCTCCAGCGACCAGCGCACGGAGGAACAAGTTTCGCCCAAGGCCGGGTTCTACTACACGCCGCTGAAGGATACGACTATTCGCGGCGCCTACACTCGCTCGCTTGGCGGCTTGTTCTACGACGGCAGCGTGCGTCTCGAACCGACGCAGGTCGGCGGATTCAACCAGGCCTTTCGCAGTGTAATTCCCGAATCCGTCGTCGGTCTCGTGCCCGGTTCGGAGTTCGAAACCTTCGGCCTCGCGCTCGATCAAAACTTCGCGACCGGCACCTACGTCAGCATTGCCGCGGAACAGTTGAACTCCTCCGCTCGACGCAGCATCGGCGCGTTGGATCTTCAGTTCCTCGGGCCGGCCATTCCCTCGAGCATCCCGGACCGCATTGAGTTCGAGGAGCGCTCGCTGACCTTCTCGTTGCACCAGCTCATCGGGAAGCACTGGTCATTCGGCGCGAGCTATCGCATCACGGACGCCGACCTGAGCGAGCACACGAGCGGATTGACTCCGGCGCTCGCGGGGGCAATGGACCGCGATTGGGAAGCAACGTTGCACCAGGTTCACCTCGCCGGAACTCTGAACCTGCCGTGCGGCATCTTCGCCTCCGCGGGCACAGTCTGGAGTCAGCAGTCGAATCGAGCTTATTCCCCGGACATTCCGGGTGACGACTTCTGGCAGTTCAACGCCTATGTCGGTTACCGCTTCCTGAAACGTCACGCGGAGCTGCGCCTCGGCCTGCTGAACATCGGCGACACCGACTACCGCCTCAATCCGCTCACCCTCTACTCCGAACTGCCGCGCGAACGCACGCTGGCCGCACGATTCCAGTTCGGTTTCTGAAACGGCACTCTTGAGCAACGTCCCCTGTCGTGAGCCTCACAAAGAAACTCAAACCGCAGGGCTGGGGTGGAACAATCGGGGCATCTCTCGCGGTTCTCATCGGGCTTTTCGTTTATCACAATCCCTGGAGCAGGCTGCTGGAGAACTCCAGCTACGATCTGTTATTCCTTCCGAGGACAATCGAATCTCCGGAGGAAGTGGTCATCGTCTACCTTGATGACGATTCCCACAAAGAACTGGGGCAGAGGTTTAATCAGCCTTGGGACCGCAATCTTCACGCCCGGCTTGTCGAGCGGATGACCGCCGCCGGGGCGAAGGCGGTGGTGTTCGACATTGTATTCAGCGATCCCGGGCTGGACCGAGCCGCCGACCACTATTTAGCCGCTGCCATCGAGGCCAGCGGCCGAGTGGTACTCGCGGCCGACATCATGTCCGCGGCATATGGAGTCGATGGTGTCGCGGCCCAGTCAATCACCCCACCGCTGGAATTGTTCTCCGAGGCCGCCGCCGCCATCGGTTCGGCGGAAATGGCACCGGATCATGACCTGACTATCCGCCGGCATCTGCCGCAAATGCGAGATGACTTGCTACCGAGCCTGAGTTGGGCCACCGCCCAACTCCTGGCTGGTCAGGTTACCAGGACCGAGGAATCGAAGTTTCAAGAACGATGGGTCAACTACTACGGTCCGCCAGCGACGATTCCCAACTTGAGCTACTATCGCGCGCTTTCGTACGAGGAGACAGACAGCAGCCTTTTCCGGGACAAAGTCGTTTTCGTGGGTGCCCGAATGTTCACCAAATTCTCCGGTGAACGGAAAGACGAGTATCGCACACCCTATTCCTCCCGGATGCCACAGAAGCTCTTCATGTCAGGGGTCGAGATTCAAGCCACGATGTTCCTGAACTTGCTCCGCGGCGACTGGTTGAGCCGTTTCTCGCTCGCCACCGAACGCTGGGCGCTGGTGCTGGCCGGGATTGTGGCCGGATTCGGACTGGCAAGGCTGCGGCCAGCCATCGCCGTCGGCGTCGCGTTGCTCAGCACCGTGCTGGTGATGCTGTCTGCATGGTTCCTCAGCTCAACTTCGGGAGTCTACTTTCCATGGCTAATCATCGTCGTGGTTCAGATACCGTTGGCCTTGCTCTGGGCGATCACCTTCAACACGCTTCGCCTTTATTTCGAGAACCGCCTGCTCGGCGTCACGCTGGGCCAGCATCTCTCGCCCAGCCGCGTGAAGCAGCTGCTCAAGACGCGCGACGTGCTGCATCCAGGCGCGGAGAAGACCGAGCTCAGCATCATGTTCACCGACATCGCGGACTTCAGCGTAATCTCCGAGCACATGGATTCCGACGAGCTGGCGCGGTTGATGAACGATTACTTCGAGGCCGCGATTTCGTGCGTGCACGAGACGGACGGTTTCCTCGTGAAGCTCATCGGCGACGCGCTCTTCGTGATCTGGAACGCGCCCATCGCCCAGCCCGATCACCGCGAACGCGCCGCGCGCACCGCCCTGCTCCTGCAGCAACGACTCGTCGCGTTCACCGGTGCTAAGAACGACCGAGCGCTCCGCACACGCATCGGCCTTCACACCGGTGTCGCCAACGTCGGCAACTTCGGGAGCGCCACCCGTTTCGACTACACTGCGATCGGCGAGAACATTAACTTAGCTTCGCGCATGGAAGGGTTGAACAAACATCTCGGCACCGGTGCGCTCGCCACGGGCGAAACCGCTGCGCCGCTCGATGGTCTCGTGGACATGCGGATGCTCGGTCACTTCCGTTTGAAAGGCTTCCAGCGCGCCGTGGCCGTGCACGAAATCCTGGGTCCGGCGTCGAACGCTGAGACCACGCGTCCGTGGCGGGAGACGTTCGCGCAAGGCTTGCGACACTTTCAGCAAAGGGAGATGGACCGCGCCCGCGAAGCCTTCGTTCGCACGCTGGAGCTGCGCCCGGACGACGGCCCGTCCTTATTCTACATCGGGATGATGGAGGAACTGGTGCTGGAACTCATCGCCGACGACTGGCACGGAGAAGTCGACATCAAGGAGAAGTGAACCACCGTCGCGCGACCGCGACCTTCAGGCCGCTTTGTCGTCTTTCGCCGGATCGCCTTTGAGATAGCCCGCAAAGAAGCTTTCGATGTCGTCGAAGAAATCGTCCGAGATCGACATCCCGGTCAGGCCGGCGAGGCAATCGAGACTCACCAGCGCGTTCAGGCTCGCGTCCGCGGTGTTAATGCCAGCAATCCGCTTTCCGAAGGCGGCGTTCACAGCGTTGAGGTCCTTGCAGGTCGCGAGCAGATTCTCCAGCTCCCAGTCTGGAACGAGTCCATGCTTCCAGCGGAAGAATTGCGCGAGCAGATACATCGATACGACCCGGAAAAACGTCTCGTCAGCCGTGGCGAAAGGCAGATGCGTAAAGACGAGCGGACGGAGCTTGTCGAGAATCGGACAGCCCGACGTGACCATGTGCAGTCCCATCAGAGAGGTAGCCACTTCTTGCAGCGATGCCGTCTTGTTGTAGGTGCGATTTGGCGTCCGCACCACGACGTCCGCCTTCTCGTAGGAAACGGAGTTCTTGAACGACTCGACGATTTCCACCATCGCCGCCGCCGCCGGACACCGCGCGTGCTTGGAAGGATCCAGCGGACAATTCGGGCACTGCTGAAAGCCGAGCTTGGTCCACTCAGGCAACGGCTCAGCAATCTTGGACACCAGCCCCATGGTCAACCGATCGAGCCGTACAACATGGCGCTTCCGCTCTCCACTGGAAAGCGTCAGCTCATACTCGATGGCAATGCAGTCTTCGGCCATGTGCCAAGGTTATCGGATGATTCACCCGTCGCTAAACGGGATCTATTCGGGTTTGTTCAGATGCCCGCACCGGCCTTCATGGAACTCCGCTTGACTCCCGTTGAATGGAACCGCTTCACTCGCGTCAGCTTGATCCCATGACTCTCTCGATTGCTCCTTTGTTCCGCGCGACGCTGCCCGCAGCCGTCACGTTCCTCACTGCGATTCAACTCCTCGCGCAGCCCGCCGGCCAGCCGCTTGCCTCTGGACGCGAGCCCGGCACGCAGGTCGAGAAGGACTGGGTCGACAATCGCTGGAGCCGCACGGACGTAGGCCAGTTCCTCGCCTCGAATCTCGAAACGCCCGGCGCGAACATCGCGAAAGGACTCTCCATCAAAGTCGGCGCGAACGCCGAAGCTTCCGTCGCCTACGACACCGCCGCGTGCGCGTGGCGCGCCGGCTGGACCGGTGGATTCCTGAAGTTCGATGCCGGCCGCTTCAGCTTGATCGGCGCGCCGAAGATCAGCGGGACCGTGAGCTTCGCGGGCGGGAAAGACTCGGGCTGGCAAGGCGTCAACGCCCGTTACTCCGGCCTTCACCTCAACGGGAATCGCGTCGTGCTCGAATACACGCTCGACGACATTCGCGTGCTTGAATCGCCGTGGTTCGAGGGCAGCGTCGATGCGCCTGCATTCAGTCGCACCTTCGAGATTAGCCCCAGCATGAAGGAGCTCACGCTCGCACTGAATTCTCCTTCGAAGAACGCCAACGCCGCCGAGGCCACAGCGCGCCGTTCCATCAGCAATGAATCCGTGTCACTGCGTCACGACACCAACACGCTGCAACTCGCGCTCAGCGGCACGACCGCCGAAATCGAGCAGCGCGCGAATGGCCAGGTGCTGATCCATTTCCCCGCCAGCGACGCTCCTCGCAAAGTCGCGCTCGCCTTCGCCGTCACGCCCAGCGGCTCGTCGCCTGCGCTCGAGTCGTGGCTGAGAAAATCATCGCCGCCCGCCAATCTTGCCGCGCTCGCGCAGCCCGGCCCAGCGCGGTGGTTGCCCGAGTTGAAGACCGTCGGCCAGCGCGGGCTCGATACCGACATCTTCGCCGTGGACACGCTCACGGTTCCTTACGCGAATCCGTGGAACGCGCTCTTCTTCCTCGCTGGCGTCGACTTCACTCCAGACGGCGCCGCATTCGCGTGCACGATTCACGGCGATGTCTGGCGCGTCACTGGTATCGACGACAAGCTCGGCTCGCTGAGCTGGAAGCGTTTTGCGACCGGACTCTTTCAGCCGCTCGGTTTGAAGGTTCGCGATGGCGAAGTGTTCGTGCTCGGCCGCGATCAAATCACGCGCCTGAAGGATCTCAACGGCGATGGCGAAGCCGACTTCTACGAAAGCTTCTGCAATCTCATCCAGACTTCGACCGGCGGCCACGACTACGTCACCAGCTTGGAGAAGGACGACGCGGGCAATTTCTACTACGCCGATCCTGTCGGCGCGCATCGCGTCAGCCGCGATGGTCGCACAAAGGAAATTCTCGGCACCGGTTTCCGCAATCCGAACGGACTAGGCGCGAGTCCAGACGGCAAAATCATCACCGCCGCGCCGCAGCAGGGCACTTGGACGCCATCGTCGCAAATCTGCGCCATCCAACCCGGCGGCTACTATGGCTTCGGCGGACCAAAGGTCATACCCGAACGCCCGCTCGGCTACGACCTGCCGCTGTGCTGGATTCCCCACAGCATCGACAACTCCAGCGGTAGCCAGGTCTGGGTGCCGCAGGACAAGTGGGGACCGTTCGCCGGCCAGATGCTGCACCTGCTCTGGGGTCGCTGCGGCGCGATGCTCGTGCTGCGCGACGCCGTGGACGGCGTGAATCAAGGCGCGGTCGTGCCCCTTCCCATCAAGCTGCTCTCCGGCCCGAACCGCGGATCGTTCCACGCGAAGGATGGCCATCTCTACATCGCCGGCAGCACCGGCTGGCAAACGAGCGCCGTGAAAGACGGCGCGCTGCAACGCGTGCGCTTCACCAGCAAGCCCGTCCGCCTGCCTGTCGCCTGGCACGCGCACAGCAACGGTCTCACGCTCACCTTCTCCCAACCGCTCGATCGCGCCGCCGCGGAAGACGCCGGCAGCTACGCCATCCACCAGTGGAATTATCGCTACTCCTCCGCCTACGGCTCCAAGGATTGGTCCGTCACCGATCCACAGAAGGAAGGCCGCGATGACGTGGTCGTGAAATCTGCGAAGCTCTCCGCTGATGGCAAAACGGTCTTCCTCGAAACCGCGCCCCTCCAGCCCGTGATGCAGATGGAGATCAAATACAGCCTCAACACCGCCGACGGCGCCGCGATGAAGAACCAGCTCTGGCTCACGCTCAACAAGCTCGATGCCGCGAAACGCTGAGTCCGAACTCCACAAGGGAGATCCGCTAAACACGCGAATGAACGCGAAAACCAGAAGTGAGAGAAGACAGAGCCACGACCCTCGCAGCCATGTCCGTTTCCTTTCGCGCTCTTTAGCGTGTTTAGCGGGCCACTCCACCGTTGCACTTTCCTCCCCTTCCCTGCTACCAACTCCCAAATCTTACGCCTTGTTATGAAACGAATCTCCCTCGCCCTCGTTCTCGGCCTTGCCTGCGCCGCTTCCCTGCCTGCCGTCGCCGCACCCAAGCTCGCGGATTCCATCAAGACCATCCGCGCAGTCGGGCCGGAAGGACTCGGTAATGCGCAAGCCTCCGCCGCGTGGAAGGATATTTCCTCCGCGAAGGCTTCCGACCTGCCCGCGATCCTCGCCGGCATGGATGGCGCGAATGAACTCGCCTTGAACTGGCTGCGCGCCGCCGTGGACAGCGTCGCCGCCCGCGAACTCGCCGCCGGACGCAAGCTGCCCGTCGCCGCGCTGGAGAAGTTCGTTAACGACACCAAGCACAGCTCACGCGCGCGTTACCTCGCCTACGACCTGATTCGCCGCGTGGACACCGCCAAGGCCGAGAGCTTGATTGCGAAGTTGCAGGACGACCCGAGCACCGAACTCCGTCGCGACGCCGTCCAACGCCAGCTCGATGCCGCCGCCGCGCTCGCCAAGTCCGGCAAGACCAACGATGCCGTCGCCCAATATCAAACCGCGATCAAATCCGCACGCGACGCCGACCAGGTCGATGAAATTGCCAAGACGCTGAAGAAGCTCGGTTCGCCAGTGAGTTTGCCGAGCGTGTTCGGCTGGGTGACCGACTGGAAGGTCATCGGGCCGTTCGACAACAAGGACCGCGCCGGCTTCGAGAAAGTGTTCCCGCCCGAGCAAGGCATCGACCTCGCCGCCGAATACGACGGCCTCAACGGCAAGGTGAAGTGGCAGGACTTCAAGACCACGGAGGATTACGGCATGGTGGACCTGAACAAGCCCCTCGGCGCGCTCAAGGAAGTCACCGGCTACGCCTACGCCGAGTTCCACGCCGACAAGGCGCGGCCCGTCGAGCTGCGGATTGGCTGCAAGAACGGCTGGAAGGTCTGGCTCAACGGCAAGTATCTCTTCGGGCGCGACGAGTATCATCGCGGCGCGGAGATCGACCAATACCGGCTCGCGGGCGAGCTGAAGCCCGGCAAGAACGTCATCCTCGTGAAGCTCACGCAGAACGAGCAGACCGAGAAGTGGACCGTGGAATGGGAATTCCAGATGCGCGTGACCGACGCCCTCGGCACGCCCATCGCCTCGGCGAAGAAGTGAGTGAGGCTCTTCGTGGAAAAGCGAAATAGAGTTTTGGCCCGCCCTCACCCCGGCCCTCTCCCCCAGGAGAGGGTGCGCGATGGGGCGTGTCTTGAAACTTCAACACGTTTCTCCGCGTTCGTCGTATCTGGAGATTCTGTCCACAGCGCCAGAACCACGACACACGTCCGTTTGCAACCAACGCGGCGAACGGTTCTCCCTCTCCTGGGGGAGAGGGCCGGGGTGAGGGCGGACAGCCTTCGTCGTCACAAGCTCCGTAGGAGCGCCATATTTGTAGAAACCGGACGTCCCATGAAACCAACCAGCCCCGTAGGGGCGACATGCTCCCGCCGATGCCGCTCCTACGGAGCTTGGTGTTCTTGGTCGGGCGCGTTGCTACAAAGATGCCGCCCCTCCGGGGCTTCCGACTCACGCGCCAGTGTCTTGGAGTGCGGCGGTGCTTCGCCGCTTTTTCAACCGCGACGACCATGCGAAAGCGCCAGAGCACTGCCGCAGTCCAAAACCTCGCGACCGAAACTCAGTTGGCGTTCAGCCGAAGGGGGCGCTGAGCATTATGCATAAGTGGAGCGTCGAAGTCCGAATACTAAGCCCCGGCGATCACGCCCAATCAGTGCGGTCTAATTTTGAAACCTGGTTCGTTCCAGACGGTACGGACTTGGTGTTCCGGTCACCACTTGCTCCTGAGTCTTCGATTAGCGATCAACTCAAGTGGTTTCACTCCATGTTGGAGTTTCACCGGAAGTTCATTCGCAAGCTTGAGGCCTCCGGTGTCGAGATGGTCGTTCGCATTTCATTGCGCGGCCGGACGTTGATGATCGAGCCAGAGGCATTGTTGTTGGCTCATCAACTACATTTGAAAACCGAGATTGAATTCAGATCATGAGAGCCACGCTGTCTTAATTTGCCCCTTCGCTTTACCATACAATTTTACTTTCACGCCTTCTTTCCCATCCATGAAACCCATCGTCCTCACCCTCTCGCTTTTCGCCACCGTCACCATTGCGCGCGCCGACTGGCCGCTCTTCCGCGGGCCGGATGGCAACGGCATCGCCCATGCCCTGTTGCTGCCGGACAAGCTCGGCACGAATAGCATCGCCTGGGCGGCGGACCTGCCCGGACGCGGCTTGAGCAGCCCGATCATCATCGGCGACCGCGTGTTCGTGACGTGCTCCAGCGGCCCGAAGCAGGACCGGCTGCACGTCATCTGCTTCAACGCAAAGGACGGCACGAAGCGCTGGGAACGCCAGTTCTGGGCGACCGGCCGCACGATGTGCCACGAGAAGACCAGCGTCGCCGCGCCCACGCCCGCCAGCGACGGCGAGCGCATCTTCGCCATCTATTCCTCGAACGACCTCGTGTGCCTCGACCTCGACGGCAACCTGCTCTGGCTGCGCGGTCTCACGCGCGATTATCCGAACGCGAGCAACAGCCTCGGCATGTCTTCCTCGCTCACGGTCGCGGACGGCGTCCTGATCGCGATGGTGGAGAACGACGACGATTCGTTCACCGCCGGGATTGACGCGAAGACGGGCGTGAACCGCTGGAAGCTGCCACGGCCCAAGTCCGCGAACTGGACTTCACCGATGCACATCAAGTCCGGAACCACGACGCATGTGCTGCTGCAATCGAGCAAGGGCCTCGTCGCCGTGGAACCCGCCACCGGCCGCATCGTCTGGCAATACACCGACGGCGCCTCGACGATTCCTTCCGCCACGGTGAGCGACGGCGTGGTTTATGTTCCCTCGCGCGGCATCACGGCACTCCAGCCGAAGCCGGATGGCCAGTCGCCGGAGCAGCTCTGGCGTTCCGGTCAGCTCGGTCCGGCCACGGCGAGCCCGGTGGTGTTGAACGGAAAGGTGTTCACCCTGAACGGCGCGGGCGTGCTCTCCGCCGCCGATGCGAAGGATGGCAAACGTCTTTGGCAGCTCCGCACGAAGGGTCCCTACAGCGCGACGCCCGTGGGCGCAGGCAACCTGCTCTACTGCGTGAACGAGAAAGGCGTGCTCCAGGTCATCGACATCGCCGCACCCGAAGGCGCCATCGTGAGCGAACTGGATCTCGGCAAGACAGTGCTGAGCACGCCGTCCATCTCTGACGGCGCCGTGTATGTCCGCAGCGATGAGAAGCTGTGGAAGCTAAAGAAGTCGTGACCGCATGGTGGGGCGAGACTCTGTCGAGCCCTGATCAGATCGAGGGCAGGCTGAGCGGTTACGGCTGGCGCGAAGCGTCGAGGAGGGGTCATTGGCTCTCCGGAACCGTGTCTTCGGCGGGTGGAACGTCCCAAGGTGGATCACGGCTCGACGGAGTCTCGCCCCACCAACAGTCAGGATCTCAGCGTCTCAGCGGTTTCACCTTCCGCGTCGCACGAACTGCTCGACGTACTTGCCGAGGATGTCGGCTTCGAGATTCACGGCGTCGCCGACTTTGCGTTCGCGCAATGCGGTGACTTCGTAGGTGTGCGGGATGATCCAGAGACGAAACCCTTTCTTCGTCACGCCCGCGACGGTGAGGCTGATGCCGTCCACCGCGATGGAGCCTTTGAAAACGATGTAGCGCAACACGTCGGCGGGCGCGGTGATTTCGAGGACATGATCCTGCCCGGCGCGTTCCCAGCGAGAAATCTTTCCCACACCATCGACGTGGCCGGTGACGAAATGGCCGTCGAGCCGGCCATCGGCGCGGAGTGGGCGTTCGAGATTCACGAGCGAACCGGCTTGGCAGAACTGGAGGTTCGTCCTCTCCCACGTTTCGCGGAGCAGGTCGAATTGCACGAGCTTGCCTGAACCACGAGTCGTGAGCTTCACGACCGTGAGGCAGCAGCCGTTCACGGCCACGCTGTCGCCGAGCTTCAGCCCGCGCGCGCAACGTTTCGCCGCGATCGTCAGCCGGATGGATTTCGCCGTCGGCTTGATGCTCTCGACCACGCCTGTCTCTTCCACAATGCCTGTGAACATGCCGCGAGGTTGGCGGAGTCGGCTGGAGGCGTCGAGTCTGCTTCTCCGTCGCACGGAAGAAGCAGGGGCAAAGGAGAAAAGGAGCAAAGGGGAAATGGAGAGGAGAAAAAATGCCGCATCCTCCTGCTCACCTGCTCCTTTCCTTCTCCCCTCGGCTCCTCTGCCCACTTTCCCACTTTCTCCCCTGCCCTCCCCTCGCTACGCTGCGCGCACTCACTATGGCAACGATTGCAATTCTCGGCACGATGGACACCAAGGGCGAGGAACACGCCTTTGTCGCGGAGCAAATCAAGGCACGCGGACACCAGACGCTCGTCATCGACGTCGGCGCGCTCGAAGCGCCGAAGCTCAAGCCGGACATCACGCGCGAAGAAGTTTGCCGCGCGGCTGGCGCAGATTACGCTGCGCTGCTCGCCAAGCGCGATCGCGGCGAATCCGTCGCGGCGATGTCGAAGGGCGCGCCGATCGTTCTCGCGAAGCTCGTCGCCGAAAAGAAGATCGCCGGAGTCATCTCGCTCGGCGGTGGTGGCGGCACGGCGATTGGCACGGCGGCGATGCGCGCACTGCCGATTGGTTTTCCGAAGCTGATGGTCTCCACGCTCGCCAGCGGCAATACGGCGCAATACGTCGGCGTGAAGGACATCGTGATGTTCCCGAGCATCGTCGATGTTGCCGGACTGAACCGCATCTCACGCCAGATTCTCATGCGCGCCGCCGGAGCGATTTGCGGCATGGTGGAAGTAGAGCCCAAAGCCGGCGCAGACAAGCCGATCATCGTAGCGAGCCAGTTTGGCAATACGACGGCTTGCGTCGATCACGCACGGAAGATTCTCGAACAAGCCGGCTACGAAGTCCTCGTCTTCCACGCGACAGGCACCGGCGGGCGCACGATGGAATCGATCATCGAATCCGGCATGGTGGCAGGCGTGCTCGACATCACCACGACCGAGTGGGCGGATGAACTGGTCGGCGGTTTCCT
The DNA here is from genome assembly GCA_964491875.1 of uncultured Bifidobacterium sp. Taxonomy (GTDB): domain Bacteria; phylum Verrucomicrobiota; class Verrucomicrobiia; order Limisphaerales; family JADJPG01; genus JADJPG01. The sequence goes on from CAZBIC010000032.1 coordinate 72,109, forward strand.
TGGTGCAGGTCCGACGCGACTCGAAGCCGCGGCGCGCGGCGGCGTGCCCGCCATTGTCACGCCTGGCTGTCTCGACATGGTGAACTTCCACGGGCCCGACTCGGTGCCTGCGAAGTTTAAGGGCCGCACCTTCTACCAGCACAACCCGCAGGTGACGCTCATGCGCACCAACGCGGAGGAGAATGCGCAGCTTGGCAAAATCATCGCCGATAAGGTGAATCTCTCCACCGCGCCCGTGACGGTGCTCTTGCCGAAGAAAGCGATCAGCGTGATCAGCGCAGAAGGCCAGAAGTTTTTTGACGCAGCTGCAGACGCCGCGCTGTTCAGCGCCATCAAGGCGAACCTGCGCAAGGACATCGAGGTGATCGAGATGAACAACGCGGTGAATGATACGGCGTTCGCCGAGGCGTGTGCGAAGGCGTTGTTGAAGAATATCGCGGCGAAGAAGAGTTGAACCTGATTCACCTTGCGCGAAGCAGCACCCTATCTGGGCAGGCTCCGGTCGCGCTGCCGGGTAGCCTCATATAGAAAAACCGCCGCAGCACTCGCCACGTTCAGCGAGTTCATGTGTGACGGCATCGGGATTTCCACCATTCCATCACACGCAGCCAGGGCGGCCTCCGTCAATCCCGGCCCTTCCGCGCCAAACACGAGGCAGCAATCACCGCGCAAATCCTCGGTAGCCAGCTTGCGGGCGCCCGGGCGCGGATGCGCAGCCAGACACCTCACACCCCGCGCGCGCAACGCGGCCAGCGTCTCCACCAGGCTGCCCACCTGCACCACGGGCTGCTCGAAAATCGTGCCCATGGAGCCGGATACCGCGCGGCGCTGGAATGGACTGCCACACGTCTCGCCCACCACGAGGAAGTGCGCCCCGAAAGCCGCGCAAGCCCTCACCACTGCGCCGAGATTCTCCGCGCTGGCGATGCCTTCCACCGCAGCCAGCAGCAACGGCCGCGGTGAACTTTCGAGCAGCGCTTCAAAAGTCGGTTGCGGGGGAATCCGCGCCACCGCCAGCGCGCCCTGATGGACTCGATAACCGGTGATGCTCTCCAGCAACGGGCGCTCCGCGACATAAACGTCGATCTCCTCCTCTCTCGCGCGCAATTGCGGCTCGAGCGTCTCCAGCCATGCGGGTGTCAGCAGCGTAGACACCACCGGGAACCGGCTCGCCAGCAGACGCTGCACGACCTTGGCGTTCGTGGCCACCAGCACGCCCGCCAACTCATGCTCCTCCACCCGCTTGAGGGTGAGGTACCAAGTCAGTTCCGGCTGGTCGAGTGATTCAACAGGTTTGATGCGCAACGTCGCCACCCCGGCATTAAACCGGGCAAACCCGATGGTGCAAAGCCCGCAGAAGCCGACGTGAGGAAGCGGATGGTTCGAGAAAAGTCAGAGTCTCGTTACCTCGACTCCTACGAGGAAAGATCAACGATGGAATGATTTCGTGAAGTCTTCGCCGGAGACTTCGACGACCTTCTTCTGGAACTTCGATTCCGCGATGAGTTGCTGAAGCTTTGTCTCGAACGCGGCGCTGTCCATCGGGAGCTCGATCGTCTGGTTGATGAGCGAGGAGTAGAGCATCACGTTTGCGAGTTCGACGGAGTGGATGCCTTCCTCGCCCGGAACCAGCAGCGGCGCGCCGTCGAGAATCGCGTCGACGAAGTTCTGCATCAACGCGGCGTGAGTGGCAGGCGCGTCGGCAAAGGGAATCTCAGCGTTCCAAATTTCCGGTTTCGCGAATCCCGTCTTGGCGTTCTTGCTGAACTGAATCATGTCCGCATCGTTGCGGGTGAAGGTCAGCTTGTTGTTCTCAAGAACGATCTTCCCGCGCGTGCCGACGATCTCGAAGCGGTTCGTCCCCGGCGTTTCGCCCGTGGAGGAAACGAACACGCCGGTCGCGCCGTTCTTCCATTCCATGAAGATGCTGACGTTGTCCTCGACCTCGATTTTGTGGTAGCGGCCGATCTGGCAGAAGCCGCGCACGCGCGCCGGCATGCCAACGAGCCATTGGAGCGTGTCGAGCTGGTGCAGGCATTGGTTGAGCAACACACCGCCGCCCTCGCCCTTCCAGGTCGCGCGCCAGCCGCCGCTCGCGTAATACGCTTCGGTGCGATACCAGTCGGTGATGATCCAGTTGATGCGGACGATGTCGCCGAGTTCACCGTCGTCGATGAGGTTCTTGAGCTTCAGGTAGCGCGGTTCAATGCGGAACTGGAACATCGCGCCAAAGACGAGCTTCGGGTGCTTCCGGCGTACGGCGAGCAAACGCTCGGCGTCCGCCTTGTGCGCAGAGATGGGTTTCTCGACCATCACATGCAAGCCCGCTTCCAGCGCGGCAATGCCGAACGTGGTGTGCTCGTAATGGGGCGTGGCAATGACGACGGCATCGACGGCTCCGGAGCGGATGAGTTTCTCGCCGTCGTCGAAGATCTGCACGGCCTTGTACTTCTCCAGCTTCCCAGGCGAGGTGCTGCACACGGCGGTGAGTTCGGCGCGCGCGACCTTGCCGGCGAGCAGGTAATCGGCGTGGTGCTTGCCCATGTTCCCCATGCCGATGATGCCGAGACGTACGTTTTTCATGCGATGTGTCGGCGACTATCAATTTCGCTCCGGCATTTTTCAATTTTCAATTTTCCTGCCGCTGCGGACAACGAACGCGTTGACGCTTCGTCGCCCAGCCTTCCATCATCGCCCCATGAACTCCATTTCCGCGCGACTCATGAAAGCAGCGATCGCATGGCTCGCCATCGCAGCTCCGCTTCACGCCGCGCCGTTCCTTGAACTGGCGCCGATGATTGGCCACACGTCGTCCGCAGATACGCGCATCTGGGTGAAGGCGTCGGAGGCCGCGAAGTTCTCGGTGCGCATCGGCACGAAGCCGGATTTATCGGACGCCCGCACCGTGCGCGGGCCGAAGCTGGAGGCCGCGAGCGCGTTCATGAATCACCTCGTCGTCAGCAATCTCCAGGCGTCTACGCGATATTACTACTCGGTTTTGCTGGACGGCAAACCCGCGATGCTGCGTCCCTATCCGTCGTTCACCACCGCGCCACGCGAAGGTGAACCAGGACGGGTTCGCGCCGCGTTCACGTCGTGCGTTGGCTACTACGGTTACCTGGCGACCGCAGGCTTCGCCGACATGGCGCGCACGAACATCGACTTGCTCCTGATGCTCGGCGACAATCACTACGCGAACACCAACGACCCCGGCGTGCAGCGGAAGTTTTACTACGATCAACGCGACACGTCCGGCTGGCGCGGGTTGAGTCCGCGGCTGCCGATCTACGCGATTTGGGATGACCACGATTTCGGTCCGAACAACAGTGACGGTAAGATGCCGGGCAAGGAACTTTCGCTGCGCACGTTCCGGGAGCACTGGGCGAATCCGGCGTATGGCGAGCCGGAAAATCCGGGCGTCTACTTCAAGTTCACCCGCGCGAACGTGGATTTCTTCATGCTCGACGTGCGGTATCATCGCGATCCGAACGGTGCGACGAATCTCGCGCACAAGACACATCTCGGCGCGAAGCAACTGGCTTGGTTCAAACGCGAGTTGCTGGCGTCGCGCGCACCGATCAAGGTGCTCGCCGCGGGCGGCGAGTGGCAGACGTTTGGGACAGACGATTCATGGACACCCTTCGCGGAGGAGCGCGACGAGATTTTCCGCTTCATCGAGGAGAACAAGATCTCCGGTGTGCTGCTCATTTCAGGCGACCGGCATTTCACCGGCGCGTATCAGGTGCGAGGCAAATGGATCGAGGTCACGAGCGGCCCGATCGGCAGCGGTCCGGCTGGCGTGAAGAAATCGCCCGAGGCGTTCCTTGATCTGAGCGCGACAAAGGGCCACTTCTACTGCGTTTACGATCTCGATACGACGGCGACGCCGCCGAAAGTGACGTTGGAGATTTACCGCGTGGGCGATGGATTGGTGGAACGCCGCGCCTTCACGTGGGATGAAGTGACGGGCGCCGCGAAGATCAGACTCCTGCCCCCTCCGGCGAAGGAGGAGAAAGCGAAAGCCAAGAGCTGAGGGAGGCGAGAAGATTGGCCCGCTAAAGGCGCGAAAGGGCGCGAAAAACGGACCGGCTGCTAAATCCTTTTCCCGTCGTTTCGCGTATTTTGCGGGAAAGGAGTTTTCAGACCAATCCCGCCGTCTCCGGGAAGCCGCAGAGGATGTTCATGCTCTGCACGGCCTGGCCGCTGGCGCCTTTCACGATGTTGTCCTCCGCGCTCATGACAATGAGGCGGCCAGTCCGTGGATCGAGACGCCAGGCGATTTCCACCACGTTCGTGCCGACGACGTTCTTCGTGTCCGGCAGCGCTTTGCCTTCGAGGACGCGCACAAAAGGTTCGTTCGCGTAGGCGGCCTTGTAGCAGGCAGCGATCTTCTCACCGAACGCAGCGGTTGAGGCCGCATCGTTGAAGTGTTCCGTGGGCGCAAGGTAGAGCGTGGTGTGGATGCCGCGATTGACGGGGATGAGGTGCGGCGTGAACTGGATGGCCACCTTGCTCCCGGCAGCGAAGGAAAGTTGTTCCTCGACCTCGGAAAGGTGACGGTGTTTCGGCACGCCATAGGCGCGCACGCTCTCGTTGCACTCGCAGAAGAGGTAATCGACCTCCGCCTTGCGCCCGGCGCCGCTCACGCCGCTCATCGAGTCCGCAATGATGCTGTTTGGATGAATCAGCTTCGCGCGCACCAGCGGCAGAGTCGGCAGGAGAATGCTCGTCGGGTAACAACCCGGTGACGCGATGAGCAACGCCTTCTTGATGTCGTCGCGATAGACCTCGGGCAATCCGTACACGGACTTCTTCAGCAGCTCCGGCGCGGGATGGTCGTGCGCGTAGAATTCTTTGTAGATGTCCGCGCTCTTCAGTCGGAAGTCGGCGCTCAGATCGATGACGACGCAGCCAGCCTGGTTCAGCGGCACGGCAAACTCCGCCGCGACTCCGTGTGGGAGCGCGAGGAAGATGACGTCCGCCTGCTTGGACAGCACTTCAGCGTTGGGCTCAGTGAAGCGCAGCGTCTTGGATTTCGGATGGCTGGCGAACTTCGGAAAGACCGAGGCGACCGTCTGCCCGGCGCTTTGGCGCGAGGTGACGGCGACGAGATCGACGTGGGGATGGTTGAGGAGAAGCCGGACGAGTTCTTCGCCCGAGTAACCGGAGGCACCGACAATGGCGACTTTCTTCATGATCAAATTTGTTGCGAGGAGGCTCTACATCTTGGGCGGAACAGAAAAGAAAAAACCCCGCCGGACGTGCCAGCGGGGTTGCAAAGAGCAGAAGTAGATTAACGCTTCGAGAACTGGAAGCGCTTGCGAGCGCCCGGCTGGCCGTACTTCTTGCGTTCCTTCATACGAGGGTCGCGAGTGAGGAGGCCGTCCGCCTTGAGCGGCGGGCGAAGGTTCGCATCGGCGAGCAAGAGCGCACGGGAGATGCCGTGCCGCACAGCGCCAGCCTGACCAGCAGGACCGCCACCAGCAACGTTCACGCGGGCGTCGAACTTGTTCGACGTCTGCGACGTGCTGAACGGCTGGATGACCATGCCGCGAAGAACTTCCGTGGGGAAATAGTTCTCAAGGGTACGGCCGTTGATCTTGATGGTGCCAGTGCCAGCGGCAAGGCGGACACGGGCCACAGCGGTCTTACGACGGCCGGTGGCGACGAACTCGGTGACTTTCGATGCTGCCATGGGTCAGGAGATTAAGCGTTTCGTTGGAAATTAATTCGCGGCCTTGAGCGTAGCGGGCTGCTGCGCGGCGTGCGGGTGGTTGGGGCCCTTGAAGACTTTGAGCTTGGTCATCAATACACGGCCTAGGCGGTTCTTCGGAACCATGCCACGAACGGCGCGGGTGATGATTTCTTCCGGATGCTTGGCGCGGACTTGCTCGACGGTGCGATGCTTCTCGCCACCTCTCCAGCCGGAGTACGTCATGTATTCCTTCTGGGTCTCTTTGTTGCCGGTAAGTTTGACCTTCTCCGCGTTGACGACCACGACGAAATCGCCGGCGTCAAGGTGAGCAGTGAAGACGGGCTTGTTCTTGCCCCGGAGAATGTCGGCGACCTGAACGGCGAGGCGGCCCAAGACAGCACCATCGGCGTCAATCACATGCCACTTGCGCTCGTCCAGATTTACTTTCGGCAGATACGTTTTCATTTCAGACCTAAATTTAAGGAGCGGTGAAACTAACAAACGCGAAACCCAAGTCAATAGCCATTTTTGTGCTTTTTGCTTGTGACGAACAATTCCTGACAAATAAGCCAATCGACAGCAC
>CAZBIC010000032.1:78396-83975 GCA_964491875.1 uncultured Bifidobacterium sp.
GCTGAGACCAGTAGGTTGGCCCGGTAAGCGTTATGAAAGCGATCCATTTCCTCATACTGGCTTCGGTTTTGGTTCTGGGCGGCTGCGCCTCTGAGCCGAAAGTCGCCAAAACCAACCCGAAAAACGTCAACTGGAGCGAACGCATCGGCAACTACACCTACGACCATGCCCTGGCAGACCTCGGCAAGCCGGTTCTCATCGGCGAATCGGGCGATGGCAAGACCGCCGAATGGTCGCTGCGTCGGAGCCCCCGCGTTTCGTTTGGGCTCGGCGTCGGCACGGGCTCTTTTGGGCACCACGGTGGCGTCGGCGTTGGGGTTGGCTCCTCCGTCACACCACCGCCCCGCGGCGAGAATCTGCGCCTCAAGTTCGACAAGGACGGCAAGCTCAAGGAGTGGTCGAAGGTGACCTACTGAGCCTCCATCAACTCACGCCCGAGCTTTCTCGACTGGAGCGCCGAACTCCGAATCGGCGCGTTAAGCACCGCCTCATCTTCTCGCCGAATCGGAGTTCGGCGTTCCGTCGCCTGCGCGCTTGATGTTCCCTGCCCTTCCCGGCATTGATCGGCCGAAGCCCTGACGCCGCGCGACGCCGGTTCTTCGCTCGTGAATGAACCCGTTCGGCGGCACGTCGGAGCCTGCACAACATTCTTTTATGCAAAAGCCAACCTCTCGTCTTCTCGCGCTCACCCTCGGCCTCTGCTGCTTCCACGCCGCCGCCATACTTTCCGCTGCGGACGTCGAACCCGGCTTCAAGAGCCTGTTCAACGGCAAAGATCTCTCCGGCTGGGAAGGCAATCCCAAGCTCTGGTCCGTGAAGGACGGCACCATTACTGGAATCACCGGCAGCGACGCCGACACAAAGATCAATCACAACACCTTCCTGGTCTGGAAGGGCGGCGAAGTCGCGGACTTTGAACTCCGTCTCTCCTACCGCATCGAGAAGGGCAACTCGGGCATTCAATACCGCAGCAAGGTCTCGGAGACCGGGAAGTTTGGCCCCATCGTCGGCGGCTATCAGGCGGACTTTGAAGCCGGCAAAACCTATAGCGGCATCCTCTACGAAGAACGCGGCCGCGGCATTCTCGCGCAGCGCGGGCAGAAGACCGTGATCAAGGAAGTCGAAGAGACGAAGGACGGCAAGACGCAGAAGAAAACAAAGGTCGAAGTCACCGGTTCCGTCGGCAAGTCCGAGGACATCCAGGCCAAGATCAAGCACGAGGACTGGAACGATTACGTCGTCATCGCCAAGGGCAATCACCTCCAGCACTTCATCAACGGCCAGCTCACCGTCGACGTGACGGACGAACAATCCGCGAAGGCTGCCAAGTCCGGAGCGCTCGCCCTGCAAATCCACGTCGGGCCGCCGATGGTCGTTCAGTTTAAGAACATCCGGATCAAGAATCTCTCCGGTGACTCCGCGAAGAAAAACGACTCCTCGCTCCTCCAGGGCAAATGGGTGCCCGTGGAAATCATCGCCAACGGCAAGAAGCTCGAACAAGACGTGCTCGACGCTGTGAAGCTGACCATCCACGAAAACGCCTACAAGACCGAGCGCCCGAATGGCGTGGACGAAGGCTCCTTCAAACTCGATGAATCCACCACCCCCAAGAAGATGGATCTAATGACCGATTCGGGTACCGAAGTGCCGGCGATCTACGAACTCACCGAAGACACCTTCAAGGCCTGCTACGCGCTTAACAATTCCGGCCGTCCCAGCGAGTTCAAGTCCGCGGAGGATTCCGACACCATCTTCGTCACCTACAAGCGGAAGAAGGACTGAGCCGCCGGCAAACACCAAGATTCAAACACCAAACTGCCCATGCGCCTTGCTCTTGCTTCCCTTGTGACCCTCGCGGTCGTTTCGTTCAGCGCCGATGCCGCCGACAAGAAACTTCTCATGCTCGCCGGCAAACCGAGCCACGGCTACATGGAGCACGAGTATCGCGCCGGTTGCCTGCTGCTCCAGCAATGCCTCGCGAACACGCCCGGGCTGCAGGTCACCGTCGTGTCGAACGACTGGCCGAAGGACGAGAGCATCTTCCAGGGCGTCGACGCGGTGTTCATGTTCTGCACGGGCGGCGGCGGCCATCCTGCCATCAAGCCCGAGCGCCTCGAACTGCTCGATGGCTTGATGAAGAAAGGCGTCGGGTTCGGCACCGCCCACTACGGCGTGGAAGTCCCGAAGGGCGATCCGGGCAACGCCTTCCTCGAATGGCAGGGCGGCTACTTCGAGACCTACTGGTCGGTGAACCCGCACTGGACGGCGAGCTTTGAGAAGTTCCCGGCCCACCCCGTCACGCGCGGCGTGAAGCCGTTCAAGGCGAACGACGAATGGTATTACCACATGCGCTTCCCTGAAGGCATGAAGGGCGTGACGCCGATTCTCACCGCCGTGCCGCCGGACAAGACGCGCGGCCGCATCGGCGCGAACGAACCGCACGGGGGCAATCCCGAAGTGCAGAAACACATGGGCCAGCCCGAGCACGTGATGTGGGCGTATGACCGACCGGATGGCGGACGCGGCTTCGGCTTCACCGGCGCGCACTACCACAAGAACTGGGCGGACGACAATTACCGCAAGGTGGTGCTCAACGCGCTGCTCTGGATCACCAAGGTGGAAGTGCCGAAGGACGGCGTGGCCTCCAGCGTGACGCAGGAGCAGATCATGATGAATCTGGATCCGAAGAAGAAGTAGAAGGGGAGAATCCAAAGAACGGATTTGGCAGCTCTCCGAGTATCCACCCATGAATCTGAAAGTGGTAGGACTATCGGAGAGCGCGGCTAAGGCGGAATCATTGGCAGAGTTCGACAGACCAATCGATCGACAGATGGAGATCGGGCTTCTCAAGAGCGGATTACAAGGGGCTGCGCATCGCGCAGAGTGTTGCATGGGATGGGTATGGCGGCAGTGGCTGCTTGGGACTCCAAGAGCAGTGATTTCTAAGCGCATAGAGCCGTTTGTTGAACGGGGATTGGAACTGCGGAGGCGTTGTCGGAGTTATGACTATCTCGCCGTGCATGACCTGTTTCTCCTGCACTGCGCTATCTTTACTTCCAACGAAGCTCTGTTGAAGGCCGTTGCCGAAGGAATAGCGGATGCCTCTGGCGATAAGGACACGAAACCATTGGACCGGGGCCGTGGTGAACTTTATGCCGCTGCATGGTGCGGCTTGATGAAGTATTGGATCTTGGGCCAACAGGAGAATGCAGTTGAGCAGTCAGATCTCATTTGGAAATCGTATCGAGACAATACCGTCTTCGCCGCGTCAAAGCCATTGGCTGTGCCGTGGCTCAAACGCGATTGGAAGGCATTCGCAAAAGCGCAGAAGAAAGATTTTGAGAAACTGTGGAATCGCGCTCGAAAAGACTGTTGGACTATTAAAGCGGAAAGCTCGGGGCTAACAGTAGTCACGACCGAGCGCTACCAGATCGGTCACCAATGGTGTTGGGCGCACTGTGGGATGGCTTTGTTAGCCAATCGCGAGGGCGTAGAAGTCGTCACGGACCCTTTTTGGTTTCCTGCCAGTGCCATCGCAAATCCAGAAGCTCAAGCTGACAGAAAACGACTCAATGACCCCAACCAGTTGGAAATGCTCTGAGTGAACCGTCTAGCTTCCCATACTGAATCGAATGCACTCATTCTGCGACAAGCACTCTCACCGTTGTTCTCATGTTTCTTTCTTTCGTTCGTCGCTCTTCCAGTCTCCAATCCACTCATGAAATCCACACCCCGTCTCTCGCTCGTCGCGACGCTGTTGCTCGCGGCCTTCACCTCCTTCGCCGCTGACAAGAAGATCATTCTCATCGCCGGCCGGCCCAGTCATCCGCCCGGCATGCACGAGTTCCGCGCCGGTTGCCTCCTGCTCCAGCAATGCCTCGCCGGCGTGAAGGGCGTAAGCGTGACCGTCTATTCCAACGGCTGGCCGAACGTCGAGAACGCCTTCGAAGGCGCGAACGCCGTGGTCATCTACGCGGACGGCGGCGCCGGTCATCCCGCGATTCAGAAGGACCACAAGGAAATCCTCGGCGCGCTCGCGAACAAAGGCGTCGGCATCGGCTTCATGCACTACGGCGTGGAGATTCCGGCGACGAACGGCGGCCCGCAGTTCCTCGAATGGATCGGAGGTCACTACGAGCATCTCTATTCCTGCAACCCGATGTGGTCGCCGAAATACGAGACCTTCCCGAAGCACCCCGTCGCCAACGGAGTGAAGCCCTTCAGCAACCGCGACGAGTGGTATTTCAACATGCGCTGGAACGAGGCTCAGAAAAAGAAGCTCACGCCGGTGCTCGTGGCCAAGCCCTCCGACGACGTGCGCAAGGGACCATATGTGTATCCACGCGGACCGTATGAGCACATCGTGGCGGCCAGCGGTCGCGACGAGACGATGATGTGGACCTTTGAGCGCAAGGGCGGCGGACGCGGCTTCGGCTTCACCGGCGGTCACACGCACGCGAACTGGGGCGACGACAATCAGCGCAAGGTGGTGCTGAACGCCATCCTCTGGATCGCCAAGGCACGCGTACCGAAGAACGGCGTCGAAAGCACCGTCACGCCCGAGCAACTCGCCGCGAACTGGGATCCCAAAGGGAAGAAGTAAGACATCTCGGTTCGCGCCCGCCCTGCTCACGAACCGGAGCGCCGGCGTCCTCGCCGGCTTTGGATGGTCGTAAGTCATAAGCCGGCGAGGACGCCGGCGCTCCGCACCCGAATCTATGAACAAGATCGACTTGAATGGACGCTTTGCCGTCGTCACCGGCGCGGCCCGCGGTATTGGCTACGCCATCGCAGAACGACTCCTCGATTCCGGCTCGGCCGTTTGCATCTGGGATCGTGATGCCGCCGTCGCCACCGAATCCGCCAAAGCCCTCTCCGCAAAAGGACGGGCTCACGCTGTCGCCGTGGACGTGACCCAGGCGGACTCCGTCAAAGCCGCCGCGCAGGCCACGCTGAAGGAATTCGGCCGCGTCGATCTGCTCGTGAACAACGCGGGCATCGCCGGAGCAAACAAGCCGACGTGGGAACTCGATCCCGCCGAATGGCAGCAAGTGCTCCAAATCGATTTGTTCGGCGTCTACCTTTGCTGCCACGCGCTGGTGCCCGGCATGCGCGAGCGCGGCTTCGGTCGCATCGTCAACATCGCCTCCATCGCCGGCAAGGAAGGCAACCCGAACGCCTCGCACTACAGCGCGGCGAAAGCTGGCGTGGTCGCGCTCACCAAATCGCTCGGCAAGGAGCTCGCGAAATCCGGGGTGCTCGTGAACTGCATCACGCCCGCCGTGATCGAGACGGACATTCTCAGGCAGTGCAGCCAGCAGCACATCGACTACATGCGCTCGAAGATTCCGATGGACCGCTTCGGCCGGAAGGAAGAAGCCGCCGCGCTCGTCGCGTGGCTCTGCTCGGAAGATTGCTCGTTCAGCACCGGTGCCGTGTTCGATTTGTCCGGCGGACGCGCGACATATTGAGCCGGCGCAGGTCAACGGACCGTCGAGATATGGTAGGGCGCGTCGCTCCGCGCGCGCCGCATGAACATCGCAGTAACGAAACGGCGCGCGCGGAGCGACGCGCCCTAC
>CAZBIC010000032.1:83985-87573 GCA_964491875.1 uncultured Bifidobacterium sp.
TTTTGGGTGGGGGGGGTGGGCGGGGGGGGGCGGTTTTACCTGCGCTGTACGTAGGGGGGGGGGGGGGGGCGACGCGCCCTACCCTACCAAATCAGCCAGCCCGCTCTGAACTCTTCAATCAGTGGCGATCAGCTCGTCGAGAACAGCATCCGGTCCAGCCGGAACGTGCGCACCTCCTGTCGCAGCTGGCAATACGCCGTAAGATACGAACCCGCGAAGCCTTCCACGTAGAAGACGAACAGCGGATGCACGTGGCGGTTCGTCGAGCCCTTGTCCTCGTCGAGATACATGAAACTCAGCGGACGATTCTCACGCACCGCTTCCAGCACCGTCTGCTCCTTGCGATCCCGCGCATGCGTGAGCGGCAGCCGGAATCCCGCCTGCCATCGATGCAACGAGACGTCCGGGCGCGGAAGAATAATCACCGGCCGGCACGGAGCGATCTTGAGGTGGGCCGGCGTGGGCGGCGCAGGTTTCGCCGGAGCTGGCTTGGTCCAGCCGACAAGGGATTTCAGCGCGCGAAGAAAGGGATAACGATTGAATCTCATGCGCGCAGAATAGCGCGACCGGTCGGACATTGGCGGTCCATGGAGGAAGAATTTCGGAGAAACGCGAGGCTGCATTTTTAACAGAAGGAGACGAAATGGACGAATTCGGCACTTCGACGCTTCGAGTGAGTCACTATTAAGACTCGGGCAACGGAGCGCGGAGCATTGCTCCGCCAGACCACGCGCAAGCCGAGCGGAGCAATGCTCCGCGCTCCGATAACATGTCCCGCCGTAACCCCATTGCCCATGTCTCAACAATCCCGGATCCTTATCTTCGTTCCCTTCGCTTCCTTCTGTTAATTCATCGGTCGCGCTCCCGCCATCGGGCGAAGCATTCCGCCGCGAGAATGCCGAGGCCGTTTGCCAGCAAGTCTCCCAAATCAAACGTGCGCGACGTGACCCACAGCTGCGAAAACTCCTCCAGGGTAATCAGCACGAAGATGACGAGTCCGCCCAGCTGCACGCGTGTGAAACGAACAGAAGAGGTGCGGTAGGCGAGCGCGTGATTCAGAAGGAACGCCATCACGCCCAGCAGGAAGAAATGACCAGCCTTGTCACCCAGCGGCAGGCTGTTCACCCAGCCAAGGAACGCACGCAATTGACCGCGGTCCGCGCAGACGATGATCGTGACGACGAACGCCAGCCATAGCCCGAATGGAATCCAGCGTTTCGTTTACGCCTCCGGATAGACCCAAGGTCCACGATACGGACGGCTCAGCAGCTTGTTCGCCTCGGGATCGCCGACGATCTGTTCCTTCGCCGCATCCCACTCGATGCTGCGACCAGTGCGCCACGAAATCATTCCGAGCAAAGGCAGCACAGAGGCGCGATGCGCGACCTCGATGTTCGCGACCGCCTTCTTCCCGCTCTCGATGGACTCAATGAAGTCCGCCCAGAGCAGCTTCATGTTGTGGCCGTCGGGCTGTTGGAGTTGCGAATCCTCGTGGAGTTGCTGCGCCTTGGAATCGGTGGGGTAGAAGGTCCATCCGTCCTGCCAGCCAATGTGCAGCGTGCCTTTCGTGCCGTAGAAGTAGGCTCCGATCTTGTGCTTCTCGGCCTTGTTATCGGCGAAGCGACGGTGTTCCCACACGCAGGTGAAGCGCTCGAAATCATAGACCGCGACCTGATGGTCCGGCGTGTCGCTGGTCTGCTCCTTCTCGCTGAGCACGGCGCTGCCCGCGACCGGGCGACCGCCGCTGGAAAAGACGCGCTTGGGATATTTCTCTTCGCTCCACCACAAGACCTGATCGAGCCAGTGAACGCCCCAGTCGCCAAGCTGGCCGTTGCCGTAATCGAGGAAGTTCCGCCAGCCACCGGGATGGAGCTTTTGGTTGAACGGACGCTTCGGTGCAGGGCCGCACCACAGATCCCAGTCCATCCCGTCCGGCGCCTCGCTGTTGGCCTGCGGACGTTCGCGTCCGCCGCCGCCGTGCGCGAAGATGCGGACCATGCCGACATCACCCACCGCACCGCTTTTTAGAAACTTCATGCCACTGACGTGATGCGGACCAATGCGCCGGTGCAATCCGACCTGCACGATGCGTCCTCCCTCGCGCGCGGCCTTGAGCATGGCGCGGCTCTCGTTGACGGTGTGCCCCGTGGGCTTCTCGACGAAAACGTGCGCGCCAGATTTCACGGCCGCGATGGTCTGGAGCGCGTGCCAATGATCGGGCGTGGCGATGAGCACAATCTCCGGTTTCTCTTTTTCGAGCAGCTCGCGGAAATCATTGTAAGTCTTCGGCTGGTCGCCGTTCAGGTCGGTCACTTGCTCTGCCGCGACTTCGCGAACGTTTTCATGCACATCGCAAAGGCCGACCACCTTCACGCGTCCACTCGCGATGGCTTCCTTGAGAATGTTCTTCCCCCACCAACCGCAACCAATGAGCGCAGTGCGATACTTCTTCGCCGGATCCGCGGCGCGGACGAATGGCACAGCGGAGAACGCGGCGCTGGCCAGGGCGGTATTGCGGAGGAAATGACGGCGGGTGAGTGACAATGTGTTCATGAGGCAGAAATCAGACTGCATCGCGGAGCGATGATTCGACGGTAGCCGCGGGCTTCAGCCCACGGTTTTGGAAAGCTAAAGCAACGAGTCGCGGAGCGACGATTGAATCCAACAAGTCGAAAGGGTCGAAAGTCAGGCGTCGCTACGCGACGCAATTCCGTCATGCGAAGCACCGTGGGCTGAAGCCCACGGCTACCATCACCTCGTCGCGATGCGACGAAGAGACCAAGCGAATCGCAAAGAGGAATCATCTCACTTCTTCCTCACATCCACCGCCACGACATCGCCACGCGAATTGCGCGCGTAGATGAACCCATTCGCCAGCACGGGCGCGGTCCAGCACTTACCACCGAGCACCTGGGCACGCGACGTCGGCTTGAATCCCTCTGGGGTAGCGGGCGCGACCATCAATTCGCCCGTGCCGCTCAGCGCGATGAGTTTGCCGTCCGCGATGATCACGCCGCCGGAACCGAAGTTCGCGTGCTTCCATTTCTCGGTGCCCGTCGCGAAATCCACGCACTTGAGCGATGCCTTCTCCGTCGTATCACCGTCCACTCCGTAAAGATGCCCTTGATGGAGCACGGCGGGATTCATCTGCGTGCGCAACGACTTCGATTTCCAGTTCTCTTTCGGCTCCGCACCGCCCAGTTCAAAGAGACCGGCGCCCTTGCCGTAACCGCTCGACAGCAGAATGCGGTTTCCGTCCAAGATCGGGTCCGCCGCATTCACACCGTATTGCGTGAGCCACTTGATACGCCAGACTTCCTTGCCGTCCGCGGGGTTCACCGCCACGTACGCTTGGCCATTGCCCATCGTCACCAGCGCGTCATTCCCCTGTTTGAACGGCAGCGGAGTGGAGTAACCCGCGCTTTTGGTCGTGGATTGCCAGAGCACCTTGCCGTCCTTCTTGTCGAGCGCGAGACCAGCCTCGCCGACGTTGAGAATGAGCTTATCGCCGAGCACCAGCGGCGCACCGGTGAACCCCCAGTCTGGCACGCGCGCCTTGGTTTCGGTCTCCACGTTCTTGTTCCAAAC
>CAZBIC010000033.1:0-85775 GCA_964491875.1 uncultured Bifidobacterium sp.
CCGCGACTTCTTGCTCGTCCCGCGGCGTTTCTGCCGATAACGTGGTAGCCGAACCGAATGCTGGATCGCACGTCACGCCGTTCAAAGTATATCGCCAGCGCTGCAGTGGGTCTGCTTTGCGCGCTGGTGGGTTCGATGCTGCTGGACTCCACCCGGCTCAGGGGTTCGGCGCTGACCCGAGCGAGCTACGATTCCTACTTTGCGTGGCTCGGCCTGAATCTTCCTCCGCCCACCAACAGTCCCGTGATGGTGGTGTATCTCGATATCGAGTCGCACCTGAACCAGCATCAGGATCCCAACCAGCCCTGGCCGCGCGAATTGTATGCGCAGTTGATTCGCCGTCTGAAGGCGGTGGGTGCACGCGTGGTCGTGTTCGATGTCGTATTCGACAGCGTCGGAACCAACGTCGCCGCAAACGCTGCGCTGCGGGATGCGATCGCGGCGCACGGACGCGTCATTCTGGCAGGCGAGCTTCGTGCGGAGAGCAGCGATGGCGGTCGTGCAGAATGGGGGCGGACTACGAAGCTCGTGATGCCGATCGAGGAGTTTCGTACCGCGGCGGCGGGCTGGGGATTGGGCGAGGTGGCTACCGATGATGACTTCGTCGTGCGCCGGTACTTCACGGGCGTGAGCGATCCGATCGAACCCATTTCGAACCTGACGCTGGCGGCGGCGAAGTCGTACGGGCTCGACACCACGGCGTTGATGAAACCTCCTTCGCGCTCGCGTTGGCTGCACTATTACGGGCGGCCGTTCTCGATTCCGCACCGCGGCTTTAGTCAGGTGCTCAATCCCGGCGAGATGGACGAGTCGGAGCTCCGCGACAAAATCGTGTTTGTGGGCGCACGGCCCATCGCGGGGTTGTTCAAAGAGCGTCGTGACGAGTTCCGCAGCCCGTTCAGCTTTTGGGATGAGAAGGACTTGTTCATGCCGGGGGTCGAGGTTCACGCGACCGAGATGTTGAACCTGATGCGCGGCGATTGGTTGAAGCTGCCCGATTCGAGGACGCTGGAGTTGTGGATTGGCCTGGCCGGACTGGTTCTTGGCGCGGGCCTCGTCTGGCTGCGTCCGATCCCGGCTTCGGCCGTGGCGGCGACAGGCGTCGGGCTGACGATCGCGACCGCGGTGGTTCTCTTTCGTCAATCGAACGTCTGGTTTCCGTGGCTCATCATCGCGGCGGTTCAGGCCCCACTGGCGCTCGGTGGTTCCGTGCTCTTCAACTCCATCGAATGGTATCTCACGCGCCGTCGGCTCGAAGCTGCGAAACGCGTCGCCGACGCGCGCATCCGCGAACAAGCGGCGCTGATCGAGAAAGCGCACGATGCGATTCTGGTGCGTGAGCTGGATGGGAAGATCTCGTACGCGAACCCAAGTGCGGAACGGCTCTTCGGCTGGACCGCCGGCGAGTTGCAGAACGGTGCGGTGAGCGAGTTGTTCGCGGACGCGGCGGCCACCGAGGCGCGCCGGGTGGCGATGGAACGCGGCGAGTGGAACGGCGAGTTGCGTCAACGCGCGAAGTCCGGCGTCGTGCTGACGTTGGAGAGTCGTTGGACGTTGTTGCGCGATGATCTCGGCCAGCCGAAGGGATTGCTGATCATCAGCTCCGACGTAACCGAGAAGAAGCAGCTCGAAGCCGAGTCGCTGCGCATGCAACGCATGGAAGCCGTGGGCGCGCTGGCGGGCGGAATGGCGCATGACTTGAACAACGCGCTCGCGCCGATCCTGATGGGCACGCAACTCCTCCGTCGCGATTCGAAGGATGAAAACACCAAGCGTGTGCTGTCGCTCATGGAGTCGAGCACGCGCCGTGGTGCAGACATGGTGCGGCAGGTGTTGCTCTTCGCGCGCGGGAAGCAGGGCGAGTTCGAGCGGCTGGAAGTTCGCCCGTTGGTGAAGGAAATGGAGAAGCTGGCGCGCGATACCTTCCCGCAGAACATCAAGGTCAGCGCGCATGTCGCGGACGATCTCTGGCCGGTGCGCGGCAACGCGACGCAATTGCATCAAGTGCTATTGAACCTGTGCGTCAACGCGCGCGACGCGATGTCAGATGGCGGTTCGCTGTCGATCGCGGCGGACAACGTCACGCTGGATGCGGAGGCG
Organism: uncultured Bifidobacterium sp.; assembly: GCA_964491875.1. Lineage (GTDB taxonomy): Bacteria > Verrucomicrobiota > Verrucomicrobiia > Limisphaerales > JADJPG01 > JADJPG01. The sequence goes on from CAZBIC010000033.1 coordinate 2,101, forward strand.
GCCGACGCGATCTCTGATGGCCGAGCGGGTGAGTTCGTGGTGCTGATGGTCAGCGATACCGGGGCTGGCATACCGCCGGAAGTGCTCGCGAAGATTTTTGAACCGTTCTTCACCACGAAGCCGGAAGGGAAGGGGACGGGGCTCGGGCTATCCACCAGCGTGCGAATCGTGAAGGCGCACGAAGGCTTTCTTTCCGTCCAGAGCGTGGCGGGCGAAGGAACGACGTTTGAAGTGTATCTGCCGCGCTTGGTGGCGACGTCGGCGGGCGACGAGGTCGAGATGGAAGTGCCGGTGTCGCGCGGCAATGGCGAGCTGGTTCTCGTGGCGGAGGATGACGAGGCGGTGCTCGAACTGTTGCGCCGGAGCCTGGAGGAATACGGCTATCGCGTCGTTACGGCGACGAATGGTGCGGAGGCGGTTTCGCTGTGCAAGGAGAGTCGCGAACCGGTGGCGCTGGTCGTGAGTGATCAATCGATGCCGCTGATGGAAGGCTCGCGGGCGCTGGCGGCAATTCAGGCGGCGCGACCGGAGCTGCCCGCGGTGTTGCTCTGCGATGAAGCGGCGGTAACGAAACAACCCGGGGAGCTTTCACTCACCCGGGTCGAATATCTGCCGAAGCCGATCGAGCTGCACCGATTGCTGGAGACCGTCTCGCGGTCACTGAAGCAACGGTGAGCGTCAGCGTTTCCTACACGCCGGCCGCGATGGCGTCACCCATTTCGCGGGTTCCCACTTTCTTCGCGGTCGTGTCCGCCGCGCTGTAGATATCCCCGGTGCGCAAACCGGCGGCGATGGCCTTGGTCACGGCGTCGTCGATGGCATTGGCGGCGTCGTTCAGTCCGAAGCTGTAGCGCAGCATGAGGGCGACGGAGAGGATTTGCGCGATGGGGTTCGCGAGATTTTTCCCGGCGATGTCCGGCGCGGTGCCGCCGGCGGGTTCGTAGAAGCCGAAGGTCTGCTGGCCGTTGGTGGCGCCGAGGCTGGCGCTGGGCAACATGCCGAGGGAACCGGCGAGCGCGGCGGCTTCATCGCTGAGGATGTCGCCAAACATGTTTTCGCAGAGCATCACGTCGAACTGCGTCGGCTTGAGCATCAGCTGCATGGCGCCGTTGTCCACGAACATGTGTTCGAGGGCGACGTCCGGGTATTGCTTGCTGACGGTGGTGACGACGTCGCGCCAGAGCACGCCGTTTTCGAGGACGTTCGCCTTGTCGATGCTGGTGACCTTCTTGCGGCGCAACTGCGCGGCCTTGAACGCGACGTGGGCGATGCGTTCGATCTCGGGCGTCGTGTAGACCATCGTGTCGATGGCGCGCATCACTCCGGGCGAGACTTGCTCGGTCTTCTTCGGCTGTCCGAAGTACATGCCGCCCGTCAATTCGCGCACGACAAGGACGTCGATGCCGCTGCCCTGACGTTCCAGCGACAACGGGCAGGCGTGGGCGAGCTGCTTGTAGAGTTTAACGGGGCGGAGATTGGCGAAGAGGCTGAACTCCTTGCGCAGGCGGAGCAGCGCGGCGCGTTCGGGACGTTCTTCTTTCGGGATTGTTGGATCGCGATCCGGCAAGCCGACGGAGCCGAACAGAATGGAGTCGGACTTGCGGCACTGCTCGAGCGTGGCGTCGGGCAGAGCCTTGCCGGCGGCGTCGATACCGGCCCAGCCGACGGGGGCTTCCGTGATGTCGAACTGGAGGGAGAATCGTTTCTCAACGGCGCGGAGAACCTTGATGGCTTCGCGCATTACTTCGGGTCCGATGCCGTCGCCGGCGAGTGCGGCAAGCTTGAAAGTCTTTGAACTCATAGAAGCGGCGAGCGTAGGCAAGTCGCGGGCCGAGGTGAAGGAGATTTTGTCAGCGCTCGGATGAGCGAACTGGAACGGAAAATTGCTCAAACTTGCGCGGGCATTTCCGATGATTCAAACTGGCATCCGTTGAAGGTGTCCAGGCTGTGCATCCCGATCTACAAACTCCGGCGACGCTGATCATCCTCGCGGTGACGGCGGTGGTTTCCATTGTTGCCTTTCGTGATCGAAGGCTGTGGGAGCGACTGATGTTGAAGCCGCGGGAGATTCTCGCGGACAAGCAATACGAGCGCCTGCTGACGTCCGGGTTCGTCCACGGAGATGGCTTTCACCTCGCCTTCAACGCCTACAGTTTCCTGGCGTTTGGCCGGTCCATCGAAGCCATCTACGGCATCAAGACATTGTTGCTGGTCTATTTCTCGGCGATTCTTGGCGGTTCGCTGCTGAGTTTGTTTATTCACCGGCATCACGATTACCGGGCGCTGGGGGCATCGGGTGGCGTCTGCGGATTGATCTTCGCTTCGATTTTTCTGTTGCCGGGCGGGAGCATCCATCTGTTTTTCATTCCGATCGGAATTCCAGCGTACCTCTTTGCGGTGTTGTTCCTAGTTTTCTCGTTCGTGATGATGCGACGCGGCAAGGACAACATCGGTCACGATGCCCACATCGGCGGCGCGATTGTGGGATTGCTGGTCGCGACGGCGATGTATCCGGAGATGATGACCGCGAATCCAGCGATGTATGCGGCGGTGATCGTGTTGTCTGCGTTGATCCTTGTGGTGACGATTTTTGATCCGCTCCATCTGCTGGAGAAGGGGATGAGCGTGGTCCGCGACGGCGATCCGCCGAAAGGCAGCGAGCGGTTCCAGCGCTACGACGAGGCGCGGAAGCGCAATGCGAAGCTGACTGAGATCGATCGGTTGCTCGACAAGGTTTCTGCCCAGGGCATTCACAGTCTCTCCCGGGCGGAACGCGAGAAGCTGGATGAGTTGTCGAAGGAGTTTCGCGACCGGCGCTGAGGTGACCAGGTAGGATAGTGCATCCAGCCTGTCCTCCCGACTTGGATACCACTCACTGAGCGGCGATTCGGTGCCGCGTCCCATCTTCAGATTCTTCCTCTCCATATTCTTTTCAGGACCGTCGGGCAGGGCTGTCCTACTGGATAGTTTCGACGGCCATCCGCGGTCGTTCACCGCTCTCCTCGGCCATCGATTCCCTTACACAGGTGTAATGCTCCAGAAAGGTTTCCGTCATTCGCCGGAGGCAGTTTGGTCCCACGAAAACGAAACGACAGAGTCGATCGAACGAACAAATCCAAGACGGAGCCAGATTATGAATGCACTTCTGAAAACCACGATTCGACGGATGCCCTACCTCGTGTTGGGCGCAACGCTGCTTGTGGCCGGGGCGACAGCGGCGGTGAGCAAGGACGATTCGAAGTCCGACGCAAAGTTGACCCCGGTGAAGCTGGTGGTGGATGACAAGCCGGTGACGCGCGATGTGAAACTCGGCACGAGCTTCTCGCCCATCGTCAAGAAGGTCGCCCCGAGCGTGGTGATGGTGACCACGTCGGCAAAGCCGAAGCAGGCCGCGATGCAGGAATTTCCCGGGTTCGATAATCCATTCTTCCGCCGCTTCTTCGGCGAGGAGTTTGATCAGCGCCAGCAGCGTCGTCGGCCGAATGCGCCGCGCCAGGTCGGCCAAGGTTCCGGCGTTATCGTGACGAAGGACGGTTACATCCTGACGAACAATCACGTCGTGGACGGCGCGGATGAGGTGAAGGTCGGTTTGCAGGATGGGCGTGAATTCACGGGCAAGGTTGTGGGCAAGGATCCCAAGACCGACGTCGCCGTGCTGAAAATCGACGGCAAGGATCTGCCGTTCATCGCCATGGCGGACAGCGACAAGATCGAGGTCGGCGACATCGTTCTCGCCGTCGGCAATCCGTTTGGCATCGGCCAGACGGTGACGATGGGGATGATCAGCGCCACCGGTCGCGCCACGCTCGGCTTGGACTACGAAGACTTCATCCAGACCGACGCGGCGATCAATCCGGGAAATTCCGGTGGCGCGCTCGTGGACGCAGACGGTCGTTTGATCGGGATCAACACGGCCATTCTCAGCCGCAGCGGTGGCAATCAAGGCATCGGTTTTGCGATTCCGATGAATCTCGCTCGTGACGTGATGGAGAGTCTCGTCGCGGACGGCAAGGTCACACGTGGTTACCTCGGGGTGATGATTCAGGACGTCACTCCGTCGCTCGCGAAGGAGTTTAACTTGAAGGACCAGAAGGGCGCGTTGATTGGCGACGTGGTGCCGAAGGGACCGGCTGAGAAGGCCGGCCTGAAAAGCGGCGACATCGTGCTGGAATTCAACGGCAAGGCGGTGACGGGCAGTCGTCAGCTCAAGCTCCAAGTGGCGCGAGTGAAACCCAGCGAGAGCGTTCCTGTGAAGGTTCTACGCAATGGATCCACGAAGACGCTCGAAGTCACGGTGAAGGAACTTCCCGGCTCAGAGCAAATTGCCAAGGCGGACAATTCGAGCAGCGCCGATGGTGAAGCGCTCAAGGGCGTGGCGGTGGGCGACCTTGATGCACAGACCCGTCGTGAGATGAATGTTCCCGCGACCATTCACGGTGCGGTGGTGCTCGATGTCGAGGAAGGTTCGGCGGCCCGAGCGGCCGGGCTGAAGCCGGGCGATGTCATCCTGGAGATCAATCGTCAGGCGGTGAAGGGCGCGGAGGACGCCGTGAAGTTGACGGAGAATCCCAAGGACAAAACCACGCTCCTGCGCATCTGGAGCAATGGTGGCAGTCGATACGTCGTGGTCGACGAATCGAACGCCGGATAATTTCTACTGCCGGTTATCCTCTCTAAATCCCCCAACTCCTCCCGTAACCCGCTTCAAGGCGGCTCTGCGGGAGGACTTCAGCTTTAGGGATCGAATGGTGTCGGCCTTCCCCGGCACTGGTAAATAGTACGGATGCCGTCAGCTCGTTTTGATATTGCGACGTCGTGATCAGAGTGAGATACAGAATCTCCATGAAGGGCAAGGAACACATCCATCTTGCTGAGGTTTCAGCGAAGAGATCCCGATCGCTTTTCTTCACACGCGGGTCCCGAATTGTTGGATTCTCCGGACCGGGAACGGGAGGTCGAGCATGAGTGGTGTAGATCAACCGTCTGGAAGCATCAACGACGGTTTTGCCCGTTTTCATCTGGCGGCCATCGTTGATTCCGCGGAGGACGCCATCATCAGCAAAAATCTCGATGGCATCGTCCAGAGCTGGAATCCGGGTGCGGAACGGATGTTCGGATTTACCAGCGCCGAAATGATCGGGCAGCCGATGCTCAGGCTTTTGCCCAAGGGGAATGAAGATGAAGAAGTGACCATTCTGACGCGACTCCGGGCGGGCGAGCACATCTGTAATTTCAAGACCCAGCGCTGCCACAAGGACGGGCGCCTCATTCCCGTCTCGCTCACCATCTCACCTGTGCGCGATGGCGACGGCAGAATCATCGGTGCCTCGAAGATCGCGCGGGACATCACGGCGGAGCGTGATCAAATGATCGCGCAGAACGCCTTGATCGAACGTCTCCAGAAAGCGCTCTATGAAATTAAGACGCTGCGGGGATTGCTGCCGGTGTGCATGCACTGCAAGAAGATTCGCGACGATCAAGGCTTCTGGCAGCAGATGGAGGCGTACTTCCACATGCACAGCAACGTGGAGTTCAGCCACGGACTGTGTCCGGAGTGCGTGGAGATTCACTACCAGAAGGTCGACTGATCCGGGCTCGGGCTTCAATTGCTCCAGCTTGGCGACCTGTGAAACGACGATGCCATCGGCGTCGGCGAAGGAGGCAGCGAGTTCCTGCTGGAAAACGTTCCGGCGCGTGGTGTTCGAGCGCGGCTCGAAGATGGCCCACACCTTTTGCCCGGCGAACTTCAGTCGCATTCTGGCTAAGAGCTGCCGTCTTTCTCCAAAGCGATCGCCCGGCTTTGTGGGAGGCACTCTGTTCCGGTAACACTTGGTTTGAGCCAATTTGGATTCGCTTTTCGAGGTCCAAGGATCTCCTACATTGCTTGCTTTTGCTCCGGAAAAAGCATATTAACGAGGGCAATCTGAAGAAGTCATGAAACACCGAGGTTCTATTCCCTTTAGCTCCGTCGCCGCTTTAATCATCGCAGCGGTTTGTTTTGCTAGATTGTCCCTCGGCGGATCTGTGGCTGTTTCTGCCCCTTCAGTGACTGTTGGAGCGTGGGGGAACAACTATTTTGATCAGGCAACAATTCCACCCGCTGTGCAACGCGGCGCAATAAAGATTGCTGCGGGAGATGCGCACACCATGATCGTAAAGAACGACGGTTCGGTTTTGGCATGGGGTAGGAACGATGATGGTCAGATTGCAGTTCCTGAAGACGTCCAGAGCAACGTTACGTCTATTGGGGCGGGAGGTTCCTTCAGTGTAGCGCTGAAAAGAGATGGCTCGGTCGTCGCCTGGGGTAGAAATACATTTGGTCAAACCGATGTCCCGGAAGGACTAACTGGTGTGGTGCAAATTGCGGCGGGCGGCAGTCATACGGTGGCGTTGAGGATTGACGGCACGGTGGTCGCCTGGGGGCGAAACAACCTTCGGCAAACGGCTGTTCCCTCAGGCCTGGTTGATGTCATCGCGATTGCTGCCGGTGAATCGCACTCGCTCGCCCTGAAAAGCGATGGTTCGGTAGTCGCGTGGGGTTTTAACAGTTATGGGCAATCGACGGTGCCCGTGACAATTCAGGGCCGGGTGAAGGCCATCGCGGCGGGGGGCGATCACACCGTCGTCCTTAAGAATGACGGAGGCGTATTGGTGTGGGGAAAGTACCTTCATGGACAGACGAACGTGCCCCAAGCTGCTCAAAGTGGAGTGATCGCGATTGCCGCGGGGAGCGAACACAGTCTTGCGCTGAGAGCTGACGGCACACTGGTGGCGTGGGGATCGAATAATGACGGACAGACGACTGGTCCCGATGGGGTTCAAGGTCGCATTACCACCATCGCCGCAGGAGGGAAGCATACGGTCGTCCTTGCCGTGCCCACCGCGCCGGAGATTATTGAGCAGCCGGGCAATCAAGTTGTAAGCGCGGGGCGGAGTGCAGGCTTTTCGGTGAAAGCCTCTGGTTATCCATTGTATTACCAGTGGCGAAAGGATGGGACCAACATCGATGGCGCGACAGGATCCACATGCAGTCTGGGATTCGCAGACGCTGATCAAGCGGGACGATACACTGTGATCGTCAGCAATATTCTCGGAGGCGTGACGAGCAGCGTTCCCGCAGTCTTGACGGTAGATCCGCCCTTGGCTGGCAAGGTCATTTTTTGGGGACGCAATGATTTTGGGCAACCGGATGTTCCTGCTCCCGCGCGCAGCGGAGTGACGGCAGTAGCAATTGGAAACGGCTTTATTGTTGCCTTGCGGACCAATGGCACGGTGGTGGCCTGGGGCGATAACTTCCACGGACAAACGAATGTGCCTTCCGGGTTGAACGGGGTGAAGGCGATTGCCGCGGGAAGCGGCTATGCGCTTGCCCTAAAGAATGATGGTAGTTTAGTGGCGTGGGGATGGAATCTTTATGGCCCTGTGACGGTGCCCGCCGCCGCGCGGACCGGCGTCAGGGCGATCTCGGCACACGGAAACGTCACTCTGGCCTTGAAGATTGACGGTACAGTGGTCGCGTGGGGCGACAATTACTGGGGCCAGGTGACCGGCATACCAACACCCCCTAATCCGGAGTTTCGCTATTATGCCGAGGCGAATCCGGTTTTAATTGGAGGCAAGGTGCTGAATGGCGTTATTGCAATTGGTGCGGGAGGCAGTTCGGTGGCCTTGCGACGCGATGGTTCTGTTGTGGCTTGGGGATTGAACAACTACGGTGGCGGGGATGTGCCGGGTTCCGCGCAAGGCGGTGTTGTAGCTGTCTCGTCTGGAGATCTCCATACCCTTGCGTTGAAGCACGACGGAGGTGTGGTCGCGTGGGGAGCTGGCACCAACAATACGGGGCGGTATCCCAACTACGGCCAAGCCATAGTTCCACTCTCGGCACAGAGCGGAGTTACGGAGATCGCGGCTGGTGGATACCACAACCTCATCTTGAGGCGTGACGAAGTGATTGCGGTTTGGGGTTATGATGGAGAGGGTTCAACGACGATTCCGCCGGCCGCCGTCGGTGTCGGTGCGATTGCGACCCGGCAATTTTACAACGCCGCAATCATCGTCCCACCTGCTCCTGTGGCGTACGGTCAATCCATCGTCGGCTTGGAGTGCACGCCGGTTGCGATCACGCTCACTGCGTCAGGAAACGATGGAACGCCGCTTGCCTTCGCCGTCGAACGATTTCCTGAGCACGGCACTTTGAGCGGAACGCCGCCAGAAGTCATCTACACGTCGGCACCCGGCTTTACGGGAGTCGACACCTTCAGCTTCACGGCAAGCGACAGTCAGCGGCGTTCCATGCCTGCCCATGTCTTGCTGAATGTCCAGGAATCTCAGCGAGTGGTCCTCGCAAAAATTGAAACGGATCAACTTGTGACATTTGAACCTGACTTTGAGCAGCCTGTTCTCATCTCCTGCAATTGGTGGAACGCCTGTTTACGGATCGATGGCTCCGGTTCTACTTCAGTGGATGCCTGCGGCGACCAGAGCGCCCTGCAATATCTATGGTTCGTGGAGCCGGACCTGGTCCCCTTCGCTTTCGGCGCGACGGCGACCAACTGCCTCGAAGTCGGTAATCATACCGTAATTCTGGCGGTGACCGACATGAAAGGAACCACTGATTTGGACGCAATGACTGTCGAAGTTGTAACTGCGCCGCTGGCAATTGAACTATTGATCGAAAAGGTCAACGAATCGCGAATCGCGCGCAAAACGAAACGCGAATTGGTGGCGACGTTGAAAGTCGCCTTGAACCATGCCGGTCGCGAACGACTCCGTGAGACGCAAACGGCCTTGAGGGCGTTCGAGAGAAAAATGCGCGCACTGGTGACGCAAATCAATCAGCCCGATGCTGCGCATTGGATTCAATGGTCTCAAGCGGTGAGCGACGGAATGGCGAACTGCTTGAAGCCACCACGGAAGCTCAAAGATTCCCAGAGCAAGACGAGCAATGCATTCCACCAAAGTAATTGGTGAACGCTATCTCCCCTTCAGCCGCTCCAGCAGCTTCGCGTGGATGTTGCCGAAGCCGCCGTTGCTGAACACGCACACCACGTCGCCGCCCTGCACGTTCCTCGCGATGTGTTCCACGATGGCGTCTACGTCGGCGAGGTAGGCGGTGGGTTTGCCGAGAGACTGGATGTCCTTCATCAACTGCTCGGGGTTCAGGCGTTCGTCCACCTTGAGTTGTTCGAGCTTGGCGACCTGGGAGACGATCACGGCGTCGGCGTCCGCGAAGGAGAGGGCGAGTTCCTGTTGGAAGACATTCCGGCGCGTGGTGTTCGAGCGCGGCTCGAAGATGGCCCAGACTTTCTGCCCGGCGAACTTCAGACGCAACGCGCGCAGCGTCTCGCGGATGGCCGTGGGATGATGGCCGAAGTCATCCACGATGGTCACGCCGCCGGAGATGCCGCGCACTTCCATGCGACGCTTAATGCCTTTGAAGGTCGAGAAGGCGCTTTGAATCTGACTGTTCTTCAGCCCGCAATGTTTCGCGGCGGCGACCACAGCGAGCGCGTTGCGAACGTTGAGTTCGCCGGCGAGATCGATGTGGAATTTCGCGGAGGGAATCTCGAACTCGCTGGCGGTGGGGCCGAACTTGAGGTTGAACGCGCGCACCGAGTTGTCTTCGCCGAGACCGAAGCGTTTTACGGGACAGTGCGTGACGTTGAGCAGCGGCGCGAGGTTCGGATCATCACCGTTGCCGAAGAGTTGACCGTTGCGCGGGATGAGCCGGATGAAGTGCGAAAAGGTTTTCTGGATCGCGGCGAGGTTATCGAAGATGTCGGCGTGATCGAACTCGAGGTTGTTGATGATCGCGACCTCTGGAAGATAGTGGATGAACTTGCTGCGCTTGTCGAAGAAGGCGGTGTCGTATTCGTCGCCCTCGATAATGAACCATTCGCTGTCCGTGAAGCGCGCGCCGGCGCCGAAATTGTTCGGAATGCCGCCGATGAGATACGACGGGTTCAATCCGTTGTGCTCAAAGACCCAGGTGAGGAGCGAGGTGGTGGTCGTCTTGCCGTGCGTGCCGCTGACGACGATGGAGCGTTTGCCGCGGATGAAGTATTCCTTGAGCAGCTCGGGCAGCGAGCAGAAGCGCAGCTTGCGTTCGAGCACCAGTTCAGCTTCCGGGTTGCCGCGGGAGATGGCGTTGCCGACGACGACAAGGTCGGGCTTGTGGTTGAGATTGGATTCGGAGTAGCCATTCATCACCTCGATTTGTTTCGAGGCGAGGAAGGTGGACATGGGCGGATAGACGCTCTGGTCCGAACCGGTGACGACGTAGCCCTTGTCCTTCATGGCGGCGGCGGCGCTGGCCATCGCGGTGCCGCAGATGCCGATGAAATGGACGCTCTTCACTTCAGTAAACATGGAGCGGTTGTTTTCGGGCGGGGCAGGGCGGGGCGCAAGTGAAAACTGGTAAAGGAGCGTGGAGAGGCCTTTGACGTTTGCATCCGCTCCCGGCTTCCCCTTGAATGCGCGACATGCTTGAGACTGAGTTTTATCCGGCGACGCAGAAGGATTCCAAACGCCTGCTGATCGCGTTGCACGGACTGGGCGACAGCACGGCGGGGTATCGCTGGATGCCGTCGGCCCTGCGGTTGCCGTGGATAAACTACCTTCTCGTGAACGCGCCGGATGACTACTACGGCGGCTATTCGTGGTACGACTTCGCAGGCAATCCCGGGCCGGGCATTGAGCGCAGCCGCAAACTGTTGTTTACGCTCGTTGATGCCCAGCGGGCGAATGGTTTCCCCACGGAAGAAACGATCCTCTTCGGCTTCTCCCAGGGCTGCCTGATGACGATCGATGTTGGCTTTCGCTTTCCACACCGGTTCGCTGGTCTCGTTGGCGTGAGCGGTTACGTCCATGAACCGGCGCGGTTGCTGCAGGAGCTTTCGCCCGTCGCGAAAGAGCAACGCATGCTGTTCACGCACGGCACGCAGGATCCGCTCATTCCATGCGCCGAGGTGCGTAGGCAGGTGGATGGACTAAAGGCCGCCGGGCTGAACATCACGTGGTGTGAGTTCGCGAAGGTTCACACCATCGCCGGCGACGAAGAGCTCGATGTGATTCGTGATTTCGTCAGCGGCGGTTTTTCGCGCTGACGCACCGCCTCACCACGGCTTGGTGCTCGACGAGGTCAGCTCCCAGCGTTCGTCGAAGAAGCCTGCGGTGGCAATGCCGCCGGGCGTCCGTGAATTCGGCGGCTGGCTGAGATCGATGATCGCGAAGTCCGGCAACTTCGGCACCTGACGGGCGTTATTGAGCTGATCGTATTCGCGGAAGGTGAAGCCGCTGTTGAGCGCCACATACTTCTTCGGGTTGAGAGGATTCGGATAAATCATCACCACCGCGTGGCCAGCGGCTGGGAACGTTTCTTTGCCGGTTTTCACATTCTTCTCGCTCCAGTCGATTGGAAGTTTGTTCGCAATCTTCGCGAGAAGCTGGTTGCTTGCGGGGTCGCCCCAGAGCACGAGGTTGTGCGCTGCGATGTCGGCGTCGGTTACGGTGGAATCATCCTTCACGCGAGCGTCTCCGCGGAACTGACGTCGCCATTGTTCGATGGCGCGATTCATTTCGGAGTTCACCCACGCGCCGACTTTTTCGTGCTGCGCCTTGCCGGTCGGACGGACCATGAGAAACGAGTCCATGAATGCATCGTCGATCGGACCTTGCAGTCCGTGGCGCTTGCGGAGTTTTGACGAGTCTTCCGCCTCTTCGATTAGTTCCCAGCGGCTGCCGGACTTGCGGAAGCTCGCGGTCCACGAGCGATCGGACTTCACGCGCGGCGCGGTCGGCTTGCTGCTGTCGATGAAGACGCGCGGAGTCTTGGTGTTGTCCAATGGACATTGCCCGGCTTCGAACGTGAGTGTGAAGGCGGAGACGTTCTTAGTGGTGATGCGAATGGAGTTGTCGAGCAAGCCGCCGGAGAAATCGGCGTCCACCGTGGCGCGTTCCCAGTGGCGATCGAGGCCGTCGAGCACGACCCAGTGCATGCGATTGTATTTGAGCGTCCAGGTCGTCAGGCGGACGCGCGGCGGGACGGGATTGCGGCCGAGCTCGGCGATGCTGTCGATGCGACGGTTGATTTCCTTCTTCGAAGCCGCTTCGTAGCTATGGCCCATTTTCGATCCGATGATGTGCGTGAGATCGAGGCCGACCTTCGACATCGCGGTCGCCATGACGTCGGCGGCTTGCTTCTGTTTGTCGTTCTCGCCGCTGTAGGCCACGGTCGGGCAATGGTAGAGGTTCAAAGCCCAATCGGTGCAGTCATATAGATGCCAGAGCTTTTGCTCGAACCACGAAGGCTTGAGCTTTTCGTTCTGGAAGACTTTCAGGAAATCCGGCGTCTCGGAAAACCCCGCGCCCGGCGCCGCCGCGGCCCAGCGCCAGGTGTGATGCACGGCCATGTGCCAGCAGGCTGCGCCACCGAGCGAGAAGCCGCGCACGACGAGTCGATTCTCGTCGATGGGATAAAACTTCTTCACGTGTTCCAAAGCTTCAAACGCGTCAGTTTCACCCGCGAACTTGTTGCCATTGCAGTAGCGGCCGTAGGTGTGGAGAACGAACGCGTTCGGCGGCGTGAACTCTCCGGCCGAGCGTTGACGACCGTAGATGAAGTCGAGTTCGGACAGTGTCTCACCGCGGCCGTGGAACCAAAAGTCGAGTCGGTGTTGATGCGAGGAGTTCGGCTTGAACGATGCCGGAACGACAAGCCCGTAAGGCTGCACGGATCCGTCGATGCGCGAAACGTAACCGCGAACCACCAAGCCCGTCGCGCTGAGCCACGGCGCGGCTCCGTCGCGAAGTGACTGGGCTCGTTCGGCACCGAGGGCGAGCAACGCGCGAGCGGAACGGGTATCGTTCGTCTTGAAGAATTCGTCGTAGCGCAAAGCCCAGTCGACGGCTTTGTGATAAATCTCCACATCCGGCAGCAGTTCGAGCAACGCCGGTTTCGATTTCAACTCACCACGGAGCGCATCGATCTCTTTGCCGAGCTTTGCAACGCCTTCCGTCAGTTCCGCGCGATCCGGGTCGCTGATTTTGATTCCCGGTGGCGGAATACGGCGCACCTTCTCGGCGAGGTTATCGGTCGGACCATCGGCGAACGCGGCGTGGGCAATAGCGAGTGCGAGGATCGAAACGAAGCGGCGTGGTGTCATGATGAATGGAGTGGTAATGAAAGCGGCGGATGCGCGCAAGCTTGCCTTCGTCACGGCACTTGGATAGGGCCTGAATGGAACCCGCCGGCTTCGCTCCAAGAATCCTCCCCCCAAACAGCACCGTTAACGTGTGAAGCTGGTAGTTGGTAAGTAAGCGCGATTTGTAAAATCAGTTCATCAAATCCTGAAGGGTTGACGTTCTCCTCCTTTACCGCTTCGTAGTGAGGGCTTTGTGCATGATTTATGGGCGATGAATAGCGGGGTTTGGTCCAGAGTCGATACGGTGTGCATGTCACTTCCTACTCGATACGGCAAAACGCCGTGCTAGCGTGACCTGACACAATTGATGTTATGAAACCAATCCTTCGGGGGGTTACCTTCACCGCAGCAATTCTGAGTCTGGCATTCGGCTCCGGATGCCGGGGACAAAAAGCTCACGCCGACGAAATTCCGACCGTCTCCAATCCTTCGCCGGTTACAGTCGCCGCGCCCGCGCCTGCCGTTGTTGTCGTGCCCGCTGCTCCGGCGACTCCTGCGCCTACTCCGGTGCCGACACCCGCGGTTGCAGCTGCAGCGCCAGTGACCACCTCAGTGCCGCCCGGATCGATAATTATTACGAACCCGACGCCGGCGGTCCCATCGGCACCTGCTGCGCCGGTGATTGGATCGGCCGAGCCGATTCCGGCGGACACCAATGTGGTTCTGGAAGCGATGCCTCCCGTGGAACTGGACCTCACTCCCGCGCTGACGGATGTCGTGAAGTTGGTGCAAGGCGGCGTGACCGAAGACGTGTTGATGGCCTACATCACGAATTCGCCGAGCTATTTCAACATGGGCTCGGCGGAGATTCTTTACCTCCACGATCTCGGCGTTCCGACCAACATCATCACCACGTTGATCGCTCAAGACGCTACGCCGCAAGCAATCGCTGCAAAGAAGACGGCCAGCGCGGTTAAACCGCTCCCGTCCGGAGTGGCATTGACGGCGCCCGCGACGAATGTCTATCCGCCGACGGCGACACAGGCCGCCGCGCCAGCGACGGACGCACCTCCGTCGACCACGCCCGGCACCCAGGCCCCCGCCGTGGTTTACACCGTCCCTGCGGCTACTCAGCCGGTGACCGTGAATTATTTCTATAACGAGCTCGCGCCCTACGGAACGTGGATTGATGTCCCGGGTTACGGCCACTGCTGGCGCCCGACGGTTGCTGTCTGGAACCGTGGCTGGCGTCCTTATGCCGACGGTGGACGGTGGCTGTGGACGGACAGTGGCTGGTATTGGTATTCGGATTACTCGTGGGGCTGGGCGCCATTTCATTACGGCCGCTGGACTACGCACGGAAACTACGGCTGGGTGTGGGTGCCGGATGTTCATTGGGGCCCGGCCTGGGTGAGCTGGCGCTCGTCCAGTTCTTACTGTGGCTGGGCGCCGTTGCCGCCTTCGGCGCGCTGGGCGGGCCATGGTTTCCGTCACCACTCGCTATCAGTGGGAGTCAGCTTCGAGTTCGGGCTGTCGGATTTCCACTACGTTTACCTTCCGTTCAATCGCTTCTGCGATCGGCGTCCGTCGCAGTACTACGTCGCCTCGCATCGTGCCCGAGAGATTCATCGCGAGACGACCGTCGTGAACAACTACGTCACTGTGAACAACACCGTCGTGAATCGCGGCGTCGGCTACGACCGTGTCGCCGCCGTGAACCGCGACAGCATTCGCCGCGTCTCACTTCGCCCGACTTCGGAAGCGCCCCGCGGCGGCTCGCGCCGTGAAGTGCTCGACAACGACGGACGCACGCTGACCGTCGCGCGACCGGTCAATTCAGGCTTCGTCAGTGGCAACACCGCCGCGCCGCGTTCCCCTTCATCGCCCAGCGTTCGCCCGCCTTCGGGAGGACGTTCAGCCACCGTCAGCACACCTGCGACGCCTCGTGAAATCACCCCGACGTCACCTGCGACTCCGCGTTTGGACACACCGCGCGGTCCGCGTCCCAGCCCCACTGTCGTGCGCGGCGGAACGCGTTCGCCAGCCGAGGTCGCTCCTGTGACCACGACGCCTTCGACGACGCCTCGCACTGTGACGACACCTCCGACTGCTGGTGGTCGCACGGTTCCGGCCGCGCCGACCTCGCCTGGCGTGGAAGCCCCGCGTGGCGGCCGCCCTACGGTGCGCCCGAACAACAATCAAACGCAGGTTCGCATCGCTCCGGAATCGCGTCCCTCGGTGACTCCGGCCGCGCCGGTGGTTCGTGTGCCGCCCTCCGCGCCTCGGGCGGATGCCGCACCGCGTGTGTATGTGCAGCCGCAACCGTCACGATCCGAAGCGCCTCGTTTCAATGCCCCCAATCCGAGCTTCAACAACGCTCCGAGGACGCCGTCTTACTCTGCTCCTGCGCCGACGCCTCGCGTTGAAACTCCACGCGCGCCAAGCCCCGCGCCGTCCGTGCAACGTTCCGCGCCCGCGCCTTCGGGTCCGCGTCCGGCCCCGTCGCAAGCTCCCTCGCGCTCCGGCGGTGACGGTGGTTCGCGCTCTGGTCGCTCCTCCGGTGAGGACAACGGTCGCCGAAACTCACGCTGATTGCGGATTCCTTGCTTAACGGCGCTTGGCCGTTACCATGCCGGCACTCGCAACTGGCATGGGCATCACTCCTCAGCAATTCGAACAACTGCGCAGTCGCGTGGGCGGCACGCGGCGAAGCTCGACGCGTGCGACGGACGACGTGCTTGTCTCCAAAGCCAGCGTTCACCAAACCATTCTCGGCATCGACCCCTCGCTGCGTGGCACCGGCTACGGCATCATCCGGCTCGCGAAGCCGCACCCGGAAGTCCTCGCGCAAGGCACCATCAAATCGCCACCTGCGTGGGAACGCTCCCGTTGTCTCCTGAACATCGCGCAAACGTTGCGCGACGTGCTCAAGCATCACCAGCCGACCGTTTGCGTGGTGGAAGGATTGTTCTTTGCTCAGAACCTCCAGACCGCGCTCATCATGGGCGAGGCGCGTGGCGCGAGTCTTGTGATTGCCGCCGAGGCGGGAATGGAGATTTTCGAAATTGCCCCGCGCAAAGTGAAGCAGGCCGTGGTCGGCTACGGCGCGGCGCAAAAAAGCGCGGTCGCGAAGATGGTGCAACGCATGTTGCACCTTGCGGAACCGCCCGCTCCGGACGCCGCGGATGCTCTGGCGCTTGCGCTGACCTTTGCCCAGGAAACAGGACGTTTCAGCCTCACCCCGCTCAAAAGGATCTGACATGACCACCATCATCATCGTGATTGTTTTTCTCGTTGTCGGGGCCGCCGTGGCTGCGGCGCTCTTTGACATGAACCGCAGCAAGTCTGGCAAGTGCGACAATCATTCGGGCGGCTGCGGTTGCAGTGGCGGCGGAAGCGATGGCGGTCATACAGGGAACGGCCACGGCGGCGATTCCGGTGGTGGTGCCGCCGGAGGCGGGGATGGTGGCGGTGGAGATTGATCGGCCCGGATCTGCCGCGTGTCGGCGCTCCGCGCTTTCGCGTAGCGTCCGCCCGGCACCTGTGGATAATCCCCGCCGATGATTACGTTCCTGCGCGGCAAACTGATGGATGCCCTGCCCACGCAAGCCACAGTTGAGGTAAACGGCGTGGGCTATGAAGTGCTCATTCCGTTGTCCTCGTTCGACAAGCTTCCGGCGCCCGGAGCCGATGTCCAAATCCTCACCCACCTCGCGATTCGCGAAGATGCTCACGTGCTCTACGGCTTTATGACGGCGGCCGAGCGGGACCTGTTCCGGTTGCTCATTCATACTGTGAGCGGCATCGGGCCGAAGATCGCGCTCAACGTTCTCAGCGGCATGAATCCCGTCGCGCTCCGCGGTGCGGTGGCCAATGGCGACTTGAAGGCGCTCTCGCAGATTTCCGGCGTCGGCAAGAAAACGGCCGAGCGCATCGTCGTTGAGTTGCGCGACAAGATGGGCGCGGCCGGCGCGTGGGAGGCCAGCAGCGCGCAGCGTTCGCTCTCCGCGGCCGATCAGAAGGTGAATGACGCCGTGCTGGCGCTCATGGCGCTCGGCTTCAAGCAGCCCGAAGCGCACGACGCCATCCGCGCGTCGCAGGCGTTGCTGGGCGCGCAGGCGAGCGTGGAAGAACTTGTGCGCGCGAGCTTGAAGAAAGGCGCGTGATGCCGGCGGTTCAGACCATGTCGAAGCCACATAAACCACAGCGCAGCGGAGTCGTGATTCCGCACAAGCCGAAGTGGCATCAACGCCTCGCGGCGCGATTGATCTATGTTTTTGCCCGGGTGGTTTCGGCGACGATTCGTTACGAGTGGCGGGATGAAACGGGCGTGCTGACAAACGGTCAGGGCCAGCGCGCGATCTTCTGCATCTGGCACAATCGCCTGGCGTTGTGCCTCGAAATCTACCGGCTGTATCTGAGCACCATCGGTCGCGAGCCGCGCCTGGCCGCCATGGTGAGCGCGAGCAAGGACGGCGGACTGATGGCCCGCGTGCTGGAACTTTATGAGGTTCAACCCGCGCGCGGATCCACCAGCCGTCGCGGACGCCAGGCGTTGCTGGAACTGATCACCTGGGCGGAGCGTGGGTATGATGTTGCCATCACGCCGGATGGGCCCCGCGGCCCGTGCTACGTCGTGCAGGATGGTGTGATCACGCTGGCGCAGCTCACCGGGCTTCCCGTCATTCCGGTTTCCTATTCGTTGAGCTGGAAGATTCAGGTGAAAAGCTGGGACAGGTTACAGATTCCGCTTCCGTTCGCGAAGTGCGTGATGCGCCTGACGCCGCCGATTGTCGTGCCGCGCGAATTGAGCGATGAAGAGCGCGAGAGGCTTCGCCAGGAAGTGGAAGCGCGGCTCAAGTCGGTGACGGTGGATTAAGATCAACGCCGGGCGCGCCGTTGGCCCGGCCCCGCTAACCCTGCCTGGCGGGAAAGCTCCGCTGGTAGTGCCGGTATCGCGTGATCACCGACCGCACATACTTCTTCGTGCCGGGAAAATCCATCTGCTCCAGGAACTCGACGCTGTTCGTGATCGTTCCGCTCTTGCTCCACTTCGTGACGCGCCCCGGCCCGGCGTTGTAAGCGGCCAGCGCGTAGACGATGGGATTGTCGGTGTTGCGGTAACGCATCAGGAGTTTCCGGAGATACCACGCACCGCAGTCGGTGTTCTTCGCCGGATCAAACAACTCGTGGTGGGTGAACGCGGTGAAGCGTTGTGCGGTGGCCCAGTCGCTGGCCGTGTCCTTCATGATCTGCATCAAGCCCACCTCGCCGCTCGTGCCTTTTGCGTTCGGATCGAACCAGCTCTCGCGCCAGACAACAGCCTTCACGAGCGCTGGCTCCACGCCGTGTTTCCGGCTCGCCGCCAGAATGACCGTGTCCTGACTGTGCTCATGGTGGCTGCGCCATTGTTCCAACCAGGTGGCAACTCCGACGAGCAGGATGATCCCGAACAGCCACCACTTGTAACGTTTGATGAGATCAATCATGAGCGTGCTGCCGGCGTCTCGCGGGCCGTAAGCGCGATCAGCACGTCGGCGTCGGATGAGATTGGAATTGAGATTTCGGTTCCTTGTCCCGCTGACGAGATGCTGTCGGTACGTTCAAGCTTGGACTCCGAAATCACGTGGCTAGACTTACTGACGATGATCGCGCGCGTCACCCTCGAAATCGCACTCCGCAAGGATTTCGATTACGCCATCCCGCCAGAAATGGCCGGGCGCATCGAGGTCGGGTGTCGCGTGAAAGTACCCTTCGGGCCGCGTCAGGTCATGGGCGTGGTGACTGCGCTCATCCAGGAATCCACGCACACCAATTTGCGCGCGATCACGAAGATCATCGGTCAGCAGAGCCAGGTGACGCCCAAGGTGCTCCAACTCGCGCGCTGGATTGGGGACTACTATTGCTGCCCGGTCGAGATCGCGCTCAAGAGCGTGTTGCCCGACGCCGTGCGCAAGGAAGATTCCGGCTGGCGCGAGCGACTGTTCGTCCGCGTCGTGCCGCGCACCGGCGAGCTGCCAAAGCTCACCAAACGCCAGGAAGATGTCTGGAACGTGATCGAAGAATGGCGCGAGCTGCCGCTGCAGGAACTGCTGCGCCTCACCGGCACCACGGCTGAGACCGCGCGTAAGCTGGAGGACAAAGGGCTCGTTACGATCAGCCCGCAAGTTTCCGAACGCGACCCATACGCGAACGAACACATTCTGCCCTCGCAACCACTCGTGCTGAATGACGAGCAGGCGGCGGCGCTTTCCAAGATCATGGCGGCCATGAACTCTCCGGCCGGGAAAAGGAGAGAAGAAGAAAAGGAGCAGAGGAGCGAGGGAGCGCTTGTTTCCAGCTCCTCTTCCCCTCTTCCCCCACGCTCCTCTGCGGCGTTTCTCCTCCACGGTGTCACTGGCAGCGGCAAGACCGAAGTCTATCTCCAGGCGATCGCGCACGCTCTGGAACAGGGAAAGGGCGCGATTGTGCTCGTGCCGGAGATTTCGCTTACGCCGCAAACCGTCGAGCGCTTCAAGGCGCGATTCAGTTCCGGAAAACTTCAAACGCTCGTCGCCGTTCTGCACAGCCATCTCTCGACCGGCGAACGCCACGATGAATGGCACAAGATTCGCCAGGGCCGCGCGCGCATCGTCATCGGGGCGCGTTCGGCGATCTTTGCGCCGGTCGATCCGCTTGGGCTCATCATCGTGGATGAAGAGCACGAGCATTCCTACAAGCAGGAGGAATCACCGCGTTACCACGCGCGCGACGTTGCAGTGGTGCGTGGTCAGATGGAAGGCGCGGTCGTCGTTCTCGGTTCGGCCACGCCTTCGATGGAGAGTTTCTACAACGCGCATCGCGGCAAGTACACGCTGCTGGAAATGAAGCTTCGCGTGGACGCGCAGAAGATGCCGATCGTGCGCGTCGTCGACATGCGGGCCGAGAACCGGAAGAGCAAAGGAGCGCAGATTTTTTCCCAGCAACTTAAGGAAGCGATCACGCAGCGTCTGGAGAAGGGTGAACAGGTCATCCTCTTTCTCAACCGCCGCGGCTGGTCCACTTCGTTGCAATGCCCAACGTGCGGCTACGTCGCGGAGTGCCCGAATTGCAGCGTGTCGCTCACCTACCACCGCGCCGCGCAAAAGCTTCTCTGCCACATCTGCGGTCACGAGGCGAAGGCGCCGCGTGTCTGTCCCGAGCCGAAATGTTCCAACCCGGCCATCCGCTATTCCGGTCTCGGCACCGAGCGCGTTGAGGACACGTTGACCAAGCTTTTCCCGCAAGCACGCATCAAGCGCATGGATTCCGATGTGCTCAAGCGCAAGGACGACTTCCGCCGCATCCTCGGCGATTTCCGCACGGGCAAGATCGACATCCTCGTCGGCACGCAGATGATTGCGAAGGGCCTGCACTTTCCGAACGTCACGCTCGTCGGAATCATCTACGCGGACCTCAGCCTGCACATTCCCGACTTCCGCGCGGGCGAAAGAACCTTTCAACTGCTCACGCAGGTCGCCGGTCGAGCCGGCCGTGGCGATGTGGAAGGCGAGGTGTTCGTGCAGGCGTTCACGCCTTTTCATCCGGCCATTCAATACGCGCGCCGTCACGACTACGCGGGCTTCTACGATCAGGAGATCGAGTTTCGGGAGCAGTTGAAGTATCCGCCTGCCGGCCGCATCGCGCTGATTGTGCTGAAGGGGCGCAACGAGGAGAAGGTGAAGTTCTCCGCGGAACACGTGCGCGCAGAGCTGGAGAAGCGCGGCAGGGGGGAGGAAAGCGGGAAAGTGGGAAAGCGGGAAAGTGAGAAGGCAGAGCTGGCACTCGGCTTGGATGTGAAGGAGCCATCCCACTCGCCCACTTTCTCACCTGCCCGCCTGCCCTCCGACCTCGTCATCGCCGGCCCTGCGCCTGCGCCGCTGGCTCGCGCCGAATCCTTCTACCGCTATCAACTCATGCTGCGCACGCGGCAGATGAGCGTGCTCAGCCGCCATCTCGCGGCGTTGATCGAGTCCCTCGAACTGCCGGACGACGTAACGCTTGCTGTGGACATCGACCCGGTGAACCTGTCGTAGCGTGCCGCCGGCGGCGTGTTGAAGATCGAATTCGGGCTTCCCACCCGGCGTCATGAAAGCTCAACTACGCGCAAACTCATTACGCTTATGAACGACACCAAGCTCAATCTCTCCCGTCGCAGCTTCGTTTCCACCACGCTTGCCCTGGGCGCTGCCACGGCGGTGGCCCCGCTCCGCGCCGCTGACTCCGCGGCCAAGCCCACTTCCGGCAGCACCATCCTGCCGCCTGCGGGCAAACGTCTGCTGCTCTCGTGCAAGTTGACGATGATCGCGAAGAAGGCCAGCGACAAAACGTTGACCGTAACTGAGCGCCTGCGCATGGCGGGCGACGCGGGATTCGATGGCGTGGATTTCGATGAGGCGGGCAGTTTCACGGCGGACGAAGCACGCGAAGCGGTCCGTGCTTCGGGCGTGTTCGTTCACAACGCGATTAATCACACGCACTGGGGCGTGCGGCTGACGGACCCGAAACAGGAGACGCGCGACAAGGCGCGGGCGAATCTCGATCACTGCCTGCGCGTCTCGCACGCGGCGGGCGGCAGCGGGATTCTCATCGTCATCGGGCAGGGCACGGACGGTCCGGAGGCGGAGATTGAGGAACGTTGCCGCGCGGAGATGAAGAAGTCGCTGCCGCTCGCGGCGTCGCTTGGGCAATCGATTCTCATCGAGAACGTGTGGAACAAGATGATGTACGATCACGACAAGGGACCGGAACAGACGGCGGATCGCTTCATCAAGTTCGTGGACAGCTTCAACAGCCCGTGGGTGGGAATGTATTACGATATCGGCAACCACTGGAAATACGGCCAGCCCGGCGAGTGGATTCGTGCCTTCGGCCGCCGCTGCGTGAAGCTGGACGTGAAAGGTTTTAGCCGCGCGAAGAACAAGTTCGTGGACATCACCAGCCCTGACGACGATCTGCCGTGGGACAAGGTCCGCGCCGCGCTTTCGGACATCAACTTCTGCGGCTGGGCGACAGCGGAAGTCGGCGGCGGCGACGTGAAACGCCTGACGATCGTGCGCGAGCAGATGCAGAAGGCGTTTGGGCTTTGAAGCGGCCTTCGAGCATTGAGTTTGTCTCTCACATTTACATCTCTGTATGAACAGGATTCTGGCGTGCCTCGGCATTTCGTTGGTTGTCGCCTTGGCTTCTGCGAGCGCGGCGGAGTTGAGTCAGAAGATGAAGGATACGACCAGCGTTGTATGGATGGGCTTAGACTATTCGATGATGAGGATGATCGGGACTGAGAAGACGATTCTAGTTCCGGATCTCCTGTTTCAGAATATGCCGGCGCGATGGAATGATTTGTTCTTGGATGAACGGATCGAAGGCGTCGCGGGTGCATTGAAAAGGAGGGTGCAAATCGACATTGAAGCGGTGACAGAGCGTAACAAAGGGATAAGCACTAATCAGGTAGTTTTGAGCGGGAGTTCGAAAGACGCTGCCAAGGAGTCCCATATTACAGCTGAGGAGATATCTGCAGCAGTGAAGTCGTTGAGGTCGAAGCACGAGAAGGGTTTGGCGATGGTCTTCATCGTGGACCGTTTTGTCAGCGAAAGTAAGTTGGTGTCTATGCCAGCGAAAACCAACGCGAAGTTCCCTCCCGCCTATATCTCTCACGCCGGTGCTGTCTATGTAATCTTCTTTGACCTTGCGACACGCGAGGTGCTTTCGGCGAAACGCGAGGTCCGAGTGATAGGAACGGGGGGGAGTTTCCGCAATTTCTGGTTTGGGCCGATAAAAGACATTGATTCTGAACTGTCGCAGTATCGCGAGTAGCGGAGTCGGGGATTTGACGCAGATGAGTCAGGGCGTATTTCAGATCGGGGATCATACTGTGTGCATTGGGCTCCTTCTCATTGCGACTCGATTCTGTGAAACGAATGCCTTCTATGGGAATTGAGTTTGAGCTTGAACAGCATTACTGCCCTGACGTTGGCTATCTCGAAAAGCTGAAGGCTCAGTGCGCTGAGTTCGGGTGGAGATTCGACAAGGTGGAACGGAAACTCCATGTCGGTTTGATGGCGAACTTCACTCGGCGCAAGACCCCGCTCTCCCCAGGCGAGGTAGCGGCGTTACAACATGCGCTTGAGTCGGGAAGGTACGAGCCAGACGACGATTGTTTGGTCGAATCTCGCCTGCTGAGCCCCGATGGTGCCATTACAGAGTTTGGCTTCGTCAGCTTGCTCGAAACGCAAGGGCTCGCCGAGCAGTGCCGAATGCTCAAATTGCCTCTACGAACAGTTACTGTCGCCAAGCGGGACCGGATTGAGGCTGATGCTCTTAATTTTCTTAGAATGGAGGGTTTTGACGGAACGTATTGTGAAGGAGGAGCAATTCTGACTGTCTTGAAGGCGCTTTGCCTCGATTGGTTTGCAAGCCAACGCCCTGCAAACGACACGATCGGATTTTTTTCGAGTGAACAGATTCGCGCAAACGCATGCCGGTCATACTTGGAGAGTATCCTTGTTGAGCATCATTCCGCGATGGACGAGATAGCTGAGGCATTACTTAGCACGTCAGATGAACGCTTCCTATCTAACTTTCGGGAGATCTATTCTCACGAAATAGTGAGGGAGTCATATCCTGGCCTCAGCGAAGGAAACGTGCAGTCTATTCGGTTCGCCGCTGGGGACGATGGCCTCCTTTGTATCCTCAATGCGTTAATGAAGAATCCCTATTTGCTTCGAAAGGGGTGGCCTGATTTGACTCTGGTCCAAGGTCGCCAGATCTCTTTCGTTGAGGTGAAGGCGCGCGATAAACTTCACAGGAGCCAGTTGATAACTATTCCACTGATGCGGAAGGCCACTGGATTTGATTTCTCTGTGATGGTAGTTGCTCGAACTAGAGAATCAAAACTCGCTGATCCTGATAATGAGCCGTTCTGACCGTCCTCAGATGTGGCGGTCGTCCGCGCAATCATTCTGTCTCCCAGAGAACTGGTCCGGTTTAGTTTTCCCTTCCTACCCCACCGATTTTGGCCCATCCTGCTGGCATGGGCAAACGCCGTGAGGCGCGGGAACGCGCCGTTCAATTCCTTTTTCAGCACGACATGAATCCGCCGGAGAACCTGGATGCGGAGCTCGAACAGTTTTGGGGCTCGCAGCGCAGCGCCGTGATCGCGGAGGAGAAGGGCAACGCGACCTGGGGCGAGAAGCCCGCTGACCCGGCGCCGCCGACCACGGACGAGGCTTCCGTCCGGCTCTTTGCTGACCCGCTCATCCGCGGTGCCATCGAGCATCGCGACGAGTCCGACACGCTCATCCGCAAGTTTTCCAAGAACTGGGACATCCCGCGCATCGCCGCTGTGGACCGAAACATCCTGCGCCTCGCCATTTACGAGATGCTCCACCGCGACGACATCCCGCCCGTGGTGAGCATCAACGAGGCGGTGGACATCGCGAAGCGCTTCTCCACGCAGGACAGCGGCAAGTTCATCAACGGCATTCTCGACAGTGTGAAGGGCGAACTCATGCGCCCGGCGCGGATTGTGAAATGACACCCTGATGTCCGCCGACCTCCATTTGCACACGAATTTCTCCGACGGCACTTACACGCCGGAGGAACTCGCTGGTCACGCCATTCGCTGCAAGTTCCGGGCGGTGGCGCTGACGGACCATGACACGATGGAAGGTTGTCCGCGCATGGCGGCGGCGTGCCAGGCCGGCGGCGTGGAGTTCATCCCCGCGTCCGAGCTCACCACGGAGCACGCGGGCCATGAGTTGCACATGCTCGGCTACTTCATGGACGCCGAGAACGAGAAGCTCAAGACGGACCTCGCGCGGTTCCAGGAAGTGCGGCGCAATCGCATCTTCGAAATGGTGGAGAAGCTGAACCAGCTCAAGGTGCCGCTCAAAGTCGAAGCCGTCTTCAAGCTCGCGAACTGCCATTCGCCAGGACGCCCTCACGTCGCGCGCGCGCTGGTGCAGGAGAAGCTTTGCAGCAGTCTGGACGAGGCGTTCGAGCGTTTCCTCAAGAAGGGCAAGCCGGCGTGGGTGCCGAAGTTCAAGATTTCCTCCGCGGAAGCCATCGCGTTGATTCATCAGGCGGGCGGTCTCGCGGTGCTCGCGCATCCGGGGTTGAATCACACGGACGAAGTGATTCCGGATCTCGTCGCGGCGGGCATGGACGGCATCGAGTGCTTTCACACGAAGCATTCCACCTCGATGACGCAGCGGTATCTGGAAATCGCCGACCGGCACAAGCTGCTCGTCACCGGCGGTTCGGATTGCCACGGCATGAGCAAGGGGCGTCCGCTCATCGGCAGCATCAAGGTGCCCTACAGCTGCGTGGAACGCCTGCGCGAGCGCGTGATGAAGCGCGCGATGGATGCCGGCGTGATGCTCGCGGACGGCACTGCGCCGTCGGCTCAATCGTAATTCTCAAATCGTAACTCGAAATTTCCGCACGATGGGTTTGTTCCAAAAGTTCAAGGAGGGCTTGCAGAAGACGCAGGCGAAGCTCGTTCACGAAATCAAACGCATCGTCACGCTCTCGCCGAAGCTGACGGGCTCGTCGATTGAGGAGCTGGAAGCGGCGTTGCTCGGCGCGGACCTCGGCACCTCGATGACGCAGCAGATTCTTGCCGAGGTGAAGAAGGCCTATGAAACGCAGGGTCGCTCCGGTCTAGCGATCTTCGAGATCGCCCAGCGCGAAGTGGAGAAGAGCCTTTCCTCGACGAACAGCGAACTGCGCAAGCAGCCGTCCGGCGTCACGGTGGTGTCCATCGTCGGCGTGAACGGCACGGGCAAGACCACGACTTCCGCGAAGCTCGCGAACCTCATCCAAACGCGCGGCCAATCCGTCGTGCTCGCCGCGTGCGACACGTTCCGCGCTGCAGCCATCGAGCAGCTGAAGCTATGGGGCACGAAGCTCAATGTGCAGGTCGTGGCTGGCGCTTACAATGCGGACCCGGCTGCTGTCGCGCACGACGCGGTCGCCGCCGCGCAATCGCGCAACGCGGATTACTTGCTCGTCGATACGGCGGGCCGCTTGCACACGAAGCAGAACCTCATGGCCGAGTTGCAGAAGGTGCATCGCGTGATGGACAAGAAGCTCGCCGGCGCGCCGCACGAGACGTTGCTGGTGCTCGACGCGACGACGGGCATGAACGCGCTCAATCAGGCGCGCGAGTTCCACAAGGCGGTGAAGCTGACCGGGCTGGTCATCACGAAGCTTGATGGCACGAGCAAGGGCGGCATGGTCGTGGCGATCCAGCGAGAGCTGGGATTGCCGATCAAGTTCATCGGCCTCGGCGAAAAAGCGGACGACCTTCAGGCGTTCGACCCGAAGCAGTTCGCGGAAGCGTTGTTTTCGGACAAGGGCTGAGCCAAGCATGAAGCGAGCGGCTGGCAACGACGAGTCGTTCATGCGCCGCGCGCTGATTAGCAGATTCTACGGAAAGTCTCGTTTAGAGACTAAACAGGGTGGAAGTCTCGCTTTCTGAAATGCCTGTTTAGTAGTGGTTTGTGAATCAATATGAAAATTCGGCGTGCATCGCCGAATTTTCATGGCAAGGTGGTTTTGTGGAACGAGTTGCCCTCCAGCAACGTGCTGCCGCACTGCTCCGACAGTTCAAAGTGGTGGCCCTGCTTGGCCCGCGTCAGGCGGGCAAGACGACCTTGGCCCGGCAGATTGCTTCCGCGACGAAAGACTTCTCGCCCGAACGAAACTTCTTCGATCTGGAAGACCCGGTGCATGTGGATCGCCTGACGAATCCCAAGCTGGCGCTCGAAGGATTGCGAGGATTGGTGGTCATCGATGAGATTCAGCGGCGGCCAGATTTGTTCCCGGTGCTGCGAGTCCTGGCGGACCGTCCGGAACTGCCCGCCCGGTTTCTGATCCTCGGCAGCGCATCGCGGGATCTGCTTCAGCAAGGGGCCGAGACGTTGGCGGGACGAATTGCTTTCATGGAGGTGACTCCGTTTACCTTGGGTGAGACGGGCACGGGCGAGTTCGAGAAGCTTTGGGTGCGCGGCGGATTTCCGCTGTCATTCCTCGCAGCGACGGACGCAGACAGCGTGCAGTGGAGGGAGTTCTACATCCGCACTTTTTTGGAACGAGATATTCCGGCGCTCGGCATCCAGATCCCGGCGAACGCGCTGCGGCGATTCTGGATGATGCTGGCGCATTGCCACGCGCAGGTCTTCAACGCTTCGGATTTGGGCCGGTCGCTGGGGGTGGCGGACACCACGGTGCGTCGCTACCTGGATGTGCTCGTCGGCACGCTGATGGTGCGCCGCCTGACGCCGTGGTTTGAAAACATCGGCAAGCGGCAGGTGAAGACGCCGAAGATTTACTTCCGGGACAGCGGCCTGCTGCATCGCTTGGCGGGCATCAATGATGTGGCGCAGCTTCAGACGTGGCCGAAACTGGGCGCTTCATGGGAGGGCTTCGCTCTGGAGGAAATCTTGCGTGCGAAGAATGTGTCCGACGAGGAGGCGTACTTCTGGTCGGTCCACAGTCAGGGAGAACTGGACTTGATGATCATCAAAGATGGGCGGCGGCTGGGCTTTGAGTTCAAATACGCGGACTCGCCGAAGATGACTCCCGCGTGTCACATGGCGCTCGAACATTTGAAACTCGACCGTCTCACGCTGGTTTGTCCTGGCGAAGTAAGCTTCGAGCTGGCGGAGAATGTTTCGGTGCGCGGGCTGAATCGGGTCATTGCGGATTCGAAGCCATGAAACGTCACCAGCACAGCGAGGCAACCGAAGTGAAGTTCATGCGGCGCGCGCTGGCGCTGGCGAGGCGCGCGTACGGAGCGACGTCGCCGAATCCGATGGTGGGCGCGGTGTTGGTGAAGGGCGGGAAGATCATCGGGCAAGGCTGGCATCGGTGCGCGGGCGAACCGCACGCGGAGATCGAGGCGTTGCGCGATGCGGAGCGGAGGAAGAATTCACCGAAGGGCGCGACGCTTTACGTCACCCTGGAGCCGTGTTGCACGCACGGGCGCACGCCGCCTTGCACGGAGGCGATCAAGGCCGCGGGCATCAAGCACGTGGTGATTGCGGCGAAGGATCCGAATCCGAAACATGCAGGCAAGGGGCTGACTATTCTCACGAAGGCTGGCATCGAGGTGCTTCCGTTCGGCGGTAGGGCGCGTCGCTCCGCGCGCGCCGGGGGGACGTTGCCACAGACGAAGCTGCGCGCGCGGAGCGACGCGCCCTACCGTGAGCTGGCAGCTGAGGCGACGCGACTCAACGAGGCTTTTAATCACTGGATCGTTCACCGGACACCGTTCGTCACCGTGAAGGCGGCGATGACGTTGGACGGAAAGATCGCGACGGCTTCGGGTGAATCGAAGTGGATCACGGGCGAGGCGGCGCGTGCGGAGGGGATGCGGTTGCGCGCGGGCGCGGATGCGATTCTCGTGGGCGTCAACACGGTGCTGGGGGATGACCCGAGCCTCACGGTGAGGCAGAAACCAAACACCAAGATCCAAACACCAAGGCTCCAGCGCATCATTCTCGATTCGCAGGGGCGGACGCCTTTGAAGTCGAAGGTGGTGGCTGATGAGTTTGCGTCGCTGACGACTATCGTGGTCGGCAAGGGAGCGCCGGCGAAGCGCGTGGCGGCGTTGGCGAAACGGGTCCGGGTTTGGACAGCGCCCTTACGCGGCGGACGGAT
This sequence comes from uncultured Bifidobacterium sp., assembly GCA_964491875.1. Lineage (GTDB taxonomy): Bacteria > Verrucomicrobiota > Verrucomicrobiia > Limisphaerales > JADJPG01 > JADJPG01. The sequence goes on from CAZBIC010000033.1 coordinate 30,927, forward strand.
CGATCTGCGCTGGGTGTTGAGGAAGCTTGGTGGCGAGAATGTGACGAGCCTGCTTGTCGAAGGAGGCGGGGAAGTGAACGCGTCGTTCCTGATGGGCGGTAACGCGCAGCGTGTGGCGTTCTTCTATGCGCCGAAGATTTTGGGCGGGCGCGATTCGCGCAAGGCGGTCGCGGGCGAAGGCGCGCGGAGCTTGGACGAGATTCTCAACCTGCGTGAGGTCGAGTGGCGAAAGGTCGGAGCGGACTTGATGATGACGGCGCTCGTGGAGCAGCCGCGGCGCGCTTCACGACGATGAAGTTGCGGCGGAGTGATTGCCGACCCACGCGAGGATTTGTTCCGCGGATTTTTCCGGTGAGCTGAGGAGGATGTTGTGATCACCGCTCCAGATGATGCGTGATTCGCGATAGCCCGGGCAGTGTTTGCGGAGCCAGGGTCGCACGTGCCACCAGGGGACGATCGGGTCCCACGCGCCCGTGAGGTGATAGACTGGAAGGCGTGTGGCGCGGGCGATGGTGGCGGGGTGATTTCCAGCGATGAGCAGGTAGCGACGCGTGATGGTGTGGCGGTCGGGATCGCAGGCGCGGTTCTCGACGAATTGCGCGAATTCTTCAGCGGCACCGGGACAGTGACCGAAGCGTTTGCTCATGGTGTGGGCGTAGAGCTGGCAGAGGCTGCGGAGGAACTGCACTGAGATTCGTTTGCTGGCGGCGTGGGCGAGTCGTACGCCCCACGGCCACGGATGCCGGACGAATCCGCCGACGAGAATCAGTCCTTCGATGCGAAATCGCGCCGTGTCGCCGGCGAGTTGCTGATGTTCGAGAAAAGCCCACGCGACTTGTGAGGAGAATGATTCACCGAGAATCCAGCCGGAGGTGATGCCGCGTTCCAACAATGCGGACTCGATCGCGGCGGCGTAGTCAGGGAGCTGCCAGTCAGGCTGATGTGGATAAGCGGTCTCGATGAAACGGGCGTGGTTTCCGAGAGCCTGGCGGAAGGGCGCGAGCAGGGTCCAATCGCCGTGTAGGCCGGGGAGGTGAATGAGCGTGCGCGCGGCAGCCGGGCCGTGGAAGCGGAGCTGGAGGTCTTTGCCGAAAGGGATGGGTGATCCGTGACGCGTGATTCCGGACGGCGGGTTTGAATCGTCGTCACGCATCACGCATTCCGCATCACGCTCTACTTCTTCGCGAAGATGCGGTTCGCTTCTTCGAGCGTTTCCTTCGACCCGATGTCGTACCAAAGGCCGGGCACGTTCCAGACGTAGACGGGCGTGCGCGGGTAAAGCCATTGCACGAGGCGACCGGGTTGGTCCGGGTTGTTGCCTTCGGCGATGTATTGCTTGATGAGGGGAATCGTTTTGCGTGGATAGAAGTAGAGCGCGATGCCGGTGACAGTGCTGGTCGGCTGCTTCGGCTTTTCTTCGAAGAAGGTGATCTTGCCGGTCGCGTCGAAGGTAATGGAGTTGTATTTCTTGATGTCTTCGAGGCTGCCGACGTCGTAGACGGCGAGCACGGGTTCGTTCTTTTCGCGACAGAACTTGCCGAAGTTCGGCAGGGGTTCGCTGAAGAGGTTGTCGCCGGCCACGACGATTACGTCGTCGTCGATCTTCTCGCGGTCGATGACGAGGTTAAGGTCACCGATCGCGCCGAGCTTGTTGGTGTCGTCGGTCGAGCCGTCGTTGACGATGGTGAAGTCGAGCTTGGCCTTGTTTGCGCGGTAATCGTCGGCCCATTTTTGAAAGTGATCAGCGAACTTGGCATTGGTGACGATGATGACGCGGTCGATGTCGCCGATAGGCGCGAGGTTATCGAGGACGTAGTCGATCATGGGCTTGCCAGCGACGGGCAGGAGCGGCTTGGGCTTGGTGAGCGTAAGCGGATAAAGGCGCGTGGCGTATCCGGCAGCGAGAATGATCACTTTCATGCGGGGAATTGATTAGTCGGAACAGCGGGTGGCGGAAAGGAAAAAGAGGGGGCCGGCCTCGGTGGGCGCAGCGCAAATTCTTGTCAATGCACGCCGGGGCGGTAATTTCGCGCGTGGGTTGGCCCCGTAGCTCAAATGGATAGAGCAGCGGTTTCCTAAACCGTTGATCCCGGTTCAATTCCGGGCGGGGCTACCAGCTTTTGCACTCCCTATGGATTCTGTTCCCGGGTCTGTCGCGACCACTTTGATTTATCGTCCCACTTCGTGGGTCGAGCGTTTACGCATGGAAGAGATGTTTCCAGTGTCGCGTCCTCTGGAGGTGGAGTTGGGGAGCGGGGATGGGTCGTTCATGGCGAAGTGGGCGGCGCTCCGACCGGAGCGGAACTTCCTCGGCGTGGAGCGCTTGCTCGGGCGATTGCGGAAGCTGGACCGGAAAGGGCAGCGGGCGGGATTGGGAAACTTGCGTTTGATGCGGATCGAGGCGGCTTACTTCCTGGAGTTCCTTCTGCCGCTGGCGTCGGTGACGGCGATGCATCTCTATTTCCCGGATCCGTGGCCGAAGCGGAAGCATCGGAAGAACCGTCTGGTGAACGAGCGTTTTCCCGAATTGGCGGCGCGAGTGTTGGTGCCAGGGGGCGTGATGTATCTGCGAACGGATGACTTGGATTACTTTGCGCAGATGCAGGAGGTGTTCGCAGTGGACCGGCGTTTCGTGGCGGTGGAGACTCCGGCGGAGTTGACGGAGGTCGTTACGGATTTCGAGCGGGGATTTTCGGCGCGCGGTGTGGCGACGAACCGGGCGGCATACCGGCTGGCGTCCACGTAGGAGTGGCTCAGATGTCGATGACTGGACCGTTCCCGCCGTTTGAGCCGGATGGACCGGAGCCGCCGGAGGGAGGGCCGGGCTTCCCGCGTTGCATCTGGATGCGGGCGTTGCCCGTGCCGGTGAAGCTGTTCAGCAGGAGGGAAATGACACTGATGATCAGGCCGCCCTTGAAGGCGGTCCAGAATTGGTCGGCGTGAAAGGAGGGAACGAGGTGCCCCACGAACAGCAGCAGGAGGGCGTTGAGCGCGAGGAGAAAGAACCCGAACGAGATGATCTGTAGTGGCAGGGTGACGATGGCAAAGCGCAGGCCGAGAGCGAAGTTGAACGCGCCGAGCAAACCTACGGTGGCGATCAGGATAAGTGGTCGAAGGAAGGCGTTTAGTAATCCGAGCAGCAACGTGGCGATGAGTAATCCGTGCCAGTGGTCGTAATGGATTTTCTCGACCATGTGTGCCGCCGCGAGCACGGCCACCGTGGTAATGGCCCAACGTTGCAGGAATTCTTTGAGTTTCGGCGGCATGATGTAACTACCGAACATCATGGGGCAATCCGCGGTGGGGCACAAGCGGACGATACGCGGGGCAGAAGATTTCTCAGCGTTTCAGGTGACGCTGGGCTGGATGTGCAGGAATTCGGTCTGGGTCTCCGCCGTGAGTGCGGTGCGCCCGAGGCACGCGGGCAGGAGGCAGAAGTCTCCGGGCTTCAGAGTCAGGCTGGTGTCACCGTAGCTGGCCGTGAGCGTGCCGCGGACGATGCCGACGATTTGGACGGAATCGCTGGTAAGGTAAAAGCGTTTGCCTCGCTTGACCTGGCAGGCATCGACACGGAAGAGCGGATGGTCGACGAGGTAACGAACGGAGAAGACTTCGTTGCGAGAGTATTTGTTGGGGATGAGTTCCGGTTCGAAGTCGTCGAAGTTGATGCTGGCGAGCGATTGCGGGAGGTGAAGCTCCCGCTGCTTGCCGTCGAGGCCGACACGATTCCAGTCGAACACCCGGTACGTGGTGTCGGAGTTCTGCTGAATCTCGAAAAGGACATTACCGGCGCCAATGGCATGGAGACGTCCGCTGGGCAGGAACATGCAGTCGCCGGCTTTCGTGGGAATTTGGTGCAGGGCCTCGGCGACGGTGCCGGCGGGGATTCGTTGCTCAAATTCCGCACGACTGGTGGCATTCTTTAGCCCCACGTAAATCGCGGCTCCCGGAGTGGTGTTGGTGAACAGCCACATTTCTGTCTTCGGCTCGCCTCCCAACTGTTTGGCTATCTCCGCCGGGGGATGAACTTGGACGGAAAGCGTCTCTTGCGCATCGAGAATCTTGATGAGCACTGGAAATGGCCCGGCCACGGAGGCTTCCTTTCCGAGGACGGCCTGACGATGGTCCTCCATCAGCCAGCGGAGGGTTTTGCCTGCTAGAGGGCCGTTGGCGATAACGCTAACGCCTTCGGAGCGATCGGTCATTTCCCATGATTCGCCGATGGGATGGCCGGTGGGGAGTGCCTTGCCGTAGAGGCGTTCAATGTTCCTCCCTCCCCAGACCCGTTCCTTGAAGATCGGCTGGAAGATGAACGGGTAGAGCACGGGAGACGAATGTTCGCTCAGGCAGCGGCGGGCTGCTTCTCAATGAAGTGTCCGTGGGCGCGGAATTTCGCGTAACGGGCCTTCAGCCGGTCCGTGGTGGACATCTTCTTCAGAGTATCGAGATTCCCCAGTAGCTGCTGCTTGAGGCTGTTTGCCGTGGTGTGGAGATCGTTCTGGGCGCCGCCCAAGGGTTCTGGAACAACTTCGTCGGCCAGACCCAGTTCCAACAAATCCTTGGCTGTAATCTTGAGGGCAGCGGCGGCCTTCGAGGCGGCCGCCCGGTCTTTCCATAGAATGGCGGCGCATCCTTCCGGGCTGATGACGGAATAGTAGGCGTTCTCCAGAATCAACACGCGGTCAGCTACTCCAATTCCCAAGGCTCCTCCGGATCCGCCTTCACCGATGACGACAGCGATGATGGGAACCTCCAAAAGCATCATCTCCCGCAGATTGACCGCGATCGCTTCGGCGATATGACGTTCCTCAGCTCCAATGCCCGGGTACGCGCCCGCCGTATCAATCAGGGTGACGATCGGCAGGCCGAATTTGTCGGCCATCTTCATCAATCGCAACGCCTTCCGATATCCTTCCGGATGAGCCGAACCGAAGTTCCGCTTGATATTCTCCTTGGTATCCCGGCCCTTCTGCGTGCCGACCACGACTACTCGATGGTCGCCCAGCCTCGCGAAGCCACCCACTACGGCGCGGTCTTCAGCGAACAGGCGGTCACCATGCAATTCCTGGAACTCAGTAAATGTACTGGTCAGGTAATCGAGGGTGAACGGGCGCTTGGGATGACGCGCCAGCTGAACACGCTGCCAAGCCGTCAGGTTGGTGAAGATTTGTTTCCGCGTTTCCGCGATCTTCTTTTCCATCCGGGCGATTTCCTCATCGAAATTGATGCCAATGGCGTGCGTTTCGCGATGTTTGGTCAGTTCATCGAGTTTGCGCTGCAATTCAGCGATGGGCTTTTCGAAGTCCAGCTGGTGTTTCATTTGGGCTGGAGATTAGGGGCTTCAAAAGGTGTCGGCAACGATGAATTTGGGGCCGCAAACAGGGCGTGTCCGGGAAAATCATGGTTGCAATAAAACACCCCTTGTGGTTACCTACCTCCATTCTCAGGAACAATCTTTGGACGGACGAACTATCGCGCCGTGTGTGCGTCGCGAGGTGTAGTTTTGCCGCCAAGGGTACAACTTGAAATACTATGCGTGCACTTAAGATGATGGTGGCAGCGCTCGCTCTGCAAGGAGCAGTAGCGGCGATTGCTCAGCCAGTTCAACTCCTCCACCCAACTACCACCTCTTGGCGTTATCTCGCTGATGGCAGTGACCCGGGAACAACTTGGAAAGACACTTCATTTGACGCCAGCGCCTGGCTGCAAGGCACGGGACTCTTTGGTAACGAGAGCAATTACCCCTATCCAATGGCAACCACCATTCCTGGTGCTACGCCCATTGCCGTCTTTTACCGCAGTGAGTTTACTTGGAGTGGCAGTACGGCTGGTGTGGTGCTCACAGGTACCAACTACGTCGATGACGGCAGTGTCATTTATCTGAACGGCGTGGAGATTGCCCGTTTCAACATGCCAGAGGGAGAGCCCAACTTCCAGACCTTGGCCCCGGCGGCTAATCCCGGTGGGTTTCCGAACGTCAATGGTGGCGAACCTGTTCTGGTTCGCTTGGAAATCCCGGTGGGTGCGTTGACCAACGGCAATGCCAATCCGCTGGTGGCCGGAAACAACGTCATCGCAGTCCAGGTTCACCAAAATTCCGCAACGAGCTCGGACCGCGTGTTCGGTCTGGCGCTCTACGGCTCACAGGCCCTGCCTCCATGCACGGACGGCATCCAGCCGACGAACCGCACGATTCTGATCGGCCGCTCCACGACTTTCAGCGTCGTTGAGCAATGTGCCGTTCCGGCTGCCACGATTCAGTGGTACCGCGATGTGGGCTTTGGTGAACAGCTGATCGATGGCGCTACTGCAGCCTCCTACACCATTACCAATGCCGCTGCGAGTGACGCTGGCACCTACTATGCGCGGTTGACCAATCCGAGCGGCACCACGGACAGTCGCCAGGCGACACTTGTGGTGAACACCGATGACCAAGGTCCTCGCTTCGTTTCGGCCCGTGTCGGAACGACGACATCCCAGCTCGTTGTAGACGTGGACGAGCCGTTGTGCGACGACACGGCAACTTGCGGTTTTCAATCCAGTTTCGCCTTCAACTGGCAGATCTCCAGCGGCTCCGACACCAACGACCAGCCTGGCATCCTCGGTATCACCATCAACAATGGCACCAACTTGGTGTTCGACCTCGACCGTGCGCTCGATACTTCGATTAGCTATTTTGTCACGGCGATCGACGCTGGCGGCACCACCGGTGTTGCGGACTTGTTTGGTAATACGATGGCAATTAACGCCTCGATCGGCACCTTCCCGTCGGTCAGCTTCCAACAGGGCGTCAATAACTACGCTGGCACTCAAGACGCCGGTATCCACTCTGGAACGGCTGACACTGCCGACGGATCGAATCCGATTATCAACGTCGACGGCGATGATGGCGGCATCCGTCAGGCGCTGCTCCGTTTCGACAACATCTTCGGCGGCGCCCCTGGCCAGATTCCTTCCGGTGCAATCATCAAGGAAGCTCGTCTGACGATCAACCAGACCGACAACGGCAACGTGGTGAACGTTCATCGCATGCTGGTGGGCTGGGATCAAAACTCGGTGACGTGGAACATTCTCGGTGGCGGTGTGAACCTTGACGGTGTTGATGCAAATGCTGCGGTCGACGCCTCTACTCCCGGCCTGAACGGAATCGTTGGTCCCATCTCAATTGACGTGACAGCCACCGTCAATGCGTGGGCTTCTGGTCAGCCGAACTACGGCTGGGCTTTCATCCCGACTGGCGGCGACGGTTGGCGCTGGAACAGCTCCGAGAGCGGAGTAAATCCGATCCTCACCGTCAGCTTCGAAATCACTCCTTGCAGTGGCACTCCTACGATTACTGCCCAGCCTCCGACGGCTGCGTCAGCTGGCGAGCGCGGAAACCTCAGCATTGCTGTGGGCGTTGGCAACACCTGTGTTTCGACCACCTTCGAGTGGATCAAAGGCAACCTCCCTGGCACTGTCGTTCCTGGCCAGAACAGCTCCACGTTGTCCATCGTGGGCGCAGTTCCCGGTGACGCAGGCACCTATCGCCTGCGCGCCACGAATCCGGCCGGCTCCGTAACCAGCGATCCGGTCAATGTGACGGTGACTCCTGATACGACCCGCCCGACGCTGACTCGTGCGATTGGTCCGGACAACACCCAGATTGTCCTCACCTTCAGCGAAAGCCTCGGTGCTGGTGCTGATTCCACGTCCCGCTACTCCGTTTCCGGTGCGACTGTGACGGCTGCCTCGGTGGCCAACAACGTCGTGACCCTCACCACCTCGGCTCGCGCCGCAGGCAGCAGCACGGTGACCATCACCGGCCTCACGGACACGGCTGCAACGCCGAACCTGATCAACCCGAATCCTACCGCTGTCAGCGTCACGACCGTCTCGGTTGCTGCTGGGGCTGCGTATGATTCCACCTGGTCTTACAACACGAACAACCTGGACGCGAATGCGGACTGGACCACGACGGGTGGCGAAGGCTGGCTCGACGGCAACGGTCTTTTCGGTACTGAGACCACCGCTGCCGCGACGAACGCCTTCCCGGTTCCGATCGCCACGGTCATTCCTCCGCCGAACGCGAACAACGAGTTCCTGACCTCCTACTTCCGCAAGACCGTGACGCTTCCGGCCCTGGCTGCTGGAATGTCCTACGCTCTGAGCTACATCGTCGATGACGGTGCAATCTTCTACGTGGATGGCGTTGAAGTCAGCCGCTACAACATGCCCGCTGGTGCAGTGACCTACTCCACGCTGGCGCCCGCGGCCGGTGCGGAAGGTGCGCTCTTCGCGTTGCCTCTCTCGATCACTTCGGGAACGCACACCATCGCGGTGAGCGTCCACCAGAGCGCCAACACCAGCTCCGACACCGTGTTCGGTGCTGAGATCATCGTCATCCCGACGGTTTCGCCGGCGCTGACGGTCTCGCACACCGGCACCAATGCGGTCATCAGCTGGAACGCTGACGCGAGCTGGGAACTGGTGAGCTCGGCGAACGCCAATGGTCCGTGGGCTGCCGTTGCCGGCGCTCCGTTCCGTTCCTTCACTGCTCCTGCCACTCAAGCGGCTCAGTTCTACCAACTGCGCTATCGTCCGCAGCCGTAATCACGGCCTGACGGTTTGAATTCACAGAGACCGGGCGAAAGCCCGGTCTCTTTTTTTATGCCGACTGACCTGGAATGCTTGAATGACTGACTGCTGGAACCCAAGGAGCAGAACCGTCAAAACTTCAGGATGTGGAACGTCGTATCAAACCACAGTCCGTTGAACTCGAACTGCATGGTGGGCGGGTCAAACTCGCCGCTGAACCAAATCAGCTGATTGCGGGGCGCCACCATCTCACACATCTCATCGAACATCGCGTCATCGAGCCCGATGATTCCGTAGCGATCGCGGCGGAGTTCTTCCTTCTCCATTCCGCGATAAAGGCTCTCCGCTTCCGGCAGCGATCGTTTAACGATCCAAATTTCCGCGTCAGGAATCTTCACCGCCAGTTTGTGCAGCTTACTGACACTGCACTCGCCGCACTCGACCCAGAGCGCTGGGCGGAGTGAGTAATCCAGCTGAATGACGTCTGGCTCGAATGGGATGTTGTCATCCGTCAGTCGGGGTTCGATTTGCAGCCGTTCGCGGTGGAAAAGGACGAACGCCATGAACTTCAGCATGACGTGCTTGATGCTTTCGTTGTCCTTTTGGCCGACAATGATCTTCGACGGCAAGGCGCGACGGCGTTCCTCGCTCTTCAGATCAAAACTGTATTTCCCGGTCATGCCAGACCGGTTGTAGCAGCAGGGAGGCTATTCCACAAACGCCGAGTGCCCGATCGGGCTGCTCAGGGTCCCACGAAGACCGGTGTGCCGAGGCTCACCAGGCGGAGTAGATGCTCGGCGTTCCAGTTGGCGAGGCGAAAGCATCCGTGCGATTCGGTGCGACCCACGTCTTCCGGCTTTGGCGTGCCGTGGATGCCGTAGCCGGGCTTGTCCAGGCTGAGCCACACGGTTCCGACCGGATTGTTCGGACCTGGCTGAAGAATGAGTTTCCGCCCCAGCTGTTGCGCTTCCGCGGATTCCGGAAATACAGCCGGGTCAAAAGTGTAGTTCGGATTCGGCGCCACGGCGGCGATGTGCAGCTCCTCGCCGAGCGGCCGTTTGTCGACGCGCGCCGCGATGCTGCACGGGAAATGAGCGATCAAGTTCGTCGCGCTGTCGTAGGCATGCAGCTTCCGTTCGCCCAGATGAATGCGGAGAAACGCCGCCTTGGTGTCGGCTGCGACTGGACCGGCGTTGACGAGTTTCAGGACGGTGCCAATGCTGATCTTGGTCCAGTCCACTTGCGGATTCAACCAACGCACCAGCTTGGGATTCGAATGTGTCCGCTCGGAAATCAGTTCGAGAATCGTCTCGTAAGCCAGAGTTGATTGCTGGGATTTCGCCAGCCAGGAAGTTCCTAGCGGCTGCAAGCTTGCGACGTCGTCCGCAGTGACCGTGTATTCCGCGAAGAGCGGTTCACTGGTCGCCAGCAGCGCAAGGGTTGCGTCGTTTGGCGTCCCGGTTACGGGAAGTTGATTCTGTTGTTGAAACGCGCGCAGGGCCGCTCGGGTTTGCGATCCAGCCACGCCATCGAAGGATCCTGAAGAGAACCCGCGTCGCGCCAGCGCGACTTGCGTGGTGAGAATTGAGACGTCGAACGGGCCCTTGCTGGCATTGGCCGTTGTTGCCGAGATTGAGGGCGTCGCTGTGGCGACTCGCGTGGGCAGGTTCGTCTTCGTGGGCACGGGCGTCGGGACGAACGCGTTGGTTTGAACGAGTGGATGAGGCTCCGGTCGCGCGGCGGGTGGGTTGACCGGGACGAGAACCATCGGCTCGGAGTGTCGGCCATCGCGCTCCGCCACGGGAACGATGATCGCTCCGTTTGATTCGACGATGGGTGCCGGCGGCGGGATGATGCGGGCGCTGCCTTTCGTGGCAGGTTCGCTGCTTTGCCACCAGACCCAGCCGACCGATCCCGCCGAGAGCACGACGAGGCTGCGCACGAGAATTCCTCCCGCGCGCCGGCCGGTTCGAAGCATTGAGATGGAAGGCGGCAGTCGCACAGTAGATTCCTTCGGTTAATCCGGCCTGATCGTAAAGCCTGAACCGCGACAATCTGCGGATCGGGATGGAAACGTGGAGTGGAGAAGACTACCGGCCCCGTCCAGGCGTTGCCGGGCCGCTCACGCGCAGGAGGCGAACCACGTTCGGCTCGACATTGAAGGCGATGGCGTCACCGGAGGGCGAAAAGGCAATCCTTCCGATCGCTTCCGGGGCATTCATCGAGAATACCTCGCGCAAGGTCGCCAGGTGCCAGAGGTTGACCGACTGGGCGATGCCGACTGATGCCAGGAGCCGGCCATCCGGCGAAAAGGAAACGCCGGACGCCTCCTCGAAATAGCGCACCAGTTCACCTTTCAATCGGCCGTCGCTGGTATCCCAAAGCCGGATGACCCGGTCGACGCCCGCGCTGGCGAGCGTCTGGCCGTCGGGCGAGAAGTCGAGGCCTTTCACTTCCTCCGTGTGCCGGTTCAATTCCATGGTCCGGCCGGACGGCAGATGATGAAGCCAGATCGTGTAGGGAGAAGTCACCGTGTAGGCGAAGTAATCACCGCGCGGACTCAGGCACAGCGCGAGGAGAGTTTCTTTGTCGGCACGGGGAATGATCGCGAGCTGTCTTCCGTCTGCGACGTTCCACACCACCGAGTCGCGATCGTAGGTGATGACAAGAGTGGTTCCGTCCTGCGACATCGCAAAGCCCCGGCCTTCGGTGCGTTTGGAAAAATTCTCCAGCGTGGATCCTTTCTCGAGCGTCCTGGAAGTCGATCGCCACTGTTCGAGTTCACCAGTGTTGTCGTTCAAGAGCACGACGTCTTCTCCGTTGACGCCGAAGCCAGCGACCCATCGACTGTGAAACTCTTCGATCGCTTTGCCCGTCTCAATCTCGCGGAGCACCACCATGGCTCGCGAACGCGGAGAATCGTTCAAGGTCAACATTCGGTTACCGCTCCGGGAGAATTGCGGCTGCCAATGCTTGCGGCTGGGAATGCTCCGGATCCCGGACGCGGGCTGGGCCGGCCAGAGATGCAGAGTCATGTCCTTGCTTGCTGTCACCAGTCGTTTGTCGTCGCGGCTCCAAGCCACATCCCAAACTTCGTCATCGTGTCCGTCCAGAACCGTGGCGCGATCGGGCGTTTCCAGATTCCGAATCTGCAGTGTGCGATCGGAACCGCTGGTGACGATGCGGCGGCTGTCCGGCGAGAACGCAATTCCCCAAATCTTGAACTGATGTCCGCCCAGCACCAGCGGCGAGGTGAGGTCGCCCTGCAGATTCCAAACGCGCGCGCCCATGTTGAAGCCGGCGGCCGCGAGGCGTTTGCCGTCGGGCGAGAACGCAATGGACCACGGCGAATCCACGGTGCTGAGCTGGCGCGCTTCGCCGGTGTTCAGATTCCACAGAAAGATGTTCGTGCGTTCCCCGCCTCCGGCGAGCCACTGCCCGTCGGGCGACAACGCAACGCGCCGAACCGCCGCATTGGTCTCGAACAACACGCGGCGCGTGCGCCAGTCCCAGACCGTGACGCCGCGGCTGGCCTTGAAGAAACGAAACGGCGTCGACATCGATGCCGCGAGCCGCGAGCCGTCAACGGATAACGCAGCGTTCACTCCACTCAACGGCACGCCTGTCGTTTGCCCGTCGCGGGTCCAGAAATGCACTTTGCCGTCGGCGCCGGCGCTCACGACTTGCTGTCCGTCCGGCGTGAAGGCAACCGACCAGACAACGGTGCCGTGGGCCTTTACGTTCGTGATCGAATTGCCCGTGCGCAAATCCCAGAAGTGCAGCGTGGCGTCCATGCCGCCGGAGACAGCGCGTTCGCCGTCCGGGGAAATCGCGACGCATGTGACGGTGGCGGTGTGGCCCGTCAGCACCGCCGTATGCTGGCCTTTGCACAACTCCTGAAGCAGATGCCATTCGAAGCCGCGGAGATCGGTCTGGCCTTGTCGGGGAATCTGGGCGGCGAGAACCCGACGGGCGAGACCGAGATCGTGTCCCGCCAGCGCCTGGGAGGCGACTTGGAGATCTGCTGCGTAACGTTCCACATCGTGGTGAAACGCGTTCTGCTCCGCGCGCCGCCACTGCACCGAAATGCCGGCTACCCCTGCGACGAGAGCGACGAGCAGGGCGCCCATCGTGGCGGCCAGAGCGGGACGTCGGCGGCACCAGCGAATCGCATGCTCCATTCCCGAGACCGGCCGTGCTTCAACGGGTTCACCGCGGAGCCAACGTTCCAGTTCATCTGCCAGCGCCTCGGCGGACGAGTAGCGTCGCTGCGGATCTTTGCTGAGGCATTTCAGGCAGACGGTGCGCAGGTCCGGGTTCGGCAGCAACGTCGCGTCTGGCTCTTCCTCGGCGATCTTCCGCAGCAGGCCGGGAACATTTCCGGCGACGAACGGCGGTTTGCCGGTGAGCAGTTCGTAGAGGATGGCGCCCAGACCGTAGATATCGGTGGCGGTGGTCAGATTCTTCGTGTCGCCTGCCGCCTGCTCTGGCGACATGTAGGCTGGACTGCCGATCACGTCGGTGCTGAGCGTGAGACTGCTGTCGCGATCTTCAAACTTGGCGAGGCCGAAATCGGCGACATACGGGCGGCCGCCGGCATCGATCAGAATGTTGTGCGGCTTGAGATCGCGATGCTGAATGCCCCGTTGATGAGCGTAATGAACCGCGCGGGCAATCTGCGCGACGAGGGTGACGAGATGCGTGACGCGTGATGCATGGTCTCCACCGGTGGACTTCAACTCCCCGTCGGCCACGCTGCCGCGCTCGGCGAGTTTCATCGTGAAGTACGGCTGTCCTTGAATGGAGCCGACCTCGTACACCGGCAGAATGCTCGGATGATCGAGGGCCGCGACGGCCTCGGCCTCCTGCCGGAAGCGCTGCAACTGCACGGAAGAGGAGAGTCGCGACGGATGCAGCATCTTCAACGCGACGGTGCGGTTCAGGGTGAGATGGCGGGCTTCGTAGACAACGCCCATGCCGCCGCGACCGAGTTCGCGCACGAGTTCGTAATCGCCGAAGAGTCGGTTGGCAGGATGGGCAAGCGGTGCGGATTCCGCCGGAGATTCTCCGTCCGCGCTGCTCAAGGTGAACCGCAACATGCATCGGGGGCAGAGGCCGCGGAGCGAGCCCGGCATGGGGCTCTGGCATGATGGACACAGTGATGATCTTACAGCCATGAGCGCGATGGAGGACGCGACGCGACTCGCGCGAATGGCGCGGCAACAACACGGTGCTTGGTGTTCGTCACGCGATGCTCACGGCCGCACGAGGCGGAAGAACGCCATCTCGGCCAGGATGGAATCCGGAAAACGGACTTCATTGAAGTTGCCGCTGATTGTGTAGGGTCCATCGAACCTGATCCATACTGAAGCGGGCTGAAGTTCTGAAGTTCCTTCCAGCACGTATCCGCGAGCATCCTTGTCCCAGAAGACGACCACATCATCCGCGTCCTGCCGGATTCGGAGCGCGGGCGGAGCGGTGCGAACCCGGATGGAGCCGGCGATGTCAATCGCGTCGCCGAAGGTGGTGGGCAGCCGTATCGGCATGCCGACACACTCGGTCGCGTCCGGACTGAGAGGAATGATCCACAGACCGTTCACGCCACCAATCGTGCCGGCGCCGATCAGAGCGTCGCCTTCAGGCGACCACAGTGCACCGAACGGGAAGCCGTTGGTCGCGTCCATGAATCCGGTGATCTGGCTGAGCCCGGAACCATCAGCGCGGAGCGTGTAGAGATTCTGTCCGAAACCCGTTCCCGCTCGAACGTCAGCGAGCGACAGACGGTTGCCATCCGGAGACCAGTTTGCCCACGCGGGACCAGTGATGCCGAGGGTATAGCGATCGCGAGTGGTTCCGGAGGGATCGGTCTGGTAAAGGCCGCGGTTGGGTGCGGCGTTGAGATTGTGGAACGCGAGCCGTCCATCGAAGGGATTCACCACCGGCGCGTCATCGAAGCAATCGTTGCCCATCGGGAGATCGGTCACCATCCCATCGAGACCGATCTTCAAGATCATGCATTCGTAGTCGAACACGAGGCCGGAGCTGTCGTTCAGCCAGTCGTAGTGGACGACGAAGTTTGGGTTGGTGAAGAGGCGGCGTTCCTCGCCCGTGGTGAGATCGCGCAGCCACAGATTTCCAAGTGACAGGAACGGCGCGCCTTCCCGGGTGAACGCCAGCCAGCGACCGTCTGGCGACACCCGCGGCCGGGTTCCCTCGGCGATGAACGTGTCGCGGGTGCCATCGAGATGGATCGCCCACACGCTTCCGGTCGAGCCGGACTGGCGTCCGTAGAAGATTGTTCCGGTGGTCGAGATCTGGAAGCCGCCGCCATTGGTGCCGCCGTTCGAATTCGTCGCGCCGCCGCTGATGTTGTTTGTGTCGAGCAACGGCGGCAGCGTGCCGCCGGAGATGGTGTAGGCGGCCTGGAGAACGGAGCCACGCTCGCCGGACTGCGTCTGGCCATAATAGGCGATCGTGACGTTGTTGCTAATGCGAAGAGGCGAAACATATTCGGTCCAGGCCGAGCCGTTGACGCGATAGTAGGCGGTGTCGAGCGGGTTGACCTTGCTGAGTGAAACATCGATGGCGGCCGAGTAGGCACCGGGTGCCGGCGAGATGTTGATGCGCGACGGATCAGCAGCGCGCGGTGCGGAATAGCTGAAGAGCGAGATGGCCGGGTGATACTGGTTGGCGAGCCCGAAGACCGTTCCTGATGGCGGCGCGCCGAGGGTGTTGGTGATGGCGCCGCCCAATCCGGTGGTGGTTCCCTGATCCACCTCCGCCCGCACGCGTACGGTGCCCGGCAGTCCGCTCAAGGCGGTCGTCCATTCGCCGCCGTTCAGCGAGGCGATGAAGCCCGCGCGAGCGTTGACGAATGGTTCGGTGGTGAAGAGCCAGACATTGGCGCGCGTTGCGGCGGTGCTGGGCGCCGACAGGGTGCTGGTGCTGCTTTGCACGTAGCCGGTGTTGTTCTTCGTGAAGATCTGGGCCTGCGCGGAGGAGAACGTGTTCGACACTCCCGTGAGCAAAGCGAACCGGCCAATGCCGAGCGGCACCGCGCCGTTCACCACGTTGCCGCTGGCGCCAAGACCGAGTCCGTAGGCGACTTGCAGCGTTCCTCCGGTGGACGGAGGACGCAGTCCGGAAACCACGCCGTCGCCGAAGCGAATGATGGCGACGCCATTGGTGCCTTCGTCGAAGTAGTAAATTTTTTCCACCGCCGAGGGAAAACTGGTGACCATGGGAGCGCCGAACCCGATGCCGCTCCCGCTGTTCATCAACGCCTGCACGGTGACGTTGGATTCTCCCGGAACATAGAACAGCACTTGAGCGTAGGTCTGGTTGTAAAAGCGGCCGGCGACAAACTCGGTGCCGGCGGGCAGAAGTGTGCGAGTGAGCATGGGCGTGCTGGTGTTCGTGTAGGCGTAGGCCAGGAAGGTATCATTGCTCCCGCGCCGCATCGCGGCCAGCAGCGTCACATCGTTGTTGCTCCTCTGAAATTGAGTGGCGCTTTCCAGAGTGCCTTCGGACGCGATCTGATCCTGGAAGAACGCCTGGCCATCCAGAATCGAATAAGTCAACAGGTCGAGCAGCGTGAGTCCCGGGTCGTGGGTGCCGGTTGCAAGCCAGTCGGTGTTCTGCCCGGGAATGGCTGTGCCGTACGGATTTTCCAGTGCGACCATCATTGAGAGATCAGCATGCGGTGGATGAATGACGATCGGTGTGGTGACGACTCCCGGCGTGGATAGGTCAATGAGGTGAACTCGATTGAAGTTCGGTGAGGTGACGGCAATCGCGTCGCGACTCGCCTGCAGGAATCCGCCCACGGCCATGCTGCTGGCGTGCGGAACGCGTGTGGGCACAGGTGCCGCCCACGCCAGCGTGCCGTTCGCCGCCTGATAACCCACTCGGACATTGCCGGTGGCCTTGTCGAGAACGATGGCGTCTAAACGTCCGTCGCCATTGCAATCGCCGGAGGCGAGAAGTTCCGTCGCCGTTTCGGAGACGGTGGCCGCCGTCGCGCCCGTGATAGCCAGGAGCAAGCCCGCCAGCACGTCGGCGGTGCGACGTGAAAATGTTCTGCGGCGAACTGTTGAGCTTCGATTGAACGAGGTCTTCATCGCGTCTTTCTCAAAGGCTGCCCAGGGGGATTTCGACTTCGCCCGCCGGGATGATGTAGTCGACTTCACGGTTGGCCTTGAAGCGAACAACGAAGTAGCGGTAGCGCGCCCCGAGCAGGACGGGTTGCTGGTCGCGGAGATACATGTAGTAGGCGCCGTTGGGCAGGCCGCGATCGAACTCAAACCGGGTCGCAATCAAACGATCCAAGATATACACCTTGAAGGCGTCTCCCTGAAAATTGAACGTGCTCCATGGCACGCGCTCGATCATCGGACTCACCTGCGTGACGTCGCCGGACACTTTTGGGAAAAGCGAGTTGGTCACCTGCTGCCGGTAGGCGACGATGGGCAGCAGCAGCTCGCCGGAGCGTTCGGGATTCGGTGTCTGCCGTTTGAAGATGTGACTGTTCGGATCGCTGCTGACCGACTGGCTCCGATAGTAGTAGGCATAGTTGGTGTCGCCGACGTTTTCGATGGCATCAAGGATGTTCGGCAGTTGACCAATACGGATGCCGATCGGGTAGCGACGATCTTCGAGCTTGTTGTTCTCCGAATTGGTGAAGACCACGACTGTCACCCGGGCGTCAAACGACTGAACATCCGGCAATGGACGCGCAGGCCAAGGGACCAGTTCCACCGGCGGCGGCGTCTTCCAGGTGAAATCCCAGGAGGTTGACAGGTCACTCTCGCCGCCTTGCTCATCGAGGGCCTGGACCGAGATTTGATAAGGTGTGTCGGCGTAAACGTTGGCCACGAGTTTGAACTGCGGTCCGGGACCGAATCCCGCACTGATGCTCGGAGTCAGTTTCACCTCGTTGTAGTTCATGACATCGCGCAGCGCGAAGGTGCTGACCTGTTTCTTGATACCGCTGTAGTAGCCGGTGACCAACTTGGTCAGGTCGAACTTCAACTCGGCGCTGAACAAACCGCCGCTGCCTCCCGACGGCGCGCCCGGCCCGGTCTTGATGTAAACACGGA
Source organism: uncultured Bifidobacterium sp. (assembly GCA_964491875.1). Lineage (GTDB taxonomy): Bacteria > Verrucomicrobiota > Verrucomicrobiia > Limisphaerales > JADJPG01 > JADJPG01. Next base: position 48,602 of record CAZBIC010000033.1, read on the forward strand.
AACGATGGACGCCGGCCGTCGGACAGAACCAGTTCAGTGCGACCTGTGGCGAGGCGGGCGTGCCAATCGCTTGCGGTTCGGCGAGCGTGGGCGCGGGCGGCTTCGGCGGCTTGACTTCCTTGCAACCCAACGCAGCCATTGGACTGGGGTTGCCGTGCTCGTCGAGCAATTGCAGAAAGTAGCACAGGCGGGATGCGGCGGCCGGCATGGTGTCGTCCTTGCGCGCGATGCGGCGCAGGGGCAGCAGCGGATTGTGCCGGATGGCACCTTGCGAAATGAGGGTAAACGGTCCGTCGTTCACCGTGCGATAGAGCCGGTACTCCCGCGTTCGCGGAGTGGTGGTGAACTCGATCTGCAACGGAGCGACCCTGCCATCCACGGCCGCCGAGGTGATGTGCTGCACGCAGTCGGTTTCGTCCGGGAGAGAAACAATGCAGCCGCGAAATGCCGGGAGCGGGGCGACGAGACATTCCGGATACGAAACGGAATACACGCCATTCGCATCCGGGAACGCGACCGCCACGTCCATCCACACGCCGCTGTTCGGCCCGTTGCTCGCCGCCTGGACCAGCACCGGCAAGGTGCGTGTGTGATTGAATCGCATCGTCACCGTTCCACTCTCGTCCGAGACGGGATCGAGGGCCGGGGCGCAGAAATCATTCGCGCCACCGCCGGCAGCCGGCAGCAGCGGATCGAGATTGCTCATCGCGGTGAGCAGCAGTTGGCCGGCGAGGAACCCGATGTTCCAATACTCATCACCGGCTGGCGTGGAGTTATTGAAGAACGCTGGACGCGACACGGCGCCGTAGTAGTTCCCCACGGTGCAGGCGATGGAAACGGACGCCGCGCCAAGGTCACTCGTCGGCGTGTAATCCACCTCCACGGTGTCGCCACCGGGCGGGAAGTAGACCGGTCCGAGCATCGTGACGCCCACGTTGCTGTTCGTGATGGCGAACTGAACCCACGCGATGCCCGGGTCGCGGCGGACACACGCGAGCTTGTAGTTGAACCGATCGCGGGCTTCTTCCGGCACGGGCTGCACGTTAAAACTGTTGTAACGCACCGCTGGCGTGCCACAGCTGCCGCGCACCGTGCCGGTGCCCGCGGCTGGTCCTTCACGCATGCGCAGCACCGCGGAGACAGGCGGGCTGTGCGGCGACGGGAGCGGATCGCACGCGGCGATGCTGACGGCGCGGACGGTGTACCAGTAATTGCTCAATCCCGGCGTGACCGGCGCGGTCAGGCCGTTATCGAGATACGAGTTCGAGTTGGTGCCTGCGGAATGCGGCACGATGCCGATGCGGTTCAGGTCCGGCGGAAGGTCGGCGCGCAAGGCGTCGCCCGGATTCGGCCAGCGATAAATCCAGTATTGGGTGACCTGTTCGCTGGTGTTCGTCCGTTGCAGCCAAGCGACGCGGATGCGTTGCACGTTGGTGTTCGCGCCGCCCGGCAGCGGGAGGACTTGCACGACATCGCGCGCGCTGAGGTCGATGGGCGCGAGCGGTGGAATGCGGCGGCAGGCGCGGCCAAGTCCGCCTGGCGAAACCAGCCCGTCCCGACTCAGGACATCGCGCGCGGTGATGAAGTAGTAGAATTCTGCTCCGTCCGCGAACTCCACTCCGCCTGACTGGCGACGACCGTTGTTGTCCGTGATGAAGACCGATTCCCGATCCGCCGGATCATCTGCCGCCCCCGCGCCGGAACCAGCGGAGAAATCCCGCGTCGTCACGACTGGCCCTTGATTGATTCGTCGGAACGCCGGGTTCGCATAGATCTGCGCCACGGTCGGCGGCGTGACGTGGAAGTTCGCGCTCTCGGCAGTCGCGCGTGGCAGACGCCAGACGTTGAATCCGTAGCCGAGCAGCGAGAGCCGGCGCAGGGCGTCGGGCGTGCCCCAGCGCAATCGCACCAGCAGATGATCATCTGGATGATTCGTGACGACCTGGAACGGACGTCCGGGCGCCGGAAGGACAACGGGAGAACCCGGAACAATGGTGACGCGGCCGACGACATTGCCAGCGACGCCCGTCAGCGCGTTCACTTCACGCACCTCGTAGGTGGTCGTGACCGCCGAAGCCTCGGCGAACGCCTGGCCCAAGCACATGCGCAGTCCGGGATTGGCGACCGTGAGCAACGCCAGCGCGGCGGCGGATGTCGCATTCGTCTCCGCATTCTGGAACAGCGTGAGGACCTTCTGCGGGAGCGGTTGGTTTGTTATCCCGGGCACGCGGCGCAGCAGCATGTTGATGGCATCCGAAAGGCCATTGAGATCCTGGCCGAGCGCCGTGGATTGCGTGAGCAACGTGTTGACCGCCGCGGGGTCGGTCTGGCGAAAGATCGTTCCGCGCAGCGAATAGGTGCTGGCGCTGGAGGCGTCGCCGGGTTTGCCGTAGACGGCGAAGCGTTTGCCGCGAACGAGCGCCGCATCCGCAGCGCCGACGAGGACGAATGACCAGTCCTGGTTGGCGGGACTGCGATACGTGGTGCCGACCGTGAAGATCAGATCGTCCACCGGCGTTTGCGCGCGGGTGGCTTGCGGTGCGAGCAACGCGACCAGAAGCGCGAGCGCCGTCCAACGGGGATGGATGCGACGGGCAATGGAGTTCATGAGGCTGGAGGAAATGGTTTTCATCTTCAGTCGATCGAGTAGTCGATACCGCCGTCGCTCACGGTGCCTTTGACCGTGACACCCACGCAGCCCGAGATGCAGAACGGGCAGGGCCCGAGCGAGCCGCACAAGTTGGCTTCGCCGCCAATGATGATTTCGTAACCGGCTGACCCAAACTCCGCCGAGGCGAAGAGTGCGAGATCCGCGTGGCCGGAGATAAGGCAGATCAAGCTGAGATCTAGCGCGAGCTTCTGGCGCATGCCGAATTTGCCGGAGGTCGGTCCATCCGAGTAATACGTTGCGGTAGTGACGGTGGCCTCGGCGTCGAGGAAACAGTTCGACACGCCGAAGAGAATTTCCGAGAGCGAGAGTCCACCGCCGAACTGGACGTAGACGCCGCGGAAGCCAAGTGGATCACCAAGCACCTTGCCGGCTTCGGGATCGACAAAGAGGAGCGGGTTTAGCGAGCACGCCTTGCCGACGAACAATCCGGCGCTGATATCCACCGGGACGCCGATGATGAGGATCGTTCCGGCGGCCTTGGCGGCGAAGTAGGTTTCCAGTTCACCGAACGCCATCGTGGCGCCGATTTCCTTCACGCTGCAGCCTTTGAAACCAATCTCGCCCTTGATGAGGATCAATCCGCCGACGCCGAGCACGTTGCCGCTCTGTTGCGTCCAGCGTGCCTCGATGGTGAGCGTGAGCGGCGTGGTGGCGACGACTCCCGGCCACTTCAACGGCACGTCCGCCGCGCCAATAATGATCTCTGCGGCGGGCGCGCCGGCCGGGATGCAGTCCTTGGGCACGGATTGTGAATCGAGTTCGCGAATCTCCATGTAGGCGTTGAAATCGATGTCGTCCGGGAGCTTGAGCTTCACCTTCGCGTCGAGCCGGATCTTCTTCATCGCGTCGCCGTTGAACGTCGGCGCACCACGAATCTGCGCGGAGGCCAGCGAGCCGCTCATCAGCCCCGGACCTTTCATCGCCGAGAAGATGCCGTCCTTTGCACCGGCGAAGTTATCCGCGAGCCCGTTGCGAATGGATTGATTGATCTGCTGGAAGATCGTTTCCGTGAGCTGGTTCACGATTACGTCATCCTCGTAGAGGAACTGCTTGAAGGTCTGTTGATACTTGGCGGGCAACGGTGAGCTGAGGAAGGCGGTGATAAGCCGGTCGCTCAGCGCCTTCTTGGCGGCGGCGGGGTTGGCCGTGAAGTAATCGCGCGACGGCGTGATGACGCTGGCCATGAGGTTCGACACGCTCGTGCCTGCCAGTCGCGAGTAATCAGCGAGCTGGTTGGCGTTCGCGGTGACGGTATTAAGCGCCTTGCTGAAATCTCCGGTCACACCGCCGAGCTGGCTGCGGACGGTGTTCAATTCGCGACGCACTTCGTTTACGCGCTCCCCCACTTTCTGAAGCGTGGGTTCGACTTCCTTGAGCAGCTCGTTCGCGAGCGGGTCGGCGATGGCTCCAGCGATGCCGGCAAGCGCCCCTTGGTCCTGGGCGATCTTCTGCATGACAATGCGAATGACGTTGCGATTGCCGCTGCCGTCCTTCTGCAACATGCGGAGGAAAAGCCCGAGCGTATTGTCGATGTCGGTGAGTGTCTGGTTGAGCTGTCCGGCCACGCTGCTGGCCTGGCCCGCCACGCCGTTGATGTTGCGGACGGCGTTTTGCAAGCCGACGGCGGGATCATTGATGATGCTGGCGATGCGGTTGTTGAAGTTCGCTGGGTTGGTGACGAGTTCGTTGGCGAGCTGCGTGTAGAGCGTTTCAACGACGTTGCTGAGTGCGGGCTCCAAAACAGGACGGAAGAAGCCGCTCATCTCGTCGCGCAACGTGCGTTGCATGCTCTGGAATCCTTTTGTCAGGCCAGTGGCGTCGACTGCGCCGCCGATGGCCTGGCGCAGGGCGTTGCTGATCGAGTTGAACGGGCCGTTGATCTCGTTGACGGCGTCATTAGCGAGATCGAGCAGCTTGAGGCGCGGGAGCTTGAGTTCGAGATCTTGCGCGAAGTCGAGGTCGACCTTGCCGGGTGTGAGCTCCTTCAGGCGGCTGTCGACGTTGATGATGGGCAGGATGACGGTCGAATCCTCGAAGGAGGCGAACTGTCGCAGGGTGGGATTCCAGACGAGCGGATAATCGAAGATCGCAACTTCGATCCAGTTCCGTTGTGCGCGCGGATGGAAGTCGAGCGCGGGCGAGTTGCGATACTCGCCGATGGTGATGGCGCGCGATCCGTCGACGCTGCGTTCGGGGAAGCCGCGGTGAGTGTCATCGAATTTTGCCTTGCTGAAATAGTCGTCCGCCCCGATCCGCCAACCGTATTGCGGACCGCCCTTATCCGTTGCACGCCAGCCGCCCATGATGTCGATGCGCGCCGCGTCGGCGGTGATGGGCGTGACGTGGAGATGGATTTTGCTGTCCTCGAAGAACGGCAGGTCGATGCGGCCGGCGATGTTGTAGAACCCTTCGACGGGGCGACCGGGCGTCGCCCAGTTGTTGAAGTAACCTTCGCCCGCGGTGCTGATGGTGAAGAAGCTGCCGCCGGAACCTTGCAGCGAGAGCTGGCCGGGCAGCGGGAAACGGGAGTCCGCGCCGCGCACATTGTCTTGTTTCACTACAAGATTGCCGTTGGGCTTGAAGCCGAGTGAGGCGTGCAGCTTTTGCGGAATGAACGGGAGCTTGGTTTCCACGCCGAGCACGAGGAAGCGGTTGCTGACGGAGCACGGATCGCTGGCGCTCTCGCGAAAATCCATGCTGAGCGGAAGGAAGTCAGCGTTCCAATAGTTGAGATGTTTCTCGGGCGTGCTGGGCGGAAGCTGCGCGTCAGCCAGCGCGCCGCGACAGAGGAACTTCATGCGCTGGAAGTCCACGAGGAAACCGGCGGGCTGTTCGGGGAAGGTGATGCGACCGTCGGTGCGCGATTCCCAATTGTCGCTGTCGAGGTAGGACAATGCGAAGCGCGAGAATGTCATGTCGTAGCCCGAGAGCGGGAAGCTAGAGGGGAACGATGCGGCTTGATGGATGCCGCTGATGCCGCCGTAGCGCGCGTAGTATTTCGCCTGCGGCACGAGCGGATACCAGCCGGTGTCGCGACCGGCGAGCGTGCTGCGACCTTCGACGGGGCCGCGGAAGTTCACACCGCCGTAGTTGGCAAAGCCTGCGTCGTAGGCGGCGGTGCCGGGGCGTTCCGAAGTCGGATCGCCTGGATCGCCGTAGCCGGTGAAGAGCAGAACGGCCGGTCGCAAGGCGTTGTTGAGGGACGTTTGGTCGCCGCGCAAAAACGTTCCAGGCATGTGATACGCGCCGGCTTCGACATCGCTGGTTCGTTGGGTGAATTGGTTAGTCGTGCCGGTGTAGCCCCACGTGAGGTTCTGGGCGGGCACGGTGCCGAGCGCGAGCAAGCCGCCGTCCGGTGTGAACTCGAGTCGCGGCGATGGCGTGGGCGCGAAGGGCAGGATCACTGGCGGGAGGGTTACGCCGCTGCAATTCGTATCCGGACAATCCCGGCGATAGGGAATCGGGACATCACCCGCAAGCAGGAGATAGCTTCCACCACTGTCGATGAGGTCATCGAGAATTGCGAGGCGTCCGCCGGCCGAAGGCACCGGGCCGCTGTGTTCCATCCCGGTGTAAGGGAGATGCGGACGGAAATCCACTGCCGCGAGGTCCAGCTGCATCTGGATGCGCGCGGAGCCGTTGACGGGATCGGGCAGAATGTAGATCGGAATACCGGGAATCGCGGTGACGCCGCGGTAGAATGAATCGTTGGAGACGCGTTCGCCAGCAAGCGGGTTTTGCAGGAATCCGCGGTCGCGCTCCAGCCACTCATCCTCGATCGCACGGACGAATTCCGCGCTGGTGGCTTCGGGGAGATAAAATTGTCCGACGGCGACGTCCCACTGGATGGATGGCGCGGAGAAGAGGACTGGCTTGGTTTCCTCTGCGAAATGGAATTGGGTGGCGCCAGCGCCAAAGGTGGCGGGTTCGAAGATCACCGGATCCGAGGCCGGCTCGAAGAGCGCGTTCAGCGGAATGTTCGGCGCGATGACGTACGGATACTGCGCGCGAATCTCGGGGTTCGTCTGCACACCAAGACCCACCGGCAGGAAGGCGTAGAGGAAGGTGGCGGAGGCTCCGCTGGGACTCAGTGTGCCGATGGCGAGATAACGAACGCCAGCGGTGGTCAAAGGGGTGAGGTTTCCGATCGTGTAGGTTCCGTTCAGGTTGGTGGCGGTGCCATCGGGCGCGAGAGTGACGTTGATCACGCCGCCGCCGCCGAAGGTGACTTCGGGCCTTAAGAGCAACTGGCCGGCGCCGGTGGGAAGCTGAAGTTGGGTGTCGAGAAAGTCCGGCGCGGACACTGTTCCTGGCGCGGGCGTGTTCGCCAAGTTCTTGAACGTGGTGGGTATGTCGCCCGAATACAGCAGGCCGCTGAAGTGCAGCAATCGCCTCGCGCCTGTGGTGTCGTTGCCATCGTCGGTGAAGTCGCCGCCGTTCTCGCTATGCGAAACTGTGACGATTGATTCGTGAAGTTCGTTCACGGAGTCCAGTTGCGCTCCGTCCGGCTCGACGTTCAGGGTCGATGAGATCGACGCGACGGCACCGAAGAAGACGGGCTGTGGTTCGGAAGCGTTGTAGGAGGAGAGATTGAAGTTGCTGGGCGCGGTGTTGGGTTTGACGGGAATCGGCGACGCGGTGCTGCTGGTCTGCAACGCGGCGTCGAGCCGGGTGACGAGTGCGACGCTGGCGGGCGTGGGGCCGTAATCATGGAAGCGGCGGAAGAATCCGCGCGCGGCGACTTGGAAAGCGCTTTGGCCGGCGACGGGTGTGACCACTCCGGAGCTGTTGATGGCGTGGAACCGCGTGAAGGTGGGAATGCCGGGCGCGGCGACGAGACGGACGCTGCCATCCCCGAGGAAGGCGGTGGAACCGGTCCACTGGGGATCGTTCACCAGATCTCCAGCGTGAGCGAGCCCGGTGGAATCCGACGCGCTGGCGCCGCTGGCTTCATCGAAGCGCCAGTAGGCAACGAGACCCGGTTCGCTGCCCGTGCGCAGGAGATTGCGAGTGGATTGCAGTTCTGCGACGGACAGGGCTCGGTTCCACACGGTGACTTCATCGATGCTGCCGAGGAAGCCGTTCGGGTAGGTCCAGTAGCGGCCGATCTGAAGCGGCTCGGTGGAAGTGGTGGCGCCCGGCGTGCCGGTCCACGGCATGTTCGCTCCGGCAACACCGTCCACGACGATGCGTCCGCCGGAAGCGTCCACGACGAGCGCGATGTGATGCCAGTTGCCGTCGGCGATGAAACCGCCGTCGATGCCGAGCGAGCCGTCCCAGATGCGGTTCGAGGCATTGCGAAAGTACCAGCCGCGGACGCGCCCGTTGTAAACGAAGAGCGAGTAACCGTTCAGCGACGACTCGAAGTATTTGCTGACGATGCCGTCTGCGATGAGCGCGTTGCGCGACGTCTTCACCCACGCGGTGACGGTGAGCGGATATGAATTGAGATCAGGCGCATCCGGCACGGAGACGTGGTCGTCGACACCATCAAGCTTCAGGCAACTGCCAGCGATGGGTTCGAGGGCGACGGCGGCCTGCGATGTGACCCAGGCTGGATCGTTGACGAGAATTCCTTCGAATCCCGGCGCGACGGTATTGCCGGCGATGGCTCCAGCGGTTTCATCGAAGCGCCAGTAGGCGAGCAGTCCGTCCTCGGTGCCGGCGAGGCGACGGTGCTTGAGGTAGTTCACTTCTCCGCCAGTGAGGGCACGATTCCAGAGGGTGACTTCGTCGATCTGGCCATGGAACGATCCGGTGAACGGCACGCTGCCGACGGAGTATCGGCCAATGAGCAAAGGGTCGGCGCTGGTCGTGGCGCCCGGCGTGCCGTTCCAAGCCTGCGAGGCACGGAGATTGCCATCGACGTAGAGGGATCCGCCGTTGGGGCTGACGACAAACGCGATGTGATGCCAGTGACCATCGGCGATGCTGCCGCCGTCGATGCCGGGGTCGGTGTTGTAGATGCGGTTGGCGCCGTTGCGAAAATACCAGGCGTAGATGCGGCCGTTGTAGAGATGCAGCGAATAGCCGTTGCCTGAGCCGGGCTGATACTTGGAGACGATGCCTTCGTAGACGTTCGTGGTGCGGGCGGTTTTCACCCAGGCGGTCACGGTGAGCGGGTAAGCGTTCAACGCCGGGTCGTCGACCACCTCTACATAGTCGTCCGCGCCGTCAAATCGCAGCGCGGTGCCGGCAGCGGGCTGAGCTTGGGCACACGCCAGCCAGGCCAGCAACAGGCAGCCGGCGATGATCTGCCATCCGGCGAAGGCAATGGGAGAGCGGAGCGGTTTCACGTAAAGGCGCTGGGTTTGAAAATGTTTCTTCAAGCCGCGGAGATTCGCCTGGTCGCTGAACCGCCCAGCCGCAGGAAACCGGCTCCAGCAATCAGAGACGGCCTCTGATTGGGTAGCAACATTGACAGGTCGATGCGCATTCATGCTCGTTCATCTTCTACTTGTAGGAGAATCCGGGATGGTTACCGGAAAAATCCACTAACGGTTGTTTCACGCGGCTGGCGGGTTTGTTGAGTTGTCCAAAAACCCGCCCCGGCTGGAGTCGGCTCCAGCCGGGGAGCTGCGAACGATCATCGCCGAATGGGTGCACTGGACGGGACGCGGGCTGCGTTATCCATCAACGTCCCGGTTTGCCCGTGACCGGAACTGTCTGTCGTCGTAGCTCCATCAGTGTCCTCTTCATCGAACCGCCAGAGACCGATCAGGGAGGGCTCGTCACCAACGGGGCTGAAGTTTTGCAGGTCGAGAACTTCCACGCCGCTGAACGTTCGGTTCCATAGGGCGACATCGTCGAGCTGGCCGTTGAGCGCGGTGGGGTAGTTGTAGTAGCGCCCGAACTGCAGCGGCTCCGTGGTGGTCGTTCCACCGGGAGCGCCGGTCCATCCGCGTGACGCGGCGAGCGAGCCATCCACGTAGAGGCGGACCCCTGTTTCATCCACCATGTAGGTGATGAAGTGCCACTGGCCATCCGCCACGAAACCGCCATCCAGACCGAGCCCGCCGTCCCAAACGTAGTTCACGCCATCCGCAAAATACCACCCGCGAACCCGGCCTTCGTAGAGGAACAAGCCGTATCCGTTCAAGCTGGCGTCGGCGTATTTGCTCACGAGCCCGCGGACCAATGGGTCCGTGTCGCTGGAATTCATCCACAGCGAAATGGTCATCGGGAAGCTGTTCAACGCGCCCTCGTGAGGGACTTCGACGCGCGATGTCACACCATCGCCCAGCAATGCATTGCCGGCTTGGAACGTGATGCCACTGGGCGTGCTGGTGGCGCGGTAGAACCGTTGCGGATACAGGCCGGCTTCAGCGTCGCTGAACAGGATGACCGGAATGCTTCCGACCACGCTCGTCATCAGGTCAGTCCAGTTCTCCAGATCTGCAGACGCTTGAATCACGACCTGATCGCCCGCCCGTCCCGGCCAGAAAATGGAACCCGTAGCGGTGCCGTCCGTGACGGTAACGCCAGAGGTGATCACCGGCAGCGGTGAAGTCGCGACTGCGTTGCCAAGAACGAGCGTTTCCGCCGCAAGACTGTCGAGCGCGCCGTCGCTGACGACGAGCTGGAACCGGAAGCTCAAGGGTGCGTCGCCTGTGGGCAAGGTAAAGCTCGGCGTTGCGGTGGTGGCGTTGTCCAGCGTCACGGCAGGGCCTTCGACCTGAGTCCACGAATAACTGAGCGCATCACCATCCGGATCGAAACTGCCAGCGCCGCTGAGGAACACTTTCGTGCCGAGATCCGCGAAGACGTTGCCCGGGGTCACGGCGACGGGCGGCTGGTTCACCAAGGCCGGGGGAGTGCCGAAGTAGACGTCCGCCCACGTGGATGGATTGTTCGCCTCCGTGCCCGTCGGCCAGTGCGCGACCGTCTGGAAGCAGATGTCGTTAAAAATAATCGCAATGCAGTTCGCGCCATCCAGCTCGATGTTCAGGCGCGCGGGATGTTCCCAGCCTCCAATGAGACTCTCTGCGATTCGGAATTCCGCGCTCCAGCCGCCGTCGCCGCGCGAGACCACCGCCTTGAATCCGCTTTCGGGCTCGGCAGGCGCGACGAGCGACGTGCCGTCGCCGGCCAATTGCCAAGTCGTGCCGTTTTCGTTCACGAAGAATGCGCGGTCTCCGGGTTGCGCCGTGGTTTCGCCGCTGGCGTCTGCATCGATGCGCAGTCCGACCGCGCCGTAGATGTCGTCCTCGCCGTAGGACATGCCGGTGAAGCTCGCATAGAGATATCCGGCGCTGTGGGTGAATCGCGCCACGCCGGTGCCGCCGAACTTGACGGCGGGTGCGTTGACGTAGGCGCTGTCCGCGACGTCGCCGTCGAGAGTCGGCGCGGCGGCATCGTGAATCGCGAGCGGCAGGATCTGGAAGCTCACGGTCGACGTGGAGGCGTTTCCGTCAGCGTCGGTGGCGTTCACCGTGGCGGTGTAGAGACCCGGTGAAAGCTGGCGCGTGTTGAACTTGCCGGTGATCGCGGTCAGGGGAGTCGGTCCAGTGACAGTCCACACGGAGTTCTCGTCCGGCAACGATCCTTCCTCGGGATCCACGGCGAGCGCCGTCACCTCGATGTTCGCGCCGAACGGAACACGCTGGCCATCCTTCACGCCGCCGGTCAGCACTTCGGGAGCGCGACGAGCCATGGCGAAGGGTTCGCTGGTGGCGACGGTGCTGTGGAAACCGTCCGTCGTGATCACGCGCACCCGGCAGGCGTCGCCGCCGGGGAGGCGTTTTGCGTCCGTGACGAACGCGGCGATGGTCGAGTTGATGCGGAGATTGCGCCAGCTCACGCCGTCGTCGTTGCTGAACTGGACGGTGTGGGAAAGCAGATCACCGTCTGCGTCGGAGGAAATGATCGTGACGTTGAGCGAAGGACCCGCCGGATCGTGAACGACGCCGAGTTCTGAAATCACCGGTTCGCTGGCGCTGGCGTTCAAGGTGGCGAGAACGGTCGTTCCTTTGAGCACCTGAACCTGCGCCACGCCCGGCTGCTTGACGAGGAACTGATTGATCAAGGAGCTCGTATCGTCGCCATCCTCGATTTCGCGCACGACAAGCGCGACCTCCTCCAGCACGGCGCCGCCGGCGTCGATCTGACGGACTTTATAATCGTGCTGTTGTTGCATGGCGGCGGTGAGGGATTCCTGAATCTTTTCGGTTGCGACCACGCCGTCCGGCAGCGAGTAGCACGGCTTGAGTCGCGCGGTGCGGGTCGTGAGTTTCAAGATGCCTCGCAACAGCAGATACGGTCCGACGGGCGGCGCCCCGGCGGCGGCGAACGCAGGCGCGGGAGCGAGGGCATTGAGCAGGGCGTTGTAAGTCCACGTCGAGGGCCAGCGCACCGGCGCGTAGCTGAGGAGATCGCCGGCCTGGGCTGGCAGCACGGGCGCGTAGCCGACCATGTCGAAACCGACGGGCGTGGCCACGAGCGAAACGTTGGTGGGGCCGAAGGTGCAGCTGTTGAACGGGTAGCTGTTGTCAGGCCGAGCGGGAGCGTTGCCGCCGCAACCCATGTTGTCGCGGAGTTGGTTGATGTGTTCGCGACCGAGGTTGTGCCCGAACTCATGGGCGAGGGTGCGTCCGCCCCAGGTGGTGTTGAAAGTCGAGTTGTTGTCGGAGGCGCTCATGACGTTGAGCAGATGATTGCCCGGAGTGTAGGCGAGTCCGCCCCACGCGGCGGCGGCATTGGGATGAATGGCCCCGATGAAGTGCCCGCGCGCGGCACCCGGCGGCGGGTGGTCAAAGTTGTCGTAGCAGGCGAGTTCTTCGAGCGCTTCGTCCCAGTCATCGTTTTTCGAGAAGTCGAACGGGTCATGGCACAGCAAACCGCAGTCGCCAATGAACTCGACGTCGCTGATCTGCTCGGTGGTGAAGCGGACGTCGATGGACGGGATCGGCAGCAATGAAGTCGCGCGTGCGATGATCTTGTTGAAGTCCGCGGTATTCTCCCACGGCCAGTAGTTCGGCGCATCCGTGGTCTTCAGCGCGGCGAAGACAAAGGCGGGGCGCTGCACGCGGACGACGGTGACATCGACGGGCGAAGTGGAGTTGTTGCCGTAGGGATTGCCGCCGCTCTCGTAGACTCCGCCACCGGGATTGACGGTGAATTGCAGCCGAAGTGTGCCGGCGCGCACCCAATCGGACGGAAGCTCGAAGAGGTGGTTGTTGGCGGTGGTGGTGCGGTGAGGTGCGAGATCGAGCGTGTTCAGCAAGGTGGGCGAAGTATCGGCGCTCAACGGAGAGCCTGGAAGCTCCACGCCGTTGAGCCAGCCGCGCAGCTCGCCGGTCGGACGCCAGGCCGGATTGCCGGTGGAGTTCGCCACTTCGCGGGCGTAGGCGCGGACGACAGTGCGTTTGCCTTCCACGAGGCGGATGGAGTGGTTCATGTCCTGGATGACCTGGACAGCCTCAAGCCCGACGACACCGAAATCCAGCTGGATGGGCGGCGAAGCGGTCGGGATCCGCTGAATCGAGGAGTTCCGTACGAAGTAGAGCCAGCTGCCGTCGCTCCGCAGATTGTGGCCGCCATTCAATTCGATCCCTTGGTAGTCCGGATCGACACCACCACCGCCGCCGATGAGGACGAGGTTCGCCGGGCTGCGCTTGGAACGGATGACTTCCTGTCCATAGCTGCAGATGCCGAAGGGCCCGCCAGGCTCGCTGACGGGCCGGGTGTTGATGAATATGTAGCTGTTGTCCACCGCGACGTCCGTGACCTGGATGCGTCCATAGTTCTCGCCCGCGCGCGGCCAGATCTGCGTCTGGGCGCCGTCATCCGGGCTGATGACGTTCAGCCGGCCACTCGCCGAGCAACTGAAGCTGCCGATGACCGGCCCGTCATTCACCGCGGCGTAGAGCACGTCCTTCGTCTCGAACTGAACAAAAACGCCGCCTCCGACGAGACGCGTCTCGGCGCGAATGTCGAAATCGGCGACGTTGTAGGCGAGCACGCGCGGATTCCGACTGACGCCGAAGAGCGAGTAGAGATCAAAGCGCAGGAGCACGCCGTTATCTCCGAGCGCAATGCCGACGGGAACGTCAACGGTGCCGCCGAAGAAGCCCGCCCGCTTCACGGTCATCGACTTCATCTTCTTCACGCGGCCGATGTAGACGTCCGGAATGGTCCCGCCGTGAGCGGTGGTGGTAACGGGAGCCAGCACGTCCGTGACCGGCAATGACAAGGAGTAGATCTGGAAACGGCCCAGGCTGCCATTCGGTCCGGGGACTGGAGAGTTGAAACCCGCGGCGAAGAACAGGGTGCCGTCATGGATCATCATCGCGCCCGGCCAGTCGGCGTAGATGTAGCTCCCGATGTGGGTCGGCGCCGGCACCGGGCTGAATGGCAGGAGATGCGCGGGCAGTCGCCACATGCCCTGTTGATCGGAGTAGTAGAGAAACTCGTCATCGCGTGCCACGCCGCCGGGAATGGGCGAGCCGCAACCGCTCCAGTAGACACGGCTGTCGCCAAGCAACGCCGGGTGGAGCACGCCGGAGTCCTTAAACTTTGGCCCGCGATACCCGAGCGTGCCGAGCGCGTGGGCATTGCCGAATTCGCCCGGACCGCAACCGCTGACGCTGCCCTGGCCGCCCCAGTAGAAGAGGCCGTTGTCGAAGAACTCGAAATCAGTGAGATACGGCTGGGCGGCGACTTGAATGGCCGCGTGCGCGCCGGGACTGAAAGTGTGAATCGCCAGCAGTCCGGCGATGAGGAAGTAGCGAAGTGTTTTCATTTTCGTTCACCCTTTACTTGTAGAGGCCGGGCGAAAGGTTACGGAGAAGTGTTCCTGCCGAGATTCAAAGCTCCGGCGAATCCAAATCCTCCGTTCTGGTTGGCGAGCGGTGCGGCGGGAAAATAATTAAAAGGTGCATAGACAGTAGGCGCTGGCGGCGGCGGGCTGTCGCAGTCGCCGGAAAGGCACAGACGGAAGAACCGGTGCAACCCGTCCGCTGGCGTCACATACGGGCTCGTCGCTCCGACGACGTTGGACCACGGGCCATCCGCATTCACGGACGTTTGCAAAGTCGCTGCGCAATCCCACCTAAGCGTGACTTCCGGTGGCGAGACTTGGGTGAGCGCGATCCGCAGTTCACAGGCAGCATTTGGATCGAGCACCGTGACGTCGAACGTGCAGGTGTTGGTGTTGCGGCACAGGTCCCGGGCCACGCACGTCACCGGTGTGACGCCGATTGGGAATGTGCTGCCGCTAGGTGGCGTGCAGTTGAGAATGTCGTCCGCCGACGCCAGCGGGGCGAAGGTGACCACGGCATCGGCGCCGTTCTCGGAGTTCACCGTGACGTTCGTGCAGTTCAGGAGCGGCGGCGTGAAATCGTAGTGGGCGAAGATTTGTCGCGTGGCGACTCGGCCTTTGGTGTCCTTTGCAACCGCGGTGATCACGAGGTTCCGGTAGTGGTCCGGCGTCAGCCCGTCAAACTCCGGGAACAATCCGTGCGCCGTACGCAGCGTCGCGCGCGGGATGCCTGCGGGTTCAAGGATGCGGATGTCCGAATAGCCTAGGCGCACGCCGGGAAAATCCACCGAGGTGGTGGTGAGGCTCAGGTTGGTCAGCGTGGAGTCGCAAGAGTAGGCGTCGGCGAAGGTCAGGAATCCGAAGTTCGTCGTGCAACTCGGCCGCGAGAGCACAATGCTCAGGCACTCCTCGATGCAGTACCGTTCGCGCGCAGTCACGGTCACCTCCACCGAAGGCAACTGGACGTCCGAGAAACCGCCGCCTTCGTCTGGCACCGAGATCGCCGGTTTCAAGGTGTAGGAGCCTTCCGGCACGAGGAACGTGATCACCGCCTCGTTCGTTGCCAGTTCCGCGCTGTGCGGCGGCGAGTACGCGTTGAGAATTTGGACGGAGTAGGAGCGGAAGTTTCCTTCGGAATCGACGCCCGTCAGTCCGCCGGTGCTGAACCCGACGCGAGGGCTGAAGAAGTTCGCCGGCGACTTGATGCGCAGGCAGACCTCGGCCATGCCGTAGCGCAGATGATTCGTCGCGCGTTCGCCCGGGCCGAGGATTCCCTGCCACGGAACATTCTCCGCGATGTAGAGCAATTGATCGACGTGCGGCTCGCCGCTGGTGCCGTCGTCGTAGAGGCGCACTGACACACCGTCCTGCTCCCAAATGCCGGGCTGATTGTCCAACATGCCGACGACCGCCTCGTAATCGCCCTCGAACGCCGACGTGGCGGGATTGAATCCACCTGCGAAGGACATCGTCGCCTGCCCGCCCGCGGTGGTGAACGTCGAGCCGGGAACCAGTTCATCCACGCCAGCCATCACGACGTAGCTGCCGTTTATCGTCGTCGCACCAATCGCGTCCGGGATGCCGTCCATGTCCGCATCGTAGTCCGACGCGCGCACCATGCCACGCAGCGCGGACGTGCTGCCGGCAAACTCCGGTGGACCGATCAGTGTGATATTGCCGACGAGCGTCGCCGGAGTCATCACGAGTGCGTCGCCCGCATCCGCCGTCGCGCCGGCACCAAGCACGACGCCGACATTGAACGCCCCTTCGCCGAGTCCGGGAGACCGGAAGTACTCGAAGCGATGGCCCGATCGGAAATGCATTTCGGACCAGAGGTTCCACGGCTGTGCGGCGGTCGATGGCACCAGCCCTTCCAGCGCAAATGGCCGCGTTGTATCCGGACCCGGCGCTTCCGCCGCAAGCGCGGCGTAGCGCTGGTTGCCCGCCGGGCCGGTCGCCTTGATCACCGGACGACCGAGCAACTCCAGGTAACCTTCCGTCGGCAGTTCGATTTCGCCCACGAGGTTTGCGTTGCCCGTGATGCGCCCCAGCGTCCCGGCATCGGGAATGGTTACGGTGAGCACCGGCTTCTCGTCGCAGGCGTAGGTCGCGGTGCGCGTCTCGCGATGCGTGACGCGGTTCAAGTAGATGTCCGATCCCGAATCCACATCGATGGTGAACGTCAGGTCGATTCCGCTCGGCACCGCGAGGTATTCGCTGCTGACACCCGCCGTCTGCGAGTAAATGCGCGCGCGCAGAATGCCGCTCACACTCTCCTTCACCTCCACCCGCCCGCCGCCAATCAGAACCGGTGCGCCGGCGGAATCCACGTAGCGCAGTTCAACGAGCGCCACGCATTCATCAAAGTCCACCAGCGCCGGCGGCGAGTTGCTCGTCAGCGGCGCAGCGGCGAGGCGTGGCGTCCAATACTCCTTGGCGTCCGCGTCCAGCGCGAGCGCCGCGAAGATCGTGTAGTTGAGCGGAATGTCGTTGGCCGCGACAGTGAGCGAGTAGGGATTGCTCAACGGATCGACGGCGAAGATCGACTTCGAGGATTGCAGCGGCTCTGGAACGTCGGTGTAAGCCAGGATGGAGAACGAGGACATGCCTTCGTTCCCGGGCGGACCGAGCCGGGCGAGAATCTCGGCGTCGGCGTTGGTAAACCGGATGGTGCCGTAGATGGAGTTGGTTCCCGAAGGCGGTGGCTCGGACTGCTGCGCCGAAGTGACCTCCGGCAACACCATCCCCAACAGCAGGACGAGAATGGCGCACGCAATCTGGACAGGATTCCGGTGGGCAAAGGTGGTCGATGTCATAAGTATTCCCCTCCTACCTAAGCGTCCGCCCACTCCGATTACACCGAATGAGAATATATTTTCGTGCGCGAGCCAGCCAGGCTCACGGCTTCAGTGCGGTTGGCTCCACTTCGAAAGGCTGTGCCGCCCGCGTCTCTGGATTCGCGAGGAACCACTGCGCGACCTGCTCATAAAAGCCGACGTCCTTCGCGCCCATCAAACGCTCACGAAACTCGTGGAACTCATGTCGCGGCACCACTTCCACGTTTCCGCGCGCGCTTAACCGCAGGCCCGCCACCGTCTCCGCGAATATCGGAAACCAAGACGGCACGGGCGTTGAAACGTCCGGCACATTCCACACGCGTGCGCCATCCCCGGCCACCGTCACGCGCTGGCCCGTCGCGTCGAATGACAATGCCGTTACTGCTCCGCTGGCCGCGAGCCATTCGGTCATCGGCAGCCCCGTGGCCGCATTCCACACCCGGATCCGCCCGTTCCAGCCGCCCGTGGCGATGCGCTGGCCATCCGGGCTGAACACCACCCGCGTCACCGCGCTGTCGTGTTTTAGCGGCGGCGTCATCGCCTGGCCGGTCGTCGCGTCCCACACGCGGGCCGTCAAATCGAGCGAACAGGTCGCCACGCGCAATCCGTCCGGGCTGAACACTGCGCGATCCACCGTGCGAGTGTGCCGCAAGACTGGCGCAACCGGCCGCCCCGTCGCCACGGACCAGATGCGCGCTGTGTTGTCGCCGGACGCAGTAACCAACCGCTCACCATCCGGGCTGAATTCCGCCCACTTCAAATGATCGATATGCGCCAGTTGATCCGTCACCGGACGGCCGGTCGACGCGTCCCACACCCGAGCACTCCGATCTTCCGATGCCGTCACCACCAGCCGTCCATCTGGACTGAATCGCGCGAGCACCACCTCTTCAGCGTGCTCCAGCGCGGGCGAGACAAACCGTCCCGTTCGCGCGTCCAATATCCGCGCGGTTCCATCCGCCGACGCCGTCGCGATGCGTCCACCATCCGGGCTGAACTCAACCGACCACACGGTCTTTTGATGCGGCCGGACCTCGATGATTCGCTGGCGGGACTTCACGTCGTAAACGTGCACCGAACCGTCCTCCAAGGCCGTTGCCACACGGCTGCCGTCCGCGCTGAATGCCACCGCCCGCACTGCGGAATCATGCGCCAGTTCGTCGCCGTCGACCTTTCCGCTGCGCGCGTCATGGAAACGCGCCACTCCACTCATTGAGCCCGTAAAGACCCGCTGCCCATCCGGGCTGAATTCGACGAGGTGCACCTTCCGCTCCCGGGATACGTACAACCCCTGCGACCACCGCGGCTCCACGCGCCACACCTGCACACTCCAGTCAAACGCACCCGTCACGAGGCGGCTCCCGTCTGAACTGAAATCCACGTAGGCGATCCGTTCCTGCTCCCTCATGGGCTGCACCTTGGATATGCCGCCGCGCACGTCCCACAGCCGAGTCGTGATGTCCATGGATGCGGTCGCCAGCGACGTCCCGTCGGAGCTGAAACACCCGTGGGTGATTGCCCCCTCATGCCGGAAAACTCCGACGGCCGGCGTCCCGGTCTCCGAGTCCCAAAGGCGTGCGGTGCCGCTGTTGCACATGGTCAACAAAGTGCGTCCGCCTGGGTGAAACGTCGCCGCCAGGATCGCCGGCCGATGATCTTCATTCATCAGCCATGGCCCCACGCTTCGTCCGGTATCCGGATCAAACAACCGCGCCACCCCCGCGAACGATGCCAACGCCAACCGGCGTCCATCCGGGCTGAACTCCAATGCCGTCGTCCTGCCGGTGATGCTCGGCATCTGATGCAGCATCGCACCGGTCGCTGCATCCCACAGTCGCGCCGAACCGCGATCGCTCGCGGAGGCGATTCTACGTCCGTCCGGACTGAACCGCGCGTGACTCACCTCACCAGTGTGTCCCCGCAGTTCCAGCAAGAGCTTTCCCGTGGCCACGTCCCACACGCGTGGCGTCCGATCTGTCGAAATGGTCACCAGCCGTCCGCCGTCGCGGCTAAACTCCACCCAACGCACCGCACCCGGATGCTTCAATGAAAGTTGCGCCAACCCGTTCGAGCCATTCCAAAGCCGCGCCGTCCCGTCTGCCGAACCCGTCGCCACGCGCGCACCATCCGGACTGAAGCACCCCGCCAGCACGCGTCCGCGATGTTGCAGATACGCCGCAAGCTGTCCCGTCTCCGCATCCCACAACCGCGCCACGCTCTCGCGGCTGATGGACAATACGAGGCGATCGTCCGCACTGAACTCCGCCCGCTCGACCGGTCCCAGATGGCGCATCGAAGGCGTGACCGGCAGTGCCCAGTCTCGATGCACCAGCGCCGAGACGAGCCGGATCGCCGCGATGGAATTTGACGGCTCACGCCGCAACACCGCCGCCAGATGCGCCACCCCCGTCGCCGCATCGTGCGCGCGGAAAAACTCATCCGCCTGCCGCAGCTCGAGCGTTTGCACCGTGTCGGCCAGACGTACGTTCGCCACACGCAAGTCTGCATTCGCCGATTCCGCCTTGAGCCGCTGCTCGCTCTCCGCCAGCCGCGCGGTCGTCACGCGAAACGCTGCAACGCTCGATCCCACCGCCACCACCACCAGCAACAGCAGCACGCTGGCGCTCAACGCGGCCACCGCCGGCCGTCGCCGGCACCAGCGCCAAAGTCGGCCGGCCGGGCTGACCGGCCGCGCAAGGATCGGTTCATCGCGGAGAAACCGGCTGAGTTCATCGGCCAACTGCCGGGCATCCGGGTAACGCCGCGCCGGATCCTTTTCGAGGCACTTTAAACAGATCGTTTCAAGATCCGGCGGCACGCTCGGACTCAGGCGCCTTGGAGAAACGGGTTCCACCGACTGCACCTGTGCCAGCACTGCATGGATTGTATCTCCCTGGAACGGCGGCCGACCCGTCAGCAAGTGATACAGCACTGCGCCGAGCGAATAGACATCACTGGCCAGCCCGACTTCGCCACTGCGCCCCAGCGCCTGTTCCGGCGGCATGTAACTCGGCGAGCCCAGCGCCTGCCCGCTCGCCGTCAGGTCCGTCGCACTATCCAATTGCCGGGCCAGTCCGAAATCCGTCACGCGCGGCTGATCAAATGGATCGATGAGGATGTTCGACGGCTTGAGATCGCGGTGTAGCACGCGCTGTTCATGCGCGTGCGCCACGGCTTCCGCCACGGCCCGCACATACGTGGCGGCTCGCCGGACGGGCAGCGGCCCATCCCGCACCAGTTCGCCGAGGCTCGGTCCCTCCACCAGCTCCATCGCGATGAAGTGCCGCCCGTCCTGCTCGCCGACCTCGTGAATGGTCACGATGTTCGGATGCCGCAACCGCGCCGCCGCCTCGGCCTCGTTCTGGAAGCGGCGCACGAATTCGGGCGAAGCAAACTCGCCGGCGAGAATCATCTTCAGCGCGACCACGCGATTCAGCCGTTTCTGCCGCGCGCGATACACCACGCCCATGCCGCCGCGCGCGATTTCCTCCAACAGCTCGTAGTCGCCGAAATTCCGCAAAGCCTCTGGCCACTCCTCCAAGGCCGGCTCGTCGAACCCGACGGCGATCGTCGCCACGAGGCAACGCGGGCAATGGCCAGACAGCACTCCTGGCGGCAGTTCGCCGCCGCACTGAGGGCATGTCTTCGGTGTCGTCACGGATGGAACGTCCAATCTGAAAAAGCGTTCTCTGCCTGAGAACTAAGCAAATCCGGGAACGGATTACAGGCCGGCACCTCGAAGCGCGGCAAAAACGTGGCGCAACTCCTCGTCCACCGTCGACGCATCCGCCAGCGTATCCGCGACCGTCTCGCGCAAAGTCTCCCGATACTTCTGCCGCAGCCGGTGGACCGCCACACCAATGGTCCCGGCGTTCATGCCGAGGTCCGCCGCCAGCCGGTCGTATTCGCCGGGCTCCGGTTCGCGGGAGAGGAACGGATGCAACCGTTCAAATTGCTGCAGCTTTCCCGAAACCTCTGCCGCACCGCGCAGACGTTTCAGCGCCTCGTCCAGCACCGCCAGCGCCCAGCGTCGTTCGAACACGTGCTCGGGTGTTTCCGTCGTGGCTGGTTCATGGGAGAACCGTTGCTCTGCCTCGTCCGCGTCCAGCGGCACGATGGTTTGCCCACCGCCGCGCTTGGCTGCCTGGGCGCGATCGTGTGCGTTGGCGAGAAAGCCCTTCACCATCGTGAGCATGTAGGAACGGAAGCGCGCGCCCTCGGGCGTGACACGACTGAGCCACTGCTTTTCCACGAGCCGGAGAAAAAATTCCTGGGTCAGATCCTGCGCGTCATCGGGTCCATGGCCGCGCCGCCGCACGTAGGCATAGAGCGGATACCAGTAAGCCCGGCAAAGCTTGTCCAGCGCCGCGGCTTGAGCCTCCGAACTCGACTGCCCTGCCGCGAGCACGACGCTCCAGTGCGTGGTGGCGAAGACCGCCGCACCACCCCAGGCATTGGTTTTGTCGTTATTGTCAGCCATCGCCGGCATTTTTTTCTGAGGCTGGATTCTACTCAGCCGGGGCCGAGGTTCCAATAATCAGTTTTGCGGAAACCGGGCCGGGTCGTCCCGTGGTTGCCCGGATCGTCTCAACAGCCGATAATCACGGGTCGATGCCGCCTGACAACCAGTCGCATGGTCCGGTCCCCGGCGTGGTCTTTGCCACCACGCGCTGGAGTCTCGTGCTCACCGCGGGCGGGAAGGGAGGGCCGGATTCGTTTGCGGCGCTCGAAGCTCTCTGCCGGGCGTATTGGCGACCCATCTTCTCCCACATCCGACGCTCGGGCCGGACGCCACAGGATGCCGAAGACCTGACCCAGGATTTCTTTTCGCGCCTGTTGACGAGGGATGATCTCGCCCGTCTCGAACGTGGCCGGGGACGGTTCCGCAATTTCCTGCTCGTTTCGGTGCGCCACTTTCTCGCGGATGAGACAGACAAATCCCGCGCTCAGAAACGCGGCGGAGGCATGCGGCCGTTGTCCATTGATGCGCTGGCCGAGGCTGACGATGCGGTGGACGAACCAATGGCTGGCGAGACGGCGGAACAGCTTTTCGACCGGCGGTGGGCGGAGACGTTGCTCGGCCGCGCGCGTCAGCGACTGCGGGAGGAATGTGAGAAGGCCGGACGTCTGCCGGTCTACGAAGCGCTGGGTCCGGAAGGCAACGGCGACGTGGAGGAGGATTACGCGGCGGTGGGTTCGCGCATCGGGCTGTCCGTCGCGGGCGTCAAGTCGGCGGCGTTTCGATTGCGCGCCCGGTATCGGGAACTGATTCGAGCCGAGGTGGCGGAGACGGTGTCCTCTCCGGAAGAGCTCGATGAAGAGCTGCGACATTTGCTTCGCGTCGTTTCCCAGCGCTGACTATGAATCTTCAACGGCCACGGAAACCTTTCCGGCCCGGGACCGTTCTTCCCCATCGGTGAACTCTTGCTGCCCAGTGTGTGCGCAGCCGCTTCCTCCCGGAACGCGGACGGGGTTCTGTCCTGCCTGCTCGCTCCGAGGCGCGCTGGAGATTCATGAGGAAACGGATCTGCCGGCCGATCGCGAACGGGTGCTCGGCGGACACGAATTGCTGGAGGTCATCGGCCGCGGAGGCATGGGCATCGTATGGCGGGCGCGCCAGCTCAGCCTGAATCGACTGGTCGCGCTGAAGCTTATTGTCGCCGGCGAATTCGCGAGTCCGGAGGCGCGTCGACGCTTCCGCGAGGAAGCCCTGGCGGCGGCGCAGCTCCGGCATCCGAACATCGTCGGCATTCACGAGATTGGCGAGGAGGACGGTCAGGCGTTCTTCTCGATGGAATTGATCGAAGGCCGGACGCTCGCC
This sequence comes from uncultured Bifidobacterium sp., assembly GCA_964491875.1. Lineage (GTDB taxonomy): Bacteria > Verrucomicrobiota > Verrucomicrobiia > Limisphaerales > JADJPG01 > JADJPG01. Next base: position 71,689 of record CAZBIC010000033.1, read on the forward strand.
GACGTGACGCGATCCGGGCCGATTCCCGCGCGCGAAGCGGCCGCGCTGTTGCTGCCGGTAATTGAGGCGGTGCAATTCGCTCACGAGAAAGGCGTCCTGCATCGCGATCTGAAACCGTCGAACCTGCTGCTGGATGCGGAGGGCGTCGCGCGGGTCACGGACTTCGGTTTGTCTCGCCGGCTGGATGCGACGGATCGCCAGACGCTCACGGGCGATGTGCTGGGTTCTCCGGCGTATCTCGCCCCGGAGCAGGCGCGCGGCGAACGTGCTGCGGAAAGCGTGCGGACGGATGTCTACGCGCTGGGTGCGATTCTCTACGAGCTGCTCACAGGCCGTCCGCCGTTCCTAGGCGAATCGCCCGTCGCGGTCTTGCAGCAAGTGTTGCACGCGGAGCCGGTCGCACTGCGCACGTTGAATCCCGCCGTGCCGATCGATCTGCAAAGCGTGTGCCTGAAATGCCTGGAGAAGGAACCTGCCCGGCGTTACGTGAGCGCGACGGAACTGGCGGAGGAGATGCAGCGGTTCCGGCGCGGTGAAGCGGTGGCGGTGCGGCCGGTGGGCTGGTGGGGCCGGGCCTGGCGATGGAGCCGGCGGCATCCGGCCAAGGCCGGTTTTGTTGTCGCGATGGCGCTGTTGCTGGCCACGCTGTCGATCGTTCCTTCGGTCGCTTACTTCAAGGTGCGCCGCGCCGAGCAAGCGCGGGAGGCGCAGCTGCGGGAGACGTTGCTGACTCAGGCGTGGGCGACTCGCCGGAGCGGCCAGCCCGGCCAGCGGGTGCAAAGTTTGAAGGCGTTGCGCGAGGCGGTGGCGCTGGGGGGCGACGAAGCGTTTCGTTCCCGATTACGGCGTGAAGCGATTGCGAGCCTGGCGTTGCCGGATGTCTGGGTGGAACCGGCGCCGGAGTTACCGGCGGAATTCGATCCCACGATGATGCGCGTGAGCCCGGATCAACGATTCGTCGCGCACGGGTTGTTTCGCGGGCCACTGCGTCTCTTGCGCGCGGCGGATGGAAGCGAAGTGGCGCGGATCGAGATCAAGCCGCGCACGTTGCAGCACGTGTTGGAGTTCAGTCCGGATGGACGGTTCATCGCGGCACGGCACGGTAATGAGATCGTCGTCTGGGACTGGACGAATCGCGTGGCGGTGGTGGCGCAGCCCGCCTGGCTGAACCGGTTTTCATTTCGTCCGGACAGTCGGATTTTTGCCGTCGCGCGCAGCGATGGAACAGTGGCGGGTTTTCAACTGCCGTCCGGCGAACCGGCATGGACCTGGAGCGAACGCAGCGACGCGAAGACGCAGGTGCTGGCCTTCGAACCGAGCGGCAAAGTGCTGGCGTGGGCGACTGGTGGCGCACGCGGCATCGAGCTGCGCGACGCGTTAACGGGGCGTCTGCGTCGCGCGCTGCCGTCGAGTGTTCCGTTCACGACGCTGAGCTGGAGCGTGGCAGGCCGATCGCTGGCGGCGGGTGATGAGAACGGGCGGATTTACGTCTGGGAGTTCGATGAGGACTGGAACGTCATTGAGCGGCAGCAGTTGGATTTGCACTCTGGCTTTGTGCGGACGCTGGGTTGGAGCGCGGACGGGCGGTGGCTGGCCTCGGCTGGGTTTGACGAAGCGGTGCGTCTCACCGAAGTACGCGCGGGCCGGGTAGGCCTGGGCATTCCCGCGGCTACCTTTCAGCTGCAGTTCAGCGGCGACGGTTCGCGGGTGGGTCCGGTATGGCAGCAGCGGGCGCCGCGCTGGCTGGCGTTGACGAACTCGGACACTCTGGTGGCGCGCCGGGTGGATACGAAGTCGGGCCTTGGTTTCGCCATCGCGCTCGATGCGGCCGGCCGGCGACTCGCGGTGACGCGTCCGGAGGGCATCGCTTGGTGGGAGACGATGGCGTTGACGGAATCCGATCGATTTAAATGGGAGCAGCCGACGTTCGTTCGCTTCACTGCAGACGGCGGAATGGTGACGACGACGTTGGGCGAACTATGGCGTTGGCCGGTCGGCCAGCGGACGCCGGTGAAGATCGCGGCGGCGGGCGGGGAGTACGTGGTGTTAACTCCCGATGAACGATGGTTCGCCATGCCGGATTTCCGTGGGGAAGTGGCGCGCCTCTTCCGCGATGGAACGAATGCGCTGACACTGTCCGAGCCGCGGGTGACCGGTGTGACGGTGAGCCCGGACGGGCGTCATGCCGTGACGACGTCGCTCGATCGCGGGCAGACACGACTGTGGGAGACGGCGACGGGACGGGTGATCGATACGTGGCCGGACGAGGGGAACAATCGCGTGGAGTTTAGTCCGGACGGTCGCTGGCTGGCGCAGTTCGGCTTGCGAGTTCGTTTCCGCGATGCGACGACGTGGAAGCCGGGCCCGCCGCTGCCGGAGCTGCCGTCGAACAGCCAGTCGTGTCCGGCGGCGTTCTCTCCGGATGGGAGGTTTTTTGCGCTCACGGCGGCGAATGCGGAGGTGCATGTGCTGGCCGCTCCAGATTGGCGGTTGATCGCGACATTGGAATCACCGCGCGGCGGACGGATCAATCGGCTGGCGTGGAGCGGGGATGGCGCCCGGCTGGCCGTGGCGACGATGCAGGGCGAAGTGCAGTTGTGGCGGTTGACGGAGTTGAAGGCGCGGTTGCGCGAGCTGAGGTTGGTCTGGGAGTGATTCGACCCGTGGTCGATCGTCCAGGAGGTGGGAACCTCCGCGATCTTCTCGCGAAACCTTTTTTGGTCTTTCCCGTAATTCCCCCTCGATGAAGCGAATTGTCGTTCTATGGGCTTTGATGGTGGTGAGTCTCGCGGCCCATGCTCAATTGCCGTGGGTCAGCCAGACCGGCTTGACGGAGACACAACTGGGCGACCGCGTGGACCGCTGGTCTGACGCGGCGTATTCGTTGTCGCCGGTTTGCGTGTCTGGATACGAGGAGGCGGGGGTAACCCGTTATGCCGCGCTGTGGGGACCGCGTAATGACGATGACGCGCGTGTGGTGCTTATCGGGCGGACGGCATCCGAGCTGACTTCGGCAAATGCCCTTCAGCAGGTGCGCGGCTACCGGCTCGTCTGGTTAAACGGTTTTGAATCGGGCGGCGTGGATTATTACAACGCGATCTACCGCCGCACGTTCGGATCCGCCCAGGTATTGCGGCTGGGCGATTCGTTGAGCGCGCATCAATCAGCGCACAGTACGTTGATCAGCCAGGGACACTACCTCGAGAACCTCTGCGCTTTTCGTTCCGGGCTGAACGTACGCTACGGCGCTTGGTGGGTGGAGAGCGCGTTTTCGTTCCAAACCCAGGTTTCCTACGGTCTCACACCCGCGGAATATCAGGCCGAGTTCAATTCACGCAGCGGCTCTTGGCGGCTGCACAACGTCTGCGGCTATGGCTCTGCGTTCGCGGGCGGACAGGATAGCTACACGGTCATCTGGCGGCGCCCTGCGCGGATTGAGGATTGGGCGGCAGCGCACGGCATGGGGAAGCTGAATTACTTCGCAGTGCAGGGGAATCAGACGATGACGGGGCGGCGGCCGATCTTCCAGCAGGCATGGGCCAGCGGTTCGGAGATTCGCTTCAATGGCATCTGGGTTGAGAATGGCGGGCTCTCGGATTTCTGGGCGAATGAGTTGGATCGAAACGTCACCGAGCACATGCGGACCAACGGCATTCCCGGAATGACGCTGGCGGTGTCGCGTCGTGGCCGGCTGGTTTACGCCAGGGGCTATGGTATGGCGGATGTGGAGGCGGGTGAAGTGGCCGGTCCGGATCATCGGTTCCGCGTGGCCAGCGTCTCGAAGCCAGTTTGCAGCGTGGCTGTGCTGCATACTCTGGAGAGGTCGCCTCGCTCGCTGAACAGCCGGCTCTTTGGCAGCAATGGAATCTTTGGCAGCGACTACGGCACGGCGCCGTATTCGACTCGAGAACAGGCAATCACCGTTCGCCACGTTTTGAATCATACTGCCGGGTGGGACGGCGACGGCAAGCTGTGGTGGCACGAAGAACCGAGTTGGGGTTCGGATCCTGGACCGGCGATTGATTACCAGCTCAATTCCATGGCGCAGTTTTATGATCCGGGCGAGGTGGGGCGTTACTCAAACCTTGGGTATGTGATCGCGGCGCGGGTCGTGGAGAAACTGACGGGACGCACGTTCGAGGATTACACGGTGAATGAAGTGCTGGCGGCGTGCGGCATCGGCGGGGCCACGCGCATGGCCATCGGTGAACGCACTCGCGCCCAGCATCAGTTCATGGAGGCGGCGTATTACATCGTGCCCAGCTTCGACATGGATCCTTACGTGATTGACCCGCGTCGCATGGACGGCAGCACTGCGTGGATCGCCAAGCCCTCCGACCTGCTCCTGCTTGCGCGACGCATCGACGGAAACGCTACGCACACGGATATTCTGACTCAGAACAGCATTGATGACATGAAGACTCCGGGCTCGCCTGACTACTCGACGGGTTACGGGTATCAGACGTACGGTCTGGGCTGGGCCACCGACAACATCAACAATCCGACCCGTTGGAGCCACAACGGAAGCATGGCCGGGACAAAGGCGGATTTCGTCGTCCGCGAAGACGGCGTCTCCTACGCGTGGATGGGAAACGCGGCGACGGGCGGCATCAGCGGCACCATCAATGCGTGGATCGATCGCGTCAGCCAGTTCAACGCCTGGCCTGACATCGATCTCTTTTCTTCCGCGCATCCGGCCTATGACGCGTGGGCGCTGACGAACTTTACCTCCTTGGACCGTGGACAGCCGGGGCTGAGGATTTCCTACTTCGGGCCCGATGCGGATCCGGATGGCGATCGCATCCCGAATGCCGGCGAGGCTTATCTGGGGCTCGATCCGCTCTCTCCTGATAGCTCACCGCTTCGCACATCGAAGGTGGGCGACAACTTGCGGATTCGCTGGCTCCGTTCCACGACTGAACGCGGAGTGAAGATCTCGCTCCAGACTAGCTCGGATCTCGTTAATTGGTTTACGCCCATCGGCATCTCCATCGTCGATCGCCCGGATCTGATTACCATTGCTGGGAAGATGAATCAGGAAGTCCTGATACCCATCACCGGGAATCGCCGGTTCGCCCGGCTGGTTTACCGGACGCATTGACGCGATGCCGGTGGCTTCAACTCAGCACCGTCATCAGGTGCTGAAGCTCGCCATCGATGTCGAGCGGATCGGCGACGGTGTTGGCGACGCAGGCGCGGAGGAGTTCCCGGTAGCGTTGTCGGAGCCGATGCACGGCGACTTTCACGGCGCCTTCGCTCATGCCCAGCCGGCTTCCGATCTCGGCGTAAGTGGAATCCAGACGGTCGCCTTGCAGGCAGGGAATCAACTGATTGAAGAGCGCCTCTTTGCGTGAGGCGTTGTATTCGCTTTCCAGCAGGCCCATCGCCTGGTCCAGAACGGCAACAGCCCAGGCTTGCTCGAAGATGCGTTGGGGATTGGATTCGTCGATCGGTTCGATCGCGTAACGCGTCTCCGCGTCCGTCGCGTCGAAGGAGATTGTCTGGCTGGCATCCCGCTTCTGCGCGTGCTGCTTGCGCCATTCGTTGGCCATGAAATGTTTCAACGAACCAAGCAGGAAGGATCGAAAGCGACCGCTCTCCGGATCGGCCTTCGTCAGCAATCGTTTCTCCAGCAGGTAGGCGAAGTAAGATTGGGTGAGGTCCTGAGCGTCGTGGGGAGAATGACCGAGGCGCCGGATGTAGGCGTAGAGCGGATACCAGTAACCGCGACACAACGAGTCGAGCGCGCGGGCGCTTTCGTCGCCGGGCACTTCGCCGGCCTTGAGCACGACGCTCCAATGAGTCGTCGCAAAAACGGCGATCGGGGCGTGGTCGGCTCTGCTGTCCAGTGGGTCGCTGGCCATTGCTTGCTGAGCGTCTCACTCCGCTGTGCCTGCCGCAAGTGCCCGGATGGCTGGCTGACGCGGGTCGTAAAATCAGAACATCCCGTCTTTCCGGCGCGATTTGCCCCAGTCGCCGACTCGTCACCGTGGAAGTCCCGATCTCCGAAAGCGGGGTTGTACCTGCCCCTTTGTCGGCCGGTTCCGTCTGGACGATCGTCCGGCAAAAATTTAAGCTCGGAACAGTGTCCACGAATCCCAGTCAACCGCCGTCCACCAGCCCGAACCCGGTGTTTCAGACCACGCATTGGTCCGTCGTTTTGCAGGCGGCGGGCGGCGAGTCGACGGCGGCGCTGGAACAGTTGTGCCGGGTTTACTGGTATCCACTCTATGCGTTCGTGCGCCGGCAAGGACATGACGTTCATGACTCGCAGGATTTGACGCAGGGCTTCTTCGAGCTGTTCCTGACCAAGCATTACCTGAAGGATGTGGACCGGGACAAAGGCCGCTTCCGCTCCTTCCTGCTCGCCTCGTTGAAGCACTTCATGAGCAACGAGTGGAAGAAATCCACGCGCCAGAAGCGCGGCGGTTCATCCCGGACGATTTCGTTCGATTCGATGGAGGCCGAGGAACGCTACCGTCTGGAGCCTGCCACTGAATCCTCCGCCGAATCGCTGTTCGACCATCGCTGGGCGAGGGCGGTCTTGGATGCGGTGATGGTGAAACTCCGCGGGGAGTTCGAGCAGGCGGGCAAGGCAGATCGATTTGGGGAATTGAGCGCGTTGATCTTTCAAGACCCGCCTCCCGGTGAATACGCCCGACTAGCGCAGCAATGGAAGGTGACGGAGAGCGGCGTGCGTTCGAGCGTGCAGCGCATCCGACAACGGTATGCGGCGCTCTTCCGGGAGGAGATTGCTGGTACGGTGAACGATCCCCGGGATGTCGATGGCGAGATCGCCTATCTCGTTCAGGCATTGGGACGGTGAGACAGCGGCGAGATTTTGTTTCTCTCTAAAGATGAAGGATTCGGGCGGACCGGGTTCATCCATGAACGAAAATCGAAAATGCCCCGACTGCGGCACGCCGTTGAGAGAGACGGATGCCCAGCCGCTTTGCCCGGCGTGCATCTTTCGCCGGATGTCGACGGGCGCCACCACGGTGCTGTCGGATGAACCGCCGGTGAAGGCCGCCATGTGGGCTTCCAGTGCCGACGACGAGGCGGACACCGATTTCCTCAGCGAATACGAATTGCTCGGCGAAGTGGGGCGCGGCGGCATGGGTGTCATTTACAAGGCCTACCAGGCCCGCTTGAACCGCACGGTGGCGCTCAAGGTCATTCACGCGGCCGGTCTGGCCGGCGAATCGGCGCGGCGCCGTTTTCAATCCGAGGTGAAAGTCGCCGGGCGCCTGAATCATCCGAACATCGTGCCCGTGTTCGATGTGGGAATGATGGATGGCTGCCCGTGCTTCAGCATGGAGTTTTTCCCCGGCGGCAGCATGGCGGACTGGATGCGCCTGGCGGATCGGACCATCGAGGACGGCGTTCGCCTGCTCGTCAAAGTGACGCAGGCTGTTTCCTTCGCGCACCTGCGGGGTGTACTTCACCGGGACCTCAAGCCTGGCAATATTCTGATGGACGCTGCGGGCGAACCGCACGTCGGAGACTTCGGGTTGGCCAAGGAACTTAATTCCAACAGCAACCTTACCCACAGCGGTGCGGTCCTCGGCTCGCCGAACTACATGTCGCCGGAACAAGCCGCTGGCCGCAGTGACTCGCTGACGGTCGCGACGGATATCTACAGCCTTGGAGCCATTCTTTACGAACTGCTGGCTGGTCGTCCGCCGTTCGTCGCGGCGACGCCGCTGGAAACCATGCGGCTGGTCGTGGAACAGGAGGCGCCGCGGCCGAGCACCGTCACCGGACGGACGGATCGTGATCTGGAAATCATCTGCCTCAAGTGCCTCGACAAGGATCCAGGCCGTCGTTACGCGACGGCGGCGGATCTGTCTGAGGACCTCGAGCGGTGGCTCCGTCATGAACCCATCCTCGCCCGTCCCGCGTCTCAGTCCGAGCGGCTCCGGAAATGGACAAAGCGTCACCCGGCGCTGGCCGCTGTCACCGCGACCTTGCTCGTGGTACTTGTGGCCGGACTGACAGGTGTCATCTGGCAGTGGCGCAAGGCGGAGCAGGCGCGGCGAAACGAAACGTTGCAGCTGCGTCGTGCTGAAGCCGCTCTGGCGCGCTCGTCGCTGGCGCTGGCTGAATCTGCCTTGCGCGAAGGGAACAGCCCCGCCGTGCTCGCTGCGCTGGAAACCGTGCCTTCCAATTTGCGCGACCAGACATGGAATTACCTCCAAGGCGAAGCGGATACCTCGCGGGCGTTGCCCGAAACTCTCGGCGAATCGCTCTCTGGGATCCAAGCACATCCTGGACGTCCGTCTGTGTTCGCGGCGATGGATCGCAAGCGTGGCCGTGTGATCTTGTTCAACGTCCGGGAAGGTCGCCAGCTGCTCGAGTTTGCCCCGGGCTTCACGACAGGCGTTTCGAATGTTTCATACTGCCTGGCGCTCTCGGGCGATCGTATCGCCGTGGGGCGCAACGGTTCCGGCGGCATCGTGGTTCATGACGCGAATGATGGAGGGAAGATTCTGGAGTGGGCCGCGCCGCCGTCTCAACGGCTGGAGTTCAGTCCGGATGGCAGCCTCCTGATGCAGATCGGCCGAAACCGGCGTGGCATTCAAATGTGGAATGCGCAGGACGGAACTTCGCGCTGGGCGCAGAAGGGTGATTATCATGCCGCGCGCTTCACCTCCGACGGCCGGCACCTCGCCCGCTATTCGTGGTTCGAGCAACTTCAGCTGATCCGGGCGGATGATGGCGCGAAGGTTCTGCTGCTCGCGGACAACTATTTCCAGGAAATGGCCACGGACCCCGCGGGCCAGCTGGTGGTCGGGGCGAATTCGCTCGGTTTCGTTCGCGGATTCGACGCCGCGGACGGACGACAGCGCTTCGAAGTGCAGCCCCACGAAAGCTTGATCAGCTACGTCGCATTCCTTCCCGGCGGCGAACGGTTCCTCACCGCCGCGACGCTGCCAGATGATCGCATGGCGCTGCAATGCTGGGATGCGCACAGTGGACGTCTCTGCCAGACGCTGCTCGGGGGTAGTGGGAAGATTTCCGATATCGCCCTGCATCCGCTTTCCGGCGAGTTGGTGGTCCGCTCACGAGGAATTCAGGTTTGGGAAACCATCAGTGTGCCCGCCCTTCGGGTGATTCGCTGCGGCAATGCCCATCCCAGCGCCGCCTTCTGGGGATCGCGCGATGTCCTGTTCGCGCCCGGCAGCACGCTATCCAGCGCCAATCTTCAATCCATTGCCGAACAACCTCCCAAAGTCCTCTGGCGGGCTTCGACCTACGATCATGGCCAGCCCAGCATCAGCGCGGATGGTCGGCGTGCGGCGATCGGTCGTTACAGTGCCAGTCAACCGATTGCTGTGCTGGAGCGGAACGGAGACGGGCGCGTGGAGGAGGTCGCGTCTCTTCCGCTGGACAAATTGATGGATTACCTGCGCATCAGCCCGAATGGTGATCGCGTCGCCATCGTGCAGCGAAACTTCTCGGAGCTCGTGATGGTGAATGTGAGTTCCCCGACACAGTCGGTGGCGTTCGCCGTGCAGGATATCAAACGCTTCAGCGATGTGGCCTGGGTGGACGGCGGAAAACATCTCGCCGGTCTCGTCACGACCTACGCCTCCCGGAGCGCGCCTGGATCCGTCGAGCAAGTTGTCTTGTGGGACACGGCCACCGGCCAGCGCATCCGCAGCGTTACGAATCACAGCGTGATGACGGTGGCCTGCGCGTCGCCGGACGGGCGGCAGTTCGTCGAAGGCGGAATGGATCGCAACATTCGTCTGCGCGATGCCGGGACATTGCAGGTGCTGCGTGAGTTTCGTGTTCATAACGCGCCGCTGACCGCGCTGGCCTGGCATCCCTCGCGCCGGATTCTCGCGACTGCGTCCGAGGATCTCGTCATCCGCCTCTGGAATCTCGATGACGGCGCGCGTCTCGAAGAACTCCGCGGTCCGCTCTCGCCGCCGAGTGTTCTTTCCTTCAGCCCCGACGGCACCCGCCTCGCCACCGCCGCGCGCGATCGCGCCGCGCGCATCTGGGAACCGCGTTCGCTCGTCGAACGCCATGCTGAAGAGTAGGCGCGCCCATCCGACGCTAAGGTTTCCCTCGTCGACTCTCTGTCCTTCGCGATTCCGGAATCCTCTGCGAAATCTTGATGCACGGAACTCCTCCACTGCTAAGCTTTGCCCATGAAAAATTCATTCGCAGCACTCACCGTGGCCGCCCAACTCGCCGTCTCGTTCGCCGCCGGCGCCGGGGAACCGACCGCGCTGGATCTCGCTCGCGAAGGCAATCGCTATGTCGGCGAATCCTTCAAAGACAAGGTGGTCCTCATTCGCTCCGAGAAGTCCGTGGCCACGCTCAGCCCGCAGACGTGGCTGGTCAATTACCGCAATGAGTTCACGTCGCTGAAGGGCCTCGAAGTAAAGTTCATCGGCGGGAAAATGGCGGACATCGACAACTCGTCGAAGGGTGGTCGTCCCTTCGATTTGTCCAAGCTGAAGATCGATTCCGACAAGGCACTGAACGTCGTCACCAACGAGCCCATCCTCAAGAACCTCACCTTGCGCGCGACCCAAATGACGCTCGAGCCCGCCGGTGAAAACGCCGTGCCCGCGTGGCGCGTGCAGGTGTGGGCGGCCAAGCTCAAGAGCCCGGCGGATTCCGTCAGCGTCGGTGAAGTCTGGGTGTCCGCTGAGGACGGCGCGGTCTTGAAGAACAACCTGAAGATTGCTCGCGTCGACTGAGCGGACTGGCTGAATCACCACCAGAATTGTTGCGCCGCGACGGAAGAGCAGTTGCCTTCGTCGCGGCGCTTTTGTTCAATCCCCTCATTCCATGAACTCACTCATACGATTGTCGGCGCTCGCCGCCACGCTGATTGCCACCTCGACGTTCGCCGCTGAACGCAAACCCGTTGACCGCAATGTCGGCGAAAACACGGCCACGCCCGTCAACCGCATCAAGGCGGCGAAGTATTTTCAGGTCGAACTGCTCTACTCCGTGCCGGGCGGCGATCAGGGTTCGTGGGTCGCGCTCTGCACCGATCCCAAGGGCCGCATCATCGCCGCAGATCAATACGGCGGGCTCTACCGCTTCACGCCGCCCGCTGCGAACCAGCCGCTCGACGCAGCGAAGATTGAGAAGATGCCCGTCGAGATTCGCGCCGCGAACGGATTGCTCTGGGCTTTCGGCGCGCTCTATGTCGGCGTGAATGACTACGAGCGGAAGATTCCGTCCGGCGTCTATCGCATCATCGACACGAACGGTGACGACCAGCTCGACAAGGTGGAAATGCTCCGTGCGATCAAGGCCGGCGGCGATCACGGCGTCCACGCGATTCTGCCCGCACCCGATGGCAAGAACCTTTTCCTCATCACCGGCAACAACGCCGACCTCACTGAATGCAACACCTCGCGCGTGCCGCGCAACTGGGGCGAGGATCACGTCCTCTACCGCATGCCCGACGGCCGTGGGCACAACCGCGATCGCCTCGCGCCCGGCGGTATCATCTACCAATTCTCGCCGGACGGAAAACAGTGGGAGACCTACGCCACCGGCTTCCGCAACATCTACGACGGCGCGTTCAATCGCGACGGCGAGCTGTTCACCTACGACGCCGACATGGAGTACGACTTCAACACCTCGTGGTATCGCCCCACACGCATCAACCACGTCACCAGCGGCAGCGAATGGGGCTGGCGCAACGGCGCGGGCAAGCGCCCGGAGTTTTATCCCGACAACCTTCCAGCCACGCTGAACATCGGTCCGGGTTCGCCCACCGGCACCACGTTCGGCTACGGCGCGAAGTTCCCGGCGAAGTATCAGAACGCGCTCTTCGCCCTCGACTGGAGCTGGGGCAAACTTTACGCCGTCCACATGAAGCCCGAAGGCTCGACCTACACCGCGACGAAGGAAGAGTTCCTCTCCGGCGCGCCGCTGCCGCTCACGGACGCCATCATCCATCCCGGCGACGGCGCGATGTATTTCGCCATCGGCGGGCGCAAGGTGCAGTCCGGTCTCTATCGCGTCACTTACACTGGCCAGGAATCCACCGCGCCCGTGAAAGTTGCGAAGTCCGATGGTGCGAAGGCCCGCGCGGAACGTCACGCCCTCGAAGTCTTCCACGGCAAGCAAGACCCAAAGGCCATCAAGGCCGCGTGGCCTGAGCTCGATAACAAGGACCGCTTCATCCGCTGGGCCGCACGCACCGCGCTCGAACATCAGCCCGTCGCGACGTGGGCCGACCGCGCGCTCACCGAGAAGAATCCCGGCCGTCAAGTCGAAGCGCTCTTGGGCCTCACGCGCGCCGCAGGCATCGACCCGCAACATCGCAAGCCGAGCGACGTACCCACGGACAAAGTTCTCGGCGCGAAGATTCTCGACGCGCTCACGAAGCTCAATTGGGAGAAGCTTAATCACGAGCAGCGCCTCACGCTCGTTCGCACCTACGGCATTCACTTCGTGCGCTTCGGCCAGCCGGAAGGCGAGGCCCGCGCCCGCGTGCTGGCGCAGATAGATTCCCGATTCCCAGCGCCGAGCTTCGACCTGAACTGGCTCCTCTGCGAAACGCTCGCCTCGATGCAGTCGCCCACGCTCGCCGCCAAAGCGATCGCCGCCATCCAGGCCGCGCCCGGCCAGGAAGAGCAGCTCGAATACGCCCGCTCCATTCGTTTCCTCAAGGCCGGCTGGACCACGGCGCTGCGCACCGCGCAGTTCGAGTGGTTCCTCAAGGCCGCGAACTACCGCGGCGGCGCGAGCTTCGAGAAGTTCCTGGAATTCATCCGCACCGACGCCGAGGCCAGCCTAAGCGACAGCGAGAAAACCGCTCTCGCTATCGTGCTCGCCAAGAAGCCTGAGAAGAAGTCGCCCCTCGCGCAGATGGCGGAAGTCTTCGCCGGCCGCACCACGGTGAACGATTGGAAGCTCGAAACCCTCGCGCCTCAGGTGGAGGGCAAATTGAAGAAGCGCAGCTTCGAGAACGGCCGCAAGATGTTCGCCGCCGCCGGCTGCTTCGCGTGCCACCGCTTCGGCAACGAAGGCGGCATGACCGGCCCCGACCTCACGGGCGCGGGCGGACGTTATTCCGCGCGCGATTTCATCGATCAAATTCTCAACCCGAGCAAAGAGATCAACGAGCAGTTCACGCCCATCGTCGTCACCAAGAACGACGGTGAGACAGTGACCGGCGTGATCGTGAATCTGAACAACGACAACGTGATGGTGAACACCGACGCGGCGAACCCCTTCCAGCAGGAAACCATCGACCGCAAGAAAGTGAAGAGCATCGAGTTCTCGAAAGTCTCCCCGATGCCTGAAGGTTTGATCGGCCTGCTCACCGCGGACGAAGTTGCGGACCTGACGGCTTATGTCCTCTCCGGCGGCGACCGGAAGCATGCGATGTTCAGGTAATCGCAACGGATTGCGGCGGTGTGCTCCGGCACCAGCCGCCGCGGGCTGGGCAAGGGAAAGTTGCTGCGGCTGGTCGAGGACGACACAGCCGCGCTCCTCCAGTAGCCGCCGTGAGAAGGCGGACCCGTTCGGGCCTGAGCAATTGCAAATTATCAATTTTCAATTGGAGATTTCAAATTCCCCGGAGCCGCATTGACGCGTCACCCGGAGACTGCTCGAATGCCGATGTGAACAGGAAGACAGAACCAACCCGCCTGCCTGCGACCCGATTTCCAACGGCACTGGCAAGCTGCGATCACCGCTCTGGTAGGCTGCACCGTCCCGTCCCGTGAAAACGTGCCCAAAGTGTAATACAAAGTCCCTGAACTCCGCTCTCATTTGCGATTGTGGTTTTCACTTTCTCAACGACGGCGCCTCTGGTTCACCACCAGCAAGAGTTCAGCACGTCGCCGAAGCTGCTTCAGCGCCAGTTATTCCGACCAGCGACTGCGCCTCATTGACAGGGCCGAGCGTCTGTCGCAAGTCACCTCAATGGAGACCTGCTTTCGAGGTGTTCTTGATAGAGCAGTCAACGCAGAATCCTCGTCTCAGCCTGGAGGAGTTGCTCACTGATTACATCGCTCGCTACCGTTTAAGCGTGCGGAAGTCGCTAGAGCAATTCAACAAATACTATAGCCGTGTTGTGGAGGTTGTGGCAGACTTTG
>CAZBIC010000034.1:0-82647 GCA_964491875.1 uncultured Bifidobacterium sp.
CGATCAACAACAACATCCAGCGCGCTCAGGCCATCATCAACGAGATGAACCAGTCGCTGAACATGACTGAAGGCGGCGAGTTTTCCGAGAAGCTACGGGGTCTTTACGACTACTTTGATCGACGTTTGCAGGAGAGTAACGTCAGCAAAACCGAGACTGGGATCGTCGAAGTGATCAAGCATGTCACCATTCTCCGGGATGCTTGGAGTGAGATGATGCAAGGTGGCGGCAACGTCGACGCGGCGCTTCTCGCCCGTGGCGCGAGCTTGGAGGATCCTGTCGCACAGCGGAGCCCATGAGCCCGACCGAAGAGCTTTCGGAGTTGTTTCGTCAGTGGCGTTCATTGACGGAAGATGAGGGCGCCGCCATTGAATCCGGCGCATGGAATCAAGTGGAGGGCTGCCAGTCAGCGAAATCCAGGTTGCAGCCAAGAATCACCGAGCTCTCCCAACGGGTGGACGCAGCCGCCCACGACAAGCACTTTCGTCCGATGGTCGAAGAGTTGATGCAAATGGAGCGACGCAATGGAGCGCTTCTGCAACAGAAGCGTTCGGATGCCCGCGAGCAGGAGCAGTCGCTCGATCGTTCCCAGCGCAACCTTCGCCAGATTCAGAAGTCCTACCTCCCGCCAGCGCGCATGCACTGGCAGTCGTACTCCTGACGGGTCACTGTTCGTCCACGCGATATTTCCGTCTTCCGCTCGCTGTTTGGCTCTTTAGGAGGCCGTCTTTCCGCCGATAGTCGTGGAACTGTTACAGGCACGGATTGCTAGATGGCCGATAAACCCAACTTGCCCGCCGATACTGACGGAGATGGTGTCCCCGAGAATTCTCCCGGGGAGCCCGGCCTATTGCGAGGCAGGCCTCCGGAACGTCCTTCCCCGGATTCTGATGCGGACATCCTCCTCCCTGGTCCGACCGCGGACGCGAAAAGTTGGCTCGAATGTGGATGGGCGATTCTGGATGCGAGCGGTGTGGTCACGAAAATGAGTGACGATCTGGCAGCATGGCTCGAACAGCCGGCTTCCGATTTGTTGGGGCGAAACTTCTGGCATCTGCTGTCCGCTTGCTGTGGAAACTGGAGTGAAACCACGGCGCGGCTCCAATCCGGTAACGAATCTTTTGACGAGGTGAAGCTCCTGCGTCCCGCAGATGCGTCGCACGGTCCGGAGTGGTTCTCGTTGGAAATCACCAAAACGGGGAACACCAGCGCTATCCGACTTAGCTCCATTCTTCCTCCGCTTTCGGATCTGGAGGAAGGAGCTTGGGATGAGAGTCTCCGCACGCTGAGCGCGCAACGGCAGTTGTTTGTGCGACTCCTCCGCGCTGAGGCGCAGTTGAAGACGCTCACGGAGCGCTGGCCGGGCGTGATCTTCAGTCAGCGTTCCGATCTGAGCTTCCGGTTTGTCAGCGCCAAGGTTGAAGAGATTACCGGCGTCACCGTCTCGGACTGGCAGGCGCGTCCACAGTTGTTTTGGGATGTGGTGCATGAAGGAGATGTCGAAGAGCTTCGGTTGCAGTTCAAGCAGGCGCGTCAGACAGCACAGCCGGTCACTTGCACGTATCGCATTCGGCATGCCCAGACCGGGCGGATTGCCTACGTGCTCGAACATCGGCAGGCCAACGTCAGTCGCGGCGGGCTGCTTCTCGGCTACGAAGGCGTCTGGCTCGATGTCACCCGCCAAACCCTCGCTGAGAAACGGCTGAGCAGCGTCGCTTGGAAGGAGACGTTGTCCATTCTGACCATGGGATTGGCGCACGATTTCAGCAATGTGATGGCTGGCATTCATGCGTTGAGTGAGACGTTTCTGGATCAGGAAGGCGCCGCGCGGGAGCTCAGCGACGGGCTGACACTGATTCGCAAGAACGCCCAGCACGCGAGTCAGTTGGTACATCGGATCATCAATCTTCACCAGGGCAAAACGGGTGAAAGGAACTACTACAATCTCAACGAGCTCGCGACCGAGATCGCCGATCTGATTCGGAAGGTCATTCCACGCCGGATGCAGTTCGTGACCGAGCTCACGTCTGAGCCGCTTCCTGTTTACTTGGATTCCGTGGAGCTTCGGCAGGTCGTTCTCAATCTCGTGCTCAACGCCGTGGATGCGATGCCGCAGGCGGGGCGATTGGTGCTGCGCACGGCCGGCTTCAGTGAATTGCCACCCATGAGCCAGCGACAGGGAGTTCTGCCCCGGCTGCCGGCGGCGTGCCTCTCGATTCAGGACACGGGCTGCGGGATCAAGCCGCGCCATCTAGCCTCCATCTTTGATCCGTTCTTCACGACCAAACCGGTGAACAAAGGTTCCGGCCTCGGTTTGTACAACGCACGGCTCTTTGCCGAGAAACATCGCGGTGCGATCACCGTGGATTCCACGGAAGATGTAGGCTCCACCTTCCACATTTGGCTGCCGCAGGCGGACTTCACCGAGGCTGAAACGGAGGCGCGTGAGAACGGGAACGCCGATCTTACCGTCAACAAGAATCACAAGAGTTATTGACCACTATGTCTCACGACACTGCCGACAACGGACTGCATCACATCCTGATCGTGGATGACGAGGATGTGGTGCTGGTCTCGCTGCGCGATACGTTGTTTCGCGAAGGATACCACGTTACGACCGCTCCGAACGCCGTCGAGGCGCTCTCTCGGCTCAAGGAACAGGCCTTCTCCGTGGTGATCACTGATCAGCAGATGCCGATGCTCACCGGGTTGGAGTTCCTTGGCTTGGTGAAGGAACAGCAGCCGGATGCGACGCGCATCCTGATCACCGCTGTATTGAGCCTCAACACGGTGATTGACTCGATCAACAAGGGCGAGATCTACCGCTTCATCGTCAAGCCGTGGCTGCGCGAGGAGTTACTGGTGACCGTGAAGAACGCCGTTCAACGCTACGAGATGATCTGCCGCAACCAGATGTTGCAGGCGACGACGCTGGCGATGAACGAGAAGTTGGTGAAGCTCAACGGCGAGCTGGAAACCCAGCTGAAGAAGGTGGCCGAACAGAAGGTCCAGCTGGAACAGCTGAATGACGCTCTACACCAAAATCTTCAGCACTCGGTCGAGTTATGCCTGAAAACGATGCAGACGTTCTATCCGACGCTCGGGAGCCAGGCGCGTCGGGTTTACGAACTTTGTCGTGCGATGGCCGAGGGACTGCACCTGTCGCCGGAAGACCGACAGATTCTGGAAGTCAGCGCCTGGTTGCACGACATCGGTCTGGTGGGGGTTCCGCGTTCGTTGATCAAGCAATGGGAAGATTCGCCGGGCAGTCTAACCGAGGCGGAGCGGGCCATTGTCCAGCATCATCCGATTCTTGGTGAAGAACTCGCGAGCTTCGTGAATCCGCTAACGAGTGTCGGGAACATCATCCGCGCGCATCACGAGCGGTTCGATGGCGCGGGTTATCCTGACAAGCTGGCGGGAGATCAAATTCCGTGGCTCGCACGACTGCTCGGTGTGGCGGTGGCGTATTCCGAAAGCCGGGCGGATGGCGCGACCACGATTGAGATGATCAAGCACGGTCGCGGAACGGTGTTCGATCCCGAGGCGGTCCGCGCGTTCCTGCGTTGCCTGCCGCAGGCGACGGTTCCGAAACGGCAACGTGAAGTGATGCTGTCCGAACTGAAGCCGGGAATGATTCTCGCCCGCGGCATTTACACTGCGAACGGAATGCTTTTGATTCCGGACGGCCAGCGGTTGACCGAGACGTTCATCGACAAGCTGAACAATCACAATCGCGTCAGTCCCATCTCCCAGGCGCTGCTCGTCTACAGCTGATCCAATGTCACCCACACCAGCATCCCACTCTGAATCTACGTCCGGCGAGGCGATGATTCCATCCGTCTGGTGGCAACACTTGTTCGGAGATTCTGACGATCCGCAGCTGGTCTGTGACCGGGATGGCGTGGTGTGTGAGGTGAATCGTCGCGCCGCGGAACGTTTTCATCTGTCCGTGGGTGCGCGGGTGTTGCAATGCCCCATGCTCGCGCCCGGCGCGGCGGCCCAGTTGAGGGAGGCGTTGGGGCGCGGCACGGAGAAAGCAGAGACGTTGGGCACGGTGGGAATCACTTGTGCGGAGGGGACGTGTCTGGTGGCCGATCTTCAGGTTGTCCCATTGGATTCACGGCGCTGGCTCCTGGTGATTCGCGATGCCAGCCGGCGGTGGCGTTTGGAAACTCATACGCAACGTCTCGTCGCGGCGATCGATTCCACGCCGGATGTGGTGGTGCTGACGGATGCGCAGTTCCGCGTGACGTTTGTGAACCCCGCGTTCGAAGGCGCGACGGGCTACTCGATCGAAGAGGCGTTGGGCAAGCCGGTGGATTTTTGTCAGGCCTCAATGGAGTCGCCAAAGACTCGCGAGTATCAGGACGGTGTGGCGCGTGGCGCGGACTGGGTGGGCGAGCTCACGATGGTCCGCAAGGATGGTTCCCAGTTCCCGGTCGAGATGACGTTCTCCCCGATTCACAATCATCAGGGAGAATTGATCGGAGCGGTCGCGTTCCAGCGCGACATCAGCGCGAGGCGAAAGATTCACGATGCGTTTCTCGCGGAAAAGAATTTCGTGCGGAGCATCATCAACTCCCTCGATGCCAGTCTGTATACGCTCGATGGAAAGTTCCGGCTCACGCACTTGAATGAAGGCTGGCGCAAGATGCCGGTGGAACACGGCTGGTTGAGGATTGAAGGCGAGCCGCAGGTGGGACGTTCGTTGCTGGATTACATCCCGGACCCGGCGAAGCGCGCGGAACTGGAGCGTGTTTTCAACCTGGTGCTGACCGAGGGACGTCCGCAGGAATTGCAGTCAGTGGATGCCGGCGGGCGCCATTGGGTGATGAGCGCCTTTCCCTGGCAACACGAGGGAACCATTCGAGGGTTGATCTACAAGGTGACCGACAACTCGGCGTTTATCGGGATCCAAAGTCAGCTCTTTCAAGCGCAGAAGATGGGGACGATTGGCGCGCTGGCGGCAGGCGTGGCACATGATTTCAACAACATGCTGCTCGCCATCCGCGGCAATCTGAGCCTGGCGTTCATGGACAACCAGATCGCCCAGGAGACCCGCGAACGCCTGAATCAAGTGGACAGCGCGGCCGAGCGCGCCGTGGGCCTGACGCAGCAATTGCTCTCCTTCAGTCACGCGTCTGAGGAGAAGGTGGTCGTTCTCGATTTCAATGAAGTCATCAAGGATGCGGCGTCGCTTGCGAAGCGCCTGCTGCGATCGAAGGTGGCAATCAAGTTGAACCCGACCGAGACGGCGTTGAAGGTGCAGATGGACCACACCCGCGCCTCACAGCTTCTCCTGAACCTGTGCATCAACGCCTACGATGCGATGCCGAAGGGCGGAACGCTGACGGTCACCAATGCCCTGGTCGACATCACTCCTGAGCAGATCTCGAAGTACAAGTGCAAATCGCACGCGCAGTTTATGCGTTGCAGTGTGGCGGACACTGGCACGGGCATTCCGCCGGAAGTGTTGCCGCGGATCTTCAGTCCGTTCTTCACCACGAAAGAGAAGGGGAAGGGCACCGGGCTTGGGCTCTCGATTGTCCATGCGGTGGTGAGCAAGGCGGGCGGCTTCATCGAAGTGGAAAGCGCGGTGAACCAGGGCACGACGTTTAACATTTATCTGCCAATTGATACCGGTCCTTTGACGCGCACCGACACGGATGTCCGCCGGCAGATTCGAAGGGGAACCGGCCGGCTGCTGGTGGTCGATGATCTGGACCTTGTGCTGGAGTTCGCGGCGAGCTTCCTGAAGCAGGCCGGTTATCAGGTGCTGACGGCCAACAGCGCCGAGGCGGCGCTAAAAATCCTTGCGCAACAGAAGCTGCCGCTGGACCTCGTGCTGACCGATTACGCGATGCCGGACAAGAACGGCTGGCAGCTGATTCAAGAGATCTCCAAGCGCTGGCCGCTGACGCGGTGCATTCTGGCGTCCGGTTATCTCGATGAGGAAGTGAGGGCGGAGATTTCCAAGAACACCGCGGTGCGAATCCTGAACAAACCGTATGGGATGGCGGAGGCGACGACGGTGGTGGCGGAGATGTTGGGAAAAGCGGGATGAATTCCTGGGCAGGTTCATCCCAAAAATTGTCGTTGGGGAGATTTCTCCTCAAGGCATTCATGCATCCACCGATTAAGCGTGGAGCACTGATGGTAACGATGGATCGAACAATAGCGAACGAACATGCCTGAACCGACTTCGAACTACCTGGCTGCCCTCTCACAGATTACCGAGAAAGTGGCGGTGGAACTCGTCTACGCAACCCCCGGTCGAGACGATGGACTACTCCCTGTAAACTCATTGCTCTCCGAGATGGAAGAGATCGGTGCCAACTCACCGCTGCTTTCTCCACTGCCGCAGGCGATCGCGCGTGCGCGGAGTCTTGTGGATGCCGCGTTCGAGAAGGCCGCCTTCGACGCGGACATCGTTGAGCAACTTCGTGTATGGGTGAACTGGATGCAGCATGCGCTCACGCTGGCCCTGGCCAACAAAGCGTTGCCTCCACTGCCTGCCGCGTCGGCAACGGCGCAACCTGCCGCTCCGGCCGCGACCGCGACCTCAGCGCCGTCGGCCACTTCGTCGGTTCCCGATGGTCTTCCGCCAGAGGAAGCGTTGGAGATGAACATCGAGAGCGATGGCGAACTGCTGCGTGAGTTCATCAACGAATCGGGCGAGCATTTGCAGAATATCGAGCTGGGCGTGTTGACCTTGGAGGAGAATCCAACCGACGCCGATACGCTGAACTCCATCTTCCGCGCGTTCCACACGTTCAAGGGAGGTTCCGGTTTCCTGAATTTGATCCCGATGAAGAATCTCGCGCACGAGCTGGAATCGCTGCTCGACCTCGCGCGGAATCACAAGCTCACCGTCAACTCGGACATCATCAACGTGATTCTCGAGGGCGGTGATACGTTGAAGAAATTCATCGCGGAGATGACCCAGCAGATCTCCGGCGGCAAGCCGGCCGGCCCGATCGTGGTTCCAGCGCAGGCGTTGCTCGCGCGCGTTCGCACCTTCCTGCATCATCCCGAATCGGCGACGGCCAGCGCGAAGCTGGCTCCTGCAGCTCCGGCCACGCCCGCACCTACTCAAGCGCTTACGCCAACACCGGCAGCGGCGATTGCTCCGGTCGCAGCGGCGCCGACTCCAGTTCCAGCGCCGGCGAACGTGTCGGCTCCTGCGGCACCGACGCCTGCTTCTTCCAGTGAGCCTTCCAAACCCGCTCCGGCGAAAGCGGAGGCGGCGGCGCACAAGGATTCCGGTGCGGCAAAATCCGGCGCGAACGCTGTGGTGAAGGTGGACACGCAGAAGCTGGACAGCCTGGTGGATCTCGTTGGCGAGATGGTGATTGCCCAGTCGCTCATCGCGCAAGATAAGGATCTCGCGTCACTCCAGAGCCAGAAGCTGGCACGCAACCTCGCGCAGTTGGGACGCATCACGAATGACCTGCAGCGCACGGCGATGTCGATGCGCATGGTGCCGATTCGCGCGACGTTCCAGAAGATGACCCGTTTGGTCCGCGACACCGCGGCGAAGATCGGCAAGCAGGCGGAACTCGTGTTGGAGGGCGAAGACACGGAACTGGATCGAACAATCGTGGAGGAGATTAGCGACCCGCTGATTCACATGGTGCGCAATTCCGTCGACCACGGGATCGAAACGCCAGATGTCCGCGTGGCCAAGGGCAAGCCCGCCTCCGGTACGGTCCAGCTGCGCGCGTTTCATCAGGGCGGCAACATCGTCATTGAAATCAAGGACGACGGTGCCGGCTTGAACAAGGATCGCCTCGTCGCAAAGGCGATTGAGAAGGGCATCATCAAGGCCGGGGAACAGCTTTCGGAGAAGGAGATTTTCAATCTGATCTTTGCGCCGGGATTCTCCACGGCGGCGGTGATCACGGACATCTCTGGTCGCGGCGTCGGAATGGACGTGGTCCGGAAGAACATCGATAAGCTGCGTGGCAAGATCGACATCTCGTCGACACTTGGTCACGGATCGGTCTTCACCATCTCGTTGCCGCTGACTCTGGCGATCATCGATGGTCTCGTCGTCAGCGTGGGCACGGAGCGTTACATCCTGCCGACGTTGTCTGTCCGGGAATCCTTCCGCCCCACGCAGGACATGCTTTCCACCGTCCATGAGCGCGGCGAAATGGTGAATGTGCGCGGACGGCTCAGTCCGCTGCTGCGACTCTACGATCATTTCGATGTCGCGCCGGAATCCAAGGATCCCACCCAGAGCATTGTGGTGGTGGTGGAGGCCGACGGGGCGGATCGCTGTGTGCAGGTGGATCGTCTGCTGGGCAAGCAGGAGGTTGTGATCAAGAGCCTCGGCGAAACCTTCAAACGCAATCCGTCGCTCGCTGGTGGTGCGATTCTCGGAGATGGCCGCGTCGGCCTGATTCTCGACGTGAATTCGCTCGTGAAGCTCAGGACCGAATCCCAGGCGACCAAGGCGGCTTGATCTTCCGGAACGTAAATACTGACCCAACTTTAACCTCGAACTAAGCGCATATGGCTACCTCAACTCTGGAACCTCAAACATCCTCAACCACGACCAATGCCAACGCCGGCAAATATCTGACGTTCATCCTCGGCCACGAATCCTACGGGATCAGTGTGCTGAAGGTCCGCGAGATCATCCGTTTGATGGACATTACGTCGGTCCCGCAGATGCCGGCTTATGTGAAAGGCGTGATTAATCTGCGCGGCAAGGTCGTGCCGATCGTTGATCTCCGAATCAAGTTTGGGCTCGCCCAGGCGGAGTCTTCCGAGCGGACGTGCATTGTGGTGGTGCAGGTGCGGACCCTGAGTGGCGGTTCGGCGTTCATGGGCTTCATCGTTGACGGCGTTGAGGAAGTCACGAACTTCGCGTCCAACGAGATCGAGCCGACGCCGGACTTTGGATCCAAGCTGGATACGGACTACATCCTCGGCATGGCCAAGATTCGGGGCAAGGTGAAGACCCTGCTCGACATTGATCGTTTGCTCACGTCCGAGACGCTGGAGCAGCTGACTCAAGCGGCGCAGGCGGCGTAACGAGGGGAAACCGGGGCAACTTCACGGGAACAATTCGAATTACCACATGACATCCAACCGCAAACTGACGCTAGCCGCGAAGCTCGTCATTTCGCAGGCCATTCCGCTGGCCGTCTTACTGACTCTCGCGTGCGCGCTGGTCCTCGTGACACGCTCGGTGAAGGCGAAAGTGGAGCTCACTCAAAAGGAGTCGTCCGTCTACTACACGCTGGGCTGGAAGATGAAGCTGGATGTGGCGCAGGTGCAGCAGTTCCTGCAGGACATCTCGGCCACTCGGGGACAGGACGGACTCGACGGCGGCTTCAAGGAGGCGGAGGAACGCCGCGCCGCGTTTCTGGAGGCATTGGCCAGCTTTCGCCAGATGTTCGAGCGTGAGAAGGAATCCGAGCAGCTTCAGGCGGTGAGCAAGCTGGAAGCGGATTTCGCGAATTACTATCGGGTGGGCACCAACATGGCCGCCGCCTATGTCGCCGGTGGTCCCGCAGCGGGTAACAAGTTGATGGCGGAGTTCGATGCTGCGGCGGAAACGCTCCATACCCAGCTGAAATCCCTGGCCGATACTCAGAGCGCCGAGTTTTTCAACTCGCTCACGACGATTCAAGGTCAGGTGACGTTCCTTGCCAATGCAACTTTGGTGGCCGGGTTGTTGAGCGCATTGGTGGGCATCGTCCTTGTGCGTCTGCTCCTTCGCTCGATCGTGCAGCCGATTCAACGGGTGTCGGAGACTCTCGCCGAGAGCGCCAAGCAGACACATCTGGCGGCGGAGGAAATTTCGACCTCGAGCCAGTCCCTCGCGGAAGGAGCCAGCGAGCAGGCGGCGTCGTTGGAGGAAACGAGTGCTTCGCTCGAAGAGCTTGCCAGCATGGCGTCCCGCAATACGGAAGGCACCCAACGAGCCAAGCAGCTGGGCGATGAAGCCCGCGGTGCGGCGGACGCCGGGGTGACCAGCATTCGGGTGATGGGGCAGGCCATCGAAGAGATTCAAGCCAGCGGCCGCGAGATGTGCGCCGCGGTGGATGGCATCAGTGTCGCCAGTCGTGAGGTCGCGAAGATTGTGAAGACGATCGACGAGATAGCGTTCCAGACGAACATTCTTGCCCTCAACGCCGCTGTCGAAGCGGCCCGTGCGGGTGAGGCGGGACTGGGTTTTGCCGTGGTCGCGGATGAGGTGCGCAATCTCGCGCAGCGCAGTGCGAACGCTGCGAAGGAAACAACGGACAAGATCACGGAGTCCCTCCAGAAGAGCCAGAAAGGCGTGGAGGTGAGCCAGCGCGTCGCGCAGCACTTGCAGGACGTGCAGTCTAAGGTGCGCGGTGTGGAGGAAAGTCTCGGCGCCATCGGCGAGAAAGTTCGCCAGGTGGATGAGACGTTGTCCCAGATCGCCAACGCGACCGCCGAACAGAGCGAGGGCGTTTCCCAAATCAACATGGCGGTAAGCCAGATGGACAAGGTGACCCAGGGCAACGCGGCTGGCGCGGAGGAAAGCGCGAGCGCGGCAACGGAGCTGAGCGCGCAGGCTGAGTCCATGAATCAGGCGGTGAATGAGCTGATGTCCCTCGTGCGTGGTGAAGCGGTCGCGGAGTTGTCGTCGACACCGGTTCCTCATGCCGTTCAACGACCCAAGGTTCAAGTGGCGCAGAAACGTCCGCTGACCACCTTCCACGCTCCAGCCAAGGTGCCTGCGCCGTCGGCGGTACAGAATCGCGTCAGTGGTCCGTCGGAACCGAAGTCTCCGCCGACTCCAGGAGATTTTCGGGACTTCTGATCCGCTGATCCAGTCGTTGCCGCGTGTGATTCACCTCCAGTGAGGAATCGAATCGACGTGCGCGTGGAATTCACGTTCGACAAAAAAATGAGTAAGGATTGATCGAAGTTCTTTTGGTTATGACATTGAAAGCAAAACTCAACTTGGTGAGCGCAATCTTGTCCGTCGTCGCGGTGGTGATCGGCGTGATTGGAATCAATGGAATCCGGCAGACGAACGCCGGTCTGCAGACGGTCTACAACGATCGCGTCGTTCCCTTGGAGCAGTTGAAGGCGATCGCGGATGACTACGCTGTCGCCATCATCGATGCGGTGAACAAGGCGAATGCCGGCATGATCACCGCGGAGGAGACGCTTAAGGGAGTTGTTACCGCTAGTGAGAACATCCAGAAGAACTGGAACGCCTACATGGCGACCCAGTTGACTCCGGAGGAGAGCAAGCTGGCGGGCGAGGCGAAGGCGTTGTTTGTATCGGCCGACGAGGCCGTCAACCGGTTGCGCAAGCATCTCACCGGTAAGACGGGCAAGTTGCAGGGAGCGATGGGCGACTTTGATGGTCCCCTTTACGACCAGATTGATCCGATCAGCACAAAGATTACGGAACTGGTTTCTCTGCAGTTGCGGGTGGCCAAGGACGAGTACACCGCCGCCAATCAGCGGTATCAAACCGCGTTATTTCTCTCCGTCCTGGTGCTGGTGATCGGTGTGGCGTCTGGTGCGGGGTTTGGCTGGGCGACAGTGCGCAAGGTCACTCGCACGTTGTCCCGGATCGCGGATACGGTTCATGAGGGCTCGGATCAAACCGCGGCAGCCTCGGCGCAAGTGGCAACGGCCAGCCAGAGTCTCGCCGAATGCGCGAGTGAACAAGCGGCTTCCCTGGAGGAGACGAGCGCGTCGCTGGAAGAGATGTCGAGCATGACCTCCCGCAATGCCGAGAATGTGCTGAGCGCCAAGTCCGCGGCGAACCATGCGCGTACGGTCGCGGATGGCGGCGTGGAGAATGTGAAGCACATGAGCGGTGCAATTGCCGGCATCCAGGAATCGACGAACGAGATGCGCGCGGCGATCGGCGCGATTCAGATTTCCGGCCAGGAGGTTTCGAAGATTGTGAAGACGATTGATGAGATTGCCTTCCAGACGAACATTTTGGCGCTCAATGCCGCGGTGGAGGCGGCCCGGGCCGGCGAGGCGGGATTGGGATTTGCGGTGGTCGCGGACGAGGTCCGCAATCTCGCGCAACGCAGCGCGAAGGCGGCGCGGGAGACGGCGGACAAGATTGAGGATTCGCTGCGCAAGGGCGAGGAGGGAGTCCGCGTGAGCCAGAAGGTGGCCGAGAGCTCCATGGCGGTGACCGCCAAGGCGACCGCCGTAGGCGCCAGCCTTGAGGAGATCGTAACCCAGATTCGTCAGCTCGACGGAATGATGGCGCAGGTGGCGGACGCCTCTCGCGAGCAGAACGCGGGCGTGGAGCAGATCAACATGGCCGTTTCGCAGATCGACAAGACGACCCAATCGACTGCGGCCACGGCGGAGGAAAGCGCTGCGGCTTCCCAGGAGTTGAGCGCGCAGGCGGCGTGCTTAAGGCAGACCGTGGGCGAATTGAAGTCTTTGATGACGGGGCGTCCTGCTGTGGAGGAGCTGGCCGAGAATCTGAGCGCGAAGCGGCCCGCTGCGGGAGCGAATCCGCGCCGGACGGTGACGCCGGTTCATGCCGCCGTGTCCCATGAAGCGCCGCCGCTGGCGCCCACAGATGGCTCAGGACCGGGGATTCCCATGCCACCCCGTGGCTCGGCGACTTCTGTCACAGGGAAGGTTCCAACCGAGCATGACTTCCGCGACTTTTGAGTTTTTCAGATCAGAAGCAGGTAAAAATCCGACACAACATCCAACCTTGAACAACAATGACTAAACCTTAAGGAAACATATGAAGATGCCACCTCAGGATCTTCTGGGGCTGCAAGAGAGGGCGGGACGTGGAGATCTAGCAGCATGCTATGCACTGGGCAGGTGCTACGCAGACGCCAACGGCGTAGGGAAAAATGAAAACGAGGCCGCGGTTTGGTTCAAACGTGCGGCGGAGAAGGGTCATGCTGACAGCCAGTTTGCGCTGGCGGTGGCTTATTTGAATGGCGCCGGCCTGGAGGCGAACCCTCTGGAAGCGGCGCGCTGGCTCCGGGCTGCGGTGGCGCAGGGTCATCCCGGCGCGCAAAATAGTCTGGGGTCCAGCTACGCGACCGGCCGTGGTGTGCCCCAGAACGACAAGGAGGCTGTCCGGTATTTCCTGATGGCCGCCATGCAGGGACATCCGGTGGCTCAGTTCAACCTCGGAATGTGTTCGGTTTACGGACAGGGGGTTCCCCAGAGCTACGTGGATGCCTATGTCTGGTTCAGTCTCAGTGCCGCGCACGGTGATGAGATTTCCAAGGAGAGTCGGGATCGCGCCTCGGAGGCGCTGTCCGTGGAGGATCAGAAGCTAGCGCGCGAGTTGCTCAGGGTCAGGTCGGCGGAGATTGCCACACGAAGGCGGCAGGCTGTTCTGGAAAGCAAAGCAGCCGCGTAGGAGCTAGGAGCTCAGACAGGCTCTCAAGAATTACAAAAGAACTTCAGCAACCGGGTGCCGTCGTCATTACGCCGGCACCCGGTTTTATTTTCAGCGAGAGTGTGAAAAAGGGACGGGTGGTTTCGGGCAAGCAAAACCCCGGCGAACGATGAGGACGCCGGGGTCGGGGGGAAGTGAGAATAGTCGATCGGCGGTTACTACTCGTTACGACAACTTACGCCGCGATCAGTTCCATCTGGGTGTTCAGGCGGGTGAAGCAGAGCGCGCGCTGCACATTGGTGTTCACCACATGTCCGACCACCTTGCTGCCGCGATTGCGAGCATACTTGATAATGGAGACCAGCAGATTGAGCCCCATGGAGTCGACCATGTTGGCGGCGCGGAAATCGAGTTCCAGAGTGGTCCATTCTGATCGAACGATCGTTTCGGATTCGAGGATCTTGAAAACATCCTCGCGGAGCGCGGTGGCATTGGTGCTGACGATGTCTCCGGGAAAGGTCAGCGCCAGTGTTTTGTTCGATGTATCGAGAACATGTTTCATAGGAGTTGTATCGGCTAGATTACAGGTTTTCGTATGATGTTTTTTGAATGATTGTCGAAGCGGCGCGTTTCTCGTTCACGGTTGTTTCAGGTCGAAATCCATGATGACACTTGCTCCGCCGCGTTCAATTCGCGTCCGGCTGGGCAGGCGGTTTATTAGGATCAGTCCGCGATGAGCGTCGAGCAGTTCCTCCTCGGTTTGTTTCTCGTAGGACACCCAGTCGAAGGTATGGCCTGGACCGGGATCGTTGACGCTGACCCGGACAATCTGGGATTCCGGCTGGTAAGTGATTTCGTACGAGCACGGCTGATTTGGATTGGCGGCACAGCCGTATTTGATTCCGTTGATCACAGCTTCGCGCGAACAAAGGAGCAGATCGAACATCTTCGATTCAGGAAGGGTGGGAATTGCGGACTGGAGGCAGTGTTCCCACTGCGATTGCAGCTCATCGATGCGTGGGCCGTGGGCGCTGAAGTAATCTTCGAAGAGCACGGGCTGGAAAGCTCCGACCGCCGATTGCATTGGCGTCAGATTGATGCGGACCACCAGAATGTCATCGCCGCAATCCTTGAGGAACGAGGGTGTGATTCCATCCCTTCTGGCTTTGAGCAACGCCTCGGCCAGGCTCATCGGACTGATCCGGAGCTCCCCTGCGAGGTCTTCGAGCCCGTCGGTCCAGGCATAGGCGAAACCACCTTGTTCAACGCGCTGCTCAAACAACGTCGCGGAATCGTCATCGAACCAGCCCAGCGGATGGCTCGCATTTTCTCCGCACCGTCGCGGCTTGCCGAGGTTGTCGGTGATGATCGGAATCGGAAACCCGCTGTTCCAGACGGAGAAATGCTTGGATGCGAAATTGATGTCGAACGCGCAGGCGGCGATCGACGCGGAGATATCAAACTGCGAAGCGACATTACTATTACTTTGTCCGCTCCATTCGCGAAGCAGGAACCGGTTGAAGTAGGAGAACACTTCGTTGATCGGTGTTCCCTTTTCGATCATGCCGCGGACGACTCCCTGAAAGAAGGCGGAGATGAATCCGGCTTTCAAATCATGACCGGAAACATCGGCGACGACCACCAGCAGGCGTTCTGGTCCTAGGCTGAAGACGTTAACCAGGTCGCCACCGGCAGCGTGCTTTGGATGCCAGCAGATTTCCAGGGTTCCGGGCAGGGTCGCGGGATTGCTGCCCAGCATGAACTGCTGCAGACGACCGACTTCCTGCACTGATGATTCAGCATCCTGCAACGCGCGCTGGCGTTGAGTCTGGTCCACGGCATCGGCGACCGCTTTGACCAGAAGTTGAATCTGGACCGGCTTGTCCAGGAAATCACAGGCGCCGGTGCGCAAGCTTCGCTTCACCAGGTCACGCTCGCCGACGCCGGTGACAAAGATGGCGGCGAGAGCGTTGTCGTGTTGCTTGATCCACTCGAGCAAATCGATCCCGGTTCCGTCCGGCATCAAGTAGTCGGTGACCACTGCGTCGAAACGCGTCTGGGAATTCTGGAGAAAAAGTTCCTCGGCGGCCTTGACTCCCGCTGCCGCCACGGTGTCGTAACCTCTCTTCTTCAGGTGATGGGTGATCAACAGGCGGATGCCGGCATCATCGTCGACGACGAGGATCCGTTTTCCAGTCTGGCTTGCTGCGTCGCTCATGCTGCTTTCAGCGAGGGAGTGGTGGTGAGGACTTGTTGCAGGGCGGAGAACTCGGACAGCAGTTCGGCATGAGTTTCGCAGACCCGGTCCAGTTCCGAGTTCAACCCCATCAATTCAAGCTTGCGCGCGATGTCCTTTGCGCGCGGGGCGGCGATGACGCTGACAGAGGAGCAAAGCGCATGGGCGGCTTGTCGAATTGCTTTCGGATCGGTGTTCGCGACTGCGGTCTCCAGTGGTGGCAGTAACAAAGGAAGTTGTTCGAGGAACACAGCCACAAGTTGCGAGAGCAGCTCGGGATCGTCTCCCACCTGTTGAACGCTGGTGACGTAGTCGAAAATCGCGTTGGGAGACGTTCCAGAGTCATCCCTGCCCGGCGGAGTCGCCGCTGTCAGAGCTTTCGGAAGAACCAGCTTCTCGATTGTGGCAAAGAGGTCATCCGCCCTCAGTGGCTTCGAAAGGTAATCGTCCATTCCTGCATTGAGACAGCGTTCGCGGTCGCCAATCATCGCATTGGCAGTGAGTGCAATGATCGGTGTACGGCGGCCGGCCGACTGCTCAAACGAACGAATGGCGCTGGTGGCCTCCAGTCCGTCTACTTCCGGCATTTGCATGTCCATCAACACGACATCGAATGGTTCCCTTTCGTAGGCACCGATGGCCTGCTTGCCGTCGTCGACTACTTTGATCGTGTGTCCCTGCTTCTCAAGGATCGCGACGGCGAGTTTCTGGTTTGTCACGTTGTCCTCCGCGAGCAGGATCTTGAGCGGCCGTCGTGCGGCGGAACCTTTGGGCGAGCTGGAATGGGTTTGGCTCATACAAACAATGCGGGATTCAGAAACTTCGTGGATCGAATTCAGGTTTGGCCGGCGTGCTGGCTCGCGCGGCGGATGACGGGGCCTTGGGATCGTGCTGGCTCGCACGCTGCAACAACGCGAGGAGTTCCTGCTTGTTCAGAGGCTTCGTCAAGTAGTCGTCCATGCCCGACTTGAGACACGATTCACGGTCTCCTTCCATGGCATTGGCGGTCATTGCGGCGATGAAGACGTGCCGCGCATTCTCGCCGCAATCACCGCGGCGAATGCGACGCGTGGCTTCGAAGCCGTCCAGCTCCGGCATGCAAACGTCCATGAACACGACGTCGAAGGTTTCCCGCTTGAGAGCTTCCAGACAGCGGGCACCGTCGACGGCCAGCGTGACTTTGCAGCCAGCTTTTTTTAGCAAGGCAGTGGCGAGCGCTTGATTCACGCGATTGTCCTCCGTGAGCAGCACGCGGAGCTCTCGTGGCGGCATCACAGGTGACTGCATGGTCGCCGTGCCGGCAGTGGCGCGCTCGGCGCCGCCGCCGGCGTTTGAGCCGGCGGACTCCACCACTTGCACCGTGAAATGGAAGGCGGAGCCGAATCCAGGAGTGCTTTCCACATGTACTCCGCCGCCCATGAGCTCGCAGAGTTTCTTGGAGATGACCAGCCCCAGACCAGTGCCGCCGTATCGGCGCGTCGTGGAGGAATCGATCTGGCTGAACGCTTTGAAGAGTCGATTCAACCGCTCGGGAGGGATGCCGATGCCGGTGTCCCGAACGGTGAAGTGGAGATCCATGATGTCTGGGCCAGCCGTCTCGGACGGCTTGATTGTCCGCCTGGTGCCCCGTGTGACGGGTAGTTCGCAACGCCGCAGCTCGACGGTGACGGTGCCTTGCTCTGTAAATTTTATGGCGTTGCCGACCAGATTGAGCAGCACCTGACGGATGCGGGTGACGTCCCCGATGGCGGTGGTGGGTACCGACTCGTGAATGATTGTCTTGATCTCAAGTCCCTTCGCCGCCGCCCGCGCGCGCAGGACTGCGAGCGTTTGCTGAATGGATGCCCGGATGTCGAACGAGATCTCCTCCAGTTCCATCCGCCCCGCCTCGATCTTTGAGAAGTCGAGAATGTCGTTGATCAATGAGAGCAGGGTTTCGCCGCTGGTGCGGATGATCTCCACCTGTTCCCGTTGCTCGGGCGAGAGTGCTGTATCCGCCAGCAGGCCGGTGAATCCAATGACGCCGTTCATGGGAGTTCGGATTTCGTGGCTCATTGTCGCGAGAAAATCGCTTTTCGCCCGGCTGGCAGCTTCTGCGGCGAGAGCCATCCGGTTGGCTCGCTGGATCGATTCCTCCATTTGCCGGTTGGTTTCGGCCAGATCTGCGTTGGCCGCCTCGGCGGCGGCGCGTGCCTTCTTCAAGGCATCCTCGGCCCGTTTCCGCGCGGTGATGTCGATGGCGGTGCCGATGATTCGGTGAATTTTTCCTTCCTGATTCCTGACCGGCGCAAGGCGGGTCAAGGAACAGATCTCCCGTCCGCGGATTTGGAGTGTCTCCTCGTACTCGATGGCTCGCTGGCTTTGAAGGCAGCGTTCGTAGTTCTTCCTGATGCTGGCGGTGACGGAGGAGGGCAGGAGCGGGGAGAGCTCCTCGGGGGTCTTGCCTTCGACCTCGATGGACTTGAGCCCGCTCAGTCGCTCGTGCGCGGGATTAAGCCCGGCAAAGCGGAACCTGCCCGCCTCGTCGACATCGACGACGAAGATCGCCTCTTCGACTCCTTCATAAATGCTCTGCAAAAGCTCCTTTTGGTCACGCAGAGCCGCTTCCGCCTGGCGTGTTTCCGTGATGTCGCGAATCGTTCCGAGGATCTCGACCGGACGCTCGGTGGCGTCCAGCAGCACGTTGCCGGTGATTTTGAGAATGCGGACGTCGCCGGAAGCGAGGCGGCCCTTCGTTTCGAAATCGAATGGCGCCCGGCTGTTTAGAACCTCCTGCAACTGACAACGGAAGCGATCGCGTTCATCCTTCGGGAGGCAGTCGAGACATTTGTGGTAGGTCGGTGTGAAGGACTGCGGCTCATAACCAAGGATGCGGTAGGTTTCGTCCGACCACGAGACAAGCTGATTGACGATGTCCCAATGCCAGCTGCCTGTATGGCTGATCCGCTGGGCTTCGGAGAGCTGGGCTTCGCGGCGGCAGGCGGTTTCGTTGGCGTGCCAGACTTCCTTGAGGCTGCGTTTGAGTTCGAGATGGGTGATGATCTGACGTGCGAGGATCTGCAGAGTTTCCTGCTGCCGTGCGGAAAGGTTGCGTGGCTGCTGGTCGATCACGCACAAGGTTCCGATCGCGTGACCTTGCGGCGAAACCAGTGGGGCGCCGGCGTAGAAGCGGATCTTTGGTTCTGAGATCACGAGGGGGTTTCCGGCGAATCGCGGATCCTGGGTGGCGTCGGAGACGACGAGAACTTCATCCGGCTGCAACACGGCATGGCTACAGAACGAGATGTCCCTCGACGTTTCGCATGTCTCGAAACCAATCCTCGCCTTGAACCATTGCCGTGTGTGATCCACGAGGCTCACCAGGGCGATGGGTGTAGCGCAGATCTCCGCGGCGAGCCGGGCCAGATCGTCGAGAGCCCGTTCTGGAGGAGTATCCAGGACTTCGTATTCGAGCAACGCTTCGAGGCGCGCGGATTCGCTGGGCGGTAGAAGAGCTTTCATGATCCGCAACGTCGTGGTGCGGCTTGTGACTCATGGATTATCGGCGGTTTTGCCCAGCCCATTACCTTCAAGAATCAGTGGTGCTGCCCGTTGGGCTTGCGGGTGAATCAACAGCTATGAATCTCTGCAGCAAGTCGTCTGCGAGTCCGACTGCGAACTTGTCCCTTTTGGATTCGATTCCCACGATGCCGAGCTTCCATAAAAATGTCAGAAACTCCGCTCATTCCGGAAGCTGATGGGCTGTAAAAAATTCCTTGGAGATTCTGCTAATGCTTTTCGCCCGGCTTCCGATAGTTCTGATGGAAGGTCTGCAATCAGGTTGCAGACAGCTTTCTCGAGCAGGACGAATGGGCCTGCAAGTCGAAGGCACAACTGACCTTTGTCTCCTGGAGACGGGTGGTTCAGTTGTGCCTTTTGCTTTTCCTGATTCGAGTTCTGACCGCCGGTCAGGCACTCGACGAGGGATCGAGGGATGAGATTTGCGCGAGCATGAATACAATGACAAACGAAACGGTGAGTGGTTCGACCAAGGGATTGGTGGGGCGTTATCTCACTTTCCAGCTTGGTCAGGAATCGTATGGCATCGCCGTCATGCGGGTGCGTGAAATCATTCGCATGACGGAAGTGACGGGCGTCCCACAGTTGCCGTCTCACATCAAGGGCGTGATCAATCTGCGGGGCAAAATCATCCCGATCCTCGACCTGCGTTGCCGCTTCGAGCTGTCCCGGATCGAAGATACCGAGAGAACCTGCATTGTCGTGGTTCAAGTGCGGTCCAGTCGCGGCGGGTATTGCCTGACCGGTTTGATTGTCGATGCGGTGGAAGAGGTGGTGCAGGTTTCGGCGGGTGAGGTCGAAAACGCCCCGGATTTTGGGGGCCGATTGCAGGCCGAATACATTCTAGGCATGGCCAAGATCAAGAATCGCGTGAAGGCGCTTCTGGATATCGACCGGGTGGTGATGGCTGATTCGATCCACCTTGGCCCCGATGTTGTGCCGGATGCGACGCTGGCTCACTGACCGAACAACATCCTCAATCGCCATTTCCCAATTCAGGAATGACTTTATCACCGACAACTGAGCTGCCAGTCGCTGCGGATTCCCGCGCGGCGGACCGCGCAGTTGTGAAGCATTTATCCGCCGTGACTTCTGCCCAAGTCACGCTGCGGATCGAAAACCCGCCGCCGCAGAACTCCCAGCCCATACCCGCTCCTGCGGCGGCGGTACTTCATTTTCGAGAACTCATTACCCGATTTTCCCACGGCATTACCCGCCCAAGCCCTGCCGTGGGAGCCAAACCCGTCGCAGCAGATCAACTGTCTGCCCACAGTCCTGTTGCGACGGCTTACTTTCTATCGTCGGACCTCGCCGCAGTGTAAGGAACGAGGTCCGTTGGTCGAAGAATTACTGGAGCCAGCCTTGTTCCTGGTCTCCGTGAAACGATACCCGTGATAGAGCCTGCCACTGTCACGGGTATCTGTCTTTCCACTCTCCGTCTGGATAAATGAGGATCGCCGAGGATGACGAACCGTTGCCTCGCGAGTCTTGCGGGACGGCGTGATGGCGTTTCAGACGAGGCCTTCGAGGATCGTTGGCAGCCGTTCCAGACTCCGTTTCAAGGCGGCTCGGGCAAGTGATTTCTCAGACTCCGCCTTTTCTGAATCAGTCTGATCCGGATAGAGAATGTCCCAGCCCTTGGCCTTCAACCAGTCGTTGTCGTTCACGGGTTCGGTGTTTCCACTGTTCCCGATGCAGGCTTGTCGGACCATCAAATCCGCGATCTGCACGGCTGCCACCAATTGCGATTGGTGGGCCGCGCGTTCGGGCGAGTGATGAAAGCGGGCGACGTCGATCAAGGCGTCCGGGAGATTGTGGCTCCGCAGATACATGGCTCCGACTTCGCAGTGATCCAGGCCGAGGATTTCCCGCTCGCGGTCCATCAATGGCGAGTCGGTGAGGTTCCCGCGCTGGTGGATGAGTTCGAAGTGTTCCGGGCAGGCGGAGGCCATGGCGATTTTGCCGACGTCATGAATGAGCCCGGCAACGTAGTCCACTTCGTCCGTTGGGGCGCGCAGGGTGCTGATGACCTCGCGGGTGAGGATCGCCGTGCCGATGCAGTGTTGCCAGAATTCGCGCCAGGCAAAGCTGGCTTTGCCGGCGAGCTTTTGGAAATCCTCGATGATGGGCGTGACCATGACCAGCTGCCGGATCTGGCGAACGCCAAGATAGAACACGGCGTCCTCGATGCTGTTCACCGGCGTGGACAGGCCGTAGTAGACGGAGTTCACGAGCCGCAGAAGCCGCGCGGTGAGGCTTGGATCGCGACGAATGATTTCGGCCACCTGTGATGTGTAACGCTGATCGGCGTTGAGGAGTTCACGGAGCGCGCTGTTGATGGAGCCCAGCGAGGGAAGCCTAGGGCAGTACTTCAGCCGGTTTTCGATTTGGTCCCGGGTTAATGGCCTGACTTGGGCCGGCGCTACATCAGTCGTCATCCCTTTTACTATCGTCGGAATCGCCGAACGAGTTGACGATCTTTCCGTTGAAATGGAGTGCCTTGAAACGATTTTTCGTACAGGCGCTTTTTATCCTCAAGTGACCTTCGTTTCCTCCGATTGAATCGATGCATGATCGACGATCTTGAACTCATGCTTAAGGCCGCGGTGAGCGAGGTCTTTCGCAAGATGCTTAGAACTGAGGTCCGCTCCATCCCCATCAACGCGGATGCGATGAGCGCGGAAGCACACATTGCCAGTGCGGTTGGCTTCATCGGTGACATGACTGGAGTCGTGTACATCTACGCCAGTTCATCGTACGCCAACAAGATGACGAGCGTGATGCTGGAGATGGACGAGTCCGAATTGCAGGGCGATGAAATGGTCAACGACGCCATGGGCGAGCTGGCCAACATGATCGTCGGCAGCTTGAAGGCGGCGCTGGTGGAGAAGGGGATGTCCTGTGTGTTGACGATCCCGTCCATCGTTCGCGGCAGCAATATTTCAATTGAAGCCATCAGCAGCGCGACTCGGCGCGTGTTGTGCTTCCGATGTGGTGACAGCCACTCGCTGGTTGTCGAACTCATGATTAAACCTCCAGAAGCCAACGAATAATGGGACTCAAAATTCTTACGGTCGACGACAGCCGGACTATCCGATTGATCGTTGCCAAGGCGTTCAAGTCGTTTGATTGCGAAGTGCTCGAGGCTCAGAATGGAGTCGAAGGGCTCGCCGTCGCCTCAAAGGAAAAGCCGGACATCATCATTCTCGATATCACCATGCCAATCATGGATGGATACGAGACGTTGACCAAGCTGAAGTCGGATCCGGAGCTCAAGGGCATCCCCGTCATCATGCTTACTGCCGAGGCGGGCAAGGACAACGTGCTGCGCATCGCGAAGCTGGGAGTCCGGGATTATCTCATCAAGCCGTTCAAGGAAGAGCTGGTGATCGAGCGCGTTGGCCGGGTAATAGACCTCAAGCCGAAGGGGCAGGGTCCGGCCAAAGTGAAGCGATTTGATGATCCGTTGAACATTCTGGTCGTCGACGACAAGCCGGCCATTGTTGAGCAGATTCGCAATGGCCTGAAGGACACGCCGTGGACGATCTCCGGGAAATCCCAGTCCGGCGAGACGATCGACTACTGCAACCAGTCGGTGCCGGACATCATTCTCCTCAGCCTTACCTTGCCGGAGAATCAGGGCTTCAACCTGTTCACGCTTCTGCGTGGCAATCCAAAGACCAAGAGCGTTCCCATCTTCGGCATGTGCGTGAAAACCGCCGCCGACGAACAGGCGAAGGCGCAGCAAATCGGTTTCAACACGATCGTCACGAAGCCGATCGATCTCGAGGATCTGAAATCGAAAGTCTCACGCGCATTGAACCTTGATACTTCGTACAAGTATTTCCAGCAACGCGACGGCGTGCTCCTGCTGAATCTCCCGGCCAATTTTGGCCCCAGCGTCGCCAACGAGGTCACGTTGCATCTCAGGCCGCAACTCTCGGATGCCGTGGATGCGGGCCTCGACAAGGTCATCATGGATTTCAGCGCGGTGAAGACGGCCGACATCTCGCTCATCAAGCTCGGGCTCGAAGTCATGGGCCTGTGCAGCGAGCTGTCCTTGAAGAATCGCATCATTGGTTCCGAAGCAGTGACTCGCGAATGCAAGAACTACGAGGAAACCAAGGACTGGCGTTTCATGAGTTCCTTCCAGGAGGCGGTCGCTGCGCTGAACTGAGCCTTACCCACCTCGAACAGCCATGAAGAGATGGTCGATGAAAGCCATGTGGATGGCGGCGGCCGTGTCCGCCGCGGCTGATTCGCCGTACCTTCCCGCCGTCGGCCCCGCTCCGCTGCGCTTTGCTACGCCGCCCGTGGTGAAGGCCGCCACCGTTCAGCTGCCGCCGCTCATCACGATTGAACCTCGACCTGCGCCGGTGGTGCCGGAAGTAGCGCCAGTTCCGCCCACCACCGCCGTCCCATCGGCGCCCGAGGCTCCGCCGGCAGATCCGCTCGGTCCATTGATCGAACCACCTCCGTCGGTCCCGGTGCCCTATGATCCTGTGGTGAGCAACGGCGTTGAAGTCGTCCGCCCGGACACGGATAACCTGACGCCGCAGATGTTCATGAAGTTCTTCACCGGCCGGCCGGGCACAAACTCCTCCGGGATGACGATCATTGCGCCCATGCCGTTCCTGCCGCCCGCTCCTTCGGCTCCTCCAGCACCTTCCAGCAAGGCGACATATCAAACCACGCCGCCCGCCAAACCATGAAGGCCCGGCATTCATCGTGGGGAAGTTTGGTGATTCCGCCGTCGGTCGGCCTCTGGATGGCCGCTGTCATTCTATTTGTTCTCACCTCAGTGGGCGCTGAGCAGGGGACTCCCGCGCGGAGTCAGGACGAGGCACATCCTGCCGAGGTTGATCCTGACAAATCACCCTCGCCGGCGGCCCACGGAGACTCGCTGGCGAGCGAGAATCTTCACAAACCTCACTACAAGCCGAAGTCTCCTCCAGTCGCCAAGAACTATCAGCACCAGATCGACACCGCGAGGCAGTTACGGCGAAACAAGGACTACGCCGCCGCCGAGAAAATGCTGGTGACCGTGCTGGATGAAGAGCCGCCGTCGGAGTTCCAGCGTGCGACGTTGTTCGAGCTGGCTTTGGTGGCGCAGGAACAACTGAAGTTCGCCCGCGCCCAGCAAATTTTCGCGCAATACATCCAGCTGTTTCCCCAGGATCCGACGATTCCAGAAGTGCTCCTCCGCCAGGGACTCCTTTACCGCCAGATGGGCGCCTACAACATGGCGATCGGAAAGTATTACGCGGTGATGAACTCCGCGCTCGGTCTCAAGCTTGAGCAGTTCGATTACTACAAACGCCTCGTCTTGCAGGCGCAGACCGAGATTGCGGACACCTACTACATGCAGGGGAAGTTCCCCGAGGCGGCCGATTTCTTTTCGCGCATCCTCAAACAAAACGCCTTGGAACTGAATCGCGCGCAGATTCATTTCAAGCTCATCCGCTGTTTGTCGAGCTTGGGCAAGCACACGGACGTGACCACGCAGGCGCGAGATTTCTACGAGAAGTATCCTGACGCCACTGAGGTGGCCGAAGTCCGATACCTGTCGGCCAGTTCGTACAAGGCCATTGGAAGAACCCGCGACGCTCATGCGGAAGTCTTGAACCTGCTGAAATCGCAGGCGGAATCGTTGAAGACCAACCCGGAGAACTGGGTGTATTGGCAGCAGCGGGCCGGCAACGACATTGCCAACCAGCTCTACTTGGAAGGTGACTACTTGAATGCCCTTGAGCTCTACAATCACCTCGCGGGCTTGAGCGACGCACCGATCTGGCAGGTGCCGATTTGGTATCAAGTCGCGCTGATCTACGAGCGCTTGAATCAGCCCAAGAAAGCTGTGGACAAGTACTCTGAAATCGTCGCGCGTGAAAAAGAGCTGGCAGCGCTCGATGCCGCACCCAGCGTCAAGACCGTTATCGAGATGGGTCGCTGGCGAAAGGGTCAGATTGATTGGCGG
This sequence comes from uncultured Bifidobacterium sp., assembly GCA_964491875.1. Classification (GTDB taxonomy): domain Bacteria; phylum Verrucomicrobiota; class Verrucomicrobiia; order Limisphaerales; family JADJPG01; genus JADJPG01. The sequence continues at coordinate 25,120 of CAZBIC010000034.1, forward strand.
GATCGAACCGAAGTTGCCGTTCAATCCCTCCGTCTGAGCCCGGTTCCCACTTCCGGCACCAACACTGCTTCCCAAGCGAAGCCATGAACTTTGTTCCTCAGATGTTGACCGACCTTCGCGGACTTCAAACCATTTGCCGCGAATTGTTGAGCCTTGCCGAACGTGAATCTCAACTCCTGCGTTCGGAACCCTCCGGTGCGATCAACGAGGCCACCCATACTCGCCGGTCGCTGCTACTCCGTTTGAACGAGGCTTTGGACAGGGCGCGGCAGCATCGGGTTTCCTGGCAGGGATTGAGCGCGGCGGACCGTGCGGCCCAGCCGGAGGTCGGCTTTCTGGTGCGGCAGGTGCAGGACTTGATCATGCGGGTGATCCTGCTGGATCGCGATAACGAGCAGGGTTTGCTGCGCCGCGGATTGATCCCCGCCCGCGAGATTCCTTCGGCTCAGCGTCAGCGTCCCCACTTCGTCGCCGATTTGTATCGCCGGCAGCAAGCTTAAGGCTCCCAGCCGCTGGTTTGGTGCGCTTCGAGGTCGTTCTCCCTCGTCCCAACAAGTCCCTTCAGAGCTGTCCGTTGTCGATTGAGTGATGGCGCTTTGATCCTCCCGCCCGGCGAACCTTTCCTGCTGGATCCTTCCTTCCGGTAACAATTGCCGCTGAGCCCGATCCGCTCACAGGCCCAATTGTTTGTGATTCGGCAGATCCTCCCCAGTGGCACAACCGCTGCTAAACAGACCTAGCGATAACTACTGCCATGATCGAAGGCCTGTTCAACCAAACGAATTACGTCGCAGCCAAGAAGATGCTGGACGTCACGGCGATGCGCCATGAAGCGATCGCCAGCAATCTCGCCCACATTGAAACCCCGAACTACAAGCGGCTGGATGTGGCGCCAAACTTCGCGACCGAGCTCCGGCAAGCCGTGGCTTCGAAGGACGTTGGACAGATTCATTCGGTGAATCCCCGGCTCGCCGTGGATTCGACGGCGGTCGCTTCCCGCAAGGATGGCAACACCGTGCAGCTCGAATCCGAATTGCTGAAGCTGAACAAGAACTTCGTGGAGCACCAGCTCGAGACGCAGCTCGTCACCGGTGCCATGCTGAAACTGCGGCTGGCCATCACCGGACGGAGTTAATCACCGGATCCCAATCTCACTTTTCACTGACACCTAGAAACCACCACGATGATCAACATCCTGAACGGCATCGACAGTACGTCGTCCGCCCTCAACGCCGAGAGAATCCGCATGGAAGTGGTTTCCCAAAACATTGCCAACGTGAACTCCACCCGGGGTCCCGATGGCAAACTCAAGCCCTACCAGCGCCAGCAAGTGGTCTTTGAGACCGCGTTGAAGGACCAGCTGAAGGGTTCTGGCATTCCCGGAAGCGAAGCAAGCACCGTGCATGTGGCGCGCATCGAATCCTCCAAGCGCCCGCCGCGGATGGTTTATCAGCCCGGCCATGCGGACGCGGATGCGAACGGCATGGTGGCGATGCCAAACATCAATATTCACGAGGAGATGGTGGACCTGATGTCCGCTTCCCGCGCGTATGAGGCGAACCTGAACGTGGTGAAGACTGCGCGCAGCATGGCATTGCAGACCATGGCCATCGGCAAACGGTAACCTCTAACCCCTCGCGCTCATGAATCCGCTGTCCGCGCTTCGTACTATTGCGCATCCGGCATTACGCGCTGAGCCGATGCGGCCGCCCACCGAAACCGGCGCGCCGAAGGCCATTCCGTTTTCCGAACTGGAGAAGCTCTCGCCGGGCATACTGCCAATGCCCATCGACACCACGCGTGTCGCGGGCACGTCTGGCGCGGGTTTCCAAAGTCTGGTCGGAGATTTGGTTTCACAAGTCGCCTCCAAGCAGGCGGCGGCCAGCGAGTCCGTCAACCAGATGTTGAGCGGCGGCCAGAATGTTTCGTTGCACCAGACGATGATTGCGATGGAGGAAGCGAGCATCTCGTTCCAGCTGATGGTCGAGGTGCGGAACAAGCTTCTGGAATCGTACCAGGAGCTGATGCGCATGCAGGTTTAATTCGTCACTGAGATTTCATGGGAGACAATCTACGTCAATTGGGCCAGCAACTGGCCGAGATCTGGAAGCAACTCGGAGTCAATCAACGCGTCAGCGTCGTCCTCGGTGCGGGCGTCGTGGTGGCGGGCTTGATTGGACTTTCGTTGTGGTCGAACCGTCCGGACTACGCGCTGCTCTACGGCAAACTGGATGATGGCGAGGCGGCGAAGGTCATGGCCGCGCTGGATGACGCCAAAGTTCCTTACCAAACGGGGCGCGGCGGCAGTTCCATTCTGGTTCCATCCGACAAGGTGTATCAGATGCGCGCCCAGCTGGCGGGCAAGGGCATTCCCCGCGGGGAAGGTGTCGGGTTTGAGATTTTTGACAAGCCCAACTTCGGCATCTCCGATTTCGTCCAGCGCGCCAATTATCTCCGCGCTGTTCAGGGCGAACTGGCGCGCACCATCGGCCAGATTGACATGGTGGAATCGGCTCGCGTGATGATCGTCATGCCGGAGAACCGGCTGCTCGTCGACAGCCAGAAGAAGCCCACGGCCTCGGTCTTTGTGCGCACCAAGAGCAACGGCCAGCTTCCGGTTTCCGCGGTGAACTCCATCCGTTTCCTGGTCGCGAACGCCGTCGAGGGTTTGCAGGCGAACAGCGTTTCCGTGGTCGACAACCTCGGCAATGTTCTTTCGGAAAACCAGGAAGAGGACTCCGTCGCAGGCATGTCGAACAACCAACTTTCAGCGCGCCGGAATCTTGAGCAATACCTCTCCAAGAAGGCGGAAGGCATGTTGGAAAAGGTGCTTGGTCCGGGGCAGGCGATTGTGCGGGTGGCTGCTGAGATCAACTGGGATACGATCACACGAACGGAAGAGAAGTTTGATCCGGATGGCCAGGTGGCGCGCAGCACGACGTTGAATGACGAGACGACGACCACCTCGGCGGGGGGCGGCGCAGATTCCAACAACAATGGCGGCGGTGGCAATCCAGGCGGTCCGGCCGGCGTCGCTAGTAACACCGCGAACGGCGCCCCGGATTCAGGCAACTCGACGACAACGCAGTCGAACACCAGCAACAGCCAGACGAAAAAGAAGGTGACGCAGAGCCAGTATGAAGTCGGCAAAACATCCATCAGCACCCTTTTGTCCGCCGGCGGCCTGCGCCGTCTTTCCGCCGCGGTGTTTGTTTCGCAGAAAATGGAAGGGGAGGGGAAGGATCGCAAACCGGTCGCCCGTTCCGATGAGGAAATGCAGAAACTCAAGCGCATCGTGCAGAGCGCCGTGGGAATTCTGGAAAATGATCCCACTCGCAAGGACGAGCTGACGCTGGAGCAATTGCCCTTCAACGAACAGCCGGCCATTGAATTGAGCCAGCGCCTGGAGACGGATGGCAACCGCCAGTTCTATTGGGAGATCGGTAAGAACGTGCTCTTCGCCGCGATCGCCCTCGTGATGTTCATGGTGTTCCTCAAGCTGTTGAAGAAGACCACGGCCAGCGATATTCCGATCAACCTGACTTCTACTGGCGAGAACGGAACGTTCAACGCGACTGAAGGCGGCGAGAGCGACGCTGGCGCGGGCTGGCGCAAGGACGCCAAGGCCGGCGTCGTGACGGTCGAAGTGCTCAACGCGCTGATTAAGGAGAATCCCGCCAACATGACGCAGGCTGTCCGCTCGTGGCTGGCCGCAGGAAACAAGAGCAACTAGCGATTTATGGCCGCCCAACCCGATGCTGATGCAGTACCACTGGACGTCACAAAGATGACGAAGGTGCAGAAGCTGGCTGCGCTTCTGATTGTGATCGGCCCGGAAGCCGCCTCGCAGGTGATGAAGAACCTGGATGAGCACGAGCTGGACATCATCGCGGCGGAAATGGCGAAGATGCCGATGATTCCGCAGGATCTGCAGAAGGATATTCTCAAGGAGTTCACGAACGTCGCGGTCGAGGCCAGCACGGGAATTCTAGGTGGAGTCAGCTATACGCAGGCGGCTCTCGAGAAGTCCGTGGGAGTCTTTCGTGCAACGAACATTGTCGGCCGCGTTTCGCCCACTCGAACGCCAGTCGCCACCATGCAGGCGATCATCGAGATGGAGCCGCGCCAGATTCACAATCTCATCAAGCAGGAGCAGCCGCAGACGATCGCACTCGTGATGAGTTACCTCGGCGCCGCGAAGAGCGCGCAGCTGCTGGTGCTGCTTCGTCCGGAAATTCGCGAACAGGTGGTCGAGCGCCTCGCCACGCTGGCCGCGACGCCGATCGAAGTGGTCGAGAAGCTGGTGGAAGTGCTCAACAACCGCGTCGGCACCAAGCCCACCCGCGCCTTGAATCAGACGGGCGGCATGAAGATGACGGCGGAGCTGCTCAACTCGCTCGACAAAAACATCAGCAAGACGCTGCTCATCGCGCTCGAGGAGCGCAATGCCGAGCTGGGCGCCGGCATCCGCCAGAAGATGTTTACCTTCGAAGATCTCACCGGCCTGGACATGCCGAGCCTGCAAAAGGTTCTGCGCGAGATCGACATGCGCGACCTCGCAGTGTCGCTCAAGTCCGCGAGCGACAAGCTCAAGACGACGTTGCTGGCGTGCATCTCAAAGCGCGCCGCGGAAACAGTGAACGAGGAAATGAGCTTCATGGGTCCGCTCAAGTTGAAGGACATCGAAGCCGCGCAAGGACGTATCATCGAGGTGGTTCGCCGTCTCGAAAGCGAAGGCGAGATTGAGATCGACGCGGGTAAGGGCAATGAAGGCTGAGCACAACATCCAGTTCGTCGCCCCGCTCCGCGATGTGAAGATCGTTCGCACGGGCACGCGCGACGAATTGCTGCAGCAGGATCTCAAGGCCAGCTTCGAACGCGGCCGGCAGGAGGGCGAGCGCAGCCTCGGTGCGCAGCTCGTTCAGCAGCGGGCCGAGGTCATGGAGTTGCAGACGGGCGTGCTTTCCGCGCTGCGCGACGCGGTTCCCCAGGTGACACGCGAATGCGAGCGGGTGCTGGTGACGCTCGCCATTGAAGCGGCGCAGCGATTGATTAGCGGCCTTCCGGTTTCTCCTGAGATGGTCGAAGCCTCCGTGAAGGAGGCGTGCGCGCAGGTGGAAGATTCCGCCGAGCTCAACGTTCAGCTGCATCCGGAGGATCTCGCGCTGTTGGAGAAGGTGAACTCGCCGTTGCTCCTGCCGCAGGGTGGGAAGGATCGGATCAACTTTCATGCGTCGTCGCAGGTAACGCGCGGTGGCTGCGTGGTTCACACCCGCTTCGGCGTGATCGATGGCCGTCGCGAAACCAAGATTGAACTGCTGAAGAACGCCCTTTCCGCATGATGGCTCCCACTGACCAACAAGCGCCTCATCGGCTCGATCATCTGCTCCGCAAGGTGCGGCAAACGCGGCTGGTTGAGAATCGCGGGCTGGTCCGTCAGGTGATCGGGCTGGTCATCGAGTCCGAGGGGCCGCTGGTCGCGGTGGGCGAAGTCTGTCGCATCGAGTCGGCCCGTCACGATGGCAGCACGCTCGCGGAGGTGGTGGGCTTCCGAAACAATCACGTGCTGCTGATGCCGCTGGGCGAGACGCACGGCATTCATCCCGGCAGCGAAGTCATTTCGCTGGGCGGTCCGTTGCAGGCGCCGGTGGGCGATGCGTTGATGGGCCGGGTGATTGACGGGTTGGGTAATCCGCTGGATGACCTCGGCCCTTTGGGCGCCACACAGACGGCGGCGTTGACCTTGCTTCCTCCTCATCCGCTGAAACGGCAGCGCATTTCGAAACCGTTCTCCACCGGCATCAAAGCCATGGACACGTTCGTCCCGTGCGGCCGTGGCCAGCGTCTCGGCATCTTCGCGGGCAGCGGTGTCGGCAAGTCGACGTTGCTCGGCATGATCGCCAGCCGGGCGGAGGCGGACGTGAATGTCATCGCGCTGATCGGTGAGCGTGGTCGCGAAGTACGCGAGTTTCTGGAAAAGGATCTGGATGAAGCCGGTCGCAGGAAGTCGGTGGTGATTGTCGCGACTTCCAACCAGCCGGCGCTGGCGCGATTGCGCGGGGCGTTCCTCGCGACGGCGATTGCCGAGCACTTCCGCGATGCGGGAAAGAACGTGTTGCTGATGATGGATAGCGTGACGCGTTTCGCGATGGCGCAGCGCGAGATTGGCCTGGCGGTGGGCGAGCCGCCCGCGACGCGCGGCTACACGCCGTCGGTATTTTCTCTTTTGCCGCAGCTGCTCGAACGCGCCGGTACGGGCGAGCGCGGCGCGATTACCGGATTGTTCACGGTGCTGGTGGAGGCGGATGACATGAACGATCCGATCGCGGATGCAGTTCGGTCAATTCTGGACGGGCATCTGGTCCTCACCCGTGAGCTGGCGACGCAGAATCATTATCCGGCGATCGACGTGCTCGAAAGTGTCAGCCGGTTGGTGCGCGATCTCACGACGCCCGATCAGCAGCGTCTCGCCGCGGCGGCGCGGGAGATGATGGCCATCTATCGCAAGAACCAGGATTTGATCAATATCGGCGCCTACCCGGCCGGCAGCAATGTCGCGATTGATCGCGCGATTCAGCTGCATGATCCGCTCCGGGGATTTCTGCGACAGAATGTGACCGAAGGAGTTCTCGCGCGTGACAGCTGGACGCAGCTGGAGAAGACCATGCAGCTGGTGTCTCCTGCGAAACCGGCAACGCCGCCGCCACCACCCAAACGATCGTAACCACCAGACGGATTCAGAATTCACCCCCATCACATGAAACGATTCGAGTTCAAGTTGCAGGCCGTGTTGACCCTGAGACAGCGCGCTGAACAGGCGGCGCTGGAGAAGTACAGCCGGGCGATTCAGCACCGGCAGGGCGCGGCGACGCAGCTTGAGGAGGCGGAGATGGAGCTTTCGCAGGCCCGCCGGCAGTGGTTGAACGCGTTGGCGGATGGATGTCCAGCCGCGCGCGCGGCGCAGATTCTCGGGTTCTGCCACATGATGGAGGAACGCAAGCGTCAGTGTGAACAGACGCTGACGCTGGCGGATGTCGAACTGAACCAGGCGAGCCAGAAGATGCTCTTCGCCCGCCAGCAACGCGAGGCGGTGGAAACGTTCCTCGCCCGTCAACGCGAGCGTTACGACCGCAAGCTGCAGGACGACGAGCGCAAGATGATCGATGATCTCGTGAACCGTCGTCCGCCGGTTTCCTTCACCAGTCCTTCCGTCGTGCAACGCAACTGGAACTAGTCCCGTATGAAGATGCTTCAATCTCCCGTGGTCGCCGCGATTCTCGGCGGTCTGTTGTTTCTCCTGACCTCGGCGTTTCTGACGACGAAGGGTCTGACGCCTGTGCCGCATGCGGAGAGCGAGCACCATGAAGGCGAGGAGGAGCCCAGCATCAATGGGCCTTCGTGGACGTTTTTCAATCCGGAGATGGAGCAGATCATGGATGAGCTGAAGTCCGAGCGCGAGGCGATGGTGACGAAGGAGAAGCAGTTGAAAGAACTGGAGACGCGGTTGCGCGCGGAGCGTTCTGAGCTCGATGATGAATTGAAGAAGATCAAGGCCATCCAACTGAAGGTGGACCGGGATGTGTTGCGCATTAAGGAGGATGAAGCCGGCAATTTGAAGAAGCTGGCCAAGATGTACGCCACCATGGAACCCGCCGGTGCCGCTAAGATCATGCGCGAACTGGATGACGTGGTGGTGGTGAAGATTTTGACTTTGATGAAGGAGCCCGAGACGGCGCTCGTTCTCGAATCCTTCGCCCGCATGGGCGACGCCGAAACCAAGCGGGCGGCTCAGCTGTCCGAAAGCCTCCGCGCCGCAGCCGCCGCCAAAACTCCCGCAAAATAGATGACCACTAAAGACGTTTCATTGATCGGTAATCCGGCGGCGACTGATGCCACGGGTCTTCCACCAGGACCGGCACCCGCCAAGGCGACGAAGCCGGAGCGCGAGTTTGCCTCCGTGATGGAGCAGGCGACGGGACGCAAGGCCGCGCATTCGCGCGCGACCCGCTCTTCCGCCCGCAGCCGGAACGACGAAGCTCCGTCTGCGCACTCTCGTGACCGCGTGGCGCGGAGCGCAAAGTCGGAGGTGAACCCACGAACCGCCGCGCGCCTGGCGAGATCCGGAGCCAAGTTGTCGGAGGAGAACCCGGGCGAGGTTTCGTCCGAGGCATCTCGAGCGCCCGCTGAAGGCGTGAGTGAGGAGAAGGTGACCAAAGTTTCGGCGACGACGGAATCTTCCTCCGAGACCGAAGGTGAGGGATCGACATCGGCATCGCCGGAGACGGAGGCGGAAGTCAAAGACCCCGGGACACCGACCAACATTGTGCCGTTCCCAGGCGCGATGGCGCAGGCGGCGGTGATCATTCCGTTTCCAGTGGCCGAAGCGCAGGCAGCGCCGGCGGCTGTTACGAATACAGTCGTTGCTGGAACAACCGGTGGGGCTGATGCGGCGTCTGGCGCGGAGACTTCTGCGAACGCGAGTCAGGTGATTGTGCCGCTTCCAAATACCAGAAGCACCGAGGCTTCTCGCTCAGCGGTCAATGGCGAGCGCACCGTGATGGTGGATGATGAGGACGGGATCGATGTCACGAAGTTTGGTTTCAGGCCGGTGAAGAGCGAGGAGACGGTCGATCCGCGATTGCCGGTTTCTGGATCAAGTCCATCCGCCGTCGCTGACGCCGCACTGGCCGCCTCAGCGCAATCGAAGGTCATTTCGGTGGCGTTCCGCACCGAATCCGGGGCGGGACCGAAGAATGGGGACGTCCAAGCTTCTGCGGAGGTACAGACACAATTGCCGGGTGAGATGGCACAGCGGGTAGAATCTGCTCCATCCGCCTCCGCTCCTGAGTCCTCGGCGAAGATTGTCCTGTTACGTACGGATGCGGCGAAGTCCGCCGCTGGCGGGGGTTTGGACCCTGTGGCGTCGGGGGTTGGATCGCGGCTGGAAACCACTGGCACATCCGTTGCTAAGCAGGAGGTTCGTATGGAATCGATGACAACCTCCGAGCGCGAAGCCGCCACCGCCGATGCGGGTGAGTCGCTGCTCGTCCCATTGCCGGATTTGACTTCGAAGCCGGCTGGTCGCGATTCGGCACCGGGGGATTTCGCGTCGCGGAATCTGTTGCCCACCGAATGGCCGACGGCCCGTGCAGTGAGTGAAGCGGAGCAGGCGCTGACCGGAGCCGAGGGCGTCAAGGCCGCCGATGCCACGGGAACGGTGGAGAAAATTTCCAGTTTGATTGCTCGCGAGAGCGCGTTGGTGAAGAAGCATGGATCGGATTCCCTGGCGGTCGTCCTGCGCCCGGATGCGGAGACGGAGCTGTTCGTTCATCTGTCGCAACGCGACGGCCAGATCGAAGCGACCGTGCGTTGTGAACGCGGTGATGTGCATCAGCTCGGTGCGCTCTGGACGCAGCTGCAGGAATCTCTCGCCCAGCAAAAGGTTCGCCTGGCTCCACTGCAAGAATCGTCGGGCGGAAACTCCAATTTCAATCAATCGCCCAACGGCTCAGGAATGAGCGGTGGGCAAAGCGGCACGCGCGAGGAGGCGCGTCCGCAGAAACAATCCATGGATGACTGGCCTGCGCCGGCAGTGCCCGCACCCCCCGCACCCCATGTGCGTGGGACGGGCGGCTCCCGTCGCCGCCGCATTACCACCAGTCGCCCGGGCTGGGAAACCTGGGCATAATTTATGGCCGTAGAATCTGTTGCACCCGTCACCTACATCCCCGGCACGCAGGTCTCTCAAGACCGCGTGCCGTCGAAATCGCTGACGCAAAATGATTTTCTCAAGCTTCTCGTCGCGCAGATGACGCAGCAGGACCCGCTGAACCCCAAGTCGGACATCGAGATGATTCCGCAGATGGTTTCGTTCACGCAGCTCGAGCAGTCAAAGAACATGCAGGCGGACATTGCCAGCCTGCGCAGCCAGCAGGAGATCCTGCAGGCCAATTCACTTTTAGGACGCACCGTGGAAATTCAGGATGAATCGAAGGCCGTCATCACCGGCCCGGTCACCGCAGTGCAGATGGAGGAAGGGACGCCAAAACTCGTGGTCAACGGCACCAAGTATGCCTTGAGCGATTTGCTCAGCATCAAGCCGCCGGCCACCAACTGACCCCAAACCCTCATCCCATAAGTAACACCACATGCTTCGTTCACTTACCTCCGCCATCAGTGGCTTGCAGAGTTTTCAGCAACGCCTCGACGTGATTGGCAACAACATCGCGAACGTCAACACCACCGGCTTCAAAGGCGCGCGGGTTGGCCTCTCGGATTCCTTCAGCCAGACGCTCCGCAGTTCCAGTGCTGGCACTGGCGGCGCCAGTGGCACTTCTGCCATGCAGATCGGTCTCGGTGTCGGCATCCAGTCCATCACCAACCAATACACCCAGGGCGCTCTTTCGCGCACGAGCGTGGGCACGGACCTTGCAATCACCAACAGCGGGTTCTTTGTCGTCGAGGATCCGATTAGCAACTCCCAGTTTGTCACGCGTGCCGGTGATTTCTCCGTGGATGAGAACGGCTATCTTGTGACCAACGCCGGCATGCGCGTGCAAGGTTACGACGACGCGGCGCTCACCAACATGGGCGACCTCTTGATCGACACGACGGGCATGCCCGCGACGTCCGATCCGACTTCCACGATGGTTTCTTTTGCCATCGATACCGAAGGCAAGATCAACGTGAACCTCTCGGACGGCACGCAGTTTGTGCGCGGACAGATTCTGCTCCAGAACTTCAGCAACCCGCAGGGCTTGATGAAGGAAGGCAACAATCTCTACTCCGGAATCGGCGCGGCGGGCCCGCTGGGCGGTGCGACGAGTCCCACGCCGGCGGCCCCCGGAACCAATGGCCTTGGCAAGATTCAGGCGGGTGCGTTGGAACTGTCGAACGTCGATCTCGCGAGCGAATTCACCAGTTTGATTACGACTCAACGTGCGTATCAGGCGAACGCGCGGGTCATTACCACCAGCGACGAAATGCTCCAGGAGTTGGTGAATCTGAAACGTTAATTCTGAACTAGATTATGTCGGACAAGAAACCAGAGGGCGCTCCTGCGGAAGGCGAGGCCAAACACGGCGGCAAGGAAGAAGCCGGTCACGGCGGTGGTGGCGGTGGCGGGATCAAGGCGTTCCTGCCGCTCATCATCATGGTTGTCCTCATGCCCGTGCTGGCCTTTACCACCACCCAGTTCCTCATCCTTCCGAAGGTGATCCAAGCCCGTGGCGATGCCGCTCACGGCGAGGAAGAACATGGAGAAGAAGCGGAAGCCGCGGGTGGTCACGGCGCCAAGGACGAAGGCGGCGATAAAGGCCACGGCAAGGAGCCGGCGAAAGATGCCGCGAAGGATCATGGCAAGGCGGAGAAGCCCAAGGATGGCGGCAAGGGCCACGGTGCGGCGGGCGGTGGGAAGAAGAAACAGACCGTCCAGATCACCAAGATCATCGTCAACGTCTCCGGCACCCAGGGCAGCCGTTACCTGATGACCAGTTTCACGCTGGCGGGCACGCACAATGACTTCAAAACGATCGTGGAAGAGAACAAGGACCAGTTGCTTGATCTTGCGAACACTGCCATGGCCAGCAAGACGATCAGCGACCTCGAGAAGCCAGGTGCGCGCAACCAGCTGCGGGCGGAGCTGATCTCCATCTTCAACAACGCCCTCGGCGGCGGTCTCGTTCAGGAAATCTATTTCACGGAGTTTGCGGTCCAGTAGGAGTTGCTCGTATGGCAGCCCCCAACGATCCAGCCAGCGCAGCTGACGTTCTCTCGCAATCAGAGGTCGAGCGGCTGCTGGCCCAGGTCGCCGAGCAGGAGAACAGCGTTACTGTTCTCAAGCAGGGCGACGAGAAGGAGAAGAAGGACAAGGACAGCATCCAGCCGTATGACTTCCGGCATCCGGTCTTCCTCTCGCCGACGGAACTGCGGCGGCTGCGCATCCGGCACGAAGATTTCATCCGGGCTCTCGCAGCCCGTCTTTCCATTTACCTGCGGCTGGAGTTCTCGCTCCAGATGTCGAAGCTTCAGACGATCACCTACCAGAAGTTCGCCGAGGCGCTGCCGAACCCGACACATCTCTCGCTTTTCAAAGTCGAGCCGATGCGCGGCGTGGGCATTCTCGATATTCATCCGCGACTCGGCCTGACCATTGTCGATCGTCTGCTGGGCGGACCGGCGCATTCCATCACGGCGGATCACGATTTCAGCGAGATCGAAATGGCGCTGCTCGATCAAGCGGTGCATTTGATTCTCTCCGAATGGTGCCACCACTGGGCCAGCGTGCAGGAGCTTCGCCCGGTCATGCTCGGTCACGAGAACAACGGCCAGTTCCTCCAGACGGCGCCGCACGATACCATCATGCTGGTGCTGGCGATGGAGGCGAAGGTCGGTGATTGTCTCGAGCAGATCCAGATCGCGCTTCCGTGTTTCACGCTGGAGCCGCTCATCCGCAAGCTGGGTCACATCACCGATGCCGCCTGCGAAGCCGAAGTGCCCGTCACCACGTTGCGTTGGAATCGAAACTTCGACGAAGTTCCTGTCCCTGTCACCGCTATGTGGGACGATCTCGTTTTGACCGCGCGCGACGTGGCCAACCTCAAGCCGGGCGACATTCTGCCGCTCGATCCCAAATCCATTCAGCGCGTAAAGCTGCGCCTGGCGGACATGCCGAAGTTCGAAGGCAATTTGGGAACGACCGGGGGCAAATGGGCCATCGCCGTCACGAACGTGATGAAAACCGCGCTGAGCAACTGACTTTTGGAATCACCGTTCTATTGCATTCGATTGTTGAACCTCTGATATGGAAACGCCCGCGAATCTCGAAGTATTGCTCGATGTGCCGGTCAAGGTGACCGTGGAGCTCGGCTCTTGCCAGATGCCGATGCGGGATGTCTTGCAGCTCAACTCCGGCTCGGTCGTCCAGCTCGACAAGATCGCGGACGCTCCGGTCGACCTCTACGTGAACCAAAAGCGGATTGCGCACGGGGAAGTCGTGGTCGTCGAGGATCGTCTCGGCATCAAGATCACCAAGGTCATCGGCGCGCAGCAGCCGTGACGAGATGTACATGATGCGTGAAAAGGATTTCATGACCGTTTCGCAGGGCGCGAACCTCGCGTCATTTGTGCTTCACGCACTCGTCATGGCGCTGATTCTTGCGATTCCCGGCAGTGCGTTTGCCGCCGCGCCGATTCTTTCTACCAATCTTCCACCCGTCAGTCCGGCGCTGCCGGATGCGAGCCTGTCCGTCATTCGAGTCTTCGGAGCGCTGGCATTGGTTCTGGGACTGTTCCTCGGTGGTGTGTGGCTGTTCAAGAACTGGCAACGCGTGACGTTGCACCGTGGGCGTCCCTCGCAGCTGCAGATCCTCGAAATGAAAGCGCTGGGCGGCAAACACGCGTTGTACGTCGTGGGCTATCAGCAGCAGCGCCTGCTTCTCGCCAGTTCTCCCGGCGGAGTGAGTCTCGTCAGCCATCTGCCCGAGGAGGATGGTGCCTCGGGCACTGTTCCCTCCGCCGCTCCCACAGTGGAGAGCGCTTCGTTCGTTCAAGCACTGCAGCAGGCGGTGCAGGCAAAGGTCGGATGATGTTCACCTCGCGTCACTTCTTCTCCGCTCGGCGAATGCTGCTCCTGCTCGCGTTGGTGCTGGGCTTCGCTGGCATTGCGTCCGCCCAGGCACCCAATCCTCCCGCGAACTCCCCGTTGCCGGTCACGCTGAACATCGGGTTCAAAGGCGCGGACGGCAGCAGTGGCGTGCCGGATGTCGATGTTGCGATTCAGATTCTCTTTGCCATCACGCTGCTGACGCTGGCGCCGTCGATCATCCTGCTCATGACGTGCTTCATGCGCATCGCGATCGTGCTGTCGTTCGTGCGTTCCGCGCTCTCGTTGCAAAGCACGCCGGCCAACCAGGTCATCATCGGGCTCTCGTTGTTCCTCACCATGTTCATCATGGCGCCGACGTGGGAACGGATCGATGCGGAGGCGTTGACGCCCTACCGTGCCAAACAAATCACCAGCGTGGAAGCGCTCGAACGGGCCTCTGTGCCCATCCGTGCATTCATGCTCAAACAGGCGCGCCCGAAGGACGTCGAACTGTTCGTTGGCCTAGCGAAGCTCGGCCCCACCGCGCCGGACAAGCTACCGCTCAAGGTTGTCATTCCCGGCTTCATCGTCAGCGAGCTGCGCACGGCGTTCCAAATGGGATTCCTGCTGTTCGTTCCGTTCATCCTCATCGACCTCGTCGTCGCCACTGTGTTGATGAGCATGGGCATGATGATGATGCCGCCTGTCACGGTCTCAATGCCTTTGAAGATTCTCCTATTCGTCCTCGTGGACGGCTGGAATCTCGTCGTGCGATCCATCGTATTGAGCTTCGGAGGTTAAGCGCGTCACCCGTTACCAGCTATCACGCCTATGTCGAAACCCAGGAAAGCCGCAGTTCCCGCCGAAGCCGCCGGCCAGAATCTTTCGCCAGAGGCCGACCAGTTCCTCGCCTCCGCGACGGAGGAGTTCAACCAGCGTCAGAAGGCGATGAGTGAGGAGTGGCATTTCGATTCCTACAAACAGTGGGGATTCGACCAGCTCTCGGGCACGTTTCGCATCGAGTTTGAAAACGGCAGACAGCTTCACGCGGACGGCCAGATCCTCGGCAGTTACTCGGCCACCGGCAATTCGTGGGAATGGGGCTGGCACAATCCGTATGTCGATCCCGCCATCGCGCGCGACAGCAAACTGGTGAAGGAAACCGGCGAACGCCTCGGCCTTGAATACGCGACGACGGGAATGGTCCCTGTGCCGGATGAGGAGTTCGTTTCCTTTCTGTGCGCCATCGGACTCAAGGCGACTGGTTCTATCGGCGTGTTCCGCGGATCCGCCGGACCGATCGACGTGATGATTCTGCTCAAGAACCCGCGCTGGGTGGAGAAGACGGCGAAAGCCTCCCGCAAAAAGGCGGCGTAAGTCCGGCAGAATTTCCCCGCTCGTGTGACGCGCACGGCAGGAATGAGGCAGTTGGCCCGCAACTGGCTTAGCAGGGAGGCGATGAATGTTGTCGCCACAGAAATCACCGTATGAATCCCGAATTTGCCACTGAGCTCGTCAAAGCCATGATGTTCCAGGCCGTCTCCCTGGCGGCACCCATCCTGGTCACCGCGATGGTGGTCGGCCTGGGCATCAGTTTGTTCCAGGCGGTGACCACCATTCAAGAGCAGACGCTGACGTTTGTTCCCAAGGCGCTCGCCATCGTGGGCGTGCTCGTGGTCCTCCTGCCGTGGATGCTTCGCACGATCATCGAGTTCACCACCGCCGTGATCGAGAAGATGCCGCAGATGGTGTCGTAGTTCGCGGCGCCTCATGCGTGGAGGGTGACATGCCCGACGTCCTCAACTGGCTGCTGGTCTTCCTGCGTGCGAGCGCATTGATGACCGTTTTCCCCGTCTTCTCCGCGACCAATTTCCCGGTGCAGATTCGCGTGGCGCTCGGCGCTTTGCTCGCGTTCCTTGTCGCGCCGGTCATTCCTGTGAGTGAAGCGCTGCCGGTGGATCTGTGGGGACTGCTGGGCGTGATGATGGCGGAAGTCGGCTTCGGACTGCTGCTCGGCTTTGTCAGCCGCATGTTGTTCTACGCGCTGGAACTGGCCGGCGGATTGATCGCCACCGAGATCGGCCTGACGCTGCCCAGCAGCATCAACCCGCTCAGCGCCAACTCGACTTCCGAGATCGCCACGCTGCTTCAATACATGGGAGCGATGCTGTTTCTCGCGCTGAACATGCATCACAGCTTGCTGTTCGCGTTTCAGCGGAGCTACCAGTTCCTTCCGATCGGGGGCGGGCATTTGCATGAATCGTTGCTCGTCGATGTGGTGGCCCGGACGTCCCACATCTTCGTCTTCGGCATTCAAATGGCGGCTCCGCTGCTCGCGGTGACGTTCATCATCCTGCTCGTGTTCGCCGTGCTGGGACGTTCGGTGCCGCAGATGCCGGTTTTCTCGGAGAGCTTTGCCATCAAGTTGCTGGCGGGCATGACGGTGTTCGGCCTGACCTGCCAGTTGATGGCGCAACATATCGCGAACTATCTCCATCGTCTCCCGGAGGACATGCTCCGTGTGGCGAACCTGATGGGCATGAACTGAGCAAACATCATGGCTGATCATCAGGGGGACAAAACAGAGAAAGCCACGCCGAAAAGGCTGGAGGAGGCGTGGAAGAAAGGCCAGTTCGCGCGCAGCTCGGAGGTGCAGACGGTCTTTGTGCTGTTCGGTGGCATTCTCGCCCTGCTGTTTACGGGAAGCGAAGTCTGGCGGCATCTCGGCCAGCTGATGTATCGCACGTTTACACACCTGCACGATACCGCGGTGACCTTCGACAACATGCAGCGGCTCATCATTGATTCCATGATGGTCGCGGGCACGTGCGTGTGGCCGGTGCTGGCAGCGACTGCCGTGGGCGGCTTGCTCGCCGCGGGCGCTCAAAGCCGCTTTCGCACGGCGCCGGATGCGCTCGAAGTGAACTGGGAACGGCTCAATCCGCTAAACGGCTTCAAGCGCATTTTCTCGATTCGTTCCGCGATGCCGACCGGAGTCGCCGTGGTGAAGCTCGGTGTGATCATCGCGCTCTCTTACAACGTCATCGCCGAGATCTTGCGCGATCCGATCTTCCACAGTTCGGTGGACATCTCGCGCATCGGCGCGTTCATGGCAGATTCGTCGTTCAAAATCACCATGCGCATCGGGTTCGCGTTGGTGGTGCTGGCAGCGGTGGATTACGGCTACCAGCTCTGGCGGACGGGGCAGGACATGATGATGACGAAGGAGGAAGTGAAGGACGAGGCGAAGAACCAGGAAGGCGATCCGAAGGTGAAGGCGCGGATGAAGAGCCGCCGTCGCGCCATCAGCCAGCGCAAGATGCTCGCGGAAGTTCCGAAGGCCGACGTAATCATCACCAACCCCACCCACCTCGCCATCGCGCTGCGCTACGACCGCAAGTCGATGGGAGCACCACGAATCATCGCCAAAGGCGCCCGATTGAACGCGCTGCGCATTCGCGAAATCGCGAAGCAACATCAGATTCCGATCATCGAGAACAAGCCGCTGGCGCGCATGATGTTCAAATACGGGAAGGTGGGTGGCGAAATTCCTGCTCAGCTCTACGTGGCAGTCGCGGAAATCCTTGCATACGTCTACCGGACGAACGCTTACCGCTACTACCGAGAGCAGAATTTGCCGAGCTGATGGACCAATTGGGCCAGAACGTGATCGTGTTGCGCCGGGTTGAACGAGGTGACCGCCTCGTCTTCACGATGCGCGCTGCTGTTTCGAAACTGCCGTTACGATGAGTGCCGCCAAAACGAAGAAATCCAATCTTGGCCGGCTGTTTCGGAATGGCGATCTGCTGCTGACGTTTGGTCTGCTCGGGACCATCCTGCTGATGATCCTGCCGGTGTCGCCGTTTCTCCTGGACGGTTTTCTGGCCATCAGCATCGCGCTGTCCCTGCTCATTCTGTTGGTGATTCTCTACGTGAAGGAGCCGGCGGATTTCACTGCGTTTCCCACGCTGCTGCTCTTTATCACGCTCTTTCGCCTCTCGCTGAACATCGCGTCCACGCGCTTGATCCTGCTGGATGGCTACGCCGGCCACATCATCGAGACCTTCGGCAACTTCGTGGTGCGGGGCAACTATGTGGTCGGCATGGTGGTCTTCTTCATCCTCGTCGTCATCAACTTCATCGTCATCACCAAGGGCGCCGGCCGCATCGCGGAAGTCGCTGCGCGTTTTACCTTGGACGCCATGCCCGGCAAGCAGATGGCCATCGATGCGGAACTCAACGCCGGCATCATAAACGAGACGCAGGCGCGCGAACGCCGCAAGAAGGTGGAGCAGGAGGCGGATTTCTACGGAGCGATGGACGGTGCGAGCAAGTTCGTGCGCGGCGATGCCGTGGCGGCGGTGCTGATCACTCTCATCAACATCATCGGCGGCTTCGCGATCGGCATCATGCAGAAGGGCATGAGCGTGCCGGATTCGCTTCAGCGCTTCACGTTGCTCTCCATCGGCGATGGTCTCGTTTCGCAAATCCCGGCGCTCATCACCTCCACGGCGGCCGGTATCCTCGTGACCCGCGCCGCCACCAAGGACGCCCTGGGCACCGAGCTCAGCAAGCAGCTTCTCCTGTTCCCCCGCGCGATGACCATTCTCACGGGCATGCTGATCCTCTTTGCGCTCATTCCTGGATTGCCCATGTTCCCGTTCTTGGTCTTGGCGGGAATCACCGGTGCGCTCGCCCGTGCGCTGCGGGACGAGAAGGGCGTGCTGGCCGCCATCAATGAATCGGTGAAACACGAACCAGCTGCGGCGGCCGGAACCGCAGGCGGCGGCGCAGGTCCTGGGCAACCAGCCCCCAAAGCCGAGGGCGCCAATGGTGGCCCGGGTGACAAGCTGGAGACGCTGCTCAGCGTGGACGCGCTGCAAATTGAGCTCGGCTACGGCCTGGTCGGTCTTGCGGATCGGAACAAGGGCGGCGATCTGCTCGATCGGGTGACCGGGGTGCGGAAGACCTTCGCGCAGGAGATGGGGGTCATCGTCCCGCCGATTCGCCTGCGCGATAACCTGCAACTGGAGGCGAACCAGTATCGTTTCCTGCTCAAGGGCCAGCCCGTGGCGCAAGGCGAGCTCATGCCCGGCCACTGGCTCGCGATGAACGCCACCAACAGCAAGGTCACGCTCAAGGGTGTGCCGACGGTGGAACCTGTTTTCAAACTGCCTGCCACCTGGGTGAACGATGTCGAGCGCAAGAACGCCGAGATCAGCGGCTACACCGTGGTCGATGCCGCGTCCGTACTCGTCACGCATCTCACCGAAACAGTGAAGCGGAACTGCCACGAGATTCTCAGCCGCCAGGATGTCCAGCTCCTGCTCGACAACCTGAAGACCACCCATCCGACGGTGGTTACGGAACTCATCCCAGCCCAGCTCACCGTGGGTCAGGTCCAGCGCGTGTTGCAGAACCTGCTCGCGGAAGGCGTATCGATTCGCAATCTCGCCGGCATTCTCGAAAAGGTCAGCGACTACGCGCACGCCACGAAGAATCCCGACGAGCTGTCCGAGTTCGCCCGCCGCGCGCTGGGCGCGCAGATCACGAAGGGTTACCAGGATGAATCCGGCAAGCTCCGCGTGATCACGCTCGATCCGAAGCTCGAACAGCAGATCGCGCAGGGTGTTCGTCACACGCCCACGGAAATTTCGCTGATGATGGAGCCGGATCTGGCGCGGCACGTCATGGAGCGCCTTTCTCAGCGCGTGCAGAAGATGCTCGCCGAAGGCCTGCCGCCGGTGGTGCTCACCGCGCCGCATTTGCGCCTGCCGTTCCGTCGGTTCTTCGAAACCACCTTCTCCGATCTCGCCGTCCTGTCCTTCGCGGAGATTCCGCCGCGCGTGGAAATCCAGAACGCCGCCGTGATTGGTTCAACTGACTGACTTTCATGAAAGCCCCCACCCAGAATCCGCCGGTCCAAGTCATCCCGTTCATTGCCGAGTCCGCTCCGGACGCTGTGGCGCAGATTCGCGCGAAGCTGGGTCCGGACGCCGTGGTGGTCAACGTCCGTCAACTGCCCGCCGACGGCCTCGCCAAGCTCTGGAAGAGCCCGCGCATTGAAGTGCTGGCCTACAAGCCCGACGGCAAGCCGGCGGCGGTGGGCATCGCGGATCCGTTAAGCGAACTGAAGCAGGAATTGCAGGCGATTCGGCAACAGCTGGCCTCGGCGAACGCCGGTGCAGTGGCGGATTCGCCGAGAGGATTGACGCAGTCGACGCGTTCCGGCGGTGCGCGCAGCGGCGGCGTGCCGTCCTGGCGCGTGGGTGAAGTGCTGGAATCGTCCGGACTAATGCCCGTTCACGCGCAGCGCGTGATGGAACGATTGCAAGCGAGCCACGGTGACATTCCGCCGGAATCGCTTGCGGAAGAACTCGTGATGGCGCGCTCGGCGCTCACCGGATTGTGGCGTCATTTGCCGGAGTTGGGCCGGTCGGATCGTGGTTTGCATGTGTTGGTGGGCCCGGCGGGCGCGGGCAAAACGACGTGCATCTGCAAATGGCTGGCGCAGGCGCGGCTGATTGAGGGACGTTCCGCGCACGTGTGGCGGCTGGACGCCACGACGGCGAACACCGCCGAGGCGTTGAGCGTTTACTGCGAGATTCTAGGCGTGCCGACGGAGCGCACGTGGACGAGCGGCGTGCCGCTGGAGGCGGACCTTTGCTTCGTGGATTTGCCGGGCGTGGACTGGCGGAATTCGAGCGCGATTCACGAGATGAAAAAACTGATTGAAGGCCTCGGCGCGAGCCGTGTTCATCTCGTCTTGAACGCCGCTTACGAGGTGCCGTTGCTGCTGGCGCAAGCGCGTGCGTTCTCGGCGCTTCCGGTGGATGACTTGATCCTCACGCATCTCGATGAAGAGCCGCGTTGGGGCAAGATTTGGAACGTCGTGCTCGGCACAAATTATCCAGTGCGTTTCCTGAGCTCGGCGCAGAATGTTCCCGGCGACTTCCTGCCCGCGACGCCGGAGCGAATTCTCACGCGTCAATTCCCTGCGTAAATGCGGCCTTTGCTGGTGCCGCGCGGCCCGTCTCCTCTCGCTGGCAAAGCACCTGCTAAGTCCCTCTCGATGTTCGTGCAATATGAAGTTAATCATGGTCCTCGGCGGTGTCATCGGGTTCGGCATCGGCATGTCCTTCAGCTGGGCGCAAGGCAGTTCGTGGCCTGCGATTCTCTGGCGGTCAGCGGTGGCGGCGTTGGTGGCCGGGATTTTACTTCGTTGGTGGGGCCGGCTCTGGTTGAAGTGCCTTTCGGAATCTTACCAGGAACGCCAGGCCGCCCTCAAAAAACAAGCTGCTTCCACTCCGTCTAACTCCCCAAGCAAATGACAGGCGCCACTCTCTGCCGCACCGAAGCTGTTCAAACCCCGGAAGAACAACGGGTCGATCCAGCCAAACTCTGGAAACGCTATGCCAAGTCCCGGCCTGGCAGCAAAATCGAGGACCAGCTCGTTCTCCAGTATCTCCCCCTCGTTCGCACTGTTGTCGGCCGTCTCGCGATGACGTTGCCCGCCCACGCGGCGACCGAGGATTTATACAGTGCGGGTCTCGTGGGTTTGCTCCACGCCGTGCGCCGTTACAATCACAAGGCCGGCGTGCTGTTCGAAACCTACGCCCGCGTCCGCATCCGCGGAGCCGTGTTCGATGAACTGCGCAAGCTCGACTGGGTGCCGCGTTCAGTTCACGACAAGGCGCGCAAGGTCGAGGACGTGATGCGCAAGCTTGAGCAGAAGATTGGTCGGGTGCCCAGCAACGCCGAGATGGCCGAGGCGCTCGACGTCACCGAGCCGGAATACGAACAACTGCTGAACGAGATTCGTCCGGCGACGTTTGTTTGTCTCGACTCCGTCCGAAGTGCTGAGCAGGAAGGCGAGGCGACGCAGCATGAAGCCGTGGCCGATGCTTCTGTGCCGGATCCGAGCCACAACACCGAACGCCGCGAGCTTTCGCGCATCATCGCCAGCCGTCTTGAAACGCTGCCCGACATGCAGCGAAAGGTTCTGGCACTTTATTATTTTGAGGATCTTCGCCTTCGGGAAATCGCCGAAGTGTTCGGCGTGACGGAATCGCGCATCAGCCAGATTCACGCGGCGGCGATTCTTTCCATCAAGTCGTTCCTCGCCAAGCACGACACCATCCAGACGGACGTGAAGTAACCGCAGCCTGGTCCGTCACCACTCATCATGTTTGTCATCCTTGGATTCGTCATCGTCCTCGGATCCGTCATCGGCGGATTCATGCTGGCTGGCGGTCATCCCGGGCATCTTTTCGTCCTCTCGGAATATATTGTCATCGGTGGTTGCGGTCTCGGGGCCATCGTCACCATGTCGGGCGGCAAGCACGTGCTCGTCGGGCTCATCAAGCAGATGCTGGGCACGTTCAAGGGCAACACTTATTCCAAGAAAGCCTACGAGGAACTCTTCAAGGCGCTCTACGAATTGTTCATGCTCGGTCGCCGCAACGGCATGATCGCGCTGGAAGAACACGTCAGCAATCCGCATGGCAGCAGCATTTTTGGAAAGTATCCGACCATCTCGAAGAATCATCACGCGCTCGACTTTCTCTGCGGCGGCCTCCGTCCGGTCATTGACGGCAAGGTGAAGCCGGATCAGTTGAAGGTTTTGATGGAGATCGAGCTGGACGCGATGGAGAACGAGCATCACACGCCGATCAGCGTGTTGACGAAGGCGGCGGATGCGATTCCGGGATTCGGGATCGTCGCGGCCGTCTTGGGCATCGTTATTACGATGGGTTCCATCGCCGGTCCGATCGAGGAGATCGGCCATCACGTCGCCGCCGCGCTCGTTGGAACGTTCATCGGAATTCTTGTTTCGTACGGCTTTCTCAATCCCATGATCGTGGGCATGGAGTCGAACGGCACTTCGGAGATTACATATATGAGGTGTGTTTCCGGAGCGGTGATCGGTTTTGCCAACGGCATGGCGCCGGTCATGGCCGTGGAAGTCGCGCGCCGGTCGTTGAGCAGTGATGTGAAACCGAAGCCCGACGAGCTGGAAGCGATGCTCAAGGGCATTGGCAAGTAAACGCCTGGCTGCTCATGGGAAAAAAGCACGCACATCACGGAGGCGCCTGGAAGATCGCCTACGCGGACTTCGTCACCGCTATGATGGCGTTGTTCCTGGTGCTCTGGCTCACGTCGCAGGACGAAAAGATCAAGGAAGCCGTCCAGCGTTCGTTTACCAATCCCTTTGCGTCGCTCACCAAGGAATCGTCCGGCATCATTCCCCAAAAGGACATTCCGGCCGTGTCACGCGACAAGGGCGGCAACTTCGATTCCGCTGCGGCGGTTGAACTCGCGATGCTGCGTCGCTTGAACGAGGAATTGCTGAAGGCGCTGGAGAAGGAGATCGATGACGACCCGCAGGATCCGAAACCCATCAAGCTGGACCTGACCGCGGAGGGATTGCGGATCAGCGTGTTTGATCGTGCCAAGAAACCGATCTTCAAACTGCAAAGCTCGGAGTTCACACAGTACGGTGCCTGGGTGATGTCGACGTTGGCGTGGCAGATTTCGTTGTTCTCCACGTTCAACGTGGAGCTGGAAGGGCACACCGAGAGCGGTCTGAAACCGATCCGGGAGGATTTTGGCGATTGGGAAATCTCCGCGGAACGCGCGAGCGCGGCGCGACGGAAGCTGATCGAGCACGGCGTTTCGGCCGGGCAGATTCGAAAGATCGTGGGCTTTGGCGACACCGTTCCCATGCCGCAAACGGCGCCGGAGGATGAAACAAACCGGCGAATTACGATCATGCTCAAAGTCCGCACCGGCAAAGGAAACGGCCCATGAGCAAGGCAGCCTTGGCCACGGAGCCGTTCGTGCCGTTTGGTTCGGGTACGGCGGCAGGCGTCAAATCCGCAGGGGTAATGGCGAATCTCAAGGTCGTTCCAAAGGATTCGGCTGCATCTTTTTCTCCCTTTCAGCCGACTCCGGGCGCGCATGCCCATGGCCCGGCGTCAGGTGGAACCGGTGAACCGACAGTGACGTTGCAGAAGGAAGGCGAAAAGATTGTGGGAATTCGCGTGGAGTGCGCTTGCGGGCAGGTCATCGAGCTGGCGTGCTCGTATTAAGTGTCAGGTCAAATGTCACGCGGTGCAGGTTACAAGTTACAAGTTGAAGGTGGGGCGCAGGGAACCTGAAACCTGCAACGTGCACCCTGTAACGTTTCCAGCGTTCAATGCGTTGCGGCGGGTTCCCACACGAAGATTCTCGAATCCCGCCAGTCTTTCATTTCCACGATCTGCTTCGGACGAACACCCGGGATCGCGAAAGTGTTACTGATGAGCAGACAAGCCGGGCGCATCTCGGACTGCGCCTTCTTCCACAAGTCGGGCATGGGAACGGGCGACAGGAAGCAGTAAACGACGTCGTATTGCTCGAGGTCCACTTTCCACAGGCTTTGATAACGCACGCGGCAGTTCTTGCGAAAGAGGCAGCGGAACCACGAGGCAGCGAACACCAGCGGCGCGGTTTCCACACCCTCGAATTGCGCGTTCGGAAAGCGGCGCGACAGCTGACAGAGCGTTCCGGCGAGGCCGCTGCCGAGATCGACGAAACGAAAACGATCGCCGCGCGTCTTGATTAGTTCAGCAATCTTTTCGCCCGTGGCATCGCCGGTGAGATACAGCGGCACGCCGCCGCCGAGGCTGTTCCAGTTCAAGAGCAGCAGCAGGACAAAACCCGCCAGATAAGCCCAGGCCGGCACGTTCCACGCGATCAGCAGCAAGAGCAGGGGCACGAACGCGAAGTTGATAGCCCACCACCAGCGCGAAAGTCCGAGTCGATGGCCGATGGCCGCAGCGAGCAGACCGTGGGCAGCCGCTGCGACGGGCAGGGATGGCCTGAAGGCGAATGCCGCCGCGGCGGTGTAAAACAGGATCGCGAGCAACAACGCCGCGGCGATTTGCGCGGCGAGCGCGCGGAGGATGGGCAGGCGTTGTGGCATTGAATGCGGCTTCCGCTGACGGGCGGATCAACGAGCGGAAACACCGCTGCCTTCTAAGCGCTGGTCGTGGTGGATTCAAGGACGGAACGACTCCCGACTTCCCCAACCGATGGTGGAGAATGGCCGGAAC
Source organism: uncultured Bifidobacterium sp. (assembly GCA_964491875.1). Lineage (GTDB taxonomy): Bacteria > Verrucomicrobiota > Verrucomicrobiia > Limisphaerales > JADJPG01 > JADJPG01. The sequence goes on from CAZBIC010000034.1 coordinate 49,801, forward strand.
GGTCGCAGTGAACGGCACATTTTTCCGCTGCGACAGGTCCGGGTTAGCGCGGACCAATGGAATCCGGGCAATTACGTGCTGGCATAGGCGCTGCTAAACATCCCATTTGAATGAACGTTAGTCTCTACCAAGCCGCGTCAGCCCTGAATGCGATGGATCGCTGGCAGGAGACAATCGCGGAGAACCTCGCGTCGAGTTCGGTTCCCGGCTACAAGAAGCAGGACTTTTCTTTCGCCGCTGTTCAGGCCGGACTGCATCCGGTGGCTGGCTCCTCCGCCGGTAGTCGCGCTGTGCTGATGAGTGGCGGCCAGGCCGGCACAAACTTCCAGCCCGGCGATTTTCGCGTCACGAACGTGAAGACGGATGTCGCCATCGACGGGATGGGATTCTTCGAAGTGCAGCTGCCCAACGGCTCCAGTGCCTACACCCGCGACGGCGAATTTCACATCGATGCCCAGGGCCAGCTCGTGACGAAGGAAGGTTACCGCGTGATGGGCGACGGCGGGCCAATCATTCTCGACCTGAACAATTACACGGAGCTTTCCGTCTCGGCCACGGGCGAAGTAAGCCAGGGCGCGGATTTGAAAGGCCGGCTGAAGCTCACGGAGTTTGGGAATACCAAGGCGCTGACTCGTTTGAGCGGTGGATACTTTACGGCGGAGAATCCCGCGACTGCCGCGATGGCCTCTGACGCTTCGAGCGTCCGTCAGGGCGTGCTGGAACAGGCGAATACTTCCACGGTGATGGAAATGGCGAACTTGATGACCGCCATGAGGACTTTCGAAGCCAACCAGAGGATGGCGCAAATCCACGACGACCGGATGGCAAAGACCATCACGGAACTCGGCAACCTCAGTTGAACTAAATCATGCTTCGATCCCTTTACTCCTCGGCTTCGGGGATGCAATCCCAGCAGCTCAACCTCGACACGATTTCCAACAACCTGGCCAACGTCAACACGACCGGGTTCAAGAAGAGCAAGATCGAGTTCCAGGATCTGCTTTACCAGACTTACCGTCCCGCCGGCGCCGATCAAGGCGGCGGCAATCTCCTGCCCACCGGCCTCCAGGTGGGCCACGGTTCCCGCGTAGTCGCGACATCCAAGATTTTTACCACCGGCGAGTTTACTCGCACTGGCGAGAGTCTCGATGTCGCGATTCAAGGGGACGGCTTTTTCGAAGTGCAGCTGCCCGACGGCACGCGCGCTTACACTCGCGACGGCGCTCTGAAACGCGCGTCCGACGGCCGTGTGGTCACGAGCGACGGTCTGGTGGTGCAAGGTGGATTCCAGCCAATCCCCGCCGGCACGACGGATATCTCCATCTCGCCGAACGGTGACGTGGAAACGCGTGGTTCGAACGGCACCCAGACATTCCGCGTCACGCTGGTGCGTTTTGCGAATCCTGCCGGGCTCGATTCCATCGGGCGCAATCTTTACAGGGAAACGGGAGCGTCCGGCACACCGGAAATCGGTAACGCGGGCGAGAACGGTTTCGGCACCATGCAACAGGGCTACCTCGAAATGTCGAACGTCAAGGTGGTCGAGGAAATGGTGAACCTCATCGTCGCGCAGCGCGCCTACGAAGTGAACGCCAAGTCCGTGCAGGCTGCCGACGAAATGATGCAGCTCAGCAACAATCTCCGCCGGTAACCCATGAAGACGCAGCCACCCATCTCCGTGATTGCGGCCAGTTCCCGCCTCGGTCGTGCATTGCTGCATCTCGTCTGCCTGTGTCGCGGTGGCGATGGCCGCTGGCACGGTCGCGGGATCGTCCGCGAGCTTTTCTCCTGGAAGGCTCGTGCGAACCCGCGCCCGAGTGGCGGAACCTGGCGGCGCACGACTGCTTCCTTCGTGGTGGGCCTGCAGACAGCGCTCGGCGTCATCGCGGCCCCGGCTGTGATTGATCTGGAGCTGCGGAACAACGCGCAAGTCGACAGCGCGGGCGTCTATCTTCATCACCTCGTTTCCTCCACTCCGGTCTCATTTCCACAACAGCCCATCCGCCTCGCGGACGCGCCTTCATTTGGGCGGGCCCTTTCATTTTCGCCGGAGCAAATAAATGAACTGCTGCGCCGTGCGGTGCCGCAATTGACCGCGCCGAACTGGACTGGCGCATCCCAAGTGCGCGTGATTCGTCGTTCGCGATTCCTCGGGGAAGGTGAATTGCGCGAACTCTTGATCGCGACGCTTCAAAGCGAGCAGGTGCGCGACAAGGGAACGCTCGAACTCAACCTCGGCCGGCCTTGGCTCGGTGTGAATCTCCCGGATGAATCGTTGACCTTGCGAGTGCTGAACATGCCGGCCAGCGGCGTGAGCCCAAACTTCATTGTGCGCTTTGAATTGTTGGCCGGAACCGAACGGTTCGGCCCATGGCAGACGGTGGTGCAAGCGCGAATCATGAAGGATGTGCCGGTGGCGCGATTGCTGGTAAAGCGCGGCCAACCGCTGCAGTCCACGGACTTTACGGCTGAACGCCGCGACGTTCTGTCACTGCGCGAGCCGGTCCCTGTGGAGGCGTTGAACAATCCGACGCTGGAGATCATTGAGAACGTGATGCCGAGCCAGCCCTTGCTGGCGCGTTCGATCCGGATGCGTCCGGTCGTGCTGCGCGGCCAGGTGGTCGACGGCCTCGTGCGCGATGGTTCGATGAACATTTCCCTGAAGGTCGAAGTGCTGGCGGATGGTTTGCCCGGGCAGACCGTTCGCGTGCGTAACCCGAAAAACAAGCGAGAGTTCTATGCCAAAGTCCAAGACGAACAAACCGTTGTCATCAATCTCTAAGTCCGCCTCCAAGCCATCGTCGGTGGGATCCTCGATGACAACCGGGCGTGGGCGCGGGGAGTTGTCGCTGCTGAGTTTCCCGTTCGCGATGCCCCGCAGTTTGCGCGTGCTGGCGCGTCTGGCGTCGTGTGTTGTTTTGCTCGGTGCGTTGGGCGCGGAAGCCGGGAACGGCTCGCTCTGGAAGCCCGGCACTTCGCGCTCGATGTTCGCGGACAAACGCGCGCGCGCGGTCGGGGATATCCTCACCGTGCTGGTGCAGGAGAGCAACAGCGCCTCGAAGGAGAACAGCACCAAGACCTCGAAGTCCTCGAGCGTCGATGCGGGACTCGACACGATTTTCTACAGCCCGGCGGTGAGCAAGCTATTCACGAAGGGTGGCGAAATGCCGGCAATGAAATTCGGTGGATCGCAGAGTTTCGATGGCAGCGGAAAGATCAATAACTCCGAGCAGATTACGGCGCGCATCGCCGTGCGCGTTGTCGATGTGCAGCCGAACGGCAACCTGATCATCGAAGGCCGGCGCGAGACGATTGTTGGAGCCGAGAAACAGGAGGCCATTCTCCGCGGCATCATCCGCAGTGAGGACATCGCGGCGAACAATACGGTGTTGAGCTACAACATCACGGACGCGTCCATCAAGTTCACCGGCAAGGGCACCATCACCGACAACCAGCGCAAGGGCTGGCTGCATCGGGTGTGGGAGAAGGTGACGCCGTTCTGAGACGCCGCGCAGGAACATTTCCCCAATGAACCACATCGATCCAAATATGAGTTCCCTTCGGCGGGTGTCCATCGTGGTCGCGGGATTTCTGGCGGTGATGTGGTTCAATCCGGGCTCCGCGTTCGCTTCCTCCCGCGTGAAGGACCTCGCGATGGTGGCCGGCGCTCGGGACAACCAGCTCGTCGGCTACGGATTGATCACGGGCATCGCCGGTGACGGTGACAAGAATCCCGTCTATACGCTGCAGACCGTCGCGAACTTCCTCCAGAAGTTCGGCATGAATGTGCCGCCCGCCACGCTTTCCTCGAAGAATGTCGCGGCCGTGGTGGTTACTGCGGACATCGCCGCGTTTAAGAAGAACGGTTCGCGCCTGGATGTGACGGTGTCCTCGATTGGTGACGCGAAGACGCTGCAAGGCGGCATTTTGCTGCAGACTCCGCTGGTGGGACCGGATGGTGAAATTTACGCGCTGGCGCAAGGAGCGATCTCGCTCGGCGGCATCTCCGCTGGAAACGAAGGTGCGAGTGTGCAGAAGAACCATCCGACGGTGGCGCAGATCGTTGGCGGTGCGCTGGTGGAACGCGAGATCCCTGCGGAGATTGTCCGGAACAACACGCTCGAGTTGCTCCTGCGCGAGCCAGACTTCACCTCGTCGGCGCGCTTGGCGACGGCGATTAACAAGGTGTTCACGAGCAGCAGTGAATCGGTTGATTCCACCACGGTGCGCGTGAAGATCCCGGATGGCTTGCAGAGTTCGGTGGTGGATTTTGTCGCGCGCGTGGAAGCCATCGAACTGGATCCGGACATGCCGGCGCGCATCATCATCAACGAGCGCACGGGAACGATTGTCGCCACTTCACGCATCCGAATTGCCGCGTGCGCGGTATCTCACGGCAACATCACGATCACCATTGCCAATACGCTCGATGTTTCGCAGCCGCAGCCTTTCAGCCAGACAGGGACGACGGCGGTGACGCCGCGCACCGACACGACTGTCAACGAGCAGAAGGCATCGTTTGTGACCATTCCGGAATTGCCGACGATTGAGAAGGTGGCGGCGAACCTGAATTCGCTCGGGGTGACTCCGCGCGACATGATGGCGATCTTTCAGGCGATGAAACAGGCGGGCGCATTGCACGCTGAACTGATCATGCGTTGATATGGATGTCCGACCTAAAACCGAAATCAATCGCACGCAGGCTGTCCCGCTGGAGCAGCTGGCGGACAACAAGTCGCTTTCGAAGTCGGAAAAGCTTGAGGAAGTGAGCCGGCAGTTCGAGGCGGTGTTGCTGCGGCAGATCCTCGGCTCCGCGCGCAAGACAGTTTTCAAATCCAAAGTGAACGAGGACTCGCTGTCTTCCGGGATCTACCAGGACATGGTGACCAGCCAGCTGGCGGACAGCATCAGCCAGAGCGGCAGCTTCGGGCTGGCGCGTGGTCTTCAATCGCAATTGCAGCATCAATTGAAAGCCGATGTTCCGAAGCCGGATAAATCTTAAGATGAGCGCAAGTTTTGCCAAAGCCGTGATGCCCCGGGTTCGCCGCGAGGGTGAATCCCGTGGGGAAGGGGACTGGGTGTTGGGCTGGATCTACCCCGAGAACACCGAACAGCCGCCGGCGGCCGAGTTTGAATCACCGGTGGTCTCCGTGCGCGAAGCGGGCGAGGCCGCGACGGCGCCGCCTGTGGCTGACGATATTTCACACTGAACAGTCCATGACTGAACCACTAGAGAAACTGATTGCCGCGCTGCGCGAGGAGTTGCAGCACTACGGCGAAATGCTGGCGTTGCTGGAGCAGCAGCAACAACACGCGATCAACCGGGCTGCCGACGAGATGCTGGTGGCAACCACCGCGGTGCAGAATCAGGCGCAGGTCATTCAAGCCGCGCGCCGCGATCGCGAAAAATGCCAGCGAGACTTGGCTCGCGATCTGGCGATTCTGGAATCGTCGACCTTTGTGGAGATTGCCGGATTGCTGCCGGCGGCTTACCGGCCCTTGGTCGAATCGCTGGTCGACGAGAACAATTCCCTTCTCCAGCGGGTCCAGCAGAAGGCCCGTCAGAACCATCTTTTGTTGAGCCGCTCAGTCGAGCTGATGCAGCAGTTCATGAGCATGTTCCTGCCGGCGCGTGAAACTCAGGTTTACAACGGCCACGGGAATCGGGAATCGCACGTCTTGCCCACACCGCCCCTCTACGAGGCGGTCGGATAAGCCGATATAAAGGAAGTAATATGCTCGGACTCTTCGGCACTCTCAGTCTCGCGAACCGCTCGTTGCAAACGCAACGCAACGGCACGGAAGTCGCGGGGCACAATCTGGCCAACGTCAACACGCCGGGCTATGCACGGCAGCGCGTGGCCATTGAGACGTCGCTGACCATTCCGTCCGACATGGGGCCGCAGGGGACGGGCGCGGACGCGGTCGGAATTTACCAGCTGCGTGACGCGTTGATCGATCGACAGATCGTCAACGAGACGAGTGTTCGCGGTGCCTACGAAAGCCGTCAGCGGGCGTTGCAATTCGGACAGGCAGCACTCGGCCAGCAGATTGATCGTCAGGCGACTGGCGCGGAAGGCGCGGCCGCGGCGAGCGGAGTTGGCGGCCAGCACGGCATTGCGGAAAACATGTCGGAGATGTTCAACGCGATGCAGAGTCTTTCGACGAACCCGACGTCGATCTCCGAGCGCCAGGTGCTGCTCATCAAGGCGGAGAGCCTCGCGACGCAGTTCAATCAGGTGTCGACTCGGCTCGATGACCTGCGGACGTCGCTGAGTGAATCGCTGAGCAGCGATGTGGAGCAGGCCAACATCGCGCTCGGGGACATCGCTAAATTGAACGAACAGATCATCGCGGCGGAGTTGGGAACGACTGCGAAGGCGAATGACCTGCGCGACATCCGCCAGAAACGTCTCGAAGATCTGGCGGCGCTGGTGAAGGTGGAAACCACCACGAACACCAACGGGAGCATCGACATTGCGATCGATGGTGTGACGTTGGTGTCCGGCCCGAATCTGGACGACACGCTGGAAACCTACGATGCGGGTGGCGGACAGTTTCTCGTTCGCACGGCGACGGGAGGGACGGCGTTGAATCTCACTGGCGGCTCCATGCAGGGAACCATCGATGCGCGGGATACGGATCTTCAACTGATCCAGACGCAGCTCGACACACTGGCCAGCACGTTGATCAGCGAGGTGAACGCGGTGCATGCGGGAGGCTTTGGCCTGGGTGGAACGTCGGGCGCGGCATTTTTTAACGGAACGGATGCGTCGGACATCGCGGTGAACACGGCGTTGACGGCGGATCCGACGCTGCTTCAGGCGAGCGGAGTTTCCGGGGCGGTGGGCGACAACACGGTAATTCGAGAGATGGCCCAGCTCGCGGACAAGGCGCACGCGGGGCTTAATGGAGAGACATTTCTGGAGAGTTACGGCCAGACCGTAACGGCGTTGGGTCAGGCGTTGAACGGAACGAACACCCAGCTGGCCAACCAGCAGATCGTTGAGAGCATGCTCCTGCGGCAACGCGATTCGGTGAGCGGCGTTTCGCTCGACGAGGAGATGACGGATCTCATCAAGTTTCAACGCGGCTTCGAGGCCTCCGCGAAATTGATCACCACGATCGATGAAATGCTGGAGACGGTGATTAACCTGAAACGTTGAAGTAATGGAATGAATCCCTAATGCGCCGTCGGTGAACGGACGCCAAGCATCATGCGTGTCACAGCCAATACTTTCCCCAACAGCCTGCTGAACCAGTTGACGTCGCTCAGCCAGCGGCAGAACAAATTGCAGAACCAGGCGGCGACGGGCCAGCTGGTGCAATTGCCGGAGGATGATCCGGTGGCGATGCGGCGGGTTCTCGACATGCAGGCCGAGGCGAAGTCCGTGGGCCAATACCAGCGTAACATCGACCGCCATCAGGAGCTGGCCACCGCGAGCTTTAATTCAATCAAGGCGTTGAAGAACGTTTCGGATCGCGTGCGCGAAATCTCGATCTCCGCGGATGGCTTGAAGTCGCAGGACGAGCTCAACTTGTACGCGAAGGAAGTCACGGAATTGATCAAGACGGCGGTGCAGGCGGCGAACACCAAGAATCGGGGCGACTACATTTTCTCGGGCACGTTGAGCGATCAGGCGCCCTTTCAGTTGACGGAGGACGCAAACGGAAATGTCACAGCGGTGACGTATAACGGCAACACCAGCCTGGCGGAGAGCGAGATTGCCTCCGGCATCACCTTGAGCGCGCAAAGCATCGGCGAGAACACCAGCGGCAGCGGTCCGCGCGGCTTGGTCACCGACAGCCGGGTGGGCGCCGATTTCTTCAACCATCTCATCGCGCTGCAGGACAACTTGCTGGCCGGCGATATCGCCACCATTGAATCGACGGACCGTGTGAATCTCGGCCGCGACGAGGATAACTTCCTGTATCACATCGGAACGAACGGAGCGATTCAGTCGCGCTTGGAAGCGACGGACACCATCGCCACGAATCGAACCGATACGCTCGAAGTGCTGGTCTCGAATGAAGTGGATGCCGATCTGGCGCAAACTCTGGTTCGCCTCAATCAGACGCAAACGGCTTACTCGGCGGCGCTGCAAAGCGCCGGCAAGATCCTCGGCAGCTCGCTGCTCGATTACCTGCGCTAGTCGGGCTCAGTAGTTCGATTGCTCTCGGCCTCACAATCTCTCCCTCGACTCCCTCCCGTTGCATCGCTAAGGTAACGGCGCATTATGAGCGCCATTGCCACAGAGTCGTTGCCGGATGCCCGCGGACACTTCGGAGCCTACGGGGGCCGGTTTGTGCCGGAGACGTTGATGCATCCGTTGCTGCAGCTGGAGGAGGAGTACTTCCGCGCCCAGCACGATCCGGAGTTTCAACGGGAGTTGAATTACTACCTGCGCGAATTCTGCGGGCGTCCCACACCGCTTTATTTTGCCGAGCGCCTCACTCGTGAACTCGGCGGGCCGAAGGTTTACCTCAAGCGCGAAGATCTGCTTCACACCGGCGCTCACAAGATCAACAACGCGATGGGCCAGATCCTTCTCGCGAAGCGCATGGGCAAGACACGCATCATCGCCGAGACGGGCGCGGGCCAGCACGGCGTGGCGACGGCGACGGTCAGCGCGATGTTCGGCATGAAGTGCGTGATCTACATGGGCGAGGTCGACTGCGCGCGCCAGGCGCTGAACGTCTATCGCATGAAGATGCTGGGCGCGGAGGTGATCCCGGTAACCGCCGGTCAGAAGACGCTCAAGGAAGCGGTGAACGAAGCGATGCGCGACTGGGTGACCAATGTTCGCAGCACGCACTACATCCTTGGCACCGCCTACGGCGCGCATCCGTATCCGCTGATGGTCCGGAATTTCCAACGCGTGATCGGGGATGAAGCGCGGCGGCAGATTCTGGAGAAGGAAGAACGGTTGCCGAACCTGCTCATCGCCTGCGTCGGCGGCGGCTCGAATGCGATCGGGCTTTTCTATCCGTTCCTTAACGATGCGTCGGTGAAGATGCTGGGTGTCGAAGCGGGGGGCGAAGGCATCAAGCCGGAGAAACATGCGGCCCGCTTTCAAGGTGGCTCGCTCGGCGTGCTGCAGGGAACGCAGTCCTACATTTTGCAGGATGAGTTCGGGCAGATTCAGCTGACCCACAGCGTTTCCGCCGGACTCGACTACGCGGCGGTGGGGCCTGAGCACGCGTGGTTACGCGACCAGAATCGCGTGGAGTATTCCTACGCGACCGATGAGCAGGCGCTGAACGCCTTCATGAAGCTGGCGCGTTTGGAGGGCATCATTCCTGCGCTCGAAAGCTCCCATGCGGTGGCAGCGTTGATCGAGCGCGCACCGAAGATGTCCAAGGAGGATTTGGTGATCGTCAATTTGTCCGGTCGCGGCGACAAGGACGTGAGCCAGGTGGCGAACTTGGTGAAGCTGTAGGCGTCTGCCGGGCTCGCAAAAAATCGTTCGCCTGCCGGGAACCGGATCTCCATACTGGCGCCGCGCATGAAATCAATGACCGGCTATGGTTGGGGAGAATGTTCCCAGAGCGGTTTCAAGATCACCGTTGAGCTGAGCTCGGTGAATCGCAAGCAGAGCGAAATCTCCATCAACCTCCCCCGCGAGCTGGAAGTTTTGGAAGCCCAGGTTCGTGACGAGGTGAACCGCAAGATTGCGCGCGGCCGGTTGACGGCCCGGATTACCTTGCATGCGGGAGAAGGTCAGGAGTCATCGCGCGTTCGCGTCAACTCAACGCTTGCCAAGGCCTACGCGCGCGCGCTGCGCCAGCTGGCAAAGGATTTGAACATCAAGGACGACCTGTCGCTGGACCACCTGGTTCGTGCGCCGGGTGTTCTGGAAACCAACGACGAGGTGGGCGACGCCGAGGCGTTCTGGCCGGCTGTGAGCAAGGCATTGCAGCAGGCGCTGACGATGCTGCTGAAGATGCGCACTCGCGAGGGAGCGAACCTGAAGAAGGATTTGTGCGACCGCGTCGGCACCATGCGGAAGGCGGTGGGCAGGGTGCGGAAGGAAGCCCCGATGGTGCAGAAGCGTTATCGCGACCAGCTCGTCGAGCGAATCAAGGGCGCGGGTTTGGAGGATTTGCAGATCGACGAGGAACGCCTGCTGAAGGAGGTCGTTTTCTTCGCCGACCGCTCCGACATTTCCGAGGAACTCACCCGGCTGCAGAGTCACTTCCAGCAGTTCGATGACTGCGTGAAGTCGGACGAGCCCGTGGGCCGGACGCTGGATTTTCTCGCGCAGGAAATGAACCGCGAGATCAACACGATCGGCTCGAAGGCGAATGACGGTGCGATTTCGCGCGAGGTCGTGGTGTTGAAGACCGAGTTGGAAAAATTCCGCGAACAAGCCCAGAATGTCGAATGAAGCCGGCCGCCAAGGAAGAGAATCGTCCTGCCGCTTCCGGTGGAGCGACCCAGAAGAATATGCCAGCCCTTCTCACCAGCCCGATGCTCGTCGTGATCTCGGCGCCGTCTGGCACGGGCAAGACTACCCTGTGCGAGCAGACGCTGGCGGCGCGGCCGAACATGTCGCGCGCGATCACCTGCACGACGCGCGATCCGCGTGCGGGGGAGAAGGACGGCGTGGACTATTACTTTCTGGATGCGGGTGATTTCCTGAAGCGGGTTCAGGCTGGAAACTTTCTCGAACACGCGACGGTGTATGGCAACAGCTATGGCACGTTGAAGTCCGAGGTCTTGAGCAAGCTGCGCACGGGAAAGGACGTCCTGTTGAATGTGGACGTCCAGGGCGCGGCGGCGATTCGGGCGCATGCTGAGGAAGATGTGGAGTTGCGGAATGCTCTGGTCACGGTGTTTCTCACGCCGCCGTCGATTGACATCCTGGAAACGCGTTTGAAGAAACGCGGGCAGGACTCGCCACAGACGATCGCCAAGCGCCTGGGTGTGGCGAAGCAGGAGATTTCGCAGTGGAAGAATTTTGATTACCTCATTGTCAGCTCCAGCATCGCGGAGGACGTGCGTCGGTTGCAGGCGATTTTGGATGCCGAGCAGATGAAGCACGGTCGTGCCCAGTTGCCTGCTTATGAGTAAGACGATTGTCCTCGGGGTCACAGGCTCCATTGCCGCGCACAAGGCGGTCGATATCGCCAGCCTGCTGACGAAGGCCGGTCACAGCGTGCATGTGGTGATGACGAAGGATGCGCAACGGTTCATCACGCCGCTCCCGTTCAAGACGCTTTCGAGGCATCCGGTGGTCACGGATCTCTACGACGAAGAGGAAGGTTGGAAGCCGACGCACATCACGCTGGCGGATTCGGCGGACCTGCTGCTCGTTGCTCCAGCCACGGCGAATGTCATTGCGAAGATGGCGGCGGGCATCGCGGATGACGCGCTGACGTGCATTGCGCTGGCGATCAATCCGAATGCGAAGATTCTCATTGCACCGGCGATGAACGGCAAGATGTGGCAGCACCCGGCCACGCAGCAGAATGTGGCCACGTTGAAGAGTCGCGGCGTGCAGTTTGTCGGACCGGATTCGGGAATGCTGTCTTGCGGCTACGAAGGCGTCGGGCGTCTGGAGACGGTGGACGAAATCGTCCGCCGGACCAGCGAGCTGCTAGGGTGACTTCGGCGCCGGCTGATTGGCCGGATTCTCTTCTGTCCTGGGCGGCGATGGCGGGCTGTCCCTTTCCTCCGGGTTGAACAGTTCCTTCAACGTTTTCAGCGGATGCAGCGGGGCGAGGAGCGCTTTTGAAATGAAGTAGCGTTCAGCTGTCTTCGGATCGTTCAGCGTGCCGGTGATCTCATATTCGAAGAGCTTGGTGACGGGCCAAAGCACCTTGCTGATTAGAAAACCAATCGCCGGAAAATCGCGCAACAACTCCGCCTCCATTCTTCCTTCCACCGTTTGGTCGAAATCCACGGTGCCCTTGTAGTTCATTCGCATGGCTGTCGCGCGGATTTCCAAATCCTTCGTGTGAATCACGCTGTTCGAGATGACGAAGGTCATGCCGGCATCGCGCGCGCGGCTGTTGCCGAGGCCGGCGCCTGGGAGCACGGCGTTGAGAATGGGCGAGAACACGCCGAAGAGCGGGATGTCCCAGAGCAGGCCGTTGGTCATGTGGGCGAAGCCTTGGCCCTGCCAGCTTTTCCAGTCCGTGGTATAGGCGCGGGTGATGTTCAATTCGCCGTCGACCCGGCCTTCGACCTTTCCTTTCCGGTCGGGCTGGAGGTCCTTGAGAATCTTACGAAGGTCGCCGTCTTCCAAACGGGCTTGGAATGCGAACATGTTGTCCGGACTCGTCCGGTCAAAATCAAAAAACGCCGACCCATTCACCGTGGCACCGTGCCAGCGGCCAGAGGTGTTGGTGATCGTCAGGGTGTCTCCCTTCCACAGCAGCACCGCCTTCGCCTTCTCGAAGTGGAAGCGTTCCCAGTGGAACGGGCCGCCATCGACTTCGAACCGCACATCGTGTCCGTTGTCGCCCGGCTTGAGCGCGAAGACGCCGTGAGTTTTCGCGTCCGGCGAACCCTCGAACACATAAGGCGCCACGACTGCGTCAATGCGGGGACCAATCGCGCGGGTGATGACGCGCGGAGCCATCTTGCCGATGGCGTTGGTCAGATACAGCCGCTGGTGCGCAAGGTCCAAGGCGATACCGTCCGCCGTGCCCCATTCGCCCTTGCGCCGGACGAAAGGATCGAGAATGGAGAGGAGCTGATTGGTGTAGATGAATCGCGTGGTGGCGGAGTTCACGAACTGCTCGCGGAAGGTGGTGTTCGTGAATGCCACGTTCCCGCTGGATCCGAGAGTGGCGAAATTCGTCCAGTAACCGCTCAGTGCCGCATTGATCTGGGGCGGGGCGGGCCAGACAAACCAGTCGAAGAAACTGGCGGCGTTGGTCGGCATGGCGGGTCGCAAGCTGAGCAAATCGAAATCACTCGTGACATCGAAATGGAAACGGCTGGTAGATTGATCGCCCGATCCCGTGATGCGAATGGCGCCGTTGCTTTGCGCGAGGCTGATGCCGGGGGTTTGCCACAGGGAATTCGTCAGCGTGATGGGAATGCGGATGGAGCTGAACGGCACTCCGCGAAACGCGCCCGCCGGGGAATCGAACCCGCCCGCCAGAGACAACGTCGGCAACACATCGTGCCGCCAGGCGATCGTGCTGTTGGTGACGGAGCGCAGGACGAAACGGCCCTGAAGAAAATTGGTGGGTGGCGAAACAAAGCTGAGGTCTTCAATCCACTCGCTGGCGTTGGTGCTGATCAAGCTCGCGGCGCGGCGGTGATCCATCGAGCCGCGCACGTGGAACGTTACTTCGCGGGATTCCGTGTTGAGCGAGAACTGCGCCGCGGCGGAATCTGTCTCCATCTGGCCGCCGGATTTGAGCCGCAGCTCCGGGAATTCCCAGTGGGCCTGCAAGTCCACGGAGGGCAGGAGCAACCGGGAGATGGCGGTGTTGCTGACGCTGACATTCGCCTGGAAGGGAAGGTTGGCGATGCGCTCGAACCACGCGAGATTGGTGGCGGCGAGGCGAATCTGGCTCTGCTCGGGCAGCGCCAGCGTGGTGTTTACCCGAATCCACTGTGAGGTGGCGGCGGGCGTTTCCAGATCGTTGAACGTCCACGCCGTTTGCGCGGTGGCGGGAAAGAAGTTGTCGAACGGATGCGCCAGGGTGGCGGTGATGCGCGCGCGGTTCGCGGTCGAATCCTGGCCGGTGAAGTTCTCGATGGTCACGTCGGCGCGCGTCTCCTTCAGCGTTTGGTTGGTGCCGGACGGATGCGACCGCACTTCGGTGAAGACGTGGCCGGCATTGCCCCATGGCGTCGCGGCGCCGTGCAGATCGATCAGCAGCAGGAAGTTGGTGGGATGACTGCGGGTGTGCGGCGGTTCAAAGACGAGTTTCAGATCGAGATTTGTGGCGGTCGCCCAGCGGGTGAAGGTGTTCTGCGCGCTGGCCTTGATGTCGATGCGGGTCGGTTCATTCGTGCGCGGTGGCGGGAGGAGTTCGATGGCGAGGGTGACGTTCGTGCCGCTGGCCCACGGTGAATCCACGGCGGTGGCGGTGAATTTGAGCTTGGTATCGAACGTTTTCCAGTCCGTGGCGTCGCCGGAGAAGATGACGTTCAGCTCGGGGCGTCCGGTGAATCGAACCTTCTCGGCTTCGCTGAGCAGCGTGTGCCAGCGGTCCGAAGGGGTGGCGGTGGCGTCCGGTGAAGGAGCGGGCAGGCGCCACTCGCGGATCAGCGAGGCGTTGGTGATGTCACCGCGGAAGCGCACGTGAGTGTTGAGGATGTTTGCCTCAATGTATTTGAGTTCCCACGTGTCGTTGCGCTTGAAGGCAAGCTCGCCACCGAGTTCTTCGAGCACCAGTGTGCGTTTCGGGCGGTTGGTGGCGACCAGCGGCCAGAAGAGACGGCCGCCCCGGAGCATGACGCTGTCGGGTTCGAGATCGAGATGCTGCAGCGAACGCCAGTTGAGTCGAAACTCGGCGGCCTGGACGAAGAGAGTCGGCCCGGCGGGGGCGTTCGTGCGCTGGAGATGCAGGCCTTCGGCCACGATGCCGTGATACCAGCGGAGGCGGAGTTTGGTGAACTGCAGCGCCCAGCCGTTGGCGCGGAACTGTTCTTCAACGCGGCGCTCCAGCCAGTCGGGCAGGCCGACGTGGTTCAGGAATAGGCCCAGGATGATGATGACGAGGACAACGAGCAGGATGGAAATGCGGCACCACTTGAAGGTGGTGAAGAACATGCGCCAGCCCAGCGAACGGGGCGGTTTCGCCGGCTTTGTTTTGGCATCCTTCGCCGGGCGCATGGACGTGAAACAGTTTGTTGTTCCGGTTCTACTGGGCGGGCGACATTGGGTTTAACAAGTCGCGCACCACTTCAAAGTAGAGCGTGGGCGGAAATTCGAAAACCCAGGTCTGCCCGTCAATCTCCGTCAACGCGTAGGGCAGGCCGGTCGGCGAATATCCGGGGCGGCCGAACTCCACGAAGCGGGTTTGCGGTTTCTCGCCGTTCTTCAGTTCGATCGCGATCTTGCTGGTGTTGCCGGTAAATCCGTAGACCGCACGTTTGTTCTCTCCGCGGTCCACCCACACGTTGGCTTGAAGGTCTCCGAGGCGGAAGAGGGTTTCTTCGAGCGCGGGATTGATGCTCGGGACGATGCCGGCACCCTCGGCGATGCTCCAGCTGGCCGATGCGCTGCGTTGCAACGTCCGCGACTGACCGAGGTAATGGACGGTCACGCGGGCCACTTCGTTGGTCGAGAACTTCCAGACCCGGCGGTCGCGCAGCTGCCATGCTTCACGCGGCAGACGGAGTACGTCGTCGCGCAGCAGGCTGTAGACGGTCTCTTCGTCCGGCCGTCGCGCGAAGACCTTTTTGTCCTGCACGTTGCCCAGCGCCAGTTCAGCGAGGACGCGATTGCTGACGACGCCGGTGGCGTTGGTCATCGAGCTTTTCAGCACGTAACGCCGCGACGGAGCGGCCAGCCCGTAGGGGGCGAAGTCGGTGACGACGTCCTTCTCCACGGCGCCTTCGATTCGACTCAGCATCTCCAGCCACTCGCGGACGGCGTTGGTGTCGGCGGCGGTTAGGGTCGGTTCGGTGATGACCCACGTCTGGTTCGTCATGCGCTGAACCGTGAAGTTGTTTTCCATGCCGATGACTTCAATTGATTCCACCGTCTGCGGCGCAAAGGTTACCAAATGCAGATCGCGTACGTCGCTGTGAGTCTTCTGCAGGCCTTCGAGCAAGGTCTTCGGCACGAGAACGATGTTGGTGGTGGTGACCCGCCGTGCGTAAACGACGGAGGGATCGTTGGTCGGGCTTTTGCCTAACTGGAGCGCGAACTGGACGGTGTAGAGGTCGTTCGATCCGGCGAGGAACGAGATTTCGGCCTCGGGCGGTTGCAGGCCGTAGGGTTCGAGGTCGACGCGTGGGTTGTCGGTGACGAACTGGGTGACCTGGGCATTCCGGAGCTTCTCGATGATGCCGACCACCTTCGCCGTGTCAGCGCGGGCTTTGGTCGGATGAGAAAGGACGAACGTGCGACGGGTCATGTCGAAGTCGATGGTGAAGCCGCGGCCCGCCGAGCGAACTTCCATGCGATTGATCGGAACGCCGGCCGGAGGCAGCAAGCTGACTTCGCGCCAGTCCTGGAAGGTGCGCGGAAGTTTGTTTACCAGCTCCACGTCGAGCACGTAGATGTCGGGCTGGTTCATCACCTGCACATACACGCCATCGCCCACGGGCGTCTTCGAGCCGAACATGATTTCCGTACGTTCACCCTCGTGCTGGAGGGTGAGCGTGGCTTGCGGCACGTCGAGGCCGAACTCGGCGATGGTTCGCTTGGCGTCGGTCAGTTCCTGTTTCTGAATCAGAGTGACGGGAACGGCTTCTTCGAGGGCTTGGATGAGCCATTCCACGGCGTAGACCTTCGCTGGATAATTGATCGGGAAGGAATAGTTCCACAACGCGCCGGCCTTGGGCCGATCGATGCGCAACATCAGCTGGTTCGTGAGGCGAAGCTGGATGTTGGTGACCTGGTTCGCCTTGAAGGAAAGAAGGCGGGTCGGAGGTGCGTCGGTGGTCGCGACGTTGCGTTCAACGAGAACGATGAACGCAAACAAACCGGCGGCGAGGCCGAGCAAAATCCATGTGCTTTTCCAATTCATACTGCGATTACCGGCGGCGCCTCAACCATACGAGCGCTCCAATGAACAGGACAAAGCCAGGCAGTCCCGCCATCAAGAGCCAGCTCGCAGCGGACATCTGGGCGTCGGTCATGGTGAGCTTGTATTCCGAGAGCGGTCGCGGCGGAACGGCCACGAGCAGATCGTTGCGCGCGAGGAGCCAGTTAATGGCGTGCGTCGCGAACTGCCGATTGGCTTCACGATCGATCGCGTTGTTGACGAGGAGGAGGGATTCGCCGGTCACGACGATACGCGTGGTGCCGCGATCCGCGCTGACGTTGCGAATGCCACCTTTTTCCACAGCGACCATGATGGGCACGTTCCCGATGAAATCCTTGGTGCTGGAGGACATTTCTCCATTGGCCCGGATGTCGGTGATGATGCGGCCGGAGGCTCCGCTGTAGAGGAGTTGCTCGACCTGCGGAGCGTCGGCGCCGGCGGGGCTGCGCAGGTCCTTGGCCACTGAGCGGGGCAGAATCGTATACATCTGGAAGCCGTGAAGGAGCGGCTTGATGAGCGCGTGGGTGCCGAACGTGGAGGTGACAAAGTCCTGCTTGGTATCGCTGAGGGAATTCTTTTCGTCGATGACGACGTCATTGCCAACTCGGACACCCCATTCGGAGAGCAGCGTCTCTAGACCGGATGGCCGGGCCGTCCCGGCGGTGCTGAAGAACATCACAAACAACCGTCCGCCTTGTTTGAGATAGCGGCTGATCTTGTCGAGCACTTCCTGGCTGAGCGCGGTGCGTGGCCCGGGAATGATCAGCAGATTGCAATCGGCCGGAATCTCGACGGGTCCCTCAAGCCGGAGACGGGCGGCTTGCACATTGTTCTCGCGCAGGACGCTGGCGAAGCGTGAGTAGCCGGACTGACCGTCCTCGCTTTCGGGATTGTGCTCCCCATGGCCGTCGAGGAAGTAGGCCTTGGGCTTGCGGGCGCTGATGACATTGAGAATCGCCGAGGTGAAGAGGGCTTCGCCTTTGAAGTTGGTTCGCTTGACCTCCTTGCTCTCCCCGCGCACCAGCGGCTGGATGTCGATATCCGACAGCTCGCCCTGGTAGACTTTCATGTCGCCGTTCTGGGATTCGAAGATGACCAGATCGCGATCCGTTTCCCCCAGCTTGTGCTTTAACTTCACGACCTGCGCCGCGCCGGGTTCGTTGATGTAATCGACGATCTGCAGATCAATGAGCGGATTCGCGTAGCGATACGCTTTCAGCAGATTGTAGGAGAGGTTGTAGAGCGATTCGCGTTTGTCGAAGTAGAGCGTGACCTTGACCGGGTTCGTGACGGCGTTCAGCACGCGGAGCGTCAGAGGCGAGAGCTGCGTCTGGGCTTTCTCGGAGATGGACCAGCGTTTGAAATGGCGGGCGCCGAGGTAATTCGCCATCACCAGCAGCGCCAGCACGGCGCCCAGCGCGAGGAGCATGCTCAGGCTGAGACTCCACTTGCGTGCGACGGAGAAGCTGGGGTTCGGTTCGGTAGCCATCTTATTTCCAGCGTCGGCTTTCGACGGATTTCCAGCTCAGGAAGAGGAAGAAGCTCGTGAGCGTGAGGTAGAGAACGACCGGCCGGCTGTCCACGATGCCCTGCGCGAAGTCGCGCATGTGTTCCATCAGCGCGAGATGCCCGATGATCTGCGCTTCCCAGCCGGTCTTGGTCGCGAAGGCCGAGCCAAGAAAGCTCAGCATGAAAAGCGTGATGCCCACGGCGAAGCTGAACATCGCCGCGATGATCTGGCTGCGGGTCATCGCCGAGGTGAAAATCCCGAGCGACAGATAAACGCTGCCGATCAATCCAATGCCCAGATAGGTCGTGCCGATGGTCGCCGGATCGAGCGCCGTGGGATCATGGCTGTAATAACGGACAACGCCGATGCAGGCGAGCAACGGCAGCCAGAGGATCAGGTAGAAGAGCAGGGCGCCGATGAACTTCGCGAGCACCACCTGGGCATCACCGACCGGCGTGGTCATCAACGTTTCGTAAGTCCCCGAGGATTTTTCCTGCGCGAAGGTCCGCATCGTGATGAGCGGCGAAACGACGAGCAGGATGAGCCAGAAATAAAGCGTCTCGTAGAACAGCTGGGTGATCGGGATCGGCGTGGAATCAGAGTTCAGACCTTCCAGCATGCTCCAGAAGCTGAAGCCGAGCAGAAACATCACGCCGGCGATGATGACGTAGCCGGTCCACGACTTGAAAAATGATCCCAGTTCGCGGCGGACGAGGGCGATGAAGGCTTGCATCAGAGTTCCTCCTCCTTGTCCGCGCGCGTGACGCGGACGAAAATGTCTTCCAGTGAATGCCGGCTGCGCGTCAGTTCGCGCAGCTTCCAGCCGCGTTCCGTGACGAGGGAGAAGATTTGCGGACGCAGGTCGAAGCCCGGCCGGGCGGTGAGCGCGCAGCGGATGTATTCGCCCTCGGCGGCGGAGAGATCGAAATGCTCGACTTCGGCGAGCGATTCCCAGCAGGCGCGGAGGTCGGGCTGAGGCGCGGCGATCTCGGCGATGATCTGGCCGCCTTCGCTCATGAGCTGACGCAGGTTGTCCGGGGTGTCGTGGGCGAGGATGCGGCCCTTGTCGAGAATCAGCACGCGGCTGCACGTCATGTCGACTTCATGCAGGATGTGCGTCGAGATGAGAACGGTGTGATGGCCCGCGAGGCTTTTGATCAACTGGCGGACGGAGCGAATCTGGTTCGGGTCCAGGCCGATGGTCGGCTCGTCGAGAATGATCAGCTGGGGTTCATGCACCAGCGCGTCGGCGAGGCCGACCCGTTGCTGGTAGCCCTTGGAGAGGTGCCCGATGATGCGGTGGCGGACATCGGTCAACCCGCACTGGTCCATTACGATTTCCACGCGTTCATTGCGATCGGAGCGGCTCAGGCCCTTGAGGCTGGCGCGGAATTTGAGATACTCCTTCACGCGCATGTCGCGGTGCAGGGGATTGTTCTCCGGCATGTAGCCGATGCGGCGGCGGACCTCGTCCGCCTGGCTGAAGACATCGAAGCCGGCCACGCGCACCGTGCCGCTGGTGGCGGGCATGAAGCACGAGAGCACGCGCATGATCGTGCTTTTGCCGGCGCCGTTCGGGCCGAGCAAGCCCACGATCTCGCCGGCTCCGACCTGAAACGAAACGTCAGCCACCGCCGTGCGGCCCGGGTAACGCTTGGTCAGGCTCTCGACCTCGATCATCAATCCATTGTCCATGCGGCAGTGCGCATCGTAACAAGGTGCCAAAGCATGGAGCTACCAAAAAGATGTAAGCGGGGATTTGAGCCGGGGCGATGGTGAGCCGGAATTCCGTCCGGCAAGGAACAGTGCTACGGACGCTTTTCGCGCCACTGACGTTCCTGCTCCTCCAGTTCGC
The DNA here is from genome assembly GCA_964491875.1 of uncultured Bifidobacterium sp. Taxonomy (GTDB): domain Bacteria; phylum Verrucomicrobiota; class Verrucomicrobiia; order Limisphaerales; family JADJPG01; genus JADJPG01. Next base: position 69,852 of record CAZBIC010000034.1, read on the forward strand.
GGCGTTCGGCGATGGTGAGCTGGCCGAGATATTCCTCGCGCCCGCCCTCGTCGCGCCACCAATGGAGCAGTTCCAGCACGGTTGCGTCTTCGATGAAGATATTCGGCTCGTGCCGTTCCATGTCCTCGAAGGTGAGCATGAGGTGGGAACTGCGGCGGATGAGGCTGCGCTCCTGCTCGGCGCAATGGGCCAGCCAGTGGAACTGGTGCTGTTCCCAATCTTCCTCCGGCAATCGTCCGGCGTAGAGCGCCTGCTCGACGCCATCCAGCTGGCGGCGCAGGAGCATTTCATCGCCGATGGGCAGCGTCACATGGTCGAGCAACGATTCGCGGCGCCGTTCGATTTCGGCGAGCATCTTTTCCTTCAAGTCCATTTTCGTGAGCTGCTGGTGCCTGACCAGATTGCTCCCCGTTTGGATCGGCGGATGCGCCGCGGACTTGAACGGAATCTTGATCCGAACGGTGGGACAATAATTGTGAAGTAATCCTTGGAGGAAATCTGCCGAATCACGACGGAGACGATGAATTGTGAACGGCGGCGATCCGCTTTGGAAATCGCACCGCAGGTCACGCAATAACCATTTTGCCATGATACAGCTGTCCTACTTGAGTTCGACGCGGTCGCTACTGAACGTTTATGAGATCGCGGAGATCCTGATCAAGAGCCGCGAGAACAACGAGAAGCGGGGAATCACCGGCATGCTGCTCTACAAGGACGGAAACGTGCTCCAGATCCTCGAGGGTGAAGAGGATCCAGTTCGGTCTTTGTTCGAAAAAATCTCGAACGATCCCCGCCACAGCGGTGTTCTGCGGCTCTACGAGAAAACCGTGGAGGTGCGCGACTTCTCCGAGTGGACGATGGGTTTCCACGATCTGGAAGCCGAGGGGGCGCGGTATCTGGAAGGGTTCAGTGAGTTTCTCGATCCCTTGTTCGACATCAGTCAGCTCAAGCCCTCGACTGCCGCCCGGCTGCTGAGCCTCTTCAAACAAGGCGTGCGGTAGATGGCCTTGATGCCTTTGTTTGCTGAACTCCTGCGCGCCTGCGCGCCGAAGTTCTGCCTGGGGCTCGGAGGTCAGTTGGTGTAATGGACCGTCCCGTTCGTGTTCACCGAGTAATCCCATTTCGAAATATAACTTCTGGACGGGAGGAACTCGTCTGCTTGCTCGCGAAGTTTTTTCTGCAACAAGGCGTCCAACTCCGACTGGAGCTTCGCGTGCCCGGCTGATCCGGCCAGGTTATTTGTCTGGTAGGGATCGCTCTGATTATCGAAGAGCAGCCATGGACCGTTCAAATCGCGCGCGTAGGTGTAACGCGTGGTGCGCACGGCGCGATACTCCTTCCCGCCGGCGCGGCGTTCCCATTCCCCGAAAGGCGCGACGCAGCGAAACACCGTGGCGTTGTCGCCGGGATTCGGACCGCCGCACAGGTAGCCGCTGTAGTCCAGTCCCTCGACCGAGGGCGGGATCGACACGCGACATAAGCCGAGCAGTGTCGGCATGATGTCCTCCGAGTTCATCGGCGCATCCATCGGACGTGACTTTGTGCCCAGGCCATCGGGCCAGCGGATGAGCATCGGGACTCGAATCGCCTCGTCGTAGGGACGCTGTTTCTTGAACTGCCCTTGCGAACCGAGCATGTCGCCGTGGTCCGCGCTGAAGAGCAGGATCGTATTCCGTCCGGCGCCACTGTCGCGAAGGGTGTCGAGGATCTCGCCCATGCAATCATCCAGCGCGGTGCAATGCGCATAGTAACCGGCGAGAATCTTCCGCACTTCCGTCTCCAGACCTGCTGGAACATTCGGACGCAGCTGGAGTGTGGCTGGATTGTAGAGCGCCCGATACTTCGCCGGGGCCGTGAAATACGGATCGTGCGGCGGCCCCCAGGCGAGCACGAGCGCGAAGGGTTGGTTCGAGCGGGATTGCGAGCGGATGTAATCGCAGGCGTCGCGCGTTTGCGCGATGGCATCGTAGCCGGGCCAGACCCGTTTCGCGGGATCGTCTGCGTAGTAAAGCGAGTTGGTGTAATTGTGTGTGCATTCGAGGACCTTCCAGTAATCAAAACCCTGGCGACGTTCGCGCGGGATGAAGTTCGAGCGCCCGCGCCCGTCGATGTGCCATTTGCCGATCATGCCGGTCTGGTAGCCGGCGCCTTTCAGGACTTTGGCGAGGGTGACGGCGTTGGGGTTCAGCTGCACGTCGTTCAGGAAAATCCCGTGAGTCAACGGTCGCTGCCCAGTCATTAGGGAAGCGCGAGTCGGCGAGCAAACGGGCAGTCCGGAGATGGCGTTTGTCAGGTGAACGCTTTCCAGAGCGAGCCGGTCGAAATTTGGGGTGAGGACATTTGGGTCACCGGCGAAACCAAACGCCTGCGCGCGCCACTGGTCCGCGAGGACGATGAGGAGGTTGGGCTTCGTCTGGTCGGACTGCGCTGCGGAAGCACTCAGGCCAACGAGGGCGAGGCACAGCAGCGAAATTGCGGGCAGTGCGCAGCGAAACCTGCGAGGCCAGACGGGACGCGAAGAAAGCGTGGATTGCATGGATGACTGGAGTCACTGTGAGGATCTTCGTCATTGGTTTCAATCCTGACCGCGGTTTCTGAGGAGCTGGCCTGCTTTTCGCGACATTCGATCAGGCGGAAAATGACGTCCGGCCCGAGAGGTTGGACAAGGAGCGGAGCATTCGAGCATTCAATGTTCGCAAGTCCACGCGCGAACCAAGTGAATGAAAAATCCGTGGTGTGGAGTTCCTGACGCAGGGATGTGAATCGATTTTCCCTTCGAATGCTGATCGCAGAGGTTCGAGCCGAGAAAATGGGATTCGATTTTGAGACCCGTTTCGCCAATTCTAGGCAACGTGCATACCGCCGACGATTCGAAAGGTGCTGGCTGCCCGCAGCCCGGCGTTTTCGCGACCACCCATTGGTCGATGGTGGTGCTGGCAGGGGACAGTCAGTCGCCGGAGTCGGCCGTGGCGATGGAGCGATTGTGCCAGAGCTATTGGTATCCCCTTTATGTTTTTGTCCGGCGCAAGGGGAACTCCCACGAGGATGCGAGCGATCTGACCCAGGCTTTTTTCGCAAAGTTTCTGGAGAAGAGTTATCTGAGGTCGGTGGCTGCGAGCCGGGGGAAATTTCGCACGTTCCTGCTGACGTCGATGTCGCACTTCCTCGCCAATGAATGGGACAAGACGCAGACGCAACGTCGCGGTGGAGGCGCGCGGATGTTGTCCTTGGATGAGTTCGATGCCGACCAGCGCTATCAAATGGAAGCGAAGGATCATGTCACGCCGGAGACTCTTTTTGAACGGCGCTGGGCGGAGACGGTGATGGGTGTTGTTCTAGATCGCCTGGCCGCAGAGACGGAAGAAAGTCGTTTCGAGATTTTGAAGGGGTTTCTTCTCGATGACAAAGGCGCCATGTCCTACGAAGCGGCTTCGGTGCGCCTGGACATTTCTGTGCCGGCCATCACGTCGGCGATCCACCGGATGCGCGCGAGGTTTCGCGCGCTGCTGTTCGAGGAGGTCGCGAATACGGTGGGCCAGCCGGCGGAAGTGGAACAGGAGCTCCGTCATTTGCTGGCCGTGTTGAGCGATTGACGGCCTTCGTCGGCTCCAGAATTTTCGAAAGGTTTTGGAGGAATTGCTTCTTAGCTGGGGTGGATAACGAACTTTGATGTCGGAACTGTCACACACCGCGGTGTGTCCGAAGTGCGGACGTGCGCTGCCCCCGGATTCACCCCGGGGGCTGTGCTCGAAATGTCTGTTCGCAGCCATGCTCGACGGCGGTCCGCTGGATGTGCCTCCGCAGGCGACCGGTGGCCAGGCGGCGTTGCCCCAGACGTTTGGCTCGTACGAACTGTTGGAGGAGGTGGCGCGTGGCGGCATGGGCATCGTCTATCGCGCGCTTCAGACGCAGATCAATCGAACCGTGGCGGTGAAGGTCCTGGCGGCTGGACGTTTTGCCGCGCCGGACTTCGTGAAGCGTTTTCGTACGGAGGCCGAAGCTGTCGCCAGTCTGGATCATCCGAACATCGTTCCCGTTTACGAGGTCGGCGAATGCGAGGGCCAGCCGTTCTTCAGCATGAAGTTCGTCGGGGGCGGCTCGCTCGCCCGGCGCATTTCGGGTCTCCAATCTCCGATCGCAAGTCGGGAGGCGGCGGAGCTCCTCGCCACGCTGGCCCGTGCTGTTCACTATGCGCACCAGCGGGGCATCCTTCATCGCGATCTCAAGCCTGGAAACGTGCTGCTCGACGCGGGGGGCGAGCCGCATCTCACCGACTTCGGGTTGGCGAAGCTCGTCGAGCAGGACAGCACGCTGACTCACACGGTGGCGATGCTCGGCACGCCCAGCTACATGTCGCCCGAGCAGGCGCGCGGCGAGGCAAGGCAATTGACGACGGCCGTGGATGTTTATGGACTCGGCGCGATCTTTTACGAATTGCTGACTGGCCAGCCGCCGTTCGCCGGAGGCACGACGATGGAGACGGTGCGTCAGGTGTTGGACAAGGAGCCGCGTCGACCTTCGACGCTGCAGCCAGGAATGGATCGCGACCTGGAAACCATCTGCCTCAAGTGCCTGGAAAAAGATCCGTCGCGTCGCTACGGATCGGCGGAAGCCCTGGCGCACGATCTCGAACGCTGGCTGAGACACGAGCCGATCCATGCCCGCCCCGTTGCGCGATTTGAGCGTTTTCTGAAACTGATGCGTCGGCACCCGCTGGCCGCGACTCTCTGTGTCATCACCATCGTGGCTGTGGCGTCGAGCGTGTTTACCTTGGTTCGTGCGAATCTCCACATCCGCGCGGCTCAGGTGAATGAAGTGGCCTTGCGGCAGCACGCGGAGCGGAAGGCGGAGGAAAGTCGGCAGCAGCTGGTTCGCTTCAACGTCCGGACCGGTAACCGCCTTCTGGAGGACGGGGATTATTTTGGGGCGCTCCTTTGGTTCATGGATGCCTTGAGGCTGGAGAACGGGATCGTTCATCACGAGGAGGTTCATCGTCGCCGGATCGCCGTCGTGCTCCGGCTGGCGCCCACCCTGTCGCAAATCTGGTTTCACGACGGCTTCGTCAATACGGCGGAGTTCAGTCCGGACGGCAGACAGGTGGTCAGCGCCAGCTCAGACCGCACCGCTCGCATCTGGGACGCTTCGACGGGTGATCCCATCGGGCCGAAGCTGCAACATTCCCACGAAGTTGCCGGAGCGAAGTTCACCCCGGACGGGCAGCGGGTCCTGACCGTGGATGCCGGCCAGCATCTCCGATTCTGGGACGCCGGCACGGGCTCGCCGCGCGGGCCCGCCAGGACAACGACGGCCTTTGATGCCGCATCGGTGGATTATAGTCCGGACGGGCGCTGGCTGGCGGTGCCGGTGTCCAATGGTGTGCAGTTCTACGACGCCATCAACGACGCTCTCGGGCCGCTGCTCTCCGCGACCAACGGCGCCACGGCGGCGCGGTTCAATCCCTCCAGCCCGTACCTGGTCACAACGCGGGATCGCGAGCTTCGCATCTGGGATCTTGCCTCGGATCCTCCGACCTCCAGGTCAATCGTCCACCCTGACCGCTTGAGGGGTTTCGATTTCAGCCACGACGGTCGGGCCGTCGCGACGATTACGTTGCGGCGGCTCTTCGTGTGGGATTTGGAAAGCGGGGATGCCGCGCGCCCTCCGACCCACTCGCCCGGTGATTTGTTCGACTGCCAGTTCAGTCCGGATGACCGCTGGCTGGCGACAGCGAGTTGGGATGGCGCAGCCCGCATGTTCGACTCCGGCAGCGGATGGCCCATTGGTCACGTGATGCGACATCGTGTCGGTGTGGCGCGGTCCATTTTCAGTCCGGATGGAAGGCGGCTGGCCACGGCCAGTTGGGATCGCACGGCAAGGCTCTGGGATCCTTTCACCGGCGAGCCGGTGTCGCCCTCGTTGCCCCACGGCGGGTATGTGGGAGACGTGAGCTTCAGTCCGGATGGCGCGCGCTTGCTGACCGTCAGCCAGGACCAGACCGTGCGTCTCTGGTCGATGCCAACCGGCGCCGTGGCACGGCTTGTCCTGCGCCATGACATCCACGCGACCTCCGTGCATTACAGCTCAAACGGTCAGCGACTTCTGACCAGCGGCCACGATGGATTCGCGAAAGTCTGGAATGCTCAAACCGGACGGTTGATCAGTTCGATGCGACACAGCCCGGTTGTTTTGCGCGCCAGCTTTAGTCCCGACGGACGCCATGTTGCGACGGCCGGCAGCGATGGTGCGGCGCGTTTGTGGGATGCGGAGAGTGGCGGGGAACTGGTCCCGGCCATGCGCCATGCGAAATCGCTGAACTACGTGGCGTTCAGCCCGGATGCCCGGCATCTCGTCACGGCCAGTGATGATGGAACGGCACGGGTCTGGAAGGCGGAAGACGGCCAGCCCACCACTCCGCCGTTGTCTCTCGGCGGGAAGATCACGGAAGCGACGTTCAGCGCGGATGGTCTGCGTGTGGTGACCGCCAGCATGGAGGGAACCGCTCAGCTCTGGGACGCCAGGACGGGCCAACGCCTTGGTCAGCCCATGAAACACGACGGAGCCGTCTATCAGGCAGCGTTCAGTCCGGATGGACGCCGGGTGGTGACCGCCTGCTCTGATGAGACGCCAATGGCGCGCGCCGCGCAGTTGTGGGATGGCTTTACCGGCAACGCCATCGGCGCACCGATGGCGCAACAGGATGGAGTCTTGTGCGCCGGGTTCAGCCCGGACGGCCGTTTCATCGCCACCGGCAGTGAAGACAAGTCGGCGGTGATTTGGGATGCAACGAGCGGAGCACGCCTGACTCCGCCGCTGCCTCACGGCTCCTACGTTCGCCGCGTCGTGTTCAGTCCCGACAGCCGGCTCCTGTTGACGATCAGCGCGGATTACAACGCCCGGATTTGGGAAGCCGCAACGGGCGAGCCAGTCACCCCTCCGCTAAAACATCCGAGCCGGGTGGACGCTTGTAACTGGAGCCCCGACGGCCGCGAGGTGGCCATCGCCTGCGTGAACGGTGCGGTGCATGTCTGGGACGTCGCCCCGGTCACTGGCGATCTGGACCCGTTGCAGCGTAAAGTCGAACTCCTGTCCGCCCACCGTATTCAACCCCATCTCGGTCCGTTGCCGCTGACGGCGAAGGAAATGAGATTGCGTTGGGAAGCATTGTCGCCCGCTCAGGGCAAGCAGTGAACCAGCGCGGGCGGTTTCTGAGCCCGTCTCAAAATGAGTTGGCGGACTTCGCTGTCGGCGCTGACGATGAATTTCAGACAGGTGTTTCGCCCTCATCAAAAAGATTTCTAAAATCTTTCGAAAGGAACCGAGAATTTTCCTTCTCAGCCTTGGTGAACTCTTATGCGTCACCACAACTTTCAGGTTCATGCGGGCGCGCGGCTCGGCGTCCGCATTTCGTCATGGCTGGCCTTTGTTCTCCTCGTTGGCTGGTGCCAACAATCCCGCGCCCAGTGGATCACGCAGACGAATACGCTCAAGCCCGGCTGGAATGCCGTGTTCCTCCACGTCGACGCCTCGCACGCCACGCTGGAAGAACTGGTCGGCGGCGATCTCACCAATCCCATTCAGGAAATCTGGTACTGGCAGCCGGCGCTGCCCACGGGTCAGTTCATTGACTCACCGCAATTTCCCACCAGCAATGGCACCCAGTGGTCCACCTGGACCCGGCTGGCGGGACCTGCCTCCGCCTTGCAACGGCTCACCGGCAACGGAGCGTATCTGGTGAAGGTGGCCAACAATGTCGCGTCGTATAACTGGCGGGTGAAGGGCAAGCCCGTGTTGCCCACGTATCGATGGACCCTGACCGGATTGAACTTCATCGGGTTTCCCACGCCGTCCGCGCCGGCTCCGACGTTTGAATCCTTCCTCACGCCCGCGCCCCAATTGCAGCAGAACGCAGAAATCTATCGCTATCCGGGCGGCGAACTTGGCCCCACGAATCCCGTGCGCATGCTGGCCTTTCGCACCACGCCGGCTCGCCGCGATCAGGCTTACTGGGTCCGGGCGGGCGAGAGCTACAACCAATACTTCGGGCCGATTCAAATCCTCCAGGTCGGCGCGGGCGGCATTCGGTATGGTGACACGCGCGGGCAGGCTCAGGTGCGGTTCCGCAACGTGGCAAATGTCCCGGTCACCATCACCATGCGGCCTGTGGCATCCGAGGCGTCGCCGGTCGGCCAGACGAACATCACCGGCATTCCGCCGCTCTTGATCCGCGGTGCGGTCAACACCACGAACTTGACCTTCGGCTACACCAGCCTCGGCGCGGGCGGACAAACGTGGAATCTCGCCGCCGCCGGCCAGGTCGGTTCGGAAGTGGAAGTTATGATTGGCTTGGACCGTTCGCAGATGGGAGGGGTGCCCGGGGCATTGTATGCGGGCATTCTGCGCTTCACGGATTCACTCGGGCTTTCGCAGATTGACCTGGCAGTGTCGGCGGAGAAGGAATCCACCGCCGGCCTCTGGGTTGGCGGTGCGGCGGCGAGCTACGTCAGCCATTATCTCAAGCCCTACGCCAGGGCCACGAATGCCACCGACTTTGCCGCGCTTCTGAACCGGCTGCAGCTCGCCGAGGGTGCGAATGGTTACCATTACGAGCGCGATCCAAACACGGGACGAGTGCTCGTTTTTGGCGGCCCGGAGCAGAAGACCGGTTCCTATCTGCTGGATGGACCGATCAAGATCGATTCGGGCGCGGTCGCCCGACCCTTCCCGCTGCGCTTGATCGTTCACAACAGCGGCAGTGCGGTGAAGCTCCTGCAGAAGGTTTATCACGGAGTCGGACTCGGCTCGAACATGGTTGTTGCCACGCGGGAGGATCTGTTGCTCTCCGCTCAGCTCGGCGAAGCCCGAAGGATTAGCTCGGTCCAGTTTCCGACTTCGGCGGGTAATATTCCATGGGACTTCACCGGCTCCCTGCAGCAAGGCGGCAGCCTGACGGTCAACGTCCCGTTGTCCTACGATGACCAAGCCTCGAATCCGTTTCTCCACACCTACCACCCGGACCACGACAATCTCGACCCGCAATTCACCACCGCGCAGGCGCGAGGGGTGGAATCCTACGGCGTCACGCGGCAGATTACGTTGAGTGTCACGCCGCCGGGGAATGATTTCAACAGCCTGACCCAGGGCAGCCAGGACCTCACCGGGAACTACTCCGAGTTGATCACCTTCCAGGCCCGTGGCTCGCAGACGCGCCAATACAACGTCCTGGGAACCTTCTCCCTGAAACGCATCAGCGACATCGCCACCCTGACCACCAACTGAATCTTCGCTTCTCTGCGCCCATGAAACTTTTGAACCGCACCCACCCGACCATGAAAACCACCCTGACTCGTCCCGTCCTTCCAATCGTCCGCGCGGATGCGGCCCTCTGGCGCACCTTGCTGACCCTCCTGTGCGGCGTAATATTCTTCACCGCATTGCCCGTCGCTCACGCCGCGCCGCCCGAGTTGATGACCTATCAGGGTTTCCTCGTGGACGCGAATGGCAACCCGCTCGCGCCGAGCACGCCGGCCAATTACCCCGTCATCTTCCGCATCTTCACCGCGTCGATTGGCGGCACGCGTCTGTGGTCGGAGCAGCAGATTGTCACGGTGGACAAGGGCAACTTCAGCGTGGTCCTTGGCGAAGGCACTCCCATTGGCGGCGAAGCGCGACCGTTGCTCTCCTCGGTGGTGGCCGGACCGAACAACGCGGACCGCTACATGAGCCTCTCGGTCACGATCGGGACTGCGACCACGGAAATGCTCCCGCGCCTGCGGCTCCTGCCCGCGCCCTACGCCTTCACCGCCACGAGCGCGAACACCATCGTCAATTCTGGCGGCACCTCGGTCGTCACCTACGCGAACAGCCGGGTGGAAGTGAATGGAAACCTCAACGTCTCCGGCGTGGTCTCCGGCAACGGTTCTGGTCTGACCGGACTGACGCTTTCCCAGCTTCCCCCGCTGGATGCCTCCTCGATTAGTCTGGGGTTGCTCCCGGATGCGCGACTTTCCGGCAACGTGGCCCGGCGGGATGTCGGCAATGCCTTAAACGGCAACCAGACAATTGCTGGCAACGTGGGCATCGGTACTCTCGGAACTGCTTTCCCGCTGACCCTTGGGAACAACACTCTCGGCGACAAGATCAGCTTGTACGGGCAGTCCGGAAACACCTACGGCTTCGGCATCCAGGGCGGTCTGTTGCAAATCCACACGGACATTGCCTCCAGCGATGTCGCCTTCGGCTACGGCAGCAGCGCAGCGATGACGGAGACCATGCGGATTAAGGGCAATGGCAACGTCGGCATCGGTGTCAACAACCCGACAGCGAAACTGACCGTCAATGGCGGTGTGCAGGCGCGCGGCGGAGCGCCTGCGGCCGGTGCCGGTTACGCCTTTGCGGGCAATGGAGGAGATAACGACAGCGGCATGTTCAGCTCAGCGGACGGGCAGGTGGAGTTCTACGGCAATAATGTGGAGCGGATGCGCATCGCCGCATCTGGCGCCGTCGGCATCAACACCCCCACCCCAACGGCCACGCTCGACGTCAACGGCAGCATCAAAGCCAACAGCGTCACCGTCAACGGCACGATCAGCGCCACCACGTTCTCTGGCACGTTCAATGGAGAGCAGGCCCCCGCAGTCTACCAGATCCCCCCCGGGAACATCGGAGTCTGGCGTGACGTATTGATCGATGGAACGTCTTTGCTTGGGGACTCGGATGGCGGCCGGATCAAAATTATTCTGCGCAATCATTCGTCCAGGGAAGTGAGAGCGCTCACCTATGAGTTCTATTGCGAGAACGACGCGGACAACTTTGGCCAGCCGACCCGGTACGGATGGACCATAGGTTCCTATGGGCAGCAGCGGGGTTTTCGGTTGGGCAGCGGCAACAACGACTGGAGGACGGACATCGCGTCCGACTGGGACTGGTATTGGATCCGGAATTACCGGAGCAGCAATGTCAACGGGAGTGACACCGTCGCATTCGGCCCGGGCGAGCGCTACAAATTCTGGGCCATGGTGCCACCGAGCATTTCCGCGACGATCATCGTCTACGACCGCTAATTCTCGGGTGTTTCGCAACTCTGTTTTCCCATTCCTCCCATGCACACCCCGATCAAAATGCGGAACGCGGAAGGCGGAGCGCGGAATAGTCCGCGTTCAGCGATCGGCGTTCCCCGTTATCCCTTCCGCATTCCGCAATCCGTATTCCGCGTTTCCCTCGCCCTTCTGCTCGGTGCATGGGCGGCGCCCGATGCGGCGGCCCAGGCGCTCCCGCTGGAACTCCGCCAGGACGCCGTTCGTCATAATCTCAGTTCCTCCAACGGTCTCCCGATCTCCAGCGTTCGCGGCACGCCACCCGGATCGGATGGTCGTGCGCCCACACTGGCACAGCAGCAGGCCGCCGGTTTGACGGAAGTTCCCGCGACCATCAACCAGTTCAGTGGTCTGGTCGTGTTCGGCGCCTTGGCCAGTCCCGGCACCACCAATTTGAACGCGGCGCAGAGCCTCGCGGCCAATGCTGAGAATTTAAACCTCCCACGCATCAAGGTGAATGGGACGGTCGTCATGACGATGCTCCGTGCCCGGGTCGGTGCGCCGATGCTCGGTCGCGCCGTTTCGTTCCAGTTCGGCGAGATCGTTCCGCGACCCAATGCAGACGAATATGGCGTGCTCCTGAGCACGGTGAACACGGCAGTGAATCCCCCTCGCCCCGAGCAGTCGCCCGAGACCTACTGGCTGCCCGAGCCCTATTCGACCGCCAGCCACACCAACACGGGCTACTACTGGAGCCCGCACGCCCAAGCCGTCTTCGCCGTGAATCCCGTACCACTCCAGATCGCGTGGCGGCGCAGTGTGGCCTCGACCGCAGCCAATTCGCCGGCCGGTGTCGCCAACGTCCTCGTCCTCGGCGTGCCCTACGTCGTCGCGACGAATCAATACGTCGTTTCCGGCAGCCCGGTGAAAGCCCCGCGGCTGATGTACTGGACGGAACGTTCCTTTTCGGACACGGGCAAGCCGGTGACGGTGCCAAGTGCCCGCGTGGGTGCGGTCAACATTGTCTACAACAATACCCTCCCCGAGCGGGTCGCGAATGAAGTCGTGATTCCGGGCGCGGCACCCATCACCACCAGCAACACGCTCCAGGAAACACGGACGCTTTGGTACGACGACACGGGCGGCCAGGCCGGCGGACAGATCCGCGCTTACAATGTCGAAGGTCGCGTCTTCATGGAACTGCTCGGAGATGCGCGTGGCGCGAACGCCCGCCAGCATCTCGGTTTCGAAATCGTGGATGTCATCCGGCAACCGGCTCCGAACGACGTCACCATCGAGCTGGGCGAAAAGCTCACCTCCTATCCGGGCGATTTTCCCAGCGATGCCGGCCTGTTCCCGGAACCGCTGCTGCTCGTCGGACAAAGCTTCACCTTCCAGCACAACCCGGGCGGCAGCACCCGGCCGAACTATTACGCCACCCGTGAAACCCGGAATCAAAACGATCTCCAGGTTCATTGGCTGGAGGAAGGGCTGGAGGGGTTGAAATGGCCGTTCCGTTTCGTCCGCTACAAACTGGTCTGGCCGGATGACGTCGCCCGGTACAGTCATTACGTCCGCCCATTGGTGGCTACCGAGGGCGAGGCCAAAGCCACGGCGGTGCCGTTGCCCTCTCAGAATGCGCCCACTCTCGCGTATCAGGATCCGCTCGACCAACCGCGCGGCAAGCTCACGGAAAACTTTGCTTACTACAGCTTCCTCGATGAGGACCATCCAGCCCATCGCGCATTGCTCCGGTTCACCTC
>CAZBIC010000035.1:0-79668 GCA_964491875.1 uncultured Bifidobacterium sp.
GCAGGAAGGCCCTAACGACCCAAGCTCAGCGACCCGGCCCACGGGACGCCACGATGGCAACCGGAGCGCGATGGCCGGGTTCGCTGCAGCGTATGGTTAGGCGGCAAGGCTCTCACCAAACACGCCCTCCTCGGGCAGCCTCGACTCGCTGCCAAATCTCCGGTGGTATGTCTCGCTGCCAGACTCCGCCGAGAACGTGAGCAAAGGCTGGACTACGCCGCGCCTCAGCCTCAATCCGGTCAATGAACTGCGCTCCATGTAGTGCGAGCAAATCCTCGACTGGCCCAGCAGCCAGCAATGAAATCTGCTCCTCAGATAACTCGCGTTGCATAATGCGAAGCACTGCCTGCCACACCGCCTCTGCATCTCCGAACGTGGGGAGGAAACCATCCGCCATCGTGCAGTCCTCACCGCTGAGCCACTCGGACTCAAGCTCATCAACAGTTGGTGGACGCATACGCATACTGCCGCCTAACAGAGGAGTGAGCCGACTTTTGTCGGTACTATTGGATATTCACTGGTCCCGGGGCAAAGCGGGCTTTGCTTCCTTTTCATCAACCTGATATAAGCAGCGGCGCGTGGATTCGTCAAAACAAAACACCGATCTGCCGGTTCTGTCGGGGCGGGGGGATTTGCTGGTGCCGAACCCCAAGCTCAGGCTGCGGGAGCAGCTGCGGGAGGTGTGCCGGTTCAAGCATTATTCGTTGCGCACGGAGGAGACGTATTGGGGGTGGATCCGGCAGTTCATCCAGTTTTGCCGAAGTCACCCTCACCTCACCCCGGCCCTCTCCCCTCCCTCGGAGGGGGCGGAGAGGGAGAATTCCTGGTTTCATCCCAGCCGGCTAGGCACGGCGGAGGTCCATGCGTTTCTCACGCATTTGGCGACGGCCCGGAATGTGGCGGTGTCCACGCAAAATCAGGCATTGAATGCCTTGGCGTTTCTTTACGCGCAGGTGCTGCACCGGCCGTTGGGCGAGTTGGAGGAGTATGCGCGGCCGACGCGGCCGGCGCGGTTGCCGGTGGTGTTAACCCAGGATGAGGTGCGGCGGTTGCTGGCGGCGGTGCCGGAGAAGCATGCGTTGCTGGCGCGGTTGCTTTATGGGACGGGTCTGCGCGTGATGGAGGGGGTGCGGTTACGGGTGAAAGATGTGGATTTCGCGGCGGGGCACGGCGGGGTTCGCGTAAAGCGCGCAGCGCGCCACGCGATCTGTCGAGTAAATCGTTTCGCGCCACGCGATCGCAAAACAGCGTCTTTATGTTTTACGTGTATGTGTTGCAGTCGGATTCGGATGACGGGCTTTATATCGGGTTCTCGTCGGATCTGCGGAGGAGGTTGTCCGAGCACAAGGAGAGCAAGGCGTTCGCCACGTCCTACCGGGGGCCGTGGCAGTTGATTTATTACGAGGCCTACCTTGAGAAGGAGGATGCATTGGGTCGTGAGCGTTATTTGAAGAGCGGTGGTGGCCGGCGTTTTTTGAAGGCTCAATTGCGGCATCACTTGGCGAAGCATCCCCTCCGGCAGTCGCCGCGTGAGGCGTAGCGGAGCGCAGCCTTTTACGCGGGCGACGCATTTGTTGGAGAATGGCTACGATATCCGCACGGTGCAGGAGCTGCTCGGGCACGCGGATGTGGCGACGACGCAGATCTATTGGCTCGGCAGCCGCCCGGTGCCTCGGCCCTGTCGAGCCTTTCGCCGTTGGCGAAATGCCTATTTCGGTTTCCCAAACCGAAATAGTCTCACGTGATGCAGAAGCCGGGCATCGGGGTGCGGAGTCCGTTGGATGGGTGAGTGATCGAGGAGACGAGGTGGAGTTCGCGTAAAGCGCGCGACGCGCCACGCGATCGGATCTCAGGTGTTGAGGTCGCGTAAAGCGCGCAGCGCGCCCCGCGATCTGTCGCGTAAATCGTTTCGCGCCACGCGATTCTGGATCAGCGGGTTGAGGTTATGTTTTACGTGTATGTGTTGCAGTCGGATTCGGATGATGGGCTTTACATTGGGTTCTCGTCGGATCTGCGGAGGAGGTTGTCTGAGCAAGGAGGGCAAGGCGTTCGCCACGTCCTACCGGGGTCCGTGGCAGTTGATTTATTGCGAGGCCTACCTTGAGAAGGAGGATGCATTGGGTCGTGAGCGTTATTTGAAGAGCGGTGGTGGCCGGCGTTTTTTGAAGGCTCAATTGCGGCATCACTTGGCGAAGCATCCGTTGCGTAAGGCTTCTCCGGAGGATGGGTCCGCGGAAAAGGCTTCGCTCACGCGGCGGGCACCGCGTAAGTTGTTGTGACTTCAACGAAATGACGGTTGAAGGTTGTCCGGCCGAGGTGATCCGCTGGGAGAGAGTGTCGATCGGCCATGAAGGATTAACGATCGACTGTGAGGAATGGGCGATCGGCCAGGAGCGAAGGGCGGGAGCCCGTAGGGGAGGATGGAGCGGCTGGGAGAAAGGGAGCGGCGGTCGGGGGTGTTCCGGGTTTGCCGGTCTTCGAATGCGGTAGGGTCGGGAGCCGGTGGTTTCCGGCGGTCAGCTCACGGTCTTAGCCCGATGGAGAATCGTCGGGTGACCAAGGAGAGTCACCGAGTTGAGTTTCCCCAGCTGAACGATTCAGCAGGACGGTGCTTCCAGCCTGTCCCGGATGCCAATGGCACTCCGAAAAATCCAGGAGGCAAGAGTGGTTCAATGAATCGGAGTCAGTTAATTGCCACTTGGTTTACGCGGGACTGGCTGGAGGCGCTGTCCTTTACCCGGGGCGGAGCGTTGGGAGGGGAATTGCTCAGCGCATCTTGGCGCCGAGGGCGAGGTTCTTGCGGAGGCTCTCGCGATTGGCGGCGTCGTAGAATTCGACGGGGTTGTAGTCGTCGGTCAGCACGATGCCGTTTTCGAGATTGGGTTCGCGCACGGTCGCGAAGGCGTCGCGCACTTGTTCGCGGCAGCCGGGCCAGACGTGATCGAAGGTGGGCGGATGCAGGATGGAGAGATCCTTCCGGGGGGAGGCGACGAAGAGGGAGTTTCCGTTGCGGCCGTGGTGGAGCTTCACGCTGGTGAAGGTGTTGGTGAGGGTCTTGTAGAGGGAGGCGGAGAAGAAGTTCTGCTGTAGATCGGGATCGGCAAAGGTGTTGATCACGAGCACGCCGTCGGGCTTGAGCACGTTCCTCATGCTGGCGAAGGCTTCACGGGTCATGAGGTGCGAGGGACAGGAATCGCCGAGGAAGGCGTCGAGGATGAGGGCGTCGTATTTCTTCTGGGTGCGGTTCACGAAGTAGCGGCCGTCCTGGATATGCAGGTTGAGCTTGGAGGAATCGAAGTTGAAGAAGCGTTCTGCGAGCGGGACGACGTCGGGATTGATCTCCACGACATCCACTTTCACTCCGGCGCGCGCGAAGCTCATGGGGACGATGCCGACGCCCATGCCGATGCAGAGAACTTCCTCTGTCTTTGGCGCGTAGGCGCGGGCGAGGTCGTGCAGCATGTAGGTGAACATGGAGATGCTCTGCTGGGTGTTCGTGTCGTAGGTGTTCTGGGTGAGGTAATCGTTGAGGTAGTAACGATGGGGGCCGCCTTTTTGTTGGATCACTTGAAGCAGGCCGAAGTTGGAATTGCCGCGGAAGAGTTCCTCGGAGGACGTGCTTTGCCAGGCATCCGCCCGGAGCCCGCCGTAGCCGAGTCCTGCGACGAGCAGCAGGGCCATGATGCTGGCGCCCGAGCCGCTGCCGGTGCGTCCCCAGCCGACGAAGTAAATGACGGAGAGAAGCATGAGCACCAGCGCGGTGAGGTACATGGTGGTGGAGTTGGGCAGGAACGGGATGAGGATGTAGCCAATGAGGACGGTGCCCAGGAAGCTGCCGAAGGTGCTGATGGCGCTCAGGCGTCCGATGCTTCCGCCCATGTTGTTCATGGAATTGGCGAGCACACGGATGAAGAAGGGGCCGACCATGGCGAGCAGGCTCAGCGGGATGAAGAACAGAAAGGCCGACGCGAGCAGCGAACCGACCGCGAGGTCGAAGTGCAAAAATCCGTAGGCGACCTTTTCAATGAACGGGATGCTCATCGCGAGGTATGCTCCGGCCACGACAATCGCGGCGTAGATCCGGCCGGGCTTCAAGGCGCGATCGACCAGCCAGCCGCCGGCATAGTAACCACACGCGAGGGCGACGAGGGTGACGGCAATCTGCGCGGTCCAGACGAAGTGCGAGGTGCCGAGGAACGGCGAGAGCATCTTCGCGCCGAGGATCTGCACAATCATGACGGCGGCGCCGGTGATGGCCGAGGTAAAGTAGAGATAACGACGCAGTCCGGGCGCGAGGGTGGCGTCGGTGGGCGCGGTGGGCTTCGGTTTCACGCGCACGTTGTAGGCGCTGGGGCGCGGCGAGGCAAACGCGGAATTGGCCGGGGAGGGCTGGAGAGAGGGGGTCGCAACGAGAATCCCCGGTGTTCGTGCGCCTCACAGGCACGGCTGCCTGCCAAAAGGTTCCTGCAAAGAATTGCCACTCGGAGATGCGTCAATTCGTCTGGCCGCGGTTTGCTATCGCACCTTGGAAAAGCATCGCGCTTGATTCCAAACGCTCCGCTGCCTACCTTCGCGCCATGCTCGGCTCCGGCATTCTCAAAGGCATGGTTGAAACCGCGCGAAACTTCGTCGGCAGTTACAGCGACGAGGCGCGGCTCACCACCGTGGAGTATCCCGAGGAACGCATCCCGCTGAAGGAGGCGACGCGGCAGTTTCCCTTTCTCGTTTTCGACGGGGATGACTGGCAGAAGGGTCTGCGTTGCGTGGCGTGCCAGATTTGCGAGAAGGAATGTCCGCCGCAGTGCATCTACATCGTCAAGAGCAAGGACAAGCGGACGGACTACAAGGGCCAGCCGCAGTTCTATCCGGCGACGTTCGACATCGACATTTCGGTCTGCATGAGCTGCCAGATTTGCGTCGAGGTCTGCCCGTTTGAGTCCATCAAGATGGACACGGAGTTCGAGCTGTCGACCACGGATCGTTTCGGCGGCTTGCTGGTTCGCAAGGATCAGCTCGCGAAGTCGAACGAGCATTACCGGAAGATTCACCCCAGGGACGCCGCAGATTCCGATGCGGTGATCGCGGCGGAGAAAGCCAAGGCGGAAGCAAAAGTCAAAGCGGACGCTGAGGCCAAGGCCAAGGCCGCTGCGGAAGCAAAGGCGAAGGCGGCTGCCGCTGCCGAATCCGGTGTGCCCGCTCCAGCTGCAGGTCCTGCTGCGGCTCCGGCCAAACCGGTCGCGAAACCGGCGACCGTGGATCCTGCTGCGCCCGTTGCTTCGTCCACCGCCACCCCGGCGGCTGGACCTTCAACTTCAAGTTCGAACTAAACTCATCCCATCGTCGGAAGAGGCCTCCTCAGAATACGAAAGCGCCAGTTGTCTCCAACTGGCGCTTCACGGAAGGACTTCCCTCGCGGTCCGTCCTGTAGAGGGTTTCTCCCGCCTACTGCCGGCGCAGCACGCGATAGACGCGATTCGTCCGGCCGGTCGGGTTCTGATCCACGAACGTCACGATGTTGTTCGTCGCGATGTTGGTGGCGATGGGCGTGAAGGGCGTGGGTGAACCGTCTTCGGCTGATCCTTCGATGATGTAGGTCAGGCCGGGGTTTGCCGTGTAGTCGAACGTGAAGGTTCCGGAGTTGTTCGTGGGCGACAGCAATTGGATGTCGACAGGGGCCACGACGGTGACGTTCACCGGGCCGGAGGTGGAGATGAGGTTCGAATCATCCGTGATGTAAGCGGAGTAACTGTAGTTGCCGGCGGCGACATTGCTGACGGTGAGCGTGTAGGGCGGGGTGCCGACGACTCCCAAGGACGTGGACGTTCCGCGAACGAACCGCACCTGGCGGATAGCGCCGTAGAGGTCGAAGGCTTCCGCGCTGAAATTGATATTTGCCGGCGCTGCGTAGACGCCGCCGTCGACAGGGCTGGTCAGGCGCCCGAAGGGACGCAAGTTCGGCCCGACGACATTGACCAATCCGGTCATGCCCAGCGAGCGGTGAGGATTGCAGTGAAACGGAAAGCTCCCCACGCGATTGAAGGTGGTGACGCAGACGGTGGAGAGCGCGTTCCCGCAGAATGCCTCGTTGGTGCCACTGCCGGTGACGGTGTGGAAACTCCCGAGGCCGGTGAAGGTGACGGTGTCGCCGACGGTTACGGTGAGCACGCTGGGCGAGAAGGCCAGGCCGGAAACCACCACGGTCCGGTTGCTGTTCACGAGGACGTTGACGACTTCCGTGGAGTTTGAGCCACCGAGGTTGTCGATGGCGCGGGCGATGATTTGGTGCCAGCCGGCGGCGAGGGTCACGCTCAGTTCGTAGGGCTCGGAGGAAACGCTGCCGAGCAGATTGGTACCGCTGAGGAATTGGACGCTGGACACCGTGCCGTCGCCGTCGGACGCCGTCGCCGAAAGGGTGACGCTGGCCGGTGCGGTCAAGGTGGTGAGGTTCGTGGGCGAGTTCAGGGTGATCAAGGGGCGGAGATTCGCCTGAACGACCGTCACCGTACCGGTTTGCTCCGGACGGGATGGAATGCCGAAGACGTGGCGACCGCAGAGGTAGGGATAAACGCCGACATTGGAGAAGGCGACTTGAAACGTGCCGTTGTTGGCACCAAGGCTCGCGGGTGCCCAAGCCGGATTAGGGGCATTGGTCGTGTTTCCAACACGGACGCCGGGCGTGACGTCATGGGAGGTGCCCGAAACGTTGGTCCAGCGGACGCTGTCGCCGGTTTCAATGAGGAGATTGGTGGGCGAAAAGACGAAGGCGGTCGGCCCGGTGACGCGAATGATGTTGGTCACAGCGGCGTGGGAGGTGGAAGCAGTCAGCCAATTGACGACAAATAACGCTGCGACGAGGGTGATTCTTGAGGACGACATACGTATGGTTTTCGGGTTGTGTTGCGTTGGTCTGGAATCCTGCCTCAGGGCGGGCACAGTCGAGCGCAACGGTCGTAAGATGCACGAATCGGCGATTGGTTCCCATAAACCATTTCACCGAAATCCGCGCTTCTCGACCCTTCTGATGTAACGCCGCCAGACAGGCTTGCGTCAATACGGGTTCACCCTGGGGGCGAACCGCAGGTTGTTCAGGTTACAGGAGAAGACCGGCCGGGAGGGATTTGGTTACGGTGCCCGTCTACTGGCAATCGATGGCCGGGTCGGGGAGGGGGCGTTGGATTTCGGCCAGGCGATACCCGAATCCTGGTCCGGAAAGAGTCGAGAGATTCACCTTTCCGCGTTGGCGTTGATACAGCCCCGGGTGAACCGCCGCCTCGGCCGCGGAGGCGTCCGGGTAGAACTGCATCGCGTTCGTCTCCACGCCCATGATGGTGCCGACGTGGGCGGCGAGCAGGGTGTGCGGGATCTGGGCGAGCATCGGATTGGTGAGATCTTGGACCATCAAGGTCATTCCGTGCGCTTTCGCCCAGCACGCGCTGAGCAGGGCGCCGGTTTGCGTTTTGCAGGTCTTCAGGGCGACTCCCGTCCAGCCCAGCTCGCGGCCTAGTTTGATCATGCGCCAGTCGTGCGCGCTTTCATCGAGGAACAGCGGTTTGCGGGCGGAGACGCTGTGGACATCGATGCGGTGATGTTCCAGTTCGTAAGGAAACGGCTGCTCGACGTAGAGAATCATCCCATAGAGCCGCGGATGTTCGTCGCGCAATCGGTCGAGCATTTCGTTCACGTAGGCCGGGTCGCTGACGGTGCAGTTGAAATCCGCCGTCAGCCATTCCACGTCGTGACCCACGGCAATTTCACCGACCGCCACCAGCCGTTCGTAGTCCCAGATGGGATCGTTCCCGCGCAGCTTGATCTTCAGGCAGGTGAGTCCGTCCCGCGAAATCCAATCAGAGAGGATAACGGGGTAACCGTCCGCCGGCTCGGTGCCGGTCAAGTCGCGTTTCTTCAGCGGATCCAGACCGCCGACGAGATGCCATGCACGGAGTTCATTCCCCCGACGTGCGACCAGAAAGTCCGACGGAAACTTCGATGCGAACGAAACAGCGGTTCCGTCAGCGCGTGTCAGATATGACGCGAGATCCCGGATCATGAACTCTTGCCCGTACGTCTCGTAAACAGGCCGTCCGAGCAGCTGCCCGAACGCATCGTGCAGCGCGAGATCGAAGAGGGAGCAACATACCAGCGCCGCCAGCCATGGCATCGGTTCGCCGCCGCGTGATTCGTTGAATGCTTTCAACAACGTGGGCAACACGTGTTCTTGGAAGTCATGTCCGACTTCGATCGGATGCCCGGACGAATCGAACTTCGCCCATTCCTTCGCGAGCAACTCAGTGAACGCCCTCAGTGCCGCGTGCCGAACTTCGTATCCCAGCGTGCTGGGCCAGACCCATTGCACGCTGAGCGGCGTTTCGCCCCAACCTTCTCCGATCTTGCCGGCCCGATCGGCGACGGTGAGCTTCACTCGCGCGCAGGTGACGGAAGTGGTGATCTCGGGTCCGAACTTCAGCGGGACACGCGTGTTGATCGGCAGGAAATACAACGTCGCGCCAACCGGGCGAATGTCAGTGGGCTTCGGCATGGGGGCGACGATGGCTCAAGTGCGAAGCGAAGTTCAAGTGCGTCGGCGCCTTGATTTGCGCTTCGCAGCTTGTCGCGGGACGAGGCAGAAGTCTTGCGTCGGCAACGGCGTTTCAGGTTCCATCTCGCCATGCTGAAACACGAACTCATCCACCCGAAGATTAACGAAGTCCTCGGCCGCGCCGGACATCACGCGAAGATTCTGATCGCCGATGGAAATTATCCGGCCTCGAGCAAGAAGGGTCCGAACGCTGAAATCGTGTGCCTGAATCTATCGCCCGGCCTGGTGACCGTCGCCCAAACGCTGCGTGCCATTCTCAGCGCCGTGGTGGTTGATTCTGTCAATACGATGGGCATCCCGGCGGATGATCCGTATGCCCGCCTCGGTGAACCGCCGGTGTGGGATGAATACCGGCAGGTCCTGAAGCAAGCCCGTTGCAAGCTGAAGCTGGAGCCGATTCTCAAGTGGGACTTCTACAAGGCGGTCGAGTCGTCGGACCACGTGCTGACCATTCAAACCGGCGATCAGGCGCTTTGGGCGAACGTGCTGTTGTCTCTAGGCTGTCGCCAACGCTGAGTCCCACGAGCAGTCCGGACGCGAAAGGGCAGGGCATTCCAAGCTTTCCCAGCCCAAATCGTCATCCGTGTTGTGATGGTCTGATGCATATGAGGTTTATTGTTGACTGAATGAGTCATTCAGTTATCAAAAGGCCGTGCCTCGACTTAAAGCTCAGATTTCTGGCAAACGCCTTCGCGAACTGGTCATTGCGGCCCTTCAGATCTTCTCCCGACAAGGATACGAACGTTCCCAAGTCGCTGATGTCGCCAAAGTCATGGGTGTCGCGCCGGGCACCATCTATCTCTATGTCGAAGGCAAGGAAGCGCTCTTCGATCTGATCATCCGCCACACCGCCTCCGATGACTCGGACTGGCTCGATAACCTCGAAGTTCCCATCCCGACGCCGGCTCCCGGCTCCACGCTCGAATTCCTTCGCGAAGTCCTCGGGCGAAAAGGCCAATGGCCCCTTCTCGAAACCGCTCTGCGAAGTCCATCCACGCCGGATATCCGATCTGAACTCGACGGTGTCGTTCGCGAGCAATATCGCCTCATGACGCGTCATCGCGCGGGGCTTGTCCTCCTGACGCGGTCTGCGCTCGAATTCCCCGGGCTCGTCGAAGTCTTCGTGCTTGGCCTCCGAAAGCGTCTGCTGGACAGCCTCGGTCAATATCTGCAAGCCCGAATGGAGTCGCGCCAGATCCGCGCCCTCGCTGATACCGCAGCCACTGCAGCGGTCCTGACGCAAACCATCGTCTGGGCCAATCTCCAGAGGCCGTTTGATCCGGGTCTCAGTGCTTTCACCGAACAAACCATCGAAGACGCCACTGTCGATCTCATCGTCTCCGGCCTTCTCAATCCCACGACCATCGCATGAATTTATTCGACCTGCTGCTCGGCAATCAGCGCTCGTTCCTGGAACGTTCCATCTTCACCACCATCGAGCTGGGCATCCGCTACTTCATCTTCGCGGGATCGGCCTGGGTCCTTGGCTATTGGATATTTCGCAATCGATGGTTCCACCGCAAAATCATCGCGCGGTTTCCCATGTCCTCAGATGTCCGGCGCGAGATGGGTTACTCCCTGCTGACGCTCGTCATTTTCGGGCTCATCGGCGCGGGCACCATCGCCGCTTCACGCGCCGGTTATACGCAGATGTATTGGAAGATCTCGGAATACGGCGGCGGCTGGTTCTTCGGAAGTATCGTCTGCGCCATTTTCTTTCACGACGCCTACTTCTACTGGACCCATCGCCTGATGCATCACCGTCTGCTGTTTCCTGTCTTCCATCGGGTGCATCATCTCTCCACCAATCCGTCACCTTGGGCCTCTTACTCTTTTGCCCCTGCAGAGGCCGTTGTCGAGGCGGGCATCTTCCCGGTGATTACGCTCATCATGCCCATCCATCCGCTCGCGTTCGGACTGGTCATGCTGTGGCAGATCACCTTCAACGTTGCCGGTCACACGGGATTTGAGTTTCATCCCAAATGGCTCATGAATACGCCCCTCCGCTTCATCCTCAACACCCCCACCAATCACGTGATGCATCACGAGAAGATGCGTGGCAACTACGGTCTCTACTTCAACATCTGGGATCGCCTCATGGGCACCAACCATCCCGACTACGAATCCCGCTTCCGCGAAGTCACCTCCCGTCCCGTCCCCACGACCAAGCCTTGATTCATGAACCTGCGTCACCTGCTCCCCGTTTTCCTGATCGTCGCCACCGCATTGCGCGCTTAAGAATTCGCCCTGCGTGCCGGAGCTAGGATAGCTGGGTGTCGGGGATAGATAACGACTTCGGAGTCGTGATAGCTTACACGTTCTGGCGGAGGCGGGTGAAGGGCAGAACCGTATGGCTGAATTGTGTCTGGTAGCGCCTCGCTACGGAAAACTGCTGATTTCTCTCGTTTGAGATGGTGGGCGATGAGGGATTCGAACCCCCGACCCACAGCGTGTAAAGCTGCTGCGCTACCACTGCGCCAATCGCCCAACTCACCAGCACTCTAAACCACTCCCGCGCGCGTTGGCAACGCGGAACCTGTCAGCGGGTGCGCTTCGAAACTACTGGCGCGCGGGCAAGGTCACCTCAGTTTGATTCCGCACAATCTACAGACAAAAATTGCGCCGCCTCCTTTTGTCCGAAGGCTATGAATCTGCGAGCAGCGTGTGGTGTATCAGCTACACCAAACAGGCGGGGAATCCTGTCATCGCGAGTGATTGCCGGTTAATGCCGGAGTGATGATTGAGTGGTCACCCGGTATTGGTTTCACTGGCACTGCATTCTCCCTGTCGCACCATCCTGCTGCACAAAAACAGGTTAAAACTGGTGCCGGTGGTGGGACTCGGCCTGTTAGCTCGATAAGTGCAGGGAAATAATGCCGGATTCTATTGGTGAATCCAGCGTAATCTTCTTAACCGAGTGTATCTAGTTTTAAGCGGCTTGGTGTCCGTTTTGGTGTCCACTTGAGTGGCTACTGATCTGACCCCGAAAAGCTGGATGTGGCAAAGCTGGGGTTCTGCCGAGGAAAACAGCATCGAAGCGACACGAGTCGGACTCGGATAACGAGCAACTGGTGAGGGATGTCGGAGGGGGCGAGAGTTACGGCGGGTAGCGCCGCGCCCTTTCAGTTCGTCACCCACATGGCTTTCATTGGCCCATTCCTTCGGGTCTCCGGTTGAACCGCCTTGATTTAGCGGCATACTTGGATGCCATCCCCGTTTGGACGTTTCACGGAGAGACTTCCTTCATGCGGGCTTTCGGGATGACTTCGAAGGAGAAACTATTTACGGTGACATCGTGAGCCCGAAACTCGATCGGCTTTCCTGCAAACAACGTGTCGGATTGAATGCCAGACTTGGGGCATCTAGCGGCGCTGAGTTTCCCGAGCGGGAACCCTGCGCTCACTCCCACCCGCCGCAGCGAATCACCCGCCTTCGTCGGAGGTGTAACGAGGGAATTCTGAAGCTCCGAACGTTGGCAGCCTCGATGGCCTTCCTTTCTCTGGCGATTCTAGGACTGCCCGCCGCGGAAAAGCCGGCGCTTCTGTTTCTCGGGGACAAAGATTATCCACCTGTAGCCTATCTTGAAGATGGGACGCCCAAGGGGATGGACGTTGAGTTGGTGAAGGCCCTCTTAGACCCGATGAAACGCCAGATTCGCATCGAGCTGATGGATTGGGATCTCGCCCAGAAGAAAGTTCTGAACGGGGAAGCGGACGGATTGATCGGCCTCAGTGTTACGGAGGAGCGCCAAAAACTATATGACTTCGCAACCTCGACCTTCACTCGTGAGTTCGGACTCGTGGTTCGCAGCGGCAAGATGACTATTCGCGATGTGAATGACCTGGCCGGCAAGAGGGTTGGAGTGACCTCCGGCGGTTTTCCCCGAAAGTTCATGGAGGAACGCCCGGGGGTGCAAGTGGTCTTGATCAACAACTACAAGGACGGGCTTGATCGACTG
Source organism: uncultured Bifidobacterium sp. (assembly GCA_964491875.1). GTDB lineage: Bacteria > Verrucomicrobiota > Verrucomicrobiia > Limisphaerales > JADJPG01 > JADJPG01. The sequence goes on from CAZBIC010000035.1 coordinate 12,555, forward strand.
CTCACGGGAACAATCGACACCGTCGCCGCCGACCTGTGGGTGGCGGCATACTTGATCAACAAGAATCAGATGCGCGGCTTGACCACCGCAGGAAAGCCCTTTGCAATCGTGTCCGGGGCCATTGCAGTGAGAAAGGGGAACGCTAGTGTGTTGAAGGAAATCAACGACGCCATCAGCACGCTCCAAGCAGAGGGTAAGATCACCAGAATCCTGAACGATTGGCGCCCGGAGGAGATGCTGTTTCTGTCGCGGGGCAGGGTACAGGAGCTAGTCGCCCTGCTACTTGCCGTTTTCCTGATGGTTCTATTCGTGGCAATGACGGCCTGGATTGTCACCCTGAAGAAACAGATGCGTATTCGCAAAGAGGCGGAGACGGCCCTGCGGGAAAGCGAGGAACGATTTCAGCTGGCCGTGCGCGGCTCCTCTGACGGACTGTGGGATTGGAATGTCCTAACGAACGAAGTCATTTATACAGGCCGCTTTCGGGAACTGATCGGCTACCCTGACACGGAGTTTCCAGACCACTTCTCATCTTTTGAATCGCACCTTCACCCGGATGACCGCACCCGAGTATTGGGCGCAGTGACTGCCCACGTGGAGAGGCGGGAGCCCTACGACATCGAGTATCGCTTGCGAACCAAGCTGGGGGAATATCGCTGGTTTCGTGCGCGCGGCCAGGCCGTATGGAACAAGGAAGGGCCGGCCGTGCGCATGGCCGGTTCCATTACCGACATCACTGAACGCAAGCAGGTCGAGACGTCGCTGCGCGAATCGGAGGAGAAATTTTCGAAGACCTTCAGCGCAAGTCCTGCGCCGATGGCCATCGCGCTCATGGAAGACGGGCGTCTTGTGGATGTGAATCCTGCGTTTGAAAGGACGTTTGGCTTTACCCGGCAGGAGCTCATCGGTCACACGACGCTTTCCCTGGGCCTTTGGGCCGACGCCGCGGAGCGGGAACACGTCGTTCGACTCTTGCAGACCGAGGGAGCGGTGCTGAACCAGGAAATGCATTTCCGCGCGAAGGATGGGCGGCTGCTCATCACGGAATATTCCGCCATTCCGGTCGAAGTTGCGGGGCAGACCTTCTTGCTGGGACTTCCGGTGGATTTGACCGAGCGCAAGCAGGCCGAGGCGGCATTGCGCGAAAGCGAATCGAAATTCAAGACGCTCTTTGAGACCGCCAACGACGCCATCTTCCTCATGAACCGGCAGGTGTTTCTCGATTGCAACCGGACCACGGAGAGGATGTTCGGTGCCGCCCGGAACCGGATCATCGGCCGTTCGCCGGTGGAGTTCTCGCCCGAACGGCAGCCGGACGGGTGGCTCTCAACCGACAAGGCGATCGACAGAATCGACGCGGCGTTCGCCGGTCGGCCGCAGTTCTTCGAATGGCGGCACACGCGGGTGGATGGAACGCCGTTTGACGCGGAAGTCAGTCTCAACCGTGTGGAACTTGGCGGGGAGCAATACCTTCAGGCCATTGTTCGCGACATCACGGAACGCAAACGATCCGAGCAGGCATTGCGCGAGAGTGAGGAACGGTTTCGGAGCTATTTCGAGCTGCCCATCGTCGGCCTGGCGATCACATCGCTGGAACGCGGCTTCGTCGCGGTCAACGACCAGATGTGTCAAACCCTCGGTTATTCGCGCGAGGAACTGACGCGCAAACGCTGGTCGGAATTGACCCATCCGGAGGATCTGGAGGGAGATCTGGCGGAGTTCGCACGGCTTCTGGGAGGAGAGACCGATGGTTACTTGATGGACAAGCGATTCGTCCGCAAAGACGGGCGGATTATTCACGCCACCGTATCCTTGCGTTGCGTCCGCCGCCCGGACGGTTCGCCGGATTATTTCATTGGTCTGGTGCAGGACATCACCGCGCGCAAGCAGGCGGAGCACGCGTTGCGCGAAAGCGAGCAACGGTTTCGCGCCATCTTTCATTCCACCTACGAATTGATCGGGCTGCTGACGCCAGAGGGAATCCTTGTGGAAGTAAACCAGACCGCGCTCGACATCGTCGGAGTCGGCCGCGACCAGGTGGTGGAAAAACCGTTTTGGGATGCTCCTTGGTGGAGCCATTCCACCGAGTTGCAGCAGCGGCTCCGCGTTGGAATCGGGCAGGCGGCGAAGGGCGAGACCTTCCGCATGGAAGCGCAGCACCCTACGCCCGACGGTCGCCTGGTGACGGTCGAATTCTCCCTCAAGCCGATCTTTGACGAAGCGGGCCGGGTCGTCATGTTGATTCCAGAGGGCCATGATATCACCGACCGTGTGCGGGCGCAGGAGGCGTTGCGCGCGAGCGAGGAGCGATATCGGGTACTGGTGGAGTCCTCGCCCGACTGCGTCGCAGTGGCCGTGGACGAACGCTGCGTCTATGTGAACCGGGCGGGGCTGCAGCTCGTCGGAGCTGCCAGCCCGGCCGACGTGATCGGCCGATCCATCTACGATTTCGTACCCATCGATTCCCACGATTACATCCGGAACCGCCGGAACGCCGCTTTCCGCGGAGGCACTGATGTCCCCTCGATCGAGGCGCGACTGGTCCGGCTGGATGGCGCCATCATCATGGTCGAGTCGCATGTGGCACCGTTTTCCTACGAGGGCAAGCCCGCCATCCTGAACCTGATTCGTGACATCACGGACCGCAAACTCGCGGAACAGAAGGTCCGCGAAGCTTCGGAGCGGTTGCGTGAGAACCAGCGCCAGCTGGCCACGCTGTTGAGCAACCTCCCAGGCATGGTCTACCGATGCCGTAATGATCGTGACTGGACGATGGAATTTGTCAGCGAAGGCTGCCGTGAACTGACCGGATATGCGCCGGAAGACTTGATGGACAACCGCAAAGTCAGCTATGGCCAGATGATTCATCCCGACGACCACCGCAGGCTCTGGGATGAAGTCCAGGCCGGCATCCGGGAACGGAGGCCTTTTGAGTTCACCTATCGCATCCGGACGGCAGACGGGGTTGAGAAGTGGGTCTGGGAGCATGGTCGTGGAATCTTTTCCGCGGACGGAACGCTGGAGGCGCTGGAGGGCTTCAGCACCGACATTACTGCGCGACGCCAAGCCGAAGTAGAACGCGCTGAAGCTGTGGCTAGTGAACAGCGTGCGCGCGAAGGCTATACCCGGCAGCTCATCGCCTCGCAGGAAGCCGAACGCCAGCGTATTGCCGGCGAGCTTCACGACAGTCTAGGTCAGAATCTTCTGCTGGTGAAGAACCGGACGGACGTGGCCCTGAGACTTGGCGGCGGTTTCCCCGATTTGCGTCAGCAACTTGAAGGCATCAATGAGGTCGCTTCCGAGTGCCTTGCCGAGGTGCGCCAGATCTCCCACGACCTGCGGCCTTACCAGCTCGACCAACTGGGACTGACCCGTGCCCTGCAAACGATGCTGGACAACATTGCGGAATCTACTCCGGGCGTCGTCTTTGAACGCAGGCTGGAACTGGTGGATGACGTGCTGCGCGGAGACGCGGCGACAAACATGTACCGGGTGCTTCAGGAAAGCCTCAATAACGTTCTGAAACATTCCCGCGCGCGACATGTGCGCATCGAACTGGAGCGGGATGTTCGAGAGCTCCGGCTTTCGATCAAGGACGACGGATGTGGGTTTGAACCCGGCAAGATCAGCGCAGCCGGGCCACGCGGAGGGTTGGGGTTGAGAAGCATCCAGGAGCGCATCTGGATGCTCGGCGGCACTTTACAAATTGTCACCCACCTAGGTCAGGGCACGCGGATCGAGGCGGCAATTCCCGTTGCGGAACCGGAGTAAGCGCAGGCCGGTGTTCAATTCCGAACCCGTCAATTCCCGCTGGCATCCGCGCAGGCTCCCCGCCATGCTCACAGTCACTATGGCTTCTCGCATCAAGGTATTGATCGTGGATGACCATCCACTTTTCCGTCAGGGCCTGAGGCAGATGATCGAGACGGATGGCCGGTTTGAACTGGTGGCCGAGGCTGGTGACGGCGCCACCGCGCTGCAATTGATTCAGGAGAGGAAGCCTGACATTGCGGTTCTTGATGTCAATCTGCCCACGCTCTCCGGCTTGGAGATCGCCCGGAAGCTGCAGAACAAACGGCAGACCACCCACCTCATCATTCTCACGATGCATAAAGAAGAGGAGACGATGAATTGCGCGCTGGACCTTGGCGTGAAAGGATTCGTGCTCAAGGAGAACGCGGTGGAAGACATCCTTAACAGCCTTGTCACCGTCGCTGGCGGCGAGCACTACTTGAGTCCCTCCATCTCCGGCTATCTTGTCCGACGCCGCGGCCGGGCCGAAGAGCTTGCGGCGAAGAAGCCGGGACTCGACGATCTCACCAAGGCCGAGCGACGCATTCTCAAGCTCATCGCGGACAAGAAGACCAGCCGCGAAATCGCCGCCGAGTTGTTCATCAGTCCGCGCACGGTCGAAGCTCATCGCGCGAACATTTGTGGCAAGCTCGAACTGCGCGGCAGCCACAGCCTGCTCCAGTTCGCCCTCGAGAATCGCGCGTCGATCTGAGTCGTTTGGATTGCGCTTGCCCGGCGCAGCCGCTGTCTCTTACGCCGCAAATCCGCCGTTCTGTAGCGTCCCTCCGTACGCAATCACACGTACTAAAATAGTGGGACTCACCTACACCAGATTATGAGGGGCCAACAATTACACTTCGCCTCGGCTTCAAGCATGGTGTCACCCGACCGGCAGAACCTGCTGTGACCAATGCTATGAGAATGATGATCGTTGATGACCATCCGGGTGTGCGGAAGTTAATCCGTCAGATCGCTGTTAGTTCGGATGACGCCGTCTGTGAATGCAGCTCGGGCGAGGAGGCCCTGCGCCTCGCGTCCGAGTTCAAGCCTGACGTCGTGACCATGGATGTGCGAATGCCCGGCCTGTGCGGCATTGAAGCTACCCGTCTCCTCCGCACAGCGTATCCACCGGCACGCGTCATGGTGGTGACGAGTGTCGACCAACCGGGACTGCGCCGTGCCGCGACAGATGCCGGGGCGTGGGCCTTTCTGTCGAAAGAGCACCTGGCAGATCTTCCCGCGCTGCTCGAGGATCAGGCGGCTTCTCTGAATGGGTCCGCAGCCGCTCGCGCCGGCACGCTGAAATCCACACCCGCGCAGCGCATCGAGGAACTCGAAGGCCAATTGAGGGAATTGAGGTCTGCCGCCACCGCAGCTGTCCAGGATCTCCGTGTGCCACTCCGGGCCATTGGCAACTCCGTAAACTTCCTGCAGGCCCAGGGGATTCGTCATTACTTTCCGAATGGAGACACTCAACTGGCGAAGATCCACGCGCTGGCCAGGACCATGGACGATCGAATCGAGCGTTTGCATGCGACTGCCCATTCGCACCTCGACCCTATCAAGACCGCGCGAGTCGACCCTCGTCCCCTCATTCTCGAAGCCTTGGACGAGGTTTGCGGGGATGGTTGTCGGGACCGGCTGGACCTGAGCATCGACACGTTGCCGCACGTGCAGGCCGACCGCGTGCTTCTGCGCTTGGTGTTTGTTACCCTGCTGGCCAATGCGCTCAAGCGGTCCGCCAAGCGAGATCATCAACGCATTGAAATCGGCGCACATCTTCAGGATGGCGAGACGATCCTTTCCATTCGGGACAACGGTATCGGCTTCGACCTGCATCATGCTGACCGGCTCTTCCAGCCCTTAAATCAAATACATTCAAGCGGCGAAGCAGGGGGCACGGGATCGGGCTTGGTGAACGTCCGTGACATTGTGCAACGGCACGGTGGGCGCATCTGGGCCGAGGCGGAAGTGGGTAGCGGGGCGACTTTTTCCTTCACCCTGCCGGCCGCCATATGAACCCTCTCATCCCCTCCGTTTCCACCATGCTCCAGGCGGACGCCGTGGACCTGCCCTCGCTGATCGCGGTCCGGCAAAACCTCGAACGATTCCGACTGCTGGTGGAAAATTCGCAGGACCTCGTTGCCGAAGTCTCCCGCGAAGGCGTGATCCTTTACGTCAGCCCACATGTCCGCACTGTCCTGGGCTACGCGCCTGGGGAACTGATTGGAACGCGTGTCTTTGAGCACATCCATCCGGAGGATTTGGCAATGGTCCAGGAACAGTCCGCATTGCTCGCAGGCTCGGCTACTCCCCGTTTCCGCCATCAGGACGGCTCGTGGCGTTGGCTCGAAACTTCCGGGCGCGATTTCTTCAGCGCTGACGGTGAGATGCACGGCGTGCTCATCGCGCGTGATGTCACGAAACGTAAGGAGTCAGAGGAAGAACTGAAGAAGGCGCAGCGGGCCAACAGCACGCTGGAGGAGCAATTGCGCCAGACGCAGAAACTCGAGTCTCTCGGTACTTTGGCAGGCGGAATTGCTCACGATTTCAACAACATCCTGGGTGCCATCATGGCCTACACGGAGTTGGCCCGCATGGATACCGAAGGCCAGACCGATGTTCATAGGCACTTGCAACAGGTGTTGAAAGCCTGCAACCGGGCCAAGGATCTGGTTCAGCAAATTCTGGCATTCAGCCGGCAACAAAAAAAGCAGCGCATCCCTGTCCGGCTGCAGCCGATCATCGAGGAGGTGTTTGAACTGCTCCGCTCCACCTTGCCGAAAACTCTGGAGATGAAGGCGACCATCAGCACGGAAGCATGCCTCGTCCTGGCCGACCCGACTCAAATCCATCAGGTGCTGGTCAACCTTTGCACCAACGCCGCCCATGCGATGCGTGGCCGATTCGGGAAGCTGGAAGTGCGTCTTGAGCCGTTCGTGGTCGACGAGGCATTCGCCAGCACGTTACCCGAGTTGCAACCAGGCCGGCACGTGCAGCTGTCCGTCAGCGACACGGGGCATGGCATGGACACCGATACGATTAAGCGCATCTTTGAACCGTTCTTCACCACCAAAGGCCTGGGTGAGGGGACCGGTCTCGGTCTGGCGGTGGTTCACGGTATCGTCCGTGACCACGAAGGTGCGATTCAGGTCGTCAGCCGGCCTGGTCACGGTTCCGCGTTCCACGTTTATCTGCCGGTGGACGTCAATGACGCGATGAACGCGGACCTTCCGCCCACGGTCTGGGCGAGCGGGCGGGAGCAACACGTTCTATTGGTCGATGACGAACCCGCCCTGTGTTCAGCCTTGGAGGGACTTCTTCAGCGCATGAACTACACAGTTACTGTGCGAACGAGCCCCAAGGAAGCCATCAACACTTTCCGCGCTCATCCGGATCTCTTCGATCTCGTCATAACTGACATGGAAATGCCCGGGATGACCGGTCTGGATCTCGCCAAGGAATTGCAGAAACTGGGACCGGCGCTGCCGGTGCTCCTGATGACCGGCTGGTGCGACACCCAAACCTGCGAAAGCATCCGACGCCTCGGGATTCGAGACCTGCTGATGAAGCCGATCAGCCCTGCGGCCCTGGGCGAGATGCTGGACCGCGTGTTCAACGGGCAAGCCAACACACCTCCGATTCGACGGGATCAACGCCAATCACTTTCACCGTAACTGCCCCAACTCATGACCACACCAGAAACCACTCCCTCGGCAAAACTCTTGATCGCAGATGACAGCGAGGAGTTTCGCAACGGCCTAATCCAGTTGCTTAGCCGCCACGGATTTGAATGCATTGGAGCGTCCAGTGCGGATGCAGCGCTCACGCGTCTGCAAACGGATACGTTTGATGCGCTCATTTCCGACGTCCAGATGCCGGGCAACGCCAGCCTCGGTTTTATCAAGACGATCTCGAACACGGCGGCTGGTTTGCCGGTCATCCTTCTCACAGGACAGCCCTCCATCGAAACGGCCATTCACGCGGTGGGGCTGCCCGTCACTGCTTATCTCACCAAGCCGCCTCAGATCGCCGAACTCGTCACATTGTTGCATGCGTCGATTGCCGACTACCGCTGCCTCCGCTGCGTCGACGAAAGCCGCGCCCGTCTGCGCGATTGGGACGCGAAACTAAAGGGTCTCTCCTCCGCGCTCCGCAACCCCAAGCCGTCCGCGGTCAAGCCTTCCGCCGGCGACTATCTTCGCAATGGACTGCAACATGTCCTTCACGAGCTCGCCGCACTCGAGCAGTCCGTCGCCATCTGGAATCGAAGCAACGAGCACAAGCCGGATCTGCGGAAACTGGATCTCATTGGGGCCATCCGGCACACGGTCGAGGTGCTGGGACAAACGAAGCAGGACTTCAAGTCCTCCAAACTCGCCGACCTGCGCCGACGCCTGGAAGAACTGATGGCGGGTTAGAAATTCGTGCTCTCCCCGCCCCATGAGCATGTCCTGCAATCCGTCCGGATTCGTCCTGCCGCATTCCCGAGTCGGAGTCCAAGCAGAAGTGTGAGGTGGCGATTCAGGGGAGCGTGTTCGGCCTTCAACCATCGCCAGCCAATCTCAAGGAATTCTGTACGGAGTGAGAAAATTTCCTCAAGTGTTCCTTCAAGCGTCCGATGAATCACGGGCAGGCTCGCACCACGGTCGCGAGCGCTTTCTCAGGCAGGACTCGGGCTTGTCACGGTTGAAGGCACAGTCGAAACATTCACCCTATCGGAGGGCAGAATGATTCGGCTGTGCTTTTTTATTTTCCAGCGGTCCACGGGACACGCCGGCATGAAATGAACGCAACGAACGATGGATTTTGAACGAAGCTACGACCTCCCAGTCATGGCCCCGCTCAACAGCGGATGCCTCCACATGCCTTGAATCGAACGGATCCAATTCTCCAGCACACGACCCAATGTTTATGAAAATCCAGCCCGTCAAACTCAGTACCAAGCTTATCTGGTCCTTCGTCAGTATCGCTCTCATCACCGCTGCTGTCGGATTCGTAGGCTGGTCCGGCCTCCAGCGGGTCGCCAACGCGATGGAAACCACAACGGAAAAGATCAAACAGCGCCGCGCCTTTCTCGCCAAGGCCGTGGACCACGCCCGCTCCGCGCAGGTCAGCTTTAAGACACAGGTTCAGGAGTGGAAGAACATCCTATTGCGTGGACGGGACGGCGCGGCATTCGAAAAACACCTCAAGGGCTTCTCGAAGGAGGAAGCTGACACCGCAGACAGCCTGTCCGCACTCAAAGACCTCATGACAAAGGAAGGGATGTCGGCGACCAACGTGGAAGCCGCCTCACAGGCGCTGGCCGAACTGGGTGTGCATTACCGCACGGCCCTCAAGAGCTACGAGGGCACCAACAGCGACAGTGCCCTGGTCGTGGACCAGCTCGTTCGCGGCCTGGATCGGCCCCCGACCAAGGCCATTGACGACATCGTGGCTATGGTCAACGCATTCGAGTCCGAGAACACCTCGGGAGATCAGGAACGCCTCAACCGTGACAAGGCCCGCGTGCAACTGCTCACCCTCGTCATGGTTGGAGTCGGCGTCGGGGCTGCCCTGTTCCTCGGCCTTTACTTGAGCTTCTCCGTTTCCCGCCAGATCCGCCGTGTAGTCGGGCAGTTGGAGGAGGGTGCCGCCGAAGTGACCCTGGCCTCCAGTCATATCACCACCGCGAGCCAGACGCTCGCTGAAGGCGCCAGCGAGCAAGCCGCGTCGCTCGAAGAGACCAGCGCCTCGCTGGAGGAAATGGCCAGCATGACCAAGCGCAACGCCGATAACGCCCGGCACGCCAACGAACTCGCCGCGCAGGCGCGGATCGCCGCCGACACCGGATCAAAGGACATGGTCGCCATGAGTGAGGCGATGCAGGAGATAAAACGCTCCAGCGACGACATCGCCAAGATCATCCGGACCATCGACGAGATCGCATTTCAGACGAACATCCTCGCGCTCAATGCCGCCGTGGAGGCGGCCCGCGCGGGTGAAGCGGGCATGGGCTTCGCCGTCGTTGCCGACGAGGTGCGGAATCTCGCCCAACGCAGCGCATTGGCCGCGAAGGAGACGGCAGCAAAAATTGAAAGCTCCATCACGAAGACCGCGCAGGGAGTGGTCATCAATGAAAAAGTGGCCGCGAGCTTGAACGAGATCGTGGACAAGACCCGTCAGGTGGACACCCTTGCTGCTGAAGTGGCCAGTGCCAGCCGTGAACAAAGCCAGGGCATCCAGCAGGTCAATATCGCCGTGACCCAGATGGACAAGATTACGCAAAGCAACGCCGCCAGCGCAGAGGAGAGCGCGAGCGCTGCCCAGGAACTGAACGCGCAGGCCGCTTCGCTCAAAGAGGCCGTGAACGAACTACTGCGCCTGGTCGGGGGAAAGGTCGACCAAGCCTCCCGCGCGAACAAGTCCGAGACTACGACCAACGAAAAGCCCTCTCGCGTAGGGGCCGCCTCCGAGGCCCGGCGAGATTCCGAGAGCACGCCCCCTCCTGCTACTTCTCCGACGGCAGTGCGAAGCTGTGCTGCTGCGCCCTCATCCGGGGCCTTCAAAGATTTTTAACTGCACATCCGATCGACGAGTGCGTTTGATCACTCACCTGTGCTTCACTCCATGCAAGTTACCTATGTCAAAAGGCCGCGTCGTGCGGGGGTGCAGCACGAGGCAGTCATGAGACTTGTAATTCACGCGTCGGAGTTTGTTCACCAAGTTTGCCAGCGCGAGCGCGTGGATGACGTGGCGGGATGGCGCGATGTCGTCCAGCTCGTGAGTATCGCGAACTGAATCACTTCTAGCGCGAGTGGGAATTCCAGCGTTCATAGTGACGAACTATGTCGAAGTCCCCAGCGCGATATCGGCGACCTTTGTCGATGGCTGTGCTAAGAGCAGACCTGTTTCTCTGATTGAGAGCTCCGGGTTTGGTCCGGGGAGCTGTATCAAGGATGAGCCTCCGCTGCGATGGTGGAATCATGTCTTGTTTCCGCTTGAGCTCGTGGGATGGCTGCGCAAAGAGGCATGGAGAACTCCGGTGACCCTTGGAAAATGACGCTGCCTTCGTGCTGCAGCGAACAGCCACCCTGCTTCCCGTTCGACGGTCGTGGAAGCGCGTGAGCGCGTCGTGCCGGGTCCTCCGCATTTCACGGAACCTGTTGGATCTGGACTCGCACGAACCGTCGGAGTCCGCTGGCTATGGGCTCGGTGGCGCGATATCGGACACGTTGCAATGAACCGCTGATGTCGACGCTGCTCGTGAGGGCGAGAAAAGACGTTTCGGCGGGAGCCCAGCTTTGGAGATCGGCCGAGTCTTCCAGCAGATAGGTGAGGTCCACCGGGGCGGCCCGACGGACGAAAGCGATTTCAAGGTAGTCTTCGAACGATTGGGTCTCCGGGGCGAACCCGCGGACCAGACTGGCTTGGGGCAAGCCGCGATCGTTCGAGGGTGATGTCTCACGATCGGCCACCAACGGATTCAGATTGAAGGCGTATTCGACGATGGTCAGGACTCGATCGCCATCGGCATCCGCCGTGGCGCCACTGACATTGGGATTTGCCAATTGGGTTGGAGTGAAAACGCCCGTCTGCCAGCTCCCAAAAGTCTGTCGAGTCGGCCCTGCCGTCACCGTGTAATTGGCCGACCGAATGGGGAAACTGCCCGTGGCTTCCGCCTCGAGGTCGAGCGGTGAGGAGAACTCCGCGGAGACAGCTGCGGCGTTGGTCAAAATCAACTGGAACGTGGCTTCCACTGGCGCGGTCGACGCGAGTCCATAGGCGACAATCCAACGACGGGGCTTGTTCGCCTCCAGAAGCACGTTGAGCTCGCTGAATGCGATCCGGCCGTCGTCCGCACTGAAGTGGACCGGGGCACCCAGCGGGAAGTCGGCGTCCGTGACCAAACCGTCCTCGTCGGCATCGTGGTACAATTGAGCGGCCGTTACCGCTGTGGCATCGGGCAAGGTGCCGTTGGCGTCGAGTGCGATCGATTTGACCCGAACGTCGGAGTTGATCGCGGTGAGCGTGAGGCGGAGGACGGCAGCGCGCAGGGCGCCCGCGACAGTGCTGGCGGCAGTTTCGCCGTCCGTCCGCGCCACGCGCAGGCCGATTGCTTCCGGCGTGCCCGTCCCGAATTCGGACGTCGACCCATGTCCGGCGTGCGTGGCAGTCATCGTCAGGACCGGGTGTCGTCGTTTGCCGGTCAAGGTGGCGCGCCACAGTCCGTTCGCCTGGACGACGGCTTGGCCGAGGAACGCATCGCCCTCGGGGTCGGCCGAGGACGGATCGCAGAATATTTGCACCACACTGCCCGGAGGCGTCACGGCGAGGTTCGACACGGTGCCCGAAGCCACGCTGCCGTTGTAGGCGAGGAGGACGGGGGGTGGCATGAGATGGTTGCCGCCGTTTTCGTGGGCAATGCCGCGACCGCCATTGGCGGTGATTTGATTGTAGAGGATGCGATTGCCTACCGTGGTAGCGCCGACGACACGCACGCCGGCGCCGAGATTGCCAGCGATGACATTGCCCGCCGGGACTTCGACCGAACCGAAGCCGGGGAGAATGGCGGAGGCAAGGCCGCCGACGAAATTGTTCTGGGCGCCGGTTTCGCAGCGGATGCCGTCCCCACGATTGGGGATCTCTGCGCCATCGCGAGTGCGTCCGACGAAGTTGTTGAACAGGCGATTGTTCACGGTGCCGGGTCCGGAGAGCACGATTCCGTGGGCGAAGTTGCTGACGATGGTGTTCCCGTGAATGGGTGAGGAACCGCCGAGCTCGTTGTTGGACGCGTTGAGCAAGAGCAAGCCTGAGGCGCCGCGGCCGGGAGCCGTCCACCCGATTTCATTGGCTCGAACCTGGTTTTCCGTGGTGTGGGAAAGCGCCAGTCCGGCCCAAGCCGCTTCGTTGGGGAAGCCGAACGCATGAATGCGGTTGCCTTCCCCCGGCGAGGAGCCGCCGATCGCATTGCCGGTTCCGCCTCGAATTACGGCACCGGCGTTGAAGCTGTTCGTGACGTAAAATCCCCGCACTCGATTGTTCGAGCTGTTGGCCAGGTAGAGACCCAGTCGGTTGACATAAAGCGTATTGCGGGTGAGTTGCGATTCGCCGATTTCATGGCCGCTGGAATCCGTGACCAGCACGCCCACGCCGCCGGAGGGTGTGTTGGTGAGGTAATCCATGTAGCGAAACGAAATGCCCAGGCCCGCGCCTTCGATGAAATTGTTTTCTATGCGATTACGTTGGCGGGGATGCGGCAAGTGATTCCGATCAATCCACAAACCGGCGCGGTACCATCCGCGAATGCGATTCCCGAGGATGGGGAGGGGGCCTCCGATGACATTGCCCTGCGCGCCCGGCCCGAGGATGATTCCGGCGCCCGGCCCCGAAGGGGCGAGCTGGCCGTTGTCGAGCACGCCGAGGTAATTCGCTTGAACCACGTTCGCGCCCGCCAACTCGCCGTCCGTGCCGACGGTGCCTCCGGCGTTTTCGATGAGCACACCGGCATTCGTGCAGCCGTTGATCGAGTTCCAGGTGTGATGCGGCGCGCCGAGTGGGTCGCCGGGAAAACGGGGCACAATGACGGCGGCGCTCGGCAGCCCGATGGTGTTGTCGCGGGGACCGTCGTGAATCCAGATCCCGTTGTGACAACTGGCGGGATCCCGGGTCGGCAACACCCACTGGGCGTGAAACGCGCCAATTTGATTCCCGAAGATCCTGTTCCGATCCGTGCCGGCCCCGGTCATCTCGATCCCCGCATCGGGACAGTCGAAGATGGCATTGGCCAGCTCGCTGTTGGCGTCGCCGACGATGTTGTCCCGCGCACCGTTGCGCAGGGCGATGCCGCTGCGATCATTGCCAAAAAACCGGAGCTGAGACACTGCCGCGTTCGGATCCAGCACGCCGATATTCTGGGCGTTGACCGTGTTGAAGGCGGTTCCGGCCCCTTCGAGCCGCACGCCGTCGTCGCGGTTGCCGCAGATTGCGCCGCGCTCGCCCAAACTCGAGATCACAGAGCCCACGAGATTGAACTGCGCGCCGGAGGTTAGGCGGATCCCGGAGCCTTCGTTCGGGATCACGGGAGAAGTGCCGCCTTCGTAGAGGTTCACGCCGGCATAGGTCCGGTCCACGATGTTGTTCGAGCAGCCGGGCCCTTCCAGCAAGACGCCATCGCCCTGGTTCCCGATGGGGTTGAGGTAACGAAACACGTTGCCCACCGAACCCGGGCCCACGTGCAGGCCGGGACCCTCGTTACTGACGAGGTCGTAGTGCCTTCCGAGTTCGTCCGTGACGCGGCCGAAGAAGTTGTAGCTGGCTCCGACCACGGCGATGCCTGCTGCGCGGCAATTCCGGATCGTCCCCGGCATGATCTCGTTGAAGTTTGCCCCGCTATCGATGCGGATCCCGTTTCCGCCGCAGTTTCGGATGACATCGTAGTTCCGCGTCGGGGGCAAGACCCGGCCCTTGAGGGAAGCGAACACATTGTGGCGCACGCCGCCGCCCGTGAAATGCACGCCATGGCCACCAGCGCCGTTGACCGAGACATTGCGCAGTTCGTTGGCGCTCGCGTTGCCGTCGACGAGGAATCCATTGCCGCCGCAGTTCTCGACCGTGACCTCTTCCAGGTGGTTCTCGCGCGCGCCGTTCCGGAGATGCACGCCGTGTCCGCTGAAGTTGCGCAGCACCAAGCCGCCGGACCGGCCGCTGACGTAGACGCCGCGCAAGCCATCCAGCACGAGGCCGTTGGCATTTGCACCGCTGGAACTGCCGTCCACAATGAACGGCTGGACATTCGTTCCGCTGGTGCTGCCGAAGAAGTAGCGGTCCCCGTTCGACAATGCCGGCAGAGTTCCGGTGAAGACCAGGCCGCCCGGAAAGGTGATGCTGTTGACCGGGCCGAGAATGACGTTGGGTTCGTCGCCGCGAACAAAGTCCGTCTCGCGACGTTGCGGGGGGCAATGCTCCGGATCGGAGGCCGGCAGATTCTCGCAATCGAGATGCTGTTCGATGGGACGGCCCAATTGTCCGCGAACGATGAGAAAGGCTTCGAGCACGCTGATCTCGCCGTCGGGCGCGGTGCTTAGGTCAGCCCTGGTCACCAGCACCTCCCAGCCGCGTTCGTCCACCGTGCTGATGGAAACGGGCCGTTCCACCGTGAACGGAAAACTGGCATTGGTCGATTCCCGGTAGCGAATGGCGATCTGATGTGAACCGGCCGAAAGGTTGGCGGGGACCAGCAGGCTCATCCGGGTTCCTCCGGCATCGGCGGCGCGACCCAAGGTTTGGGCCTGGCCGTCGATGAGGATCTGAAACTCCCGCGCCAATTCGTGGTCGAACCCCAGTCCGCCGAGCTCGAGATAACCACCGGCGCGAACCGGGTTGGGCGTCACCGACGTGATCGTCGGCGGCTCGAGAAAGCGAAATTCCCGGAACGGCGGGCTGAGGGCCGCCGAACTGCCGACCAGATTCGTGCCGGCGACCTCCACTACGACAAACGCCCGCCGGTTCGGGAATTCATCCACAAACTGAATCTGGGGCAAACGGACCACGATGCTCGTTGGGTTGGCCGTGACGACCGGGAGATCGACCCGCGCGGTCCAGGACGTTGGATCTTCAGTGTTGGCGAACTGCCGGAAGCTGACGCGCAGCTCGTTGGTGTTGGCCCCGAAATTGGTGCCATGAATCGTCAGGGTGTCGCCACCGCGCCCTCGCTGTGGAAAGAACGTTTGGAGGCTGGGCGCGAAGGGATTGCCGACCACGACCACCGAGCGTTCGACCGCCAGCACGGAATTGCCGAGTAATCCGGTGGAGCGTTCGACCGCTTGCAGAGCGGAACTGATCTTTCCGGCCCAATCGAACATGCGCGCATACATTTTGAGCCACGACTCGCCGTATTCCTCGCCCAGCCAGCTCGGGTCTTCGAGCGCTTTGGCACTCAGATTTTTGACTAGGGAACTGCCCGCGCTCTTGATCAAGTCGTAAACTGTCTCGCGCGTGATTGGGCGATTGCCGTGAACCAGCACGCCTTTGACGGTGTCCTGCGCGATGCCGTCGATGATCTGCGCCAGCGTCGAGAACTCCGTGTCGTTGCGCACGCCGGAGACGCGCGCGCGCGACTTCTTGAACAACTCGCCAAACCCTCCGATTACGCCGATGAGGTCCACGGCCGCGACCATCACGTTGCCGCCCAACGAAACGGCCCAAGTCGTGCGCCCCTCCAACTGGGTAATCAGCGCGGATTGGCTCGGCGGCGAGTTTCGGAACACTTCGGTGCCAAAGTAGAGATTGCCGCTGTACGCCTCGCTGACATAAACGCCTGGGCGCAGCGACGGCACCGGAAACTCGTTCGGCGCGATGAAGCCCGGGATCTGATCGACGGTTTGCGCGAAGAATTTGTCCGTGATGAAACCCGCCACCACGTCCAGCACGTCGAGGTTCTTGGAGAAAAGCGTGGCGCCGACGGTCGCGCTGCCGAGTGGTTCGGCGAACGCCTTCAACGGGGCATCGGTCGACGCCAGTGCGTTGATGCTGGCGAAACCGGCGGCGAATTGCTGGGGCTGCAATTCGTAGAATTTGATGAACCAATCGACAGGGTTCTCGAACGGTTGAAACCGACCGGCGCTCTCGAATTTCAATCGGAACGTCCCCGGATGATCGTTGTCCGGCGGCGCGATGGAAGTTTGCAAGCGCCGCAGGTTGGGAATGCCGAAGGCGCCGGCCGGCGGGTTCAGGTAGCGCAGCCGCGTCCCACGCGGTGAGCCCGGCTCAAAGGTTTGATTGGCGGAGGCCAGGGTGAACGATGACGTGAGCAATCGTTGCGCGGCGCGAATCAGGGCGCCTTCGACCCGCGCGTCGTCCAACGGATCGCGGCCGGCTCCGGCGACGGTCGCGATCGAAGAGGTCAGCTCACCCAATTCGGTGGACGAGCGCAGTTCGGTCACGAAGGCGTTGTAGCGGTCGATCGATCGCCCTTGGATCATTGGATTGATCAACACGAGTGCTTCGGCCGTGCTTGCCGCGTCGATGACCGGTTGGCTGGCGTTCGGCGGCACCAAGGCCAGGAACGCCGGATCCGCGGCGCTGCGATAGAGCCAAACCACAGCCGCTTGGTCGGTCGCCACGGCGCCCGTGAATTCGCCGGTCGTCGGATCGACCGGGATCACGTCGCCATCCGCGATGGCCCGGTAGCCGGCCCGGGCCAGGCCAGCGGGCGGGTTGAATCGTCCCTGAATCGGACGGGTCACGGTAAACGGCACCGGGTTGACCAGCGAAGTCCCGGCGGTGTCGATTATAATCATGCCGGACCGCCCGGCAGACGGGACTGTGAACTGTACTTCGGTCGACGTCATCCGCGTGACCGTCGCCGGTTGGCCGTCCAGCTGAACTTGCGAAATTGGTCCGAAGTTCTCGCCGATCAATGTGACGGTTGTTCCTGGTGGGCCGGAAACAGGCGAAAGCCGGTGGAGCGCGACCTGGCTGAGGGCGGTCCAAGCCGACAGCGCAAGGCCGAGGCAAGTCAGGGCGATTTTCTTCCGTCCCGCCCCGCAGGGCTGGCCGTCGAGCCTGCCTCTTTCTTGTTGAGCTTGAAACCGCCGCAACTCGTTCGCGCGCTCTCCAGGCGCGCCGCGAACGGGTGAGGCGAAACCGTGATTTCGCCCGGGTGGCATAGAAGGCCCGCGGTGGTTACCGCGCCACGGAACAGATGTCGCCTTTCCAGGCGCACGAAGAATGATTCTGAGGGGTGCGAGTGGCATGGAATGGAAAAGTTTGAAACCTGCGGACGTTAACACAGCCCTCAGGGGCGCGGAACCGCATTTTTCGGGGATTTTTCAAGCCCCATGCATCTCGAAGTTGCTGGTCTGAAGCCCAAATCCAACTAGCGGGCCCACGTTTCGGTTTGGCGGCGGTGTCACGCCGCCTCGGAACGTCGTTGAGGCGGTGACTGAATCCGGAATAGTTCATGCAATCGCTCGGGCATCGGAGTATTCAGGCGCCATTCGGTGGTGATGAGGCGTCGCCGGTCCCGTGATCAAAAGTCGCCGGGCTGTAGTAATGAACTCGGGCGGGCTTGCCTTGTAACTTTTGGAGCGTCGCACAAAGAGATGCACCTCGATGCCCGCGCTCTGCATGATGCTTCATCAGTTGGCCGTCCGTGGAGTTTTGCGCTGTGCGTTATACCATGACTTTGCCATCCACCACCCAGCGCCTTCGCCAGCAGAATGGTCGAGACCGCGCGTTGCCCCTGGAGCTGAACTTCCGTGCGCTCGGCTTGCAGCGCCGCACGCTGCGCGTCGACCACATCAAGATAGCTGGTGAGTCCTTGTTGATAACGTTCGCTGGTCAGCGTGACTGTGGTTCGCGCGGAAGTCACCGCCCGACTCACCGCTTCGCTCTGCGCACCGAGCGTGCTGAGGTCCGACAGCGAATCCTCTACTTCGCGGAAGGCATTGAGCACAGTACCGCGGTAAGCGGCAGTGGACTGTTCGTAGCGTGCTTTCGCCGCATTGAGATTCGCCTTTTTACGGCCACCTTCGAAAATCGGCAGGTGAATGCTCGGCCCCAGCGAACCGAACCGGCTCGACCAATCCAGCAGCGTGCCGAAATCCGCCGTCGCGCCGCCCGCGTAGCCTGTCAGCTTGAATGTCGGGAAGAACGCCGCCTCAGCGACACCGATGCGAGCGCACTCGGCGTGCAGCTTTTCTTCGGCGACGACCACGTCTGGGCGACGCGACAGCAGTGACGAGGGCAGTCCGGCGGGAATTTCCGGCGGCACGACGTTCTTTGGCGTCGCGGGCAGAGCAAGTTCCGCCGGCGCCTTGCCGCACAGGATGGCAAGTGCGTGTTCCAGCTGCGCCCGGCTGCGCGTGAGGGAATGCAACTCGGCTTCCACGTTGGCGAGTTCCGTCCGGGCGCGTGTCACATCCACTTCGTTAATGAGGCCGGCTTGGTAGCGCGTTTCCTGGAGCTTTACTGTGTCGCGCCGCAGATCAATGGTCGCCTGCGTCACTTCCTTCTCGCGATCCAACGAGCGAAGGTGGAAGTAATGCCGGGCGACGTCTGCCGTCAGTGTGAGCAGCACGACTTGCATGTCAGTTTCGGTGGCAGCCAATTCGGCTTTGCCCGCCTCGATCGACCGGCGCACGCGACCCCACACGTCGATCTCGTAGCTGAGTTCGAGCTGGCGATAATGCTCTTCGTATTCGAAGTCTCGCTTGGGAGCATGAGCGACGTTTTCGCTGACGCGGTTGATCGAATGCCCGCCGCTCGCGGAGACCGTCGGATACAAATCCGCCTCGCTCACGCGGGCCAGTGCTCGCGCTTCCGCGACACGCGCCACCGCGCGCCGCAGATCCTGATTCGCGGCGACGGCTTGCGTCTCCAGTGAATCGAGCTCCGCATCGTTGAAGATATTCCACCAGTTGTTGGGCAATACAGTAGCGTTCGGGGAGACGGCCGTTTCCTTCCACGCCGTGGGCGAAGGCACCAACGGACGCGAGTAGTTCGGCCCAACGGCGCAGCCGGAAAGAATCGCGAGCGTCGCTCCGAGCGCGAGCAGGATTGGTCGGCGATGACACTTTAACTCCGTCGCCATGTGTAACCGGCGCGTGGCGCGGACGGCGACAGGGTTAAAGCGGGCGTAGAGGCGGCTCGAAGGACGTCGCATCGGAGTGGTGCGATTAAATCTTCCGCCGAGGGCCTCGTCCCCTGTGGGGGAGGAGGATTCCGTTCGGCGGGACAGCGCGCAGGCCGGAAGAACCTGCGCCGGGGTGAGAGTGTTTTTGGTCATGGGAATATTCGGGTTCATTACAGCGATCCCTTCTTGGCAATTTGTTGGACGGGCTGGGTCTTGAGCGCCACGGCCGGCACCTCGGTCTTCACGAAGAGATCAACCTGCTGGCCGACATAGACGGTGCGATCCTGCGGACGCACGAACGAATAGATGACCTGGAGCACGCGCGTATCGACGCGCTCAGTGCTCGCGCCGGTGAGCGACGTCTTGGGCACGACGTACGGCTCCACCCTGACAAAGGTCAGCGCGATGGGCTGCGTGGTGTCCCCCTTGAGATACGCCGTCGCCGTCTGGCCGGGCTGGAGGCGCGGCGCGTTCTGCTCATCGACATCAGCGCGCACCTGGAGATGTTCGAGATCACCCAGAATCATTGCGGCGTTCTTCGGCGTGGCGGAGGCGTATTCGCCAGGACGCAGGTTCACTTGCAGAATCGTGCCGGCGCGCGGTGCGCGAACTGTCATACGAGCCAGGCGCACCAGGTCCTGTCCCACCTGTGCTTGTGCCGCTTCGAGCTGTGCCATCGCCACGGCCACGTCGTTCTCGCGCGTCCGCACTTCGTCCTGGCTGACCGCACGCGGATCATTCACGCCCTTGAGCCGCGTCAGTTGATCCTGCAAGCGCTGCAAGGTCGCCTTGGCCACCTTCGCATTCGCCATGTTGACCTTGAGTTGCGCGTTCAACTCCCGGTCATCAAGAGCGAAGAGCGGCTGGCCTTCCCGCACGCAGTCCGAAACTTGCACATGCACCTTCGTGACGAGGCTCGCTTCGGGCACGCCGATGGCGACGTTCTCGCTAAGCGCCTCGATGATGCCCGAGGCGGCGACGCTTATTTCGTAGGGTTTTGGCGACGGCTCAATCGGCGGTGGTTCAATCGGAGGCGTGCTGCTCATGCGCGACGCCATGACGGCGGTGGCTCCAATGCCGACAATGGCGGCGTAGAATGTGGCTTTCTTCAGTATCATAATGGTCTCTTTCGTTCGTTTGGTTGGCGTTAATTGGTTTAATTGTGTTGGGCGATCTGCTCTGCGTTGTCGTCCGTGCGGTGGATGCGGCCGTCCTCCATGTGCGTCATGCGGTCGGCGTATTTGAAGATTCGGTTGTCATGCGTGACGATGATCACGCAGCGATCCGGCTTGGCGGCGACTGTCTTCAGAATCTGCATCACCTTCGCTCCGTTCTCGCTGTCGAGCGCCGCTGTTGGTTCATCACAGATGATCAGCTTCGGGTCATGCACGAGCGCTCGCGCGATGGCGACACGTTGCTGCTGTCCGCCGGAAAGCATGTTCGGCCGATGATGCATCCGCGTGCCCAACCCCACGGTTTCCAACATCTCCGCCGCCTTCTTCTCCGCGATGGCGGCGGTCGCGCCCTGGATGCGCAGAGGCACACTCACATTCTCGATGCAGTTCAGAGTGGGGATGAGATTGTATTGCTGGAAAATGAACCCGATGTTCGCCGCGCGGAACTGGGTGACGGCTTTCTTGTCCATCTGGTGCAGAGGCGAATCGAACACCTCCACCTCACCGCGGTCCGTGCCGAGCGTTCCAGCGATGACGCTGAGTAACGTCGTCTTGCCGCACCCAGACGGTCCGACGAGCATGAGTAGCTCGCCCATGCGCGCTTCGAAGTTCACTTCCTTCAGCACCTCCGTGCGGGCCTCGCCCACTCCGAATCCCTTGTTCACTGCGTTCGTTTTGACTGCGATATTCTTCATAGTTCAAATTCAATTAATCGTTACGCAGGTTGTTGTAACTCGGAGTGAGGAAGGCCCAAATAGCGCTTCGGTATTACGTAGATGAACAGGCCGGGAGTCAGCTTGGAACGGCCTCATCTCAGTCGCGCCCCCTTAAGGTCCAGCTCATGTTCGAGTTTGTGGAGAAGTTCATTTCGGGGCGATGCCGGGGGTGACATCGTAATAGCGGCGGGCTACGTTCTTATTTATCCGGTGATGAACACAGAGATTCGCCATAGACCGGTGTGCATCAAGCCGCTGGCAAACTTTCCACTAGCGACACCAGCGCGCTGCGTCTGGTCATTGACGGCAACTGCGGGCCTGTGCCTGGCGTTTGCGGCGGGCGCGGCCAGCTTGGTTCCGGTGGTTCCGCCCAGTTTCAACGTTCCGGAAATTGGTTACTACGGCTGCTGGGTATATCCAAACGGTGGCTGGATATTGGTCACGGGCAATCCCGGTGACGAGAACGCCAATCCGTGCCTGACAGCCACCGGCGCGACGGTGAAGCGGACCGGGATGTATTCCACCACAGGGGTGAACATCGCCGAGGCCTGGTGCGAGCCGAACTTTTACTGGATTTACGAAGGCGCCGGCACGGGTCCGCTGGGAGCCGTCTTTGGTGACGCGTCCAACTCGCGCAACGGCGGGTTCTGCTATTTCAACCTCACGGTGGGAGATTCTCTGCGCACGGATATCCGTTATCCGCGACCGCCCCTGCCCCCGCCTTCCAATACTTACCCGCTGCCCAGCGCCAGCGTGCCGTACGATTTCAATGTGAACACGTTCGTCACCCGGTTTCGGAACGCGATCAACACCGGCTCTCCTGTGGGCTACCAACTGGCGGTGCGCAATCCACAAGGCGTGCTCGTCCACAGCAGTGCCACAGGTTCGGTGACCGGCAACTCGGGACTGCCCGCGACGAACATGACGACGCTCCGCCGCTTCGATGTCGCCAGCATGAGCAAGACGATTACGGCCACGGCGTTTGTCGCCGCGCTGGAAGATCTCGCCGAGCATGTGCCGAGCCTGGGCATCTCACTGGATTCCTCCATCGTCCCGTTCCTGCCCACCAACTGGAATCGCTCGAAGATCACCGGAGTGACCTTTCGCAGTTTGCTGCGGCATACGTCCGGCCTCACCGGCTTCAATTCCGGCGCGGACACTTATGAAGATTTGAAACTGGTCGTCGAGGCCGGCCCCATCAGTTCCGATGTGGGAAAGTACCACTACCGCAACGCCAACTATTCCTTGATGCGCCTGCTGATTCCTTACGTCGTGGATGGACCGGCGGCCTACCGACCGTTTGAATCCAATCCGACGAAGAACGCCGCCATCACTGCCCTCTCGTATCGGAACTACGTTCGAGGCCGCATCTTTGGCTCCATCGGCCTTGGCAGCGTGGATGTCTTCCATGTTGGGCCGTTGCCGGAAACGATTTATTTCAACGCCAGTCGCCAGGCGATTCCCGACAACCTGAACATCCCCGGTTACATTCCGGACGTCATTGGCTACGACATGACGGCCAACGGCCAGGTGCTTACCGCCGGCTCCGGCAACTGGGATCTGTCCGCCGAGGAATACAGCCTGTTCATTACGCGACTGTGGCAGGGAAGGATCGTCTCGGCTGCGAGCGTGCACTCCATGATGCCCCGGGATGATCAGGCCGCGATTGGCGGCGGCACGGAAACGGCAACGGGGATTGGCATCTACGGCAGCCGAATGGCCGTGGGCGATCAGTTCTGGTGGAATTACAACGAGAACGGTGGTGGAGGCCAAGGCGGCCCGCAGGGCATTTGGATGACGCTCTTCAATGGCTTCACCGTCGTCTATCTTTCCAACACGCCGGTCAACTTTGGCAAAGACATGTATCAGGTGATCGAGGAAAGCGCCCTTCCGGCGCTGCAGGTATCTTTGAAGATCCAGTCGGCCGTTCACAACTCCGCCACAGGCATCACGAGCCTCACATGGGTTTCACAACCCGGAGCCACTTACACGATTGAGCGATCCGCCAATGTAAGAAACTGGTCCGTGTTGAAAACCAACCATCCCAGCGGCGGCGCGTTGACGACCTACATCGACACCACTGGCGCTGGAACAGATCGCAGGTTCTATCGAGTTTTCTACACGCCGGCCGACTGACTGTGGCATGGGCAATAGGGGGGCATGCGACAGGGCTCGGTCCGCACGTCATTTACGCAAGTGTTCGGACGAAGCCGCTTTCAAGACGCTCATGGGACTTGTTACCCGCGTGGCAATGAAGACCGGCATGTCGTTGGCCAAGGCGAATTCAGGACAGCCATTTGGTGATACTCCGTTCCCTTCGTCCGCAAAGAAACGGAGTTGGGCATAACTGTTTGGCATCCTAGAGTGCCGCCATGCGATCGCTGTTTGTCGTTCTGATCGTGGCCGCGTTTTCGATGGCCAATATTCCTGCCGCCGAGCGGATCAATCATGCGGGGCGCATCCTTGGGCCGGTCCCCGTAATGACGAACGCCGTTCTCTTCAACACGCCCGAGGCGGATGCCGTCATGGCCACGCTGCAACTCTTCCCGCGTGACAACGCCTGGAACGAGGACATCTCGCGGCGTCCGCTGCTGGCGAATTCCGATGCGATGATCTCGCAGATTTTCTCGGAGCTGAACGCCGTGGGCACGAACAGCCCCAAGTTGCGCGCGTTCAAGGAAATGAATTTCGTGCTCGTGCCCACCAGCCAGCCGCCCGTCCCGATCCGCTTTGTCACGTATGAGGATGAATCGGATCCAAGCCCGTATCCGATCCCGGCCAACCTGCCCATCGAGGGATGGCCTGCGGAAACGGGCAGCCGGACGCTGGAACAGGTGCAGCGCGCCACGGGCGGGGACCGGCATTCCATCATCATCCAACCCGGCAGCGGGACGATCTGGGAAACGTGGCAGACGCGATTGACTAGCAGCGCCATCCCCTGGCAGGCCGCGAACGGCGCAAAGTTCAGCCTCACGAACAATACTCTGCGGCCGGCGGGCTGGACCTCGGCGGACGCGGCGGGGCTGTCGATGCTGGGCGGATTGGTGCGCTTCGATGAATGTGAGCGCGGCGAGATCGAGCACGCTTTGCGGATGATTGTGAAGCACACACGCCGCGAATACATCTACCCAGCCACGCATCACGCCTCGTCCCCTTCCACGACGAATCCGAACATCCCGGCGATGGGCCAGCGCTTGCGGCTGAAGGCGGACTTCGTCGTGCCTGCGAACTGGACGAAGCAGGAGAAGGCCGTCGCCGCGGCGCTCAAGAAATACGGCGGATTGATCGCGGATAACAGCAGCAGCTTCTTCTCGATCTCCGTGGTTCCGGACCAACGTTGGCCCTCGGGCGCGTTCAGTCACATCACGGGGTTGTCCGTCACGAACTTTGAAGTCGTTCAAACCACCGGCGCGAATGAAGGTCCACGTTCACCGGGCGCACCAGTGGCGGATGCCGGCCCTGACCAGAACGTTGCTCGCGGTGCCCTGGTGAATCTTGCGGGCCGTGTGCTGTATACCAATGCGGCTCCCTTGATGACTCAGTGGCGGGTTTACTCAGGACCCGGAACGGTGACATTCGGCAACACGAATCAAACGAACACCACGGCGACGTTCAGCGCCGCCGGCCAGTACACGCTGATGCTGAAGGCAGACAATGGCATTCACACTCCGGCGTATGACGCACTGGTGATCACGGTGCAGGATGCGATTCAGATGAGCATCCAGCGCACAGGCAGCAATGTAGTGCTGAGCTGGGCGGGCGGAACGGCTCCGTATCAACTGGAGAATTCTCCATCGCTCCCCGCCACCCAGTGGCTCGCGGCGGGAACCTTCACGACGAACAGCGCGACTGTGGCTCTCGGATCGAACGCGATGTTCTTCCGCGTGCGCGGCCAGTGAGGTGGAAACGAAAAAAATCGGAACGAGCTTCGCGAGATGAAGTAGCTTGAGCTACTTCTCCAATTCATCCCGTCCTACTCAGGCCACAATCCCGGCGTCGCGAGTTCGACGGCGTGATTATCGGGGTCGCGAAAGTACAAACTGATGCCTCCGCCGGGCCAGTGAAAGCGGCTCTCCAGCGCGATGCCGAGTTCTTTAAGGCGTTGCTCCCACGCGGCGGATTCGCCAGGAGCGATGCCAAAGCAGACGTGCAGTGGCCCCGCGCCGTCATGACTCGGAATCAAGCCGCCGTCGAGAATGGTTGGTTGCAACGAAGCGCCCCGTACGAAGAGAAGTAGAACTTGGCACTCCGCAACTCGCAGGGCGCAAAGACGCTCGTCACGTCGAATGACCCGACAGCCGAGCAGGTCCGTGTAGAATTTCGTCGAGCGCTCCAGGTCGTCGACATAGAGGGCGCTTTCGGTGATTCCAGTAGCTTTTAACATGGTGAACTGATGTGGCGTGTCGTCATCGCGCGCGACATGGGGTCAAGGATTGGACGTGTTGTCGGGCAAGCCCGACCCGTTTTCGTCTTCAACAAAGTGCATTCCCAGCCCGGCCGCAAGCGCGGCGATGTGCTTCATATCCGGACCGGCGGAGCGCTGGAATTCCTCCGCGCACTCTGCGAACCAATCGTCAAAGCCAGCGGGAGACAGGGTGACCAGGAGGCGTAGCGTCGTCGCACCCACGTTCTTGAATGCATGCAGCGTGCGGCGCGGGACAAAAACCGCGCTACCGGGCGAAACCTCTTCCCAGCGCCCGTTGCGGTAGAAGGCCGGGCGACCTTCGAGCACGTAGAACCATTCGTCCTCGCGTTCGTGATAATGCAGGGGCGAACCAAGACCCGGCGGAGCGTTGTCCAAAAACATCGTGACGCGTCCGTTGGTTTGTTTGCCACTCAACAGGAACTTAACCTCGTGACCGAAGGCGCGCATCACTGGCGCTTCCGAAAGAGCGGTGACGACGATATCCGTGTGTTTTGCGGAAGCTTCGTTGGGGTGTGACGTGGACGGGATGGCGTTCATGGAGTTTCACCTTTCCATTTTGTTAACGCGAGAGGTCGCTATTTCCGGACTGGGATGGCAATGGGCCGCATTGGAGAGCCGCTGGCACCACGCAACTTCAGGGAGGCGGCGACGAAGGCGAATTCGTACACGCGATCTCGCGACAGTTCTTCGAGGAACATCTGCTCGATAAACATCACACCGCGTTCCGCGAGCAGATAGGTATGCACGGGAACCCAGTTGTCAGCGCGTTCGGAGGGAAAGGCTTCCAGGCTCAAATTGTCCGCACCAAGAAGCATTGCGCCCTGGTCTTCGACCAGCCACTTCACCGCATCGAGGTTGATGCCGGGATACTCGTGAAGAAACTTTCCGGCGTCATGGTAGTGCCGGGCCTGGCCGGTGCGGATCAGCACCACGTCCCCTTTCTCCAGTGTGATGTTCTGGCGATGCAGCGCGCCTTTGAGGTCGGCGGAGTTCACGCGGTAGTTGTTGGTCAACGTCGTCACACCTTTGTAAGCCGCCACATCGATCATCACGCCGCGGGCGATGATGGGCGGAATGGTTTCAGCACCGGTCTTCTTCCAACCCTTGTCGCCGAGATGTTTCTCCGGCGTGAAACCGTTCCAGATTTTGCCTTCAAGGCCGAAGTGGTTCAGGGCGTCGATGTGCGTGCCCATGTGGGTGTACATCGAGATGGCGTCGCCTGTGTAGCTGACCTTGGAGTTCATGCGTTCGCCAAGACCGTTCGGGTTGTCCACGATCGTTCCGTGCGGGGTGTGCGTCAGCCAGTATTGGTAACCCGGATCGCCGAGGTGATGAAAACTCGGCATGCCGACGAAGTATTCCACGCTCAGGTCGTAGGTTTTGCCCGCGCTAATCCGGGAGAGAATCTTCAGGCGTGAAGCATCAGTCATCATGTTAAGCGCGCCGATCTCATCATTCGGCCCCCAGGGACTGCGGCCGACGGTTTCGTTCGATTGTGGATGCGCGACGTTGGTGACGATGAGCCAAGCGGCAGTGAGCGTTTTGAGTTTTGCATTCATGGTCGTATTCATGTGCGACCACGCTACGCCGGGCTCCGCAGTGCCCGGAAATATCATGTTGCTTGAGTCGTAATACCCGCCGGGTATCGTCGGGCACAGTTATGGAACTGCGACATCTCCGTTATTTCGTTGCTGTAGCCGAAGAGCAGAACGTGACGCGCGCGGCTGCAAAGCTGCACGTTTCCCAACCGCCGTTGACCCGGCAGATTCGAGACCTCGAAGAAGAACTTGGAGTGGTGCTTTTCGAGCGCAACGGAAAATCCATCCGCCTGACCGAAGTCGGGCGCGTGTTCCTGGCCGAGGCGCAAGCATCGCTGAAAAGAGTGGACGAGGCCGTGCAGGCCGTTCGTGCCGCCGCTGCCGGACAGCAATGTGAACTGCACGTTGGTTATGCCCCGTCTCCCACGATCGAGATTCTGCCGCGAGTCTTGCGCGCCTTTCAGAACAAGGCACCCAACGTCCGAGTCACCCTCCACGATCACTCGTCGCCAGAGATGCTCGCAGGACTGCGCGAGGGTCGGTTGCATGCAGCTTTCATGATGCAGCCGTCCAAACAAGCCGCGCGTGGTTTGGTCTTCGAGAAACTGTGCGCGTATCCAATCGTCGTCGCAGTTCCGCCGAAGCATCGACTGGCAAGAGAGAGCGCGTTGACCTTGGAATGTGTTTTGGCCGAACCGTTGGTGGCCTACTCGCGCAAGGAGTATCCGGACTACCACGAACTGCTCGCGCGCATCGCAGGACGGATGGCGAGACGGTTGCGATTCGCGGAGGAATGCGACAGCGGAACAAGCCTCATCACGGCGGTGGAATCCGGCAAAGGCATAGCCATCACCTCCGCCAGCCTGGCGCACTCCGCCGGGCGACGCCTGCGTTTTATTCCATTGAAACCAGCGCCGGCTCCGGCCGTCGTCGGCGTTGCGTTCTCGAAACGGGGAGCGACCGCGCAGGTTCAGTCTTTCGTCGCTGCGGCGATGTCGGTCTCTCAGCACAACACCTAGCCGACTGAGTCGGGCTCGAAGGCGCCTAGCGCCGGGCCACTTCATCCAATTGCGTTATGGGTGAGTCTTCGTGAGTCGCGCTACTTCGTCGGCAATCTTCGAGGCCGTCTGCCGGACATTTCGCTCAAGATCCTTCCCGGCGATTATGAAGCGGGCCGCGACCCCGGCGGGACCGAGCACGATGGTTGGTCCGGCACCGGGCGCCTTGCCGCTGTCGGCCTTCGTGTGCAATTCGTGGAAGCGCGTCGGAGTGCCAAGGGACAGGTCGTTGATGTCCACAATCTCTTGCACGTCGGACTTGCCAGAGCCAAAGCCGACGACGGCGCGGCGTAGCTGATTGCCGTGGTTTGCCCGGGCGAACACGCCACGCACCAGCCAGCCGGTAGTCGGGAGCGGATTGGTGGCTGCAAGACGACGCGCGCTCAACCCGGCATCGGTGAGTTCGTCAACCAGCGACACGCTCATGGAATTCACCAACTCGCGGGCGACGGCTTCGGGATTTTTCGGTGTTCCTGGCATTGGTGGCAAAGCTCCGTTCAGGACGCCCGGCAATCTCGGCGGAGCCGGCACGATGCCGGGATCGGCTTTCACGTTCGCCGCGTCCATCGCGAAGTCCGACACGTAGATAACCGTCGGCTTCACAGCGCGAGCGGAGTCGAGCGATTGTTGATGGGTAATCTTGGCACTGCCACAGCCGGAAAGGAGCCCGCACAGACTGCCGGTCATGGCGGCAAGTTTGAACGGGGTCGATGTAATCTTCATCGGTGTGAATTCGTGTTTATCCGTGGTTGCTAGTTTTTTGAGTGCTGCTGCAGTGCTTCGTCGCACTCGCGGTCTGTTTAGCCGCGGAAGACTACGGCGGGTTCGAGGCTGCGGATTTTCCGGATGCCGAGGGACGCGGCGAGCCAGCAGATGAACAGGATGGCGACGAGGGTAATCACCGGTAGCTGCCAGGGCATGAAGAACGGCGGCATGCCTTTCTCCAACACGATCATGCCGAACAGAGTCGCGAGTCCGACACCGCAGCCGTAGCCAATAAGGCCGACAGTGAGCGTCTGGAGCATGACCATGCGGGCGAGAACTTTGTCGGATGCGCCCATTGCCTTCAGCGCGCCGAGGTTTCGCAGGTTTTCCAGCACGAACGAGTAGAATGTCTGGCTGCTGATCGCGAGGCCGACAATGAAGCCGAGCAGGACGGTCGCACCGAACGCGACCGGAATGCCCGTGTTCTTGATAAACCACCACACTGTAATCCAGAAGAACTCACTCTTGGTATACGCCTTGAGTCCGGTCGCAGCGCTGATGCGACGGGCGACGACGGCGGGGTCTTCGCCCGCTGCGGCTCCGGCGAGCACGCACGATAGCATCTTCCGCTGGTTCGGCGCGTATTGCACCGCTTGGTCGTAGGTGGTGAAAAGGTACGGGTTTCCCGAGAACGACATGCGCGTTTTGCAGATGCCGACGACGCGCGCTTCCTTGTCGTTGATCTCGAAGACGTCGCCGACAGCGATGGGTTTTGTTGGATCGCGACTGAGCTTCTGCGTGCCGTATTCGTCGAGGATGACGGTGTTCGGCAGACGCAGGTCATCGAGGCGGCCTGCAACAATCTCCTTCGGCGCTCCTGCAAAGGTTGTTGCATCGATGCCGATCAATTGGACGAACTTGAACGAGCCGTCGCGCATGCGCGTACGGAGGTTGCCCTGGTAGAACGGCGTGGCCCACGCGACGCCTTCGACGGAGCGAACGCGATTGACGTCCGTGTCGCGCATGGCTTCGGTGTCATTGACTTGTTCGACCATCGGATCGACGACCCAAATGGGTGCGTTAACGTTGTCGAGTGTGGAGCCGCACCACTGCATGATGCCGCAGAAGATGCCGGCTTGTTCGGTCATGAGCAGCGACGCGAAGGTGAGGCCGCTGATGAGCATGATGTATTTGGCGCGGTCGCCGAGGAGCATTTTGAGAGCAAGGTCGAGCATAGGAAAGGGTGTTGAGTGGTTTGAGTTGAGAACTAGATCTCGGATTCGTCAGCCGATCGGTTGGTGCATAGAGTCGAGGTAATCACCGCCGGTGGCCTGCCAGTCGTCGAACTCGGCCTCGCGCAACGCGGCCAGCATCGCGCGACGGGTAAGGCAGGATTCGCGCCGGCGGGACGGAAACGAGATCCGGACCGGCCGGTTGTGTCTGGGAGCTGCGACGACCAGAAGGATGGAGGAGGTTTTCCAGAGTCCGCGATTTCCCACTTCAGCGGCTGGTTCAGTTTCACGAATCAGTTGTTGTTTTGTCATACGCGCTCGTTGTAGCGCGCGGCATCCAGGGTCGAAATAGCGCTTCGGTATTACCGGCAATCGGGATGCGGGAACGTCGACTGAAAGCCCGCGTCAATTGACTTGCGCACTTTTGAACGGTGCGCCATCAACACCGCAGGATGAATGTGCCATGCACACTGTTCCTTCTCGCTTTGCTCATTCTGGCCAACGGCTGCGTTGGTCCCGTCAAATCGCTCTATCCACCTCGTGCTGGAGAATCCACGCGGACGGTTTACGTCGTCACGCAGGGCGCCATTCACACCGGCATCGCGGTCAGACGCGCCGACATCCCAGAGCGATTGTGGCCGACGAAGGAAGATTATCCGCAGGCCAAGTATCTCGAAGCGGGCTGGGGCGATGACGATGGGTATCGCAAGGATCTGACGGCGTGGATCGTGATCAAGGCGCTCTTCTGGCCGACTCGTTCTGTGCTGCAACTCGATGGCTTCACCAATTCGGTGGCAGCCAATTTCAACGATTCCGAGAGCACCATCATTGCGATCGATCTTACTGAGCGCGGCTTTGAACGATTGTGCGAGCACATCAGTAAAACGCACGCGCTGGATAAATCTGGAAAGCCGATCGCGCTCGGGAACGACTGGTATCGCGCCAACGGGAAGTATTGTGTGTTCAAGACGTGCAACACCTGGGTGGCCACCGGGCTGCGCCAAGCCGGCTGCCCAATCACGCCGCTCTACTGCATCAGCCGCGGGCCGCTCGTCCATCAGGCGCGAAAGTTTGGGCGCGTCGTGAAGTTGCCAAGCCAGCCACCGCGCGCTGAGGAGCGCTGATTCAGATGAGCAAATCGTTCCACGACCATTTCTCCAACGTCGCGAGTCGTTATGCCGAGTTTCGCCCGCGCTATCCTGCGGCGCTCTTCGACTGGCTGGCGACTCTCGTACCGCAATCAGATGTGGTGTGGGATTGCGCTGCGGGCAATGGCCAGGCTTCCATGGATTTGGCGGAACGCTTCGCGCGCGTCGTTGCAGCGGATGCGAGCGCCGAGCAGATCGCCTCGGCGAAACCGCATCCGAAGATCGAGTTTCGCGTCGCGCCCGCTGAGCAGAGTGGTTTGGCGGACGAGTCGGTCGGGCTCATTACCGTGGCGCAGGCGTTACATTGGTTCGATCGAGATCGGTTCTACGGCGAGGTCCGACGCGTGTTGAAGCCCGGTGGTGTGCTGGCTGTGTGGGCATACGGCGTCAATCGCGCGGACGATGCGGCGATCGACAATGTGATCTTCAACTTTTACGAGAACGTGGTGGGGCCGTACTGGCCTCCGGAACGCAAACTGGTGGAGGAGGGATACCGGACGATTACCTTTCCGTTCGTCGAGATCGTGTCTACCGGATTCTGCATGGAGGCGCATTGGACACTGGAGGAACTGACCGGCTACTTCAGCACATGGTCCGCGACGAATCGTTTCATCAAAGCCACCGGCCGGAATCCCCTTGAGCCTCTGACGAATGAACTGAGAAAGGTTTGGGGCGATGCTCAGAGGGCGCGGCGGATCGAATGGCCCCTGGCGGTCCGGGTGGGCCGAAAATAGTTCCATCTCCGGGGAGTAACTGCGCGGAACGGAGCGAGGTAATACTTCCGTATTACATTGCCGGAATCCGCTTCACGAGTGGGCGCCGCTTGGTATGTTACCGGCATGGTTTGGAGTGAAAAACGCTCGTGTGATGCACCTGATAACGCGCGGCTGAAACCGGGATCGATACCATGACCATTGCCCAACGCATCCTGCTTCACGTGGCGGTCGCGACCGGTGTGGTCATCGCGGTGGCCACCGGGGTGACTTACACCATTGTTTATGAGGGTGCGAAAGAGCGCGACTTGAAGCACCTCGAAACGTACGTGGCCGAACGGGCGCGACGAGAGGAAGTAGGCTTCAAACAAGTGGAGGCGAATCTCATGCTGGTGCGCGGCCAGTTCCTCAAGCGCATGGAAAGCCCCACTCCGCGCAACATCGAGGGTCAATGGAACGAACGTTTCGAACTGTTTCCGGACGGGTCGTGGCGCAGTCGAACGAACTTCCTCGATGGCCGGAAGTATTCGACGTTGTGGGCGCACCGGGAGGCTGAACTCTCCACCGAGGTGAAGATTGGAATCCTGCGCGCGCAGAACATCTGCGACGAGCTGCTGCCGGGTTGGAGTGATTCGTTTCCGAGCGTGTACTTCGTGCTGTCCGGTGGGCCGGCGTGGTTGAACATTGGGTTTGATCCTCGAATCCCAAACTGGGTTTGGGACACGCCGGCCAATTATGATGCATCACAATTGGAGTGGTTTCACATCGCGATGCCGGCGAGCCGTCTGAAGGCAAATAGTACCGTGACTGATTCGTCAGCCATCAACGTGGCGGTTGGTCGCGCACCAGCACCGGCTCGGAATCATAGTCGTTCCAACGAATGCGTTTGGACTGGCGTCATTGAGGAACCAACAACCAAGGTCCCGATTGTTTCCATTTACATTCCGATTGAGCGGAACGGGCGATTCCTCGGATCCATTGGCCATGACAAGTATCTCGATCGGTTGATGGAGGAGACCACGAAGAGCGAACTTCCGGGCGCGCGTCATGTCATCTTCCGTCGAGACGGTCGCATCGTGGCGCATCCGACCAAGTTGAAGGAGATCCTGGCGAGCAAGGGACAGCTGCGGATGCAAAACAGCGGCGAGCCCGCGCTGGCGAGTCTGTATCGCGCCACGAGCTCCCGGAATGAATATCGCTTTTCAGGCTACGACAACGCGAGTGGACTCTATTTTTCGGTCGCGCGTCTGGCCGGTCCGGAGTGGATGTTTCTAACGACGATGCCCCGGGAGTTCTTGCAGCAGCAGGCTTTTCACTCCGCGCAATGGGTGCTCTGGTCCGGTCTGACGTCCCTTGCACTCGTGCTTGCCATCCTTGCTGCCACGCTCCGCCGCCAGGTGGCGCGTCCCCTCGCTGAACTGGCCACGGCCACCAAGCGCATGAGCGGCGGCGATATCTCGGCGCGCACCGTGGTGCGCCGCGGCGGCGAGCTGGGCGCACTCGCAAATTCGTTCAACGAAATGGCCGGACGCGTCGCCTCGCGTGATGCCGAACTGCGCCAGCTGAATCAGGATTTGGAACAGCGCGTGGCACAACGCACTGCGGAGCTGAGCGATGCCAACGCCGAACTTGCCCAGGCCCGCGAGGAAGCGTTGCGCCTCCTGGCGCGTGAACGCGAACTCAGCGAACTAAAGAGCGAGTTCGTCTCGCTGGTCTCGCACGAGTTTCGCACGCCATTGGAAATCATCATGTCGTCCGCGGACAACTTGCAGCGTTACCACGACCGACTCGCACCGGAGAACCGGGAAGAGCTGTTACGCACGATCAACAAAGCTGTGCGGCGGATGGCGGGAATGATGGAGGAGGTGCTGGTTCTGGGGCGGCTCGAAACCAACCGCATGACTTTCAAGCCGGAGCCGATCGAGTTCGGCGTCCTGTGCAAACGCATCTGCGACGAGATTGAATCTGCTACCGCAAACCGTTGCCCGATTCTACTGAGCCTGGACGGAGCCGGGGATTCTGGTTTCGGAGACGAGAGTTTGCTTCGTCATATCCTTACCAATCTCCTGACCAACGCCGTGAAGTATTCCTCGGCAGGGCAGGCGGTTGAATTCGATGTCCGACGCAGTGGCGATAGAGCGGTGTGTCGCATCATCGACCGGGGTTGCGGAATTCCAGAGGCGGACCAAAAGCGATTGTTTCACGCCTTCCATCGGGGCAGCAACGTCGGGCAGATTCCTGGGACGGGTTTGGGGCTGCTCATTGTTCAGCGCTGTGTGGAACTGCACGGCGGCGAAGTTGAGTTTGAAAGCGCGGAGGGGAAGGGAACGACGTTCACGGTCACGCTGCCTTTGTTCGGCAATCGCGCTCAAAATGATCCTGCAATATGAAGACGATCCTTGTGATTGAAGACGAGGCGGCGACGCTGAAAAACCTCGTGCTGATGCTGGAGATGGAGGGCTACAAGCCGCTCTCCGCCGCCAACGGACGACTAGGCATCGCGATTGCGAAGCGTGAAGTGCCGGATGTCATCCTTTGCGACGTTTCGATGCCCGAGATGGACGGGTACGGTGTGCTGGAGGCGCTGCGTGCCAACGAGAAGACGGTGTCGATCCCGTTCATCTTTCTCACCGCCAAGAGCGACAAGAAAGACCTGCGCACGGGCATGAACCTGGGCGCTGACGATTATCTCACAAAGCCCGCCAGCGCCGAGGACGTGCTCGCCGCCATTCGCACGCGACTCGACCGACATCGGGAGAAGGAACAAGCGGCGATGGCGAAAGTAGAATTGAAGCCGAACTTCGAATCTTCGAAGCCGCTGGAAGCACTAGGGGTGACAGCCCGCGAGGCGGAAGTGCTGCTCTGGGTCGCCCAGGGGAAATCCAACGCCGACATCGCGACCATCCTTGGCTGCGCCGAGAACACGGTGAAGGTCCACCTCTCTCGCATCTTTGAGAAGTGCGGATTCGAGAATCGGAACGCCGCCACAGTGCGAGCGCTGGAAGTGCTCAGTTGGCCTGTCCGGAGTCAATAGGTGCTGACCGTCTAACTTAGGGAATCCATTTGCAGAAAGGCAGATTTTCTACGGGCAGGGTGGCCACCGTCCGAGCTCCGAAGTGTCACGCTTTTTCCTCGTGCGGCCCGAATCCAACCAAGTGTTTAGGTATATCGCGCTGTTCTCGATCCGACTACGCTTAATCGCCGCGCCGGTGGTGCCGTCGGGGCGCTGACATTGGAAGCTGGGCTTCTCTGCGATTCGTGACGGTGACTTCAACAGCGACTAGCTCTCCTAGTATTGCCAGGCTGCCGGTAGGAGAAACCGAGACAGACAGATCATGAGACTGCCCGGACGCTGTCAGTATCCCCACGAGGATTGTGCCAAGCGTCAGGAGCAGGTGTAACCCGTTACGGCTCGTACCCATAATTACTGCTTTCATTAGGGATTTTTGATGGTTGACGGTGGTTTCCATTCCGAACCCGGATTGACAGAATGGTGGAGTGAGGCCAAGCGTATTCCCTGCGGATGGGCTTCGATTTGCCTCAAGTGCAAACGATTCTGGTCTGGACCCAGAGGCGGCTGACGAGAGGCCACATTGGTCAGATTGCCCATTCCTCTGAAATCGGGGCGGCGGCAGGTCGCTCACCCGGATTCAGAACTTCCCAATGATAGATTCTGCTGCCTCGACTTAAAACTTGGATTTAACTGGGTGGTTAGCAAAATTTAAACGGAGCCTTGGTCTTTCTCCGTTGCGAGATATTCGTAATGGGTTCGATTGAACTTCAGTCTGCTGGAAAAGGGGAATCTCCGTCGGTTTTGTTCCAAACGCTCGAACTGGAACCTTGGAAAACCGCCCGGTGAAAAAAGAGTAAAAGCAATCGACGTGCCAGCGATGTGCTGCTCTCCTACCGCTCGGCGGTAACTCTTCTTTACCCTACCAGAACTTGGTGCCGGTGGTGGGACTCGAACCCACACGACTTTTTATGGTCCCAGGATTTTAAGTCCTGTGCGTCTGCCATTTCGCCACACCGGCAATGCGGACAATCAACTCCCTGCCTCAATCGTTCCGACTCGCCATCTGTGGACGGGCGCGGGTTGCGTAAGGTTCGCCAATGCTGAAGCACCGGGATGGTGCCGTAAGTATCGCTCGGTGATTCCTACCGCAAGATCGTCGACTTCCGCAAGCGCCGTGTTCCCGGGGTTTGTCCAGGCGAACCCGATCGCGACGCAAAACCTTGAGGCATCCAAGCCGCGCTTGATGATCTTGGGCTCAAAGTCGATTTCCGCGCTTCAGCGGCCGGGGTGGAGGCGGCAGTTGGTGCACATGGCCTCGCTGAGCGCGGCGATCGTCGATGGTGTCCGTTACAACCTGCGCTGACCATGGGCCTTGGGTTTTATTGACGAGGGAGTCGGTCGAGTTTCGGTGGGCGAAGTCCGTCCCTGTGAAACCAAGATTTCGTCCGCAGCCGGATTCGCTGCTTGTGGGGTGAGGGTGAAACTGTCAGCTTTCGCGGGCGTGCTCCTTTCGATGAAGTCAAAAATTATACGTACGAATCCTAATCTGTGAACTGCCCGATTTGTAATCAAAAGATGCCCTTTGGGCTTCAAGTCCACATGGCGGCGGCGCACGGCTCGGAAGCTGTCAAACGGCAGCTTCGTGCTTCTGCAGAGGCGAGCCAGATAGCGAAGCCGAACGAGGGCCGAAAACGCGGCGGGCGGAAATACCGGAATTCTCCCGGCAAATCGTCCCAGAAGCCTCGTCGCCGGTCGGGTCGCCGCTAGGTGATCGGTTCGCGTCCGCGCGGGAGAGGAATCTCGGTTCGGTTCTCCGTGATTGGCGGAGGTGTTATTTCCAGATGTGTTGGAGGTCAACGGATTTCACGTTGAACGATGCGGGAAGCCTGCGTCGTTGTCGCAACGATGATTTTCTCCAGTTGTTAAGTGCCGCAGAAGGTTCGGCAAATCGGGGTGCCCGGAGGTGGGGGGTTTTTCAGAGTATCGGGCTGGCCAGTTTCTTCGTAAGGCCTCGCGAGTGAGGCAAGCAACTTCCCGAGTGGCGCGAGATCATTCACGGAGGTCGCGGCGTTTAGGACGGCTTCCACTTCATGATTTCGCGGAATCACCACGGGGTTGTGGGCGTTCATGAGCCGGAGTACTTCTGCAGGCGGCTGAGCCTGTCGGGCGAGGCGTTTGATCCAGCGCTCGTGCCATGCGACAAATGAGACATCGCTGGGCGGTGTTGATCCCGAAGCTGGAATCGGTCGCAGGTTTCGGAAAGTGTGGGTGTAGTCGGCGCGCGTTTCTCGCATCCAGCGAAGCAGCTCTTCGACAAGCGAATCGTCTTCTGGATCGGGAGCAAACAAACCGAGCTTTCCCCGCATGACGGCGAGCCAATGCTGGCGAAAGCGATCCCCAAATGATTCGAGCACTTCGTTGGCGAAGTTCACCGCAGTGTCCGGTTCCGGGTGAAGGACAGGCAGCAGTGCTTCGGCGAATCGGGCCAAATTCCAGGCCGCGATTCCCGGTTGTTGACCAAAGGCATAGCGGCCGTGGTGATCGATGGAACTGAACACCGCCGATGGTTCGTAGGCGTCGATGAAGGCGCAGGGCCCGTAGTCGATGGTTTCCCCGGACAAAGCCATGTTGTCGGTGTTCATCACCCCGTGGACGAATCCGACTCGCATCCAGTGCGCGATGAGTGAGGCTTGGCGCTCTGATACTTCTTCGAGAAGACCCAGCGCGGGATTCTCGGACTCCGCCCGTTTCGGAAAGTGTCGTTCAATCGTGTATTCGGTTAGCAGTCGCAGGGAGTCGAAGTCGCCGGTGGCGGCAAAGTATTCGAACGTGCCGACGCGAATGTGGCTGGCAGCGACTCGCGTGAGCACGGCACCGGGAAGTGGTTGCTCGCGATAAATCGGTTCACCGGTCGCGACGACGGCGAGGCTGCGGGTGGTGGGAATGCCGAGTGCGTGCATGGCTTCGCTGATGATGTATTCCCGCAGCATTGGCCCAAGCGCGGCCCGGCCGTCACCTCGACGGGAATACGGCGTGGGTCCGGCGCCTTTCAACTGAATGTCGAATCGCTCTCCTGTGGGCGTCAAATGTTCTCCCAGCAGGATGGCGCGGCCATCGCCCAGTCGGGTCAGGTTCCCGAACTGATGTCCGGCGTAGGCTTGGGCGATCGGGGTGGCTCCTGCAGGAACCTGATTGCCGGCGAATACCAACGCTGTGTCGGGTCCGGCGAATGCCTGGAGATCGAGCCCCAGTGCTTGGGCGAGGGGGCGATTGAGGAGCACGAGCTTAGGTTCGGCAACTGGCGTGGGATTCACACGCGAATGAAACGTTTCGGGCAGGCGTGCATAAGAATTGTCGAAGCGCCAGCCGACGCAGAGCAGGTGACTGCCGTCCGCAGACTGCCCGTCCCGTTGCTTCGTTTCATCATTCATCATTCGCTGGAGCATAGCGGCTTTGTTTCCTTGAGTCCTGATCGAAGTTCCGCCTGCCCGGGGTGCCCGATTGGCTGAAACAAGGGTCGCTGAAATTGGAGCTACCGTGCTTTCTGGCTGATGGGCGACTGCCCGAGTTGCTCGGGGAATCCCCGGTCGATCGGCACGTTTGAGAATGTGGGGAAGTGTGTTACTATCTCGCACTCTGAATCAGGCTGTTGTTCCGCCTCAATGCGTGAGGTCTGCGAAGCCTGGAACCAAAAACAATATTATGCGCTCGATCTATACCTTCGCTGCGGCCCTTGCCGTCCTCACCTCTCCTGCCATGGCCGTAGCTGATCCGGTCAAGGTCCCTGATGGCGGTTTGACGGTCGCGATGCTTTCCATGGCGGTCGGAGGACTCGTGCTTCTGCGCCGCAAAGCCCGCTGATTCAGGGCGTCAGCCCGTATCAGGTCGTTGAAGAGCGCTGGTCGGGGCGAACCGCTTTTCCGTTCGTCTCCCTCCATCTTCCCTCAAGGCTGGACGGCAGTTCGCATTGCATTGGCGGACGGAACCTGACGACTATTCGGGCGTCATGACTGCCGATGACTTGTTTCGTAGCTTCCGCCGACGACTCGTGTTTGATTCCTTTTCCCTCGCCCATTTCCCCGCCGTAACTCGAATTACGTTCCTCGTATTGATGGTGGTCTTTTCGGGGTTGCTGGGTGGGTGCTCATTGCTGAAGTTCAATCTGGGTGGCGAGCCGATGCCATCGCGGGACCTCAGCCTGCGCCTCCAAACCCGGGAATTCGCCAATGTGTTCTCCGCGCGAGTCGCCAAAGTGGCGGACGACATTGCGGCGCGCACGACTTCGCCAGAGGTTCGACTGAACACGATTCGGTGGAAACTTTCCGCGATCGCGTCCGTGCGCCAGTCCGCGTTTGGCACCGAGCCAATGCTCGCGCTGGTCGACACGTGGACGTTCTGCCGGCAGATGAATGATTTTTTCGGCAAGTATGCCGGCGAACAATCCTTCGGGACCAATGGGGCACTCGCGACCGCGCTGGCGGCTGAGATGGAGGGCGAGATTTCGGGAATCGCCCGGAGGAATCTTTCACCTGGCGAATTCGACCGCGCCTCGGCCTTCATCACCGATTACTGCGCCACCAATGCGTTGACCAGTATCGCTTTCGAACGTGATTCGGCGTCGCTTCGCTGGCGGCGGGATTTCACAACGGATTCCGTTCCCACCGTGGGGAACATGCCGGAAGCCATCACGGACCTTTCCGATCGAGTCACCATGATGGGACAGCAGGTGCCGATGGAACTGCGGTGGCGCGTGGATCTGGAACGCGCCGAATGGGAACCGTTCGCGGAGGGGATGCGGAAGTTTTCCGTCGGCGCGGAGGCGATGTTCGAGGCGTTTCCTGTCCTGGCGGAGAATTCAAAGGTGCTGGTCGAGAATGCCCGTCAATTGACCAAGGCCACCAGTGACTTGACCACGACGCTGGCACCGGAACTCGCGCGGTTCGATCGGCAATGGACCGCGACGCTGGCCACGTTCAAAACCGAGCGCGAAGCGGTCCTCGAGGCACTGC
The DNA here is from genome assembly GCA_964491875.1 of uncultured Bifidobacterium sp. Lineage (GTDB taxonomy): Bacteria > Verrucomicrobiota > Verrucomicrobiia > Limisphaerales > JADJPG01 > JADJPG01. The sequence goes on from CAZBIC010000035.1 coordinate 52,699, forward strand.
GCGCCGAGCGGATTGAAGTCGTCAAGTCGCTCGATGTTCAGCGTGAGTCACTGACCCGGGACTTCGCGCGGGAGCGTGCGGAGATCGCCATGGCCACGGACAAGATGGCGCTGAACGCGATCGAGCGCGCTGGTCAGCAACTCCGCAGCCTGGTCGGTACGGTGTTGTTCTACTTCGTGCTCGCGCTGCTCATCGTGCTCGGGCTTCCGTTCGTGTTCGGCTACTGGGTCGGGAAAGTTGCTGGACGCCGAACGCATTCCCCGGGGAAGGCGCAGCGCGAGTGAGTCGAGTTACAGCGTCCAGCCCTGGCGGTATTCGCGGCGCAGGAATTGGTTCGCCTCGGGCAGGTTGGTGAACTCGAACTTCGCGGAATCCCACTGCAGTTTCACCTTGGTTAACTTCTCGCGCAGTTGCGTGCGCAACGCGACGTTGCCGAGCAACACGGTTTCGGTCAGGGGTCCGGCCCAATCGAAATTCGATCCGGCAGCAGGCCCGCCTTTGCAGGCGTTAATCCATTCTTGATGATGCCCGGGCGAGCGCGACAGCTTCTTTGGCGGTTCGCCATAGTCGCGCGCCAAGGTATCCGGGTAAATGCGCCACTTCCTCCAGTCCGTCATGATGACGCCTTTGTCTCCAACCAGGAGATGGCCATTGTCCCCCATGAGATCGTTGTCCCGGATCTGGGCCGGGCGTGGAGGACGCAATCCGCCGTCATACCACACGAGTTTCAGCGCGGGCATCGCGCCGCGGGCGGGGAAGTGATATGTGACCATCGAACCCAGCGGATAAGTCTCCTTGTTCACGCGTGTGGAGGAGGCTTCCACGGATGCGGGCGCTCCCAGCTTGAGCGCGCGGAAGACCGGATCAAAATAGTGGCAACCGATGTCGCCGAGCGCGCCAGTGCCAAAATCCCACCAGCCGCGCCATTTTGCCGGCAGGTAAGCGGGGTGATATGGACGTTCGGGGGCCGGTCCGAGCCATAAATCCCAGTCGAGGGTGTCGGGCGCTGCCGGGGTATCACTGGGACGCGCCACGCCTTGCGGCCAGTATTCGTCGAAAAGTCCGCGCGACGGGCGGTCCGTCCAGATATGAACTTCGCGGATTGGTCCGATGGCGTTATCCATCACGAACTCCTGCAGTCGCCGGGTTTCCTCTGAGGCCTGCGCCTGGTTCCCCATCTGCGTCGCGACTTTCGCGGTGCGCGCGGCTTTGGCGATTTCCCGCGCCTCCCAAACGGAATGCGTCAGCGGCTTCTCGCAGTAGACGTGCTTGCCCAGCCGAATCGCCGCCATCGAGGCGGGGGCGTGATGGTGGTCCGGGGTGGCGACGATCACGGCATCGAACTCCTTGTGGATCGCATCAAACATCTTCCGGTAATCCTTGAACTGCTTGGCGCCGGGAAACTTTTTGAACGTGCCCGCCCCGTGGCGCCAGTCGACGTCGCAAAGCGCCACGATGTTCTGGCTCTTGAGCTGGTCGATGTCACCTGCGCCCTGGCCGCCGATGCCGATCGCCGCGATGTTCAGCTTTTCGTTTGCGGCGTAGGTTCGTGCCGAGCCGGCGGCGAGAATGGTGAAAGTGGCGGCGGCCTTCGCGGTGGATTGAAGGAAACGACGACGGGTAATGGGGAGAGTGGTTTGAGTCATAGTCGGTTCACGGTTGCGGGTGATCGTTTTCTCTGACGTTGCGCGCGGTGACAGCATTGAAACGATTTTGATCCGAACGGACGCGACGGTGGGGCGGGGCAGGGGCAATTCACACAAACGTCAAAGTCTAGTCGCCGAATCGCCATGCGGCGGGGCCTTACTCCTCGCGATGTTTCAAACGCAACCATTCAAATCACTCCGCATTGGTGAGAGGGGATTGGTCGCTGGAATCATCATCACCTAGAACCAAGCAACCCTTCGGTGGAATAAACACGAACCCTATGAAAATCAAACCAGTCATCACGGCGGCCTTGTTGGCGGCTGCGCTCGGTGGCGCAGCGCAAGCACAGCCGCTGGTCAATCTCGGCCTGGTCGGCGTCGGCCGACTCGCGGGCGATTCCTTCGACAAACTCGGCGCAGGTGTGGACACGCTCGGTGGCATCTTCTCCGGCATGTGGGTGGATCCGGCAACGGTCGTCCACAGCAACGGCACCATTCACGTCACCGTGTTCGGACTTCCTGACCGCGGATTTGGTGACGGATTGCAGGATTATCATCCGCGCATCCAGAAACTCGCCGTCGCCATCACGCCGTACTCCGGCACCGGACCGGTGCCCCAGGAACAAATCGTGATCGTCAACACCGACACCTACGTTTTGACCGTCAACGGCAGCACCTTCACCGGATATCAGCCGGACGACACCAATGTGGTCACGCATCCGCAATCGCTCCCGAGCGGATTGGGCGGCGGCAAATGGAGCCTCGATCCAGAGGGTATCGCGTTCGCCGGTGGCAACTGGTACATCAGCGATGAATACGGTCCTTTCGTCTATCGCTTCGACAACGCGGGCGCGCTGCTCGGTTCGTTGCCGCTGCCGGACGCGCTGATTCCGCGGTTCGGCACCAACTATCCCCGCGCGATCAATTTCCTGACCGGCGGCTTGAGCTCCGCAGCGGATTCCGGTCGCCACAACAACCGTGGCATGGAAGGGCTCAGCGTGACGCCTGACGGCAAAAAACTCGTGGCCTGCCTCCAGTCGCCGCTCACACAAGACGGCGAGAACCGCAACCCGAGCCGCAATACGCGCATCCTCGTGTTCGACATCGATCCGGCATCCCCGACCTATCATCAGCCGATCGCGGAATACATCCACGTGCTCCCGCTGAGCGCTGCGGAGGCGAACAACCGCCATACTCCCGTGAGCGAGATTCTCGCGTTGAGCGATAAGAAATATCTCATTCTTCAGCGCGACAGTCGTGGTCTCGGTGGTGATGGCGGTAACTTCCTCTACAAGCGCGTCGTGGAAGTCGATGCGAGCGCCGCGTCTAACATTCTCGGAACTCCTTACGATCTGGAAAAGCAGGCTCCGGGACAGCTCTCCCTCCCCCGCGCCGGTCTTCCCAGCAACATCGTTGCGGTGGCGAGCCGTGATCTGGTCGACATGCTGGGTGCGTCCCAACTCGCCAAGTTCGGTCTGAATCTCGCGCCCTCGAATCAGAACATCAACACGCTCTCGGAGAAGTGGGAAGCGCTGGCGGTGATTCCGCTCAATGATGCTGCCGCGCCGAGCGACTATCTCTTGCTCGTGGGTAACGACAACGACTTCAAGTCTCCCATTGTTTATCACAACGGCATCGCGGTTGGCACCAATACCAGCTTCGCAGACAACATGCTTCTCGCATATCGCATCGGCGCGGACGCGATTGCGCCCACGATCACTTGCCCGGCTCCGGCGACCGTAAGCGCGGGAACGAATTGCACGGCGCTGGTCGACTTGCGCTCGAAGGTTCTCACTGCGGACAACAGCGCGGCTCCAGTGACGGTGACTCAGACGCCGTCGCAGACGACGCCGCTTGGACTCGGCACGCACACGCTCACGTTTGTGGGCACCGACGCGGCGGGGAACCAAAGTGCTCCGTGCACGACCACGGTGACGGTTGTCGATACGACGCCTCCCATCATCACGAGCGTGAGGCCGAGCCTCAAACAGCTCTGGCCGCCCAACAATAAAATGGTGCCGATCACTGTCACGGTTACTGGTACGGACAATTGCTCCAGTACGCTTACTTCGGAGATCATTTCGATCACCAGCAACGAGCAATCCTCCCGAGGCAAGAAGGGCTGGGGCGATAAGGACGATGACAAGGATGACGACAAGAAAGGTCGCCGCAACGACAAGAAGGACGAGGTGGATCAGGTGGACTGGGAAGTCACTGGTTCGCTCGCCGCCAACCTGCGCGCTCAACGTCTCGGAATCGGCTTCGGTCGTTTCTACACCATCACTGTCCGTTGCACGGACGAAGCGGGCAATTCCTCCGTCGGCATCACCACCGTCTACGTGCCTCACGATAGCCGCGGTCGTGTGACTGGCTTCCGCACCAGTGTGACACCGTATGCGCTGCCGGTGGGTGATGACTACAGCATCATCCCGATCCTCAGCGTCGGCGATCGCGTTCCGCGCACGAGCAATCCGGGTGAACTCTTCCAGATGATTGGCATTCCGGACGGCCTCGGCGCCTACGGCAATCCGGACGGTACGACGACGCTCTTCATGAATCATGAAGTCGTCAACGCCGCGCGTTCCGAACCTCTGGTGGGGCAGCCGCTTTATCGCGGTTCTTTCATCTCGAAACTCCAGCTCGCCGCTGATTCATCGGTGCTCTCGGGTGACGTCGCATTCGACACTGTTTATGCGGAAAACGTGCTCGTCGGTCCCACCGCGACGGTGAGCAACACGACGCCAGCCTTCTCTCGATTCTGCTCCGGCGCCCTGGCCTGGCGTGATGCAGGATTTGACCGCCCGATCTACTTCGCGGGTGAGGAATCCGGCGGCACCAATACCTTCGACGGCAAAGGCGGAATCGCGGTGGCGGTATTCGATAACGCCGCCTGGACGCTGCCGAAGCTCGGCCATCTCGCTTGGGAAAACGCCGTGCCCCGTCCGCATCGCAGCAAGGAAACGGTCATCATGTGCTTGGAAGACGGCGAGGTTGGTCAATGCCAGCTCTACATGTATGTCGGGCAAAAGGACTATTCGAAAAACGCCGGACCGCTCCGCCGCAACGGTCTCGACAACGGCAAACTCTACGTCTTCGTCGCCAACGCCGGCTGGCCGACGAACGAACTTGAATTCACGGAAGGCTCGCTGACCGGACGTTGGGTTGAGATTCCTGGTGCGGATACTATGACTGATGTGGAACTGGAAGCAGCGTCAGACGCTGTGGGCGCCTTCGCCTTCGATCGCGTCGAGGACGGCGGATTCCGTCCGTATAATCCGAACCAGTTCTTCTTCGACACCACGGGCGGCGGTCCTGGAAACCAACTCGGTCGCCTCTACCAGCTCGCATTGAACTACCGCAACGTGCTCGGTCCGGCGCGCCTGAGCGTCATCTACAACGCCGACCAAATCGTTGCCGAGGGCGGAGACATTGCCGTCAGCCCGGACAACATTGGCGTCGGCAAGGACTCCATCATGATTCAGGAGGACGGCACCGCGCAGAGCCGTCCCGTGATGGCCGCGGCGGGTCGCAAGGGCAACATCTGGCACCTGAACCTGCTCAACGGCGAGATCGACATCGTCGCGGAGCTCTCCAATTGGGGTCGTGATGGCAGCACGCCGACTCCTGGCGTTTGGGAATCTTCCGGCATCATCGATGGCACGACGCTCTTCGGAGCCGACTCGTGGCTGTTCGACGTGCAGGCGCACTCGCCTACCCGTGCGCCCGTGGCGAACACCGTCGAGGACGGTCAACTCCTGCTGATGCTCCGCAATCGCTGAGGATCGGACGGAAAGTATTGTTTAGACAAAAGGCGGGCCTGCTGTCAGGCCCGCCTTCTTTTTTTGTGAAGTGTTTTGCGTTTGGCGAGGGTGAATTCGACTGGATTCGACAGCAGGAGGAATGCGCAATGATTGACCGGCGAGGTCCAATGGGTTAGCCATGAAGCCCTATGTCGCTGGAAACTACGCTTGTTTTGCTCAAACCTGACGCGATCGAGAAGCAGATCGTGGGATCGGTCACCTCTCGCTTCGAAGCTGCCGGTCTGCGGATTCGCGGAGTCAAAATGTTCCGCTTCGAGGACGCACTCTTGCGTGAGCACTACGCGCACATCGCTGACAAGCCGTTTTTTCCCGAGGTGCAGCGGTTTATGCAGCGCAGCCCGGTCATTGCGCTGGCGCTCGAAGGGGAGAATGCGGTTGTCAGAATGCGCGAACTCCTTGGGCCGACTGACTCCAAAAAGGCGGCGAAAGGAACCATTCGTGGCGATTTCGGGGTTGATGTCATGGTCAACGTCTGTCACGCCTCGGACTCCGCTGACACTGCTGCCGTTGAGCTGAAACGCTTCTTCAAGGATGGAGAACTGTTTTAGCCCAATCGCGGTTAGATCGCTGAACCCAGTCTCCCGGGCATCGCGGTGACATGGTTGGTCTTGCGCGTTACGCCCTCTTCGTACCCGGAAATTCCGTTTCGCCCAGCTCAATCTTGGGCAGAGTCTGTTCTTCGAATTGACTCGCCCACCTGAATGCTCGATTGGCCAGGAGGTTGCCGGGCTAATTTGCCCCAGCCGCCACGGAGATTTCCGGGGGGCTAAGTGCTGCCGCCGGTAAGACGCTAAAATGGTGGAGGCGGCGGGAGTTGAACCCGCGTCCCAAGTAGGAGAACCAGCCGCGACTACATGCTTAGTCCGGGGTATGTTGTCGGCTACAGGATGACGCCCGAACTCGAGTCCTGCTGCTTAGCCAGCATGAAATAGCTTCAGTGAAATACGCGCTGTCTCCGCACTTCACCTAACCTGCTGTTGCGTTCTTCACCTGAGCAGGTGTGCGGTGAGAACGTCGTGCCACTTAGGCCGCGAGAGCCAATTCTTCGTTAGCTTTTAATTTTTGGTCCGATGATTAACGAGGCCAACGTACCATCCTCGGCATGCCGCCTCTGGCGCTTCTTCATGGTCGAAACCAGTACGCCCCCAGCGAGCGAGACCAATATGGGGCTCACGAACCTCCGGGTCAAGCGGCGTGAAAAAGCACACGCTCCGTTTCGTCTCCGCCCTTGTTCAGTCGCTGCGGGCTGTCAGTGGCGCGGCAACTGTCGGAATTGTTCGCCGCTCGCTCGAATTTCTTACGATGGTAATCGCCGCCAGCAATGCGGTTACACCACACGCCATCCAGAGCGCCGCGGGCTTCCATCCGAACAACGCCATGCCGAGATTCGGGGCGAGTGCCATGGAGAGGGAGTTCGCCATCGCCCAGCCGCCGATGTAACGCCCGCGCATGTTTGCAGGGGCGAGACCAGAGACATAGGCGGTCGCCACGGGTGCGAAGATCATTTCGCCGAGCGTGAGAATTGCCATGACAACGAACAACGTCGGGACAGTTTGGAACACCAAGTTCAACGTGAGCGCCAGGCCCGTCAGCAAATAACCGGTCGCCATCATCAGCCGCGCCGGATAGCGCGAGGTGACGCGGGTGAGCGACAGTTCACAGCAGAGTACCAGCAGTCCGTTGAAGGAAAGAAGGGTGCCATACGTGGCGTCGCTGAAGCCAAGCGAGGTGACATGCAGACCGAAGGTCGACACGACTTGGTGCAGCGCGAGACCGATGAACAGCGTGGCGAGCGCGACCTGGCGGAAACGTCCATCGCGGACGATGACGCTCACGGCCTCGCTCCAGCCGGTTTCTTTTGTTGTGCTCCGGACTCTCGGTAACCAGCGCCATGCGATCGCGGCGAAGAGCAGGGAAGTGATCGCGTCGCCAATGAACAGCCACGTGAACGAATGCGCTGCGATGAAGGCGGCGGCGGCCGGTCCAAACGCCCATCCTGCGTTAAACGCCATGCGGTAAGTCGAGAACGCCGTCACGCGCTGGTGCGGTGGCGTGAGGTCCGCCAGCATTGCGGCGCAGGCGGGCACATACATTTCCCCCGTCAGGCTGACGCATGCCGTGAGCAACGTGATCGCGAGCAACGATTCTGCCTGTGAGAGTAGCAGCATGATCACGGCAGTGGACAGCATCGAAACGAGAATGGTGTTCCGGCGGCCGATGGTGTCCGCGAGCTGGCCGCCCAGCAGTGCGGCGGCGATGCGCCCGACGCCATACGCGCCGAATGCCAGACCGGCTTCCGCGGCACTGAAACCGCGGCGGGTCAGGTAAATCGTGAGAAACGGCACGACGAACGTGCCGAACTTGTTCAGGAACACGCCGGCGAAGAGCACCCAGACGGGACGCGGGAACGATCGCAACGTCGACAGCAGCGGCTGGGGTTGGGGCGGGGGATGGGTTGTGCTCATGGAAAACAAAAAACCCTGCCGACCTTTCGGTGGGCAGGGTTGGGAAATCTCAATGTCGATTAGTGTGGTCCCTCCTGCTCACCCGGTGCGCGCTTAATCGCGACCAGCCACAGCGGACGCATCGCAGCAACGATGGCAATCAGTTGCGTCTGGCGGGTGGCCAGTGCGACATTATAATTGCTCGTCATTGCGTTCATTACTGGGTAGACGGTGCGGCAAACGACGGTGGGAGGTCAAGTTCCCCGAACGGCAACTTTGATTCTACCGTGCTCACGCCTGCTCCAATGATTATCGGGCTATTGAAGCACCTTGGTCCTTTAGGAGACCGTTACCTTGCGAACACTTCCGGCACGAGCACCGCGCGATAGAAACGCCGGGGAGCCGGAGCGGATTCGTCGACGTATCCGCCGCTGCTCAGCGGTGTCCAATTTACCAAGTTCGTCGACGACTCTACCCGATACGTGCGGTCGCTTTGGCCGAAGACGTTCACGACAATTCCGAAATGCGTAAAGGTGGGAACCGTGAGTACCGGGCGGGCGTTTAACGACAGGGCAAACTCAAACGGCGCTGTTTCATTGAACGGACTCGACACTGCCAGATGATACGTTTGTCCGCCGGTCACGCTGAAGGAATTGCGAGTGTAGTTGCAGCAATCATCGAGAACGACGGGGACCAAGTCCGCCAGCGTGTTGTTCGTGTAAACCACCAACCTTTTTCCTTCGCTGCCAAACTTCGGCGTGAAAACGAAATCCGCGCGGCCCGACGCTTCTGGTGTCCAGGAATACCAGACTGTGTGCTCGTCATACCCTTTTTCCGGACGCGGCTCCATTGCCTCTCTCGTGGCACCCTCCGTGGTTCCACTCGCCAACGCAGCATCCCCTGTCACCGTCATGCGGTTGGCGAATGCGTCATTCGTTGGTGTGGGCAGATACTCGAAACTCAGCGTCACAGGGCCGCGATATCCAATGTGCGGAGCTGGCACGATGGTGTCGGTCATGATCTGATATTCCATCCCCGCGATCACTTCGAATTCCGCGGTCTGGCTGCCATCGCTGCTGAGCAAGAATCCCCAGGGGTTGTAATCCACCAACGTCTCGAGCGATTCTCCAATGAACAATCGCGCCCGCACGTCCGGGTTTGGCCACATCTCGTCGCCGACGATTCCGGTCACGCGCACCTTGCCGGTTTTCGGTGCGGTGTAACCCCACCACAGCGTCACGCCCAGTCCGTGAAACAATTCTGGTTCGCCCTCCTCCCTCGTCGCCTCCGCGCTGTTGGCTGTCACGGTTACGCGCTCGCTGATGAAACGCATCCGCGTGGCGAAGTCATCGTTTGGCGGCGGTGCCGCACTTGCCGACGCCGCGTGCGCCAAAGCCAGTGAGAGTAAAAGGGCAGAGAACCTTTGCATTGAATGGTGACCTTACCCTTACCCAGAAATCCCCCCTGTCAACCGCCGCGGCTTTTCGTCCGCCACCGAGTGATCATGCACGAGTGCGCGAATGAACAATCGGCTAAGTCGTAAACTTCGCGTTTATTTCGCAGGTGCGCCGCCCCCGCCTTTGCCGCTGCCGAACATTTCCTTCGCCATCTTCAGGCCCATCTGTTGCATCGCTGTTTGTTGTTCCTGCATCTCGCGATAGCTCTTGAGCTGTTCCGGCGTCAGAAATCCTGCGGCGCGATCGAGCACGCGCTGATTGTAGTCTGTCATCCACTGAATCTGTTTATCGATGTTCTCGGAGGTCATCAGACCCTTGAGGTTGGCCGGATTTTCGTTTGCGTCGGAGGGGATGGGTGGCGGCACGGCGGTCTTCTCCACCTTCATGGCGTCGAGGAGCTGGGCGGATTGTTGCTCTTGCAGAGGAAGATTGGCCTCTGTCAGGCGGGCCTGAAGCTGATCGATCTGCATGCGTTCGCCAAGGTTGGCCTGGTAATCCTTGAACTGGTTATTCCGTTCCTCGCCGAGCAGTTCCTTGATTTCGGCGTCCGCCTGTTTCTTGAAATCGGAGATCGCCTGGGTTTGTTCCGTGGTATCGACGGCGGCAGTGTCGCCGCCGAACAATCCCTGGGCGTTCTCGATCGTCTTGAGCTGGAGATCGGTGAGGATGCCCATGAACTTGTCCTTCTCCTGAGGCGAGAGATTCAGTTGTTTGAGCAGACCGCCATACATCATCTTGATCGCGGATTCCTGCTGGCTGCGCACCATCTCTCGCATGGCGGGGTCCTTCATCATCTTCTGCACCATGTCACCCATTTCTTTGCCGAAGCCCGGCTTGGAATCGGCACCGGCATCGGAACTCGGCGTTGTGCGGAGCTGGGAGGCGAGGGCGGTGAGGTTGCTGGATTGCGTTGCGTCCTTGGTGCGCAGTGTGGTGGTGACGCTGGTAAACTCGCGGACCTGCTGATCGAGCCGCGAGTTGGCGCGCTCGAGTTCGGCGATCTTGGTGGACTGGACTTCGCGGGCCGTCGCTTCCGTGCGTTGTAGTTCCTCGGCAGCGTGGAGGCGTTCCTGGGTGCTGCGAAGTTGTCGCCATTGAGCTGCGCAAACAACGGCGAGCACAAGCGTGGCGAGCCCGAGCAGGGTGATGACGAGTTTTTGCATGGTGTGTGGTTTAGACGGTTTCAGCGTTGGCAGCTCACGAACTATTTCGACCATTCTCGCCAGGGTGGCGCCGTCGACAATTATCGTTTTCAGGGATTATTGGAACGGGGGGGAGATGAGACTCGGAATTCTCCTTGCTTGCAGTATGGCTGCTACCGAGTGTTTCTACATGAACAACAGTCGACCCAGGTGGAGCATTGTGTTCGTTGCGGGAGTTCTGGCGGTTGGCGGAAACGGGAAGGCGACGGCACAAGACTACGAGATTCAAGGTACAGTGATGCGAACTTTGAAGGGCGAGGCTGAACGTCGTTGGTGTGATGTTTCCATCGCTGTGTCGGGTGGAAGGTCGATTCAGTGGGCCAGGTATTTCAACGATGAGTCGTTTGTCTGCGGAACGGATGGTGAGGATAGCTACTTGCTCAACGAATTGACCCCGGCTCGGGAGAAATCTCCCCTTGTATCGCAGGTTGGTTCCATTACGGCTGGACCGTTTTCAACCGAGGCGTCAGCGCCACTTCAACTCACGTGGCTGGCGTTTGCATCGACCGATTATTTGACCGCGAGGAGACGCGGGGTGATTCCTCTGGAAAGTTTCAGAGATCAGGCGGCATACCTTGATTGCATGATCGAACGCTTCAGGGAAACGCCGGAGTTGCCGCGATCGATCCGCTGGTCTTATCCGGGACGAAATCCGGCGGCCGTTTTCTCTGCCGGTCCTACGACTAACTTTCTTGGGGCAAGAGTTCCCCTGTCGTGGCGGTTCGATTTCTACGGACCGGATGGAACCGTTATGGATGTCCTCCGCGGAGTTGTGACGAATGTTTCGCGACGCAGTTATTCGGGAACGTTTCGTCCGACGCTGCCTGAGGAGGTAAGAATCCTTGACTGGCGTCTGGAGTCGGAAATTGGATTCGCGATTTCGGTTCCTGTTGTCGATGGGGACTGGCCCCGACGGAATGATCACGCTTTGCAGGAACAGTGGCGAATCTACCGAGCCGCGGTAATGGAAACGAAGCGGAAGGCCAAAGGAACCAACCTATTCATCTGGTGGCCAATCCTTGCGGCGGGAGGTGTCCTCGTCGCGATGGCTCTTACCGCGGCCGCGCTGGTGCGGCGAGCTAGAACAAACTTCCAATCGCCAGACCCAGTACGCTAAGCGGGCCTTGGTCTTCGAGGCCGTCGGTGGCTTTGTCGAGTTTCTGGAGGCTGAGCTTCGCGTTCTTGAGGAAGGAGTCGTCGTTGATGAGCTTGCCCACGGTGCCGTCGCCGCGGTTCATCTTCTGGAGAATCTCGCGGAGGTTGGTCATCGCGGTGGTGGTCTCGACGTAGAGCGCTTCGTCCTTGGTCAACTTGCCGAGCGTGCCTTTGCCGGCGTTGATGCCGTCGATGATCGTGCGGACCTGGGTGATCATGCCGTCGGCCTGGCCGGTGAGGTTCTTGATGTCGCCGGTGGCAACCTGGAGGTTGGTCACGGCGCTGTAGGCGGCGAGGTAGAAGGCGTCGTCCATGATGAGCCGGCCGACGGTGCCTTTGCCTTGCGCGACGTTGTCGGACACGGTGCGCATGTTCGCGATGACGGCGGTGAGCGGGGCGCTGTTCTGTTTCACGAAGTCAGTGAGCGGTCCCATTAGCGTGCTCAGGTTGTCGGTGCTGAAGCTCTTGGTGAGGTTCTCGACGCCGCTGGCCACGCCTTCGAGCTTGGACATGAGGACGCTGAGGTCGGGCTGCTCGACGGTGTCGAGAGATCCGGATTGGATGTCGGGCGCGGTCTGCGTGCCGCCTTCGATGCTGACAAAGTTCTGGCCCATGAGACCGGTGAACTTCACCACGGCCTTGGCGTCGGTTTTGATCTTATACTTCGACTGAATCTTCATGCCGACCTTGGCGCGGCCGTTCTCCAGCTCGATCCCGTCGACGCGGCCAATCTCGACGCCGGCCATTTTCACAAAGTCGCCCTTCTTGAGCTCCTGGGCGGTCTTGAAGCTGGCATTGATGTGGTAGCCGCCGGTGAAGAAGTCTGCGGCGCCGATCAGTTCGAGGATGATGACGGCGCAAATGAGGGCGAGGGCGAAGAAGACTCCGAGCCGGGTTTCGAGAGTGTTTTTCATGGGGTCTCGTGGTGTGAGTTGGGTTTGAAGTCAGCGTTCAGAAAGCGATGGATGATGGGGTGCGGATGATTCTTGATCTCGTTGACGGTGCCGATGGCGATGAGCTCGCCTTCGTACATCATCGCGATGCGGTCCGCGATGCCGAACGCGAGATCGCGATCATGTGTGACGACAATTGATGTGACGTGGACGCGCTTTTGGAGGTTGAGAATCTCCTCGCCGATGATGACCGCGCTCAGGGGGTCGAGCTCGCTCGTGGGTTCATCGTAAAGGATGAGCTGAGGCTCGATGACGAGGGCGCGCGCGATGGCGACGCGTTTCTTCATGCCGCCGGACAGTTCGCCGGGGAAGCGATCCTTGACGTTTTTCAGACCAAGGAACTCGAGCTTCTCGATCGCGATGCGGGTGATTTCCGCCGGCGGCTTGAGACGGTGCTCGGTGAGGTAGAGGCCGACGTTCTCCAGGACGTTGAGCGAATTCAGCAACGCACCGGACTGGAACACGAGTGCCATGCGGTATTTCGCCATGGCCGCCTCGTCCCCCACAGACTGGCCTTCAATGAAGATGTCGCCTTCATCAGCGGGTTCGAGGCCGATGATGTGCTTGAGCAAAACACTCTTGCCACTGCCGCTCGGGCCCATGAGGACAAACGTCTCGCCGCGCTCGACTTCGAAATTGATGCCTTTGAGCACGGGCACGCCGTCGTAGCTCTTGCGCAGTCCGGCGATGCGGACATTGACGCTTTGGGTGGTGGAGTCGGGCTGGCTCATTTCTCGAGATACAACAGAAGCCGGGTGAGGAAGTAATCCAGGATCAGGATCAACACGATGGAGTTGACCACGGCCTTGGTGACGGAGCGCCCGATGCCGCGCGGACCGCCGATGGTGACAAGTCCTTGATGGCAGCAGACGGTGCCGATGACGACGGCGAACACGGCGCTTTTGAAGAGGCCGTTCAACACATCGGCAAGCTCGACGACGAGGCGGAGATTCACGAAGAACGACTGGAAGGTGATGGAGATCTTTTCGTTCAGCACGGCGACGAGTCCGCCTCCGAACCACCCGACGAGGATGGCGAACAGCACGAGAATCGGAAGCGAGATGGCGATGGCCACGATCCTCGGGAGCACCAGATAGTGGATCGGATTGATGTTCATCGTGCGCAGGGCGTCAATTTCCTGGTAGACGCGCATGGAGCCAATCTCCGCCGCCATCGCGGAACCGATGCGGCCGGAGATGAGCACCGCCATCATCACGGGCGCGAGCTCCTTGCAAATCGAGAGGCCGACGAGTCCACCAATCGCGCTGGAAAGTCCGCGTTCCGCGAGGACGGGGCCGGTTTGCAGCGCGATGACGCCGCCGATGAACAGGGCTAGGACGCAGGCCATCAGCAGCGAGGCGTTGCCGATCTCGAAGAGCTGATCGTAGACCTTCTGGCGCTGGCGGACGATTTGTGGCAACGCCTGGACGGTGCGCCACAAGAGGACCAGCATTTCGCCGACGTTTTGAAACATAGAGTCGTGCTACTGAGGTGATGGTTCGGCCGCGTTCTTCTTCGTGCCGAATGGGATGTAACCCACGCGCCAGCGCCGACCTTCAGGGCCGGATTGATACTGAATCAGGCCGAAAAGGAGCGAGCATTTTCTGGAGTCGGGCGTGGTGTCGCGACGGTAGAGGTTCCACAGCAACGACTGGCTCGTAGCATTTTTCTTTTCGTTGCGCTCCGATCGCCAGAGAGACCAGAGGGGCGAGAGGTCGCGTTCGACGCTGGTATTGTTCGGCAGGAAGGGTTCCAGCGGCGCGAGGACTTGGACCCGGCGACGGCCGTCGAGCTCGCGTTTCGAGGTGAAGAGTGGCCAAAGCGCGGTGAGTCGCTGGCTTTGCCCGGTCTCGGTGTTCTTCACCGACGTGTCGGAGTAGAGGAAGAAGAGGACTCGATGCCGCTCACGGTCCATGGGCGGGGAATGCAGACCGTTGTATTTGTAGAGCGGCCAGAGATACCAGCCGCTGCTTTGCGAGGCGTTTCGGGCCTTGCTGTAGAGCGGCCAGACGCGGTCAACGGTTTTACCTTCGCCTCGCGCAAAAACGATGAGCGGCCACGGCGCGCCCCATTCACGAAAGCGTTTCGCACGATCATCGGTATAGGTGAACCCAAGTGGCCAGAGGTATGACGTCGAGTCGCGTTGCTCGGAACGGTATTGCGAGTAGAGCGGAATGAAGGCGAGTTGACGCGATTCATTCGTGGTGCCGATGCCGGCGTGGTGTCGCAAATAGAGCGGCCAGACGACGAAACGTTTGTCATGTCCGCCGACGAGTTCGGTGTCGCCCCAATGATTGGTGCGGGAAGTCGGCTCCTTGTGCTCATGGCCGACCAAGGGCCAAAGCTGCCATCCGCTCAGCGAGTCACCTTCGCGGAGGTGGAAGAACGGAAAGAGATAGTTGTCGGTGGCGACATCCTTCTTCCGAGTGCCGAGGTAGATCGGAAACAGCGTGAACTTGGCCTCATCGCGGAAGATTCGACCGCGAATGGTCCCGTAAATCGGGAAGAGCGCGGTATAATTTTTTTCGGGAATCTTCGAGCGCTGCTGGAAGTAGAAAGGGAACAGGGTGAAGCGGCTGACGTTTGTCTCGGACTGGGTCTGGCCGCCGGCGAAGCTGAACAGTTGAATGACCTGAAACCGATACTCGCTGCCGTAGCGATTGTAGGTGATTCCTTTCCAGAGGAAGTCGAACCACTCGTAGTCGACGTCTTCGTTCTTGGTGTAAGAGAAGAGCGGGGGAACCGCCCAGGTGCGGGTGGAACTGCCATCGTCCACGACCGTTTGATCGTAGTAGAATGGTCCGACGGCTTCCATTCGCTCGCCGGAATCGAGCGTCAGCTTGAACTCATGGAACAGCGGGCCCGCCTGAATATCCGTCGCCCTCGCGCGACCAGCGCCGGAAGTCAGCACGATGCTGAGCAGACCGAGATAGTGTAAGGAGCGACGCCGTAACATGTAACGTAGGAGAATGATTAGCACTCCGTTTCGCCGGGACAAATGAGAAAACTGCCGGAACGAACGCCGGTGGGCGATAGCGTTAACGGGTTTTGAATCGGCGTCGAACGCAGGTAAAAAGTTGGGTTTGACATTGGCATTGGTGGACTTAATCTTTTGCCAGACTTGAGGTTTTTACCTCGGTTCCTCCCGACCCAGCGTCGATTGTGCATTATCGCGCTGGGTTTTTTTTATCGACCACCCGTAACGATCCAGCAGGTTCAGAATCGCTGGAAGAAACGTCAAGGCGATGAACATGCACGTCGCTGTTCCCGTCGCCATCACATAGCCGAGGCTCTCGATGCCTTGATGCTTCGCGGCGATCAGACTTCCGAAACCCGCGATCGTGGTTAGGCCGGAGACGAGCACCGCCTTGCCCGTGCTCTTGGCCAGAATGCTGGGCTGAAGCTCCTCGGCGAACCGGTTGAGAATGTGAATGCCGTTGGTGACCCCGATTCCGACAACGAGCGGAAGGGTCATCACGTTGGCAGGGTTGAAGTGAATGCCGAAGACTCCCATGAACCCGACCATCCAGAGGAAGCCGACTCCTACAGGAATCAGCGAAAGGATTACGCACGAAACGCTCCGAAAGTGAATGAACACCAAAATAGTAATCGCTATCAGCGAGTACATCGCGGCTTCTTCGAAGCTTTTCTTGAGCAGTGTCGTGTATTCCAGAAGTTGCACCGGCGTGCCCGTCGCGTAGCGATCCGCCTTGCGCAGATCCGCGACGAAGCGGGCCTGATTCTCCCGCTCCCAGATGTTTTCCCGCGGATACACCTGCAGCAGATGCTTTCCAGTCACGCCGACGAAACGGTTCTTCAGCGTCGACGGCAAATCCTCCGCCGTCATCTTTCCGCCTGCGTCCTGCTGTTGAATCGAAGTGAATGTTTGATGCACATCGTTCAGCAGCGCCTGCTGGAAGTGCGCGAGCTTCTCGGCTGCAAGCGAACGATCGTCCATCAAGAAACGCTGCCGCAAGGCGCTGATCGCGTGACGGAGTGACGTAACCTGTTCGCGAAGGCTCGCTTCCTCGGCCCCGAGTTTGCCGAGAATCAATCCCAGATATCCGTGCAGCGAAAACAGCGCCTGATCCAGTTCACCAATGTTCACCGAGTTCGTGTCTGCATTCTGGAACTGAATCTCCGTTGCCACCTTCTTGATCTCGCGAATCACGTCCAGCTTTCGCCCGACGTCCTCTGTCAAATACGGCGCCATGGAATCGACGGTCGATACCGTCGGAAGATTCGTCAGTGTGGCAATCAGGTTCGTGGCCTGGACGGAATTCGTGGCCATGATCGCGCCAAAGAGCACGGACCGCGGTGACGATTCGATGAGCTTGTCCTGGAATAACACCGCCGGGAGCCCGGCGCTTTGCATGTTCAACAGATTGTAGTCGAACTTAACTTTCTGCGCCGGAATCAGCGCGGCCAGCGTCAAGCAGGTCATCAATACTGCGATGGTCACGGGCCGGCGCAGCCAGATGTTCTCGATGCGGGCGCGGACATCCATCTCCTCCGCTGCCTTCTTTTCCAACACCGGTCCCAGCTGATGATCCAGCACGTTTTGTTTTCCGCGCAGGATGAGCACCGGCAGGAGCGTCATCATGGGAATCAGCGATACCAGCAGGCCGCCGCCGCAAATGATGCCCATCTCCTGAATGCCCTTGAAGTCGGTGAAGGCCATCGCAAAGAACGCGCCAGCTGTCGTGAAGCCGCCGGTGAAGATGCCCATTCCCGTGTTCACCATCGCCTTCTCCAGCGCGATACGTTCGGGGCGACCGTGGCGCAGCTCCTCCTCGTATCGCGTGATCAAGTGCACTCCGAAATCAATCGCCAGGCCGATGAGAATGGGAACAAACGTGATGGTAAGAATGTTCAGGTGCCCGACTGTGGCTGTCGTGAACGCCATCGTGTAGGCGAGGCCGACCAGCAGGCACAGCGTCGCCTTCAGCGGACGTCCCGTCTCGTGATACCCGAATACGAAAATCAGCAGGACGATGACGAGCGAGATGATGGAGGCAAGCGTACTGTCCTTCTGCGACTGTTCCATCTCGTCGTGCTCCAGCACCGGTTCGCCTGTGATGCCGACGTTGAGTCCCGGCACCTCTACCTGTGTTTCCTGCACCAGCTCACGCATCCGCTGCACGGCGAGCCCGCGACGCTCCTCGGAAACCGCCTGCGCCGTTGCCAGATAGATCCGCCCTTTGCCGAAGGTGATGTAAAGTTCCTGCTCCGCCTTCTCGCTTCCGTCGAACAGCGCGTTGATGCCCGGCGTCGGCGGAGTGCCGAGACGCACCAAACCATCCGTAGCCTGGCTGATGATGCGCTCCAGCGCCGGCAACGCTCGCACGAGCGACTTGTTCTCGTCCGACGCCTCCTCCTTTGCGTGACCGATCTGCCAGTTCACCAGATTCACGAGCGAGACAAGATTCGTCGCCTTCGTGAACTGCAGCAGGAACGGACGGAAATCGTTGAGCGATTGCTGCATCGCGCGCAGATCTTTCTCCGGCACAAATTGCAGCGCCTTCGGCCCCATCATCTTCAAGTCGCCCTTGTAGAAGACGTGCGCGAACAAGTTCGTCTCGATCTTCGTCTTGCCGTCCTCCGCCGTCACCGTCGTCCGTTCCGCCTCCAGCTTCGCGCCGAGACGCTCCACGAACTGGCGGTTCTTCTCCATCAACTCGCTCTCGACGACGGCCACGATGTCGTCCTCGACGGGGAACTCCTTGCGAAACTGGAGGAAGACCTTGTGATACTCCTTCTCGCCACCGACTAGCGCGTTGCGGCTCGTGTGGAACTCGAGGTTCTCGACCGTGTACCAAATCGAGAGTGCCGCGAGGACCAGGTGCGGCCAGCCGAACCACGCGCGATGCCGGAACACGAGTTCCGAGAGCCGTAGGAGCAGCCGTTCACCGAGTGATTGTTTTGGCGCAGCCATGAACGCCTTTTAGACGTCAGGAAACTCGGCGTTCGAGTACACTTCTTTCACATCATCGTGGTCTTCGAGTTGTTCGATCAGCTTGCTCACCGCTGTGGACTCCGCCGGATCAGTCAACGGCACCGTCAGCGTCGGCAAATGAGTGACGCTGGCGCTCGCGCACTTTATGCCTTTCGCTTCGATCGCCTTGTGCACCGCCTCGAAGTTCGCCGGGTCGGTGAGAATCTCGAACCCTTCCGGCTCCGCCTTGAAATCCTCCGCGCCTGCCTCCAGCGCGACTTCCATTAACGCGTCCTCATTTGCGCCCTCGCGCGAAACCATGATGTGACCCTTCCGCTGGAAGAGTCGCGTGACGGAGCCCGCCGTCGCGATGGATCCGCCGGCCTTGGTCATCAGGCTTCGAATTTCGGCGGCGGTGCG
The DNA here is from genome assembly GCA_964491875.1 of uncultured Bifidobacterium sp. Taxonomy (GTDB): domain Bacteria; phylum Verrucomicrobiota; class Verrucomicrobiia; order Limisphaerales; family JADJPG01; genus JADJPG01. Next base: position 71,732 of record CAZBIC010000035.1, read on the forward strand.
GTTGCGATTGTCCGTGCTCAAATCCACCACCATCGCCACGCCGTGCGGCGCGTATACCTCATAAGTGAGATCCTCGTAATTCACCGCGTCGCCCTCGCCTGTGCCGCGTTTGATGGCGCGGTCGATGTTCTCCTTGGGCATGTTCGCCTCGCGGCTTTTGAGCAACGCCATGCGCAGGCGCGGGTTCATGTGCGGGTCGCCCCCGCCGATCTTCGTGGCGATGGTGATCTCCTTGCTGAGCTTCGCGAAGATCTTCGCGCGCTTGGCGTCAATGCCGCCCTTGAAGTGCTTTACCTTCGCCCATCTGCTATGTCCGGCCATAAATCAAAAACGAATCGCGTATCGATTGATGGCGAGAGTGAACCCCCGGCGCGTGGCGAAGGCAAGCTTGGGTGAAGGAAGCTGCCGGCTACGAGCGAAGCGGCGGCCGGCTGCGGCGTTTCGGAACCATGGAAGCTCGAATGAGGAAAGCCACGCCGAAGATAATCGCGGTGCATCCGCTAATTGGAAACGCGAGTTTTTGCAATCGATTAGGGGAAATGGGGCGAAGCTCGGGCACGGCTTCTTCGATCAGCGTGACCCGATTCGTTTTCGTTGTCCCTTCGGCAGCATCGAGGTTTGGCAGGCGTTGGGTTCCTATTTTGGCGATGGCATTCGCAATGGCCGCCGCTTCGTTGGGCTCTCCGCTGCGAGCGCGGATCTCTATGATGTTACTGTTCTCCAGACCCTTGATTTCCAGCCGAGATCGGAGAATGGCGTAGGTTGTATCAATTCTCAACGGGCCGTCTTTATACATTTCCCCCCAACGCCTCGCCAAATCGAGGTTCGTGATGACGTGGGAAAGCACTCCTATCGATTGGAGTGATCTAGTGTCTGATTCAATCGACCATGCAGGCGGAGTCGGGCTGGGTGCGCCCACGAGGATTCTTGCGGTAGATTCGAAAACCGGTGGAAAGACAAGGAGCCTCATTGTGCTCCAGAACAGGAATGCGGCCAGCCCAAGCAGGGCAAAGCCGAGTGTGAAGTAGATTGTCCTCTTCATGCCAATGACACTCTGACGTTCGACAAACGGCCGGCGATTCAGTTCAAAGTCGATCCCGCCTACTCCGCTTTGCGCTTTGAGCTTCCGCTTGCTCCCCGCTACCTTTCGCCCAGATGTCGAACCGGTATTACGAAGCGGGTGAGCAACGCGGGGCGCGGGTGAACGATTTGTTCGCCACCATTGCGCCGCGCTACGACCTCATCAACGACCTGCAAAGCTTCGGCCTGCATCGTTGGTGGAAACGTCGTCTCGTCCGCCTCGCCGAACCGCTGGCCGGTCGGCCCGCGCTCGATCTCTGCTGCGGCACTGGCGATGTGGCATTCGCGCTCGCCCAACGCGGTGCGGTGGTGACCGGACTCGACTTCAGCGGCCCAATGCTCGCGGTGGCGCGACGGCGTGGAGCTGGCGTTGGTCCGACGTTTCTGCAGGGCGACGCGCAGAACATTCCATTCCCCGACGGGCACTTCGATGTCGTGACGATCAGTTATGGTCTGCGCAATCTCACGAGCTGGGAGCAAGGCTTGCGCGAAATGTGGCGAGTGGCGAAATCCGGAGCGCGGTTGCTCGTGCTCGATTTCGGCAAGCCGGACAACGCCGTCTGGCGCGCGCTTTACTTCGCCTACTTGCGTTTGTTCGTGCCGCTTTTCGGCTGGCTGTTCTGCGGGGACAGCCAGACGCACGCCTACATTCTCGAATCTCTGAAGCATTACCCCGCGCAGCACGGCGTCGCCGCGAAGATGCGCGAGATGGGCTGTCGTGATGTGCGAATTGTGCCGTTGCTCGGTGGTGTGATGACGATCAACTACGGAGTGAAGCCATGAAGCGAGCGACGCAATCCGTCCCAAAGTTTCCCGCCGCAGTTCAGCGTACGATGCTCAAGCTCGGTGTGCGCCGGACGCGTTTCGTGCTCTGCGTCTCCGTCGAGGATCAGGCGATGAACGTTTTCGAGAAAACATCGCGACGCAGCCGGAACGGTGACTTTCCAGTCTACGAATTCCGCCAGCGGTTCGTTGTCTCCACGTCACGCTTTGGCATCGGACAGATCATTCACTCGAACCGAACGCCGCTCGGACTGCATCGCATCGCGCGGAAGATTGGTGGCGAGTTTCCGGAGGGAACGATCTTCAAAGCGCGCAAACCGATTGGCCGGTTATCGCCGAAGAGTCCGAAAGGCGACATCGTTCATCGCATTCTCTGGCTCGCGGGATTGGAGGAGGGCAAGAACCGGGGCGGCAAGGTCGATACTTTCAGTCGCTATATTTACATCCACGGTTACTGGGATGAATCGACGCTCGGCCGGCCGCAGTCGCTCGGCTGCATTCACCTCGCGGCGTCGGATTTGATTCCGCTCTACGATCAAGTGCCGCTCGGCACGCTCGTTTGGATCGCGCGCCGTTGACACCATGAACGCGAACGAATTCTCCGCCATCGCCCGTCGCCTGATGTCCTGTGCCGCCGCGCCATTCTACGAGCACGGCGTGCGTGCAGAAGTCGAAGCGATTTGTGCCGATCACGGATTGAAGTTCGCGCGCGACGCGTTCGGCAACTTGCTCGTGACTTACGGTTCACGGTCGGCGGGTCGGCCCATCGCGCTCGCGGCGCACATGGACCATCCGGGCTTCGAGATTCTCAAACCGCTCGGCGGCCGGCGCTGGCTGGCGCAGTTCAACGGCGGCGTGCCGGATTCGTATTTCAAGCCAGGCATTCCCGTTCGGCTGATGCCGGGCGCGTTTCCAGCGCGGCTTGGCAAACGCATCGGGAAGGAGAAGCAGTTTGAGCTGATCGCGAATCGCGCGATTGGCAAGACGGAGTCGAAACCTCAGTTCGCGGTATGGGAGCTGGAAGACTTCGCGGTTCGCAATGGCCGAATTCACGGCCGCTCATGCGATGACTTGATCGGCGTGGCGGCGATCCTTGCGACACTGATTGAGCTGAAGCGGACCCGCGCGCGGGCACACGTGATTGGCGTGATCTCGCGGGCGGAGGAAGTCGGCTTTCAAGGCGCGCTCACGGTCGCGAAGTCGAAATTGATTCCGACGGATGCACTCGTGGTGTCGCTCGAAACGAGCAAGGAACTGCCGCCAGCGAAAATGGGGCAGGGCGTGATCCTGCGCGTCGGCGACCGCGCTTCGACGTTCGATTCGGGTGCGATGCGGTTCCTCGCCGAAGTGGCGGCGGGGATCCAAACATCCGATTCGAGCTTTTGTTATCAACGCGCGTTGATGTTCGGCGGGACGTGCGAGGCGACGGCGTATCAGGAGTTCGGCTACCAAACGGCTGCGGTGTGCGTGGCGCTTGGCAATTATCACAACTGCCATCCGACCGGCCGCATTGCCGCAGAGTTCGTGAGTCTCACCGATGCGCTCGGAATGGTTCGCGTGTTGGCGGAAGCGGCGCGGCGGATGCGTGAGTATCGCGTGCTGACGGCGAAGCTGCCGCAGCGGTTGAACAAGCTCCTGGTCGAAGCGCGACGGAACTTGCGACGGGTGCCATGAACCGTCCGTTCTGGCAACGCTGGTGGTTTGCGGCGATGGCGTTCGTGATGGTTGCCGGGGTCCTGGCGTGGCTTTTGCCGGGACCGCAGGCGGATTTGGTTCTCGCGGATGGGAGGCAGGTGTCGTTGCTCGCGACGACTTACGGCAACATTCACAGACTGACCGTTGCATCGCCCGTAGCGAAGGTGATTGCGCGACTATTCGGCGGCGGAGCCGCTCGGCGTTTCGGATATCGCACCTACGACGCCTACTACTCGACGAATTCGTCAATCGCGGTCTGGACAGTGTGGTTGACCGACGGCAGCAATCGTCCACCACGCTACGCTTCAATACGGTCGGAATCTGGATTCGAGTCGGAGCCTGTTTTTCTCGCGAGCGAGTCAACCTCCACGGACGACAAGCAACGAACCGTGGTCGCGTGGAAGTTTGAGAACTTTCCGCGCCGCTCGGAACATCTGGAAATTCGCTTTCATGATCGACCGCCTCCCTATCGGCCGAATCCACTTGGTCGACTTGCGGTTCGGAGCGTTCCTGATCGGTCGACGCCGTTGCTGGAGGGGAAAACTGCGCTGACAAATGTTGAGGTGGATCGAGTGATGTTCACTTTGCGGGCTCTGATAAGCGGTCAGGACCTTCCGCTGTGGAGACGCGGGACCGAAACTGGGCTGGCTCCGTGGACGACGGCGACGTTCGAAGTGCGCGAGGGTGGAGCGATATCGACGAACTGGATGATCCGGCGGATCGAGTGCATCGGGGCGACCAGCAACTATTTCGCAGTTCCCTACACGCGGCTGCCGAACCGGAATGGACGATTGGAGGCGGGCTTCTCCAAAGTGCTCTGGCCGGATGAACCGGATTGGAACCTGACGGCGGAGTTTGTTCGGACATCGGGTTATGCGGAGGCAGATCTCTGGACGTTGCGTGAAGTTCCAGTGAGCCGGACAAACTCTGCTGTCGTGACGAACTTCGTTGCCGCTATTCATGGTGACATTGCAGCTCAACTCACCTTGAAGCCGGCGTCGCTGCAATCCGCGGCGGAGAACGGGTATCTGCGCACGACGGATCTTGGATTGAGTTTCACTTCCTCCGTTCCCGAAATGCGCGTGGAGCTGGCGCGCGTGACGGACAATCTTGGTCGCGAGTTGAAGTTCGGCAACGGTTACGCGCTCTGGCCGCACACGGGACCAAACGGACGTTACACCGCGGGAATGGAACTCGCCTCGGACACGCAATCGATCGATGTGACGCTTGCCTTTCAACGTCCACGCTTCGTGACGTTTGTGGTGAAGCCGACGTTTGTGCGGACGAATTTCGATTCGGTCTTCCCGCCTGCGAGCAAATGAGCTACGACTCGCGCCAATGAAAATTACCCTGCTCGTCGCCGCGGTTGCGCTGTGTCTGCCGGCCGGTGGCGCGTGGGGGCAGGGGACGAATCCGAAGGCGCCGGCGCTCTCGCTCGCGCTGCAAAAGGGCCGCGATAACGCGGTGAAGTATTGCACGGCGTGTCATCTCCTGCCGGAGCCGGAGCTGCTGACGAAGACGGCGTGGGCGCATCACGTGCAGCCGGAGATGGCGAAGTGGCTGGGCATTGAGCGGGTGGATTACGAGGGGATGCAGGACGGGAAGCTGTTGCAGGACGCTGCGCTGTTTCCGAATGCTCCGTTACTCTCGGAGGAGGAATGGTTCTCGATTTGGGATTACTACCGTGCGCTGGCGCCGAGCCGTCCGCTGCCTCCGCCTGCGAAGCCGCCGGTGAGCGTCGGGCTGAAACAGTTTCGTGTGAAGAAGCTGAATCCGCACGAGGGCGTGCCCATGACGTCGATGGTGAAGATTGATTCGGCGGGGAAACGGATCTATTTCGGCGACGCATTCTCAGGCCAGCTCTTTGCGCTGGGTGCGGAGGGCGGTTTGATCAGCCGGATGCGATTGAAGAGCGGGCCGGTGAGCCTGACGGTTGGCGACAAGGGGCTAATCGTGACGCAGGTGGGAAGGCTGTTTCCGTCGGATGCGCAGGAAGGCGTGGTGGAGTTCATCCCGAAGGAAGGCTCGGAGTCCTCGGCGAGAGTTCTGGCGAGCGGATTGCGGCGCCCGGTGAACACGGTGGTCGCGCATCTGAACACGGACATGCGCGAGGATTTGGTGGTGTGTTCCTACGGCAACCGGCTCGGGCGTTTCTCGTGGTTCGAGGCGAAGGAGGACGGCGGCTACGACGAGCATGTGCTGCTGGAGCGGCCGGGATCGATTCAAGCCGAGGTGCGCGACATCAATGGCGATGGACGGCAGGACATCATCGTGATGACGGCGCAGGCGCGCGAAGCGATTCACGTGTTCCTGAACATGGGGCGGAACGAATTCAAGATGGAGACGTGGCTGGAGCGACCGCCGTCGTGGGGATTTGTCGGGTTTGAACTGGTGGACTTCAACAAGGACGGCAAGACGGATCTGCTGGTGGTCAACGGCGACAACGGCGACTTCGCGCTCCCGACGAAGGCGTATCACGGTGTGCGACTTTATCTCAACGACGGGCGGAATGGTTTTCGCGAGGCGATGTTTTATCCGATGCACGGCGCTTACAAGGCGACGGCGCGCGATTTCGATGGCGACGGTGATTACGATGTTGCGGCGATTGCGTATTATCCCGAGTTCGATACTGCGATGCCGGAGAGTTTTGTTTATCTCGAGAATCAGGGGGGGATGAAGTTCGTGGCGTCGACAGTGGCGGAGCAGAATGCCGGGCGTTGGATGGTGATGGATTCCGGGGACGTGGACGGCGACGGCGACCCGGACGTGGTGCTCGGCTCCTTCGTGCGCGGGCCGACGACGGTGCCGGTGTCGCTTGCGCAGCGCGAGAGCTGGCGGACCAATGGTGCCGCGTTGTTGCTGCTGGAAAACGTCCGCAAATAGGCGGGCGGGCGCTTTACCAAGTTCCCAGTTGAAATTCCGTTGCGGTGAACCACACTTCGCGCGGCCCAAAGTGAAAGCGTCCAAGTCCAACGCAAAGCGCAAGGTGCTCCTCATCGAGGATAACCCGGGCGACGCGCGGCTCATGCGGGAGTATCTGGCGGACCCCGCCGGGGCGCAGTTCGAACTCGAACACGTCACCTCCCTCACCGATGGACTCGCCCGCTTGACGCAGGGCGGAGTTGATCTCGTGCTTCTAGATCTTTCGCTGCCGGACAGTCCGATGGCGGAAACCTTCAAGCGCGCCCACGCTGCGGCGCCGCAGGTTCCGATCATCGTGATGAGCGGACTCGATGACGAGAAGCACGCCATCGAGACCGTGCAGGAGGGCGCGCAGGATTACCTGGTAAAGGCGTTCGTGGACACCCGTCTGCTCGTCCACGCCATGCGCTACGCCATCGAGCGCAAACGCGCGGAGGAGGCGCTGGCCCATGAGCGCGACCTTTTGCACACGCTGCTGGATAACCTGCCGGACCGGATTTATTTCAAGGATGACCAGAGCCGCTTCACTCGCATCAGCAAGGCGGTGACGGAACAGTTCAAGATCGGACATCCGCGCGAGGCGATGGGGAAGACGGATCGTGATTTCTTTTCCGCCGAACACGCGGAGATCGCGATGCGGGACGAAGCCCAGGTGATGGAGTCGGGACAGCCGATTCTCGCCAAGGTCGAGCGGGAGATTCTTCCGGACGGCAGCGTGACGTGGGCGTTGACGTCCAAGCTGCCGCTGAAGAACCGGCAGGGCAAAACGATTGGCAACTTCGGCATCAGCCGCGACATTACCGAGATCAAGCGCATCGAGGAACATCTCGATGCCGAGCGGAATTTGCTGCGGTCCCTGATCGACAACCTTCCGGACTACATCTACGTGAAGGACACGGAAGGCCGTTACCTGCTCGACAACATTGCGCATCGTCGATGGCTGGGTGCGGATTCGGAGAGCCAGGTGGTGGGCAGGCGAGTCTCGGATTTTTTCCCCGCGGAAGCGGTCGACCGGTTCACCGACGACGATCTGCGGGTCATTCAATCCGGCTTCGCGCTGCTCAATCGGGAGGAGCTTGTGGAAGACCGGCTCGGGAACAAGCGCTGGCACGCAACAACGAAGGTTCCGATTCGCAGCAAGGATGGAAAGGTCACGGGATTGGTCGGCATCAGCCGGGACATCACCGAAAGAAAACTTTCAGTGGAAGCCATTCGCGAGGCGAATGCGGAACTGGCGCGGAACAAGGACGAGTTGCAGCGGACGCTGACGGAGCTTCAGCAGTCGCACGAGGAGGTGAAGTCAGCGCAGTTTCAGCTCATCCAGGCGGAGAAGATGCAGTCGATCGGACGGCTGGCCGCCGGCGTCGCGCACGAGGTGAACAACCCGCAGGGCATCCTGCGCATGGGCACGGATTACCTCGCGCAGAACCTGAACTCGTCGGAAGAAAATGTGGCGT
>CAZBIC010000036.1:0-71832 GCA_964491875.1 uncultured Bifidobacterium sp.
ACCCCTGAACCCTTGTACAGCTTTTTCTTCTCCAATGTGCATGACAGGCTCTAGGTTGGTTTCCAAATTTCAGCTCAACGCGTTTCGAGTCGCCGCACGTCACTTTTAAAAAAGCAAGTTGCTGCAGGTCACGGACCCGAGCTCCGGCGAATTTCTTGCTCGACTTGCTGCGCGTTCGCCGAAATTACTTACCTCTCCTGTATTCGGTCAACCGATCAACACAATGAAGACCACCAAAAAGGGATTGTCCCTAAAACAGCGGGAAGAATTGCTCAGCGCGTTGAAAGCCCGGTTTGAGAAAAACCTGAACTGGCATATGGGTCTGGATTGGGCCAAAGTGCAGACAAGGCTGGAGGCGAATCCAGAAAAGCTATGGTCGCTCAATGAAATGGAACGCACCGGCGGCGAACCGGATGTGGTGGGGGTCAAGTCGGGCGAATTCGTTTTCATGGATTGCGCGCCGGAAAGTCCGGCCGGCCGGCGCAGCGTTTGTTACGACCGCGAGGGCTGGTTGTCGCGGAAAGAGGCACGTCCGAAAACCACCGCGATGGATCTCGCGACGGAGATGGGCATCGCGCTGGTGACGGAGGAGGAATATCTCGCGCTGCAAAAACTGGGCGAGTTCGACACGAAGACGTCGAGCTGGATCGCCACCCCGGCGGATTTTCGCGAGCAGGGCGGAGCGCTCTGGGGCGGTCGCAGTTACGGCCGCGTCTTCATCGGGTGCAACGGCGCGCAGTCGTACTATGCCGCCAGAGGATTCCGTGGCGTGCTGAAGGTCTAGTTTGGGCGGCACAGCACCGCCCTACCGCACACAATTATGAAAACGTTCCAAGGCTACAAACTCATCACGCCGGACGACCTGCATTGGCGCCCATCGAATCTGATGAAGATCCCGAACGCGGATTTTCTGGAGCGCACAGGCAGCGAGAACATGGGTGCCCGGCTTTGGCGAATGCCGCCGAGGAGCGCGAACACGCTGCACAAACACATCCGCGCGGAGGAATTCTATTTCGTGCTGGAAGGCACCGGCCGGATGCGCGTGGGCGAGGAAACTTTGACGGTGCCAAAGTATGGCGGCGTGCTGGTCGGGCCGGATCAGGTGCGGCAGGTGTTCAATGACACCGAGAGCGAAGTGCTCTGGCTCATCATCGGCGCGCCGGAGGAGATGGAGTTTCTGCAAGGCTCCCAGTCCAAGATGGACCTCTCGCTCATCTACCCGACGGACCCGACGCAGCTGCCGAAGGAACTGGCAGGCGCGGAATGGCCGCCGAAAAGCTGCTGAAGCTTGCGGTCGCTGCCGAGCGTTACTCGCGCCGGCGAGGATCAGGTCCAGGCCGCGAGGATCTGTTCCGCTTGCGTCACCTGCTCCGGTGAACCGGTGAAGGCGAACTTGTATTTCTTCGCGCGACGGGTGACGAGGACTTCAACGGTGTCCAAGCCGTTTTTCTTCATGCTGAAGCGAAGCTGCTTGTAGATTTCCTTGAAGCCGTGTTGTTGGAGACTATTGCTCATGCTCGATCGTCGGTGCGCAGCCTCAGCATAGCAATGTTTAACGTCTTTTATTTTCGGCATCCCGCGCCGAACGCCGAAACAGAGCGTCAATTCCACTACACGCGCCGGCTTCCCGCCCCCTTCCTGCCTACGTGAATTGCGTGGCGCTCCGAGGCATCGCGAATAGACTGCCGCGGCCTTTATGCAATACGTGCTAATCATTCACGAAGTCGCCGACTATCCCGCATGGAAGAAAGTGTTCGATGCGGCGGCCGGGATTCGCCGGGACGCAGGCGAACGCTCTTATCAGGTTCTGAAATACGAGACCGACGCGAACAAGATCGTCCACTTCTCGGCGTGGACTTCCATCGCGGACGCAAAAGCGTTCTTCGAATCGCCGAAGTTGGTGCAGATCCGCCGGGAGGCTGGCGTGAAAGCGCCGGAGTTCATCTATCTGGAACAACTCGAAGCCGGCACGTTGTAGAGTCCAACGACGCGCACGTTTCGCTTCAAGTCTCCGGCGCTCGACTCAAGGCTGATCCGGAATCTCCGGCTCGACCAAGTAGTTCAAGAGCGTGAGCGATTCCTGCCAGCCGAGGTAACAGAACTCGACGGGGATCATTGCTGGAATGCCTTCCTGTGTAATGTTCACTTCCGTCCCGCACATCACCGGCTTCAGGCTCACTGTGGTGATCATCGTGCCCGGCAGATTCGGATCATCGAACTTGTCCGTGTAGCGGAGGAGTTCGCCCGGCTTCATGTCCAGATACGTGCCGCCGAAGGAATGGCTCTTGGTCGTGTTGAAGTTGGTGAAGGACATCTTGAACGTGCCGCCGACCTTCGCGTCCAGATGATGCACCTTGCCGGTGAATCCATGCGGCGGAAGCCACTTCACCATCGCGTCCGGATCGATGAAGGCGCGGTAAACGCGCTCCGGCTTGGCCCGCAGCACGCGGTGCAGTCGGACGGTGTTGGTATTGTTGGTTGTCATATTCGTTTTGCTTTTCATCCTTACGACGAACGAGGCGGCGACGTCAGGACAATTATCGCAAATCTTTCGAGACCACCTTCCGATTCGCAGGCTTGCGCGGAGGCAGTGCGTTCGGCTGAATCCCTTCATCGCGAATGAACTCCGCTTCCCAGAACTTCCCACACCACCTCGACGTGCTTCGCGAACGAATGCTGCATCCGACCTCATACGAGACCGCGATGAGCTATTTCCTCGAGGAATTTGCCGGTGACAATGCGTTCGTGTGCGCTTCCGACCCGGAACAAATGCCGCACCTGATCGCCGTGTTGACTCGAGTCGTCGCGAAAGCCGTCGGAGACGGAGTGCCGCTCGACGGCACGCTGGTCTCCTATCTGCGCGCGCACCGTTTCGTTCACGGAAACGCCCGGGCCGGTGAACGTATCGTTCTGTTTTTCTATTTTGAGCAGGTAGACACCGGGATGTTGATGCTGCTTCCCGGCGTCCGCGGCGAAGCAGACATCGCGCGCTTCACGTTGGCCGGCGGGTTGGTCAATCCGCTCCACAACTGAACACCCGTCCTGGTCTCGTCGAGCCGCACACGACTTGCGCGTGCCTCACTGGAGTGATTTAGTTCCCGCCATGGCGCAATCCTACCCGACCATTATTCCCGGACTCCGCAGCCCGTTCGATCAGGTCAACGGCCTCGTTTACTTCGGTCGCATGCTCGACAAGATGCGTCTCGCGTTCGCGGGGAAACTTCCCGAAGGCTGGCAGTCGATGCGAGGCACGCCGACCAATGTGACCTTCGATGCGCGTTGCTGCCGGTTTCTCCGCGTCGACTACGCGGCTCTTGAAGCGGAGACACTCAAGGGCGACAAGAACGACGCCGAGTTGCTGGAGTGGGCCTTCGCTCATGGTCGAAAGCCGGGCGATGACGAGATCGAGATCTGGAATGCCTTCATGGCCAAGCGCGGCTGGCGCGATGCCGGCACGCAGCGATTGAACGAACGCCTCGCGGAACTGGGTCTCCCGCCTGGCACCGTGCAAACGATGTTTGAGTTTATCGATTTGGACGAAGGGCGGTTGCAGGTGGGCGCCGGAGCGTCCAACTGATCTCGGCACAGCCCGCCCGCGCGGATTTTTCTCCCGCTGTCCGCGCGCTCCGCTTACGCTCCCGTCGCGATGGCAATACTCGGCAAACGCAATCTCCTCTCGATCGTCCGTGAATCCGCTCCGGGGCTTTACCTCGATGCGGGCGAGCTCGGTGAGATTCTTCTGCCCAAGCGTTACATCCCGCCGACCATCAAGCCCAAGGAGAAGATCGAAGTCTTCTTGTATCTCGACTCCGAAGATCGCCTCGTCGCCACCACCGAAGTTCCGCTCGCAACCGTCGGCGATTTCGCCTGCCTGAAAGTCGTTGGCGTCCACGAACGCGCCGGCGCATTTCTCGACTGGGGATTGACGAAGGATCTTTTGCTCCCGTTCCGCGAACAAGAGCGTCCGGTTCGCGTCGGTCAACGTGTCGTTGTCTGCGTCGTGCTCGATCCAAAGAGCCGGCGCATCGTAGCCACCACGCGATTGAAGCGTCACCTCAGCCAGGAACCGCCGCCGTATCGTCCAAACGAACCCGTCAACCTGCTGATCACCGACGCGACGCCCCTGGGCTATCCAGCCATCGTCGAGGACCAGCACGTGGGCTTGCTCTTCCGCGACAACATCCCGACGCCGCTCCAGATCGGCCAGCGATTGAAGGGATTCGTCCGCAAGGTCCGGCCGAATGGCCAAATCGACCTCAGCCTCGACGCCGCGGGCTACGGTCGCGTGACCACGCTGAGCGACAAGATCCTGCAGGCTCTGCAGGAGAATCAGGGGAAATTTGCGTTCGACGACGACAGCTCGCCCGAAGCGATCCGACAGAAGTTCGGCGTCAGCAAGAAGGCCTTCAAGCAGGCGCTTGGAAAACTCTACAAAGCGCGCCGCATCCGTTTCCTGAATCCCGGTGTCGAATTGCTCGAGCACCAATCCTGGTCGCCGGGCGATCAACCGCCACGCGGCAAGCGCTAGTCGGCGTCACGCCTTCTTCACGAAACACGCCTTCAGACCGACGGCGATGCCGTCCACCTTGCACGAGATCTCGTGATCGCCATCGCCGAGTCGAATCGGCTTCGACTTCGAGCCACCCTTGAGCACCTGCGAACCGCCCAGCTTCAAGTCCTTGATCAGGATGACGCAGTCGCCGTCGGCGAGAACATTTCCATGAGCATCCTTGACCACGCGTGGACCGGCCGGCGCATCGGCAGCGGCGGCACGTTCCCATTCGTGACCGCACGTGACGCATTCATAGCGTTCCGCGTGCTCCAGCACTTCGGTCATCTCACACATTGGACAGGCAGGTTTGCTCATAAAGGGCCAGCCTAGCCCGAAGCCTTCGCTCGATACAATCGCGCACTTCGCTCAACGTCCCTTGTCCCTTGACCCGCTGCGCTCGACGCACATCCTTGCCGCGTAATGCGGAAGAACAAACTGCGCCGGCTCGTGCTCGTCCTCGGCGATCAACTCGACGACCAATCGTCGGCGTTCGATGAATTTAATGCAGCGACCGACGCCGTCTGGATGGCTGAAGTCAGCGGCGAGTCCACCCGCGTCTGGTCCAGCAAACCACGCATCGCGATGTTTCTCGTCGCCATGCGTCACTTCCGTGAGAACCAGCGCCAGCGCGGATACACGGTCCACTACCGACAACTCGACGATCCGGCCAATCGCGGTTCGCTGGGCGCGGAACTACAGCATGCGATCGTCGAATACCAACCGGACGAGATCGTCTGCGTGGAACCCGGCGAATGGGGCGTGCGCGAGGAACTGCTCCGCGCCACCAACGACGCCGGCCGGCCTGTCACGTTCCGCATCGACCGCCACTTCCTTTGTTCCTGCGACGAGTTCACCGATCACGCGAGAGGGCGCAAACAACTCCGCATGGAGTTCTTCTACCGCGAAATGCGGCGCAAGACCGGAGTATTGATGAATGGCAGCGACCCCGAGGGCGGCGCGTGGAACTTTGATGCCGACAACCGCGAGAGCTTCGGCAAATCCGGGCCCGGTGACGTATCTTCGCCCGTTTCATTTCCGCCGGATGCGATCACGCGCGAAGTCCTCGCGCTCGTCGAAGCACGCTTTGCGAAACATCCCGGGCAGCTCGCCCACTTCGACTGGCCGCTCACTTCCGCACAGGCGAAGGAAGCGTTGCATGACTTCATCGAGCATCGTCTGCCGAACTTCGGTCGTTACCAGGACGCGATGTGGAGCGGCGATGGCGAACTGATGGCGCGACCGTATCTCTACCACTCGCGCTTGAGCGCCGCCATGAACCTCAAGCTCCTCGATCCACGCGAGGTCATTGCCGCCGCCGAAGCGGCATATCGATCCGGCCGCGTGCCGCTCCCCAGCGCCGAAGGTTTCATCCGGCAGATTCTCGGCTGGCGCGAATACGTCCGCGGGATCTATTGGCACTTCATGCCGGGCTACGTCGAACGAAACGCGCTGAACGCCACCGAACCCCTGCCCCGTTTCTATTGGACCGGCCAGACCGATCTGCAGTGTCTCCGCGAATCGATCCGCCAGACGCTCGACCACGGTTACGCCCATCACATCCAGCGACTGATGGTCACCGGACTTTTCGCCCTGTTGCTCGGTGTCAATCCCCGACTCGTTCACGAATGGTATCTCGCCGTTTACGTCGACGCGATCGAATGGGTGGAACTGCCAAACACGCTCGGCATGTCCCAGCACGGTGACGGTGGCCTGATGGCGAGCAAGCCCTACGTCGCCAGCGGAAAATACATCCAGCGCATGAGCAATTACTGCACGGGCTGTCGCTACGATCCCGCGAAGGCCAACGGCGAACGCGCATGTCCGTTCACGACGTTGTATTGGGATTTCCTCCTGCGCCACGAGACCTTCCTCTCGAAGAACCAGCGCATGAGCATGCAGCTAAGAAACCTCGCCCGCCTCTCTCCCGCCCAGCGGAAGGAAATCCAAAAACACGCCACCGACTGGCGCACACGACTCTCAGCTGTCAGTTGAACAAATCGGACGTCGCAGACTTCCCAGTCGTGTGTTCTTGCGGCAGGCTCGGGGCCGCGCATGAAGCAAACTCGCTCGCATCAATCATCGCCCGCGGCCGCCACGCCGCGCCTGCCCTCCGCGCCGCGGTCCATTCAGAAAGGCAGTTCGCTCGCCGACCTGCTGGACTGCGAGGCCGTCGATTGTCTCGTGCATAACATCGCCCTGGTTCATCCGAAGTTCGACGGCGACGCTTTCCGCGTAACGGCCACCGACGGATTGAAGCCGCTGGCCATTCTCCAACGCGGTCAGCATCTCGCGAAGGCGTTACGCACGCATCTGCCGACGCGCTACGACGACGCGATTGAGATTCTCATCCGTTCGCTGACCCCAGCCAACACCCGCACGGATGAACTCGGTCTCGCCGTCTTTTTCTACCTCCCGCACGTCAGCTTCGTAGCGACGTATGGTCTGGATGCCGAACATAACAGCGGAAAAGATCCCTTCGAAACCTCGATGCGCGCGCAGCACGAGCTCACGCGCCGTTTCAGCGCGGAGTTCTCGATGCGACCGTTCCTGATTCGCTGGCAGGACCGAACTCTCGCCCGCCTCCTGGAGTGGACGCGCGATCCCGACCCGCATGTCCGCCGTCTGTGCTCGGAAGGCGCGCGCCCTCGCCTGCCTTGGGCCATGCGGATTCCAGCCTTCATCAAAGACCCGCGTCCCGTGCTGCCCATCCTCGAAACGCTTAAGGACGATCCTGACTTGTACGTGCGCCGTAGCGTGGCGAACCACCTCGGCGATATCGCGAAGGATCATCCGGAACTGGCCTTTGAAATCTGCGAACGCTGGGTGCAAGGCGCCTCTTCGGAACGCAAGTGGCTGATTCGCCACGCCGTCCGCCACCCGGCCAAGAAGGGCGTGAAGGCCGCGCTCCGATTAAGAAAACTGGCTGCGTAGGCAACGTGCTGCCGCCAGCACGCTACCGTCGCAGCCGCGTAATCCGCACGTCCGGCGTGTACATGATCCGCACCAGCAAATCGCCGCGTCCCCCGCGCACCTTCGGCAAACCTTCGCCCTCGATTCGCAACTCTTCACCACGCGCCACGTTCGCCGGAATCGGCACGCGCACGAAACCGCCAAGCGCTCCCCGGACCGACTCGCTGCCGCCCGACGCCGCGCGCTTGGCGTTGATCCGCAGATCACAGCGCAAGTCCGAGCCACGCACTTTGAATCGGAAGTCGGGCCGCGCCGTGACGCGAACCACCACCTGCCCGCCGCTGAAGTGACCTTCGCGTCGGATTCGAAACCGTGTGCCCGGCGCCGTCTCGGGCGGCACTTGCAGAGAGTAGGTTTCCGGCCCGTCGGGATTCCCCGGATCATTCACGCGCACCTCCAACGTCGTTCCGCGGAAGAACTCCTCAATCCGCAGCGCCACGTCCTGCGAAACATTCTTTTGAACCTTCCCGGCGTGTGCTGTCGTCTTTGGCTTTTCGCCAGCGGCGAGCGACTCGTCGTAGGCTCGACGCCGCTCTGGATCGCTCAGGATTTCGTACGCTTCGTTCAGCTCCTGGGTTTTCCGAACCGCCGAGATGGAGCCGGGATTCAGGTCGGGATGAAATTTCTTCGCGAGAATTCGGTAGGCGTCACGAATCTGCTCCGGCGTGCATTTCGCATGCAGGCCCAGCGTCACGTAATGATTTGGCGAACGAGTTTGCAAGGCACCGACCGTAGCGAAACGTCGCCGGCACCGGAAGCTTGTTTGCGCCGGGTGGGCCGCGCTATCGTCCCGTCCTCGAATGGCCACGTTCACCAACATCGCCGCCTACAAGTTCGTTCCGCTCGCGGACCCCGGTCCGTTGCGCGGACGCCTGCTCAAGCTCTGCAAGGAATGGCAGCTGCGGGGCACGATTCTGCTCAGCCCGGAAGGCATCAACCTGTTCGTCGCCGGCGCGCGCGAGAAGATCGATTTGTTGCTCGCTGAGCTGCGGTCGCTGCCGGGGATGGCGAACTTTGAGGTGAAGTTCAGCGAGAGCGACCATCAGCCGTTCAATCGCATGCTCGTGCGGCTGAAGAAGGAGATCATCGCCTTCGGCGTGGACGGCATTGATCCCGGACGCCAGACCTCGCCCAAGTTGCCGCCGCGCAAACTCAAGGAGTGGCTCGACGACGGCAAGCCGGTTGTGCTGCTCGACACGCGCAACGATTACGAGGTGAAGCTCGGCACGTTCCGCAATGCGCTGCCGATTGGCGTGGACCATTTCCGCGACTTCCCCGCCGCCGTGCGCAAGCTCCCGCCGGAGATGAAGGACCAGCCCATCGTGATGTTCTGCACCGGCGGCATCCGTTGCGAGAAGGCCGGGCCGTTTATGGAACGCGAGGGCTTCAAGAACATCTTCCAGCTCGAAGGCGGCATCCTGAAATACTTCGAGGACTGCGGCGGCGCGCACTACGACGGCGAGTGTTTCGTGTTCGATCAACGCGTCGGTGTCGATCCGTCCCTGCACGAGACGGAGTCCACGCAGTGCTTCGCGTGCCTCACGCCGCTCACGGCGGAGGAGCAGGCCGACCCGCGTTATGTCGCCGGCCAATCGTGCCCGCACTGTTTCAAAACGCCCGAGCAGCGCATGGCGGATACAATCGCAGAACGCCACGCCGCCATTCGCCGCGTCACCACGCCGCTGCCCGGCAGCGTCCCGTACGAAAACGTTCTGCCCGTCAACGTGCCGCAGGAATGCGACGGCCAGCCGCTCATCGACGCCCTCTGTCGCGTCGTCCGCCATGTCCCGCGCGAGGAATGGGAACGCGAGTTCGAACGCGGCCTCGTGCTGAACACGCGCCACCAAACCATCGCCGCCAGCCACACCGTGCGCGCGGGCGAACGGTACCTGCACAAGTTCCCCAACGTGACGGAACCCGACGTCAGTGCCGACATTCGCATCCTGCACGAGGACGAAGCGCTCATCGTCATTCACAAGCCCGCGCCGCTGCCGATGCACGCCGCCGGCCGTTACAATCGCAATACGCTCCAGCACATTCTCCACGCGGTGTACCATCCGGAGCGCCCGCGACAGGCGCATCGCCTCGACGCAAACACCACCGGTGTCGTCCTGCTCACCCGCACCCGGCACTTCGCATCGATGCTCCAGCCGCAGTTTGCGCGCGGTGAAGTCTCGAAGTTCTATCTCGTGAAAGCCCACGGCTCGCCGGCGGAAGATGCGTTCTCCTGCGACGCGCCGATCAGCGCCGAGCCCGGCGAGATCGGCACGCGCGAAGTGGACCACGAAGACGGTTTGCCAGCGCGCACCGAGTTCCGCGTGATTCGCCGCAACCCCGACGGCACCACGTTGCTGGAGGCGCGTCCGCTCACAGGTCGCACGAACCAGATTCGCGTCCATCTCTGGCATCTCGGAATGCCGATCTGCGGCGACACCGTCTATCAGGCGAACCGCGTCAAAGGCGCCGTGCAAACGCTCTCCACCAACGCCGCTCCGCTCTGCCTGCATTCCTGGCGCATCGGCTTCAAGCACCCGCTGCACGGGCAACCGGTGGAGTTCTCCGCACCCGCTCCTGCATGGGCGGAGATGAAATAATCATCCGCACGCGAGGGTTTACAGCGCGCCGGGATCTGCGGCAGAGTCTCAGCAAAGCAACACCACTATGAACACGCGCACGATCCTTATCCTCGCCTCCGCCATCACTACTCTCGCCACCGGCGCACTGCACGCCGCTGACAAACACATCGGCGTGGGCGCCAAGCCTGAGCCGGGTGCCGAGATGATTATCGATGGCTCGCGTGAAATGTTGGATGCGAAGTGGACCTACTGGCAGGGACCGCGCTTTGCCTCGTCGCTGCCCATCAAGTGGAAGATTGTCGATGACCCGGTGGACAAAGGCACCTGCGTAATGACCGACGACCCAGCCGCGGCTGGCGGCAAATACGGCGCGGCCGACATCGTGACGAAGAAGGCTTACCGTGACTTCCGGCTGCACATTGAGTTCTGCGTGATGAACCCGCGCGGGAACAGCGGTGTGTATTTGCAGAACCGCTACGAGATTCAAATTCAGGAAGGCGACAAGACCAAGCACGGCATGGGCGCCGTGATCAACGAAAGCGAATCGCCCTACCACGCGTTCAATGGCCTGAAGCAGTGGAACTCTTACGACATCGTGTTCCGCGCCGCGCGCTTCACCGACGGAAAGCGAACGGAGAAGGCCATCGTGACGATGTATTTCAACGGAAAGAAGGTTCACGAGAACTTCCCGATCAACCAGGTGTGGGGTGGACCCAACTCCGGCGTTGATGGCGGAAACGACGGCGGCAAGGGCATTACCGACACGCCTCAAGGTTTGAAGCTCCAGGCCGAGGGCCACGACGTGCGCTACCGCAACGCGTGGATTAAGGAACTCGATTTGCAGGAAGCGAATACCGATCTTTAAGTGCCGACGCTCGAATCCACATGAACAAGCGCTGGCGCCGGCTTCTCGCAACGGTCTGTTGGTACGTTCTCATTCTCGTTGCCTTCGTTCCCCTTTTCGCGACCGCCACCGAGCCGGTTCCCGACAAGGTCATCGTCCTCACCTTCGATGACTCCGTCGCATCGCATTACACCGTCGCGCGACCGCTGCTGAAGCGTTACGGCTTCGGTGCGACCTTCTTCATCACGGAAGGCTTCAGCTTCCGCACGAACAAGAAGGATTACATGACTTGGGAACAGATCGCCGAACTGCATCGCGACGGATTTGAGATTGGCAATCACACCCGCGATCACCTCGGCATCAACATTCACAACGCCGTTCGATTGAAGGAACAACTCGACGCGATCAACGATCGTTGTCGCGAGCATGGCATTCCCACCCCGGTGACTTTCGCGTGGCCGGGAAATGCGTTTCATACGAATGCCCTGCCCGTCTTGCAGGCCGCTGGCATTCGCTTCGCGCGACGGGGCGGCGAACCGGAGGTTCCGTATCAGAAGGGCGGCGGCGTGGCTTACGAACCGGACGCCGATCATCCCCTGCTCATCCCCACAGCCGGCGACGCCCGCCCGAACTGGACGCTGGAGAATCTCAAGCAGGCAACCGCCATGGCGCGCAACGGACGCATCGCCGTGCTCCAGTTTCACGGCGTGCCCGACCACGAGCATCCATGGGTGAACACGCCCAAGGAACGTTTCGAGGAATACATGGCGTGGCTGCACGCGGAGGGCTACAAGGTCATCGCCTTGCGCGATGTTGCCCGTTACACTGATCCTCGCTTCATGCCTGCCAATCCACTGCAGGCCATTCAACGCCGGCTGCAAGCGCAGGCTTCCAACACCAGCAGCAACACCCCGGCAAAGCAGCCTTGATCAGCGGTAGATATCCACGAGGAAGACCAGCGCCTCGCCCTTCCCGAGATTGATAATCGCGTGCGGAACATCCGCACGATACGTCGCTGAATCCCCGGGACCGAGATCCTCTGCGTCGGCCGCTGACTCCACTCTTACCTGGCCTTTTTGCACGGTGAGGAACTCGCGCGTTCCTTCAAAGTGCGCCGAGCTCCGCAACGCTCCGCCCGGCTGTAACTGCACTTCGTAGAACTCCACGTCTTTCTCCAGATTCAACGGACTCAAGGTCCGGACACGCGAGAACTTGTCGGAGCGATAATGAAAGGCGTGATCGTTGGCGCGAATCACTGTCACGGCGGAACTCGCGCCCGGCACCTCCAGCAACTCGCCCAGCGTCATTCCAAACGCCTGCGCGATCCGCAGCGTGACCGCGAGGGTGGGATTCGCCTGCTCGCGTTCGATCTGACTGAGCATGGAACGGCTCACGCCGCTGGCATTGGCCAGCGCTTCCAGTGACCAGCCGCGATCGGATCGTAACTGTTTCACACGGGCACCGAGGTGGCGGTTGATGGCTTCCGTCGGCGCGGAGCCTGTCTTCTTCTCGCTGGGTTTACGTTTGGTCGTCATGGCACCACTTCCTGTATACTGGAATCTGTTCTTGCATACCGGACGCCTGAATCTACTATACCGCACATGGCATCCGACATACTGGAAACCCTGCAAGTCCCCGCCGCCAATGGCAAGCCAGGATTCCACACGCGTTTGTCAGACGTCACCGCGTCCGCATCCAACCCCGTTTCGCCAGTCACGAACCCATGAAGACCATGAAAGCCCTCGTCAAATCCCACGCGAAACCCGGCCTGTGGCTGGAGGAGATCCCCGTTCCGACGGCTGGCATCAACGACGTGTTGATTCGCGTCCACAAGACTGGAATCTGCGGCACCGACCTCCACATCTACAAATGGGATGCCTGGGCGCAAAAGACGATTCCGGTACCGATGGCCGTCGGACACGAGTTCGTGGGTGAGATTGTCGAGATCGGTTCGAACGTAAATGACTTCAAGCCGGGCGACATCGTCAGCGCCGAGGGGCATGTCGTTTGCGGACGCTGCCGGAACTGTCTCGCCGGCCGACGACACCTCTGCGCCGATACGAAGGGCATTGGCGTCAATCGCCCCGGCGCGTTCGCAGAATACATCTCCGTCCCGATGACCAATGTCTGGCATCATCAGCCCAACATCGATCGTGATGTCGCCGCGATTTTTGATCCATTCGGCAACGCCGTTCACACGGCGCTTTCCTTCGACGTGCTCGGTGAGGACGTCCTTATCACCGGCGCCGGGCCGATTGGCATCATGGCCGCTGCCATCGCCAAGCACGCGGGCGCGCGCTTCATCGTCATCACCGACGTGAACGATTACCGCCTGGACCTTGCAAAGAAGATGGGCGCCTCCGTGGCAGTGAATGTCGCGAAGACATCACTCGCCGCCGTGCAGAAGGAACTCGGCATGAAGGAAGGTTTCGATGTGGGGCTCGAGATGTCCGGCAATCCCGCGGCGTTCCGCGACATGATCGACAACATGTGCCACGGCGGTAAGATCGCGATGCTCGGGATTCCGTCCGAGCAGATCGCCATCGACTGGAACAAGGTCGTCTTCAACATGCTCACGATAAAAGGCATTTACGGACGCGAGATGTATGAGACCTGGTACAAGATGACCGTAATGCTCGAAAGCGGGCTCGACATCCGCCCCGTCATCACGCATCGCTTTCACTACTCGGATTTCGAGAATGGATTCCAGGCGATGCTCAGCGGCCAGTCTGGAAAGGTTGTTCTCGACTGGCTGAGCTGAGGGCGACCCATTCACCCCTGACTTGCGAAAAGCTGCTCAACGATGAACCAAACCGCTTCACACGCCGAACTCGTTGAAAGCGCCGTTGCGCTGGCGCGCGCGCTGCAGGAGCGGGCGACGGCGCTGCAATCCCCGGCGGAGCGGCGCCAGCAGGCCGAGCTGGATCGAATGCTCCAGACCGCAGCGGACAAGGTGACGCTCGTCCAATTGACGGACCAGGCGTTCCGATGTCGCGCCGAGAGCCGCACCGCGGAGCATCTGACTCATATTCTCGATGTGCAGGGCGTGCCCCGCTTCTTCAGCCCGATCGATCGCGCCCTGCTCCGCGGGTTCCAAACCTTTGGCGGCTGGTTGCCCGGTGTATCCGTGCCGCTCGTGAAGGAGCACATGCAGCACGAGACGGCCAACGTCGTGCTGCCGGCTGAAACAGATCTGCTCCGGGAACATTTGGGCGCACGTTACCGCGACGGCGTGCGGATGAACCTTAACTTCCTCGGTGAATCGTTGCTGGGCGAGGCGGAAGCCACGCATCGCCTGGAAAAGTATCTCGCCGCGCTGCAGCTTCCCGAAGTCGAGGTGCTGTCCGTCAAGATCTCCACGCTTTACTCGCAGATCTCGGCACTGGCTCGCGAGCATACGCTCCAAGTGCTGTGCGACCGGTTGGAAATCCTTTACCGCAACGCCGCCCGCCTGCGTTTTCGACGCGTCGATGGAACGGAGACACCGAAGTTCATCTACCTCGATATGGAGGAATACCGGGATCTCCATCTCACGGCGGAGGCATTCATGCGCACGCTGGACCGGCCGGGATTGAAAGACGTTCAGGCCGGCATCGCATTGCAAGGTTACATCCCTGATTCCGCCCGCGTGCGGCGCTCACTGAACGAATGGGCGCAGCGCAGAGTCGCATCCGGCGGCGCACCGATCACCATCCGGATCGTAAAAGGCGCGAACATGGAGATGGAACGCGTCGAGGCGTCCATCCGCGACTGGCCCCAAGCCCCCTTCC
The DNA here is from genome assembly GCA_964491875.1 of uncultured Bifidobacterium sp. GTDB lineage: Bacteria > Verrucomicrobiota > Verrucomicrobiia > Limisphaerales > JADJPG01 > JADJPG01. The sequence continues at coordinate 14,713 of CAZBIC010000036.1, forward strand.
AGACGAAGCGCGAGACGGACGCGAACTACAAACGGATGCTTCAGGAGGCAATGCGTCCCGAGAATCTCGCCGGCGTCCATGTCGGAGTGGCGTCGCACAATTTATTTGATCTCGCCTACGGGCTGGCCCTGGCCGCCGATGCGGAGTCCGGAGATCGCGTGCAGTTCGAGATGCTCGAAGGCATGGCGAATCATCAACGACGCGCCTTGCTTGAGCAGACGCGCAGCCTGCTTCTCTACGCGCCAGCCTGCCGGAAGGAGGAGTTCCTCAACGCCATCGGCTATCTCATCCGACGGCTGGATGAGAACACCGGCCCGGAGAACTTTCTCCGCCACGCATTCAGGCTCAAGGTCGGCTCGCCGGATTGGGAGCAACTGGAACGGGGATTCCGACACGCGTTCACCGTCGCTGTTTCCGATGCTCCGCGGCGCACGCAGAACCGGATGACCGAACGCTTCGAACAGCCGCGAGCGGAAATGGTGTGGAACCAGTTCGAGAACGAACCGGACACGGATTGGTCTCTGCCGGAGAATAGCCGATGGGCGGAACAGATCGTGGCGCGCTTGGCGGCTGCGACGAAGGTAATACCGCTCATCATCGGGGGCCAGGAGCTGTTGCCTCAGGCTCACCCCGGTGCGATCGGACATTGCAAGGATCCTTCGCGGCCCGGCGCTGTCGTCGCGCACTACGCCCAGGCTACGAACAGCGACATCGACCACGCTGTGAAGTGCGCAAAGACCGATCCTGACGGCTGGCGGACGCGAGGCATTGACGCCCGCAACGAGATTCTCGGCCGCGTGGCACAGGAGATTCGTCGCTCACGCGCAGACCTGATGTGGGCCGCGCTGGCCAACGGCGGCAAGACGCTCGCGGAGTCCGATCCGGAAGTCAGCGAGGCGATTGATTTCCTGGAATTTTACCGCGCTTCCGCCCGAATCTTCGCGCCCTCTCAATCCACCGGCCGCGGAGTGATCGCCGTGGTGCCACCGTGGAATTTTCCGATCGCGATTCCCTGCGGAGGCATCGCCGCCGCGCTCGCCGCTGGAAACACTGTCATCCTGAAACCCGCGTCGGACACCGTGCTCGTCGCATGGGAGCTCTGTCAGTGTTTCTGGCGGGCCGGCGTGCCCAAGACTGCGCTGCAGTTCGCGCCGTGTCCCGGCGGCGGTGCTGGAGCGCGGCTGGTGGGGCACCCCGACGTGGATGCCGTCATTTTGACCGGCGGAACGGATACGGCGCTGCGCATGTTGACGGCGCGCCCGAATCTGAAGCTCTTCGCAGAAACCGGCGGCAAGAACGCGACGATCGTCACGGCCTTGAGCGACCGCGAACTCGCCATCAAGCATGTTGTGCAATCCGCGTTCGGCCACAGCGGACAGAAGTGTTCCGCGACATCACTGCTGTTGCTGGAGGCCGAAGTTTACGACGATCCTGGCTTCAAGCGCATGCTCTGCGATGCCGTGAAAAGTCTCCGTGTGGGCAGTGCGTGGGATTTGGCGACGCGAGTTGGACCGCTCATCCGTCCGCCCTCAGGCGATCTGGACAACGGACTGAAGACTTTGGAGCCCGGTGAAAGCTGGGCGGTGTTGCCGCAGCGCGTTGGCGACAATCTGCATCTCTGGTCGCCGGGGGTGAAGTATGGCGTCACGCCCGGCAGCTACACGCACCTGACGGAGTTCTTCGGCCCGGTCCTTGGCGTCATGCGCTTCGAACGACTCGAAGAAGCCATCGCCCTCGTCAACCAAACCGGCTATGGCCTGACCAGCGGTTTGCAAAGTCTCGATGATCGCGAACATGCCCGGTGGAGGGCTGAAGTTCGCGCGGGCAACCTCTACCTCAACCGTGGCACCACCGGAGCAATCGTCCTGCGCCAGCCGTTCGGCGGCATGGGCAAGAGCTGTTTCGGCTCCGGCATGAAGGCGGGTGGGCCCAACTATCTCGCGCAGCTCATGACGTTCGCCGAAGCCGACGTATCAGAAATTGACCCCACACCAGTCAATCATCCGAATCTCGAAGCACTGAGACTAGCCTTGCTCGATTCAGACAACCTCCAATCGCTTCCGACGCCCGCTCGCGCGCGACTGCTGCATGCCCTCCACAGCTACGACCATTGGTGGCAGGCGGAATTCAGCCGCGAGCACGACCACTTCAATCTGCTCGGCCAGGACAATCATCGGCGCTACCTGCCCTTCCGCGTCGTGCGGGTTCGGGTCACGCCCCATGATTCGGCATTTGAAATCTTCGCGCGCGTTGCCGCCGCACGAGCAACTGGTGCCCGTGTAGTGGTGAGCACGGCTCCCGGCGAATCCAACGACATCGTGGCTTTGCTAGATCGGCTGAGCGATTCGTGGGCCGCAGCCATCGAATTCATCGAAGAAACGGATGAAGAAATCGTAGCGCACATTCGGGCGCTGCCCGCTCACACGGATGAGCGAATCCGGTTCGCCGCGCCAGATCGCGTGCCCACGGCGATTCGACAGGCCGCCAACGACACCGGCGTCTGGCTCGCGGACGAACCAGTGCTCAGCGAAGGCCGGATCGAGTTGCTCTGGTATCTGCGCGAGCAAAGCATCAGTTACGATTACCATCGCTACGGCAATCTCGGCACACGCGCCGGTGAGTCTCGGAGGAACCCGAAATGAAGCTGCACGTCATCACCACCGGCGGCACCATAGACAAGGTCTACTTCGATGCGAAGAGCGAATTTCAAGTCGGCCCACCGATGGTCGCCGACGTATTGAAGGAGGCCAACGTTACCTTCCCAGTCACCGTCGAATCCATTCTCGCGAAGGACAGCCTTGAGCTCACCGACGCCGATCGACAGCTCATCCGCGAACGCGTAATCGCCGCCGCTGAGAATCGCGTGTTCATCACTCACGGGACCGACACGATGGTGGAGACAGCGCGCGTCCTCGCGGGCATTCCGGACAAGACCATCGTCCTGACCGGTTCGATGCAGCCGGCGCGCTTTCGCAACACGGACGCGATCTTCAACATCGGCTGCGCCATCGGCGCCGTGCAAAGCCTTCCACCGGGCGTCTACATCGCGATGAACGGGCGCGTGTTCGACCCAGCCCACGTGGTGAAGAACCGCGAGCGGCATTGTTTCGAGAAAACGGATTAACCCCACCTCTCGCGTTATGAACTCCAATCTCCCGCCTCTGAACCCGCGCGCCGCCGCGGTGCTGTCGCTCATCGGACATACGCCGATGGTGCCGCTGCGATTCGAGCCGGAAGGACTCACCATTCTGGCGAAGTGCGAATTCATGAACCCGAGCGGCAGCGTTAAGGACCGGCTCGCCCGGACGGTGTTGCTGGATGCCGAGCAGCGCGGCTTGCTGAATGCGGAATCGATCATTCTCGAATGCACCAGCGGCAACACGGGCATCGCTCTCTCCATGCTCGGCGCGGCCATGGGCTACAAGGTTTGCATCCTGATGTCCGCCGGCGCGAGCGGGGAACGGCGTCGGCTGATTCGCCAGCTCGGCGCGGAGCTGATCCTCTTCGACAGCGCCGGTCGCTACCAAACCGGCATCGATATGTCGCGCGAGATGGCGGGGAAAGATTCGCGCTACTTCCTGCCGCGCCAGTTCGAGAATCAATTGAACGTGACCGATCACGAACTGGAAACGGGCCAGGAGATTCTCGAACAAGCGGGCGGTCCAATTGACGCCTTTGTCACCGGCTTTGGCACGGGCGGAACGCTCGCCGGCTGCGGCAAGGCCATCAAGAAACGCTGGCCGCAGTCGCGCATCATCGCGATGGAACCCGCCGAGCAGGCCTTGCTGGCCGGGGAATGTCCGTGCTGCCACTACATCGAAGGCGTGGCGGACGGATTCCTGCCGCCCTTGCTGCGGGAAGCTCCACTCGATGGCTCCGTGAAAGTCACCAGCGCCGACGCGATGGCGATGACCCGCCGGCTGCATCGCGAATTCGGATTACTCGTCGGCACCAGCTCCGGCGCCAACGTCGCCGCCGCGCTTCAATTGGCCGGCGAGTTGCCACGCGGTGCACGGGTCGTCACCCTGCTCTGCGATCGCGCCGAGCGTTACTTCAGCACGCCGCTGTTCGATGAAACCAACGCCGCAGACGCACAGTGCTCCACTGGTTAATCACATGCTTATGAATATCAAGTTCCTTGCCGTCGCCGCGATGCTCGCGCTCGCGTTCAACAGCTCCGCCGCCCCGTTGCGAGTGCCCGGATTCACCGCCTACCTCGAACCGGAAACCGGAAACGGCGCGCGCCTTTCGTCCAAGTCCGGCGTGACGAGCTGGAAGGATGCTTTGACCAAGGTGCTGTGGTTCGGCGCGTTCACGAATACCGGCCGGTTCACGGCGGCGATCGAGCTGCAACTTCCCGACGGCGCGGAAGCGAAGTTCCGCCTCACGGTCGCCGGAGGTTCCCAAGAAGCCTCGGTGAAGGGCGCTGGCACGAACGCTGTCACCGCCAACTTCGGCGCGTTCGAAAGCAGCAAAACCGGTTACCAGAAGTTTGTCCTCGAATCGCTCACGCCGGCAGGGCAGCCCTTCGGCGATGTCACCGCACTCATCCTCGACGGCCCGGCGATCGAGAACGCGCACTTCAACCTGAAGTCGCGGCGTAACGCGGCGTCGGTTCATCTCGGTTATCCTGTCGGACGCGGCACCAACGTCGCGGCGTTCTATTGCGAGATGACCGGCCTCGATGATCCCGTGCACACCTATTACATGGCGTGCGGCTGGCATCGCGGTTACTTCGGCATGCAGGTGAACAGCCCGACCGAGCGTCGCATCATCTTCAGCGTTTGGGACAGCGGCGGCGAAGCCATCGATCGGAAAAAAGTCTCTGACGAGAACCGCGTGAAACTCATCGCGAAAGGCGACGGAGTTTACACCGGCGATTTCGGCAACGAAGGCACCGGCGGCCACAGCCATTTGAAGTATCCGTGGAAGACTGGCGAGAACCAGCGCTTCCTCGTCACCGCCCAGCCGACGAATGAAACCTTCACGATTTTCTCCGGCTACTATTTCCATCCGGACAAGAAGGAATGGATGCTCATCTCGTCGTGGCGTGCGCCTAAGGAAGGCGGCTGGCTGCGTGGGCTTTATTCCTTCAGCGAAAACTTCGTCGGCAACAACGGGCATCTCTGCCGCAAGGCGCTCTACGGCAACCAATGGATCCGCACCGACACGGGCCAGTGGATTGAACTGACGAATGCGCGCTTCACCCACGACGGCACCGGCAAGTCTGATCGCCTCGATCGCTTTGGCGGCGTGGAGAACGGACTGTTCTTCCTCAGGCACGGCGGATTCATCGAAGGCTTCTCGAAGTCCGGCGATACCTTCGCGCGTCCGGCCACCGGACAGCTCCCTGACATCAAGCTTCCCCTGCCCTGACCGCTCGATGAACACGCCGCTCGTCACCCAGTCCGTGCTCGAACACTTCGGCATCGCCGTCGCGGCGATCACCGGTGTGCTCGCGGCGCGCGGCAAGCGCATCGATCTGTTCGGCGTGCTCGTGCTCGCGCTCGTCACCGCCTACGGCGGCGGCACGGTGCGGGATCTGTTGATGGGCGACCTGCCACCGGTCTGGCTCCGCTCGTCCGCGTATCTGCTGAACGCCACGCTCACCGCGCTCGTCACGTTCTTCGTGGTGCGCCTCCGCTCCTTGCCGGAGCGCGTGCTCCTCGTCGCGGACGCCTTCGCCCTCGCGTTGTTCACGATGATCGGCGTGCGCAAAGGCATCACCCTCGATTTCACGCCCTCCGTCGCGATTCTGCTCGGCATCATCACTGGCGTGGCGGGCGGCATCCTGCGCGATGTGTTGCTCGGCGAAGTTCCGCTCGTATTCCGCCGCGAGATTAACCTCTACGCCACAGCCGCCCTCGGTGGCGCCGCGCTCTACGTCGGGCTTCACGCGGCGGGAACGGCGGAGGAAATCGCCACCACCGCCGGCGTCATTCTCACCCTCGCCTTGCGACTGGCCGGCATTCGCTGGAAGATTGGCCTGCCACTGCTCGAAGCCCGCTAGAACTTGACTCAACCCTCGATACCCAGACTTATGTTCGGCTCCTTCCAAACCCACCTTCGCCAGCAGCTCGACGAGATCCGCGCCGCCGGCACGTACAAAAGCGAGCGCGTCATCATCACCCCGCAAGGCACGACCATCCGCGTGGCCGACGGCAAGCCCGTGCTGAACTTGTGCGCGAACAACTATCTCGGGCTCGCCCAGCATCCGGCGGTGAAACAAGCCGCCCACGACGCGTTGGATCAATGGGGCTACGGATGCGCCAGCGTGCGCTTCATTTGCGGCACGCAGGGAGTGCACAAGCAACTGGAGGCAAAGCTCAGCGAGTTCCTCGGGACGGAAGATACCATCCTCTACAGCTCGTGCTTCGACGCGAACGGCGGTCTCTTTGAAACGTTGCTCGGGCCCGAGGACGCGATCATCAGCGACGAGTTGAACCACGCGTCCATCATCGACGGCATCCGCCTCTGCAAAGCGCAGCGCCATCGTTACGCGAACAACAACATGGCCGACCTCGAAGCGAAGCTGAAGGACGCGGCGAATGCCCGCTTCAAGCTCGTTGCCACCGATGGCGTGTTCTCCATGGACGGATATATCGCCAACCTCGCGGCCGTTTGCGACCTCGCAGAGAAGTATGGCGCGTTGGTCACGGTCGACGATTCGCATGCTGTCGGCTTCATGGGCAAGACCGGTCGCGGCACGCACGAACTCTGCGGCGTGATGAACCGCGTGGATATCATCACCGGCACGCTCGGCAAGGCGCTCGGCGGCGCGAGCGGCGGTTACACCAGCGGACGCCGTGAGATTATCGAACTGCTCCGTCAACGTTCCCGCCCGTATCTCTTTAGCAACACGCTGGCCCCGTCTATCACCGGCGCGTCCCTGAAAGTTCTCGAAATGCTCACGCAATCGACCGAACTGCGCGACAAGCTGGAGGCGAACACCCGCTTCTTCCGCGAAGGCATGGCCAAGCTCGGCTTCACCATCCTGCCCGGCACGCATCCGATTTGTCCGGTGATGCTCGGCGACGCCGCGCTCGCCACGCGCTTCGCGGACGCCATGCTAGCCAAGGGCGTCTACGTCATCGGCTTCAGCTACCCCGTCGTGCCGAAAGGCAAGGCGCGCATCCGCACCCAAATCTCCGCCGCCCACTCGCGGGACGATCTCGAACACGCGCTCGTCGCCTTCGCGTCGGTGAAACAAGATCTCGGGATATAAACACGGCAGACGGCCCTGCCCCATGGAGCACCGATCTCCGAATCGGCGCGACCACTCCGCCTCGATCCACGCGCCGAATCGGAGTTCGGCGCTCCGACCCTCCAGTCCCTTCGGTGGGCAAGGTCAGGATGTGATCGGGCATCCTTTCGGCCAAAGTTCTTCCTTCCTTTTTGCCGGTCGGCTCATATTTTACACCCTTTATTGAACAACTGACCGACAAGAACTCTGTAATCTATGGCCGCCGATACCTCAGTCGTAAAACCCGTTGATGCTCCTCCGCTGACCCCACTTTCCCTCAAGTCCCGGCTCGCACCGACGCCGAAGTCCGCTCCGAAGTATTCGGTGGCCATCAAGAATTCCGCCGGCCAGGCCGTGACGCTCGCCGATCCGCGCGCTACCCGCGCGCTGGTCGCGTTAATGAACGTCCACGCCGTTAACGGCGGCGCGGCGTGTCACTGGGGCGGTCCGGCGGCGTTTGCCGAAATGAACGCGGCCATCCACGGCATCATGTTCGCAGTTCAGGGACGTCAGTGGCATGAAGCCTACAATTTCGTGAACGACGCCGGCCACGCGGAGAACGGCATCTACGCCTTGCGCGCGAACTACGGCTTCGACGGCATGACGTTCGACAGCCTGAAGGGCTTCCGCGGCATCGACAGCAAGCTCACCGGCCACGGCGAATCGCATCTGAACCCCCAAGGCGTGTTGCTCAGCAACGGTCCGCTCGGTTCCGCGCTCCCGCAGGCCCAAGGTCTCGCCATCGCGGACAAGGTCGCGAAACGCGATCGCACGACTATTTGCGTGGTGTCCGACGGCGCGTCGATGGAAGGCGAGGCGAAGGAAGCGTTCGCCGCGATTCCCGGTCTCGCCGCCAAGGGCCGCGTGAATCCGTTCGTGATGCTCGTCTCCGACAACGACACGAAACTTTCCGGCCGCATCACCAAGGATTCCTTCTCGATGCAGAACACTTTCCAGTCCCTGAGCTCGCTCGGCTGGAACGTCATCTACGTCGCCAATGGCCACGATCTTCAGGGCGTTTATCAAGCGCTGGAGAAAGGTCTCGAACAGGCGAAGGCGAATCCGAACGTCCCCGTCTGCCTTTGGCTGAAGACCATCAAGGGCTACGGCGTGAAGTCCACGATGGAAAACTCCGCGGGCGGCCACGGCTTCCCGCTCGCGAACGGCGAGAAGATCGTCGAGTTTGTGAACGAAATCTACGGCAACGAAACGCCGGCGGAATTCGCCGACTGGGCGAAGGCGTTGCGCACCGATTGGGAGAAGAAGGAAGAAGCAAAGAAGGCGAAAGCCGCTGCCGCCGCTGCTGCTCCCGCCGCCGCGCCGTCCGTGAAGAAGGACAAAGTCCAGGGCGGTCTCGCCAAGGGCGCCATTCGCGCCGCGCAGGAAGGTCTGCCGGTCTACTCAATTTCGTGCGACGTGCAGGGCTCGACCGGCATCAGCACGTTCCAGAAGAGTTTCCCCGATCGCTTCATCGAAGTCGGCATTGCCGAGGCGAACATGGTCAGCGTCGGCGCGGGCTTCTCGAAGGCCGGCTACATTCCGATCGTCGACACGTTCGGCCAGTTCGGTGTCACCAAGGGCAACCTCCCGCTCACCATGGCCGCGCTGTCGCAGGCGCCGGTCATCGCGATGTTCTCGCACATCGGCTTCCAGGATGCCGCCGACGGCGCAAGCCATCAGGCCACGACTTACTTCGCCGCCACGAGCGCCATCCCGCACACGTGCGTGATCGCTCCGTCCTGCCCGGACGAAGCCGACGCGTTGATGTATGAAGCGATCAAGCGCTTCGCCGCCGACCGCGCTGCGGGCAAGGACGGCGAGAGCTACATCTTCTTCGTAGGTCGCGAGAACTACCCGATGTATTGGGTGGAAGGCGCGAAGTATCCGTGGGGCAAGGCGCAGGTCCTTCAGCAAGGCACCGACGTGGTGCTCATCGCCTGCGGCGTGCTCGTGAACAAGGCGATCGAAGCCGGCAAGAAACTTGCCGAACAAGGCATCAAGGCCACCGTCATCAACAACCCGTTCATCAACCAGGTGGACATCGAGACCATTGGCGCCGCCGTGAAGGCTGCGTCTGGTCGCGTGGTGACGATTGAAGATCACCAGATCGTCGGTGGCATGGGCGCGCAGATTTCCCACGCGCTCTCAACCGCCGGCATCGCGCATCGCATGAAGAGCCTCGGCATTCCGGGCGAGTTCGGCCAGTCCGCCTACGTCGCCGAGCATCTCTACGAACATCACGGTCTCACGACCGCCAAGCTCATCGAATCCGCGCAGGCGTTGATGAAGTAACCAGACAGACCTTTCGCAACGGGCGGCAGCCACCACGGTTGCCGCCCGTTTTCTTTTTCCCACGGAAAGACAAGATCCGGGCGCGCGAAACCAATCTTCGCAAAGCCTCCGGCCGACCGGGCGCGTAGGTATTGGTAGCGAACCATCCACCGCGCTGATCATGAGTGTCGCCGTCCAGACGCCGAGCCAAGTGTCGCCCGCAACAGATTCGCTGCGCGTCGTGATCAACGGCAAACCGGTCGACACTAGCGCGGGCAGAACCATTCTCGATGTCTGTCGCTCCGTCGGCGTAGCAATTCCCACGCTTTGCCACGACGACCGATTGAAGTCCTGCGGCGCCTGCCGGCTTTGTCTGGTTCACCTCAAGGGACGCCCCAATCTCGTCACCTCTTGCTCGACGCCCGTCGCTGCCGGAATGGAGATCGAAACGCACACCGCAGAGATCGAAGCGACCCGCCGCACGTTGCTCGAACTTCTCGCTGCGAATTATCCGACGGAAGCCGTGCAGTCGTCTCCTGAAAAGCCTTTGCATCGTCTGCTCCGTGACTACGGCGTCAGTCCACCGGCGACAACCGCAACTCACGCAACTCGCTTTCGCGATGACACCCATCCATATCTCGCGGTCGACATGACCCGCTGTGTCACCTGCTTTCGCTGCCTCCGCATCTGCAACGAGCTCCAAGGCCAATCCGTTTGGCATGCGCTCCATCGCGGCGCCGACACCACGATCGTCCCGGACGGCCCCACGATGCTCACCAGTTCCTGCGTCAGCTGCGGCGCGTGCGCTGATACGTGTCCGACAGGCGCAATCGAGGATCAATCCGTCCTGCATCGCGGCGCCCCGACACGGTGGACCCGGACGACCTGTCCGTATTGCGGGGTCGGCTGCGAGATGAACGTGGGCACTCGCGACGAACGGATCGTTCAAGTTCGTCCGGCCCTCGACGCGCCGGTCAACAAAGGACATCTCTGCGTCAAAGGCCGCTACGCCTTCGACTTCGTCCATTCCACAGACCGCGTCACCGAGCCGATGATTCGCGAGCACGGGACGTGGCGAAAGGTGAGCTGGGACGACGCCAACGCTTTCGTGGCTACCCGACTTCGGCAGATCGTCGAAGAGCACGGTCCCAACAGCATCGGTGTGCTTGGCTCCGCACGCGGCACCAACGAGGAGAACTATCTCGCACAAAAGTTCGCGCGCGTCGTGCTTGGCACCAACAACGTGGATTGCTGCGCCCGCGTCTGCCACGCGCCCACCGCCGCCGGAATGAAACGAACCCTCGGCACCGGCGCCGCGACCAATTCGTTCGATGACATCGAGCATGCGCGAACGATTCTCGTCTGCGGCTCCAACGCCACCGAAGCCCACCCCATCGTTGGCGCGCGCATTCGCCAGGCCGCGATGCACGGAGCGAACCTGATCGTCATTGATCCTCGCGCGACTGAACTCGCCCGCCTCGCCACCGTTCATCTCGCCCTGCATCCGGGCACCAACGTCCCACTGTTGAACGCCCTCGGCCACGTCATCGTGACGGAGAATCTCTACGACGCGACGGCGATCCGTGAACGCATTGCGGACGCCGACGCCTTCTTTGCGTTCATCCGCGAATGGACGCCGGAGCGCGCCGCCGAACTGACCGGAGTCCCTGCAGAACGCATTCGCGCCGCCGCCCGGCTTTACGCGACACAATCTCCAAGCATGTGTTTCCACGGACTCGGCGCCACCGAGCACACGCAGGGAACCGACGGGGTGATGTGTCTGGTGAACCTCGCGCTGCTCACCGGGAACTTCGGCAAGCTGGGATCGGGCGTGAATCCGTTGCGCGGCCAGAACAACGTCCAAGGCTCCGCGCACATGGGATGCGAGCCCAGTCATCTCACCGGATATGTCTCCGTCGACGACGGACGCGCGGCATTCGAGTCCATCTGGAACACCACCCTCCCTCGGGATCGCGGGCTGAACCTCATGGAGATGATCGACGCCGCTACGGCTGGACACTTGAAAGCGCTGTGGGCAATCGGCTACGACATTGCGCACACCAATCCGAACGCTTCGGCCACTCGACAAGCGTTACATGCGCTCGACCTAATCATCGTGCAGGACCTTTTCATGAACGAGCTCGCCCGTGAACACGCTCATGTCTTTCTCCCGGCGTGCTCCTCCTTCGAGAAAGATGGAACGTTCATGAACTCGGAACGCCGGGTGCAGCGCGTCCGCCCAGCGCTCGAGCCCACCGGCCATTCCCGGCCCGACTGGGTCATCATCCACGATATCGCGAGAGCGATGGGGAATGGCGAACAGTTTAATTTCAGTTCCCCAGCGGAAATCTGGGACGAGATTCGATCCGTCTGGAACGCCGGCGCAGGAATCAGCTACGCGCGCCTGGAGAGCGCCGGGCTCCAATGGCCGTGCCCGGATGAACAGCATCCCGGGACTCCCATTCTCCACACCACTTCGTTTCCGCATGGCCCGCGGGCCGCGCTCCAACGCGTCGAATTCCACGCCACTCCTGAGCACATCGACGAGAAGTATCCACTTCTCCTCACGACCGGACGTTCACTGTTTCAGTTCAACGCCGGCACCATGACGAACCGCACGCCCAATGCATCGCTGCGCGCTACGGACACTCTCGACATCTCGCCTTCGGATGCCCAGACCATGGAGTTAGTCACGGGTGAACGCATTTGCCTTTCCAGCCGTCGAGGTTCGATAGAGATGCCCGTTCGAATCACTGGGAACGTGAAGCCCGGAGAACTGTTCGCCACGTTCCATTCGGAAGACATCGCGCTGAACGAATTGATCGGTGCGTTGCGAGACAGTGTGACGTCGACGCCCGAATACAAAGTCGTGGCCGTGAGAATCGACAAACTGCCACCTCGTTGATACAGCAAGCCGAACTTTCCCCTTGTTCAAGCCGGAGCTCGCCGCAATCGTTCAGGAATGGCTCTTGCCAAAGTGACGCCCGCTGAACTTCGCGCGATGAAATCCCGCGGGGAACGCATCGCTTCCCTCACGGCCTACGATTACCCGCTCACCAAGCTGCTCGATGAGGCCGGGATTCCCCTCATCCTCGTGGGCGATTCGCTGGGAATGGTGGTGCTTGGTTATCCGGATACTACGCACGTCACGATGGACGAGATGGTGCATCACGTCCGCGCCGCCGCGCGGGCGAAACCTTGTGCGCTGCTCGCCGCGGACCTTCCGTATCACAGCTACCAATCCCCCGACCAAGCCCTCGCGAATGCGAAACGACTGGTCGCCGCCGGCGCCGAAGCCGTTAAGGCCGAAGGAGGCCGTGCGATTCTCGGTCAAGTCCGCGCCATCGTGACCGCCGGCATTCCTTTCCTCGGACATCTCGGGATGCTGCCACAAAGCGTCCTCGATGAAGGTGGCTACAAAATCAAAGGCAAGCGCGACGTGGAACGTGAAGCTCTATTGGCCGACGCTCGCGCGCTGGAGGAAGCCGGGGCTTTTGGCATCGTTCTGGAACTCGTCACTCCGCCGGTCGCGAAGGAAGTTTCCCTGGCCATCTCGATTCCCACGATCGGCATCGGCTCCGGCCCGGACTGCGACGGCCAGATCCTTGTGACGCCCGATCTCATCGGCGCATTCCCATGGTTCACGCCGAAGTTCGTCAAACCACACATTCACACCGGAGAACAAATCCGCGCCGCCGTCACTGAATGGGCCAAAGCGCTTTCTCATCCTGTCTCGTGAAACTCACCCACCTTGATTCAAACGGCCAGGCCAGCATGGTCGACGTCTCTCACAAGCCCGTCGTCCTGCGCACTGCGGTCGCCCGCGGTGAAATTCGTCTCCAGAAAGCGACGCTCGCGCTCATTCAGTCGGACAAGATCGCGAAGGGAAATGTGCTCGCCACCGCCCGCATCGCCGGTATTCAGGCCGCGAAGAAGACCGGAGAGCTGATTCCGCTGTGCCATCCCCTGCCCCTCACCCATTGTGAGGTGAACTTCGAGTTCCCCAAAACTCGCGACCGGATCGTCATTACCGCCAGCGCGAAGATTGCGGCGCAGACCGGCATTGAGATGGAGGCGCTGACCGCAGTCTCCGTCGCCGCCCTCACCATCTACGACATGTGCAAGGCGGTGGACAAACGCATGACCATCGGCTCGATCAAGCTCGTCTCAAAGACCAAGCAACCGCTCACGATCTGATTCAGCGTTTACCACCGGCGTTGCGATTGCTTAACTCACCCCATGCAGATTCAAACTGGCATCATCACCATCTCAGACCGCGCCTCGAAGGGACTCTATGACGATCTCGGCGGACCCGCGCTCAAGAAAGCCGCTGAAGGCTACGGCTGGAAAGTCGCGGCGGAAGCGCTGGTGCCCGACGAGAAGCGCGACATTCAGCGCGCGATTCGCGAGCACATCAATAACGGTTGCTCGCTCATCCTCACCACTGGCGGGACGGGGGTCGCCTTGCGCGATGTCACGCCGGAAGCGGTGCGCGAAATTGCGATTCGCGAACTGCCGGGCTTCGGCGAAGTGATGCGCGCCGAGTCGATGAAGATTACCAAGAACGCGATTCTCTCCCGCTCGCTGGCGGCCGTGGTCGATCGTGCGCTGGTCATTTGTCTGCCGGGCAAACCGAGTGGCGCCGTCGAATGTCTCAGCTTCGTCGTCGGCGCCATTCCCCATTGCGTCGAAGTGCTGCAGGAAGTGCCGACCAGTTGTTAACCTCGCTCATGCGCGCGCTCTTCGTCATTATTTGCAGCGTTGCCCTGCTGAACGGCTGCGTCACGCGAGAAGGAGCCCGCCGCGAAGCGCAACGAACGTTGTTCCAGGAACAGCAGCGCGCCGAGTTCGAGAAGCAGCAGAAGGAGCCGGCGGTTTGGTTCCGGGGAGACATTCGGCATCCACGCGTTCCATGGCAGGAAGGACTCGGGCTCGTCGAAGCCCTCGCGGCGGCCCAATATACTTGGAACTGGGATCCGAGGATTCTGACCATTACGCGCGACGGACAGATCTACACCGTCAACGTGCGGCGCCTATTGCGCGGACAGGAGAATCCAGAACTCGAGCCGGGAGACATCATCGACGTCCGCCACTAGCAGACGTCGGCGCGGGGGCCGACTGGATTTCGGCTTCACTTCGATTGCGGAAATGAAACAGCCCGAGCCTTTCGACCCGGGCTGTTCCTGAAGTTGACTGCGATGCCGAATTAGACCGCCACCGTCTTGCCAGGGATGGCAAACGGATAAAGGCCATCCGCTCCCGGCAGCACTTTCGGCTGGGCATCCCATTCAAACCGCTCGGGCATGAGATCGATCTTTGAATTCATCGCCTCTTCCCACGAAATTTCCTTGCCGGAGTTCGTGCACATGCGGCCGAGAATTGCCGTCATGGAGCTCAACGCGCCGTACTCCGCTTCATTGTACGGCTTGTTATTGCGAATCGCATCGAACAGATCGTCGTGTTCCTGCTGGTACGGATCCTTGCCGCCACCGCGATACTTCCAGGCGTTCTCGCCGGTGATGTTGTAGGCGCCGACGTTCGAGTTGCCCTTCGTGCCGTGGACATGTTCGGAAACACTGTTCCAGCATCCGGGGATCTGACGGCATTCGCTGAACACGCGCACACCGTTCGCGTATTCGTACTGGACCGCGTGATGGTCGAAGATTTCGCCGCTGTCCGGGCCTTTCTGATAGGCGCGACCGCCCATGCCCCAGGCGCGAACTGGATAACCGTTGAGCACCCAGTTGGCGACGTCGAGGTTGTGAATGTGCTGCTCGACGATATGGTCGCCACACAGCCAGTTGAACATGTACCAATTGCGGATCTGGTATTCCATCTCCGTCGGCGGACGTCCGAGGGCCTTTTCGAGATCGGCACGACGCGCCTTCGGACCCACTGGGCCACCGTTCCAGTAAACGCGCATCGCCAGAATGTTTCCGGCCGCGCCGTCCTGGAGACGCTTCACCGTTTCGATATAGCCGTTTTGGTGGCGACGCTGGAGACCGACACCGACCTTAAGATTCTTCGCCTTCGCTTCCTTGGCGGCGGCGAGCACCTTGCGCACACCCGGCCCGTCCACAGCGACCGGCTTTTCCATGAACACATGCTTGCCCTGACGCACGGCTTCTTCGAAATGAATCGGGCGGAAACCGGGCGGCGTCGCGATGACGACCACATCCGCGAGTTCGATCGCCTTCTTGTAGGCATCAAGGCCGACGAACTTGGTGTCTTCCGTCACGGCCAGGCGTTCAGGCTTATCCTTGAACTCGCTCTGGATCTGCTTCAGACCGCCTTCGAGGCTGTTCTTGAACGCATCCGCGACAGCCACGAGCTTGACATCGCCTTCCGTGCGCAACGCCTGAGCCGCGGCGCCACGACCACGGCCACCGGCTCCGACCAGCGCGATGCGTACGGTGTCGCCCGGTGACGCACCGAGAGCGAAGCGTTCGACAGGCAGCGCGCCCAACACGGCGCCGCCGGCCACCGCGGTGGAAGTGCTCTTGAGAAAACTCCGGCGTGTCACAGCCGGATCTGCGGGGGATGGCTTGGAATGGTTCATGTGTTATTGAGTTAAAGTTGAGTCGGTTCGACGCCCACACGGAATTGCTATTCAAGCAAGGCAACGCGAGCGGGACGTCCGCAGACTAGACAACACGAAGTTCCGTTGTCCACGCTTTTGCGCCCGCGCCTATTTCGTCACCGCGAGGAACTCAATCAGATCCCGCAGTTCGCGCTTGCTGAGATTTGCGATAAGATCCTCCGGCATTGCACTCAAACTGCGGAGACGAGTCTTGATGTCCGCCTTGTTCAGCGTCATGACGCCGTCCTCCGGAGAATTCAGCACCAGCTCAGCGTCGGTTTCCGATTTCACCAGCCCCGCGTATTCGGTGCCGTTGTTCATCGTGAGGAGAACATTCTCGAAGCCCGCAGCGATCTGGCGGTTCGGTTGCACGATGGATTCGAGCAAATACTCACGGCCCTTCGTCTCGCCCAATCCCGCAAGCTCAGGACCCACATCACCACCTTCGCCGTTGATCTTGTGGCAGCGGAGACAGGCGATCTGCTGATTCTCGATGAACAGCTTCCTCCCCTCAGCCGCATCCCCACCAAACAACGTCGGACGAAATGGAGCGAGCGCATCGTCCTTGGGCAACCGCGCATTCCAATCCGCAAGCTTCGCCTTGAGCGCGGGTCGTTTCGCAGCTACCTCCAGAACATCGAGCTGAAGCTCCTTCGCCAAGGTTCCCGCCATCAAAGCATCGAACTGGCGAACCAGACTCGCGTCTGCTTCCGGACCGTTCATCGCGGCGAGACGATTCAACGCCGACCGCCGCTCCGCGATGGAGCCGCTGCCCAGCAACTTGACGAGCCCCGCCACATCTCCGCCACCCCGCAGCTTCGAGACCTCCAATCGCAGTGCTTCCGCGGGATCTGACTCGACCGACGCGAGCGTCGACGCAAGCCGAGGATCTTTCCTCCGCGCAAGAGCACGCAGCGCCTCGACGCGTAGCTCCACAGGCTGCTCGGCATTTGCTGCCAAGCCAGCGACATCTACAGAACCGACGTTCAACGAATCCGCAGACAGAAATGCAGCGAGCTTCAATTCCTTCGATCCATCCGAGAGCAGACCCGCCAAGACCGCACTCAACGCATCCGTCGCCGGCTTGCCATCGCGCGGCAGCAACGGACGATGCAGGCCCATGAAATGATCCCGCGCCGGAGGATTCGTCCAGAGAGAGAGGAGTTCCAACGCTTCGATGCGCAGCGGCTCCGGCACGTCCTTCTGCGCTGCGAACGCAGCCAGTGCCGTCGCGTTCGTCGGAGCGCCGAGACGGAAGTTCGCGTTCAGCACGCGACGATAGAAGAAAAACGCGGTCTCTGAACTGAGATTTGTGAAAGCCGGTGGGAGCGAATCGATCAAGCGAGCGAGGTCCGGCATCGCGGCAACGATCGGCACGTCGTTGATGGCGCGAGCGGCTTCGAGAGCAATCTTGGCATCAGCATCACTCAGAAAAGAAGCGACGGAAGAATCCTCCAATCGACGGTAGGCCTGCACCACTGCCATTCGCGTGCTGAAAGGCGCATTCGTCGCAAAGTTGTTTACCGTCGGCCTGAACGGTATTGGCCCTGAAATCTTTCCAATCTGCGAAAGCAGCGAAACGGCAGCATGGAGAACATAGGGTTCAGCGGGTTTCGAGTTTGCCATGACCTTCTTCAGTGAAGCCACTGGCCACGTCAACGACGGACCACTGACATCAAAATACCGCGACCCGATCAGTCGATTCACCCGGTCCTTCACCGAATCCAACGCCGAAAGCCGGTGGCGGTGTCCGCCTCCCCCACCAAACCCGCTGAACAAATCGCGATACGCCAGCATCGCGAACATCTGAACTCGTGGCTCCGGATCATGGAAGAGAGCGTCCAGTTCTGCTTGAGCCGCCAGCAACCGCCCCGTTCCCATGAGCCGTGCCGCCTGCGCGCGAATCTCTGCATCTGGATCCTTCAACAACGGCACCAGCGACTCAAGTTCCTTGACGAATTCCGTGCGCGGATTGCGTTCGACGATCTGCGCCAGTGCGAAGATGGCGTGAATCCGCGCGAGCCGATTCTCCGACTCAGAGGCAATTCCCGACAGGCGACCCAAGTTGTCCGGCTTCGCGAGCGCAAACTGCGCCTGCTGCCGCACGCGGAGGTCTGGATGCTCGAGCAGCTTCGCCAACTCGCGGGCGCTCCGCCTCGCCATTCCGTCCGCCAGCAGGCGCTTCACCTCCTGAACTGCCGGGCTCGCGTCCGTCGCCGGATCGTGGATGCGATACAGCCGGCCCTTGTCGGTTTTGTCGAAGGTCTTGAACCAGTCACTCACCAACACGCCGCCATCGGGATGAAACGCCACGTCGGTCGGCCCTAGATCGCCGACGAGACTCTGCACCGGTCCAATGCGGAACGACGCGCCGTCCGCAACGTTCGTCCACATCAGAACGTCGCCGGGGAAATCGCACATCAGGAAGTGACGGTCATACTTCGCAGGAAGACCGGTGCCGGGATTGTAAGCAAGCCCGGCAGGCCCGTGGCCGATGTGCGCGAGCGCCGGGAGGAGATACGCGGCGGTGTTTGATTCCGCGAGATGCCACAGCCGTTCGCCGTTCCACGGTCCCATCTTGGGTTGGTACGCCCGCGCGTCGTGCCATTGCCAGCCGAGTCGCCAACCGAAGTCCGCACCTTCCACCACGTAATGCCAACGCGCCTTGTCCCCACCGTCTCCGTTGTTGTCCGCAGTGAACAGATTCCCGAACTCGTCGAAAGCCAGCTCCTGCGGATTGCGTAAGCCCCACGCGATCACTTCGAAATCTGTCCCGTCCGGATTCGCCCGGAAGACACAGCCAGAATCCGCGAGCAGCTCGGGCGTGAGTCCCGGAATTGGATTCTTGATGCGGGCGAACAGATTCGTGTCGATGCCGCGATCGGCAATCGACCAGTAAAGCTTCCCGTCAGGCCCCATGATGAGGCCATGCATGTCGTGACCGCCGAACGCGATGTGAACACCGAAACCGCTGAGCAACGGCGCACGCTTCGCAGCCGAGTTGGTCCTGGACAACTTCCACAAGTCCGGAATGCACGCGAAGTAAACGTCGTCTCCGTGCGCGAGCACGCCCGCAGCGACGCCGGCGATGATGTTGGTGAACCCTTCGGCAAAGACGCTGGCGCGGCCGGCGCGGCCGTCCCCATTCGTATCTTCGAGCAGACGGATGCGTTCGGTCTGAACTTCGAGATCTCGCCAATCAACAACGCCATCCTTGTTGAAATCCGCGAAGCTGCCGTTGCCGCCATTTCCCGTGAGCCTTTTGATCGCCGCCGGATTGGTGGGCGACACCTGTTGTTTCAGAAACTCAGTTCGATCGCGAACGGTCCGAAACGAGAAATCCGCCTCCAGCCAGTCCTTGTGCCCGCGAATGTCGAAGACCGAACTGCGACGACGATCCGATTCCGCCACAAACACGCGTCCACGTTCATCGATGGAGAAGGCCACCGGATTCCGCACGTCAGGCTCGGTCGCGAATACGTCGGCCTTGAGCCCTGGCGCGACGCGAAACTTCCGCACCGCTGCCTCCGGCGTGTCGACGAGCGAGTTCGCCTTCTGCGCGCCCGCCCCAGGGGCTTGATCCGCCGCACGAAGAAGGGTCCACGAGTCGACAACCAGGCCCGACATCAGCACAAGGAGACACAGGAGTCGCATGACTTCGAGCTTAGGCAGCAAAGGCAACAAGGCAAGGCGGTGCGCGCGAAGCAAAATCTCCATCAAGGAATCCATTAAACTGCCGATCTTCCTGCGAAGGTAAAATCCAAGCTGAAGATACAAGACAATGAAGAACATCCTCCTCCGGCTCCTCCAGGCCATTGCATTCACACTCTGCGTCACGGGAAGTGCCATCGCCGCGGTTCCGTCCGCGCCGCAGAACCTCACACCGTCATGGTTGTTTAATTACTGGCCCTCGGAATTCCATTCTCTCCTTTGGTGGGAACCGGTGCCGGGCGCGACGAGTTACACCATCTACCAGTTCGATGAGACCAGCAGCGCGTGGGTCATCTCCATCTCAGGATTGACTGAACCCCTCTACCGCAACTTTCTGCCGCCCGCGCCGCCCAGTCGCTACGTGGTGACAGCTTCAAACACCGATGGCGAGAGCGCGCCGTCCAACGAAGCCGTGGTTGAAGGGAACATGTTCAACTTCATGATCACCGGTGACTGGCCGGAATACAGCTCATGGTCGGAGGGCGTCACTCCAACCAACGCATGGCTTTCGTGGTCCATCAGTCACGTCAGCGGTGCCGACGGCCTAGTGGAACTCAGCACCAACGGAACAGACTTCGCCACCGTGATGCACAACACCAACTATTTCGGCTGGCACAACGTGCTGCTCACGAACCTGACGCCCCGTTCCTACTACTATTATCGCGTTACTTCCGTCGGCACAAACCGCGGCGGACTTACGTTGACACGATGGTTTGCGACGGAGGACACGAACTATCCGCCGGTGGCCTATACCGTCGATGCGTGGACTCATCTCGGCAACCCGACGGAGATCGCGCTTGCAGGCAATGACAGCGTCGGCACGCCACCCTACGTCAGCATCCAGAGCTTTCGCATTATCGAAGGACCGACCAATGGCACCCTCTCGGCCACTTCCATCGTGGCGTGGAATGACACAGCCGGCATCACTTACACTCCCTTTCCCAACACTCGATTCACGGACCACTTCTGGTATGTCGCCAACGACGGCGAACTCGACAGCGCTCCAGCCCTCGTGACCATCACCAACATCTACTTCAACCGGCCACCGGACGGAGGACAGGTGCTTACTTCGATTGTGGAAGGAGTCACCATCGCCATCGAGCTGATCGGCTCCGATCCGGATGGGGACTTGCTCACGTTCACTCTGGACACCAACTACGTCGTGCTCGGAACGATCACCGGCACAAACTCCAGCCTCATCTACACTCCGCCTCCGGGTTACACCGGCGGCGACAGCTTTGGCTATTGGGTGTCAGACGGTACTCTGACGGCGTCTGGTGTGGTACTGATCGAAATCCTTTCCACCAACTCACCGCCCACCGTAATCAGCCAGTCACTGACAGTGCCCGAAGATGTTTCACAAACCATCACACTCACCGGAATCGACTCGGACGGCGATGCATTGACGTTCCGCATTACGACGTCGCCTGCCCACGGTTCGTTGAGTGGAACGCCGCCCTCATTCGTCTACCAGCCGGCCTCCGATTATCATGGTGCCGACAGCTTCTCGTTCGTCGCGAACGACGGACTGGCCGATTCATTGCCCGGCACCGTTTCGTTGACGATTACGCCCGTCAACGACGCCCCGATCGCATCCGACATCGTGCAGGTGCTAAACGAGGATTCGAGCGTGATTGTGGTGTTCGAGGGAAGCGATCCGGAGAACAACACGATGACCCAGGTCATTTTGAGCCATCCGGCTCACGGCACGCTGATTCCCTACAACGCCGCGCCGTTACGCGTGGTGTATCTCCCAGCCACGAACTATTCCGGCCCGGAAAGCTTCACCTACGCGCTGCGCGACGGTTCCCTGACCGGCAACACGGCGACCGTCAGCATCACGGTGAATCCGCGGCCTGATGCGCCCATCGCAGTGGCACAGAATGTTTCGTGCAACGAGGAAGGCAGCGCTCTGATTACGCTCACCGGCCTGGATGGCGATGGCGATGTTTTGACCTACCAACTGGTCAGTTCGCCGACGCACGGGACACTGATCGGATCTCCACCCACCCTGCTCTACCATCCGTTCGCCAACTATAGCGGCCCGGACAGTTTCCAGTTCCGCGTCAGCGACGGACTGAGCAACTCTGCCCCCGCCTTGGTCAGCATCACCGTGGTTCCAGTAAATGACCCGCCGGCGATCACCAATCAATCAGTCACCATTGATGAGGACTTTCCGCTATGGCTGAGTTTCCTCACTGGTACCGATGTTGATGGCGATGCGCTCACCTTCCGCGTCGTCAGCGGTCCGGCCCATGGTCAGATCGTCAGCAATGGAGCAGTGTATGACCCGGAACGCGATTACGCAGGCATGGATACGCTTACCTTCGTTGCGAACGACGGACAGGTGGACAGCGCACCCGCAACCTTGAGCATCACGATCCGCAATGTGGACGATCCACCGCTACCGAACACGCCGGAAACCTCGACGCTGGAGGACACACCGGTGAGCATCGTGCTCACGGCATACAACCCAGACAACGATCCGCTCACATTCATCCTCACCGGAACCACCTCGTCAGGCACAGCCACGGCGGACGGTTCCAACGCCGTCTTCACGCCAAACCTGGGCAAGAGCGGTTACGCGTACTTTGACTATGCGGTCCTCGACGGCGCGCATTGGGCGACTGGCCGAGCCGTCGTGAACATCACCAGCGTGGAGGATGTGCCGGAAGCGTACGGCCAGTCCGTGTCTACCACCGAAGACATCGCGGTTCCGATCACCCTCGCTGGTTTCGATGGCGACCTCGATCCCATCGCTTTCTCTATCGTGAACGGCCCTGCAAACGGCAGTCTGAGCGGTTCCGGATCGAACCTTGTTTACACGCCGAACCTGAATTTCAACGGGACGGATTCCTTCACCTTCAAGGTCAACGACGGCAAGGCGGACAGCACACCTGCCACCGTGAACATCACCATCACGGCTGTGGACGATGCTCCGACGCTCGACCTGATCCTAAATCACGCCACCTCCGAAGATGGCCCGGCGATCACGAAGACGCTTACAGGAATCAGCTCCGGTGCCGCGAACGAAGGCGACAACATCACCGTCACCGCCGTCTCCACCAACCCGGCGTTGATTCCAAACCCCACCATCACCTACACCAGCCCGGATACCATGGGCAGCCTGACTTTCCACGCGCTCACCAACGCCAACGGCATCGCCACCATCACCGTCACCGTCAGCGATGGCACGCTCTCGAGCAGTCGCACCTTCAACGTGCAGATCAGCGCCCTGAATGATCCTCCGACCATCGATCCTCCGGCGACGGTTCACGTGCTCGAAGACGCCGGCACTCAGGTTATCCAACTCACCGGCATCTCGGGCGGCCCGGCAGATGAACCCCAGTCAATCACGGTGAGCATCAGCACCACCCATGAATCGCTGACTGGAACCCCGGCGCTCAACTACACCAGCCCGAACAGCACCGGCACGATCACGTTCACACCGCCCGCAAACGCCAACGGTCTCGCCGCCATTTATGTCACGCTCAACGATGGTCTGACGTCCACCGTTCGTCCGGTTCAAATCTGGATTGATCCAGTGAATGACGCACCAGCTGCAACCGGACAGTCCGTCACCACGCCGTACAACACCGCAGTCAACATCACACTGACGGGCTCCGACGTGGACGGCAACACGCTCAACTACACCGTGCTTTCCAGCCCGGCCAACGGCACGCTCTCCGGCACGGCACCGAACCTGACTTTCATCCCGAACTTAAACTGGTCCGGCACGACGAGTTTAAATTTCCAGGTGAATGACGGCTCAACAAGCGGCGCCACCGCGATGGTGACAATCACCGTGAACGCGCCGACTGCAGTTCCGCCGGCGCCAAGCGGGTTGACGGCCACTGCGATCTCGCGCTCGCGCATCGATCTCATATGGGCAGACAACGCGAACACCGAGACCGGCTTCAAGATTGAGCGTTCAGCGAATGGAACTTCGTGGAGCCAGATCGCCACCGTGGGACCGAACGTTCGGAACTACTCGAGCACCGGGCTCTCCGCGAACAGGCTCTACTACTATCGCGTTCGCGCCTACAACTCGCTGGGCAACTCGCCTTACTCGAACACCGCCACCGCGCGAACGCTGCGGTAGAAGCGCGGCGGGCTGCACACCAAAAAGAAACGCGGGATGGAAAGCCATCCCGCGTTTTTGTTTTCAAATGTTTAGCCCGACGTCAGTCGAGCTGGATGATCCGGTAGAACCGCTGCGGCTGGCCGGTGATGGTGTCAGTGGTCCCAAGTGTTGAACCGCCGGCAACCACCGACGGGTTCAGAGACTGCCACTGCGCGTCGTTCAGGTTGTTTTTGAACTGCACCTGATAGGTGCGGCCGGCCGTAGTATCGAACGTAAGCCCGATGCCATTTCCATCGCGTGCGATGGTGGCCGCCGGCGGCAGCAGAACGACCACGGTGAAGGTCCGGCCAACGCTCTGCGCAGGCACGCCATTGTCCGTCACGCGAACGGTAATGGAGTTGGTGCTCGGCGCCTGTGATTCAGACGGCGTCCAAGTGAACAAACCGGTAGAGCCGTTGATGGATGAACCCAGCGGACTGGCTCCTGCCAGATCAAACGTCAACGTCTGGACTGGATCATCCACATCGTCGGCGCTGGCGGTGAAGCTCACGGTCTGGCCGAGTCGAATGGTGCGGTCGGCGATCGGGGCGAGAGTCGGCGGCGTGTTGTTTCCGCTGCCGAGCTGGTTCGCGGTGCGAGGCGTGGGCGCCGTGAGCAGACTGATGAACGGCGCGCTATCCGGGAAGCGGCCTTCCGAGATGTCGTCCACCTGCGCGGCAAACGTCACGCGATCCACCAGCGTCCGTTTGTCCGGCGCGTAGAGAGCGATGCTCTCGCCGTTCTTGCTCAGCTGGAAATTGACGTGGAGGTCCGGTCGCGCCGCGTTGTTCTGGCCCGGCTCATTGTCCGCCCAGACCAGGAGGTATCCGCCAGGCGCGATGGTGTATTGACCGTTGGTCGGAATCTGGAAGTAGCTGCCGGCGTTCCCCGGACTGTCCGTGAGCCAGAATCCGCCGAGGTTGACGGTGTTGGTGCCGGAGTTGTGGAGCTCGAACCAGTCCTCGAACTGTCCGTCCGCCGGATCAGCAATGGTGTTGGTGTTGCCGGCGAGCCATTCGTTGATGGTGACGTTCACCGGGCGAGCCACGTTCGTGGTGCCCGGAGTGAAGTCAGACATGTTCACGCGATTGAACGGCTGGCCATCCGGGAAATCCCCGTAGCTGTACCCAGCAGTCAATCCACCGTAGGTGAGGTAATCCGTGATCTGCGGTTTGTCGTTCACCAGACGAACGAGCGCCACGGAGCCGGTGGAAGGATTGAGACGGAAGCTTGTGTGCAAAACAGCGCCCGCCGTCTGGGCCGGTTGACCGTCTGCCCAGATGAGTTTGTATTCGCCCGCGGCAATCGAACTGCCAGCCGGGAATGCCCACTGGGTCAGATTGCTGTCGTAATTGTTCGCGAGGAAATAACCGCTGAGACTGATCGCGTTGGTGCCGGCGTTGAAGAGTTCGACCCACGGATCGCGCTCGCCCGCGTTGTCGGTTGGCCCGGTGGTGTTTTCCGGCTGAAGCTCGTTTAGCCACAACGGATCGTATGCGGGGAGAGTCTCGGAGACGGAATTTGCGAAACCGGGCGTCGTCACGGTCGGACGAATATTTGCCTGCTGCACAAACAAACTGCCCGGCGTGGTACGAATGGTCAGGTTCGTGCCGCTGCTGCTGGGCAGATACCAGTAGCTGAGCGTGCAGAGCGTATTCGTGGCGAAGACGGGCAAGGTCTGGCGAATGCTGGAGCTCGGGCCACCAACGCCTTGAGCCACGACGTGCAGACTGGCGCTGCCCGTGTGCGCGAACTCAGTCGAGATGACCGAGTTGCTGTGGTTGCCAGAATTGGTCCACGTTTCCGAGAAGGGAACTTCAAATCCGCCGTTGACGATCAGGTTTGGACCAGCTTCGGCCACCGAACCGGTGACGAGCACGAGGTCATCCAGATAGACGTCGCCGGGGGAATTCATGAAGATCAAGAAGTTCGTGCCGCCGGGAAGATTGTTGCTGCCGACGCCTTGAATGGTGCCGGTATAAACAACCTGTCGCCAGCTTTGACGATCTCCCCAGTTGCTCGGACGGCTATTGTCCTGTGCCGCATCAAGCAGTTGAAGGGACGGACCGGTGCCGTTTGGCAGCGTCGGCCACGGGGCGCGCGGTTCGTAGCGAACTTGATCGATGATCACGTCGTTACCACCGTTCACACCGGGCTGCACGAGGCTGAGCGTTTCGCCATCGAGGTCCAAGGACCCCTCGAACTGTCCAGCCGGAACCACGTTCGTGTAAACGCTGCTGAAACCCGGACGGTTTTTCGCGAGGACCAGGTACTGGCCGTTCGTGATCACCGCACCGAGTGGGAAGGTGAAGTCCACCCCGTTGACCCGCCATCCGGTAAGATTGAAGGACACGTCGGAGCGGTTGTGGAGCTCGACGTAGCTCGAATCCACCTGGAGGGGGTTATACATGATCTCCGAGAAGACAATGGCGCCCTTCGGGTCCGGCACCGTGCCGGTGAAAGTCGCGGCAATGTTGATCGGACTGTTCGTGGTCAGGTTGCCCAGCCGGTCGCGGCCTCGGAAGACGAGATTGTTCAATCCGGAGGACAGCGTAAGCCGGGCGGTCCAGTTCGTGGCCGAGACCCAGGTCACGGGATAGGCAACGTCATTGATCAAGATGTCCTTGATGCCGACCGGAGCGGTGCCGTTCACCACGAGGAGGTTGTTCGCGGTGTCGAATTCGGCATCGCCGGCAATGCGGAACGGCGCGTTCACGAAGTTCGAGATCTGGCTGAGGATGTAGGTGCGACGATCGCCGATGAAGGACTTGATCGTGTTAACCGTTGCCACCTGGATGCTCACGCCGTTCTGGAGAAATGCGGCCTGCTTTTCGTCCAAAATCGGATCCATGAAAGAGCGGTTCCACACACGGTCGGTCAGATCCTTGAACGCCCGGAGATACATGCGGCGATACACCGGCGTATTCCACAAGCCTTCGATACGACGATCGCCCTCACCGCCCAGCGCGAACAACGAGGTCTGAGGACCATTTCCACCAATGTTCATGGTGAAGTCGATGTCCCAGGTCCATTGATTGAAGCGACCGTTGGTGGGCTTGTAAGTGAACGCGTTTTTTCCGCGTTCGTAGCCGTAGGAGTCCCAGTTACCCACCGCATGCTGGCAGGCGAAGATGCGCATCCACTGCTCGATGTCGGCCACGGCGTCAAGAGCGGCAGGATCGGGCACCGGAAGGTTCGCGGTCTCGGTGTAGGCAGGCGTCGGACTGATCGCGTCAATCAGCTTGAACAAGCTGCGGTAGTCGCTGGCTGATTCGCCAGCGCCAACCGCGCGCTTGCGCCACATGAAGCGGTAAGGAGCCACCGTCATGACCTGCTGGCCGCCGATCAGTTGTGTGCGACGGCCAAGGTCGGCGTCCTCATTGCCGGCATTGAATCCGGTGTCACTGAACGCGAACCAGTCTTCGATTTTATACACTTCGCCGTCGGTGTCGTCCGGGAACCATTGTTCCACCGCGTCAGAGTTCGGCTGCTGCGAGTCTTCCATGATGAAGTTCGCGGCCATGCCGCCCGGGATGTTATCCGCAACGCTGCGCTGATTGCCGTTGAGGAAGAAGTGCATGTAGCGGCGGTAATTGTAGTGGAGCCCCATCTCCTTGAAGATGAGGTAGGAGGCCTGCTCCGATTGAGCGCTGGTATCGCTCGCCCCATTGCTGGTGCTGGGATTTCCAGCGGTATTTAGAACGGTATCCGTCACGCCGAGGAATTTGTCGTCTTCAGGGAAGTTGCAGACGTAGTCCATGCGGTTCGCATTGTTCGTCGGCCCGCCGGACATCGAGCTTGCATGCCACGGACTGCCGGCGAACTGCGGCCGGCAGTTGTAAACAACGCGGTAGTTGTTGTAGACGAACGTGCCGTCGAGTGCGGTATTGCAGATCTCGTGGCGATCATTCCAGCGACCAGCAGTCGGCAACGTCACCCAGAGATGGTAGGTCGCAAACGCGCCGAAGATTTGGCGATCACCCCAGCGGATCAGGCAGTCACGAGAATAAGTGTCGTAGGGGAAGACGCGATCGCGTCCGGCTTGAGGGAACAACGCCTCCGGGAAGATGTTCACTCCCTGCGCGGCTCCGGCCAGGGCGTCCTTGGCTTCGATGTAGAAGGCGATCGTAACGCCCGTCCCCTGCCCGGTCAGCTGCACGCTGTAAACACCGTCACCCGCGATCGCGTCGCCACCGATACCGTCGTCGGTCATCGCCACGGAGGTATACATTGCGGTGGTGATCGGACGATTCGTGGAATCGACACGATACTTGAGCGTAAGGGAAGCGATACCATCCGGGTCGACCGCGCGAGCGGTAATGACGATCGGCTCATTCGCGGCAGGCAGCGCCGGAGTATGAACCACGTCGTAAACAGCCGGGCCGGCGTTTTGGATGGCTTTGGGATTCGCCGCGCCGGGGGAGCCGAGATTCTTCGGCAACGCCATGCGGCCGGGCGCTTCCAAGCCGCCACCGCGCATGCGCAGGAGAAGCTCCGGAAAACCGCGGAGCCAGCGGGCCTTCGCTCGCAGGGTGATGTTGTTTGCACTCAGTCCGGTGAGATTTGCGGTGCGAATGCTGTTGGCGGAATCGTCGCCACGGGAGCCAGCGCGGATATGGAGACTCTTGTTGCCAGTGAAACCCACGTTCTCAATGCTGGAGTGATCGTGTGAACCCGCCAGCATCACCCAGCTGGTGAAGTCGGACTCAAATCCGGGATTCGGAACCAGGTTGTTGCCGTTATTGACTCGGACTTCGACGTCGTCCACGAGGCATTCGCCCACACCCAGCATGTAAACAAGCAGGAGATTGGCCGTGCCGAGGACCTGGCCGGAGTTGCCGGTGATTTCAATATTGGTCCAGGTGCTCTTGGCGGACTCATCGCTGTCAGCCCAGTTGGACGGCTGACGATTGTCACTGTCCGCATCGATCAGCTCGAGACTGCTGCCGCCGCCGTCCGACCAGAGACCCCAACGCCCACCGTCGCCATAAGTCACTTCGTTCACCACCACGTAGGAGATGTTTGTGGTAATCACCAACGTATTGGTATTGGTGGAATAGCTGTAATCCGGGAAGCCCAACGTGATGCGTTCACCGCCATTACCAAGGCTGCCGCTGTAGTTCCCAATGGTATTGGTGGAATTCAGATTCGGATAGTTCGCGAGCATGTTGGTCGCGCTGTTGGCCACCACCAGAAAACCGCCGGCCGGAATGATCGTGCCCTGGGGGAACGTCAGCGAAACGCCATCGGCAATCCGCCAGCCGCTCACGTTCACTGCGGCGCCACTGCGATTGTAGAGTTCGATGAACTCATCATCGGAGTCGCCAGAGATCGGGCTGTACATGATCTCGTTGATGACGACGTCCGCAATCTTGATCGAGCTGTTCGCCGCACCGGGAGTGAGGGAGGACAGAATGGAAATCGTCGGCGAACCATCCGGACTGCGACCAGAAGAAACCCCATTGGCCTGGGGACCAAAATCAACGGCATCAATCACCCGGGTCTGCGCGGCGTTCACTAGATAGATGCGTTCGCCACCTGAACTCAGCGAGAAGCCAAGCTGGGTTTGATTGAAGGAAACAAATCCGCGCGCGGAAATTGTGGTGCCGGCCGGAATGCGGAACTTGTTCGTCTCCGCGCTGTCGGACAGATAGGCACCGGAAATATCCACAGCTTGGTTGCTGTGGTTGTAGAGCTCGATGTAGTCCTCCTGCGGGACATCCGTGTGCGCTAGAAACTCATTGATCACGACCGACGCGAGTGCATCGGTATTGTACGGCTCCGGCTTGCCTGGCGAACCATCAATCAAATCGCTGGCCGACCACGCCTTCGGATCGCCTTCGCCATACGAAGGACGCGACAACACCATCGAATGGCCTGCGCCATCCGCCGCAACCGGCCATCCGGCTTCGTCGCGATATTGAACCTGCAGCATGACGGCGTCGGCCGGGTTCCGCAGGCGAATCAAACCGGTATCCCCCGGCAGACCGTTGGTGGAAGCGCCCACCCAAGGGCCGAGCACGCCAGTGATTCCGTAATGGCTTTCCACGAACGACGGATCGCGGGCAATGACCAGGAACTGGCCCGGCTTGATCACTGTCCCCTGTGGGAAAGCGTAGCCCACGGCGCCGGAGATCCGGTGGCCGGACAAATCTTCCTTAATCGCCATCGAGTTGAAGATTTCGATGTACTCGAGGCTGTTGTTGGTGAACCCGGGAACCGTGCGCGGATTATACATGATCTCGGAGAACACCAGCCCCGTGCGGCGGCTTGATGGACCGAGGGGCTCGCGCTTCAACGGAATGTTCCCAACCGTCGGAGTGCCCGTCACGTCTTCGAAGGTTCGGAACTCCGCCGCCGCCAGCTGGCTGGTCGACTTGCTGGTCACCGCCATGCCGACGAACATCTGGGCAGGCACAGCCGGCGTCACGAGCGTCACCGTTCCCAACTGGCTCCAACTGCTGCCGTCCACACCTGCGTAGGAAGTGAAAACATTCGTTGTCCCGGTGATCGTACGCTTGAGCCGCAGCCACGCACTCGGATAAGTCGCGGGAAACGAACCAATGTTGGTCGTGGCCCCGGCAGTCACCATGCGCGCCTGCATGAAGCTGCCGGCGATGTTCGGCGTGATGAAGGCCGCGGCGTAACGACTGCCGCCCGCCAAATTTTCCCGCGCGATCAATCCCGCCTTGGACCATGCATCGAGATTCGAAAGCGACTCGACCTTCACCTTGACGTCGAACGCCCCGGTGTAAGCCTGGTAATTGAAATGAAACTGGTCGTTCGTCCCGCCAATATCATTGCCAGCGCCGGACAGGTTGAATCCGCCCGCCACCGGGGCGGTCGAGCCTGCGACAGTCGGGCTTCCGATATCTACCGCGGTGAACTGCGCTTCGACACGCGAAACGCCCGCAGCCACCAGCAGGCCGGTGGCAATCACGACTTTTGAAACAAGTTTTTTCATTGGGTTACTCCGTGGGGGGTTGCGCCTTGCGGCGAGGGATCCTTTCCTTCGTCCTGACACCATACTAAACGCCCTGACCACCAACCTGCCGGAAGTGCATTCCGGCAAATCTTGAGGCCAAGCAGAGGCACACCTCGCATCAACGTGCGGAACATAAGCGTACGACACAATACAACGGGCTGCATGGGTTGGTTCACCGACAATCTCCCAAAATCGTTACAGATTTGCAACGAAAGAAGTGTCCGTTGCGCCCTCTCGTCACCGTTTCCCACCCGTTTCATTGCAATCAAGCCCGGCAAAAGGTTTCCGTTTACTTCAAGCAAACCCCTTGGTTACGCTGCGCCCATGTCTGAGTTTGCCGAATATGTGAATCACGGGGCGTCCCTCGTCACCCCTCGTGTTGTCGACAACGTCCTGCGCCAGCTTCCCATCTGGAAGATTGAGTTCACGCAGATCAACGCCCCAAAATTCCCTCATCTTGTCGATCAATTGGAGTTTCTCGCCGACGCCGTCGAGGATTACGCAGAAGGCGCTTACAAAGACCTCCCGTTCTACGCCGTTGCCCAGGCCGTGTTCGCCCTGACCTACGCCCACAAGAAGGTCGACGTCATTCCAGACCTCATCCCGAATTTGGGCCGCGCCGATGACTCCAGCGTCGTTCGCGCCGTCCTCATTCAGAACGAGAAGTCCTTCGCGAAATACGCCGAATCCATCGGCATCAGCTGGTCCAAAATTACCAGCAAACCCTGACGGTCGCCCCGTCTTAACGCCTTTCCCATGGCGACTCCGCACCGTCAAACGGCCTCCATCTGGCGTTGGCTTCCCTTGGTCGCGTTGGGCCTCTTCCTGGCTGGCTGTGCCACGCCGTCGCGAACATTCGAGCCGCTGGCGGAAAACCGGCCCTTCGCCAAAGAGATCAACGCCTTCACCGCGTCAGACGCCACCAATCCGCCGCCGCGCGGGTCGATCCTCTTCATTGGCAGCTCCAGTATTCGACTCTGGAAAACGCTGGCCGAGGACTTTTCAAAATTTCGCGTCCTCAACCGCGGCTTTGGCGGTTCGCAAGTCATCGACTCGGTCAACTACGCCGATCGCATCGTTTTTCCTTACAAACCCCGCCACATCGTCATGTACGCCGGCGGCAATGACATCAACGCCAAGAAGTCTCCCCAACAAGTATTCGCCGATTTCAAAACTTTCGTCGCCAAGGTCCACGCTGAACTCCCGCGCACGAAGATCTCCTACATCTCCATCGCGCCTAATCCCGCCCGGTGGTCCCAGATCGCTCAAGTCCGCGAGGCCAATCGACTGATCGAAGAATTCACTCGCACCGATTCCCGGCTCGCCTTCATCGATACCTTCTCCCACATGCTCGGTCCGGACGGACATCCTCTTCCGGACATCTTCGTCAGCGACCAGTTGCACATGAATCCCAAGGGTTACGTCCTCTGGACCGAAGTCGTCGGCAAACACCTGCGGCAGTGATTGCCCAATCGCGAGTTGCTTCATGGAGAAAGCGAAGCTCTGCTTGAAATTTTTGTTTTCTCCGAGCTCTTCCCGCCTATACTCCTCCGACCAACTCCCGCAGCTTGGACGAAACGTTCCAGGACTGAGCGGTGTTGTCATTAATCGAAGATGAATCACGGAACCATGAAAGCGGTCGGCGTCATTCCCACAAAGAAGGAAGTCGCCCTGCTCCAGCAAGCCATCCCTGGAATTTCCAAGCCCACCGAACTCAAGGTGCGCACGCTCGATGTCGGCATCTGCGGCACGGACCGCGAGATCTGCTCGTTCGCCTACGGCACGCCGCCGGACGGCTCAGAGTTTCTCGTGCTCGGCCACGAAGCCGTGGGTGAAGTGGTCGAGACCGGTTCCGGCGTCAAGAAGTTCAAGGTTGGCGACCTCGTTGTTCCCACCGTGCGCCGTCCGTGCCCGCATCCGCACTGCCCGTCCTGCCGCGATGCACGACAGGACTTCTGCTTCACTGGTGATTTCACCGAACGCGGCATCAAGATGACGCACGGTTACATGACCGAGTATTTCGTGGAGGACGAATCGCACCTGAACATCGTGCCGCGTGAGTTGCGCGACGTCGCCGTGCTCGTCGAACCGCTCACCGTCGCCGAGAAGGCTCTCGCGCAGGTCTGGCAGGTTCAACAACGTCTGCCGTGGAACAACCCGAACGGTGAAGAATCCGAACGCGGCAAGGGGAAAACCGCCGTCGTCCTCGGAGCCGGGCCGGTCGGCATCCTCGGCGCAATGGCGCTCGTGGTGAACGGCTTCAAAACCTACGTTTACTCGCGGTCCGCCGAGCCGAATCCCAAGGCCGATCTCGTGAACTCCATCGGCGCGAAATACATTTCCTCCGACACCACGTCGCCCGAGGCGTTCGCCAAAATGGTGGGCAACATCGACCTCGTTTACGAAGCCGTCGGCGTCGCAAAGATCTCCTTCGACGTGATGAAAGTTCTCGGCTTGAACGGCATTTTTGTCTTCACCGGCATCCCACCGCACAAGCCGGCCATCGGCATCGAGGCTGATTCGCTCATGCGCCAGGTCGTGTTGATGAACCAGGCCATCATCGGCACCGTGAACGCGGATCGGCCGGCCTTCGAGAACGCCATCCGCCACCTCGGCATTTTCAAGCAACGCTGGCCGCAAGCGCTCGCGAAAGTCATCACCAGCCGTCATCCGATCGAGAATTACCGCGAACTGCTCTTGGGCAAGGCCACGGGAATCAAGAACGTGATCAGCATAGGCAAGTAAGCGGGAGCCGTTCTCTCGAGCCGGTTGTCGCGTTCCTGATTGCGAGTTGCGCTTTCCGCACTCCTCCGCTACTTAACTCGCCATGCGATTCATAGGTAGCATCATCGAAAAGCTTCAGCGGCATCCGAAGCGCGTTGTCTTCCCGGAAGGGACGGAACCGCGCATCCTGCAAGCCGCACGGCAGTTCTATTCGCTGCGCCTTGGAGCCCCAATCCTTCTGGGAGATCGCACCCAGATCAAGCAAGCCGCCGCGAGCCTGAATGTTTCGCTGGAGGGCGTCCGCATCATCAATCCCGCCGAGAGCGAGGATCTGGACACTTTCGCGCAACGCTACGAAATGCTCCGCCGTTTCAAGGGTGTGAAAGTCACCGAGGCGCGCGAGGCGATGCTGAATCCGAATTACTACGGCGCGATGATGGTGGCGATGCATCAGGCGGACGGCTTCATCTCGGGAGCGAGCGAGTTCACCGGCAGCACCCTGCGACCACTCTTCCAAATCATCAAAGTCGCACCGCAAGCCACCACCGCGTCCAGCTGCATGATTATGGAAGTGGAAGACACGCGCTTCGGCGAAAATGGCGTGATGTTCCTCGCGGACTGCGGCGTCATCCCAGAGCCGACCGTTGATCAACTCGCCGACATCGCCGTTTCGACGGCCGCGCTTTCGAAACAACTGCTCGGCATCCGCCCGCGTGTCGCCATGCTTTCCTACTCCACGAAGGGCAGTGCCACACATCCAACGATTGGGCGTGTCCAAGCTGCAACCGCACTGGCTCAACAGAAAGCCGCCCAGAAAGGTCTGGAAGCGGACTTCGATGGCGAACTTCAAGTCGACTCCGCGCTCATCCCGGAGATCGCCAGCCGCAAGCTGCCCGAAAGCAAGGTCGGCGGTCGCGCGAACGTTCTCATCTTCCCGGATCTCAATTCCGGCAACATCGCGAGCAAACTCGTCCAGCACGTCGCCCGCGCGAATGCTTACGGACAAATTCTCCTCGGCCTCGATCGGCCGGCGGCGGATGTTTCCCGCGGTTCCAGTGCCCACGACATTCTCGGCGTGGCCGCCATAGTCGGACTGCAATCGATTGCCTACAACGAACTGTATCCCGAAGCCGGCAAGAAGCTGCCCGGGGAGGAAAAGGCATGAACAGCGTTACCCCGCGCGTCTTCATCGCTGCCACGCGGCAGAACGACGGAAAGACCACGTCATCCCTCGGCCTGCTGGCGGCGTTGCAGAAGCGCTACCCGCGCATCGGCTACATCAAGCCCGTCGGTCAGCGCTTCGTCGAAGTGGCCGAGCACAAGATCGACGAGGACACCGTCCTCATGGACAGCGTGTACCAGCTGAACTGCCCGCTCGTCGACATGAGCCCGATCGCAGTGGAACCGGATTTCACCCGCAAGTATCTCCAGTCGTCGAACCGCGACGCGTTGGTGAAAAAGATCGAGAAGGCGTTCGACCGCGTCGCCTGGGAAAAGGATTTCGTCCTTTGCGAGGGTTCCGGCCACGCCGGGGTCGGTTCCGTTTTTGATCTGTCGAACGCACAGGTTGCCAAGGTGCTGAAGGCAAAGGTGGTCATCGTTTCCCGTGGCGGCATCGGCAAGCCGATTGACGAGGTTGCGCTAAACCAGGCGCTCTTTGAGAAGGAAGGCGTCGAAATCATCGGCGTCATCATCAACAAGGTGATCCCGGAGAAGATCGAGTTCGTCACCGAATTCGCCCGGCGCGGATTGAAGCGCAAGGGGCTGGATTTGCTGGGTGTCATTCCGCACCGCACCATCCTGTCGAGCCCGAGCGTCAACCTCATCCTCGAAGAACTCGACGCCGAGCTGCTGAACTCGGAGGTTCGCCTGCACAACATTGTGGACGACGTCGTGGTCGGCGCGATGGGAGTGAACAACGCGATGCGTTTCTTCAAGAACGGCGTGCTCCTGATTACTCCCGGCGACCGGGAAGACATCATTCTCGCCGCTGCTGCGAGCACCGGGTCACACAAGCAACCACAACTCGCCGGCATCGTGCTGACCGGCGGACTTCGCCCGAGCGAGAGCGTGATGAAGGTAATCCGCGGCGCGGGCTTCCCAATCCTGCTCGCGGATCAAGACAGCTACGAAGTCGCTTCGAAGGTTCACGATCTCACGGTGAAGACCCGCCCGGACGACACCGAGAAAATTTCCGTCATCCGCGATCTCATCGCGCAGTATGTCGACGTTGGCAAAATTCTGAAGGCGCTGTGATGCCGCCTCGCATCTGAAACGATCCCTGTTCGCACCATGATTCCCCTGCCCCTCAATCCGTCTCTCGCCACGCTTCCCGTTTATCAACCGGGCCGGCCCATCGAAGAAGTCGCGCGCGAACTCAACCTCAAGGCGGAAGACATCATCAAGGTCGCTTCGAACGAAAACCCGCTAGGCCCATCGCCCGCCGCGGTGGCCGCGATGGAACGCGCCATTCACAGCCTGCACCTTTACCCGGACGGGAACGCATTTTATCTCAAGCAGAAGCTGGCGGCGAAACTGGGCGTGACGCCGGCGAACCTGATCCTCGGCAACGGTTCAAACGAGATCATCGAGTTCATCGGTCACGCACTGATGGCGCCGGGCACCGAGGTTGTCGTGTCGCAGTATTGTTTTGCCGTTTATCCGATCGTCACCAGTCTCTTCGGCGCCAGTCTGATTACCGTGCCCGCCGTGAACTTCGGGCATGATCTTGCGGCAATGGCCAAGGCAATTACGCCCAAGACCCGCGTGGTTTTCGTGGCGAACCCGAACAATCCCACCGGCACTCTCATCCCGAGTGGCGAGATATTGAAATTCATCAAGGCGGTCCCGTCGCACGTTCTAATCGCGATGGATGAGGCGTATGTCGAGTTCCTCGACGAGCCGTGCGAACTGATTTCCATGCTGCGCAACGGACAGGCACCCAATCTTCTGCTGATGCGGACATTCTCGAAAATCTACGGATTGGCAGGCCTGCGGCTGGGCTACGGCATCGGGCATCCCGAGCTGATCGCCGCGCTCGAAAAGATTCGGCAACCGTTCAATATCAACTCGCTGATTCAAGCTGGCGCCCTGGCGGCGCTCGACGACGAGGAACACATCACCCGCACCAAGCGCAATAACTCCGAGGGATTGAGATTTTTCGAGAAAGCGTTTCTTGAACTGAAGCTGGATTTCGTTCCGTCGGCCGCAAACTTCATTCTCGTGAAGATGGGCGACGGGCAGAAGATTTTCGCCGAGATGCAGAAGCTGGGCGTCATCGTCCGCCCCATGGGTGGCTACCAATTGCCCGAGTGGATTCGCATTTCGATTGGTTCAACCGTTGAGAACGAGCGTTGCCTCACCGCACTCAAACGGGCGCTCGGTCGCTGAAGAGGTTTCTTTCCCTCAACCAAGCTGGTGCTCCCACGGCCAGTGGCAGTGCCAGTTCGTCAACCTTCGCCTGTCCCAGAAGCGAAGAGACCGGGGACGAATCCCCGGTCTCCATGCGTGCTAAATATGTCTGCTGTGTGCGCAGACAAAATTGCGCTTCAAAGCGCGCCGCGTGCTTATTGCTTCACGAGGCGGAAGAAGGCGTTGTTCGGCGTCGCTGGCACACTGACCCCACTGGCGCCGGCTTGCGGAGCCCAGGGGCCGGTAACAGCCGAGGCTTTCTCCAGTGAGAACGACGCGTCTGGCCAGGTCAGGACGATGTTGTTACCCGAGCGGGTCACTGTGAGCGGCGGAACACAGTTGCCAACGGTGGCCGTCAACTGCGCAGCGAAGATCGAGTCCGAGCTCGTCGCCGAGCTGGCGTGAACTTCCACCGCGAGCACGTTCTCACCGTAGACGAGACCGGTGATGGCCATTTCGGCCGGGCCTTCCACGGTGTGCGTGCCATCCGTCGGTTCCGGACCACTGGCGTTCGCCAACGTGGCGAAGGTAACAGCACCATCCGCCATGCGGGTACGGCGAGCCTCCACTCCGTTGAAGTAATAGACGGCACCGTCATCCAGCACTTCCGTCAACTGCAGGCTCGTGATCGCGCGAGGATCAGTCCCCAGATTGAACCGGATGCGGAAGTAGGTGGTGTTCGTGGCGGAACCGGCTGACGTCGCCGTGACGATTGCGGGCACTTGAGCGGCCGCAGGCTCGAAACCAAGCGGAGCGCCACCACTGAGCCACGCGGAGTCATCGAAGCCGGGCTGGCTCCACGAGGTGCCGAGATCCACTCCGGTGTCGTTGTAGCGCCAGGCGGCGTCGAGGGCGACGAGGACTTGCGGCTTGGTGAAGTTCACCGTCGTCGGATTCGGATTTACCGGATTGCCTGCCGTATCGGCGGCATCGGTAATCACGAGAGCATTGCGGACGCAATCTTCCACCGGCGCGGCGGCCACCAAGGTTACCACCGTGGGAGACGTAAGGGTTGCAGAGGTTGGGTTGGCGCCGTTGATGGTGTAGTTGCCAGCGATGGCCGCGGAGGCTCCCATCGGCTCGCTGAACGTCACAGTGACGTTCACGCCAGCGGCATCCGTTGAGGCGGAGACCACCGTCGGACGGATCGTGTCAGCAGCGACGGTTAGGGTCGCTTCCGAGCTGGTCTGCGTGTTTCCACCGATGATCGAGATGCGGACGCTGAACTTCGCGCCGTTATCACCCGAGCCAGCCGTGAAGCTGTAGGAGGACGAGCTCGCGTTCGGGATTTCCACGCCGTCGCGCAGCCATTGATAGCACTTGAAGGCATCGGAGCTGGTGGCGACCGAGAACGTGGCGACCGTGTTCGGAACGACGGAAGTGTCGGCCGGTTGCTGGGTAATGGTGAACGTGCCCGCCGCGTTGAGCGGAGCAGCCGGGAAACCAAGCATGCTCCCCGGGATGGCGTCGTTGGGCGTCAGGCTCGCTGCCGCCGCGGACGGCGGAGTCACGCCCTGAGGGCCAGCCCAGACATGGAGGTAATCACCGCCGGTGGCTTCCTTGTAGAGAGCTTCGAGATAGTAAGCCTTGCCCGCTTCGAGAGCGTAGGGAGCCGACGCGTGCGCGCTGTAGGGATTGCAGCAACCGGTTTCTTCCTGGATCTTGATCTTGCCGCCTTCGCCAGGACCGTTCGGGTTCAGGTAGAGCACACCAGCATCGTCGCTGCTCAGGTAGAACACCCAGTTACCGGAGGACGGCGGAATGAACAGCGCACGCAGGCGACCACCGAATTGCTCGTGAGTATCGTCAGTATAGGAATTGCGGGTCGAGAAGCTCGGTATGCGGAACGTTTCCCGCGGATTATTTGGGAAGTTCGGGTGGCCGGTGAGCAAGTTGATGGCGGTACCCGCAGTGGAGGACGTGTCGAACGTCTCAAACAGAACACCGCCGCAGTCCGTAGGAACCCAACTCGTGAACTGAACTTGGGTTGCCACCATCGTATTGGGAATCAAGTCGCTGACACCCTCGATACTGATGGTGTACGCAGTACCGGGCAGCATGTCGTTCTGGTATGTAATGGTGACACTGGTGCCTCCCGGATTCAGCACTACCCCGAGAGGAGAGTTGCCGTCATTGAGGATGTAGGTAAACGGCTCCGTCGCCGTGGTTTCTTCCACGACTTCGTCGAAATTCACCACCACGGTATTAAAGGGACCGGCCTGGCTGACTCCCACCACCGTGGGGGGGGTGCTATCCGACGAGAAGAGAACAGACGCTTCGCGGCTGTCGATCTCACCCACCGAGTTGCTGACGCGGCAGAAATACTTCCGGGTCACAGTGTCGGGCGACTCATTGGTGATCTGCAGGGACGATGAGGTGGCGCCGTCGATCGGACTTCCGTCAACGAACCATTGATACGTGGGCGCCGGACGCGCATTGGCTTCGGCAGTGAGAACCGACCCACGGAACTGCAGCAGCGTGCGGTTCGTCGGCTGATTCGGATCAACAAATACCGGAGCGAAAGGAACAATCGAGCTCAACTGCAGCGCGAAGGCGACATCAGAGCTGGTGGTCGACGACTGGTGGAGTTCGACCGCGATCGTGTTATCGCCTTGAACCAGCAACGAGGTATCCAAGTCTTGGGTGTACTCGAAGCCTTCGGCCACCACTGGCGGGAAACCTGCCGCGTCGTGGTTGGCACCGAGCGTGTCCCAATTCACCGGATCCGGAGCCGGCACCTGCATCTTGCTACGGAATGCCTCAGTGCCGTTGATGTAAACGACGATGCCGTCGTCATGCACCCACTTGGCTTCGAGAATGGAATTCGCCGGACCGTTGAAGGTGAAGTTTTTCCGGAAGTAGAACGTAACACGATCAGACGCAGCCGCGATGCCGCGGTTCAGCGGAGTGAGGAATCCGTTGACGCCGCCGCTAAAGGGACGTCCGAGTCCATCGTAAAGGCCGCCGCCGTCATTACCGAACAACGCGGGGCCAGTTTTCCAACCCGGAGCGCTGTTGGTGTCGTACCCCGGCAATTGCCAACCCGTGCCGTGAAGGTTTTCTGTGGGAGTAGTGGCGTCGTTGTAGGCCCACAGGTTGGTCCAGCCGACTAGTGTTGTGGATTGAGCCGAACTGTCGACGGCCGTCGCCGCCAACCCGAGTATCCCCAGTGTGGCTGCGGATAGTTTGGACAGGAATGCACGCATAGTGCCCTTTCGTTTTAGTTTTGCCCCCAAGGTGCCATTCTGCGTAGGCATAACACATGCCCAAAAAACGGCACAGATATGCACCGAGGCGCTAAGTTGCTGAGATGCGTGGAGTGAATCAACTCTTACTCAAAAAGGCAATTCTATTCGCGTAACTTTCTGCGAAACCCCGTGTCTGCCTAGCTTGAGCCACCGAGAATCGATCCTGACCTCAGCCAGACAAAGGTGGCGCCTGTTCCCCCGTAAGCCTCCCCCGCGAGGGCGAAAGACGCCACGTCGGGGTGTTTCCCGAGGATCGAATGAACCGTCTGGCGGATCTGCCCAATCCCCTTTCCGTGGATAATCCGAATCTCAAAGATTTGTTTCTCGCGGCACGCCTCCAGGTAGGCAATCACGACCTCCTTCACGTCTTGCGGCCGGAACGGATGAAGGTCCAGCACGCCATCAATGGGAATTGGGATGGGTTCGGACATATTCCTCCGGTCGCCCCGTAGCTTTGCTTACCAATTCGGCGTAGCGATCTAGATCCACAACCTGAGGCCGCGCATGACACCTCTGGTCAAAGCCCGGGAACCTCCACAGGTTCGGGAAATCGCGACACTGCTGAGGCTTGACCGACTGAACCGAGCACAGATTCCCTTCCAGAAAGACGCATTCCCCATTCGGCTTCTCCACGAGCGAAAGACCGAGTCGATCTCTCGTTAACCGGGTGAATCTTTGGATGAACTCCTCACCTGGCAATCCGATGGTGGCCGCGAGCTTCTCGATTTCACCCTCGCTAACCCGAACATCGCCGGGCCAGCGGCAGCAGGCCGTGCATCTCTGGCACTCGTAGTAAACTGGCATCGCGGAATGTATGTGCAGGCGCGACCGAATGTAAATGTTCCGCGCTGGCTCAGACGCTTGGAGCGGCACATCACTTAATGCAAAACCGGGGCGGATTGGCGTCCGCCCCGGTATTACTTCGCTCCCGGTTCAGCGTATTCGAGGGATACGATTACTGTGCAACGGGCGCAGGTTTCGACATCCGGTAAAAGAAGCCCTCACCCGAGAATGGTTCACCAATGTCCGGTAGGAGCGCCCACTTGCGGCCGCCGATCTGCACCGGCGACGTTAAACCAGTCACAGGAAGCCAGATGTCGTCGGTCAAATTTCCCGGCGCATACTCGAAGTTGAAGCCGTCGTCCGGCAACGTCCAGTTCACCCAATACTTGTAACCAGCGGGAACCGTCAGAATGCCCGCAGGATCGCCCGCCGCGATCTGCCAGACGGCAGTGTCGAGCGAACCAGCGAATTGATCATCAATCGGCGTAGCGACGCCGCTGACCTGCAAGCGAGACACGATTACCGACTGGCCGATATTTCCCATCTGATTTGGCTGACAGCCCACGTAGACATGCAAGGGATCGGCGAACTTGGCCGCCGCGTCAGCCGGAAGTGAGAAGCTCGCTGTCGCTCCGCCGGGCGCGGTCAGCGTAATGTCTGTGTCGTTATTGAAGGTAATACTCCAGGTGCCGTTCGGGCTCGGGGAAGCGACGGAACCCAGCGTGCCCTCTGCATAAGTCATGGAGTTTCCATTGGGGAGGTTCGTCTTGTAGCGGAACGAGGCGTAGCCAGTGCCATCCGCACCGTTGCCGATGTCGAGGAAGATCACATTCGGCTCATTCCAATCCGGACTGTTCAACCACGTCGGAAGGCTGGAACCGGAGACGAGGAACAAGTGCGTCTGGAATCCGGAATGGCTGGCATCCGGGTAATTGGCCAGAGTCACCGAGTAGGTTACTGGAGTTCCAGCTCCCACCCAGGAGTAACCGGTGCTGGCCACCGTGTAGACGTTTTGCCGCGCATACTGCGCCCCTGGCGCGCTGGCGACGATTCGCAGTCCCGGCGTGGCCTTCTCCATTCCAATAGTCGGCGGCGACGGCGGCGCAACGTCCTGGTTCGCGTTGAGCGTGACGTTATCCACCCAGATCGTGGAGGTTCCAGTAAAGCCAGCCGCGTCACCCGACCAGATCTTGATCCAGAACCGTGCGATGGAATCCATCTTCGGCGTGGTCGGATTGAGCGGAACGCTGACGCGGTACCAGTTACCTGCACTGGTAGGAACACCTACTGCTCCGAGAGCAATCTGCGAAAAATCCGACGGCCCCAAGCCGAACTCCAACCAGCCATAGTCACCCGCCGGACGTGAAGGCGAGGCGGGATCGAAACGGATATCAAAGGTCAGGTTGGTGTAGCCACGGGCATCCACCGTCGACGGGAAATTATACTGCGATGCAAACTGGTTGTCGCCGCCGTAAGCCGTGAGGTCAAAGTTCACGATTAACTTCTGCGAGCCCGAGTTCGCATCACTATCCGCGTCCACCGCGGCATCGTGCTCATACGTTTGGATGGCGGCCCCCCACCAGCGACTGAAGGTCGATTCGCTGGCATCGTTAAACTTATAGACAATCGTATCTGCGCCGATAGCCGGGACTGAAACGCCCGCAGCCAGCAGAGAGGCCGCGAGGAGTCGATTCAAGATTTTCATGATGAGCTTAGGTTGGACAGGTTGGTACAAATGATTTTGCCAAAGTATGGTGGTCAATGAATGAGCAGCAGTATGCGTCACCCGGCGAATTACTCAAGTCGTGTATATTGATGACAATCTCCTGCCTTCGAAGAGGTTTGCTCGAAACCATTTCGCAATACGATCGTTTCCTGGAAGTTACCTGTTTGAAATCTTGTGACACTTCTGTCACATTTGCCGCGCTTAACCCGCTCAGTCCCAAATCGCTCGCGCTGTTGTGTCGCGTCGAGGACCTGCGGACGGTGTGTCGGCTGTCGTACCTCGGGGTCACGCAGTTTCCACCCCAAAGCAAAATCCAGACGGCGGGAGAGGCCGTTGGAAACTGCGACAGCCAGCGAATGCCTTGCTTCCAGCGATTTCCAAATCCTCCCTCGCGTCAACCGAACTAAATTTATGATGAGAAACTACTTCGCGGCCGCCGCACTGGCGCTGCTCGTAACGGCAGAGTCCCACGCGGCGCTCATTTTCAACACCGGCGCCAGCTGGAGCTGGTTCAAGGGCCGCACCGAAGCCTCGACACCTGACACCACGGCGTGGCGCGGAATCAATTTCAACGCCTCCGCCTTCACCCCCGCGTCAGCACCGTTCTGGTATGGCGACGTGCAAACCGGTGGCACGCAGATCACCGACATGCAGAACCAATACACCACGATCTTTCTGCGCCGACCCTTTGTTCTCAGCAGCGTGGCCGACATCAGCTCGCTGAAGTTATCCGCGATGTGCGATGACGGCTTCATTGTCTGGATCAACGGCACCGAAGTGCAGCGTTACAACGTCCCCGCCGGCCCCCTCGCTTTCAATGCTTCCGCTTCCGGTGCCGCGACGGAGCCTGTGCCCTTGACCGACTACACGCTGCTCAACCCGAGTAGCTACCTCGTCGTCGGCACGAACGTGATCGCCATTCAGGTCTTCAACGCCGGCGCCGCTAGCAGCGACCTCGTCTTCGACTGCTCCCTTAGCACCACCGCGCCGGACCCCATCCCGCCGACCATCGCGAGTGTCAGCCCCACTGCCGGTCAACTCAATACCCTGACCTCCATCACCGTGACGTTCAGCGAACCCGTCGCTGGCGTGAATGCCGCCGATCTCCTTATCAACGGCACCCCCGCCACCTCCATGACCGGCGGCAACGACACTTACACCTTCACCTTTCCCCAACCCGCCTACGGCAACGTCGCCATCACGTGGCTCGCCGGGCACGGGATCGCCGACTACGGAATTCCAGCCAATCCCTTCAACGCCAGCGCACCCGGCGCCACGTGGCAATACGCGCTCATCGACAACATCGCCCCCACCGTCGCTTTCCAACTCCCCTTCGCCGGCGTCACCGTCCGCAGCCTCAGCCAGATCGAAGTCAACTTCACCGAAGCCGTGACCGGTGTCGACGCCACCGACCTCCTCATCAACGGCATGGCTGCCTCCACCGTCACGGCACTGAGCAGCAGCCAATATGTTTTCACCTTCTCTCAACCCGCCGTCGGAAACATCAATGTCGCCTTCGCCCCCAGTCACGGCATTCGCGACCTCGCCGCCGTCCCGAACAACTTTGCCGGCGCCGGGTGGACCTACGTGCTCGATCCGAACGCGCCGGTGAACACCCTTCGCATCAACGAAATCGCCACCGCCAACGTCAACGGCCTCCGCGACGAAGACAACGAAGTTCAGGACTGGGTCGAGATTCACAACACCAGCGCCAGCTCCGTCAGCCTTGCGGGCTGGTCCCTCACCGATGACGAAAATGAACCCACCAAATGGGTCTTCCCGCCCGTCTCCATTCCCGGCCGTGGCTTCCTCATCGTCTACTGCTCCGGTAAAGACCGCCGCCCCATCACCACCGGCGCTCGCCTCCACTCCAATTTTTCCCTCAGCCCAGACGGCGAATTCCTCGGCCTCTACAACGCCGAAGTCCCCCGTCAACTCGTCTCCAGCTTCAACCCCTACCCCAATCAACGCACCGACTACTCGTGGGGCTACGATCCTCTGGACCAATTCAAATATTTCCAGGCCCAAACCCCCG
Source organism: uncultured Bifidobacterium sp. (assembly GCA_964491875.1). Lineage (GTDB taxonomy): Bacteria > Verrucomicrobiota > Verrucomicrobiia > Limisphaerales > JADJPG01 > JADJPG01. Next base: position 59,553 of record CAZBIC010000036.1, read on the forward strand.
GCGCCAGCAACGGCAACAGCACCATCACCGGCGTCGTCAGCGACACCAAGTTCAGCCACAAGCGCGGTTTCTACGAAACCGCTTTCTCCCTTTCCATCACGTGCGCCACCCCGGGCGTGACCATCCGCTACACCACCAACGGCTCCGCCCCCACCGCCACCACCGGCCTCATCTACTCCACGCCGCTGAACATCAATCGCACCACCACCCTGCGAGCCGCCGCCTACAAGACCGGGCTCCTCCCCTCCGACGTCGACGCCCAAACCTACATCTTCCTCAACGACGTCATCACCATGCGCGACGAAGTCGCCCCCGCCCCTGGCTGGCCCGCGCAACGCAAAGCCACCGGCAGCGGCCAGGTCTGGGACTACGGCATGGACCCCCAAATCGTCAGCAACGCCACCTGGTCCCCCGTCATTAAAAGTGCCCTCACTGCGATCCCCACCTTCTCCATCACCCTCGACATCGCCTACTTTGCCAACATCTACGGAAACCCCGGCGGCGACGGCATCGCCAACGAACGCGCCGCGTCCGTCGAACTGATTTACCCTGACGACACTGAAGGCTTCCAAGCCAACTGCGGCCTGCGCATCCGCGGCGGGTTCAGCCGCAGCACGGACAATCCGAAACACGCCTTCCGACTCTTCTTCCGCCAGGAATACGGCGTGAGCAAACTCAACTACCCCGTCTTCGGCCCGACAGGTGCGCGTGAATTCGACAAATTCGACCTCCGCACCATGCAGAACTACTCGTGGGCCTTCCAGAACGACAGCCGCATGATCTGTGTGCGCGACGTGATGAGCCGCGACGCCCAGCTCGCCATGAACGGCCTGAGCACTCGCGGTAACTTTTATCACCTCTACATCAATGGCGTTTACTGGGGCCTCTACAATTCGGAAGAACGCCCCGAAGCCGCCTTCGCCGAAAGCTACATCGGCGGTAATGCCGACGACTACGACACCATCAAGCAGCTCGACGGCTACCTCAGCGGCCCCACCGACGGCAACACCGACGCCTGGTATCGCCTCTGGCAGGCCGCCACCAATGGCTTCGCCAATGACGCCGACTACTTCCGCGTGCAAGGCATGAACCCGGATGGCACTCCGAATCCCGCTTACGAAAACCTCGTCGACGTGCCGAACATGATCGACTACATGCTCGTGATTCTCTACGGCGGAAATCTCGACGCCCCGATCTCCAACTTTCTCGGCAACGACTCACCAAACAATTGGTATGGCGTGCGCAATCGCACCGGGCAATTCGGCGGCTTCCGTTTCATCTCCCACGACGCCGAGCACACGTTGCTCAACGTGAACGAAGATCGAACCGGCATCGTGGACCTCAGCGCCAGCGGCGGGCAGTACGGCGTCATTCAGTCCGACTGGACCTGCGGCAATCCGCTCACCCAAAGCGGTGGCGCAGGAGAGGCAATCCAGCGTTCCACTCCGCAGTACATCTGGTTCCGCATGCACCAGAATCCGGAGTTCCGCATGCTCGTCGCCGATCAAGTGCAACGGCACTGCTTTGATGGTGGTCCACTCTCCTTCGACGGCATGATGAAAGCCTTCCTCGCGCGCAGTAATGAACTCCATCTCGCCATCGTGGCCGAGTCCGCCCGCTGGGGTGACGCCAAGGCTGGCACGCCTTACACCCGTGACACCTGGCAGAGCGCCATGCGCAGCACGGTGACCTCGTTCATTCAAGGGCGCACCACCGTCCTCATCAACCAGCTCCGCGCCGATGGACTTTTCCCCACTCTTACCGCGCCGATCTTCAGCAGCCGCAGCAACGCCGTGCCGGCTGGATTCTCTCTCTACATGACCAACAACAACGGCGCCGGTCAGATCTTCTTCACCATTGACGGCACCGATCCCCGCGTCCGCGGTGGCAACATCTCCCCGTCTGCCATCGTCTACACCGCGGGCTCGCCCATCGTGATCAACTTCCCGATCACCATCCGCGCCCGCGTCCGCAATGGCACGACCTGGAGCCCCATCGTGCAACGCACCTTCTATCCCGCGCAGGACTTCGCCAATCTCATCGTTTCAGAAGTGATGTATAATCCGCCGGGCGTCGGAGCGACGGCAGGCGACGAGTTTGAGTTCCTCGAACTCAAGAACACCGGCGCCACCGTCATCGATCTCAGCGGGGCCACCTTCTCAGGCATCAGCTTCACGTTCACGAACGGGACGCGTCTGGCTCCCGGACAGTTCTTCGTCATTGGGCGCAACGCCACGACGCTGGGCTCCCGCTATCCGGGCTTGGTGATCAACGGCCTGTATTCCGGACGCCTCGACAACGCCGGCGAAGTTCTCGTGCTAAACCATCCCCTCGGCTCCAAAATTCTCGACGTCGATTACAAGGATGGCGGCAAATGGCCCATCACCGCGGATGGGTTCGGCTACTCAATCGTCACCCGGAACCCGAACTCGAATCCCAACCCGGGCAATCCTTCGAGCTGGCGTGCGAGCACCAATCCCCTCGGCTCTCCGGGAACCGACGATCCAGATCCGACCATTCCAGCCATCGTCATCAACGAGGTTCTCACTCACACCGATTTGCCGGCAGTCGACGCCATAGAACTTTTCAACCCCACCGCCGCCAACGTAAACATTGGTGGCTGGTTTTTGACCGATGACGGCAAGGCGCCGACCAAGTTCCGCATTCCGGACGGCACCACGATCTCCGCAGGGGGATACCTCGTGTTCACTGAAGCGGACTTCAATCCCGCGCCGGGAACGACCAACAACTTCAATCTCAGCTCGCAAGGCGAGGAAGTGTATCTGTTCTCCGGCGACGCCAGCACCAATCTCACCGGCTACAGCCACGGCTTCAATTTCGGATCCGCGGAGAACGGCGTCTCCTTCGGACGCCACATCATCAGCACCGGCGACGAACGGTTCGTGGCACAGACCTCCACCACCCTCGGCGCGGCGAACTCCGGCCCGCGCGTCGGTCCCGTGGTCGTTCGCGAAATCATGTATCATCCGATCGATCTCGACGGCGGCCTCGACAACGGCAGCGAGGAGTATATCGAGATTCGCAACATTTCCAGCGCAACGGTTCCGCTGTTTGATCCCGCGAACCCAACCAACACCTGGCATCTCCGCGGTGGCGTGGACTTCAATCTCCCGCAGAACGTTTCACTTGGCGCGGGGTAATCGCTCATCTTCGTCAACTTCGATCCTGCGAACCCGACCTTGCTCGCTGCGTTCCGCGCGAAGTACGGTGCATTCACCGGGCTCCCGGTTTTCGGGCCCTACAGCGCGAAACTGAATAACTCGTCCGACACCATCTCCCTGCTTAAGCCGGATGCCCCTGAAACCAACGGCGTTCCCTACGTCATCGTGGATTCCCTCGACTACAAGGATTCCGCTCCCTGGCCACCGGGCGCTGACGGCACCGGCGCCGCACTTCAACGCATCAGCCTCATCGAGTTCGCGGATGAGCCGGCCAATTGGGTCGCTGCTGCACCGCTGACCATTACCTCCTTCGGTCCCGCGAGCTATGCCGTCAGAGCCGGGACCAACGCCGCCACGGCGACAAACGTGACATTCAGTGTGACCGCCTACGGCACCGGCACCCTGACTTATCAATGGCGGAAGGACGGGGTCGATGTCCCGGGCGCCACAGGCACCTCGATCACGATCACGAACGTTCAGTTGGTGGACGAAGGCGCCTACACGGTGGCCGTCACCGACTTGTCTGGCACAGCGATCAGCCCGGTGGGAAACATCTACGTGCTCATTAACCTTGTCGTGACTCAGGCTCCGCTGACCCAGATCGTCCCATCGGGAGGTAACGTCAGCCTGAGCGGGTCCGTGAGTGGCAATCCGCTCCCCATCACCTATGAGTGGCGGCGGTTAACGCCCACCCCGGCGTTCACCAATCTCACAGTCCTCAACAGTCGAACGTCCTTCTATTCGTTCACGGCACCGGTGTTGACCAACAACGTCGCCGTTACCCAGACGTGGCGCTTGGTGATCAAGAACCTCGCCACCTCTGCCTCGGGCATCAGTCCCGGAACGTTCAGCATCATTGTGCTACCAGATGCCGACAACGACGGCATTCCGGACCAGTGGGAATCAGCCAATGGCTTCAACCCGAACAGCCAGGCGGATGCCGGACTGGACGCCGATGGAGACGGGATGACCAACGGCGCGGAGTATGTCGCCGGAACAGATCCACGGGATGCGGCGAGTTACCTGAAGATCGATCAAGTCTCGGCGAGCAGTCCGACAGTGATCAGCTTCCTGGCGCTGTCGAATCGCACATATTCGGTGGAGTTCACGGATGATTTGAACGCGGCAGCCTGGTTGAAGTTGCAGGATGTGCTGGCGCGGACGACGAACCGGATCGAGTCAATCTCGGACGCAGCGGCGGGCACGAACCGGTTGTATCGCCTGACGACCCCACATCGGCCATAAGCCATGGTGCCAGGGTCCAAGTGACTGGTTGCAGGTTGAAAGGTTTCCGAGTTCTGGGTACGGAACTCTCGACTTTCAACCGCAACTTTTGAACGCGGGTATTGAAAATCTTGCGGTTGGCAATGGGACGTTCTTGATGTAGGTAATCCGGGTGAACGTTTCCCGTATGAATCGAAGCAGCTCTCTCGTCCGCACTTGGCGTGGTTTCTCGCGCAGTCTTTTCACCATCGTCCTTACTCTGTTGGCGTTACGTCCGGTCGCAAGTCGCGCGGCGGATGTCGTGATTAACGAGGTGATGGCGCGCAATGCGACAAATGCCCCGTTTCTCCAGATCCCGGATTATACGCCGGATTATGTGGAGCTATACAACACGTCGACGAATGACATCGACTTGGGAGCGGGCCAGTGGAGTCTGTCCACGAAGGCGAATCCGTTCGCCGGAGATTTCAAGGATTTCTACAAGTTCCCCGCCGGAACGATGATCGCAGCGGACAGTTACCTGCTGGTCATTTTCGACAACGAGACGAACATGCCGGGGTTGCACACGACGTTCACGGTGGGGGGAACTAATGTGACGTTCACGCTGAATCGGTCGGCGGATCAAGTGAAGTTGTATCAGAATGGCTTGATGGTGGACAGCGTGGTGTGGGGGCCGCAGGTGGAGAATCTCTCCATCGGTCGCGTGCCGGATTTCACAGGCGGGTTCACGTTGACGTATGCGACGCCCGCGGGAGGCACGGTGCCCTACACGACGAACCGGCCGGTGGCGTTTTTGCCTGCGCCGACAGTGACGAACGAGGTGTCGTTGAAGATTAATGAGTGGATGGGAACGAATTCGGCGGGTTGGGACAAGGATTGGCTGGAGCTGTACAATCCGGATACGAACATCGTGAGCTTGAGCGGGTTGGTGATCGTGGACAAGGTGGCGAATTTGTCGATTCCGGCGGAGTCCCGGCCGATTCCGGCGTTGTCGTTTATCGCGCCGCTGGGATTCGTCCAGTTGTTCGCCACAAAGAATGCGGCAATCGATGCGCCGGCGAACGAGCTGCCGTTCTCGATCAGCAGCGACACTCGGGAGGACATTTTCCTGTATGCGAGCAACAAGTCCACGAGGCTGGATCAGGTGTCGTCGGACCAGCCGCGTCGCGACAAAACGCAAGGGCGTATTCCCGATGGCGGCGACGTCTACCCAGGCATCCTCCCGAACACGAGCCCGGAGGACAGCAATTTCGCAAGCATTCCGGAGGTGGTGATCAACGAAGTGCTGACTCACACGGATCCGCCGTTTGAGGACGCGATTGAGTTGATGAACACAACCGGAGTGGATCAGAACATCGGAAACTGGTGGCTGACCAACAGCCGGGAGAACCCGAAGAAATATCGCATCCCGGCGAACACCATCGTCCCGGCCAACGGCTACATCGTCTTCTACGAGTATCAATTCAACAACAGCAGCACCGCGGCGCAGCCGTTCACCCTGAACTCCGCCAACGGCGACGAATGCTACCTCTACAAAGGTGACGCCAACGGCCGCCTGACGGGCTATCGCCGCGGCGTCAGTTTCGGACCTGCAGCCAATGGTGTTCCCTTCATTCGCCACGTCGTGACGAACTACTACGAAACCAATGTGGATATTGTCGCCTCCGCGAACGTAACTCTGGGAACTACCATCAAAGCCACGGATCCGGCCAGCTACCAGTCGGTGTTTCGCTCCGGCACGGGCGCGGAGAATCCCGTTCCGTTGATCGGCCCCCTTGTTATCAACGAAATCCACTACCATCCGCCAGCGATTCAACCCGGTGGCGTGGATGACACGATCACGGAGTTCATCGAACTCTACAACACGAGCGACGCAACCGTTCTGCTTTACGACCCCAATCAATATTTTGCCGACCGCAATTACACACCGGCTCCGGACGGAAGCAACCTGACCACCGGGCAACGCTACGCCGACGGCCGGACCAACACATGGCGCATTCGCGGAGAGGTCAGCTTCGAGTTCCCGGAAAATTCCCGGCTCGAGTCTGGAAAGTTCGCGCTTATCGTGAATTTTGATCCGACCGACAATCTGTTCCTTAACAATTTCACGAACAAGTTCCCTGCCCTTGCCGAGAAAATCCCGTCGGAGGTGAAACTTTATGGCCCTTACCGCGGCAAGCTAAGCAACAAAGGGGCGAGCCTGGAACTCCGTCGACCGGACGTGCCTCAGGGTCCGCTTCGCAATGACTTCCGTCTTGTACCGTATATCACCGTCGACAACGTTACCTACAATGACAAAGCACCATGGCCAACCAACGACACGGTCGCTGGCCCGGATGGTCTAGGCTTTTCCGTTCAGAAACTCTCGTCCTACGTCTACGGGAACAACGGCGAAGTCTGGACCGGAGCAGAGCCGACTCCTGGCGCGTTCAACTCATCGACCGGCTTTGAACCTCCAGCCATTCTCAGCAACCCGACGAACCTCACCATCACCGCCGGCCAGACGGCAACGTTCCGAGTGACCACTCGCGGCAGCCTTCTCCAGTATCAGTGGTACACCAACGACGTGGCCATCCCAGGCGCGAATTCCTCGTCGCTCAGCCTGCCAAACGTCAATACCAACCAGAGCGCCACCTTCATGGTGATTATCACAAACATCGCTGGCGCGGTCACCAGCACTCCGGCTGTGCTCCTTGTCACCGCGCCCGTAAACGACACCACCTTGCCCACGGTCTCTATCACATCTCCCGCCGCCGGCACCACCACGAACGAAATCATCGGCGTCACGGGCAAGGCTTCGGATCGAAACGGAATCAACGCCGTCTACTACTCCGTCAACAACGGCACCTACCTCCCAGCCTCCGGAACGGTCACCTTCTCCACCTGGGGTCCGGTCGTCGTCACACTGGATCCTGGCACCAACACCGTCAGCGCCTACAGCGTCGATCAAGCAGGAAACCACTCCGCCGTGGCCACCCGGACCTATGTGCGGGTGCTACGTGACACCCTGGCATTAACCGTCAATGGTAACGGCACCGTAAAGGGCGCCACCAACGGCCAGCAAATGGAACTCGGCCGCAGCTTCACCCTTACCGCGAGCCCGGCATCAGGCAATCTCTTCTCAAACTGGACGGTGATCTCATCGTTCCGTCCGCTGGTGCAATCCACCGCTCCATCACTCACCTACCTGCTTTCCTCCAACACCACGGTGACGGCGAACTTCGTCCCGAATCCATTCGGCGTCGTCGCTGGCAAATATCACGGCCTCTTTTATGAAACCAATGAGTCCACCGGTGTCCTCCATGGTTCGAGCGGTCATTTCATCCTCACCACCACAGCCAGCGGCAGCTACTCGGCTGCGTTACTGACGGGTGGAGTGAAAAAACTCTCGGCCTCCGGCCAGCTGGATCTCGACGGACGCGCGACCAATACCATCCCTCGCAAGGGAACCAATGCCCTCACCGTCACCTGGCACGTCGATCTCTCGGGCTCGGACACCGTCACCGGAACCGTCACCGATGGCACCTGGACCGCCATCCTCGAAGGCGACCGCGCCGTCTATTCCAAGACCAACCCCTGCGCGCTTGCGGGCAAGTACACCCTCGTGCTCCCCGGCCTGCCCGGCGACACGTTTGTCCCCGGTGGCTTCAGCTACGGCACCGTAAGCATCGACAGCAATGGCGTTGTCACCCTCAAGGGCTCTCTGGCGGACAAGACCACCGCATCGCAGAAGGGCCAGATTTCCAGAAACGGCGAATGGCCCCTTTACGTCCCGCTCTACTCAAACAAAGGATCACTTCTCTCCTGGATCCGCTTCGAAGATCGTGACGGCGATGACTTCAACGGCCTGCTCAATTGGGCCAAGCCGGCGAATCCCAAGAACAAACTTTACCCCCTCGGCTTCACCACCAATCTCGCAGAAGTCGTGGGCGCTCGGTATACAGTGCCCGCCAAGACCAACAAAGTCATCGAGCTCACCAGCTCGGAATTGGTTCTCACGGGCGGCAACCTTCCGACCACCTACACCAATGCGTTCAATCTGGGAGTGGGCAGCAAGGTCACCAATGCCGGGCCGCACAAGCTCACGCTCACCTTCACGCCCGCCACCGGCCTATTCAAAGGCAGCCTTACTCCGACCAACTCCGGCGCGAAAGCCATCGCCTTCACCGGCGCTGTTCTGCAAAAAGCAACCAACGCGTTCGGGTACTACCTCGGCACCAATCGAAGTGGCGCAGTGTCTATTCAAGCAGCTCCGTGATTCGCTCCCGAAGGCCCACATTGACAGCAGCGCAACGTTCAGTTGAGCTCCAGCCATGACGCCCCGCCATTTTTCACTGCCGAGTCTGGCCCTTGCCTGCATGCTGGTTTTGCTCACGCGCTTTGCCTGCAGCGCCGCCGAGTCACTGGACACTCAGTCCCTGCTCCGCTCCGCTGATACTTCGCTCCGCGCCGGCAAACCCGCTGAAGCGATTCAAATCACCGACAAGATTCTGGCGGCTGACCCGAAAGACTTCCGCGCGCTATTCCTCCGCGGTCGCGCCCACGAGGAATCAAAGAACCCCGTCAAAGCCCTCGTCGACTACGACGCCAGCCTGAAGGCCAATCCCAAGGCCACCGTCGTCTACCAGAAACGCGGCGAACTTCATTTCAAGCTCGGCAACTTCGCCGAATCCATTGCCGACTTCGACAAGTTCATCGAAGCGCTCCCCGAACAATCGCCGCATCACTGGCAGCGCGGCATTTCCCTTTACTACGCGGGAAGGTTCGAAGACGGACGAAAGCAGTTCGAGCTGCACCAAACGGTCAATCCATACGACGTCGAGAACGCCGTCTGGCATTTCCTCTGCGTCGCCCGCGCCTCCGGTGCTGAGAAAGCGAAAGCCGCCTTGATTCCCATCGAGCGCGATGCCCGCATTCCGATGATGCAGATTCACGAACTCTTCGGTGGCAAGGCCAAGCCGGAGGATGTCCTCGCCGCCGCCAAACTGGGCTCCCCTGCAAATCACGACAACCAGCTCTTCTACGCCCATCTCTACCTAGGCCTTTACTACGAGGCGATCGGTGACGCCAAGCTCGCTCGCGAACATATTCTGAAAGCCGCCACCGATTTCAAAGCCGAGCACTACATGGGCGACGTGGCCCGCGTTCACGCCCAGGTCTTGCGCAAGCAGGCCAAGTAGCCCGCATCACTTCGCCGCTGCGGGATCCAACAACGGTCCCAGCAGTTTCTTTCCCAGCGGTTGCGCGGGCTGCGCGGCCTCAAGTTCCTGAAACAGTTCCTTCGCCCGATCGCGATCCGTCTGCGCCATCACTTGAATGATGGTGACGCATCGCGCGTAAGACGGTGTGAAGAGGAGGCTTCTCCCAGCGCTCGCGAGATACAACTCGACGGCGCCGCTTAAATCCCCAGCGCCTTCTTTGACCAAACCTTTCAAGTAAATGTCCCGGGCCGCCATGAACCCCTTGAGATCCGACGCGAAGCGTTCGTCACTCAAATCAAACCCGCTTTTTGCCAGCGCGCTCTCATTCAACTGACATTTCTCAAGCACGGAGAGCAGCAATGCCTCAACCCGCACTTCGCGCTTCACGGCGAACCGCGGCGCCGCGAACAACACCACCGGAGAATTGTCCGTGCTGAGCGGCGCCGAACCCGCAAAGCGATCCAACGTTCCGGCATCCGCCACGAAACACCCGGCGAGATTGATGAATCGTTCCAACCCAACGCCCCGTAGCCGGCTGCGCAACTCGCCATCCGCAAGCCTCTTCTCGAACAAGCCCTGCTCGAAAACCGGTTTATCCAAGGTTCCCACCAGCGCCAGCGCCGGAATATCCACGTTAAAATGCAGCAGGAATCCTCGCGTCTCCGAAAACGTGTCGAGAAATGTTCGAACGATGGAGCGCATCACCGGTTCCTCCAACTGATGTAACGGCAGCCATTGACAGAACAATCCTCCCGGTGCCAGCCGCTCACGCACCGCTTGAAAATGTTCCTTTGTGTAGAGGAACCCCGCGCCGTCATGCGCTGGATGAAACAAGTCCGCGACAATCACGTCGTAACGATTCGTCGTCACCCGCACGAATCGCCGTGCATCCGCCGACAACACACGGCCGCCCTTTTTCGGCAATGGTCCTTCGTTCTCCGGTTCGAAATGGTGCATCATGCCAATCACCTCTGGAATCAGTTCCACACCATCCACCCTCAACTCTGGATACGCCGTGGCCGCGCCTAAAGTCACCCCGGTCCCCGGACCGAGAAACAACGCCCGCCGCGGCGCCGGATGTAACAGCAGCGGCAGATGCGCCTGACGTCGCTCCGCCATCGCGGCCGCCGTCCCACCCATTTGCAGGCGATTGTTCACGCGCAGACTGCGATGCCCATCTGCGGTTTTCACCACCGCCACCGAAGCCATTGCGCCATCTTGGTACGCGATCACTTCCGCGCCCGGCAGTTTGTCCACGATCCGAAGGTCAGCCATCGCCGCCAAACCCAGAGCAACCGGCACTGCCGCCAACAGCCAGCCCACCTTCCACCAGTTTGGAACAACGAGCAGATAGCCAACGCCCAACGCCAGCGCGGTCGTCTTCGTGCCCAGCAGCGGTAACAGCACGGCTCCCACCAACCCAGCCGCCGCACAGCCCAGCGTATTCACCGCGCCGGCACGACCGACTCCACCTGTGTCCCGCCGAGCGCTCTGCACCAGGTGACTGAATGTCGCGCCCATCAGCACCGTGGGAATCAAAAACGACACGGTGGCCATCAGGGATTCACCCAGCGCCGTCGCAGGCAGCGACTCGCCAACTCCATCGCGAATTGCCGAATATATCGGCCGCCCGAAATGCAGTACGGCCGCACTCAACAGGCACGCTGCAGCAAGCGCCGTGAGCAACCGGCTCAAGACCAATGCATCACCCGGCGCACAATTCCTTCGCTGATACCACGCCCCGCCGATCGCCGTGCCGACCAGATAAACCGCCAGCGCCGACGCATAGCTGTAGACCGTGTTCTCCAACACCTGCGACAGCAACCGCACCACCACGATCTCGAAACCAATCCCAAGAAATCCTGTGACGAACAATGTCGTTGCCAAACGTGTCGACGAAATGCCCCCGGCTCTCGCAGTCGCCGCGACGGATGCTGAACGATTCCTGGTTCGCTCCTCACGCTGACGGTTCTCGGGTCCGCGTTTCTCTGCACCCCAGAATCTCCACGCCGCCACAGCGCAAATCACATTCACCGCCGCCAGCACTCCGAGGGTCGCGCGAAATCCGAGGGCCGGCATCACAACGAAAACCGTCCCCAGCGTTCCCGCCACCGCGCCGAACGTGTTCGCCGCGTAGATCGCACCGATGCAACGGCTGTTTGCCATCAGCGGAGAAAGAAGCCGCTCCATCGCCGGAAGCGTCGCGCCCATCGCCGCCGTGGCGGGCGACAACGTCACAAAAGGCAACAGGAACACCACGCTCCATTGTCGAAAAGCCGACGGCTCAGGCCCGATGAATTGCAACGCCAGTTGATTCACCAGTGGAATCGTCAATGCCGTCAGCAAACCAAAACCACCGATCACGATCTCGATCCCGACATACCATCGCACTGCGTTCGATGAGGAACCGATACGCTGATCGAAATACCATCCGCCCACTGCGAGTCCGCCGAGAAACGCTGAGGCTACTCCGAGCATCGCTGGCGTCTCGTGCCCCAGCCCGGCGGCGAACATGCGCACCCAGACCATCTGGTAGCCCAACCCCGCCGCACCGGAGAGCGCGAACAGGACGTACAACCAGAGAGGGCCGCGGGCGCGATTCATCATCACGATTCGCCCCGGTAAACACAGCGCGACTGGCACGTCTCCGCCACCACGATCTCAGTCAGCAAC
>CAZBIC010000037.1:0-69856 GCA_964491875.1 uncultured Bifidobacterium sp.
CTGTCGTGGACATCCGCCTCGATGGGATTCGGATGCACGCCGCTGTGCAGGAACCAGGTTTTGCCCTGCTCCGGTGTGCCGAGCGTCTGCTGCAGCTTCTGAAACGCCTCCGTCGTCAGCAGACCGGGATCGGTGACGACGAGCGGGCGTTTGATGTTGAGCTTCGCGAGACGCGCAGGCAGTTCGCCAAGCGCGCCAGTGCCGGACAGCGTGGTTGTAGGGAAGGAAAACGAGGAGATGCTCATGCGGATTTGAGAATGTTCAGAATCTAAAGCTTTACCATTTCGCGTTTGCGGCCCGTGAATCGGCACCACTCGGTGTAGCCGGCGCTGCGCGCGAGCGCGATGGCCTCGGCGAAGTTGGCGCCGACTTCGCCTGGCGCATGCGCATCCGAGGCAAACGTAATCGGCACACCGGCGGCGGCGGCCATGCCGACCAGTTGCGGACTCGGGTAAATTTCTTTGCAGTCCTTGCGCAAACCGGCGGTGTTCAACTCCATCGCCACGTCGTGCTTCTTGGCGGCGGAAATGAACTTCGCGAACAAGGGCGTGCAATCTTCCTTCGGGTAGTAGCAGAATTTCTTGCAGAGGTCCGCGTGCGCGATGATTTCAAACAAGCCGGACTCGACGGCCATCGTCAGGCGATCGAAGTACGCGGTCCACACCTCGAACGGATCGCGCTTCTTCCACTCGGAGATACGCGTCGGGTTGTCGAGATCCCACGAGTCGGAAACGTAATGGACTGCGCCGATCAGGTAATCCCACGAATGTCGCGCCGCCAGGTCGCGAATCCAACTTTCCTGACCGGGAATGTAATCGACCTCCATTGCGAGCTTGATGGTCAGGTTCGGATGGTCGCGCCGCGCCTGCTCCACCTTGGCGACGTAGGTATCGAGGTTCGCGCGAAACATGCGCCAGTCATCCCAATCATCGCGTGACATCGGGTTGTGATCTGAGAAGCCGATTTCCGAAAAGCCCAGCCGCACGGCCTGCGCCGCCAGCTCGGTCGGTTCTCCGACCGCGTGCCGGCACAACGGCGTGTGCATGTGGTAATCAGCGGGGAGAGGCATAATTAAAGCAATCGGCCAACAGGCAGATGCACATCCGGGTGTGCAATAAATTCATCTAGCCGGCAGGGTCACGGTGATAGCCGCCATTCGTGAACTATAGGCTGCGAGTCGATTCGACAAAACCTGCTCTCGTTCACTTGCCGGCGGAATAGTGCGCGGTTCCACCAGATTGATAGGTTCATAAAACTGACCTCGGTATCTCCGAAAGCCATCGTGCTCCAGAACAACCTCTCTGGACCCGTCTGAAGAGCCTTGCTTCGAAAGGATGACTAGGGCCTTATTGTAATCCTCCGAAAAACGCACTTCATTAACCGCATACCCACGTTCCTTGAGTTCAGGTGAAGCTTCGACCTGTTTGCGAAACTCTTCCTGATGGGAATATGCAGGACCCTTCTTTTCGTTGGAACATCCCGTCAACGCGATTAGCAGGATCGCGAGCGGAGTGGCGAAGTGGCGAATCATATGGAACTTCGGAAATCCATTTGTGGAGATCACCCGCGGTCATCCGCGCACCATCTTCGGCGGCTGCCAGACTTTCGGATTGCTCGGCGGCACGAGATCGTGTTCGCCGAACTGCGGCACCGGAAACTCGCTCGGCGCGTCGGCCACCAGATGCCGTGGGCGATTTGGGCCGGTGAGCTTCTGCTCATCGATCTTCCGCTGGAGAGTCATAAAGGCATGAATCAACGCCTCTGGCCGCGGCGGGCAGCCGGGAATGTGGACGTCGACCGGCAGAAATCGGTCGATGCCCTTGAGCACGTTATAGCCTTGCTTGAAGGGTCCACCCGAAATCGCACACGCACCCATCGCGATGACGTACTTGGGCTCGGGCATCTGGTTGTAAAGACGGATGACCTGTGGAGCCATTTTCTTCGTGACGGTGCCCGCGACAATCATCAAGTCGGCCTGACGAGGGGACGGGCGGAAGACTTCCGCGCCAAAACGCGCGAGGTCGAAACGCGACATTGAAGATGCGATCATCTCGATCGCGCAGCAGGCGAGACCGAATTGCAACGGCCAGACGGAATTTTTGCGACCCCAGTTGTAAAGATCTTCCAGCGTGGTGGTAAAGACGCCCTGTTTACTGAGTTCGCTGCGAAGTCCTTCGTCCATGGGTGCTCCAGCTATTTCCAGGTCAACACACCTTTCATCCACGCCCACGCGAGTCCTTCCACGAGAAGCAGCAGGAAAATCATGATAGCAACAAACGCCCCGACCGAAAGACCAGTGAACGCGACGGCAAACGGGAGGAGGAAGATCGTCTCCACATCGAAGATCAGAAAGATAATCGCGTATAGGTAATATTGCGATTTGAACTGAATCATCGCGTCGCCCTTGGACTCCAGACCGCACTCGTAAGTTGCGTTCTTCTGTTCGCCGGGCTTCTGCGGCGAATACTTGGCAGCCCAAAGTCGGGCGAGCAAGATCGGTCCGAGCGGGAACGCAATCGCAATGACTAGAAAGACCGTGAGGAAAAGATAGGGGCTTTGATCCATGTCAGCCTTGGCGCAGTTCTTGCCGGTGCAGGCCGACAGAAGCCGCAATGTCGTCAAACTCCTCGCGACTGACGGATTCCATGGTCTTGCCCTTGGCGGAAAGCTTCTCGTTTATCTTAATGGCCTTTTCGGTCATCACCTCGTGCGTTTCATGCGTGCCGCCGACGAGGGCAAAGTTCGGACCGGTGGTGACACGTTTGTGGCCGTCGGAATCCAGTCCCACCCCGAGAAGCAGCGCTTTCCCTTTGCGCCCAGGCTGTTTCTTGCCAGAAGACTTCGACATGCGCGAAAGGCTACGGGGCGCCCGCTTCAAGTCAAGCCTGTGGGCCGAAGTCCCCGTCCAGATTTGCCTCCAATGGGAAAAAGAAAAAGGCCGGCGAATACAACGCGCCGGCCTTTGAGAAACAATCGAAGTCGATCAGTGACGAGGACCACGGTCCCCGCGATCGCCCCGGAATCCACCACCGCCACCACCACTGCGAGGCGGGCGGTCTTCACGCGGGCGGGCGATGTTCACAGTCAACGCGCGACCCTGGAATTCCTTGTTGTGGAACATTTCGACAGCCTTGTTGGCCTCCTCCGCGCTCGCCATCTCGACAAAGGCGAAACCGCGGGACTTGCCCGTGAACTTGTCCATCATGACGTTAACGGAGCTGACGACTCCGGCCTGGGAGAAGTGATCCTGCAGGTCGTTGTCCATCGTTTGGTAGGCGAGGTTTCCTACGAAGAGACGTGATTCATTCATAATCAGTACAGTTGGCCGCTCAAAAAACCGAGTGGGGAGTTGCTGCCCTGGCAGTAGCTCTGAATGTCTCTTAATGGTGGTTACCCGACATCTGTCTTTCTGACACCGACACCGCTGTTCTTTGCGCTGACTTCTGCGAACCTGAAACATTTCTTTTTTTGCGTCAACAAGAGATTCCTCGGCCATCCGAGGCAGCACCTGCAAAAATGGGGCTAAAAGAGCTTTACAGCTTCGCAGGCAATCCCCTAACCTCCCGCCCTTACAAATTAACTTAGAGATGAGTACGACATTGGAAAGCAAAACAAAACTCGTGAAGGATTTTCGTCTCCACGAAAAGGACACTGGTTCTGCGGATGTTCAAATCGCCCTGCTGACGGAGCGGATCAACAAGCTCACCGCTCACTTGCAGACCAACAACAAAGATCACAGCTCCCGTCGCGGCCTGCTGATGATGGTCGGCCAGCGCCGTCGCTTGCTCGATTACCTGCACAGCACTGACACCGCCCGTCATTTGGCCGTGGTCAAGAAGCTGAAGCTTCGTCACTAAAGTCGCGGGCGTTCGGCCCGCCCCCGCGGGCTGACGTGCTCGCGCCTTGTCTTCCTGAGCAACGGACAGCCAGGTGTGCGCCAAGCCCCAGATTAAAATTTGCCCGGGATCAAGCTCCCCGCTTGATCCCAATTCCCCAGCCACGCCCGCGCGGACTGGTCTAGGAATCTCAACCCCCCGTCCGCGCATCAACTCCACCCGCCGGGTCCGGGTAATTTCATTCAGCACCTGCCCCACAGGTGTTCACTGAAGTTCCTCAGATGCCGGCGGGCCCAAAATCATTATGCCAGAAAAAATAACCGCCCAAGTCGGCGACAAACAGATCACCATTGAAACCGGCAAATTGGCCAAGCAGGCCGACGGCGCCGTAACCGTGCAACTCGGCGAAACCATCGTCATTGTGGCCGCCGTGGCCGCGACCAAGGCGAAGGAAGGCCAGGACTTCTTCCCGCTCACGGTCGATTACCGCGAAAAAGCGGCGGCAGCCGGCAAGTTCCCCGGTGGCTACTTCAAGCGCGAAGGCCGTCCGACGGAAAAGGAAATCCTCACCTGCCGCCTCACCGACCGCCCGATTCGTCCGCTCTTTCCCAAGGGCTGGTACAACGAAGTTCAGGTTCAAACCGTCCTGCTCAGCGCGGACGGCGAAAACGATCCTGATATCCTCAGCATCATCGGCGCATCCGCATCACTCACCGTCAGCGACATCCCGTGGGATGGTCCGCTCGGCGCCGTGCGCGTTGGTCGCGTCAATGGCAAGTTCGTCGCTAACCCGACTCACGCCGAACAGGCGGAGAGCGATCTTGATCTCGTCTATGTCGGTAACGACAAAGACGTGGTGATGTTCGAAGGTTCGGCCAAGGAAATCACTGAAGCCGACTTCAACGCGGCGCTCGCCTTCGGTCAGGAATGCTGCCAGCCGATCATCGCCGCGCAGAAGCAGCTCGCCGCGAAAGCCGGCAAGCCGAAGCGCCAGATTACGCTCAATGTTGTTCCTGAAGAGATTCTCAAGGAAGCCAAGGCTCTCGCCGGCGACCGCTTCGTCCCCGCGCTCCTGACGCCAGGCAAGCTCGCCCGCGAATCCGCCTGCAAAGCGATTCAAGACGAAGTCGGCACCAAGCTCGTTGAGAAATTCGGCGCAGAAAAAGTGACGCCGTTCGTCGTGAAGGACGCGTTTTACTACATCCAGAAGGAAGCGGTCCGCAGCCTCATTCTGAACAACGGCAAGCGCCTCGACGGCCGTGGCTTTGACGCCATTCGCCCGATCTCCGGTGAAGTCGGCATGCTGCCCCGTGCGCATGGTTCGGCGATTTTCGTTCGCGGTGAAACCCAGGCGGTGACCCTCGTCACGCTCGGCACCGGCGAAGACGCTCAGGAATTCGACAGCTATACGGGTGGCGAGAACGAGAAGAAGTTCATTCTCCACTACAACTTCCCGAACTTCTCCGTCGGCGAAACCGGACGCATCAGCGGCCCCGGTCGTCGCGAGATCGGCCACGGCGCGCTCGCTGAACGTTCCATCGAGCCGATGCTTCCGCTCGACACGTATCCTTATGCAGTTCGCGTCACGAGCGAGATCATGGAATCGAACGGTTCCACATCCATGGCCTCTGTTTGCGGCGGCACGCTCGCACTCATGGATGCCGGTGTCCCGATGATCCGCCCTGTGGCTGGCATCAGCGTCGGCATCTGCACCGAGAAGGACGACACCGCCATCGGTCGCTACCAACTCCTCACCGACATCATCGGCTGGGAAGACGCCTACTGCGACATGGATTGCAAAATCGCCGGTACCGACAAGGGCATCACTGGCTTCCAACTCGACCTCAAGCTGAAGGGCCTTCCGCACAAGCTCATGGCTGAAGCGGTCGAGAAAGCCCGCGTCGCGCGCCTGTCCATCCTCAACGACATGGCGAAAGTCATTGCCGAACCGCGCAAGGAACTCAGC
Organism: uncultured Bifidobacterium sp.; assembly: GCA_964491875.1. Classification (GTDB taxonomy): domain Bacteria; phylum Verrucomicrobiota; class Verrucomicrobiia; order Limisphaerales; family JADJPG01; genus JADJPG01. The sequence continues at coordinate 5,803 of CAZBIC010000037.1, forward strand.
AAGTATGCTCCGCGCATCGTGCAGATTCGGATCAACCCCGAGAAGATTGGCGCGTTGATCGGACCTGGCGGCAAGAACATCAAGCGCATCGTCGAAGAGTCCGGTTGCGAGATCAACATTGAGGACGACGGCACGGTGAACGTTTACTCGGTCAGCGCCGAAGGCATGGAAGTGGCCCGCCGCGAAATCGAAGGCATGACGGCAGAAGCGGAGATCGGACGGATCTACCGTGGTCGCGTCGTGACCATCAAGGAATTCGGCTGCTTCGTGGAATTCCTCCCCGGCAAGGACGGCCTGTGCCACATCAGCGAGCTCGCAAACTTCCGCGTCAAGCAGACGGAAGACATCGTCAAGATGGGCGACGAAATCTGGGTCAAGTGCCTGGGTGTCGACGAAAAAGGCCGCGTGAAACTTTCCCGGAAGGCTGCGATGGCCGAGCGCGACAAGGAAGCCGGCGGCACGGAAGGCGCCGCGAAGGACGCTGAACCTGCTGGTAAAAACTAAGGCCGCACCCGTCCCTTAAACAATTCAAGCGGCCGTGCAGTTCACCCTGCCCGGCCGCTTTTTTCTGACCGTGAGAACCGCAACCCGCCTGACAGCCTTGTTCATCAGCCTCGTCACAGTGGCCTTATGGTTCTTCGGCGGTCCGAATCTCGGCACCACAAGAATCAACGAGGTCGTCCGCGCGGTGGACACCGCCACGGGGAACGAAACCGTCAGCCACGAGACTCGATTCCTTCCTGGAATAGATTTCCTCGCCATTGGCTTGATCCTCGCCGCCATCGTCTGGGCATCGGGACGATTGATGCGACCTTCTCCTTCGGCGTCATAATCTCTCATGTCCGACCCAATTCAGGAACTGCCCGGGCTGACAGTCACCATTGATCAAGTCCTGCATCAGCCGGACGCGCAGACGCCACCCGACCGCCGGCATTGCTTCGCCTATTTCATCAGCATCCACAATCACAGCGACGCGACCGTGACGATCAAGGGACGTAAATGGGTAGTGCGTGACGACGACGGAAACACCATCGCGCTCGAAGGAGACGGCGTGGTCGGCCAGTTCCCCAAACTTCATCCAGGGGAAAAGTTCAGCTACAACAGTTACCACGTCTTCAACACCGGCTCTGCCGTCGCCGAAGGAAGTTATCTGGGAATCACTGACGACGGTCGGCGAGTATTTACACGCATTCCACGGTTTGAAATGCACGTTCCGTAAAGCCCAAGGAAGTCGCTACGCGTGACGGAAAGTGATGCGGGCCTTGTTCAAATCGTAGGGAGTAATCTCCACTTCCACTTTGTCGCCAGGACAAATGCGGATGAAATTCTTCCTCATTTTCCCCGAGATGTGGGCCAGCACCTCATGCCCGTTGGCCAGCGCCACGCGAAACATCGTCCCCGGCAACACCTGGGTCACCGTGCCCTGTAATGCAATTGGTTCTTCTTTCGCCACGAGTTGAACAATTTGGTGGACCAGCCGGAAGGGGATTTGCCAATGAGACCCATTCACAGGCAAGCCGACAACTTACAAGGCCTCGGACGATGCTGATTTCACACGCCCAAATCAAGCGAGTTTTGGACGACGATTCGCCCACGCAACGCGCCCAGCCCCGCCAGACTACGGCCCGCTGATTCCCATGAAGAGAATCACCAAATCGATGATGAAAAGCAGGACGATCGTAACCTCAAGGATCAACATCCAGCGGTTGTTCTGGTCGTGTTTAAGAATCTCATACAACTCGTCCAGCGTCTTGAGCTTCTCTTCCACCGCGTGATGCCAGTCCGAGAGATGGAAACGCGCCGCAATGTTTTCGTAGATGCGGGCGAGATGCCAGTCGCCGAAGAACTTCGTGATGTTCATCAACTCATCGCTGACCCGCGCCATGTCGATTCGAATCTCCCGCAGATCGCGCAACACATGGGCGCGCGTGCGGATGTTGCGACGATTGAGATCGCGGTAGGATCGTTCCAGCGAATCATCGAGCAACCGATCGTAGGCTTCGAGCTCTGCCAGTTGGAGATTCGCCAGTTCCATCACATAGAGCGTCTCATCGAAGTCCGCGCGGTCATCGATGATGAGCGCCGAGTCCCAATCGATCACCACCAAGTCGTTCTGATAGTAACTGAGGTAACGTCCGGTTGATTCCTCCGCTTCCTGCTTGGAGAGGAGATTCACATCGGATTCCTGCGTCAGCAACGCCGCCACCTGACGCCGATTCGCCTGCAACCACTGCTCGGCGCCCAGCGCCTGCCCCTCGGCATTCGTCATCGGCGCATCGAGACAGAAGACGGTATACGCTTCCTCGTCGACCAGGTGAGGATTCGGCCGCACCGAGTAGGGCATCAACTCGCGATGAACCGCCTCCGCCAGCAATCGCACGTCGAGATTCAAGGACCCGGTGTCGAAGTGCAAATCGTGAAACGCCACCAAATCCTCAAGCCGTTCGACCGCGAACGGAATGCGAACCGTGATACTCACCGCGCCTACCGGAAGCAGCTTCACGACGCGGTCCACGTTCACAGGACCAAAGGGCCCCACACGTTCCATCGCCGGCAGACGAATCATCTGCGGCTTGTAAAAGAAATGATGGCGCGGATGCCGACGGCTGGAATCGAAGGCGAACGGCACCACCTTCTGGCCGAGCAACTCCGGCACCGGCTCCCGATTCAGGTCATACGCGACATCGTAGGCGTAGATGTAAACGACCTCACCCGTATAGCGACGGCGCGAAACCGTCTGACTAGCGGGCTTCGTCTGTGGCGGTTGGAGGTTGGTTTCCATATCGGTATCCCAAGTTTATCCCTCCGGCTGCGGACTGTCCATTCGGCCCCTCCTTGCCACCAGATCAAGCCCGTCGATTCTGCAACCCCCTGTTTGCCAACCACCTGAATCGTTCCGCTCCTAGTCTGTAATCTCAACTCGCTTAGTCACGTTTTGGCAACAAGACACCACCCCCACCCATTCGCGCACGGATTTCCGCCGGATCGCGAAAGATCCACCAGCGATTCGTTCCCACGCCACTGAACACCTTTTGGTAACGCGGAGCCGACGCTTCTTCACCCGTGACATCGCGGATGAATACCGCCCGAACTTGCTTGGGAAATCCGCGGGCCAGTTGCGCGTAGATCTCTGGATCTTTTTCGCCGGAATCCCCGACCAACACGAACTGCCGCCGCGGAAACTGTCGCAGCAACGGTTCGATCACGCCCGGCTTGTATTTCTCCGGCGACGCAAACATCGCCGCCGCCGTGCGGTCCTTCAGCCGGAAATCCTTCATGTGAAATGTTCCCGCCGGAAATCCATTGCTCCGCACAAATTCCCTCAGGGGTAGATACAATTGCCACGGACTCGCTGAAACGTAGTGGAACGCCGCCCCGTGCTGCTCGGCCCAAAGTCGATACGTCTGTGACATTCCCGGAACCGCACCGAATGGACGGCAAAACGTATTCTTCAGCAACGCTTCGCGATTCAACACATCGCTAATCTTGATTGTGTCATCGATATCCGAAACGACAGACAATCCGTCTTCTTCGATGACGTGAACCTCCGCGTTTACAATGCGCCCGCCGCTGTCCTCCACGACGAGCGGGAAGTTGATTCGTTCCGGACCGGCGAACCACGCCGTCTGGACAAGATTGGAACTGAGGAATTGGCGCTTGCCGAACCGGCCATTCGCACCGGAACGCCCCATCGTCCAAGAGTCATTACCCAATCGAACACGAATGGATTTGCGCCGCTCGTTGTCCACCATGAATAACCGGCTTCGTTCAGCAAACACCGCTGCTTCGTCCGTCGACATCTCGAACCCGCTCAAACCGAACAATTGCCGCGTCAGGAAACTCGTAGCCGCGCGCTTCTCCTGCTCGTAGATAATCCCACTCCATTGAACCTCCCAGCCGCCGGGCGCGCTGCGGGCCAGCGCCGGATAAAGCAAAACGGTTTCATCCGCGGAAACCGCCGCGCGAAGCCCGGGACACCCGACCAACAGAGCCATCACCACGAGACGCACGAGCGATCTCCTGAAGCTCACCGCGGTTTTCAAGGCGCGTCTCATGCGGAATCTCACCTGTTTCCCAGTCGCTGAATAACTTCCCGGCAAACCGACTGCGCGGCCTGCGGTCGGCCGAGACGGCGGGATTCATCTCCCATTGCGATCAGCTTCTTGGAGCCAATCAGTTTCTCGATCCGAAACGGCAAATCCTCCACGCGGTTCACCTTCGCCGCCGCGCCGTGTTCCAATAGAAAATCACTATTTGCCGCCTCCTGGCCGGGAATCGGATCGATCACAAACATCGGTCGCCCCATCGCCAGCGCTTCCGAACTCGTCAAGCCGCCGGGTTTGCTGACGACCAAATCCGAAACCGCCATCAGCTCATGCATGTTCGACGCGAACCCAAGAACGTGCGTCGGATGTTTGCGGTCCATCACTGCCAGCTCCCGGCGCAGCTCCTCATTCCGGCCACAGACCACCACGAGTTGAACCGGCGTGGTTACCTTGTTCAATTCCCCGAGAATCTTCGCCACCGGGCCCATTCCGAATCCACCACTCAACACCAGCAACACCGGAAGATCGTCCCGCAATCCGATCCGCTTGCGAACATCAGCGCGATCAATGGACGCGGAAAACTTCGAGGCGATCGGAATGCCGGTCGCCGCCACCGCATCCGCCGTTGCGCCCCGCGCGACCAATCGCGCCTTCGTCTCCTCCGCCGCCACGCAATAGAGATTCACTGACGGTTCCATCCACAACGCGTGCGCCTCGAAATCCGTCACGATGCTCACCACCATGGGACTGAACCGCAGCTTCGGCTCGTCCTTCAACTGCCCCAAAATCTCCAACGGCATGTAATGCGTACACAACACAACATCCGGTTTGAACTGCTTGAGGTGGGCAATGAACTTTTGCGTACGATACTTGGAAACTGATCGGCGAAATTTCGTCAGTTTGCGCGCCAGGGCCGGATTATCCGTCTTCTTGAACACCATCGCCCACAGCTCCGGCGCATGCGCAATCAGCTTCACGTAGCCCTCGACGTACAGCTTTCGATACAGCTTCGGCATGAAGTCGAGCACGTCGACGCACTCGACGGTGTCGCGGGGACGCAACCCGCGCCACGCCTCTTCGAGCGCTGCGGCGGCCTGAAGATGCCCTGCTCCGGCGGTGACCGTGGCAATAAGGATTCGCATGGGATTAGTTAAAGACCTGTCTTGAACACGGGCGCAGCAAAGCGGATCTCCTCTCGCCGTTCAAGCGTCCTTCGCACGATGCAGTCCGTCACCGCTGCTTCACTGGAGCAAAGTTATTTCCCCGCCGCCGCCGGCGATTCAATCAGCTTGGGCGCCTCGTACCATTCGCCTCGCAGCCAGTCCGCGATCAGCTGGATGGAATGCGCATCGAGAATCTGCTCCTTCGCGAAACCCGGCATGCGATCGTTGCGTTTGCCATAGAAGCGGTCGTGCGTCGGATCGTTGATGATGCCAATCAGCCATTCGCGGGAACCGTAACCGGTCAGGTCCGGCGCCGAGGCGTCTTCATCCGTCTTGCGGAACTGATGACACTCGGTGCAGCGCATCGTGTCGCCAGCCGCCAGGGTTCGGCCCTCGGCAATGATCGCCGCATCCGCCTGATCCAATGCGCGTTGTGCTTTTAGACCCGCTTCCGCGGAGACGGCGGCAATCACCTTCCGCAGCTGTTCCTTTTCATCTGCGCTGTAAGCCGCAACATCTTTCTTCACAAAGCGGACCATTTTGCCGTCCCGGAACTTCGTCCCACCAAAGTAATTCGTGCTCGCGACCTTCGCTGGATCGAGCATCCCAGCCAGCCACTCGCGCGACGCGAAGCCTTTCAAGTCCGGTCCGGATTGAGGATCCTGCGGCACAATCCCCAGACCATCATGGCCATCAAACCGATGACAGCTCGCGCAGTTCTTGGAGAAGAGTTTCGGTCCCTGAGTGAGCGGATCGTTGCGCAGCAGTTCCACAGCGCCCAATGCCGAAATGCCGGACGGCGATTGCGCGAGTTCCTTCACGCGTTGAGCTTCGAAGCGAGCGGCTTTGACGCCCGCCAGGTATTCCGGATTGCTCCGATCTTCTGCGATTGCCAGCCAGGTCAGCAACGCCGCTCCACCCAGCATCGCCCAAAGAAAACCCAGATTGAACCGGTGACCCAGCTTCCAGTTCCCGATAAACGGCATCGCAAAGATGACCAGCAGCAGGACCGTGGGAATGATGATGGCACCCCAGATCTCAGTGCCGCCCGGGAAGTATTTCAGGAATTGAAACAGGAACAGAAAATACCATTCAGGTCGCGCCGCCGAGTAAGGCTCGGACGGATCCGCAGGTGCCGTGAGTTCCGCTCCACGGGTCTGGATCACGAGGAACAACACCGTCGCCAGAACCGCCAGACATGCCACCGCGTCCTTGAGAACCTGATCGGGCCAGAACGCCGCGTCCGGACGCATCTTCGGTTCCTTCGCCTTCAAGCCGTGCCGGCGGAAGAGATAAATATGCACCACGAGCAGTGCGATAATCGAAGCCGGCAACACCCCAGCGTGCAGCGCGAAGAACCGGGTGAGGGTGTGATGTCCGTAGTCAGCTCCGCCGATGATGAGCTTCTGAAGCTCAGGCCCGATGAACGGCGTGATCGCTGCGATGCTAGTCGCCACCTTCGTCGCCCAGTAACCCTTCTGGTCCCACGGCAGCAGGTAGCCGGTGAGTGACAGCCCCATGACCAGTAGCAGCAGGCCTAGGCCGAACCAGAAATTCATCTCGCGCGGCGCCTTATAAGCACCGTCGATCACCACTTGCATCAAGTGCAGCACCAGCAGGATGTTCATGGCCTGCGCCGTGTAATGATGCAGCCCGCGGAGGAACCAGCCGCCTGCCATTTCGTACTGGATGTAGTAAACGCTCTCCCACGCCGTTTGGGAACTGGGGCTGTAGGCCATCCACAGGAAAGTTCCCGTGATGAATTGAATCACGAGACAGAACGTGAGCGTGCTGCCCCACACGTAACGCCAGCGCGCGCCGCCCGGAACGTTCTCATACAAGGCATGCTTGACGATCGCCTTGTAGCCCGTGCGTTGGTCGAGCCAATTGAAGAGCGAATTCATGACGCGACAATCTTCTCGTGAATGCCGGCGCGGTAGTTCTCGAACTTGACCAACACCGCACCGTCGTCTTCAACCTTCACCTCCATGGTGTCCAGCGGCCGCGGGCTAGGGCTGCTCGCGTCCTTGATGGCGCCGTCCAGGGCGAAGCGGCTGTTGTGACAGGGGCACAGGTAATTCCTCTGGTCAGGCTGGTAATTCACGAAGCAACCGGCGTGCGGACAGACGACGTTGATGGCCTGAACTTCCTTCGGTCCCGTCTTCCGCAGATACACAGCGCCGACACGGACCTCGGGATACTTGTTCCAGGCGTCCTGACGCTCTGACACGACAGGGAACTGCCGCGGCGTTCCGTCTTCCGGGAGGGAGCTGAGAGTCGCGACGCGCAAGAAGCGCCCGGCTTTGGCCTTGTGCCGAAGCGGATCCAGCAAGGTGACCAGTCCAGCGCCTGCCGGCACCAGCGTCGTCACTGCTCCAATGCCGACTGCTGCCGCTTTGACTAAAAAGTCTCGACGACCTGATTGGGACGAATCGTTTGGTTCGCTCATGCTGCGGAATAAATAACAGACTTGCCCTCACCAAATTTTGGCGAAGAGACAGGCGGATAATGGTTGAGATCACTTCAAAAAGGCAAAACGTATTTCCCCGTGGAGAGTCCAGCGGCGCATCATCAGGACAAATCGCACGCGCTTCATCCAAACGGGTGAAAAATTTTTGCAATTTGGAAATCGCTGTCCCACTCTTGCGGCGATGAAGCAACCGCTTGCGCTGCTGCTCTACGAGAAACTCCTGCCCGGTGGCCAGTTGGTCAACCGGTTGCAGGATCTCGGCTATCGCGTCCAGCCAGTGCCCGGCCCGGCGGATCTGCTGTCCACGGCGGAACGAGAGAGGCCCATGTTGGCATTCATCGACCTCGAACCCCGATTCGAGGCCTTCTGCGAGGCCATCGCGAAACTCCGCGCGAACAACACGACCAATCACATTCCGGTGATCGCGTTCGCAAGTCAGCAGAACATCCAAGCTCACGAAAAGGCCCGTCAATCCGGTGCCACATTGGTGGTCAACGACACCGCCCTCCTGCTTCACCTTAATCAATTTCTGGATCAGGCGCTGCACGTTGATTGACCACCAGCGCCCACGCTGTCCCGACGCACCTCCCCTTTATGACCACCCTTCCGACTGTAAAACTCGACCGCGGCATCCACGTGATGCATCTCTTCTACCGCATTGACCGCGCCCGTTGGTCCCAGTTGCCCGCCGGCGAATCCGGCAAGGCGTTAAAGAATCTCGAAACCCTTTGCGCTGCGAACGTGGCTGAATCCCATCCGCGCATCGTTTCCTTCGCCAATGTCGGCGGCAAGGCGGACTTCGCCTTCATCCTTTACGCGGCGGAGCTTGGCCACGTCGGCCAGATGCACCGCGATCTGGAAGCCTGCTTCCCGCCCGGAATTCTCCAACCTGTTTACACCTATCTGAGCGTCACGGAACTGAGCGAATACACGTCGACGGAAGAAGACAACCGCCGGATGCTCACCGAACAGGAGAAGCTGCAGCCGGGAACGGAAGCCTTCGAAAAGCGTTTCGCCGAAATCAGCGCGCGCATGAAGGAATACGAACATTACCGTCTGTATCCCGAGCTGCCCGACTGGGAAGTGATGTGCTTCTACCCGATGAACAAGCGCCGCATCGGAAACGACAATTGGTACTCGCTCGACCTGCCCACCCGCAAAAAGCTGATGGGCGGCCACGCACGCGTCGGACGCAAATACGCCGGCCGCGTCTCGCAGCTGATCACCGGTTCAACCGGCTTGGACGACTGGGAATGGGGCGTGACGCTGATGGCGCATCAAGTCGATGCCATCAAAGAGATCGTTTACGAAATGCGTTTCGACGAAGTCAGCGCGCGGTACGGCGAGTTCGGTGAATTCTACATCAATCTCCGCCTCCAACCCGCCGCGCTCTGGGCGCACTTGAAACTATAGTCGCTCTAAAACAGATTCGGGATCGACTGCAGCACCTGCTCCACGTTTGCGGCTGTCACGAGCTGGAAACGGCGTTCGAACTCTTCTTTCCAATCGCCGCTCACCGGAACGTTGTTGTCCGGCGCGCCCGGCTTGGGCAGGACGAACGTCACCAGCTTCCCGCTCTTCACCGCCTGCAAAATCGTCGCGCTGGCGGTAACACTTCGAAAGTCCGGAAGCAAGAGCGCGAACTTCACCGGCGACGCCGGCTTCCACGCTTCACACGCCTCCAGCTCGGCAGGCAATCCGATCAAGCTCACTACGACGGGACAATTAGCGTGTTGTTTGATCACCTTGTCGAAAGCGTCCGGCGCAACGAGAAAACTTACCGGCGTCGTAGTCTCAATCCCCGTCAACAACGCGGCGGGATTCTGCTGAGCCTCCGCCTTCAATTCAGGAAACGCCACCGCTCCCACCGGGAGCTGCGTTCCCAATCCCTCGCGGAGTCCGGCCAGCCCGGCCTGCTCCATTTCGGCGATCGCATTGGCGACATCGGCTCTCTGCGTGAATGGATTCGAGATTACCAGCACGCGAGTTCCAGATGGCTGCGAACGCACCAATTCCTCAGCCAGCCCGCGCGCCGCGATTTCGCGAATTCGCAACGTGGTCCCGACGGGATTTGGCTTGGTGAAGAACCAGATGCCACCACCTGTCAGCAGCAGGAGCAGAAGAATGAGGGCCGGCTTTTGTTGCATGACGCGGAAGGAATTCAGAAGTAACCCGGCGCGGTGTCCGTGCCGTACTCAGCCGTAATCCCGAGTTCCTCCAGCCGACGGCGGTTCAGTCCTTCCGCGTGACCATCGAGGAACAATCCGTTCGCCCGACCGGAGTGCCGGGCATGGACGTTCTTCACCGGACCGGCGGCGTTGAACTTGTAGTACTGACGGGCGGTCCAGCCATCCTGGGCCTGACTGGTCGTATCCACCACGTGAAGGTAGTCCGAAGGATTCTCCACTTTGTCCAGCACGAGCTCGGGCCGAGTGAGCCAGTTCAACATGGTTCCACTGAGATACGTGGTCGGTGGATCGCGGCGGATGCCATAAACAAGACGCCAGTCCTGAAACACCACCGGCTTGTAGCTGGGACAGACAAACACCTCGCGGGCGGTGAGCGTCGAGTTCGTGCTGAGCACCGTGGCCCAGCTCTCGAACTGCGGCGTGACATGCGGAAAATCCAACAACTGGCGGCCTTCGCTGTCGTCGGCATACATCAGCGTCGCGATGCCAATCTGTTTAAGGTTGTTCAGATCCTGCGCGCTCTTCGCCTTCTCCTTCGCCTTGCTCAGTGCCGGAAGCAGAAGCCCCGCGAGAATCGCGATGATGGCGATCACCACCAACAGTTCGATCAGCGTGAACGCCGCCGGCTGCCGAGAGTGCCCTGAAGTAAATCCACTCGCTTCCATGAGTTTCGTGCCGTTAGACTACCAGAAATTGAAATTGGGTCAAACAACGCCAATTCCACGGCGTTCCCCGGTCAAACATAACCGGGGATCCACTCTGCCGTCTGCGCCCGTCCGCTGACCATGCTTTTCAACTCGGGCATCTTCCTCCAGTTCTTCGCCGCGTTCCTGCTCCTCTACTGGCTAGTCCGTGGCAGCATGGCGCAGCGGAACTGGCTCATCCTCGCCGCCAGCTACCTTTTTTACGGTTGGTGGGCTCCGACGACGAACGCAGCGGCCGAGGACTCCACCAACGCAATCGTCTCCGCGATCTGGCACTGCCGTTTCCTTGCACTACTCGTCGCCACCAGCCTTTTTGATTTCTTCATCGCCAAGAAAATCGACGCCTCCGATTCGCCACGCCACCGCAAACTCCTGATCGCCGCCAGTATGACGGCAAACCTCAGCGTCCTTGCCTTCTTCAAGTACGCGGACTTCTTTCTGCAATCCGCCACCGACGCCCTGAATGCGCTCGGCCTCAGCATCGCGCCACGCACGCTCGGGCTAGTGCTGCCCGTCGGCATCTCGTTCTACACTTTTCAGTCGATGAGCTACACCATCGACGTCTACCGTCGCGAACTGCGCGCCACGCACAGCCCGAAAAACTTTCTCGCGTTCGTCTCCTTCTTCCCGCAGCTCGTCGCCGGCCCAATCGAGCGCGCAAAACATCTCCTGCCCCAGTTCGAATGCACTCGCACCATCACACTCCCCATGGTGCAGGAAGGCATCTGGCTGATGATCTGGGGCATGTTCAAGAAGGTCGTGCTGGCGGACAACTTCGCGCCGCTCGCCGACATGGTCTTCGGCGACAAATCCTTCTCCGCCGCCACGGTGCTGCTCGGCACGCTCGCCTTTGGCCTGCAAATCTACTGTGACTTCTCGGGCTACTCGGACATCGCCCGCGGCACCGCGCGCGTCCTCGGCTTCGACATCATGTGGAACTTCCACCTGCCCTACTCCGCCACCAGCCTGCGCGAATTCTGGCAACGCTGGCACATCAGTCTTTCCAGCTGGCTGCGCGATTACCTCTACGTTCCCCTCGGTGGCAATCGCCACGGCACGACGCGCACCTACATCAATCTCACGCTCACCATGCTTCTCGGCGGACTCTGGCACGGGGCCGCTTGGAACTTCGTTCTGTGGGGACTCTGGCACGGACTCGGACTCGCCGTCACCCGCTCGGCTCTCGCGAACTTCCGCCTGCCGCGACCGCTCGCGTGGCTCGCCACCATGGCGTTCGTCTTCTACGGCTGGCTGATGTTCCGCGCGATTTCGTTCTCGCAAATCGCCGCCATGACCCGCGCTCTCAGCGATTTCTCGGCACCCGTCTGGATCGGCAGCTTCGTGATCAACCTCGTCGTCTTCAGCCTTCCATTGATCGCGATGGAGCTCTGGCAACTTCGGAAGAACAATCTCCTCGCGCCGCTCCAACTTCCTGCATGGGCGCAATACACCCTGCAAGGCACGCTCCTCACCGCCGTCGTGTTATTTTGGGACAAGAAAGGCGCCACCTTCATCTACTTCCAGTTCTGAGGCGAATACTTGGGTCCGGAGTTTCGCGCTCCGATTCGGCGCACGCTTCGCCGCTCGCCATTACATCGTTGCCCATGATCGGTCCAACTCGGTGCTCACGCGTTCTTCGGCTGCTCCGCCACCCCGGTCACCCGCAGGCAAAACTTCACTGCCTCGATGAACTTCAGCCACGTATCAACCTTCGGATTGGCAACCGCTGATCGGACGCAATGGCTGAATTGATTTGCGTTCACCAGTGTGTTCCCGTCCGGTGCGGCGGACAGCAAGCCGGTGGACACGAACTCAGCCAGCCTGGCTGCGAACAGGCCACCGGACCGGCAGGATTCGACGAGCACATAGACCTTCTCCGGATGATTCCGGACCACCGCACTGTTTTGGCGCAGCCTTTGCCAGAAGGCCGGATGAGTGATCCACTCCTTCGTCCGTTGACTCGCTGTTTCCCATTCCATGGCGATCTGGTTCGTCGGGTTATGCTGGCCGCCGTATCCGTGGGCCGCCACGTAGATCACCATTTGATCGTTCGGCGAATTGCAGAACGTCTGCGGCACATCCCGGTCCAGCGACTGCACCATCATGTCGAAAGTGTCGACACCCAGCCTGAAATCAAATCCCGGCCCGCCTGCGTAGCTGGACCGCGTCCGGTAACCGCGCTGCGCGAACCCGACCGCGACCCGCAACGTCTCGTCCCACAACGGATCCATCCGCTGATGCGTCAGCGGATCGACCGCGGAATATCCTTGGAAACACATCCCATAGAACAGAAACGTCGGTGGCGGTTCATTTGGGCCAGGGGCCGGCGGTGCCGTGGGCACATAACCGCCGCCAGTTGGATTACTGGTGGGCACTGGAAGATCCGTCCCCGGCCAGGGCCCGTGCAATGGCGGACCCAGTAATTCCTGCGGCGTAGGACTGAGCCAGATCTCACTGGTGAACGATGTTTTCCACAATTGCGCATACAACTGCCGGTTATGGATCGCGCAAGCCTCCAGCATCCCGGCATTGAAAAGCGGAAACGTCCGTCCGTTGGTCACGAGATTCCCCGTCCACACACTGGAAAACGCCTTGTTCGCGCCGAAACCGTTTAAAACCACCAACGCCAGCGGACGGTCAAACAGCGCCATCGGCTGAGCATCGACCAAATACACGCGGCAGCCAAAGCCCAGCCCCTCCAGCCAGGAACGCACAAACGAATACGACTGCCCAGTCTCCTCCAAGCCGACACGGACCTCCACGTCACACGGCAGCGGAACCCTGTACACCGCCGATTTCTCGAAAGAAAACTTCTCCCTCAATTCACCATCACGCATCAGCGACCGGATGGTTACCAGCGCGCGACAGTTGACCCAGTGCTCCAACCGAACGTTCATCGTGCTCATTTGATTCCTTTCAATGGATCAGACGCACCACGTGCCTTCCTTTACACAACGGCCTGCTTGCCCACCTGCACCATCGCCTCGTCCGCGGTGGAGACACCGGCTCGAACGGAAACCAGTTGGAAAAACACGCGTATGCCGATCAGCTTGGCCTACATGCGAATCATCATTCACACCCCACGAACGCGGGAAAGGGCAATTCCAGGCAAACTTCAGCCCCTGCTCGTTACATCCGCACTTCAACCCGTGGCCGGATTAGGCGGACCACATGCGCCGCTACACCGTAGTTCCAATCTGCCGCCGCAATCGCGCGTTCAATCGCGACTTCCATTTCCGCGTCAGCTCATGCTCCCAGAGACGCAAGACCCGCCAGCCGTTACGCCGCAACGTGCGCGTCACCAGTTCCGCCGTGGAGAAGCCGAGAGCCCTCGCAAGTCGCGCGACGTTCTTGATGCCGGGATTGCGCAGGCCGCGTTCGATGCCGGAGATGTAGTTGGGATCGATCTCGGCTTTCTCAGCCAGCTATTCCTGCGTCAGCTCGCGCACCTCGCGGCGGCGGACGTTCTGCCCGAGGGCGGCAAGGACGGCGTCACGTTTCTACATGACTGATAGTCCATAAGCCGGAAGCGAAAGGTCTATGGACGATCAGCCAGGTAGTGAATACCGAGATCGCCGGGAGGAGTTGCGGAGCACGTCGCCGCCCGGCGTCTTGCTCCGCTCATTTTCCACGATGAATACGAGTCATGGCTCCGACTCGAAGCCCACCAAGTTGCGATGGTTCAGATCCTCCGCTCGTGACGGAATCTCCGGGACAGACTCGTGTGACACGTCCTGATCTTGGACACCACGGCGCAGGCCGTTGGGCAGGCGACATCGATGCCGGCCAATTGAACCACGCAGAGCGCTGATTTGGCCTGTGCGGTTCCGGAGCTTCGGCAGCAGAACAATTCCCTGGGAGATTCTCGCCCTCCTTTCAGTCGCTGGCACGCGGGCTGCAAGCCGCGATGAGTGATTCAAAGCAATCGCCACAGTGAAGTGAAACGTCCGTTGGTCATGGAGTCATCCGGAAGCCACGAGTCCGAAGCACAACGATAGGAAATCGCAAAGGTCATTTATGGATAACCAAACTGATTCGCAGAACGCTCCCGAGACGGCGCCGAAGTCGCGCTTCGCCAAGTTCGACTGGTCGGGATTCAAGGGCAAACGGATCTCTGTCCTCACCGTGCCGCTCCTGGTGATGGCGACCATCACCGAGTTCGTCATTCTCGCCACCGGCTGGAAATATCAACAGACGGTCTGCGTGCCGCAGGGGATGGGCGTGACGTTCTTCGGCATCGGACCGATCGGCGCGACGATTCTCGCCGTCGAGTTGCTGAAGCTGCCGCTCGCGATCTGGACCGCGTCACGTTGCGGGTGGCAAAAGTGGTTCATGCTGACCGCCGGGTTGCCGCTAATCTGCCTCCTCACTTTCCAGCTTGTGAAGGACATGGCGGTCTACGAAATGGGCGCCGCGATGAAACCCGCCAGCGAGTTGCTCGAACAAGCCGCGACCGAGGAAGGAAAGATCGCGCGTCTTAATGCCGAGCTCGGCAACCAGCTTAAGGACGAGACCGCAGTGAAAGCTTCAATCGCAGAAAAGAAAGCTGAGCGAGATCGCAAGGTGGCGGAACTCACCGCAAAGCAGACGAAAGCCAAGGCGGAGATCGAGGAGTCCATCAAACGCAACGACGCCTCCCGCCAGGACGCAGTCACGTTGACCGACTTCCAGAAGAAGGAACTCGCCGAGGTCGAAATCCGTCAGGCGAATCTCATCCGTCAGTTCGACGCCGACGCGGCACAGCTGACGAAGGCGATCGCCGATCTGCGTGCGCAACGCGAAACCGAGATGAGCCGCGCGGCTTCATGGAACGTGGAGGAGGCGCGAATCGAAAACGCCTTCAAGGCGCGGATGGCGGAATACACGAACAAGAAGACGGCTTACGAAAAGGAAAAGGCTGAATACGACAGCGCGAATGTTCTGCGCCGCCAGTTGATGAAGGAACCAGTCGACCCAGGTGTGCCCCCGGCCCGCGAGGTGAACAAGATTCTCAAGCCGACGCTGGTCGCAGAACTGGAAGCGCAGATCAAGGCGAAGGAATCCGAGCTCGCCGTCGTAAACAACAAACGCCGTGACGGCGTCGCCCAGGTCGGATCCGATGCGCGCAAAATGCGCGAGGAATTCTCCCGCCGCTCAGGAACTAAACGCGAAGAGACCGACCGCAAGCGCGAAGAATTCCTCACCGCACTTGCCGCGTTGACCAAGGAAGGCGCTGCGGAGTTGAAGCAAATCGACAAGGACTACGAAGCCGCCGTGCAGAAGGAGCAGGATTCTCTCAAGAGCCGTCGTCCGCTGGAGATTGTCCGTGCGGAGCTCGACGCCAGTCGAAAGAAGGCCGACGCGCTCTACGAAGCCCGCGAAGCCGCCATCAAGAACACGCAGGTTCATCGTATCGCCACCACGGTCGAGATTGTCCGGGGACTTTTTGCAGGTGAACCGCCGGCCTCCATCAAATCGACCGCCAAGGAACGCGGTGACATCTACACCGACCAAATCAGCATGGTCCGCATCTGGGTGTATCCGGTGCTCGCATTCATCGTCGCGTTCCTGCCGACGTTGATGGTGGAGATTGGTTTCTCCACGATCTTCCAGCCGGACAATCAGCAGAAGAGTCGTCCGCATCGCCTCGGCTTCTTCGGCCGCCGCCTCCACTGGCTCTACACCCGCGCTGGCCGGATCAAGATTCTCCGTGCCGAACGCATTGCGCGTGAAGCCTCATCCCAGATCGCCTCCCGTGATGAAGCCATCGCCGCTGAGAAAGCCAATGCGGCCAACGCCCTCAGCGCGAAAGACGCCGAACTGCAAGCCGCCCAGAAAGCGCTTGCCGACGCCGCAACTTCTCGCGAAGAGGAACTTCAAAAGAAGGAGGAAGAATGGGTGGCGAAGTTCTCCAGCATGGCGGACTCGCTCAATCGCACGGTTCTCGAGAAGGATGCGCTGCGTGACCTGCAGAAGTCTGAAATCGAACGCCAGATTCAGATGCGTCAAAACGCCTGGTCCGAGCGCGTGACTCAGCTGCGTCAGGAACTCGACGACCAACGTGCAGCCGCAGAGGCCGAGCGCACCACGCTCATGCAGGAGCATCACAAGAAGCTCCTGGAAGTGACCGAGGACTGCAAAACGCAGGTCATCCAAGCCCGCCGCCAGTTGGCCGATGCCGAAATCGAGAAGGTAGAAGCGCTCGCCAAACTTTCGAATGATCTCAAGGAAGCGCTCTACGAACGCGACCGGGCGGAATCCGAACTCAAGCATGCGACAGAATCCAACGCTCGCCAGTTGACCCTTGCCCAGGAGGAAGCGAGTCGCGAACTCGAGAAGGCGATTCGCGCCGAGAAGCAGCGCACCGAGAAGTTGCAAGCCGACTTCGAGCGCACGTTGCGCCAGCGCGAGGAAGAACAGGAACGGCGCCTCAAGCAACAGCAGCAGGAACTCGAACTGGGATTTGAGACGCGTCTGCTCGAGGAGAAGAACCGAGCTGAACAGGACACCCGCCGCCGCCAGGTCGACTTCGAACGCGAACTCGACGAGCGCACACGCGAGGTCGAGGCCCGTTGGACCCGCGAAGTTCAGCAACGCGATGACGCCGCGCAAATCAAACTCAAGCAGCGCGAGCAACAGTTGCAGGCTCAGGCCGAGGCTCGCGTGGCCGAAGTTCAGGCGCAGGCCGAACAAGAGCTTCGCCGCCGCGAACAGGAATTCGAACGTCAGTCCGACGCTCAGATGCGCGATGCGGATGGACGTTTGCGCGAGGAACTGCAGCAGAAGGAACTCGCCTTCCACGCCAAACTCAAGCAGCGCGAACAGGATCTCACCACCCGCGCCGCCGATCGCGAGACGGAGCTGCAGAACAAGTGGGCCGCCGACTTGCGCGGCCGCGAAGTCGAATGGGAAAAGCAGACCGAATCACGCGTTCGCGCCGCCGAGCAACGTCACAGCCAGGAAACCCAGCAGAAGGAAGAGCTCTTCCAAGTGCGACTCAACCAGCGCGAGCAACAGCTGCAGGCGCAGTTCGATGCGCGCCAGGCCGAGTCCCGCCGTCGCCAGCAGGAACTGCTCGCTCAAATCACCACCCAGTCTGAAGCCCACCGCGTGGCGCAGAAGGAATGGGAAACGGAGCTGGAACTGGTTCGTAACAACGTCGAATCGTTGAAGGCCAACGTGGCCCGGGTGGAACAGGAACGCGACGATGCCCGTCGCTCCGCTTCCGAGAGCGTCCGTCACACGCGCGACTTGGAAAAGAAGCTGATGGAGGCCTCCTCCTTCCTGACGGGCTGGAAGAACGGAAAGGAAGTCATCGGCTCGCGCGTCGAACGCGACGCGAATCCAGTTGTCCGCGACGACGCGGAAGAAGGCCGCCATCCATAAGGGGAAGCGAATCCCTCGCAATAATCACCAAGCCGGCGCCCAGTGCGCCGGCATTTTTGTTTCGACTACGAGCCGCGCCCGCGACAAGTTCGAGCCAGCCGAATAGCATGAAGAGTCATACCTGCGACTTCTCACCACGGGCCCTGCTCCCGCTTGTGCTGGGACCGCTCTTGCCGCTTCTGGTCTTTGCCGTGGCGATGCAGGTTGGCGCACGGACCAATCTGCTTCCTGCGCCGCGTCCGACGCTCGATACCGAGCGCACGGTCTTGATTCATCAGGCAGAGGCGGCGCGTTCCCCGCAGGACGCAGAAGTGATTCTCTTGGGAGATTCCTCGTGCTTGATGAATGTCTCCGCGCGCCAACTCAGCGAGTCATGGGGCCGACCGGTCCTTAATCTCGGAACCTTCAGTTTCCTCGACGTGAATTCACATGCCGCCATGGTGCGGGAGTATTCCCGGGCCAATCCAAGCCGCCTGCGCGCCGTGGTGCTCCTGATGCACTCGGAGACATTGCGGCGACTTGGTGCCGAAGAGTTCTATGCGAACGCGTTGGCGAACTTCTGGGCTGGGCGCGATCACGCGGCGAGTGGATCATGGGATGGCCAACTAAACAAAGCGCTTGGCGTCGACATCTTCAAAGGCCGCCTGCTGGCCCGTGCCCTGCCCTTGCCGCTGGGCGGCCCTTACGGGCGACGCTACGGATTCACCACGGATCTTGAGCGCTACCTGTCGGCTCATCGCGGGAGCGCGGTGGATCCCGCGCCTCAGCCGTTGACGGGCAGCCCGGAGTATCGATTGGCGAGGACGCTTGAAAAGGCATCCAAGAACTTTCGCGCCGCGGTTCCTGACGGCGTAAAGCTTTTCGTCGGCATCACGCCCGCGCCCGAGCGCTTTGCCGGCGTGAAATATCCGGCGCTCCGCGACGCGATGCTGGCGGAATGGTCCGGCTGGATTGACGGCGTGGCGCTCACCAATCTTCGAGCCACCATGCCCGACACGAACTTCGTCCGGACCACTCACCTGACTGAGCCCGCGATTTCGAACTACACGGCGGCATTGTCCGCAGCGTTGAGGTCTCTGCGACGGTAACTTTTGGCGGGGTTGAGAATTTCCGCCTCGCGTCGGCCTTGAAACTTCTGCGGCGACTTGTCATCAAGGCGCCATGCAAACTCCCGACTCCCACCTCTCACGTCGTGACGCCCTGAAATCCACGCTCATCGCCGCGTCCGCCTTCACCGCGGGCGCGCTCGCCCCAGGCAGCGTCGGTGCCGCGGAAGCCGCCCGTCCACCGGATGCTCGACGTGCTTCGCTCAAGCGTTACGAAATGAAGAAGTCGATCAATCTCTGGGCGTTCCCCTACCCTGACCGCATGAACCTGCGCGAGTGTCTGCAACTCGCGAAGGATGCGGGCTTCGATGGCATCGAGCTGAACTACGACCTCGACAATGATCTTTCGCCGAAGTTCGGCACGAAGGACTACGAGAAGATTCGCAAGATGGCAGACGAGATCGGCATTGCGATCAGCGGACTCTGCTCGTTCCTCTTCTGGCCGTATCCACTCTCCAGCAACGACGCAACGAAACGCGAACGCGGGATCGAACTGGCCGGGAAGATCGCCCAGTGCGCGCATGATCTCGGCGTGCAGAATGTCCTCGTCGTTCCCGGCGCAGTGCATATTCCGTGGCGCACGGACCACGAGCCGGTACCGAACGATGTTTGCGACAAGCGCGCCCGCGAAGCAGTCGCCCGGCTCCTGCCGCAAGCCGAAAAGCTGAACGTCTTCCTCAACATCGAGAACATCTTCTTCAACGGCTACCTGATGACGCCAATGGAGATGAACAGTTTCGTCGACAGCTTCAACAGCCCTCACATCCGCGTTCACTTCGACACGGGCAACATCTCCATGTTCCAGCACGCGGAGCATTGGGTGCCGATTCTCGGCAATCGGATCCAGAACATCCACTTCAAGGAATACACGAAGAAGGGCACGGACTATTCGCTGGAGACGTTCCGTCCGCTGCTCGACGGCACCACAAACTGGCCGGCGGTGATGGACGCGCTCGACGCGACAGGCTACCGCGGTTATCTGACGTTCGAGTATTTCCATCCCTACCTGCACTACCCCGAAGCGCTCGTCTACCAGACGTCCGATTCGCTGAACCGCATGCTGGGGCGGAAGGTTTAATGTAGATTCACCGACCGCACCATTTCATGGCATAACCACACGGTAGAAACGCGCGGGAAACAGCGGGTTGCCAGCCTCACCCAGCGCATCCACGAATTCGTAGATCCCACTCCCATTCGCAGCGTTGGTCGCAATCGGTGTCCAGGGGATTGGCGCGGCGAGAGTAGTTGTGGCTTCGAGGATGTAGGTAACGAACGGAATGCCTTGACCGGTGATCTGCAACTTCTCGGGTGTCACAGCGGAGATGCCGGTAATGTTTGATGCCGCTGCACCGGCGCGCGTCAGGACGACGTCGTTGCCGTTGCCACCGACGTAGGTGATCTGGAACGGGACGCCGTCGGCGAGGAATGTTGCGCCTTCCGGCAGACCATTGAACGTTCCGCCGATGCCTCCAGGGCCGGTCTTGTTGAGGATGGTGAAAGTGTTTCCAACGGTGGACGCGAATCCCAGCGACACTTGCAGGTTGCCACCGAGACTCACTGCGCCGGCGCAAGTGAGTTGGTCGTAGTCCAAGCCTGGCGTTGTTCCGTTGAGCTCCACTGAAAGCGTGCCCAAGGGCATCAGCACCGAACTCGCCTTAAGATTTCCCGGACTGGCGCCCGGACTCACGGTGCCGTTGACGAACACGCTGACGGCTTGCACCTGCCCGGTGCCACCAAGGACGCTGCCCGGCCGCACTTGCACCGCAGAACTCGAGCTAAGCACTCCGTGAACGAGGAGCGTGCCGTTGAGGTTCGAAGTGACGCCCGAGTAGGTGTTGGTTCCCGTCAGCGTCAGTGTTCCTGTTCCTGATTTCGTGAAGGTTCCGCTTCCGCTAATGACGCCCGCGAAGAGCGTCGAAGAATCGTTGCCGCCGGCCTGAAGCGCGCCGCTACCCAACACGACTTTCCCTGTGCCTTCGAGCGAGCCAATCGTGTCGCTGAATCCATTGAGCGCGAGTTCGCCAGTTTCACGGACAGTCACCGCCACGCTGTCGCCGATTTGGTGCTGCTTGATGTACGACACCGCCTGGCTGCCTACCGGATGGGACGCACCAATGATCAGCGGCCCCGAGGGAATCACCGGCTGATTCAACACGCCGTCGAGAATCATGTCGCCCTCCAGCACGAGCGTACTGCCAGAGTAGGTGTTGGTGTAGGGAGTCTTGAGGGTCAGTGTGCCGGGACCATACTTGCGGAAACCAGCCGGGCCGGAGATCTGCCCGACGATGGTGAGCGATTTGTTCGTAGCGATCTGGATATCGAGATCATCGTTCAACAGCACGGGACCGAGCCAAGAGACCGAACCGTTGCGCGCCTGCAAGAGACCAGCCGGCCCAGGCACGATGAGGTGCTCAGGGACGCCAATCGCGCCCGGCTCGTCCGTCGCCAAAAACCCGCTGAGCAATCGCGTCTGTCCGTTGGTATTTCCAAGTGCCGAGCCGTGGAGGATCGACAACGTGCCACCTTTGATTTCCACGTCGCCGCTGAAGGTGTTCGAAGCCACGAGGACAAGTTCGCCGCGGTTGGTTTTGATCAATGTCGCGGGGGCGGGACCGCTAATCTGGGCAGTGATGTTGAGCTGAACGCCTTGCGCTACGTCGAAAAGCTGCGGGCCATCGCCTCGGGAGCCGAGCGAAAGACGGCCGGCAATGACTGAATCTTTGCTGACGTTGATCGGGAGCGACGCGTAGATGCCGCCGTCCACCGCCAACAAGCCCGACCCAGTCGTCACTGTGCCGCCGCGCAACCGGAGTTCGCCGACAATTTCGTTCTCGTCGCTCAGTTCCAGACTGCCGGTCGGATATACCGACACCGTAGAGGAGTTGGCAATTTGATTATCCCGATCCAGCACCACGATGTCGCCGATGAGCGTGCTGACGAAGTCGCCGATCGCGAGATCGCCTGCGATGGCAGTCGCGCTGGTGAACACCAAACCTCCGCCGCCCGCTCCGAGATTGTAGCGATTCAGCCGCAGGACGCCGCCGCTGACGACGGTCAAGCCTGAGTATGTGTTCGCACCCAGTCCCGTGTAGGAAAGCGTGCCTGAGCCAAGCTTGTAGACCCCGCCCGTCCCACTGATGACTCCGGCGATGGTGATATCTCCTGCGCCATCGAATAAGAGCGTGTGTGTAACTAGATGCACGTCGCCGTTGATTGTGAGGCTCGAAGCCCCAGCAAAGACGTCAATGGACGGACTACCTTCGATCGGCGCGAACCTGACGTCGAAATCGACGATGTGGCTGCCCGCCGGATTGCCGACGTTCAAGGAATTGGTGATCGTGACTGGATTGCCGCGGAGCCGATAGCTGCCAGCCCCGAAGCAATTAATCACGGAGAACGACGTTCCGGCTGGGAAATTGTTCGTGTTACTCGTCTTGCGCGCCCCGGTGTCAACGAACTGCAACACATCGCCCGCCACCGGCACGACGTTGCCCTGCCAGTTCGCCGCGGTGGTCCAGTTGCCGCTCGTGGCTGAAGCGCCGGTCCAGACGCGGATTGCAGGCGATGCTGTCAGCGAAATCAAAGTTAGGACACCGGCGAGGACTGGCCACCGGAGCAATAATACGGATTGAGCAGAAAAGCGGTTCATACGAATGAGCGAACAGGTTTCAAGTTCGGTTTCTATAGCTTCACAGAAGAATTTGGCCGCCCGGGATTACAGGTTTTCACACGCAGCTCCCAGGCCAGCGTATCCAGCGGTCCTTGCGAAGAGCCCACGAAACGCCTCCGTGCGTCTCGAATCACTCAGGCATGCCACTCGTTTGAGTTCCGTTAAAAAGACGGTGCACCGGAATGAATCGCTTGGAGCAGTAACAAAGACGTCTCGGACCCTCAATCCCATTATCATAATGAAAACTCCCCAGTTCAGCACCGCCAGCTGCGATGCACTAGCATTCCCACGCTGCGAGTTTGCAATTACGCCTTATCCGGCGTGAAAGGTTGCCGAGAACACTGGGGATGACTATGTTCCGCGCGAACGATTCCTCCCTCGGGCCCGCTGGGTTCCCTCGGGCTGAATACCATGGTCGCGAGCCCGTCAGATTCGCCACCGGATTGTTGCCGTAATCTATGTCGAACATTAAAGACGCAGTGAAAAAGCAGGTTGCCGAAGCCGCCGAGCATCTCGGCGCCGTGCGCAAGGAAGTGCAGAAACAGATCGTGGGCCAGCAATCGCTCATCGATCGTCTGCTCATCTGCCTCGTCGCCCGCGGCCACGTGCTGCTTGAAGGCCTGCCCGGTCTCGCGAAGACGTCCACCATCAATGCCCTCGCTCGCAGCTCGCACTGTTCGTTCGCCCGCATTCAGTTCACGCCCGATCTCCTTCCCGCGGACATCACCGGCACACTGATCTACGATCCGGTCAAAGGAGTTTACTCGACGCGCACCGGGCCCATCTTCGCGAACCTCGTGCTCGCCGATGAAATCAACCGTGCGCCGAGCAAGGTCCAGAGCGCGCTGCTGGAAGCGATGCAGGAACATCAGGTCACAATTGGCGACCAGACGTTTCGCCTGCCGGAACCGTTCCTCGTCCTCGCCACGCAGAATCCCATCGAACAGGAAGGCACGTATCCGTTGCCCGAAGCGCAGATGGACCGCTTCATGTTGAAGGTCGTCGTCGGCTATCCGAGCGAGAGCGAAGAGCGCGTCATTCTCGACCGCATGTCCACCACGAAGCCGAACTTCACGCTGAACTCCGTCGTGACGCCCGAGGAAATCCTCCGCATGCAGGAGCTGGTGAACCAAGTTTACGTCGATGACCAGATCAAGGACTACGTCATCAAGCTCGTGCTCGCCACCCGGCGCGGCGAGAAGCTGCTGCCCGAACTGCAACGCATGGTTCGCTGTGGCGCGAGCCCGCGCGCCACGATCAATCTCACGCTCGCCGCCCGCGCGCATGCGCTCCTGCAGGGGCAGGCGTTCGTCTCGCCGGATGATGTGAAAGCCATCGCCTTCGATGTGCTGCGCCACCGCATCCTGCTCACCTACGAAGCCGAGGCTGAGGAAGTCACCACCGATTCGCTGGTGCAGACCATCCTCAGCAAAGTCCCGGTGCCGTAAGTTTCCTCCGCCCACGCCGCATATGGTCCCACTGGATTTCCTGAAGCGCCTGCGCCGTGTGGAGGTGCGCTCGCGGCTGGTTTCGCAGGAACTCATGGCCGGCCAGTGCGATTCCATCTTCAAGGGCCGCGGCATGGATTTCGTGGACGTGCGCGAGTATTGCCCCGGCGACGACGTGCGCCGCATCGACTGGAACGTCAGCGCCCGCCTGCGCAAGACCTACATCAAGCGCCTCGTCGAGGAACGCGAACTCACCGTCCTGCTCATCGTGGATCTGAGCGCCAGCGGACACTTCGGCACGAGTGGAATCACCAAACGCGAACTCGCGGCAGAACTCGCCGGCACACTCGCCATGAGCGCAATTCGCAACAACGATCGTGTCGGGCTCATTCTCTTCACGGGCGAAGTTGAGCACTACCTCCCGCCGCGCAAGACGCGTCAGCATGTCCAGCGTCTGCTTCGCGATCTACTCACCCACACGCCGCGCTCTGAGGGAACGAATCTCAGTCACGCGCTGGATTTTGCCGGGCGCGTAACGCACCGCCCCGCGCTAATCTTTCTACTCACCGACCTGCACGATGAAGGCTACGAAGCGGCGCTGAAGTCCGCCAATCAACGCCACGATCTGCTCGTTCTGCAACTCACCGACCCGCGTGAGCAGGCGCTGCCGGACGTCGGACTCGCGCTGGTGCAGGACGCCGAGACCGGCGACGTGCTCGAAGTCGACACCGGCGATCCAGCCGTCCGCGCCGCCTACGAACAAGCCGCCGCGCAGCGCCAGGAAGCCGCACAGGAATTTTTCCGCCGCTCGCGCATCGGCCATCTCGAACTGCGCACCGACAAGCCGTGGAACAACTCCCTGCGCACCTTCCTCACGCTCCAGGCGCGCCGCCGCGTCGCCTGACCTTCGATGACAAATTCCACCACCATCATCGAGGACCTGACTCTCGTCCCCGTCCCGGCGTGGTGGGAGAATCCCTGGGTATGGGCGCTGGCGTTGTTCACGTTTGCTCTCATCACCTACCTCGTCTTCCGCTGGCTGAAGTCACGGCCCGCACCGGTCGTCACCGCTCCACCGCTTCCACCCGGACCGCCGCCGCATCTCGAAGCATTACGTCGTCTCACTGAATTGCGCGCGCGCCAGGAGAAGCTCACGCCCTACGACGTCGCATTGGAATGCTCTGACATCCTCCGCGCCTACATCGAAGGTCGATTCGCGCTGCCGATTCGCTACCAGACCACGCGCGAATTCCTCGGCGCCGCTCAGGCCCATCCAGAACTGGGGACTGAACCGCGACGCGAGCTCGGCGAGTTCCTCGCGTTCTTCGATGGAATCAAGTTCGCCGCCGGTTCGGCGGAACCGCAGCAGATGCGCGAAACGATCGATGGCGCGGAACGTTTCGTCCGTCGGTGCATTCCGACCGAGCAACAAGGTGGTTCCACACCATGACCTTCCTCCCCGAGTCATGGCAGGGATTTGAATTCGCCTACCCGTGGCTCCTGCTTTTGTTGCTGCTCGTCCCGTTCATCGCGTGGTGGCTGGGCCGGACCGGCCCCCTGCCCTCGGTCGTCGTTCCAACCCTGCGGCCACTCCGCGCGCTGGGCACCGCACCGAAACGACACCGCGGCCGCTGGCGTTGGACGCTGATCCTCACCGCGCTCACGCTGCTCATTATCGCGCTTGCGCGTCCGCGGGTGCAACGCGGTGATTTGCCGGACCCGACCAAGGGCATCGATATCATGCTCGCGCTCGATTACAGCCGATCGATGGCGGAGCAGGACTTCCACTTGAACGGCCAGCGCACTTCGCGGCGCGCGGCTTTGCTGCACGTCGTGGACGACTTCGTGAAGAAGCGCCCGAACGATCGCGTGGGAATTGTTTGTTTCGCGCGCAGCCCGTTTCTCGTCAGCCCGCTCACGCTCGATCATGAATGGGCCATGAACTCGTTGCGCGAAACCGATTACTCCACCGGCACCGCCATCGGTGAAGGCCTCGCCGCCGCCTGGCAGTTCATCAAGAAGAACAGTGAACGCAGCAAGGTCATCATTCTCGTCACGGACGGCCAGAACATGCAGGGCCGCCCGCCGCTGCAGATTGCGCCGTTCATTCTCCGGGACCAGATTCGTCTCTACAGCATCATCATCGGACCCGAGATCGTCACGCCCACCGCCGCCGCGAATCATGAACTCCACAAGTCCAGCCGCATGACCGGTGGCCAGTTCTTTCAGGCGCGCGACACGGAGACGTTGCAGAAGATTTATGAGCTGATTGATCAGCTGGAGAAGAAGGCTCTTCTCCAAAAACGATTCGTCACCTGGCGCGAACTCTTTCCGTGGTTCGCTGGAACAGCCCTGCTCCTCCTGCTCGGCGAGTTTGCGTGGAACGGAATTATCCGGAGGCGCATCCCATGAGATTCGCCGCCCCGGAGTTCCTCTACGCGCTGCCAGTCATCTGGGCTTTGCTCGGTTTCGGCATGTGGTTCAGCCGAAAGCGTCGGCGCGAGTTGCTCCAGCGTTTCGTTGGGAAGGACGCAGTCGGTACCGAGACAGGCCATTCGCCTGCTCGAAAGCGTTGGGACGCCGTCCTCGTCTTTGTCGCGTTCACTGGACTGATGCTCGCCCTGGCGCGTCCGCTCTATTTCCAGTTCGATGAGCGGAACGAACTCAACGGCGCTCTGTATCTCATCGCGCTCGACGCCTCGCGTTCCATGCTTGCCGCGGACGTCCGCCCCACTCGCTACAGCGCTACGACCAACGCGCTGGATCGCTTCTTCGCCGAAACGAAAGGCGACCGCATCGGCATCGTAACCTTTGCCGGCGTTGGTTATCTCAACGCGCCGCTCACCTTCGACACCACGGCGCTTCGGACGATCCTCAGCTACATCAATCCCTACACGTTGATCGATCCCGGCAGTTCCATCTCCTCCGCACTCGACCGCGCGGCGCGTTACTTCACGAGCAACAATCTTCCGCAACGCACGCTGATCGTGATTTCCGACGGCGAGGATCTGGACGGCAAAGCGCTCGGTCTCGCCCGGAAACTGCATCACGAACATGAGATTACAATTCACACGATTGGCGTGGGCACCGCCACGGGCGCCCGCATCCCGTCGCAACGCGGCGGTGCGATCACGAATGCGACCGGTTTCGCCGTAACGACCAAACTGGACGAGAACAACCTCCGCCGCATCGCCAACGCCGGCGGAGGACGCTATTACCGCCTTGGAGCCGATGGCGAGGGGCTGAGGGAACTACGCGCGGAAGTGCTCCGCCCACTGGCTGAAAAGGCAGCACGAAACGACATGGAGAACTATCGGGAAGGATTCTTTGTCCCGCTGGCCCTTGCAATCGCCGCAATGCTGGCGAGATTAGTCCTCTGTGCCGACCGCGTGGTGCGGCGAAAGCCGTTGCCGGGCATTCTTCAAGCAAGCAAATGAATCTGGGTGCAGACATGAAATTGAAAGTGGTCACGGCCCTGTTTGTTTTGGTCGCTGCTACCTGCCGCGCCGGCCTCGACATCGCTCCGCTGCAGCAGCGGTTGAATCAAGGTCAGGCGCTGGAGGTTCGTGCAGAGTTCGAGCGTGCATTGACCAATGCCCCTACGAACCCCCACCTGCTCTACAATCGCGCGATCGCCTCGTACGCCGCGGGGCTTTACGAAGAAGCGTTGCTCGATCTCGATTTGGTGGAAAGCGCGCGGCCGCGTTCGCTGGCAAACAAAGCGCGCTTTCAGAAAGGCAATGCGGAGTTTCGCCTCGGACTGAACACAAGCACCAACGATATCGAGGCGACCATTTCGCGGTGGAAACAGTCCGTCTCCAGCTACGACTCCGTCCTGAAAGTGCAGCCTGACCACGCGGACGCGAAGAAGAACCACGACACCGTTCGCAAACTCCTGATCGATCTCGAGAAGAAGACCGCGCAGCAAAATCTCGAACGCGGCCAGCAGAGGAATCAGCCTGCCGAGAAACGCATCCAGCAACTCCGGAGCGCGATGGAACAGTTCCACGACGTGACGGAGATGGCTCCTTCCGATCAGGAAGCCAAGGATGGCGAGCAGAAGGCGAAGGATTTGCTCGCTCAGGTGCTGGACGAAGAAGGCACGCGCAAGACCATGGCAAACCAGATGGTGATGCCGGCGCCGAACGAGCCCATGATCATGCGTCCCGACGTGAAGCAGGTGCAGGAAGGCGTGAACATGCTGGAGGACGCGCACGCGTTGAAGCCCGAGGACAAGCAGATCGAACAGCATCTGGATCAAGGACGTGAACGCCTCGCCAACGCACTCACCATGCAGGCGCAGATGTACATGGCCATCGAGCCGCGCATTCCCCGCGTGGATGACAAGCTCGGCATCCTCCGCATGGCGATGGAACAAGTGGAGAAGGCGCTCGAACAGAAACCGAATCACCAGCAGGCCCAGCAGACGCTCGAACAAATCAAACAACGGCTGGCGCAGCTTCATGAACAACAGGGCGACCAACTCGCGCAGCAGTCCGAGAACGCGCCGCTCGAACAGCAAGCGCAGAATCTCAGCACGGCGCTCGATCATTTTCAACAGGCCAGCGCTCTCCAGCCACAGCAGCAGCAACTGCCGCAGAAGGCTCAGCAGACGCAGGAGAAGTTGGAACAGGCGCTCGAGCAACTCGGCGACAAATTGATGAAGAGCCCGAAGGACGGCGAATCGCTGGACGAACAAGCGATGCGCTTGCAGGGCGCGGAACAGGCGCTCAACGAACTTCAGTCACTGAAGCCCTCACAAAAGACGGCGAAGAAGGCGCAGCAAGTCGGCGAAGAACTGGCCGAAGTCCGGCGTCAACTGGGCGAGAAGGGTCAGCCAGAGATGCCGCAACCCGGCGGTCCCGGGCAGCCGCCGATACCGACGCAGCCGCAGAACGATCCGCAGGCCATGCCGATGGATTCTCCGCCGAAGCTCGACACGCCGGGCGTCAAGGGCCCGTACCAATCGCCCGCGATGAATCGCAATCTGCGCGATTACTAAATCCGCAGCGGGCTTTACCGCGGACGAAACAGACCGCACTCTGTTCTCCATGTCCGACGCACCTTCCGAGAAGCCCAAACGTCGTCCGCGCTACCGCGGCACGCACCCGCGGCAGTTCCACGAGAAATACAAGGAGCTTAACCCGCAGCGCTACTCCGACGACGTCGCGAAGATTCTGGCATCAGGAAAAACCCCGGCCGGAATGCATCGCTCAATCATGGTGCAGGAGATCTTGGAAGTGCTCGCGCCCAAGCCCGGAGAGATCGCCGTCGACGCGACGCTTGGCTACGGGGGGCATTCCGCGGAATTGCTCAAGGCGGTCCTGCCCGGTGGAAAACTCATCGCGCTCGACATCGATCCGATCGAACTGCCGAAGACGGAAGCGCGCCTGCGCGGGATGAACTTTCCGCCGGAGTCCCTGCTGATTCGCCGGAGCAACTTCGCCGGACTCGCGAAAGTTCTCACCGCCGAAGGCGTCCCGGGCGCGGATGTTATTCTTGCCGATCTGGGTCTGTCCTCGATGCAGATCGACGATCCGACGCGGGGATTCACCTTCAAACGACCTGGGCCGCTGGACCTCCGCATGAACCCGCAACGCGGACAGCCGGCATCAACTTTTCTGCGATCGCTCAAAGCCCCCGAGCTGGCGCAATTACTCGAAGCCAACGCGGATGAGCCTTACGCGCAGACGATCGCGCGAGCAATTGTGGAGCATCAGCAACGCACGCCCATCGCCACCACGACGCAGCTGGCCGATCTCGTGACGAACACTCTGCGCGCGCAGCCGAATGCTCACGGTAAACAGGATTTTGACTTGTCCGTCCGGCGCGTCTTCCAAGCCCTTCGTATCGCTGTGAACGACGAGTTCGGTGCGCTCGATACATTCCTGCGTCTGCTGCCCAACTGCCTGAAGCCCGGCGGACGCGTGGCGATCCTCACCTTTCATTCCGGCGAAGATCGTCGCGTGAAACAGGCGTTCAAGGACGGCGCGCGCGCTGGCAGCTATTCCAGCATCGCCGACGAAGTGATCCGCCCTAGCTCCTCCGAGCTCCGGGATAACCCTCGTTCCGGCCCCGCCAAGCTCCGTTGGGCTGTCCGAAGTTGAGTTTTGTTTGCAATTAAAACGATTCCCGGCAATCTCTGCCGCCAGAACATGATGTCTGATCCAGATTCAACCCCTTCTGGCGCACCCTCCCAAGGTCCGTCCTCCGCTCGTCGTCGTCGGTCCCGCGGCGGACGTGGTCGTGGACGCGGTGCTCGCCGAGGGCCACGCCCAAACCCCACCGGTGAAGCGCCTGCCAACGCGGCTGCTCCCGACAACGAAAACGAAGATCTTTCTCCCGAATCCGCTGTTGACGCTCCCGAAAACGGGTCTCCGTCCAACGAAGCTGATTCGGATAATGATTCTGATACCGTGCAGCAGCCGGACGAGGAACGTTACTTCTCCGACTCGCCTGATTCCGGAGAGCAGCCTGCCGAACCAGCCGACGCCGCTTCCCGCGAGCCAGAGCAACGGCCTGAGCCGCCGCGCGAAGAACGTCATGCGCCGCCTCCGCCGCAACGCCCGTTTCACCCCGCCCAACCCGCGACCATCCGCAAGGCCGTCGATGAGGTGATGGATATCATCCGTTCACTGCGCGAATCGCTCGATCAACTCGACGAATTGCTCGAACTGCTCGAAGAAGCTGAACGCCAGAAGACGGCAGACGAACGCGAAATCGAGGCCCTCCATCAGCAGTTGCGCCGGTTTCAGCGTCCCGTGGATGAAATCCCCCGCCAGCGTCCGCCTCAGCAGCCGCTGCAGCCCCAGCATGGCGGTCAACGCGACCAGCGCCGGGACCAGCGGGACAACAGGGATAACCGCGACAATCGTGACCAACGCAATCCGCAGCGCGACCGCGGTCCGCGGGATCAACGTGATCAACGAGGCCCTCGCGACCGCCGCGACCAGCGCGATCAACGCGGCCCGCGTCCTGACGCGCCGCAAGGCCAGGTTCCAGCGGCGGCTTCGAATCCCGCTCCCGCTCCGGACATTGAACCTCGGGCCGAATCTACCGCTTCGGCGCCACCGGCACCGACTTCTCCTTCTGCGGAACCCTTGCCACCCACGGCTCATGGAAGCGACATCGGGGGTCCGAGCTGATCGCTGGCTCTGGGCGGTCCGACTCTACAAAACCCGCAGCCTGGCAGGAGCTGCCTGCGATGCGGGCCACGTGAAGATCAACGGTCACCCTTGCAAACCGGCGCGGACTGTCCGCGTCGGCGATGTCCTTACGGCATTGACGGGCGACATCCACCGGACCGTCAAGGTCACTGGCGTGCTCGAGAACCGGATTGGCGCGAAGCTCGTCGCCAAATACCTCGAGGACCTCACCCCGGCTTCGGAATACGAAAAGCCGCGGGAGAAACAGTTCGCTCCTATCGGGCTTCGCGCAAAAGGCGCCGGCCGGCCGACCAAGAAAGATCGAAGAATGCTCGGCAGCTTCTTCGGCCTTGAAGAATAGCGCGGTCCAGAATTCCAGTGTCCAGACCCAACCACATTGAACTCGGAGACGGGACCATCATCCCGATTCTCCACGAAGACCGATCCGTCATCGCGATCGACAAGCCGCCCGGCTGGATGCTCGTTCCGCATTCGTGGCAGAAGACGAACCGAAATCTTCAGGCCGCCATCGTTTCCTCCATTGGCGCCGGGAATTTCTGGGCGCGTTCGCGGAGCCTGAAATTCCTCCGCTACGTTCACCGGCTGGATGCGGAAACCAGCGGCGTGTTGCTCTTCGCCCGCAGCTACGGCGCGGTCGAGACCTTCAGCCGCCTGTTCGAATCCCGCCAGATGGCCAAGGCCTACCTCGTCGTCGCCCACGGCGTTCCGCGCGAGGACGAATGGATTTGCGAGGAGCCGATCGGCCAGGACACGCGGCGGATTGGGCGGATGAAAATCGACCGACTCGAAGGCAAGCCCGCTGAAACTCGTTTTCGTGTGCTCGAACGCGGCACCAAAACCTGCCTGCTCGAAGCACAGCCCATCACTGGTCGCACCCACCAGATTCGCGTTCACCTGCTCGCCACCGGTCACCCGGTCGTCGGCGACGATCTCTACGGTCCGGGCGCCAGGGCCGCCGCGCGCGACCGGGCCAGTCTCGGCCTGCGCTCCATCTTTCTCGGCTACAAAGATCCCTTCACGCAAAAGACGGTGCGCATTGAGGCACCTGCTGGAGATTTCGTGAAGGAGTTCGGCTTCTCGCCACCACCGGCGAACTAGCCGCGTTTGCATTCCGTAGTGCGCGTCTCCACACTCTCCGCGTGTCGTCCCTGCCGTTCGCCTACGTCCGCGGCGCGATTCATCTTCCCGAACTCGCGCTCTGGCTGGATGCCCACGAAGCCCGTCCTCACGGCGAACGCGTCTTCGTCAGCCACGCCCATTCCGATCACACCGCCTCGCACCGCGAAATCATCGCCACCGAAGCCACGCGGCGCCTGATGCAAACCCGCCTCGGCGGCAAACGCGTCGAACACATCCTGCCGTTCGGTGAAACGCGCGCCTTCGACGAACCAAGATCGCGTTACGAGATTACCCTGCTGCCCGCCGGTCACATTCTTGGCAGCGCCATGTCCCTCGTGAAATGGCACGCCGGTTCCCTGCTCTACACCGGAGACTTCAAACTCCGGCCCGGACTGTCCGCGGAAGTCTGTGATCCCACGCTCGCGCACGACTGCGACTGGTTGATCATGGAAACCACCTTCGGCCGGCCGCAGTATTCGTTTCCGCCGTCCACCGAAACGCGGCGCGACATCGTGCAATTCTGCCGCGAGACGCTCGCCGCGGGTGACACCGCGGTGTTGCTCGGTTATTCCCTCGGACGCGCGCAGGAGCTGCTTCGAACGTTGAGCGATGCGAATCTGCCCATCGTCGTCCACCGCACCGTCCAGCAAATGACACGAACCTACCAGGAACTGGGCTGGGAATTTCCCGCCCACGAACTGCTGACGGACGACGCCATCGAACGAAAGGTTGTCATCTGTCCCTCGAACGGACTCAAGACCGTGCGCCCACGAATCGTGGGCAACGCCCGCATCGCCGTCATCACCGGCTGGGCCATGGATCGCAACTGTCGCTTCCGGTACCAGGCCGAAGCTGCGTTCCCACTGAGCGACCACGCGGATCATCCTGAGCTGATCGAATTCGTCCGCCGCGTGAATCCCAAGCAGGTGTTCACCGTGCACGGATTCGCTTCGGAGTTTGCGCAAACCCTCCGCGACCTTGGCTACGATGCGCGCGCGTTAAGCGAGAACGATCAGCTCCAGTTTGCTCTCGGCGATCGCAGCCACCAGCTAGGACTGGACGACCGGCGCTGAAGTGGAGTTTGATTCGCCCATCAATCCATTCATCGCATGAACCGCCTTTTAATCTTCAGTCTCCTGCGCCACCTCGCGTGTCTCTTCGCAGTCACTACTTCCATCCATGCCGCGGAGGAAAACCCCACCTTTGCGGAACGCCTCGGCTGGAAGGCAGGTCAAGTCGTCGTCATTCTTCACGTGGACGACGTCGGCATGTCGCGTCCGTCGAATCTCGGCGCCATCGAATCCGTGGAGCAAGGCGTCGCCACCTCGTGGGCCGTCATGATGCCCTGCCCTTGGGTGCCAGATATCGGGCACTACCTGAAGAAACATCCGGAGATCGACAGCGGCCTGCATCTCACGCTGACCTCGGAATGGGCGCCCTATCGCTGGGGGCCAGTCGCCGGCAAGTCGCGCGTGCCCGGACTAGTCGACCCGGAAGGCTGCCTCTGGCGCAATGTCGCTGGCGTCATCGCCAAAGGCACTGCGGACGAAATTGAAATCGAGATTCGCGCGCAGATCGATCGAGCGCAAACCATGGGCCTTCCGATCACACATCTCGATTCCCACATGGGAACGTTGTTCGCGCGGGCCGACTACTTCGAACGCTTCGCGAAGGTCGGAATCGAGTTCAAGATTCCCATTCTCGCCATCGGCGGCCACGCCACGTATGCCAAACAGGAGAACGGTGACGGCCTGAAAAAGCTGGGCGCCTGGATTCCGAAGATTTGGAACTCCGGCCTCCCGGTGCTGGACGATCTGCACACTGGTTCCTACGGCTGGAAGGCCGACGAAAAGCCAGAACGGTTGCTGGCGCTGCTCAAGGATTTGAAACCGGGCGTCACCGAGATCCTGTTCCATGCGTCGCGGCCCACTGAAGACTTCCCCATCATCACCGGCTCCAGCGAATCGCGGTTCGGCGATCTGAAAGCCCTGACCGATCCCCGGGTGAAGACTTTGATTCAGCAAAAAGGAATCGTTCTCACAACGTGGAAGGAATTGATGGCACGCCGTCAGAAAGCCGCTCCGATGGCTGACACCGCCCGCTGAGCGCAAAACAAAACGGCCCGCGAATGTGCCGAGCGCTGTGAGGTTGATTGCCAGTTCAGGCAGTCTGCATGTCGACTGCCTGCGGTGATCGTTGCGTTCTTCCGCCGCCGTTCAACTTCCAAAAAGAAATTGTCGTTAAAGCTGATTGTCGGCAATCTACGCGCTCATTTATGCGGCAAGTGAACTTGGGAATCATCGGTGGCGGCACGGTCGGCGGCGGCGTTTATCAAGCCGTCGGTCGCAATGGCGCCCTGATGGCCTCACGCCTGGGCATCGGCCTGCGCGTGGTGGGCATGGCGGTGCGCGATCTGAAGAAAAAACGCGCCGTCGCAATTCCCCGCAGCATCCTCACCACTGATTGGGCCGCCGTCGTCAATAATCCCAAGGTCGACCTCGTCGTCGAATTGATGGGCGGCACCACCATCGCGCGGCAAGTGGTGCTCGCGGCGCTTCGGCTTGGCAAGCCGGTGGTCACCGCCAACAAAGCCCTGCTCTCCGCGCACGGCGAGGAACTCTTCGAGGCCGCGCAACGTCATGGCACGAATCTTTACTACGAGGCGAGCGTCGCCGGTGGTATTCCGATCATCAAAGTCCTGCGTGAAGGCTTGATCGGTAACCGCATCACCCGCCTGTACGGAATCGTCAACGGCACCTGCAATTATATCCTCACGCGCATGAAGCAGGAAGGCGCGGACTTTGCGGATGTGCTCGCGGACGCCCAGCGACTTGGTTATGCCGAGACGCCGCCGGACCTCGACATCGACGGCCATGACGCCGCTCACAAAATCGGGATTCTCGCGTCGCTCGCGCACGGGTTTTGGGTGAATCCGAAGAAGATTTACGTCGAAGGCATCCGCGGTGTCAGCGCGCAGGACATCGCCATCGCCTCGCATCTCGGTTACACGATCAAACTCCTCGGCATCGTGAAACGCGCAGGCTCCGCACCGAGCATTCAGGTCTCCGTTTATCCTTCACTCGTCCCGAACTCGCACGTTCTCGCCAGCGTCAACGGAGTCTTCAATGCCGTCTACGTCCGCGGCGACGTTGTCGGCGACACGCTTTACTACGGACGCGGCGCCGGCCAGGACGCCACCGCCAGCGCCGTGCTCAGCGATCTCGCGGACGCCGCGCTCGACTTGAAGTGCGGCACTCGCAGTCGCATTCCTCCTTTCGTCCCACACGAACGCGATGGCGATGTATCGCCGATTGCAGAAGTGTGCTGCCGCTATTATCTGCGCCTGAGTGTTGTTGACCGCCCTGGCACCCTCGCCAAGATCGCGGCGATTCTGGCCGAGGCGAAGATTGGTATTTCGTCCGTCGTCCAACCAGAGAATCGCGATGGCGACAGCGTGCCGCTGATTCTCATGACCCATGACGCGACCAACGCCGCGATGTCGAAGGCGCTGGCCAAGATTGCGAAACTCAACGTCGTCAAAGCGGCGCCGGTGATGGTTCGCGTGGAAAATTTCGAATGAACGCAACAAGCTCCCCCTGGCCCGGCGTGATTCGCCGCTACGCCGAATATCTTCCTGTCACCGCGGAGACGCCCATCGTCACGCTGCTCGAAGGCAACACGCCGCTGATTCCCGCGCCGAACTTCGTTGAAGCCATCGGCGGCAAGTTCCAGCTCTTCCTCAAATACGAGGCGCTGAATCCGACGTGCTCGTTCAAGGATCGCGGCATGACCATGGCCGTTTCGAAGGCCAAGGAACGCGGCGCCGAAGTCGTCATCTGCGCCAGCACCGGCAACACCTCCGCCAGCGCCGCCGCCTACGCCGCGCGCGCGAAGATGAAATGCGTGGTGCTGCTCCCGCATGGCAAAATTGCCCAGGGCAAGCTCGCGCAGGCGCTCATGTACGGCGCGACCACCATTTCCATCGAGGGCAACTTCGACGAAGCGCTGCGCATCGTTCGCGAGCTCGGCGAAACCGGCAAAGTGGAAGTCGTCAACAGCGTGAACCCGGTGCGCATTGAAGGGCAGAAGACGGCGGCGTTCGAGATTTGCGACGCGCTTGGCGACGCGCCGGACTTTCATTTCCTCCCCGTCGGAAACGCCGGCAACATCACGGCCTACTGGCGCGGCTACAAGGAGTATCACGCTGCCGAGAAGTCCGACACGCTGCCGAAGATGTTCGGCTTCCAAGCCGCCGGCGCCGCGCCGATCGTCGATGGACATCCCATCGAGAATCCACAGACCGTCGCCACCGCGATTCGCATCGGCAACCCGGCCAGCTGGCAGGGCGCGACCGACGCCGTGAAGGAATCGGAAGGCCACATCGGCAAGGTGACTGACGAGGAGATCCTCGCCGCTTACAAGATGATCGCCCGCACTGAGGGCGTCTTCGTGGAACCCGCGTGCGCGGCGCCGCTCGCCGGATTGATCAAGGCCGTCCAGGCCGGTCTAATTCCTGAAGGCAGCTTGATCACTGCGACAATGACCGGGCACGGCTTGAAGGATCCCGACACGGCCATCAGCGCCGCCGGCTTTTCGCCGACCGTCGTTCCCGCGACCAAGGAAGCGGTGATGAAGGTTATCGGGCTGTGAACCCACAGGCGTCACCCAACGCCTCCCAGGATTTCTGGCGCGCGTTGCTGCGCTCCGTCCGAACACAAGCCACGCCGTTCTACCTGTTCTCGGTCGTCCCGATTCAGGAAGCACTCGCGAAACTTGAGCAATATTTCGGCAACCTGCCCGTCCGTCACTGGCTTTCATTCAAAACCCAGCCGTTGCGTCCGCTCATCCAGTGGTGGCGCAATCAGGACCGCGACATCGAGGTCGTCAGTGAGTTTGAGTTCCTCGCCGCGCGCGCCGAGGGCTTCGCGCCGGAGCGCATCCTGATCAACGGTCCTGCAAAGCATCGCTGGCTGCCCAAGCACGCCGTCGCCGGGCTGAATGTGAATTTCGATTCCGTCAACGAAGCTCGCGCCCTCGCGCCGCTGGCGAAGGAACTCAACTGGCGTTGCGGCATTCGCTTCCTCACCAGCGAAGAGTTTGATCCCGAGAAGCCGGAATTCGCCACGCAGTTCGGACTCACGCCGGCTGAAGCCTTGACGGTCATTCGCCTGCTCCGCCGCGCGAAAGTCCGGCTCGAGACCGCGCATTTCCATCTCCGCACGAATGTGGCTTCGGCCCACATCTACGAGCGCGCCGTCAGCGAAGTGGTCGCCACTTGCCGTGAGGCAGACTTCAGTCCGCGCTTCGTGGATTTCGGCGGAGGCTTTCCGCCGGAGAATGTCCGCACGCGCGGCAACAAGCCCGTCAACGGACAGTTCAAGCTCGCGGACATGGTCGGCGTTTACGAACGCACCCTGAAACTGTTCCCGGGCGCCGAGGAAATCTGGCTCGAGAACGGCCGCTGGATGAGCGCGCGTTCGGGCGTGCTTGTCATCTCGATCCTCGACATCAAGGAACGCGGCAACGTCCGGACGTTGATCTGCGACAGCGGCCGCACGATGAACGCGCTGATCTCGAACTGGGAACTGCACGACATCTTCACGCTCCCCGACCGTCGCGGACCCACCGCGCTCACCGCGATTCACGGCCCGACTTGCATGGCCTTCGATCAACTCGTCCGCCTTCCCCTGCCCGGCAGCCTGCGTGTCGGCGACCGGATCGTCTGGATGGAAGCCGGCGCGTATCACCTCCCGTGGGAAACACGCTTCTCGCACGGCCTCGCCGCCGTTCTCTGGCACGACGGCAAGAGCGTGACTGAAGTTCGCCCTCGGGAATCGTTCGAAACGTGGTGGAACCAGTGGCGCTGAGCGGCCGCAAAGGCGCTTGCCCGTTTTGAACCCCATGCAGTAGCTTCGGCGCGTTATGGAAAACGATGTTCCCCCGCCGAATCCGCCCGCCTCACCCGCGACGCCGCCGCCACCTCCACCGCTGCCACCGCGTCCAGCGGTCAACCCGGCGCCGATCATTCTTGAGCGCAAACCGGCCGGGCGCGGCTGGATCATCGCGACCATCGTGCTGGCGATCATTCTCGCGTTCACGCTGATCAGCAAGATGGTGGGCACCGTGATGGAGTCGATTGCCAGCGCGGAAGGCATGGGCGGCTCGCCGCATCTACTTGAAGTCTCACTCGAAAACAACGCGTCGAGCGACAAGATCGCCGTGATCCCGATTGAAGGCATCATTAGCAGCGCGAGTTTCGATGGCAACGGATACAGCATGGCGGAGTTGGTCGAGGATCAGCTGAAACTTGCTGGCGAGGACGACCAGGTGAAGGCCGTGCTCTTGAAGGTAAATTCCCCGGGCGGCGAAGTCCTCGCATCGGACGACATTTACAACGCCATCATGAAATTCCAGAACGAGCACAACAAGCCGGTGATCGCGAGCATGGGGAACCTTGCCGCATCCGGCGGTTACTATGTCTCCGCGCCCTGTCGCTGGATTATCGCCAACGAACTGACCATCACCGGGAGCATTGGCGTGATCATGCACACCTACAATTACCGCGGCTTGATGAACAAGGTGGGCATGAAACCGATGGTCTACAAGAGCGGCAAGTTTAAGGACATGCTCAGCGGCGAGAAAGATATCGAGAACGCGTCTCCGTCGGAGAAGGAGGAGATCCTCGAAGAAACCGCGATGGTGAACAAGATGGTGAACGAGACGTTCGAGAAGTTTAAGACGGTGATCGCGGATGGCCGCAAGTTTTCCAGCAACCGCAACCAGCTCAATGCGGAGGGCGAGACCGGACGCGCGCTCGCCACGAACTGGACTGCACTGGCCGATGGGCGGATTCTCTCCGGCAAGGAGGCGCTCGAACACGGCTTCGTGGATGAACTCGGGAACTGGCGGGCTGCGATCCGTCGCACTGAAAAGCTGGCGGGAATCGAGGACGCCGATTTGATCACCTACCAGGTGCCGTTCAATCTCGGCAGCTTGTTCAGCCTCTTCGGCAAGTCGCAAACCAAGAGCATCAAGGTGGACTTGGGCTTCGACCTTCCGAAACTCAGCTCCGGCCTTTACTTCCTCGCCCCTTCCTTCGCCCGCTAACGTGAACTGCGTCACCGTCATTGCGCACCCGTTGGTGCAGCACAACCTCACCAAACTTCGCGACGCCCGAACTGAGCCGGAAGCGTTTCGTCGCGGCCTAGCCGAGGTCGCCAGCCTGATGGTCTACGAAGCCACGCGATCGTTTCAGACCAAGTCGGTGTCCGTGAAGACGCCGCTGACCAAAACCCGCGGTGCGCAATTGAAGCGCGAAGTGATCCTGGTGCCCGTTCTCCGTGCCGGGCTGGGAATGTTGCCTTCCATCCTCCAGCTGATTCCCCACGCGCGCGTAGGCTTCGTGGGGTTGAAGCGTCACGAGGAAACGCTCGAAGCCAGCGTGTATCATAAAAGCTTGCCAGCGGATTTGAGCTCGTTTGAAATCATCCTCATCGATCCCATGCTGGCCACTGGGGGCAGCGCTGTGGCCGCGTTGAAATTGCTGGATGAACGCGGTGCGCAGCGGGTGCGGCTGGTCAGCCTGGTGGCGGCGCCGGAAGGCATCGCTCACGTCCACGAACATTCCCCGCAGTTGCCGATATTCACGGCCGCGATCGACGAGAAGCTCAACGCCAAAGGCTACATCGTGCCGGGTCTGGGTGACGCCGGCGACCGGCTGTTTGGCGTGTAGGGATGTTTTGCAGTGGTTCCAGACAACTCTTCTTCTGATGAAGCGCGAGAATCTATTGATGGTGGCGGACAGTGAACACTGCGCCGACATGCTCTATGCCGTGGGCATGTTCGTGCCGGACCCGTTCATCTACCTTCGCATCAAAGGACAGCCGCACATTGTAGTCAGCGATCTGGAGATCGACCGCGCCCGCCGGGAAGCCCCTCATTGCCGGGTCATTGCCCTGAGCCAGTTGCAGCGCAAGCTTCGGGAAACCGGCACGAAGAAAGTCAATCTCGCGCAGGTCATCAAGCTTTTGTTCCGAACCAAAGGCATTACCAAGGCTCTCGTTCCACCTTCGTTTCCCTTTGGACTGGCCTGTGCGCTGAAGGATCTCGGAGTCAAAGTGAAGTCCGTCGAGGAACGCTGCTTCCCCGAGCGCGCGATCAAATCCGCCGCCGAAGTGAAGAAGATCAGCGCGGCCTTGATGATGGCTGAGGTCGGCCTGGCCGAAGGCATTCAGGCGTTGAAGTCGTCGAAGATCGATCGCAAGCGCCGCCTCATCTACCGGAACAATCCTCTCACCGCTGAAAAGCTTCGGGCCATCATCGATACGGCGATCGTGCAGTCCGGAGGATTGCCGGCCAACACCATCGTGGCGGGCGGTCGCCAGGGTTGTGATCCACACGAGCGCGGATTTGGTCCGCTGCGCGCCAACGAGCCGATCATTCTCGACGTCTTCCCGCGCTCGCAAAAGACCGGTTACTTCGGAGACATCACCCGAACCGTGGTGCGCGGCCGCGCCACCGAGGCCATCCGCAAGCTCTACCACACGATTGAACGCGCGCAGGAGATTGGGTTCGAGAACATCCGACACGGCGCATCGGGACGCGATGTCCACCTGAAGATTCGCGAGTTCTTCGATCGCGAAGGTTACAAGACGGGGAAGATCAACGGTCGCATGCAGGGTTTCTTCCACGGCACCGGACATGGCGTGGGACTGGAGATCCATGAATCCCCGGGCATGGGACCCAACTCCACGGACACGCTGAAAACCAATCAGGTCGTCACCATGGAACCCGGATTGTATTACTGGGATCTTGGCGGGGGTGTACGACTCGAGGACATGGCGCAGATCAACCGGAACGGCATCCGGAACATCACGAAGTTCGAGAAGGTGCTGGAAGTATAGGAGTAGCAGCGAGTCACCCGAGTCTTTCTCTTCGTAGATCGAATTGGGAAGACTACCCGTTGTTCGCCATCCATTCTCACGAGGTCGCTTCCGCAAATGACCGCTTGGGCGCATGACCAAATGTTCATGGTCAACACGAAGGTATCCTCTGGCCAGCCCATCCGCAGATTGATAACCTGATCGCCAATCAGTCAGAAAATTCCTATGAACACTCTCTCGATCTCAGCCGAACAGTTGGCGTCTGTTAAGTGCCTTGCCCGTCTTCAACCAGCGGAAAAATTGACTCTGCTGGAACTGTTGGAGCCCGTCGAATGCGCTCAAGGCTCTGTCCTCTTCGAGGAAGGCGATACCGGGGACTGCATGTATCTCATCGTCGAGGGAAAGGTGCGCGTCTTCACGCGGAAACGCGGCGAATCGGTCACCCTGAAAGTCTTGGACACCGGCGAAGCCTTCGGCGACATCGCTTTGTTCCATCATACCCCGCGCCTCGCGAGCGTTGAGGCGCTGGCCGACACTCAGCTATTGAAATTGTCCGCGACCAGCCTGGAACGCCTGACCGCGAACCACCCGTCCATCTCGGCGAAGTTTCTCCATTCCCTCGCGGTGTCGCTAAGTCAGATGTATCGCGATTTCCGCTGACAATTCCTTCACTCCAGCAACGGCGATTCACACACTCTAGCCGCGGAGAAGCTGCATACCGAATGGTCAACAGCTATCCAGCAGCTCCGGCAACTCCCGTCCCCGGTAGTTTGCCGGCGCAGGGAGAAATCGTAAGCAGGAGCACGCGTCGCTCGGACGAATATGCTCCTGCGTGGCGTTTCCGCCAGTTACCCCACCTCCATTTGCGTTGGGTAAATTCCTCCAGCGCTGACTACCGGGCATCTGCCATTCTCACCGCCACCCACGCAACCGAATCAACGAGCTGCACTCAACCATCCACGTTCATATCGATCATCTACAATTCCACGGCCGGTTTATACGACTCCGCAAAATCGCCAGCGCCGCCGCCTTTACACTCTGAGGATGCCCACCTAATCTCTGGCACAATGTCGGAAACACGAAAGACGCGCGTGGTCGTGGGAATGAGCGGAGGAGTCGATTCCTCGGCGGCGGCAGCCTTGCTGGTGGAACAGGGCTACGACGTCATTGGCATTACGCTCAAGCTGTGGCCGCAGGACTGTGTCAATCGTGCCGAGGACAAGTGCTGCGGCCCGCAGGCTGTGACCGATGCCCGATCGGTCTCCCACAAACTGAACATCCCCTACTACCTCGTGGACGAGGCCGAGGAGTTTCAGAAACACGTCATCAACTACTTCGCTGAAGAATACCGCGCCGGCCGCACGCCGAATCCCTGCGTGATGTGCAACGACCGCTTGAAGTTCGGCACGCTGATCAGTCGAGCGCACAAACTCGGCGCGGAAAAAATCGCCACCGGCCATTTCGCCCGCGTGGAACCGAGCGCGGACGGAACCCGCTACCTGCTCAAACGCGGACGCGATCCGCGCAAGGACCAAAGCTACTTTCTCTTCACGCTGAAGCAGGACCAGCTCGCGCGCACAATCTTCCCGCTGGGCGAACTGACCAAAAGCGACACCCGCGAGATCGCCCGCGAATGCGAGCTCAAGACCGCGGACAAGGAAGAGAGCATGGAAATCTGTTTCGTGCCGGACAAGGACTACGGGAAGTTTCTCCAGCAATCGAATCTCGTTCACAAACACCAGGGCGACGTGGTGGACGTTCACGGACGCGTCCTCGGCAAGCACGACGGCATCGAGTTCTACACCATCGGCCAGCGCAAGGGACTCGGCATCTCCTCGCCGAAGCCCATCTACGTCATCGAACTCGATGCGAAGAACAACCGCGTCGTGGTAGGCGATGATTCCGCGCTCGATCGCGACACCTTCACCGTGCAGCGCTGCAACTGGATTCCGTGGGAAACACCGCCATCGAGCATCGAGGCTACGGCGAAGATCCGCTACAACCATCCCGGCACACCCGCGACAATCTCTCCATTGCCCAACGGCGAGGCAACAGTGAAGTTGCACACACCACAACGCGCCATCACTCCGGGACAAGCCTGCGTCTTCTATCAAGACGACCTCGTTCTCGGCGGCGGTTGGATCGCCCGTTAACAAGCTACCGGCTTCCTCCATTCGCCTTCAGTGCGAACGTCCAGGCGGTGAAAGATCGTTTCAGCATTGTGGACCATGCCGAGCAAACCTTCCGTGATCGCGCCCGCGTTCACTCCAACCGAAATCCCCGTCAACTCCAGACTGGCGACGGACCACTGGCTACATCATCATTCCTTGGTCACCGCAAATGAATGCCGCCGTTGCAATCCTGGTCCTTGCGTTCACCGCCGCCAATTCGGCTCGCGGCGCCGCCAACGACTATTTGCGGCAGGTGAAGCCCGTGCTTGCCGAGCATTGTTA
Organism: uncultured Bifidobacterium sp.; assembly: GCA_964491875.1. GTDB lineage: Bacteria > Verrucomicrobiota > Verrucomicrobiia > Limisphaerales > JADJPG01 > JADJPG01. The sequence continues at coordinate 49,584 of CAZBIC010000037.1, forward strand.
CCGTTGCCACGGCGCGTCGCAGCAGAAGGGCGGACTTCGGCTCGACACCGTCCCGGCAGCGCTGAAAGGTGGCGAACACGGTCCCGCCTTTAAACCCGGCGCGAGCGCGCAGAGCCTCCTGATGCAAGCCGTGCGCGGGGATCACGACAGCATCTCCCGGATGCCTTACAAGAAGGCGCCGCTATCTGAACCAGCCATCGCTGCTCTTGCTCGTTGGATCGATGCGGGCGCGGAAGCACCCGCCGATGAAGAGTCGGATCGAAATGTTCACTGGTCTTTCAAGGCTCCGGTCCGACCGAACGTTCCGGCGGCCAGCTCCTCCAAGCCCAAGCTTCATCCCATCGACGCTTTCATTCGCGAGCGTCTCGCGCACGAGAAGATTCGTCCTTCGCCGGAGGCCGATCGCGCCACGCTTCTCCGCCGGGTCAGCCTCGACCTCACCGGACTTCCGCCGACTCCCGAAGAGGTGGATCGCTTCGTGAAGGATCGCGCACCCGACGCCTACGAGCGGATCGTCGAGAAGCTCCTCGCCTCACCTCATCACGGGGAGCGCTGGGCTCGCTGGTGGCTGGATGCCGCGCGCTACGCGGACTCCAACGGCTACAGCATCGATGCCCCGCGATCGATTTGGAAGTATCGCGACTGGGTGATTCAGGCGCTGAACCGCGACATGCCGTTCGATCAATTCACGGTCTGGCAGCTCGCCGGCGACCTCATCGCCACCAACTCGCTTCCGCCCAACGTTTCGAAACTCGACCCACTCATCGCCACCGGCTTTCATCGCAACACGCAGATCAATCAGGAGGGCGGCATTGATCCGGAACAGTTCCGTGTGGAATCGGTGATGGACCGCGTGAACACCACCGCCACGGTCTGGCTCGGCGTCACCTTCGCCTGCGCGCAATGTCACGATCACAAGTTCGATCCGTTCACGCAGCGCGAGTACTACCAGTTCTACGCCTTCTTCAACTCAACGATCGAGGACGGTCACGGCAAAGGCGCGCCCGACGGAATGCTTGAAGTGCCCGGCGAATTGGAACCTACCGCCAGCACTCCGGCTGAACTCGCCGAAGCGGAAGCTGAATTGGAGCGCTATCTGAACACCAAGGGCAGCGAACTCGCGCGCTGGGAACAATCCTTGAACGCCGAAGCGCGGTCGAAACTGAAAGGCGATGTTCGCAAGGCGATCGACAAACCCTTTGCCGAACGAACCGTCCGCCAGAAGCGCGCGACGTACGCCGCGTTCAAGCCCGAAGATCCGAACTTCAAGCAACGCGCCGCGAAGCTCACCCAACTGGAGAAGAACCAGCCCAAGCCCGTCACCACGCTCGTCATGCGCGAGTTGCCCCAGCCGCGCGAAACGCGAATCTTCACCAAAGGCGACTTCACCCGGCCCGCGGCGAAAGTTCTTCCGGACGTTCCCGCCATTCTCCATCCGTTCAACGGCGGCACCAACGCCACCCGGGCCGACCTCGCGCGATGGCTGGTTGATCAACGCAATCCACTCCTGGCCCGCGTCATCGTGAATCGCGTCTGGCAACAATACTTTGGCCGCGGCCTCGTCGAAACTGAGAACGACTTCGGCACTCAAGGTTCCCAGCCCTCGCACCCCGAACTGCTGGACTGGCTGGCGTGCGAGTTCATGCAACCAACCAGCACCAGCTCTCCTCCCTCTCCTGGGGGAGAGGGCCGGGGTGAGGGCGGACAAGAGAATTCGCGAAGCGCCAATTCACCTCTCGCCTGGTCGTTGAAGCATCTCCATCGGCTCATCGTCACCTCGGCGACCTACCGTCAGTCTTCCAAAGTTCGGTCCGATCTCGCCCAATTGGATCCCAACAACAAGCTGCTCGCCCGCCAAAGCCGACTTCGCCTCGATGCCGAGATCGTTCGCGATGTCGCCCTCTCCGCCAGCGGCTTGCTGAATCCGAAGGTGGGCGGCCCAGGCGTCTTTCCGCCGCAGCCCGATGGCGTCATGAACCTCGGCCAGTCCCGACGCGAATGGAAGGCTAGCACCGGTCCCGATCGCCATCGCCGCGGGATGTACACGTTCTTCTGGCGCGCCACGCCGCATCCCACGCTCACCGTCTTCGACAGCGCCGATGGCTTCAGCGCCTGCACCCGGCGCATCCGCTCAAACACTCCCCTGCAAGCGCTCACGCTTCTCAACGACGAGGCGTTCTTCGAGTTCGCTCAGGCACTCGGCCGCCGGATTGAAGGCTCTGCCCTGCACACGGACGCAGCGCGCATCGACCACGCTTTTCAACTGTGCGTCGCGCGCAAGCCTTCGGCGGCGGAACGTCGGAGCCTTCTCGCCCTGCTGGAATCCGAACGCGCCAACGCCGCAGACGCCTGGACTACGGTCGCCCGCGTGTTATTGAACCTCGACGAAACCATCACTCGCGAATGAATCCCCACGACGAGGCGCCCATTCTTCAGCACCTGACGCGAAGACACTTCTTCAGCCGCTGCGCGCTCGGCCTTGGGTCCGTCGCGCTGGGCTCGCTCCTGAATCCTTCCCGCAACATGGCCGCGCCCACGTTGCACTCGGACAATCCGATGGCGCCCCGCCAGCCCATGTTCACGCCGCGCGCGAAGAGCATCATCTACCTCTTCATGGCCGGCGGCCCCTCGCAACTGGAGTTGTTCGACTACAAACCGCGGCTCGTCGAACTCAACGGCCAGCCCATTCCGCAGTCGTACATCGAGGGAAAACGTTTCGCGTTCATGGACAGCAGCCACGGCACCAAACTGCTCGGCACGCGACGTCAGTTCAAACAACACGGGCAATCTGGCCGGTGGGTTTCGAATCTCTTCCCGCACACGGCAGGCATCGTCGATGACGCCACGTTCGTCACCACCTGCGCTGCCAGTTTGTTCAACCACGCTCCCGCGAAGCTGTTCATGAACACTGGCTCCGGCCAGTTCGGACGTCCGAGCATGGGCTCATGGGTAACCTACGGTCTGGGCAGTGAATCGTCGGATCTTCCCGGCTTCGTCGTCCTCCAGAGCGGTCCGCGCGGTCCACGCGGCGGCGCCGTGAATTGGGCCAGCGGCTTTCTGCCCACCTCGTTTCAAGGCGTGCCTCTTCGCAGCACCGGGGATCCGATCCTGAACATTTCCAGTCCAAAAGGAATCTCCGCCGCACGCCAGCGCCAGTGCATCGACACCGTACGCGATTTGAATCTCAAACGTCTCGTCGAAACCGGCGACCAGGAAATCTCCACGCGCATCTCCGCCTACGAGATGGCGTATCGCATGCAATCGAGCGCGCCAGAGCTCATCGATTTATCCGGCGAATCCGAGGCGACGCTGAAGCTCTACGGCGTGGACAAGGATAAGCCGTCCTTCGCCCGCAACTGTCTGCTCGCGCGGCGCCTGATCGAGCGCGGCACGCGTTTCGTCCAGCTCTATCACACGAACTGGGACAGCCACGGCGGTCCCGGCGAGAATCTGGAGAACGATTTCGAGAAGGTCTGTCGCGACGTGGATCAAGGCCAGGCCGCACTCGTTCACGATCTGAAAGCACGCGGACTTCTCGATGACACGCTGGTCATCTGGGGCGGAGAATTCGGACGCACTCCCATGGGCGAGAACCGCGACACCACCGGTCGCAACCATCACATCGACGCCTTCACCATGTGGTTCGCCGGCGGCGGCGTGAAACGCGGCGGCATCATTGGGCAGACGGATGAACTGGGCTTCAATCCCGTCGAGGATCGCTGTCACGTTCACGACATCCACGCGACGATCCTTCACCTGCTGGGCATCCACCACGAGAAGCTCACCTTCAAGTTCCAAGGCCGCGACTTCCGCCTCACCGATGTCCACGGCGACATCATCCACAAGTTGTTGGCGTAGTTTCCCCCCGTCACTGCCGACGCGCGAAGGCTTTGTTCCCTCCCTGCAGCGGAAATAAAAAGCGGCAGGCATCACTGCCTGCCGCTCTTTCGTCAAAACTCGATCTGCTACGCCGCCTTCGGCACTGCGATCACCGGCTCTGCCGTGGAGCTGGTCGCGGTCGCTCCGCTGACGACTGAGCGCGCCACCTGGTAACGCTGGTAGAAATCCGCATCCGACGCGCGGAACTGCCAGATCAATTTGTCCACACGCTGGCTCAGCAGCCGTTCCACTTTCGGGAACGTTTCCTCCAGCTGACGCGTCGCCGCGGCGGACGCCGCTCGCGTCTGGCGCGGCAGCCCACGCACCGTGTCATACGCCTTCAACTTTTGTTTCGCTGCCGTCAGCTTCGCCTGGGTCACGCCATGCTCCGCGAGCGAGGCGAGATTCTCCGTTGCCGTGTCGATGACGTCCTGACACCGCGCCACGATCGCATTGCTGCTCCCGGCGACCACGCCGCTGCGCGAGAACCGCACGCGCCCGGCCAGCGTGAAGTCCGCGCCCGCCTCGGCGAAGGACACCACCGCACCGGCGAGTTCATACACCGCGTCGCCGAGGTCCGTGAGCGCGCTGGCCTTCGCCTCCGCCGCGCCGTTGGCGGAGGATTGCACCTGCGCGAGTGCGTTGATGTCGGTGATGAATTCCGTAAGGGCATCCGCCGCCTCATCGAGCGCGGGCAAGGTGCCCACCTTCTCCTCGTTCGCTGTGAGCAACGTCTGCACCGCCAGATACGCATTCAACTTCGCTGACTGCTGTTTGTTCATAATGATCCTGTGCTGTTCTTGATGATTGATCTGTCGTTCGTGTGAACCCACCTCCTGGGGACATTTGCGCCAACCTTGGCTGCGGACGGTGATGCAACCACCATGCCAGCGCCTGCAGTGTTGATTTCGCGAACCTTCGCGAGCCGCAGCGTCGCGGGAATAGGCAGATCCCGTCCAATCCCGTTCCCGCCTGTCTCGAACTGTGACAACTTCCCTGCGCCCGAAGCCCAACCATCGATGGGGCGAAACTCCGTTGAGCCCAGATCAACCCGGAACGCCGAACTCCGTTTCCGCGCGTTCCGTTAACCATCGGCAGAGGTCCAAACCACCAATGGTCACGAATCGACACGAATTTGGAAACCGGCCACCGAATGGCGAACGCCCTCCGCCCCTACGGTGTGTTTCCCAGATGGGGCACTCCGCGAGGTAGCGCAGGCGTCCCCGCCTGCGAGTTCCGGCGACGTCTCGTCGCGAGGCCAACGGGGCGGGACGCCCCGCGCGCCCGCAGCCGGGACGGCCGCGCTACGCTCCCGCCACTGTTCCATCGATCACCACCAGCCGCCCGCCTTCGTGCTGGAAAACGTGAAATACCTCGTCCGCCACGACCAAGGCCGCGTGTAGTACCGTAGGTGCGCCATCTTTGTAGAACCAACAGGATAGAGATTTTCAAGCTCCGTCAGGAGCGGCATCCTCTGCGCATGGCCAACACCTACTCCCAAATCTACATCCAGGTCGTGTTTGCCGTCGAAGGCAGGCAGAATCTCATCAAACCGGAATACAACGACGAGCTGCAGAAATACATCACCGGCATTGTATCCGCTCAGAGGCACAAACTGATCGCCATAAACAACATGCCGGATCATCTGCACTTGCTTGTTGGCCTGCGACCCGATGCGGCGCTCTCCGAACTTGTGCGAGACATCAAGGCGAACTCGTCCCGTTTCATCAGCGAAAAGCGCTGGGTGCCGGGCCGGTTTTCGTGGCAGGAAGGTTTCAGTGCGTTCTCCTATTCGCGTTCGCAACTCAGCACGGTGATTCGCTACATCGAGAACCAGCAGAAGCATCATGCCAGGAAATCGTTTCTCGAAGAATACACCGCGCTGCTCGACAAGTTTGAGGTGGAATACGACCAACGCTACATCTTCAAACCCATCGAGCGGTGAAAGCGTCGGCAGCGCCGTAGGTGCGCCATCTTTGTAGAACCAACGGGATATAAATTCTCAAGCTCCGTCAGGAGCGACATCTTCCGGTGTGATACGGAAGGTGCCGCCCCTACGGGGCTGGGGATTTATTTGGGACGGTTTTTCTACAACGATGCCGCGCCTACGGCGCTCTCGATGAATCCCCCCTTCTAGCGCCGTAGGTGCGCCATCTCTGTAGAACCAACAGGATAGAGATTCTAAAGCTCCGTCAGGAGCGACATCTTCCGGTGTGATACGGAAGGTGCCGCCCCTACGGGGCTGGGGATTTATTTGGGACGGTTTTTCTACAAAGATGCCGCGCCTACGGCGCTCTCGATGAATCCCCCCTTGTAGCGCCGTAGGTGCGCCATCTTTGTAGAACCAACGGGATATAAATTCTCAAGTTCCGTCAGGAGCGACATCTTCCGGTGTGCTGCGGAAGGTACCACCCCTACGGGGCTGGGGATCCATTTTGGACGGTTTTTCTACAAAGATGCCGCGCCTACGGCGCTCTCGATGAATCCCCCTTGTAGCACCGTAGGTGCGCCATCTTTGTAGAACCAACAGGATATAGATTCTCAAGCTCCGAAAGGGCGACCCAACCTTCAACCTGGCTGATCGTCCATAGACCTTTCCCGCCCGGCGTATGGACTATCAGTCATGCCGAAACGTGACACCGTCCTTGCCGCCCTCGGGCAAAACGTCCGCCGCCGCCGTGAGGCGCGCGACCTGACGCAGGAGAAGCTGGCTGAGAAAGCCGGGCTCGATCCCACCTACATCTCCGGCATCGAACGCGGGTTGCGGAATCCCGGCATCAAGAACGTTGCGAAACTCGCCAAGGCTCTCGGCTTCAGCACCGCGGAACTTTGCAAAAGGGGGGTCTCGGCTCGAACATTGTAGCCGATAGTCCACAGACGAAATGGCATCGTCCTGCACATCATGCAGAAAATGCCAACAAAGGATCGGATCCTCGTTTCTTTCGGCCAAAATGTCGCTCGAATACGCGACCAGCGGGGGCTTTCCCAAGACAAACTTGCTGAGAAGGCCGACCTTGATCGCACCTACATCAGTGGCATCGAGCGCGGCGTCCGTAATCCCGGCGTTAAGACGGTCATTCGCATCGCGAAGGCGCTGCATGTCACCGTGGGCGAATTGTGCAAGGGGGTGGAAGCGTGAACCGGAGGCAAAAGATCTCCGATGGAGTCATCCGCGAGGAATCCACTTCATATCGGGTTTCATCCGCTAATTCTCCTTCTTCGCTGCAGTGTAATGTGCCGTCACTCACGTGCATCGATCTGTTCTGCGGCTGTGGCGGGTTCAGCCTCGGAATGCAGCGCGCCGGGTTCAAGGTTCTCGCCGCCATCGACTTCAACGAAGAAGCGGTGGCAACGTTCAAAGCGAATTTTCCGAAGGAGACGCTGGCGCTCAGCAAGGATCTAACGACTTTCACGCCCGACAAGTTGATCGCCAAGCTCCACACGAACCAGGTGGACGTGATTGTCGGAGGACCGCCCTGTCAGGGCTTTAGTACGGTGCGTCAAGTGGACGCCGCGAATCACGGCTCGCGTGTGAAGCGCGACAAGCGCCGATACCTGTTCCGTTCCTTTTTGGATTATGTAAACGCGTTTCGCCCGCGCGTGTTTGTCATGGAGAACGTCCTCGGCATCCAGAGTGCCGCCAAGGGCAAGTTCTTTACCCTCGTGCAGTCCGAGGCGCGCAAACTTGGCTATCGGGTTCATTCCCAAGTCGAGGAATCTTGGAAGCTGGGCGTGCCGCAGAAACGCCGCCGTCAGCTCGTCATCGGCGTCCGAAATGATGTGCCGGGATATTTCCCCGGCGAACTGGGTCCGGCAAAGCGCGCCTTCAGAGCGCCGGTCTCCGACCCGGCGCGTTCGTGTTCTGACTCGACCTCCGGCACTACTCCAGCCGCTCCGACTCTCTGGGATGCCATCGGAGATTTGCCGCCGCTCGTCGCAGGAGCGGGCGAAGAAGAACGCGATTACGATTTGAAACTTCGCGCGGAGCATCTTACAAGGCGCGACCAAAGAGCCACACACTACCTCGAACAGGTGCTCGAAGTCCATCACACTACCAAGCTCACCGCGCACCGCGCCCGCCCCCACAGCGAGCGTGACCTGCGCGACTTCGCCCGGATGCTGGAGGGTGAAACCGGCGACCAAACCATCGCTCGCGGTGAAGAGATGGAGTTTCCCTATAAACGAAGCGTGTTTCTCGACCGCTACACCCGCCAGCACCGCGAACGGCTCTGCTCGACGATTGTGGCGCATCTCGCGAAGGACGGCCTGATGTTCATCCATCCTACGCAAAACCGTTCGCTCACGCCGCGCGAGGCCGCGCGCGTGCAAAGTTTCCCGGACTGGTTTCAGTTTCCCGTGGCCCGGACGCATCAGTTCCGCATCATCGGCAACGCCGTGCCACCGCTGGTGGCCGAGGCTGTGGGCGAGGAGTTGACGCGATTTCTCGCAGCACCGCTCCAGGACATGGCGAATCGTCGTGGACACGGTATTGATTCGGAACACACCGGGTCGGAGACCGGCGCTCCGTTGCCCGCCACCCGTTCCGCAGCCGCGCATCAGTTGGAATCCCTCGCCCGCCTCGACCGGCGGCAGCTCCGCGCCCTGTCCACCAGGGAATTTCTCTGCGGCTGGCGCGCTCTCCTGTTTCTCTTTCCCGACCTTCATCCCGACAGCGCACAGGATCACGGGGGTGACTCGGAAATCATCAGTGCCGACCAGCTTGCCTTGCCCGGTTACGAGGAACTGCTTGCAAAGAGATTTGTCCGCAGCGGCTGGCCCGTCGCTCTGGAAGCCATCGGCGTCGAAGCCTGGCGGCGGGTTGATGCCCGAGAGCTCACGGACAAGGAATTTTACTGCGCGGAGGCGCAGCGAGCAGGGTTGGCGACATCAAAGTCAGCGGTTTCGACAGGGGGGACAAATCATGGCAGCAGAATGGATATTCAGGGAACTCCGTCCGGGAGATAAAGACCGACAACCAACACAGGGAGAGTTCTTCGCAACGGACGCAATCAAGTCCGTTGCAGAGGCGTTGGTCCGCGAAAGTGTTCAAAACACTCTTGATGCCGGACTCAAAATTAATGGCCATCCGGTTCGTGTGCGTTTTCATCTAGCGAAGGGGAATCACGCGCTCGCAGCCACGGACGTTCAACGTTACTTCAAAACTGGCTGGCCGCATTTTGAAGCAAAGGGGAACGGCTTGGATAACATTCCGTCAGCCCATGATGCTTGTCCATTCTTGGTGGTCGAAGACTTTGGAACAACTGGTCTCATCGGTGACATCAAGCAATGGCGGCATATTCCGGGAGACAAAAACCCGTTCTATTTCTTCTTCCGCACCGAAGGCCGTTCGGGAAAGGGCGAGGAAGACCGTGGGCGCTGGGGTGTAGGCAAGTATGTGTTCCCGCGTTCGAGTGAGATCAACTCTTTTCTGGCTTTGACGGTCCGCAACGACGACAAGAAACGCTTTCTCATGGGGCAGGCAGTATTGAAATCGCACACAGTCGGAACGAAATACTTCACACCAGACGGAGACTTTGGAAACGATGATGGAGAGGGGTTTGTTCTGCCGGAGGACGACAAAAGCGTACTTGACCGCTTTTCAAAAGATTTCGGCCTGAAACGAAAGAACGAGCCGGGATTGTCGGTTGTTGTGCCTTGGGTGGATGACACAATCAACCTTGATGGGCTTCTGCAAGCAGTGATTGAAGACTACTTTCACCCCATTCTTGCGGGCGAATTGGTTGTAGATGTCTCAAATGGAACGAAGGAGTTGGAAGTCTCAGCCGATTCGCTTGGCGAGATCTGCAAACAGCTTGGCGCCGAGTTCGAAGCCAAGATGCTTCCAGTATTGAAGCTCTCCAAATGGGCACGAGGGCTATCGGATGATGCATTCGTAACTCTCAAGCCCGCGAATCCCGACCGGCCCAAGTGGGAGGCGGCGCTTGTTCCGGTTGAATTGATACCGAGTCTCCGTGAGAAATTCCGAGCCGGCGAAGCACTGGCTGTAAAAGTTCCTTTGACTGTCCGCGAAAAGAGAGGTGACGCACGTGAATCGTTCTTCAAAATCTTCCTCATGCACGACGGGAGTGAAGAGGGAAATCCGCTTTTCGTTCGTGATGGGATCATCATCTCAGACGTTCGCGGAAACTGGGTCGCGGGTGTTCGATCTATTGTCGTCATTGATCACGGGCCGCTCGCCAAACTTCTAGGTGATTCGGAGAACCCTGCTCACACGCAGTGGCAAAAAGACCGCGAGCACTTTCGACACAAATACACCTACGGAAAATCCTACATCGATTTCGTAACTCAAAGCGTCTCGATGTTTGTTCGCTGCTTGAACGAATCAGATGAGCAGCCTGACAAGGATTTGTTACGGGAGATTTTTTCGATTCCCAAGAAGCCTGAATCGAACGACCCAAAGGAAAAATCCAAGAGGCGTAAGCGTAATAAGGGTGAGGTTATCAATCCCGAACCAGCGGTTGAACCCAAGAAACGACGTTTCACGCTCTCAAAGGTCGCTGGAGGGTTCACCGTAACACGCGGACAACCGGATGCCTTAACACCAGCCGCCTTGGACATCTCGGTGGCCTACGACCGGCGCCGCGGTAATCCGCTTAAGAAGTACATCACTGCTGATTTCAGAATTAACGAATCTCCAATTAAGATCGAATGTGTTGGCGCAAAACCAGCAGAACGGCAGAAGAACCGACTGGTAGTGAATATCACTCAGCCAGATTTCAGCGTCACTGTGTCTGGTTTCGACGAGAACCGGGATCTGTTCGTCGATGTGAAAGCGAAGGAGGAGATCAATGATCCGAAGACTTAACTATACTGGGCGAATAAAGATTCATCGTTCGGACATAAAGCTCGCAACGCGGGAAGCGAACGGCGCGTTCAGCTTTGACGCCAGCCTGAAGCTTATTGACTACGAGTTACCCGCAGAAGCGCTCGTGTTTGTTGAGGCGTATCGTCAGACAACGTGGATGCGATTTCCGTTCGGCACGGTAGCAAACCTTCAACCGCCAGCGAACCGCGAGTTGAACGAGTTTGAATCCGTTGAACACATCAAGTTTCGGGTCAAGGTCACCCAGGCGCTTGATGAGCACATTCTGCTCGCCGTCGCTGATCGCATTCCGCTGGCGCTGCCGAGCGAGGACGCGGACTGTGAAAGCATTCTGCCAGTTCATCCGAGGGAACTGGGCGATGAATTGTGGCAGGTAGAGATGGTCGATGAGCCATGTCTTCTGGTTAACAAGTCTGCGACGCCAGACTGGCGACAGCTCACGCAATCGCCATTGTTCGTTTCGCTCGTTTATCCCGCCGTTTTGCGCCAGATACTCACGCATGTTCTCTCCGAGGGTCACCGGGACACCGATGATGAGAATGAATGGCGTTCCAAATGGCTCCGCTTCGCCACGCTCATGCCCGGAGTCGATCCGGATATTCCAGGGAAGGACGACGGCGAGGACGCGGCCATGCGCTGGATGGAAGATGCCGTGGCGGGGTTCGCGAGGAAGCTGGCGTTGAAGGAGAAATTTTCCGCCGTGTGGCAGCAACCAAAAGGGGTCCAATGAAAGTTGCGCGCTTGAACGAGGGCGGCATTTCCACCTTTGCCGGCTGGCTGGAAACTCTGAAACAGGGTGGTTCGGTGCAGGCTCCCGTTTCGCTGCTGACCAGCCCTGAAGCCATCGAGGCTCTGCCTGTAACAGCGGATGTTGAACTGAGAGCTTTTACGAATCGCTTCGAGGCGGCGGAATATCTATTCCATCGCTTCACCGAAGCCGGACTGACTGACGTGGACCGAGATCGTGGGTTGTGGGCGTGGCTTTCGCTCTTTTACTTTGATTCCGTCTGCCCGGCGGGAAAAGGCGGCGTTCGCAAGCCCGGCGCACTAGCGCGTCATGTTCCTGAACCTGGAAATTTCCAACGGTATTACCGGCACCTGCTCGGCGGGCCGTATCGCATCTACCGCGCGCATCGGGATGATCCGAAGCGGGCGATGGCATTGTTGTGCCAGCCATTGAACACCCCCGGAGAAGTGGTCGAGCAGATTGCATCTCGCCAGGAACTCGTGACGAATCGCGGGATCATGGAACTGGCCACTCGCCTGTACTTCAATCCTGACACAAAGCTGAAGAAGCATGGTGTCGAAGGCAAAGGCGGCGGCACTCCTCGCCGACTTTCTGATGTTTTAGATCAATTTGATCTGACATGGGACTTGTATGCTTCCACCGGAGAGGAACTCGCGACAGTAATGCCCAAGGAGTTCGCCAGATTTCTTTCGTAGCCAAGCTCGTGAGATTCCTGTCTGCGAGTGATTCCCACACGCCGGGTCGGAGACCGGAGCTCCGTCGGAATCCGTGTGCATTCCGCCTTCACACGTTTCGGCGTGGCGGGCGGTCTGCATCCGTGGTTAAAACACTCCCATGCCTGACGTGTTCACCAAGACCAAGCGCAGCGATGTGATGTCGCGCATCCGCTCGCGTGGGAACAAGGACACGGAGCTGGCGCTGGCGAAGGTGTTCCGCGCGGAGGGAATTACGGGGTGGAGAAGACATGTGAAGTTGAGAGCCGGGGAGTTGAGTGTTGAGAGATCGAATGCGCGATCCTCTCAACACTCAACTCAAACACTCTCTCAACTGATCGTCCGTCCGGATTTCGTCTTTCCAAAACTGCGCCTGGCGGTGTTCGTGGACGGGTGTTTCTGGCACGCGTGTCCGCTGCACGCGACCAAGCCGAAGGGGAATGCGGCGTTCTGGCGGAGGAAATTCGCCACGAACAAGGCGCGGGATCGACTGGTGACGCGCACGTTGCGGCGCGACGGATGGCGCGTGCTCCGCATCTGGGAACACGAGTTAAAGAAACCTGCCCGCGTGATCGCGAAGATGCGCAAGGCTTTGGCTCCTGCGCAGTGACCCACCCGGCAGCCGACTCACGCGGCCCTTCAAGCTTTCAGGTCACGACCACCAGATCGTCCGCGATAATCTGCCCGTTCTTTCTCGCGGGCCGGACATGGGCATTCACCAGCACATCGGGTCCGGGTACTGTTCGAGTGGGGCCAATCTTGGCAACCAGTTCCATCACCTCGCCGTCTGACTTGCGGACGAACTCAAAGTGCCGTCCGTAGTCCGACGACACGAGCTCGCGTTTGATAAATCCATTCATAGTATCATCCATACCATGATGCCAGCCCACGGCCCATGGGGTGTAACCCGACCTTGCCGGAGCGGCTTCGGACTCAGACGTGATGTCCCGGAGCTCGGCGGGTTACTTCCGGCCGGACTTGTGGCTGCGCGACTGGTTGCCCCGCTCAGGTGCGTTGCCCGTGGCGCGTGGTGCGGCACGGCGCGGTTCTTCGCGGCGGATTTGCGCGCGGCCAGGCTTGGCCTGGGCGACGGGGCTGGAGTTTCTGCTGGCGGCTGGTTTTTTGGATTTCACGACCCGACCGTACGTCTCCTTCATGCAAGGCACAACACTCCATTGGAAAATCGCCGGCCGGAACTTGTCCAACGCATTGCGGCGCTCCCGTCCGAATCCGTGTGCCTCTGCATCGATCGCACGGCGTTGCCCCGGGCTGATGTGGTGTGCCCCACTTCGGGCTAAGCGCAAAGGTAGGGACGACTTCCACGTCGTCCGAAGCCCAACCATGGTGAGTCGAAACTCCGTTCAACCGTGACAAACCCAGACCGCCGAACACCATTTCAGCGCGGACCGTTGCGCGGTCTTTCGTATTATGCCGATGCCAGAATCGGAAACGCGGCGGCCAAGTCAGCATTTGCGACGTGAATGGTGCACGAGGAACCAACCCTTGGACAGCTACTCGCAAGAAAGGTCAGCTTGGTTCGACGCGTGCCATCGCCAAAACAACCAATGGCGGAGCTTTCTGGTTGAATTATGGGCATTTCTTCCGATAAGCTTCCCCGAAGTACACACCATGAGTTCAAGGAGTTTGAGATCATCTTCTGAGCCACAGTCGGAGACATCGACACTAGGAGTAAACTCCATTTCTTTAAGCTGGCTGAACGCCATTGGGGTCTTCCTCAGCTTTCTCCTCCTCTACTCCAAGCCCGCCCACGCAGGAGTTTCGACCGTGCTGGCATGGGGCGCGAATTATGATGGTCAAACGAATGTGCCCGTCGGGCTAACGAACGTCGTTGCGATCTCGGCTGGCAACAACTTTGCCGTAGCTCTCAGAATAGATGGCACGATCACGGCCTGGGGCGACAGCAGTGCCGCGAACGATACGAATTACCTAGCGAATGTCGTGGCAATTTCTGCCGGGCTGGGTAGCGCTTTGAATTTGAGAGCCGATGGATCCATCGTAGCATCATTCAGCCAAGCAACAACGAATCAATTATTGTATCCGAGCTCGAATAAAATCATTGGCATCGCCGAAGGTTTATTCCTACTCAATGATCAAACGTTAACCGGCTCCTACGGCAATTCCTTCGAAAACTTCAATGTCATTACATTGCCAAATGGTCCTCTTTTCGGAACTTCAATAGCTGGAAAGATTGAGGCAGGCGCCGCCGTATCTCCGAACGGCACTATTTCTCTCTGGACCACAATAGTCACCGGCCAAACCATCCCCGACTACAGCGTGCCGCTCGATTTGACGAATGCAGTCGAAGTAGATCTCGGCAGAGAGTATGGGATTGTCCGAACTGCGGACCAGCGGGTTCGCGTTTGGCGATTTGGCGGGGGCAACTCGGAGATTACAACCAACCTTCCGACCGGCTTAACCAATATCATTCAGATATCAGCGGGCGACTATCACGCGCTGGCACTAAAATCCGACGGCAGGGTAATGACTTGGGGCTCGACTTGGGATGGAGTTGGGAACGTTCCGACCACAGCAACCAATGTGCTCGCCGTAGCTGCCGGAGGCGGTTTCAGCGTCGCGCTCACCGGGAGCGGACCACCCGAGGTCAATATTCTCAATGCAACGACGAACGAAGTAAGCGCAGGCATAACCAGCATTCTCCGGGGCGGGTTTCTGGGGGAACCACCCTTGAGCATTCAATGGCGAAAAAATGGAGCCGACATCGTAGGAGCGACCAATGCAACGCTTTGGCTGACCAACTCCCAGATGAAAGATACGGGTTCATATTCTCTCTTCGCCAGCAACCGCCTTGGAACAGCGACCAGCCGAGAAGTTGCTGTGGTCGTTACACCAGCTCCGCCAGCGTTCGTTAGCGAGCCCATCTCGCAACTCGCCACGCTGATGAATCGACACGAACTTTCAGCAACTGTGGCGGGATCTGAGCCAATGCATTATCAATGGCATTTCAACGGCAAGTCGATTCCGGGAGCAACAAACGCGGTCCTCCGGCTTGATCCCCTCTATTACTCTGATTCAGGAGATTATTCGGTCGTGGTGACCAACGCGCTGGGCACCGCAACAAGCAGTAACGCGGCACTCACCTTAACTTCAGTCGTGCTCGCGAACAATGGGCAAACCGATGTCCTGCCAATGCAAATCGGATTAACGAATGCAGTTTCACTCGTGGCAAACTCCCTGCGAGGCAATGTGCTAGCTCTCGATGGGACGGCTCAGGACTGGGACCTTTATTCCCGAGGTTACCCATATGTGGCATCACTCACCGTCTCGAATCTCTTGGAGTTAGGAGACGGTTGGACCGGATCGGCAATCAGTCTTGAAAACCATGTCGTGTCTCTCTATACGTCCGACGTAACAAAGTACGAGATTCCATATGGGCTCACCAACGCGATTTGGATCACGGCAGGCCTAAACACGCGTTTCGCATTGTTAAGCGACGGACGATTGACGGGCTGGTTCGTCACCCAATTCGGAACGGCAGTGCCACTTACGATTCCGACTGAAGTTTCCAACGTAGTCGATTTCTCATTTGGATTTGACCATGGCATCGCCATTCGCGCAGACCGATCCGTTGTAACGTGGGGTGATCTGGATTTTGGCAACTTGAATGTCCCTGCCAGTGTGTCGAACGTGGTTGCCGTTGCGGCCGGAGATAATTTCAGCGTGGCTGTGCGAGAGGATGGATCGGTCGTATCGTGGGGACGCGGTACAATGACGCTATTCGGCGGAGGAGAAACCAATGTACCGGCCGGCCTCTCCAACGTGGTCTCTGTCAAAGCCGGTCGCGTCCACACAGCGGCCCTTAAGCGGGATGGCACTGTGGCTGTTTGGGGATTCGGCGTGGAGCGAACATCTAACGCGTTCTCCAAAGTTAAGAATGTTGCGAAAATCGCCGCTGGAGAATTGCAGACCGCGGCTCTGTTCTGGGAAAACCCACCTCTCATTCGTCAATTGACTCCTCGCGAAAGCACCATCTTCTCTGGTGGTCCGGCGGTGCTGCGCGTTGATGTTTTAGGGCCGGCCGATCTCAGATTCCAATGGCAGTTGCACGGCACAAACATTCCCGGAGCCATCTACAAATTCTTGTTCGTTGAGAACATCCGCGCGGAAGACTCCGATGGCTATAGCTTTATTGCCAGCAGTCCAAGTGGAGCCTCGGTCGGCGAATCTCTCCGCATTCGCGTTGAGAATGCGCCTCCATTCGTTGTGACACAGCCAGTAGACGCTGGAACCAACGTGACCCGGTCGGCAACATTTACCGTCGCCGCTGACGGCGCGAAGCCTCTCCATTATCAGTGGATGTACGAAGGTGTAGACATCCCTGGCGCAACGATGTCGTCACTAACGGTAGGACCGCTGACCCATCTGAACGCAGGCCACTACTCGGTCCGCGTTACGAACCCATTCGGAAGTACGATTAGCTCCAACGCAGCCCTAAAGGTATGGTCGGTTGTGGGATGGGGAAGAACGTTTCCCTATGATTATGGACAGAGTAACGCTGGCCCGGCCAGTTCTGATGCATTCGCTATTTCTGCCGGCGAGTTTCACAGTGCGGCGATCAAATTGGACGGCACGGTCACCGCTTGGGGGAATATGACAAATGTTCCTGCCGGTTTGAGCAATGTTGTGGAATTGCATGCATGTGGGACGTTCGGTCAGCCCGGCAGTTACAATCTTGCCTTACTGTCGGACGGGACAATCGGTGGTTGGAATAACGACACCATCCGTGATTTCCGGATCCTCTCGTTTGTCAGCAATGCAGTCGGTTTGGTAAGCCGAGATGGATATAATGTTGCGATTCAGGCTGACGGTCGCGTAAAGGCATGGGCGGGATTCACGGGCCCTGTGGCCACCAATCTACCAAATTCGGCAACCAACATCACGAGAATCGCGTTCAACGTGGGCTCGCACTATCTTGCGCTGCGCCGTGACGGCACGGTTGTGACATGGGGTTCAACTTCGCCGATTTTGACTAATCTGCCGGCCGGTCTAACCAACATCGTCGCCGTCGCAGCGGGACCGTCCTACAGCTGTGCATTACGAGACGACGGTACTGTCATCAGCTGGGGAAGCCCTATGCCCAATGCGTCGGCAATCCTGCCAACACTCACAAATGTCCTGTCGATCGCCGGTGGCGAATGGCACGTCGTCGCCCTTAGAAATAACGGGACGGTTGTTTCGTGGGGTGAAAGCCCCCACGGACAAACCAATGTTCCTCCAGGATTGAACAACATCGTACAGGTTGGTGCGGGGCGAGACTATAGCTGGGCACTCAATGGGAGTGGAAAGCTCTTCGTGTGGGGGGACAATTCAGGTGGTCAGAACAATGTTCCTCCGGGACTCACCAACGTGATCTCGGTGTCCCACGGAGTTGACCATTGCCTTGCGTTGACCGGGCCCAGTGAGCCTCGTATTCGGTCCGTGACCAGCAGTAGATCACAGCCGTACAGTGGCGAGATTACTTTCCTGCGAGCTGATGCAATCGGAATGCCGCCGTTGAGCTACCAATGGCATCTCAACGGAATACCCATCCACGGGGAAAACAATCCATCACTTCTGCTACCCAATCCCGACTCCCAACACTCCGGAAGTTACTCTGTAACGGTGACTAATCTCCATGGAACGGCTTCTGCAACTATCGATTTGGCCGTATTGGAAAATCCGCCGATCATTACCATCCCACCCGCCCCAGTGTGGACATTCTTCACAAGTAACGCCGTATTCTCAACCAAAAGCAAAGGTTCTCAGCCCATTCTCTATCAGTGGTTCTATGGAGATAAGCCCATCGAAACAGCCACGAACTCTACGCTGATTATTACCAATATCCACCATCACATGACAAACCTTGTGAAAGTGATGTTAAGCAACGCCTTTGGGGTTGTCTTCAGCGAGGAAGTCGGCATCAAGGTGTCACCGATCATTGCATGGGGCGCAAACAATTACGGCCAGACCCTTCCACCTCCCGCCACTGCGAGCAACGTTGTCGGATTGGCTGCAGGTTTATATCATGGAGTTGCCCTGAAGGATGACGGTAGTTTGGTTTCGTGGGGTTTAACAACGAATTACTTTCCACTCGGCGTTTCAAATGTTGCGCAGATATCCGTGAGTGACTCACACACGGCTGTTCTTCAGCGCGATGGGGCTGTGAAGATCTGGGTGACTCCTAGTGATTCCCTCGGCCATCAGATCTCGACTGTGCCACCGACCGCTACCAATCTAGTTGAAGTCGTTGCGGGATACTCATTCACAATGGCGCTGCGCAGGGACGGAACTGTAGTTGCATGGGGACGCACATCAGGTGGCACAAATGTTCCACCGGGCATCTCGAATGTTGTAGCCATCGCCGCGCCACGTTCCCAAGGCACCTATGGCCTCGCATTGCAACAGGACGGCACAGTGGTGGCTTGGGGCTATCCTTCAGACCCAACAAACGTGCCCACAAATCTCAGGGACGTTACTGCCATAGCTTCGACCAGGCTCACGGCATTCGCGGTGAAAAGCGATGGCACAGTCGTCGGATGGCGGTCAACCGGTCTAGTTCCAATCCCCCAGGCATGCACGAATGTTCATGCCATAGCAGCCGGCGATCAGCTAATTCTGGCGCTGCGCCGTGACGGCACACTCATCTCATTTTCTGATTCGTTTGGAACCCTGTATCCGTTCATCCCAAACGGAATTTCGAACATAGTTGATATCGCCGTTGGTGGCTCGTTCAGCATGGCTCACATGTCGGAGGCCCCTCCATTCATCCGCCGCCTAACTACATCCGAGCAGAGTCGTTTTTCCGGACAGGAGCTCAGACTCGCCGTTGATGCGCGTGGAAATCTTCCCTTACGCTATCAGTGGCGACTAAATGGAACCAACATCAATGGGGCGACAAATTCGTCCCTTTACTTTCCGAAAACCACGACGCATGAAAACGGGATCTTCACAGTTGTCATCACGAACGAACGAGGAACGGTAGAATCTGAAGCCGTCCCGGTCACTATCGTGGATCAAGCACCAATCATCGTAGCCCAGCCTTTTTTAGGAGAAGTCGACGTATTGCAGAGCACAAACTTTCTGGTGCACTCTACCGGATCGCTCCCCATGGCGTTTCAGTGGTTCAAAGATGGCGAAAAAGTCAGTGACGAGACGAATAACCTCCTCAAGGTCACCGCCTTTAGTCACCCCGAGGTTCGAAACTATCAGTTACTGGTTAGTAACTCGTTCGGCTTTTCGGCAAGTTCAAACATCTCATTCAGAGTTCGGCCGGTATCGTCGTGGGGATTGGGGGTCGGAGGGGAGACCAACACCCCACAAGGGGTTTTTGCTCTTCTCGCTCTTTCAGCGGGAGCCAAGCACACTCTCGGATTAACTACAGACGGAAAAGTGATTGCCTGGGGTTCAAACGGAGCCGGAGAAACAAACGTTCCTGACGGCTTGTCCAGCGTCGCTGCCATATTCGCCGGTTGGTCAAACAGCATCGCACTCAAGATCGACGGCTCCATCGTTGCTTGGGGGATGAACGCGGAATTGACGCCACGTATCTCGAATGCCGTATCACTCGCCATGGGTCCCAGTCACACTTTAGCCATCCTATCGGATGGCCGAGTTGTCGGTTGGGGCGATAACACCTACGGCCAAATCGATGTTCCTGCGGATTTACGCGATGTCGTACATGTTGCTGCAGGCATTAGATATAGCATAGCCCTGAAAAAGAACGGCGAGTTGGTAATGTGGGGCAGCACAAACACCTATGATGCACCTCCGACGGGTCTTTCAGACATTGTTCAACTTTCCTCGGTGGGAAATTCGACATTTGCGGTCCGTTCGAACGGCGCAGTCGTCGGGTGGGGATGGGCGCCTTCCGGGGAAACAAACGTTCCTCCAAACATCACCAATGCCATCGCGATTTCAACGGGGTCGGGTTTTGTCCTCGCCTTACGACAGGATGGCACTGTGACATCGTGGGGTTCGTCTTCAAGTAGTCGAGTTCGCCGAATTCCGACCGGCTTAACTAGAGCCTGTCATGCACATTGGAGAAGAAAAAGCTGTACAAGGGTTCAGGGGT
>CAZBIC010000038.1:0-67571 GCA_964491875.1 uncultured Bifidobacterium sp.
TGGCGATGAGGTCGAGCGGGTCGGGCGAATTGCCGAGCGACTTCGACATCTTGCGACCCTGCTTGTCGCGGATGATGCCGGTGAAATACACGTTCCGGAACGGCAGGTCGCCCATGTATTCGTAGCCCGCCATGATCATGCGGGCGACCCAGAAGAAAATGATGTCCGGCCCGGTGACGAGATCGGTCGTGGGATAGAACGCCTTTAGTGTCGGGTTCCTCGCGTCGGTCTCCTTGTCGCCGGTCCAGCCCATGGTGGCGAACGGCCAGAGCCAGGAACTAAACCAGGTGTCGAGCACGTCGGGGTCTTGGGTGAAGCCGCCCCATTTTTCTAGGAAATCATTTACGACACTTTCGCTGGTGGTGGCCACGGAGATAACGTTTCCTTCGATCCTAAACGCAGTGTCCTTCTCGACGCCTTCGTCAGCCTCATGCCACATGTAATAAACATGCTGCTTCGCGTCTTCTTCATCTTTGCAAACCTTCGTCCACACCGGAATCCGATGCCCCCACCAAAGCTGGCGGCTGATGCACCAGTCCTGAATGCCGCCCATCCAGTGGTCGTAAACTTTCGCCCAGCGGTCCGGGAAGAACTTCATCTCCCCGCCCGCGACGCACTTCTTGGAGGCGTCCACGCTCGGATACTTCAGGAACCATTGCTCGCTCAGGCGCGGCTCGATGGGCACGTCGGCGCGTTCGCTGTAGCCCACGTTGTTCGTGTAAGGCTCCTGCTTCTCCAATGAGCCCAGCTCCGTCAACTTTTCCACCGCGAGCTTGCGCGCCGCGAAACGGTCGAGGCTGTTCAAGTCCTGACCGGCCAGCGCGTTCATCTTGCCGTCGGCTTCGATGACCTCCACCACCGGCAGCTTGTGACGCTGGCCGATCTCGAAGTCCGCCTTGTCGTGCGCGGGCGTGACCTTCAGCACGCCGGTACCGAACTCGAAGTCCACATGCTCATCCCCAATGATCGGAATGAGCTTCTGTTCGCGCGGCAACTCAGCAGGCAGCGGACGCACGATGTGCTTGCCGATGAGATGCGCGTAGCGCGGGTCTTTCGGATTCACCGCCACGGCGGTATCGCCAGGAATCGTCTCCGGCCGCGTCGTCGCGATGGTGAGGAATGTGCCGGGCGCTTCCGCCACCTCGACCTTGAAGTGATACATGAAGCCCTTTTGCTCCTTCATGATCACTTCCTCGTCGGAGAGCGCGGTGAGCGAGGCGGGACACCAGTTCACCATGCGTTTGCCGCGGTAGATGAGGCCCTTCTTGTAAAGATCGACGAAGACCTTCTGCACGCAGCGCGAATACTCCGGGTCCATCGTGAACCGCGTGCGCGTCCAGTCGCAACTCGCGCCGAGCGCGCGGAGCTGTTGCAGGATGATGCCGCCGTATTTTTCCTTCCACTCCCAGATCTTCGCCACGAGCGCCTCGCGGCCGAGGTCGTTGCGGTGCTTGATCTCGCCGGCTTTCTTCATCGTCTTCTCGACGACGTTCTGCGTGGCGATGCCGGCGTGGTCGGTGCCGGGCAGCCAGAGGACTTCCTTGCCGTCCATGCGCGCCTTGCGGGCGAGGATGTCCTGGATGGTGTTGTTCAGGACGTGGCCCATCGTGAGTACGCCGGTGACGTTCGGCGGCGGGATGACGATGGAATACGCCGGGCGCGCAGCAGAGACGCGCGCCGGGTCGGCGACGAAGAACTTCTCGTCGAGCCAGTGTTGATACCACTTCGACTCGACCGGCTGCGGTTCGTAAGCTTTGGCTAACTCGGGCATAACTTTGACACGACTAATCTGAAACGAGGGAGTTGCTGAGACGAGGATAGAAGTAGCCCGCTAAACACGCCAAAGCACGCGAAAGATTGAGATTCCTATTCGTGTGCTTCGCGTGTTTCGCGGATTGTTCATCCGTGTCCATCCGTGGTTGAGATCACTTCTTCCGCAATAGCGCGTATTCCATGCTGTCGGTCAGCGCTTGGAGGCTGGCTTCGATGATGTTCGCGTTGCAGCCCACGGTGCCCCAGTCGTCCTTGCCGTCCGTCGACTCGATGAGCACGCGGGTCTTCGCGCCGGTGCCGGTATCGGTGTCGAGGATGCGCACCTTGTAGTCGGTCAGCGTCACCTTTTTGAGGTGCGGATAGAACTTCACGAGCGCTTCGCGCAGTGCGGAATCGAGAGCGTTCACCGGGCCGTCGCCTTCCGCAACGGTGTGCGAAAGCTCTTCGCCGACTTTCACCTTTACGGTCGCTTCGCAGACGGAACCGCCGCCGTTGTGACGCATCGAGACGTGATATGCCTCGACGGTGAAGGGCGCTTCCTTCTTCTTGAGGATCTTCCGGATGAGCAATGCGAGCGAACCTTCCGCCGCCTCGAACTCGAAGCCGGCGTGTTCCAGCTCCTTGATCTTCGCGAGGATGCTTTTGAGCTCCGGAGTGTCATTCTCGATCTTAAAGCCGAGTTCCTGCGCTTTGAGCACGATGTTGCTGCGGCCGGCGAGGTCGCTGATGAGCACGCGGCGGCTGTTGCCCACGGCGGTAGGCTCGATGTGCTCGAAGCTGCGCGCGACCTTCTGCACGGCGTTGACGTGCATGCCGCCTTTGTGCGCGAACGCCGAGGCGCCGACCCATGGCTGGCGCGGGTTGTGACGGATGTTCGCGATTTCGTCGACGAACTGGGAAAGGTCCTTCAACTGAGCGATGGATTTTTCCGGCACGCAGGAGAGGCCCATTTTCAATGCGATGTTCGGGATTGCGCTGGTCAGGTTGCAATTGCCCGTCCGTTCGCCGTAGCCATTGATTGTGCCTTGAACATGATTCGCACCGACTTCGAGTGCAGCAAGGGCGTTCGCCACACCGAGACCGATGTCGTCGTGCGTGTGAATGCCGAGCTGACAGCGGAGTTCCGTGCGCGCGGCCTGAGTGATGCGCTTGATGTCCTGCGGCAGGCAACCGCCGTTCGTGTCGCAGAGCACGACGATGTCCGCGCCAGCCTTCTCGGCAGCGCGCCAGGTGGCGAGCGCGTATTCGGCGTCGTCCTTGAAGCCGTCGAAGCCATGCTCGGCGTCGTAAATGACGAACTTTCCGTTGTCCTTCAAGTAACGGATCGTCTCCGAGATCATGTCGATGTTCTCGTTCGGCGTGGTCTTGAGAATCTCAGTGACGTGCAGGAGCCAGGTCTTGCCGAAGATGGTGACCACGGGCGTCTCGGCTTCGAGCAGGAGGCGGACTTGTTCGTCCTTGTCCACCGGCGTGCCTTTGCGGCGCGTGGATCCGAAGGCCGCGAGCTTCGCATTCTTGAACTTGCGCTTGCGCGCCTCGGCGAAGAACTCGATGTCCTTCGGGTTAGAGCCCGGCCAGCCGCCTTCAATGTAGTGAATCCCAAAAGCGTCAATGCGCTCGGCAATGCGGAGCTTGTCCGCGACCGAGAAGTTGATGCCTTCACCCTGCGAGCCATCGCGCAGGGTCGTATCATAGATTTCGACTTTTGGTTTCATTGTTTGCCCGACATGCGGGAGTGGTGTTTCTACGCCAAGGTGCCAACGGTGGCAAACCTCAAAAGGAGCAGGAACTGTGCTGCTGCGGTGAAGGCGGGAAAGGGTTGAGGCTCAGGAAAGCTTCCTCCCGATGTCAGCGGGAGTGTCAAAAAACTCGGCAGCGCCTTGGGCACGCAGCGTCTCCAAGGCGTGGTAGCCCCAGCCCACAGCTCCGTAAGCCATCCCGGCCTTGTGTGCGGCTTCTGCATCGCGGACTTCGTCGCCGAGATAAATCGTTTCGCTGGCGGGAATGCCACTTGAGCGCAGGACGGAACGCAGCTTCGGCGCCTTCCCGAAGATGGAGGCGCTGCAGGCGAAGTGCTGGAACAGCGGCGCGAGGTCAGGGCCTAGGATGGCGCGGACGTTGTCGGCGGAGTTTGAGCTAACCATGCCGAGAACGACGCCTGCTTTCGACAGCGCCCGCAAGGATTCGGCGACGCCATCGAACAGTTGGAATTCGTGAACATGTTCGGCCATGAGTTTTCTCATGCCGGTGACAAGCGCCGGCATGCGCCACAGTGGGATTTTCACGCGTCGCATCATTTCCTGCATGGGAAGATGGCGAAGTGTTTCGTGGTCCGCGGCGCTCAATGGCTCGAATCCATATTTTTCCGCGAGCTGGTTGAAGGCGGTCGAAACCCACGGCAGCGTGTTGGCGAGGGTGCCGTCGGAGTCGAAGAGAACCATGCGGTATTTGGGCATGTGCTGGTCATTTTATGGAGCTGGCGGGCTCTCGTCGACTTTCAACTACTGGTCCAGCTTGCTGCGGAATGGCGTTTTGAAGGAAGGCGATTTCGAGGTGGGTCGGCTGGCTTCAGGTCGTCGAGACTCAAGTATTGTTGGCCGATGCCGCTATTCATCCGGCGGCGAGCATGGGCAAAACGGTGGCTTGCCCCGCAATTGGCCAGTTTGGGAATACTCTGATGAATACTTGCATTCAGAAGTCGGGCGGAAGAAGTGGCTTCACTATTGTGGAAGTGGTCGTGGCGATGGTTTTGGTCGGCATCTTCGTGCTCGCCGCGATGTCGAGCATGGCGTTTAGCCGCATTCAGTCGGCCAAAGACAAGGACAGTGGCACCGTGCTTGATTTTGCGACCCACTACCTGGAGCTGGCGAGGGCGATACCTTTCTCGGATTTGAAGCCGGGCAGCGCCTTAAATCCACTTTGTGACGGTACGGCAGGAGCTCCGAATATTCGGATTCCCGCGACGGCGTCGTGGGTTAGCCTGTCGAGTGTCGACTACACCACGTTTCATCCCGAACTGGTCTGGCTGGCCCCGCGCAATCCGGAGTTGAAAGTGACGTTGTCGACGTCTCAGAAGGATGGAACCGATCACACGAAGCTGCTTCGAGTCGAGTTGCGGTGGGATGCTCCCTTGCAACAGGGCGGAAAATTGAACGCGCGAATGGACATGGCGCGCTTCCGGGATCTTTGAGCGATGAACACTGGGACTGTCATGAAGTTGAATTCCATCTCGGATTTGAGCCGGTCGGCGTCCCGGGCTGCCTATACCGTCGTGGAAGTCATGATGGCAGGCTCGATATCGGTCATTGTCCTGGGCGCGCTGATGACGCTGGTGTTCCAGATGGCGAAGGAGCAGAAGTTCGGGCTGGCGGACGGTTCTGTTCAATACAAGGCCGGGCTGGTGGAAGACAAGATCGCCGAGATTCTTCGCGTTATGAGTGTGGACGAAAGCGCGGTGTTTGCGGATGCGGTTTCGGGAAATCCGGGCACGTATCGGCGGGTGATTTTCGCGCGTGGTCCGTCGAGCGAGCATCCTCGTGAAGAGTTCTATTTCAACTCCGCCACCGGGGTGTTGTTTCACGATCCAAATCGCAGTCTGGAGGGAGATCAGGTGGCTCTCTTCTCTCCGGACAAGTTCACCGCGCTTCGCGAGGTTTACTTTTATCCGTCTCTGAAGGTCGGCAACATGATCGACAACACGACGATCAATGTGGTGTTGAAGTTCGACGACGACGGTTACTCGATGCGGAAGGAGACCTCGGGGGAAATCAAGAAGATGACGGTGAACCGATACTTCACGGTCAAGTTCAGAAACTAAACCAACCTCGAACTGAGGCGGGAACTTCACGGAACTATCATGAAAACGACGCGAGCCAGGTTTACCTTGGGAGACGACGGTTCGGCACTGGTGGCGGTGGTGGTGTTTGGAGTGTTGCTGGGCATCGGCTGCGTGAGCCTGTTGTCGTTTAGCGGCGCGCGCATTGAGGCGGCGCATCATCGATGGAATGCCACCGAGGCGTTCTACCATGCAGAGAACGTCCTCAACTGGGGCGCGCAATACATCGCGGATTCATCAGGCGATCCGGTTGGAACCTATGCGGTGTCGGATACCAAACTGGGATTGAATTACATGGAGGGGCTGAAGGGAGGCGGCAGCACGTCTTTTCAAGACGCGTGGCTGACGATTGCCAAACATCCCAGCGGCCAGGCGAATCAGTATCAGGTCACTTCCTCGGCGAAGGTGGGGAACCGGGTCCGGACGGTTCAAGCAACCGTTCTGAAGAACCCGCCCAGCGAGGTGTTTGATTACGAGTATTTTCTCAACAACTGGGGTTGGTGGTGGGGGGCATCGATCACCGGCAATGGGGGGAATCGGGCGAACGGAGACTTTGATTTTCGCGGCAACCCCACGGTGAACGGGATGATCATCGCGAACGGAGCGATTGAGTCGGATGGAACTCGAATTGATCGATTGGGAGCAACGGTTCCGATCAACGGACTGGCGGGCAGCAATCCGCTCAATTATCTGCACGATGGCGCCCCGAAACTTGAAATGCCGAATCTCAAGAATTTCGATTACTATGAGACGCTGGCGGCGACGAAAGGCGGAACTCTGTACGTGGGAAGCAACCTCATGGTCCAGGCTGTTCACACCAATACGGTCCGTCCCGGGATTTACCTTCGGGGGACGGCGGCGAATCCCATCAAGATCGACGGTCCTGTGGTCATTCCGGGAGACGTCGTGATCTCTGGGCCGATCACCGGGGTGGGGACACTCTACGTGGGTGGGAATCTCTACATCGCCGGGGATATCACCTACGCGAACGGACCGGATTTTTCGACGCCGCCTGAGACTCAATCCGCTTCCACCCGCGACGCGTGGGTGAAGAACAATTTGGATGCGAAGAAGGATTTGGTCGCCTTCGCCGTTCGCGAGAGCATCTTTGGGGGTCAGGTTAATAGCGCGGCTTGGAAAGCTGCCTGCGTTGACCCCGCTCCTTACGGCCTGAAACATGTCGGGGCGGAGGCAAATCTCGGAGCGGACGGTATTCCGGGTTCTGGTGATGACGGTGTAAACTTCTGGAATACCTCCGGATCAGGCGCCCCAAATAGCGCGTGGTTTGATGCGGATGCCGACGGCGTGGTGGATGTGGCCTACGACTATTCGAATGACGTCCAGTTGACCACCACGCGTGCAGGCCGGATTGAAGGTTACCCGACGGTCAGCGACGTGGATACGACTCCGAAGAGTTACGACGATCTATCCTCAAATAATTTCAACACGCTCAACGGCATCTTCTACTGCAATCACGCCGCTGCGATGCGGGCCGCGAAGAACAACTTCGTGATGAACGGCTCGCTGATCTGCCGCGATGAGGCCATCATCTTTTCCAGTTCCGCAAAGTTTAACTACGATTCACGCATTCACAGTCGATACTCCAGCGACCCGAATCGCTATGTCGATCTCGGGTTGCCCAAAGCCGCGATGTGCCGGGTCTCGGGCTTTGCTGAACTGAAACCAGTTGAAGGGTTTTATGGACAATAAATGCTGGTCGGCTTGTCGCACAAATTCTCCTGGTAGTCTCGAGGCTTTCCGAGCCGCGACCTGGGAGTTGGCGTGGCTGCTGGTTTTGGCGCTTTTCGTCCTTGTTCCATCCGTCCAGGCCGTGGATCCGTTGCCTCCGGAATTGGAGAATGCCCCGCTCAAGGAGCAGGCGGCATGGCGGGAGAGGATGGGACGCGAATCAATGTCTGAAAGGCGACAGGTGGCCGAGCGACGGCACGAGCAGCGATTGGCTCTCAAGAGCACGATTGTCGCGCAGATTCACGCGGAGGCGGCGGAACGTCGACTGGCGGTACTCAGTCCGGTGCCGGCGCCGCTGCCGATTGTTGAATCGGGAATCACCACGCCGGGCGAAATCCGATGGGTGGCGATTGTGGCGGCTTTTCTCGCGGCCGGTTTTCTGGCTCGTCGCTGGATTCGGAACTCGAAAACTGCGGGCAGCTAAATAGGCTGCCCCGGCCCCGCTGACTTGGTGCTGAGATCCTCGCGAGGTAGTCGGGTCAAAGGAATGAAGCGACGGCGTTCTCTCGATTCGGGTGCAATCGTCGCTGGATTATCCGTTCCGTCTTCCGGTTGGTTTGTGGTGAAAAACCTGTTGACCCTGAATTTGGCGCTTTGTTACCTTCCGCGCCGATGAATTTGCCAAACGGTCTGCTGGTAGTACGCGTCGTCGTAGTCGACTGACGCGGCCGGAAGCGTGTTTGTGCTCCAGGTCGCCCGCCGTTCCCTCCGGGACGCGGGTTTTTTAATTTAGTAATTATGCGACATACCATCTCGGTTCTGGTCGAAAACAAGTTCGGCGTGCTGACCCGTGTGGCCGGCCTCTTTAGCGGCCGCGGCTACAACATCGACACGCTCAATGTCGGCCCTACTCATGATCCCAAGATGAGCCGGATGACAATTGTCACCCGGGGTGACGACGCGACTGTCGAACAGATCGTAAAGCAGCTCAACAAGCTCGTGAACGTTCTCGAAGTCCAGGATTTCCGAGATGCGGAATACGTGGACCGCGAACTGGTTCTCGTGAAGGTGAAGGTCGATTCCAAGACCCGCGCCGAGGTAATGCAGATCGCGGACATCTTCCGCGCGAAGATCGTCGATGTGCAGGCGCAGTCGTTGACGGTGGAAATCACT
The DNA here is from genome assembly GCA_964491875.1 of uncultured Bifidobacterium sp. GTDB lineage: Bacteria > Verrucomicrobiota > Verrucomicrobiia > Limisphaerales > JADJPG01 > JADJPG01. Next base: position 8,471 of record CAZBIC010000038.1, read on the forward strand.
GGCAACGAGAGCAAGGTGGAGAAGTTCCTCGAGCTCATGAGCAACTTTGGCGTCGTTGCCATCACGCGCACGGGCAAAGTCGCTCTGCCGCGGAAATAACCGGTGACGAATCCCGCGCTGATTTGAGAAACCATTTAACCATCAACCAAGAACCATCCTATGCCCGCAAAAGTATTTACTGACAAAGACGCCGACTTGAACGTGCTGAAGAACAAGACGCTCGCCGTCCTCGGCTTCGGCTCTCAGGGTCACGCCCACGCGCTGAACCTGAAGGATAGCGGCCTGAACGTCATCATCGGCCTCTACGAAGGCAGCAAGTCCATCGCGGTCGCCAAGCAGAAGGGCTTTGAAGTCTTCACCACGGCGGAAGCCGTGAAGCGCGCGGACGTCATCATGGTCGCGTTGCCGGACACCAAGCAGGCCGCCGCGTACGAGAAGGACATCGAGCCGAACCTGACCAAGGGCAAGACGCTCGTCTTCTCCCACGGCTTCGCGATTCATTTCAAGACCGTCGTCCCGCCGAAGAACGTGAACGTGATCATGGTCGCGCCGAAAGGCCCCGGTCACATCGTTCGCCGCCAGTACACCGAAGGCAAGGGCGTGCCGAGCTTGATCGCCGTTTATCAGAACCCCGGCAAGGACGCGAAGAAGATCGCGCTCGCTTGGGCCAAGGGCATCGGCGGCACCCGTGCCGGCGTCATCGAGACGAACTTCAAGGAAGAGACCGAAACCGATTTGTTCGGCGAACAGACCGTTCTCTGCGGTGGCACCACGGCGTTGGTGAAGGCCGGTTTCGAAGTGCTCGTCGAGGCGGGTTACTCGCCCGAGATGGCTTACTTCGAATGCTTGCACGAGCTGAAGCTCATCGTTGACCTCATGAACGAAAAAGGAATCGCCGTCATGCGCTTCTCGATCTCCGAGACCGCGAAGTGGGGCGATGTGCTCGTGGGTCCGAAGATCGTCGATGCTGGCGTGAAGAAGCGCATGAAGGCCGCGCTCAAGGACATTCAGACCGGGAAGTTCGCCAAGGAATGGGTCAAGGAATACAAGGGCGGCTACAAAAAGTACAACGCTCTGCTCAAGAAAGACGAACAGCACCAGATCGAGAAGACTGGCGAACGCCTCCGCAGCATGATGCCTTGGATGCCCAAGCGGAACATCAAGGGCGCGCAGGCTGCCTACTGATTCGGTTCCAGATTATTTCGCAACGCCGCCGGGAGATTCTTCCGGCGGCGTTTTGTTTTTGAAACGGGCCGCAACCTTGGTTGAAGGCTGGTGTTGGATATCTCATGCGACATGCGTGGATGGCTTTCGGTCTGGTGGCGGTGGCTTATGTCGGTGAGGGATTCCGGTCGGCGACAGCGGGAGTAAGCAGTAATCCGTATGAATGGATTGTAGAACGAAATCCATTCGCGCTCCTGGCGCCGGCTCCGGTCGATAACACGCCGGTCCTGCCCTCGATTCCGCCGCCTCCGCTGGCTACAGTTGAGCTGACCGGGATCACGAGCGTTCTAGCCACACCGCGAGCGTTGCTGGAGATCGTTCCCGGTCCGGGCAAACCGATGATGAAGCCGGTTCTCGGGGTGGGCGAGCGGGTGGACTTGGTTGAGGTGATTTCGATCAACGTTGAAAAGGGAGAGGTGGTGCTGCGTAACGGTTCGGTGGTCACGAATGTATCGCTAAAAGTCGCGAAAAGCGGGACGCCTTCACCGCCGCTCGGATCCAACCCTTCTGGCTTGATCGCGGGGATTGCCCCGGCTCCGGAAACGCAGCCGATGGCAGATCGACGTTCGGTGGCTTTGGGGGGCGGAGTGGCAATACCGGAACGGGTCGCGCGAGTTCCGCGACTTCCGCCTATTCCGCAATCACCGCGCGGCACGGTTCCTCCCAGCCCGACGGTGCAGTGAACCGGAGCAGTTCGTTGTAAATCAATCCTCAAGCTTCAGTGGCTTCCGCCGAAAATTGCTGTGGTGCCGCCCACGGCATTAACGTATGTTTCACTCCATGAAGCGCTGTAAGTCAGGTTTGGTTTGGCTCGCAACCGCGTCAGTGCTGGTCGGCGGTGGCGAAAACTTGTCGGCTGACACCAAGGCGAATCCGTACGAGGCCATCGTCGAACGCAATCCGTTCGGCTTGAAGCCCCCGCCGCCACCGGCGCCGCCTGAGGATCCCACCACCAAGGTGCCTCCGGCTCCTCCGGCCACGGTCGAAGTAACCGGCATCACGAGCATTCTCTCCAGCAAACGCGCGCTTCTTGAAATCGTTCCCGGCCCCGGCAAGCCGATGATCAAGCCGATTCTCTCGGAGGGCGAGCGGGTGGATTCCATCGAAGTGATTTCCATCAACGTGGAGAAGAACGAAGTGGTAGTGAAGAACGGCGGGGTCGTCACGAATCTCACATTCAAGATCGCGAAGTCGACGCCTGGACCTTCCGCTCCGGGTGTGGTTCCACCCCCGGTGGCTCCTGGTTCGTTCCCGCCGCCTGCGCAGACTACCTACAACAACAATTACGGAACGGGTGGTCGCGGCGTGATGATGGGTGGCGGCGCGCCGGCGATGGCCCCCGCCGCCTCCGTACCTGGAGTGAATCCGGCGGGAACCGCTGGGGTTCCTGGCGCAGATGGCTTCCGTAGCATTCCCTCAAGGAACATTCGTGGCGGACAGCAGGCCAACGTTCCCCTCAGTGCTGAGGAGAGTGTGTTGCAAGTGGAACAAAATCGGGTTCTCAATCAGCAAATCAGCCAGAGCACGGGCATTCGCCTACCTCCCCTCCCACCTACGGTGCTGAATCCAAATCCAGAAATTCCTGCGGGCGGTGTGGATGACGGCGGCCAGGGTTTTCAGAATCCCCAGACACCAGCCACACCAACGGGCAATCGTCGGTGGGTGCCTCGTCAGATCAATCTTCCGCCGCCTCCGAGCTTCCCGCCGCAGTAATTAAGATTCTGAGGCCAAGGTTCCGGAGGCGTTGCGACCATTCACCAGCGAACCTTGGCCGGGAAGTATTCAGCGATCAGTTCCTCGTAGAACGGGCGGAGCTTCTTCACGTCAGGCTTCTCGTGGCTCTTCGTGTAGAGATCGTAGGGATTGAACGCCTGCACCCACCTCAGCAATTCCCGGTCACGGGCGTCGCAGAGATGGTCATATTCTGACTCGCGATGCCACGGATAGAACGAGTGATACCGCAGCATGTAGAGACCTTCTTGGGGGAGGTAGTCTTTGCAGACGTGGTAAATGTATTCGTCGTGTCCCCAGGACAACATCACCTTGTCCAATCCGCAGCCTTCCTCGTAAACGCCGTTTCTGGAGTTAAAGCGAGAATCTTTGCTGTCGGGATTGGCGTCGAAGAATTTCGGGAAAACAATCTTGTCGGAATACGCGCACCCGGTTGGGAACGTGTCGCCGACCACCGCCCATTGAGGTTCACCCCAGAGGCAGAGAATTTTTCCGAGGTCATGCACAAAGCCGGTGAGAATCATCCAACGCGGTTGTCCGTCTTTGCGAAGCTGCTCCGCCGTTTGAAGCAGATGCTCCAGCTGGGACATGTCGGTGTCCGGATCGCTGTCGTCAACGAGTTGATTCAGATACTCGGCTGCCTCCCAAATGCTCATCTGCATGCGGTTTAGTCCGAGGAATTCCTTCCGTTTCGCCAGCACAAATTCATGCGTCTGGTTCAGGTGATTCAGTCGGTAGAACTCGCGCACCGTTGGTCGGGCATCCGCTTCGTAATTGCGAAACGCTTCTTTTTTCTTGTCGGGGTCGGTAGCCTTGAAGGCGGACTTGCCCGGTTCCGGGTAAACTCCCTTCACAAAATCTTCCCATTCGTCGAGGCTTTGCAGCGGTGTTTTGTCGTTTGCTGGCGTTGACATAGGCTTTGCTATCGCACCGATTAAGATGAATGCTTTCGTTGAACGGCATGACGCTAATCAAGCATCTCGACTGAATCAATTCTGAAAACACCCGTCGAACCAGCATGAAAATGGACCGTCTTCTATCCTCCCGGACTTTGGCCCTTGGTTTCCTTTCGTTGACCTTCGCCATCTTGAGCGGATGCTCCACTCAGCAGTTTTACGCCAGTTACTACATCGATCCGAAACCAGCCCGGGTCGATTTTTCGGAACTGGTGCCGCCGGTGGACCGGCAGCCGGTCTATCTGGTGTTCGACATGTATTCCTCCGATGGCTCCTTCCCGGAAGCCACGCGCAAGCTTGCTCCGAAAGTGGCTCAAGCCATCCGCGACTCGCGACTGTTTTCCACGGTGGCGAAAGTGGGCTCGGAAAACATGGCTCGCATCCAGATCAGCATGCGCGAGACGGGCGTGCTCTCGGGGACGGAAACCAAAACCATGCCGCAGGGATTGACGGCGCTGCCCGGGTCCAAAGGTGTAATCACCTATTCGTTCACCGCCCAGTATCAGGCGCCGGGCAAGGAGGCAGTGAAGAAGACTTACCCACACGCGGTTCACCTCGTTCCGGACGATACCTCTGGGCTCGGTGGCGCCTTGCCAGCGACTGCCGGTCACGCCGTGGACAAAATGGTTGAGCAGGTCGTCCTCAACTTCCTCCGCGACCTTCAGCGCGAGCGGAAGCTCTGAACAGTCTTCAACTCATCGTTTGAACGAAGCCTGCTTGCCGGCAGGCTTCTTTTCGTTTCAGCATCGTGCTGGTGAATCAACTGCAGTTCCTCTGGAATCAGGTGCGTCCGGCCGTGAACCGGAAGCCTGCGAGTCCGGCCGCTGACGAGTTTTCAATTCAGTTTCGCCGTAACCCTCTCGCGAAACGCTACCGTCTTTTCATCGATCGCTCCGGTCAACCCCGTGTCACGATTCCGCGCCGCGGAACCCTTGCGGAAGCGCGCCTCTTCGCCGAGCAACATCGATCGTGGATCCTTGGACAGATGGAGAAGATTCGCGTGCGAAAGGTGTCAGCACATCACTGGGCGGAAGGCGCCGAAGTTTTGTTTCGCGGCGAACGCCATCCGCTTCGGTTTGAAACGACGGACGGCGGATTGGTGGCCCGTTTGGGCTCCGAAGTTATTCTATTGCGCACGAGTGTGAGACCGGCGACTCCAGATGTCCGCCGAGCCGTCGAAAGTCATCTTTGGATGCTTGCCGAGCGGGAACTGCCTCCTCGCGTTCACTTCATTGCAGGACCGCTGAAGTGCGTTGTGACTCGCGTCTCGGTTCGAAACCAGCGGACGCGGTGGGGATCCTGTTCTCGCCGTGGAACGGTCTCGTTGAACTGGCGATTGATTCAGGTGCCTGAGTTTGTCCGCGACTACATCATCATTCACGAGCTGATGCATCTGCGGGAAATGAACCACTCGGCGCGTTACTGGAAGCATGTCGAAGCAGCGTGCCCAAATTACCGCGAGGCTGAGAAATGGCTGAAGTCGCATCCAGGACTGCTGTCGCCCGCCGACTGAATGGTTACGGAGTTCCGCCGGCCTTTTGGGTTGGCGTTCGCAAAGGATACAGCCCCGGGCAGCAGCCGAAGGTTTCGTGAAACGCGGAGCTGAAATGACTCAGGCTGTTGTAGCCCACCTCCAGCGCGGCTTCGGTGACATTGCATTTTCCCGTGCGCAGCAGTTCGGCGGCGCGTTCCATTCGGATTTGACGAAGGTATTGCTGAATCGTCATTCCGGCCTCTTGCGAGAAGAGGCGGCTCAGATAAAACGGGCTGCAACCGACGAGTCGCCCGAGCTCCTCCAAAGGTGGCGGTTCACTGAGCTTCTCGGCGAGAATGGTGCGCACGCGTTCCACGCGCTCCCGCGCCGCCCTTTGCTGGCGCGTGCAGAACAATTCGCCCTCGGCCGGTTGGAAAAAGATCTGCGCCGCGAGTTCGAGGGCTTTGCATCGGAACCAAAGCTCCTGTGCCGGCGCGAAGACGGGGGGATGGCGAAGGCTCTCGATGAGCGGCAGCAGCGACGAGCCGAGAGCGGTGGGCTTCGACACCCCTGATGGCCCATCGGATTCCCGCAAGGCGCCGAGAATAAGCGGGTGGAGTTCATTGGGGGCGGGATTGAAATGCTGGCTCAGAAAGGATTTCGAAAACTCCACCGTGATGAACTGATGATGCTCCTCCGCGCCACGTCGCGCTTTCAACGACGGGGTTCCCTGATGGTAGAACGCGAGCGAACGCGGAGCGAGCGTGACGCTACCATTGGGGCCTTCGACCGTCGCCGAGCCCGAAAGGTTCAGGCACAGCTCCACGCTGCCGGGATGAAAACTTCGGCTCCAATCGAATTCCGTCGCGCTCCGAAAATCATGCCACTCGAAGCTGAATCCCAGCTCCTGAAACCGTCCGAACAGCGGCCGCCATCCTTCGCCGATTGCCTGCCACGCGAGCCTTTCCGCAAAAGGCGGCAAGGTTCCGGGGGCAGTCTTGTTCTTCGAGCGCGGTCCGTTGAGCGGCATTCGCTTCGATTTTGCGACACGTTTCACCTCGGAAGCAAGGGTTCGGATCGAGTGGTTCGATTACTAGCGTGGTCGTGGGTCACGGCCTTAGCGACTGTCTTGCGGAACAGGCTGATTGGGCAAAGAGAGCCCCGATGCTTGCAGGTGAGTTGAATGAGTTCGCCCAATCATCCGCAGAGCATACGGAGCAACACTGCCCGATGCTGTCGGTGAATTGCGATTTGTTGTCGTCGCCTTGCTGGTGATGGTGACGGGTTCCGGCGCCGTCAGCAGGTGCTTAGGCGAGGATGGTTTTCACCACTTCGCCGTGCACATCCGTCAGGCGGAAGTCGCGTCCCTGGAAGCGATATGTCAGGCGCGTGTGGTCGATGCCGAAGAGATTGAGGATGGTCGCGTGCAGATCGTGGACGTGAACCTTGCCGTCCACGGCATAGAAACCAAAATCATCCGTTCGTCCGTGGACAATCCCGGGCTTGATGCCGCCGCCGGCCATCCAAATCGTGTAACCGTGCGGATGATGATCGCGGCCAATTTGGTCCGGCTTCAGCGCGCCTTGCATCATCGGCGTGCGACCGAACTCGCCGCCCCAGAGGACCAATGTTTCGTCGAGCAGGCCGCGCTCCTTCAAATCCTTCACGAGGGCCACCGCGGGCTGATCCGTTTCCGCGCAACGCTTCTTGAGATCGAACACGAGATTGCCATCGGGGCCGCCGTGATGATCCCAGCCGCGATGGTAGAGCTGGACGAAGCGCACGCCGCGTTCGACCAACCGGCGCGCGAGCAGACAGTTGTTGGCGAAGGACGCGCGGCCCGGCGTGGTGGCGTAGGCTTCGTGCATGCGCGCCGGTTCCTTCGAGATGTCCATCACCTCGGGCACGCTCGTTTGCATGCGGTAGGCCATTTCATACGATGCAATGCGCGTCTGGATCTCCGGATCCTTCAACGCGTCGTAGCGCACCTGGTTCAAATCCTTCAACGCATCAAGCGACTGACGCCGACGCTGGCTGCCCATGCCGGGCGGGTTTCCGACGAACAGCACCGGGTCGCCTTGCGAGCGTAGCGTCACGCCTTGATGTTCCGTCGGCAGGAAGCCGCTGCCCCACGATGCGTTCGTCAGCGGCTGGCCGACGCCGGTCATCAGCACAACGAACGCCGGCAGATCCTTGTTCTCACTGCCGAGCCCGTAGCTGAACCACGAACCCATCGCGGGCCGGCCGGCCAGTTGCGCGCCGGTGTTCATAAAGAGCGTCGCGGGATCGTGATTGAACGCCTCCGAGTAAAAGCTCTGCACGAAGCAGACGTCGTCTACGATGCTGCGCAGGTGCGGCAGCAATTCGCTCAGCCACATGCCGGACTTGCCGTATCGCGCGAATTGGTAGGGCGAGGCCAGCAGCTTCGCGTTCTTGCCGATCTGCGCGAGGCGGATGTTCTTCACCAATTCCTCGGGCACCTGCTGTCCGTCGCGCTTCTTCAGCTCCGGCTTCGGATCGAAGAGATCGAGATGCGATGGTCCGCCGGATTGGAACAGGTAGATGATGTTCTTTGCCTTGGGCGCAAAGTGTGGCTTGCCGAGAATTGGCATCGCGCTGTCGGCGGCGAACAGTTTGTCGTTGAACAGCGAACCCAGCGCGAGCGCGCCCATGCCGGTCGTGCATTGCTGGAGAAAACGGCGGCGCGTGCTGAACTTGAGTTGGTCGAGAGCGTGCGGGTGCATGGGTCAGCCTTTGGTCAAAGTTTCGTCCAGGTTGAAAAGAACGTTCGCGACCACCATCCACGCCGCGAGTTGACGGGCGTCGGTGTCACTTGGCAACGGAGCGGCGCCGACTTGCAGCAACGTCTCGGCGCTCGTGCGGTCGCGACGGAAGCTTTTCAATTGCTGGTCAAGGAAGCTGCGCAGCCGGGTCTGTTCTTGAACGGTTGGTTCACGTCCTGCACAAGCACGGAAAGCAAACGCGAGTCGAGCGTCGTCATTCGCGCCGCCGTCACGAAGGATGCGCTGGGCGAACACACGCGCGGCTTCGAGCAGCGTCGGCTCGTTCAAGCCGGCGAGCGCTTGCAGCGGCGTGTTCGTGCGCGGACGCCGCGAGACACAAACGTCACGGCTCGGGGCGTCGAACGTGGCGAACGTTGGGTAAGTGCAGACGCGCCGCCAGAAGGTGTAAATTGCGCGGCGATACAGGTCCGGGCCTTCGCTGACGGGCCACTCGTCCATGCCGATCTCCGGACGGAGGAAACCGATTTCCTTCCACAGGTTCGGAACTTGTTCGGGATACACGCTCGGTCCACCGAGCTTGGGATTGAGCAGTCCGCTTACGGCAAGCGCTTGGTCGCGAATCATCTCGGCATCCATGCGGAAGCGCGGTCCGCGCGAGAGCAGTCGGTTGTAGAAGTCCTTTTCGAGACGCGTCGCGTCGGTGGCGGCGTCCTGCCGATACGTCGCCGACATCACGATCAGTTTCTGCATCGCCTTCACGTCCCAGCCCGTGCGGATGAACTCCGTGGCCAGCCAGTCGAGCAGTTCGGGATGCGACGGCGTTTCGCCCTGGCGGCCAAAGTCCTCGCTCGTCTTGACGAGGCCGGTGCCGAAGCAGCGTTCCCAAAAGCGATTCACGGTGACGCGCGCGGTGAGCGGATTGGAGGGATCGACGAGCCAAAGGGCGAGCGCGAGACGGTTGGTGGCCTGGTTCGCAGGGAGCGGGGGGAAAACTGCGGGAACGCCGGCGCTGACATCCTTTCCCTTGGTCAGGAAATCGCCGCGCACATGGACGTAGGTCTGGCGAGGTTGCGCATTGGTGCGCTCCTGCATGACGAGGGTCGTGGACTTCGGAGACGCAAGTTCCTTCAGGCGCTGTTCGAGTCGGATGCGCTCGCGCTCGAGGTTCCGAATGGTCGGTGACGCCGTGGCGAAGAAGTCCGCGAGTTGGCGGGATTGTTCGCCCGTGCGACGTGAAGCCTTCGTTGCAACCACGCTGCGAATCTCGTCCGGCACGGACCAGAGCGCGTTGGGGTTCTTCTCGGTCGTCACGGAGATCCGGAAGCGGCCGACGCAATGGCTGTTCCCGTGGTAGTGGTCGAATCGGAACGACAGACGGCTGCCGCCCTTGAAGCCCGCGGGTTGCTTCAGTTCGGCGATGAGGAAGTGGCGCTGGCCGAAGCGCGGTCCGATGGCCCAGCCCGTCTTCGGGTTCCGATCCACCGCGTGCTCGGCGCGATAATAGAGCTGCTCCCAGTCGGCGGTCGCCTTCGCGAAGAACTGGTTGGTCTCCGCCGGGCGCGCACCGTGAAGCGGCGCGGCGCTGAACGAGAATTCGTCGAGGATGAAATTGCCGCTGGCGCCCCAGCGTCCGGGGCCGTTCTTCGGAAGACTCGGGTCGGGCAGAACTTCGAGGAGAACCGCGGTGATGCCCGTGAGTTCGGTGTCGGCATCGACCGTGATCGTGTCGTAAATTGGATTCACGCCCGTGCCGAGCACGGAGCCGTCGGGCAGATTGGTGTAGCTGGAGCCGCCGGTGGAGAAGGTGTTCGTAAGGTTCAGCACCTTCCAAACGTTTCCGCTTTTCGAGGCGAGCTTCTCCCACTGGCGCTGTTCGACGGCGAGTGCGTTGGTCGCCGCGACGAGGTCGCGCTTGGTTTGTTCGAGCTGACTGCGGACGTAGGAAATCGATTCGCTCAGGTCGGGCTTGGGAACTTCGATGGTCGGAGCGACGCTATAGTTGCCGCCGTCGGTCGTGTTGTTGAAGAACGCGTAGAACTGATAATACTCGTCGTGCGTGATGGGGTCATACTTGTGCGTGTGACACTCCGCGCAGTTCAAGGTCAGCCCGAGCCACGCGGTGCCGACCGTGGCCACGCGATCCTTCACCGCTTTTACGCGATACTCCTCCGCGTCGCCGCCGCCTTCGTCGTTGATCTTCGTATTGCGATTGAAGCCCGTCGCGATCTTTTGTTCGAGCGTCGGATGCGGCAGTAGATCGCCGGCGAGTTGATCGATGGTGAACTGGTCGAACGGCTGATTGCGATTGAACGCGTTGATGACCCATTCGCGGTAAGGCCAGATGGAGCGGGCGAGGTCGACCTGGTAACCATTCGAATCCGCGTAGCGCGCGAGATCCAACCAGCCGCGCGCCATGTGCTCGCCGTAGTGCGGCGACGCGAGCAACCGATCGACGAGCCGTTCGTAGGCGTCCGACGACGTGTCGTTTACGAAAGCGTGAACTTGTTCCCAAGTTGGCGGCAACCCGGTGAGATCCAGATGAACCCGGCGCGCCAGCGTGTAACGATCGGCTTCGGGTTGCGGCTGCAATCCTTCCTTGTCCAGGCGCGCAAGAATGAACCGATCAATCTCGTTCTTCGCCCAGCGCGAAACTTTCGGCGGCTCTGGACGGATCGGTCGCTGGAAAGCCCAGTGCTTGGTGGCGTCGACCTCGGGCCACACGGCGCCGTCGGCGATCCACTGGCGCATCGTGGCAACTTCAGTCTCAGTCAAGCGCCCGCCTTTCGGCGGCATCACCTCGTCGCTGTCGGTTGAGGTGATTCGTTTCATCAACTCGCTGGCGTCGGGTTGGCCAGGGAGAATCGCGAGCGCGCCGGACTTGCCGGCCTTCAGCGCGGCGGCACGGGAATCGAGCCGGAGGTTTGCCTTCTGCTGGTCGTGTCCGTGGCATTCCGAGCAGCGCTTGATCAGGATCGGTTCAATGTCGCGCGTGAAATCAATCGTCGCCGCGCCGAGGTTCGCGGAAAGCGCGAGACCGCACGCCAGGCTCATGCCGATGCCGGGAGGTGAGAGAAGCTTGCTCTTCATCAGTTGCTGTCGTTTTGAATGAGACGAATCTGGCAGGCGACGATTCAGTTGGCGAGCCTGAGCTGTGAACAGAAGGACACGAAGGTAACGAAGGCGTCCGGTTCAAGTCTCACTTCGATTCACGCCGCCCTCGGCTCCACTTCGTTCCCTTTGCGTCCTTCTTTGAACTCAATTCCAGCATCCGAGATGAAAAATCTGTTTCCAATCGCCGGGGCCCCGGCAATACGCTGCGACCAACCATGAACGGCGAAACTCGCACGGCGCTCGGGCGTTTGGTTCCGATTCTCCTCCTCGGATTCCTCCTGAGTTGCGCTTGGTCGGCTCACTCCGCTCCATCGCCGGCCAATCGGCTGACCTACCTCGACGAGTTTTCCGATCCGTTCCACCCGTCGCACACGTTCCCGAAGCTCGTGACGCCACAGTGGGTCGGGGAGGACGGCGTCGAGGTCGTCGTGACGTATGGCATCGACGACATGAGCGGGCACGCGAACTACGAGCGCTACCTGCGTCCGATGCTGGAGCGTTTGAAGCGAATCGATGGCCGCGCGCCCGTCAGCATCTTCAGCAATTCACCGAAGTCCGACGAACCGCACCTTCAGCAATGGCTGAAGGAAGGACTGACTTTCGAGGCGCACACGCTCAGTCATCCGTGCCCGATTCTCGGCCAGCGCAGTTTCACCAATGCGGCGAAGACCTTCCACGGCTGTGTCGACTTGTTGAATCACATCCCTGGCAACGCGCCGCTGGCCTTCCGCACGCCGTGCTGCGATTCGATGAACAGCGCAAGCCCGCGTCTGTTTGCGGAGCTCTTCACAAGGACGAACAGCGCCGGGCAGTTCCTGCGCATGGATTCCTCGGTGACGATGGTGTTCACCACCAACGATCCGGCGTTGCCGCGTGAACAGTTGATGGAGGCGGACGGACGCGACCGATTCCGTAAATACGTTCCGTTCCCGGCGTTCTCCACCACGATCGAGAATTATCCCTACCCGTATGTCCACACGGGATTCATCTGGGAGATGCCGTTCGTGGCGCCGAGCGACTGGCAGTCGCAGAACATTCAGGGCAACGCGAGCCCGAAGTTGCTGGAGGATTGGAAGGTCGCGCTCGATCTCGTCGCGCTCAAGCAGGGCACGTTCAACTTCGTCTTTCATCCGGCGTCATGGAGTTCGCCGACGCAGCACGTGGCATTTATCGACTACGCCGCGGAGCGCTATGGCGCGAAGGTGAAGTTCCTCAACTACCGCGAAGCGCACGATCGCCTGACGACGAACTTGCTCGCCGGTCAACCGCTACGCGCGGCGGATGGTTCGGACAATGGCGTGCGTCTGCTCGACCTGAACGGCGACGGTTACATGGATGTGGTCATCGGTAATGCGCAGCGGCGCCAGACGCGAGTGTGGCAACCGGAACGGAAGCGCTGGGTGGAATCGGATTTCCCGGTGCGACTGGATCGTCCTGGCGCCCGATTTGGTGTAATCGCCAACGGCTCCGTCATCATGCTGGTCCGCAATGAGCACGAGTCCGGCGCATGGCGATTCGACGGCGGGAAGTGGTCGGCTGACGCCGATCTGTTGCGGGGTTTGGAACTGGATGGCCAGCCAATCTTCACCGCCCGCGATGGTCGCGATCGCGGCGTGCGCTTGCGCGATGTGGATGCGGACGGCGCGTGCGAACTCATCGTCGGCAATGAATCCCAGAACGCGGTCTTCTCGTGGGATGCCGGCGGTCGCACGTGGAAACGACAGTCCTACGGCCTGCCGCCGGGTGTTTCCATCGTCAACGTCCGCGGCGAGGACAACGGCCTGCGCTTCGTGGACTTCAATGCCGATGGCGCGGACGATCTCATCTTCTCGAACGAGGAACGCTATCACCTCGCGCTGATGGTTCCGAAGCTCGTGCTCGGATTTCACCCGGGCTGGTCGCGCGAAGTCATCAGCGGAGCGCGCGGGCAGTTGCCGGAGATTCCCCAAATCGTTCGCGGCGGCGCGGCACGAAATAACGGCGTGTGGTTCGCGAAGGGCGAGATGTGGGTGCAGAACGAAGACGTCGCGCATCTGCCGAACATCGTGCAGCGGCATTCGTTCGCCGAACTGCTCTCGGGGTTTCAACCGCCTGCGTTGTCGCCGTCGGAGTCACTCGCGACGATTCAAGTGCCGACGAACTTCGTCGTGGAACTGGTCGCCGCCGAGCCGCTGGTTCAAGACCCGGTGTTCGTCGAGTGGGGTGAGGATGGCCGGATGTGGGTCGTGGAGATGCGAGATTACCCGTTGCCGGTCGATGGCAAATCTCGCGGCGTCGTGAAGTTTCTCGAAGATGCGGACGGCGATGGGCGCTACGACAAGGCGACGGTCTTCGCGGAGAACCTGAGCTTCCCGAACGGGGTCATCCCGTGGCGCAAGGGCGTTCTCATCAGCGCGTCGCCGGACATTCTTTACGCGGAAGATACGGACGGAGATGGACGCGCGGATCGAGTCGAGAAGCTGTTCAGCGGGTTCAAAGTGTGGAACCAGCAGCATCTCTGCAACGGCTTCGACTACGGCCTCGACAACTGGCTCTACGGTGCGAATGGCGACAGCGGCGGCGTGGTGGTGTCCGCGAAGACCGGTGACAAGGTGAGCATCAGCGGGCGGGATTTTCGCTTCCGACCAGACACCGGCGAGTTCGAGGCCATCGAGGGCCAGACGCAGTTCGGCCGGCATCGCGATGATTGGGGGAACTGGTTCGGCAACGCGAATCCGGTCTGGCTCTGGCATTACTGGATTCCGGAGCACTACGTGAAACGGAACCGCCGGCTCGCCATCGATCGCATGCGCCGCGAGACCGCGACGTATCCGGATGCCGGGCGCGCATTCGCCATCGGGCGCAAACAGCAACGCATGAACGACGTCGGCATGGCGGGTCACGTCACCTCTGCGAACAGCGCGACGCCGTATCGCGATGAGTTGTTCGGCAATGACTTCGCCAATGCAGTGTTCATCAGCGAACCTGTGCACAATTTGGTCCGGTGCGAAGTGCTGCAGCAGGACGGCGTTTCCTTCACCAGCACACGCTGGAAGCCGGAGCAGGCGCGGGAGTTTCTGGCCTCCACGGATCCGTGGTTCCGCCCGACCGGGATGAAGATCGGCCCCGACGGCGGGCTGTACATCGCCGACATGTATCGCCAATACATCGAGCATCCCGAGTGGATTCCGGATGACGTGAAACGCCGCGTGAACCTTCGCGCTGGTGAAGAGAATGGTCGCATCTACCGCGTGTATCCGAAGGGAACCAAGTTGCGCGCTACGCCGCGACTCGATCGTCTGAGCGCAGTCGAATTGGTCGCGGCGATGGATCATCCCAACGGCTGGCAACGCGACACGGTGCAACGACTGCTCGTCACGCGACGCGACCCGGATGCGACAGAGCCGTTGCGACGGCTCAGTGTGGACGCGACGAATGCCAAGGTGCGATTGCAGGCGCTCTGCACGCTGGATGGGCTGGAGGCGTTGACCTCAGAGCTGCTGGTCGCGACGTTGAAGGATCCTCATCCTGCGGTTCGCGAACACGCTGTCCGGCTCAGCGAAGGCGCGATGAGCGATGGCAAGCCGCGGCTGACCAGGTCGTTGGTGGATGCCATTCGTGCTCGCGTGGCCGACGATGATCTTCGCGTTCGCTTCCAGCTCGCGTTGTCGCTGGGCGAATGGGATGACGTTCGCGCGGCGGAATCTCTCGCGAAACTGGCCGTTCGCGACGCTGCGAATGGCGACGTGGTGACGGCCGTCATGAGCTCAGCGACCCGGCGCCCAGCCGAGCTGTTCGCGGCGCTGGCGGATGGCGGCGCGGCTCTCGGCGCGCTGGAACGATTGACGGGGCAGCTCGTTCAGCTGATCGCAACCAGTCCTGATCCGAAAGTGCTCTCGCAGGTTCTCGATCGCTTCCGGCGTCCGGCGAACTCCGAAAGCGGCGAATACGCTGCGTGGCAGCTCAGCGCATTCGCTCAATTGATTCGTGGACTCGAAGCCTCCGGACGGAGCGGCGCAGAACTTCGCGATGTCTTCGCCGTTCTCCCGCCACTGTTGAGCGCGGCGAGAAAGATGGCGCTCAATCCGGCTGCAATAGTGTCCGTGCGCTCGTCCGCGCTCAGCCTGCTTGGGCGGGATGAGAAAAGTGAGACCCAGGATTCCGTTGCGCTGGTGGGTTTGCTGCGGCCGCAGAATCCCCCGGCGTTGCAGGGTGCGGCGTTGACGCGGCTGGGGCAGCTGCGCGGCGAATCCGTGACTCAGGCGCTTCTCGAAGCGTGGCCCGGTCTCACGCCCGCGCTGCGCGAACAGGCGGGCGAAGTGTTGCTGCGTCGTACGAATTCGACGCGCGCGTTGCTGGAGCGACTCGAAACCGGCGCGGTCCCTACCTCGGATCTGGCGGCGGGACTTCGGCAGCGGTTGCTGACGCATTCGGATGAAGCGGTGCGCGAACGGGCGCGAAAACTTCTCGCGCCTCCAGAAAACGCAGAACGCGCCCAGCTGGTCGCCCGTTACTTGCCGGAAGTACGCGCGGCCAAGGGTGATGCGGCACGCGGCGCGGCGTTGTATGCGCAACATTGTGCGGCGTGTCATCGGCTCGGCGGCGAAGGGCAGGGCGCGGCACCGGATCTCGCGTCCGTCGTGGATCGTTCGCCGGAGCGGATGTTGATCGCCATCTTGGATCCGAGCCGGGCGGTGGAGGATCGCTATTTGAACCAGCTCGCGCGCATTCGGGGCGGCGATGAAATCTCCGGGATGCTCGCCGGCGAAAGTGCGAACAGCATCACACTCGTCAGCCCGGGTGGAACTCGCGAAACCATATTGCGCACCGATCTCGAATCGCTCACCAGCACGCGGCTCTCGCTGATGCCAGAAGGATTTGAGCAGCTGCTGAAACCGCAGGACATCGCCGACCTGATCGCGCATCTGGACGCGCGCGCCGTTCCTCCGCGGCGTTTCGCCGGCAACGTGCCGTCGCTCGTTCGCGCCGATGCGAATGGCGCGTTGCGCTTGCTCCCATCCAATGCGGAGATCTACGGCGACGGTATTGCGCTGGAAACGCAGCATGGGAACCTCGGCAGTTGGAATGGCGCCGACGCTCGCGCGGCGTGGTCCATCGAGGTGCCGAAGGCAGGCGCCTATGACGTGTGGCTGCAATGGGCCTGCGACGAGAACGAGGCCGGGGACGGATTCCGTTTTCAGATCGGCGATCGCGCGGTGGCGGACAAGATTCCCGCCACGGGTTCGTGGGATACTTATCGCGCGGCGAAAATTGGGCGCATCGAATTGCCGGGCGGCCGGCAGCGGGCGGTCTTCCAGCCCGAGCCTGGATTACGCGGGTACCTCGTTGATCTTCTGGAAGTGCGACTCGTGCCCGCCGCGTCCGAGAAACCCATCTTCGCGCCGGTGAGCGCAGGGAAGTGAATCATCGAAGCGCCGGTGGGTGAGGGTGGTGCAACGTTGGATTTCTCGTCCGCCGGAAGAGGGTTTGTGGCGCATAAACCGTTGCGCCGGAGAACCTCCCGGTGGCTGCAAAGCCTCAGCCGCGTTTCGGGAGGTGTTCCGAGACTCTGCGGAACGCCAGCCGGAACGCGGGAGACGTTCCGAGGAACCGCGGAACTTCAGCCGGGTTCCGGGAGGAGTTCCGACAAACTGTGGAACGCCAGCCTGAACGCAGGAGGCGTTCCACAGATCTGGGGAACCTCAGCCGGAACGCGGGAGACGTTCCGCAGGACCGTGGAACCTCAGCCAGGTTCCGGGCGAGGGACAGTTTTCCGTCGGAAAACCGGCCGGGACCCGAGAAAAGCACAACCCGTCCGTGAACCCCTCGCCCTGAAGGCGCGGATGACCGGAGCCGGTGGGCAGCGCGACACGGAGAAGGTGAAGGGCATGTTGCGATTGAGCGCGGCTGCCGTTGGTAACGACACTGTCTTTTACGGAGAAACCGCGCGATAAAACTTCTGCGATGCGGATGGGAAGGTGGAGATAACCATTCGGACGGCCTCCTGTGTCATGGTAAAGCTGGAGACGTTTTCCCAATTACTGGCGGAAAGATCGTCGGTCTGCTGCAATCGGTAGGCGCGTCCCAATTCGCCGCCGGTGAACGTCAGCGTGAATTCGCCTGCTGCCGCATCGTAGGCTCCGCTCAACGACGGCCCAAACGGATCAGATTGAAGGATCATCCCGGACCCGCCATACAGCATGAACGTACCGTTCAGATGACTCAGGCCTTTGATGGTGTACGTCGAACCATAATCCTGGCCGGTCCACTTCCGTCCGTCCGTTGAGCGATACAGCCTCCGCGTGTAATCCCCGTCTGTCGCGCGGATATAAAACGTCCCGCTGCCAAACGCGATGCCCATGATCCCGGGATAATCCAGCGTCACATCCTGCGCGGTCCACATTTCGCCGTCCGGCGAAGTCAGCACCGTGCTGGTCGCGCCCACCGCCACAAACTGCCCGTTGCCGAACGCCACGCCTTCGAGATCATCCAAATCCCCCGTCTGCTGCAACGCCCAGTTCGAGCCGTCCACCGAAGTCAAAATCGTTCCTCCTGCACCCACCGCCACGAACCGATCCTTTCCATACGCCACATCCTTCAGCGCGCGATCCGTGTTGGAAGCCGGCCCCTGCCACGTCCCGCCGTCCGGCAGCGTGCGAATCGTCCCCTCGTCTCCTACCGCCACAAAACGTCCCGCTCCATGGGCCACGCCGTGCAACGTCCGCCCCGTGCCCGAATTCATCGCCGACCACGCCTCGCCATCGGTGGAACGCATTACCTGTCCGCCGGCTCCCACCATCATCAACACTCCGTTGCCCAGCGCCACGTCGCGGCCATCCACCGGACCATGCACAGGCGTGAACGTCCGCGCGTTCGATGAGACAAGAATCGTATCCCCCACAAACACGTACTTTCCATTGTGATAAACCCCGGCCGTCAGATTGAAGCTTCGGTCCCCGCCTGTGCGCTCCCAGTTCACGCCATTCGTCGAGCGCGCCACCTCGCCCATTTCGCCCACGCCCACGTAGATGCCGTTGCCATGCGCCAGACTGCGCAGCGTCGCCAGATGCCCCACCTCCAGATGCGTCCAGTTGGTCCCGTCGCTGGAGATGGAAACTTCATCCACCTCGTAAGTTGGCTCCTTGCGGGACGTCAACATCACCACACGGTCATCCCCTGCTGCCGACCCGCGCGGGAACGGCACTGTAGGCTCCACGCTCCAGGTCTTGCCATCCACCGAAGAATACGTCCTGGCATCATATCCCGATCCTGGTGAGCCCGAGTAATATCTCCCCGTCACAAAGAACTTTCCCTTCGCATACACCAGCCCCAAGTGATTCGCCGGCGCTGAAATCGTATGCGCCGTCCACGCCGCGCCGTCCACCGATACCAGCGCGTTCGTTTGATGATCGATGATCACAAACACCCCGTTGCCAAACGCGACCTCATGCAAGTACGGCGTGCTCGGATTCACATTGCTTTGATGCGTCCAATTCACCCCGTCCGGTGAACGCGTCACCCCGCCTCCGTTGTCCACCACCACAAACCACCCGTTGCCATACGCCACATCGTAAAAAATCTCCCCCGTGCCCGAATCCCGCAACGCCCAGCCATCCCCCTCCGAACTCACCACCGCCCCGGAGTATCCCACCGTCACAAACCGTCCCCCGCCAAAGGCCATCGCATACATCCACCCCGTCTCCGGCATCAGCTCCCGCGACCAGTCCACCCCGTTGGTCGTCACAAACGCATACCCCAGCCCGTCCGTCGTCACGAACCGCCCGTCCCCGAACGCCAGCTTGCCCAACGAATTCCCCGTCGGATACGGATTCCGCCAATGAAACTTCCCTCGCTCCTCTGCGCGCCCCTCGCCCAGGCCCGCCGCCAATACCAGAACCGTCAACATGTGAAATAAATGCCCCTTCGCCAGATGAATCCTCATAAGAAATGGCTTTCGCGTGATTGAACTGCTGCTGGTGAACTTCAAACCAATGACACACCCCACCGGCTGCGCAAGGGGGAAACTGCCATCCGCTCCGCGTGATTTTGGAGGGTATCTTCCTTCCTGCGAGGGACAACCCGGTAGAATTGCCCTTCAGCCGCGTTGCGGGAGAAGGGCAACTTTCTTCAGGCGGCCCAGCTGGGGAATACAGAAAATGGCATCAGGCCGCGAACCCTTCGCGCCGGAGGCGCGGATGACGGTAGCCGGTGGGAAGCGTCAGCTCACCCACCGATAACTGAGCGCTGCTGTGGTCGCGGAACCAGCCGCAGCGCGTGCGGGATTTTGAGCGCTGCTGCGACTGGTGCTCTGCACACCCTCTGCAACAGTCGACATCACTGGGATTTCACCCTGAAGAGCCGTTCTGTTTCCACAGCCGGGCGATCCGTGTAATCCACCACGCCATTAACACCGGCCGGTTTGGTCTCCAAATCAGACCATGCCTCGCCAAAGGCCGGCGTGACTTCCAATGCGTAATCTGTTCCCGGAATTCCTGCGTAGCGGAGACGGACGTTCCCGTTGGACAGACGCTGGATGGTGAGGAAGGTCGCCTCGACGGCTCCAATATCCGAGCGCGCTCCTTGTGCACGCGGCACGCCGCGTTGATCGATTGCAGGTGCAGTTAAGTCGTCCCCAGCGTCAATGGCCGGACTGCCGTTGAGCGGAGCCATGGTGAGAGTCGGACCGCCGTTGTTGGCAAGCGGGCTCAAGTTTGCATCTATTCCCACCAAGCTCGTGGATGCGTTAAAATGAAAGTCGGCTTCATCTGTAAGGTTGTAGCCGGCGTCTACAAGGCTGCCGTTGCACCCATTTCCAACACCGCTGGTTGTCAGGATTGAGTTATGCAACGAAACGGAGTTGGATTCAGAGAAGAGATTGTTTGCATGATTGGTTCCTGTGAAGCCAGGAAAGCCGGGCAATCCATTCGGATACCAATTACACGAGCCGCCTGCAGCACCTCCATTACCGTTGGTTCCTGCGCGTCCAAGGTTCGACGAGATCGTGCAATTACCGATTCGGGCATCTGATGCAGTTAAATGAATTCCGGCTCCAAGGACAGCGCCTCCGTTTCCGCCATTCCCGCCATTGCCGCCCACTCCACGCGGGGGAAGGCCCGGGCAACTCCCTCCGTCGCCTCCTTTTCCTCCATCACCAGCGATTGCAAGGTTATGGAAAAAAGTCGTGTTCGTGGCCGAAAAAGCGCATGAATCCACATGAACGGCTGCTCCAGATGTTTCTCCTCCAGTTCCTCCCGAACCACCGTTCCCGCTAACATCTACCGAGCTGCCATATCCTGTTTTCCCAGGTGCACCTGCGCCACCAGATGCGAGATTTCGGGAAAATGTGCTCCTTGTCACGATCAACTCGGAAAAGATGCTGTAAACAGCACCTCCATGTGCGGATCCTCCGGCACCACCTCCCCCTCCATGAAAATCTCCGCCGCCATTGCCCCCCATTCCACCTCGACAGTTGTTTTCATCGAACCATGTGTTGGAAATTCTTAAGACACCCGTGTTGAAAATTGCTGCGCCAGCACCGGGTCCGCCATGAGCTCCAGAAACCGGAAAAGATATTCTCAATGGGGCATCCCCACCCCTGCCTCCGGATGCGCTATTCTGCAAGAACTTGGAGTTAAAAATGTCTGCTATCCCAGAATTTAGAATCGCGCCGCCGAAGCCGTCGCCTCCAACGGTTGGCCCTAAATAAACGTAGCCGTCTCCGCCAGTTGCACGATTCCCCTCGAACACGCAATTGGTCACAGCCAGTTCACCGACATTAAAAATTGCTCCGCCTTTTCCAGCTGATGATCGAGGGCTGCCCGGAAATGAACCATCACCATTTCTTCCAACGGCGGTGTTCGCTAAAAAAATGCAATCGATCACCTTTACGGTTCCGGTGTTGGCAATGGCTCCGCCGATTCCGTCATACGGATCAACTGCCAGACCTCCCGAAGAAACCCCTTCCCGGAGTATTATGTTATGGAGGGTCAAATTCGCGCCGGTTGTCACATTGAATATGCGGGTTATTGTGCCGCCGCTGAGAGTTAGATTTTGGTTACCTCCATCGAGTTTAACAATGTTTGTTACAGTAATTGGATTGGTCACCAGGATAGTGCCACCACAGGCGAAATGGACGGTGCCTCCTGTGGCGATCGCTGAGCGCAGGCTGGCCTCATTACAATCTGTCACCGTGACCGCTTTTCCAGAGCTTGCGGCTGCGAGATAAAAAGGGAGGATTACAGCCGATAACAGCGTGGCGCGTTGAGTCTTCATAATGAATCCTTGGCAGCATTCAATTTAGTAGTGAATTCAGAATTCTAGTACAGGAAATACCAACTGAGGGTAGATTACAAGCCGGTTGTAGTTGGAAGAAATCTTTCAATCGTCCGCGACCAAACTCTCACCTCCACCCCAAGTGGAGGAGAGGGCAGGGGGAGAGGAGGCGCCCGGAGAGACGCGCTTCGTGCAACCATCAGCAGTTTTCACACGCCCCTCTCCCTAGCCCTCTCTCCACGCTGTGGGAGAAGGGATTCCTGCTCTGGCCGTCTGTTCTCTGAGGCCGATTCAACCCGATATCAGTGGCTGACGATGATGAGGCAAGATGAAACCGGGTTTTCTAGCATTGATGGTGGTCTTCGGCCTTGGGAGTTATTCCATTCTGAACTATTCAACTGTAAAATTGCTATCGCAACAAAAGCCACAGGAGCAACTCGAACGAGTCAAGATACGGCAAAGCCTTCCCTTGCCGTTCACTCCCGAGGTGATTGAGACGACGGAGGAGCAGGAGCAGGCCGAGATTCGGAAATCGGCCATGAGCCTGGTGGGTACGAAGGATTTCGATGCCTTGGATGCGCTGGCGCGGAAGCATCGCGATTCAAAGGAGCAATCATCCGATGGCGTCTGGAAACTGAATGCGGTGTACGAGGGACTGCGAATCGATAAACATGAATCCTCCGAGACCCAATGGAAAGAACACCTCGCCGTGTTGCGTGGGTGGGTGAAGGCAAAGCCAGATTCGGCTACCGCCCGAATCGCGCTGGCGGAATCATTAATCTCGTATGCGTGGCGGGCTCGTGGCGGTGGGTACGCCAGTACGGTGAGCAAGGAGGGCTGGAAGTTGTTTGGCGAACGATTGAGGCAGGCGACGGATGTGTTGGGGGATGCCCGGAGTCTCAAGGAGCAATGCCCGCGTTGGTGGTCCATGATGCAGCAGGCGGCACTGGGTCTGGGCGCGGACCGGACTGCTTACGACCGAATTTTCAATGAGGCGATTGCGCGCGATCCCAATTACCAGGCCTATTATGTCCGCAAGGTGAATTATCTGCTGCCGCGCTGGCATGGTAAACCGGGGGAGTGGGAGGCGTTTCTCGCCAAGGCCGCGGATAACGTTGGCGGGGAGGATGGAGATGTTCTCTACGCCCGGGTGGTGTGGTTTTCCGAATCTACGTTCGATAATATTTTTCAGGAGTGCCGGGTTTCATGGGCGCGGGTAAACAAGGGATTCGAAGCGATGCTCAAGCGCTCCCCGGATTCGCTGGGCACGAAGAGCAAAGCAGCTTATCTGGCCGGCCTGGCATCAGATCGGGTTTCCGCCAAAAAATACTTCGAGATGATGGCAGGCAAGGTGGATCTCTCCGTCTGGAACACGAAGGAAAAATTCATCGAGCATGCCCAGTACGCCTATAACGGCGTTTGCAAATAGGTGGGACTCAGTAAAGCCATTGGCTGTTTGAGGAGGGACTAAAGCTTTTCTGAGGCGGTGGCGATGCTTCTTCTGTCGTCATGGCGCGCGATAGTCGCGTGCCGGGCGGTTAAGAGTTACAATCAATCTAAGAGAAAGAATAACGCCATGGCGTGTAATCCCATCCCCCAATCGTATCCCTCCCTCATCGTGCATCTCACGGAAGCAAACGACGGTGCCAACAGCATTGGCGCCGGTATTCCGCTGCTCATCAATACTCCCGCTTTGATCGGTGCGGACCGGCTCGCGCTCATCACCGCGCAGTCGGATTACGGGGAGGCGCGTTCGGCCATTGTCCCGCTCTCGGCCGCTCGCCGCGCTGCCGTGACGACGGCGTATGATTTCTCTTTCAAAGCGCGTGGGGTGCTGGAGAATTATCTCGGCCGCGAGTGGAGCGAGGCGTGGATCGCCCCCGGCTGGGTGTCGGACCTGCAAGTGCCGCAGTCTTATGACGGGCTCTATACCCTGGTGTTGACGTTGGTGAACTATTTCGCGGCTCATCCCACGCAGGAGAATGAGGACCTGGGGGTTACATCAGCCATCGCGGGCACGACTCTCAACGGTCTGGAGAATGCGAACGAGGCGGTAATCAATGCGGAAGCGGTTTCCCTTACCAAGCGGCAGGTGCGCGATACAAAGGTGACGGCGGCCCGCAAGCGGCTCTCGGGTTTGTGTAAGGAACTTTCCCAACGGCTGGAGCCGCTGGACGCGCGCTGGCGTCAGTTTGGCTTCAACATGCCCGGTGCGGCGACGGTGCCGGAGGTGCCGGAGAACGTGGTGGTGACGCCGTTGCCGGATGGGCGCCTGCAGGTGGAATGCGACCCGTCCACGAACGCGACAAGTTACCGCTTCTACACGCAGCGTCCGATTATCGATCCGGAACCGGTGCTGGCGGGTAGTTCCACGGAGCCGTTGTTCGTCACGGATCCGTTGACGTTGGGCCAGATATATTCGGTGTTCGTCAGCGCCGTGAATGAAGGTGCTGAAAGTGAGCTAAGCAATGCCGTTAGTTCAACGCCGGTGCTGGCGGCGGCGGCGTAAGCACGATTCAGTCCTGCTGCGGGGCTGTTTCCATCTGGGATGCAGCCCCGTTTGTGTTGGATACTCCTACTTCTTCAAACAAACCTTCAGCGCTCCCAGAACCTTCTGCACATTCTCCGGCGTGGAGGTGGCGCCCATCAGGCCGATGCGCCAGATCTTGCCTTTCATCGGGCCGAGGCCGGCGCCGATCTCGATGTTGAAATCGGTGAGGAGTTGCTTGCGCACGCCAGCTTCGTCCGCACCCTCGGGCACAGTCACGGCGTTGAGCTGCCAGAGTTGATGACCTTCCTGCGACGCAATGCCGAGGCCGAGTTCCTTCAAACCGGCCTTGAGCGCGAGATGATTTCGTTCGTGACGCAGCCAGCGGTTCTCCAAGCCTTCCTCGAGCACGAGGCGCAGGGCTTCGTGCAGGGCGTAGTTCATGGAGATGGGTGCGGTGTGATGATAGACGCGTTGCTCGCCCCAGTAGCTGGCGAGCAGGTTCACATCGAGATACCAGCTTTGGACCTTGGTCTTGCGCTTGGTGGCGACTTCAAGCGCGCGCGGGCTGAGGGAAACGGGCGACAGTCCGGGCGGGCAGCTCAGGCATTTCTGCGTGCCGCTGTAAACGGCGTCGATGCCCCAGTCGTCGAGGCGCACGGGGCAGCCGCCGAGGGAGGTGACGGTGTCGAGGAGCATGAGCGAGCCGCGGTCGTGCGCCATTTTGGAAATCTCTTCGACGGGAGTCAGTGCGCCGGTGCTGGTCTCGGCGTGGACGATGGCGACGAACTTGGGACGGTGATGACGCAGGGCCTCGGCGACTTGTTTCGGCTCGATGATCTGGCCCCACGGCGCTTCGACCTTGATGACCTTCGCGCCGCAGCGTTCCGCAACGTCGCACATGCGCGTGCCGAAGACGCCGTTGACGCCGATGATGACTTCGTCGCCGGGCTCGATGAGGTTCGCGCAGCAGAATTCCATGCCGGCGCTGCCGGTGCCGCTGACGGGGAAGGTCATTTCGTTCTTGGTGATGAAGACCTGCCGGAGCATGGCCTTGATCTCGTCCATCATTTTCACGAACACGGGATCGAGATGGCCGAGGAGCGGCGCGGACATGGCCTGGAGGACGGAGGGAGCGACGTCGCTGGGGCCGGGGCCCATGAGGGTGCGTTGCGGCGGAACGAAAGCGGGAATGGTTGTCATGGGGCGAGAGTAGGAAGCGGTCGGCGCGAGGTAAAATGGAAAAGCGGTCCCGAGACGGGAGGAAAACGATGAATGATTTGAGCTGGGCAGCTGCGGGAATTTCCGTGAATAGTGCTTTGCGCTCAGTTGTCCAAGAATGCGCAAAGATGAACCGGTCCGCGAAAGAACCACAACCCGCGCCGTTCGTGACTCCTCCCGAGGAGACGACGACCGCGACGTTTCATTTCGGTTCCGGAAAACAATACTCGACCTCGGTCAAACAGAAGAAATGTATTATTCAACGCTCTCAAACTCAGCCCGCGCTGTTCGGATTGCGCGCGCAAAGTCTCTCCCGTCGTCTGTCCGCGTAACGCGGGCTTCCTCGTTCCCTTCGCTTCTGGTCGGTGTCCTCCTCGCAGCTTTCGCGGGCGGTGCTTTGGCGCAAGGCGGGAAGGGCAAGTCGAGTTTGTTGCAAGAGGATTTCCCGTTCCAAGGCGCGTGCATTAGCGCGAGCTTCCCGTCGAACAACGTCGCGATGAAGGGGTTCGCGATTCGCGTGTTGCCCGAGGGCGCGGCGAATGTGCTTTTCGACACGGACTTGCTGCGCATGGCGGCGGGCTGGACGGGCGGCTACATCTCGACGAAGGGCGTGGCGTTCGACGGCGGACATGGCTCGCATCCGGCCATCGTGGGCGCGCAGAAGTTTGGGACGCATCAAGGGCCGGGCTGGGCGAACGCGAAGGGCGAATTCACCGATCCGCGCGCGGAACCGTTCGGGCCGTTGCCTGAGGAGTGGTGCCGATGGGATGGTCTCTACGTGAACGGACCGAGCGTTGTGTTGAGCTACACCGTGCTGGGCACGAAGATTTATGAGCAGCCGGGCGCGTTCGCGAACGCGGGCGAAGTGGCTTTCACGCGCACGTTCCAGACGAAGAAGGCGAAGGCGAATTTGATCGCGCTGCTGGCGGACATCGAAGGCGCAACGGTGAAGGCGGAAGGCAACACGCTGACGTTGACTGCCGGCACGAACGTGACGTGGATCGCGCTCGCGGGCGCTCCGAAGGGTGCTTCGCTGGAGGTTGTGGGCGGCACGCGGGCGGTGTTGAAGATCGCGAAGGGCACGGCGGCGGCGACATTCAGCGTGTTGACCTGGACGGGCGAGGCAGCGAACCAATCGAAGGTCGCGGGCTTTGCGAATGAGAAGCCGACGATGGTCGCGTTCGCGAAGGGCGGCCCCGCGCGTTGGCCGGAAGCGGTGGTGACGAAGGGTGTTTTGAACACGAGCGCGACGCCGGACGGCGCGTATGCGACGGACTCGATCACTGCGCCGACGGATAATCCGTGGAAGCGTCGCGTGCGTTTTGCGGGCATGGATTTCTTCAAGGACGGCAAGCGCGCCGCGCTTTGCACACACGACGGCGACATCTGGATCGTCAGCGGCATCGATGAAGATTTGGACAAACTGGAGTGGCGGCGATACGCCTCGGGCCAGTATGAAACGCTGGGGCTCGTGATCGTGGATGACGTGATTTACACGAGTGGCCGCGATCAGCTCACGCGCTATTACGATTTGAACAAGGACGGAGAGGCGGATTACTACGAGAACTTCAACAACCAGGTGATGTCGACGCGCGGGTTCCATGAGTTCCTGTTCGACCTCCAGACGGACGCGAAAGGGAACTTCTACTTCGCGAAGGCGAATCCCGTGAACGCGGGCGGCGGCGGCTTTGGCAACCAGAAGGCGTCGCTCGGCAACGGCACGGTGTCCTCGCACTCGGGCTGCTTCTTCAAGGTGAGCAAGGATGGAAAGAAGTTTGAGATCGTCTCTCGCGGTTACCGTGCGCCCAACGGCATCGGCGTGCGCGCCGACGGCCAACTCACAGCCAGTGATAATGAAGGCACCTGGGTGCCGACGACGCCGATTACCTGGGTGACGAAGCCCGGACATTTCGCGGGCGTGATCAATGAGCTGACGCCGAAGGAACTCGCCGATTCGTTCGTGCCTCCGCTCTGTTGGTTGGCGAAGTCGTATGACAACTCCGGCGGCGGACAGATCTGGGTGACGAGCGACAAGTGGGGCCCCTACAAGGGCGAGTTGCTCCACGAGTCGTATGGCATGTCGAGCCTGTTCCTCGTGTTGAAGGAGGAGATCGGCGGCAACCGGATGCAGGGCGGCGTGGTGAGGTTCCCGCTCAAGTTCACGTCGTCCGTGATGCGCGCGAAGTTTCACAAACAGGACGGCCAGCTTTACGTCTGCGGCCTGAGTGAATGGCAGAGCAACGCGGCGAAGATTACTGGATTCGATCGCGTGCGTTACACGGGCAAGCTGGTTTACTCGGTGCGCGGACTGAAGGTCGTGAAAGGCGGCGTGGAGCTGACCTTCACGCAGCCACTCGATCGCGCCACGGCCACCGACGCGCAGAACGTCAGCGGCAAGCGCTGGAACTACGCACGCACATCGAACTACGGCTCGCCGGAGTTCTCGGTGGCCGATCCGAAGAAGCGCGGGCGCGACAATCTCGACATCACCGCGACGAAGCTCTCGGCGGACGGCAAGACGCTCACGGTGGAGATCGCGGACTTCAAGCCGGTGATGCAGCAGACGATCAAATTCAACCTCAAGGCCGCGGATGGAACCGCCGTTGCACAGGAAGTGATGCATACCGTGCATGCGATTCCTTGAACTGAAGTCTCGCATCCAATACTAATTCCCAGGGGCGGCACCACCGCCCCTTTTGATTGCTATGAAGAGATTGCTCCAAGCTGTGGTTGTGCGGATGGTGATGGCGTTACCTGTTGTGTGGATGGCGTGTGCCCCATATGCCGTCGGCGCCGCCGAATCGAAGCCGGGAACCGGTCTGTCCCTGACCATCACTGCGGGCGACCAGAAAGATCTCTCCGTGGCGCAGAACGTCTGGCTGCATGTCGAGGCGGGCAAACCGGCGACTCCATTCGTGGCCGGCGGTGCGTTCACTGCGACGTGGGAAGGTTCGCTGATCGCCGACCTGCGCGGAAACTTTTCGTTCGACGCGGCGCTGAGTGGAAGTTTGAAGGTCGAGATTAACGGCGCGGTGGTGCTGGAGGCCGCCAGCGACGGCGGCAATGTCCCGCTCAGCAAGCCGGTGCAATTGAACAAGGGCGCGAATGCGTTCAAGGCGACTTACAAATCGGCGGAGAAGGGCGATTCATTCGTGCGCCTGTCCTGGACCGAAAAGCCGCCGTTCACCGGGCCGATTCCGAATGGGGCCTTCACGCACGCGACTACGCCGGAGTTGGTGAAGGCGATTCAAGTGCGGCAAGGTCGTGAGCTGTTCCTCGACCATCGCTGCATCAAGTGTCACACCGACGCGAAACTGGTGGAGACGGGCGTGCCGGAGTTGAAGATGGATGCGCCGGGCTTCGAGGGGATTGGTGCACGACGGAATTACGACTGGATGGCGCGTTGGATTTTGGATCCGAAATCGATCCGCCCGAGCGCGCAGATGCCGAAGCTGCTGCACGGTGCCACGGCGAAGGAGGATGCGGAGGCGATGGCGGCGTATCTCGCATCGCTGAAGACGGGTGGTGAGGTGAAGTTCAGCACTGTTGCCTACAAGACCAGGCAGAACGAACCCGCAGAAGGCGAAGGTCACGCGCCGAACAGCGATCCGAAGCCGCTCTACGAACGTCTGCATTGCACGGGCTGCCACAATCCGCCCGACGCAAAGGAACCGGATGCGGCGAAGCTCTCGCAGAAACGCATCGCAGAGAAGTTCCCGGCCGGAAAGCTCGCGGAGTTCCTGCGCAAGCCTGACGCGCATTACGCGTGGACGCGCATGCCGGATTTTCATCTCAGCGAAAAAGAGGCGAAGGAATTGGAAGACTGGCTGTTCGCCGCCGCACCGAAACCGGAATTGAAGCCGGCGCCGACCGATGCCGCGTTCATCGAAAAAGGAAAGAAACTGGTGCAGGCCACCGGCTGCCTGAACTGTCACAGCCTAGGCATCGAGAATCAGTTCAAGGCTCCGGCGCTGGACGCGCTCGCCAGTCGCCACAAGAAGGATCGCTCGTCCGTTCCCGCTGGAGACTGTCTGGGGGCAAAGCCACTGGCAGACCACGGATTCACCGAGGCGCAACGACAGTCGCTGAATGCGTTCACGCTCGCGGATTTCAGCTCGCTGTCGCGGCATTTACCGGCGGAGTTTGCGGAGCGTCACACACGCGCGCTGAACTGCACGGCGTGCCACGGGCAGATTGATTTGATTCCGACATTTGAAGTGCTCGGCGGAAAGTTGAAACCCGAGTGGGCGACAAAGTTCATTGCGGGCGACATCCCACACAAGATTCGCTACGACGCCCATCCGAAGGGCGAGCCGTGGATCGATGCGCGCATGCCGGCCTTCAAGTCGCGTGCGAAGGATCTCGCTGTCGGCATGGCGCAGCAGCATGGCTACGCTCCGAAGACGCCCGCGGAAAAGCCGGTGGACATGGCGATGGCGGAGATTGGCCGCAAGTTGGTGGGCAAGGACGGCGGCTTCTCGTGCATCTCGTGCCACGGCGTCGGTTCCATGCTGGCGCTGGAGGTGTTCGAGAGTGAAGGGATCAACCTGGCCTACACGGCGGAGCGGTTGCTCCCGGACTTTTATCGACGCTGGTTCCGCGCGCCCACGACCATTGATCCGCAGACGAAGATGCCGGCGTATTTCGACGAGGGCAAAAGCCCGCTGACGGACGTGCTCGACGGCGACGGCGAGAAGCAAATCAGCGCCGTGTGGGAATACCTGAAGCTCGGCGAAAAGATGCTGGCTCCGAAGACGGGAGCGGAGTGAGTCAGAGCAGGACAGGCATCCTTGCCTGTCCTACTGGGTCGCGGAGCGACCGGATGATGGTAGCCGTGGACTTCAGTCCACGGATCGCCGGTGACGGAAGATGCGTCGCGGAGCGACGCTTGAAATGTGGAGTGAACCTTCATGCGTCGCTCCGCGACGCGGGTGGGTGGTGGTGCTTGACCGTGGGCTGAAGCCCACGGCTACCGTCATGGCCTCGCTCCGCGAGGCCACGGCAAGGAGCGCGACTGCGTCCGCAGGACCAGGCGCAGCGGGTGGAGAAGGTCGAGGTGTGGATGTGTTCCAACATGCAGGGCGATTGGATGTGCTGCGGCTGGGCTTCGCCACAGCCGCGCTCCGGCCGAGATGTCGTTGCAAAACCCTTCGCTGACTATGCGAGGTTCATTTGAACGGCGGCAGCACATAAGTCCGATACCTCAGAATCAGGTTGAATGGTGAAGTCGCCTCCTTCTCAAGATTGATCCTTACAACAAGTTCCTGATTGCGGGGAGGAAGTGGTGCTGAAGGACGCAGGTAGAACCAGTTTGTCTTAGAGCCCCCTCTTCCAAAACCGCTGGTCGCGAAATCTTGTTCGTGACGGTAGTTCCTTGAACTAAGTGTGATTGATCCTGAGATTTTGAAATTCTCCACCGAATTGACAGGCTCCGCGATGATGTTGATCAGAACGCCGTCCCCATTGTTGGTAAAACTATAAAACCCGTTCGTGGTAATCATGCCCAATGTCACATAGGTATCGCGCGGGGTGAGGCAATACGGAATAGCTGCCAGTAGACAAAGCAAACCAATCAGAATGCCCGCAGTTATTTGCAGTTTCTTTTTTAAACAGATAGAGAGGTGTCATCCACTTTGGATCTCGTTCATCTCTCATTCGGAACGTAACCCTTCAGATCCATTTGGCTCAAGACGTCCGTTGAGAGCGAATTCAGTATGCTCATAAAAGCCAAACACTCTTCCAACTAACGCCCTGAATGCTTTTGCCTCTTTAGGTAGCTTGTCCTGCTTCAGAGCTCTTACGGCAACGTCTGCGTGGCTTCGAGCACGCCGCCCTTAACAGAGTCGACGGTGATTGTGAAGCGTCCGCTGCCGCTGACCACGAACTGAACTCGCACGACGCCGATCCCTGGAATCGTCGGAACTTCCACGCGTTCTGGACGACGCTCCACGGCTTCAAAGCGGTTGGAAAAACGATCCGTCACGCGACCAGCGGAGATGACCTTCACGTTGTCGCCTTTCAGGAGGAAAAGATCGGGCGTATTGATTTTGTTGATCACGTCCTGTTCGGTGCGGGTCGGAATGAGGCGGCGATTTTCGACGGTAACAAGGACTTTGAACAATCCGTCATCCATCTTTTCCATCAACACTTCGCTGAGTTGCAGCAGTGGCATCTGGTCGGCGTGGTAGAGGGTGAAGGCCATGTTGCGATGGCATTCTTCCTCGAGCAGGAAGGACGGCGGCACGCGGCTCCAGGTCTTCTTCGTTCCGCCAATTTCGATCTGGCCGAACGTGGGATGCATGTAGGGATGCCATTTCACAACGCCGTCGTTCAGCAGGACGTAGCGCAGGAAGGCCGCGCCATCTTCGCCGGACGGACCAGCGGCGCCGCGGTCCAGGTTACGCATGCTCCAGAGCTCGTTTGAAAGGGAGACGATGCCGAGCGCGCCGTAGGTCCAGTCGAACTCGCCGCCCCAAACGGTGTAGAGATCCTTCCAGACGACCATCGCGCGATAGGCCGGGAGCATCTTCTCGCCGCGCTGTGAAATTTGGACGTGAACCTGTTCGTCGGAGCCCCGCATCACGCCACCCTCGCGTCCGGGCGCGCGGAGAATCATTCCGCCGGAGTTGTGGTAGGTCTGGAGGGCGGCGACGTTGCGATGTGATTCGAGGAACTCGGAGATGGCGCGCGTCTCCGGGAGCGAGAACGGATACTCATGCGCGCCGAACTGCAGGTAGGCGGGTTGCCAGTCCCAGGCCCAGTTGCGGTTCATGTCGTAACCGCCACGGCCGTCTTCGTTCACCTGACCGTCGCCGTCGTTGTCGATTCCTTCCTGGCCGAGCAACGTGTATTCTCCACGTTCCTCCGGTCCCACGGGAACCATCAACTGCTCGGGATATTGCGGATGCGGTTTCCAACGACCGTTCGGATCCTTGATGCGCATCTGCGTGATGGCGCCGTCGTTGTCGAGATCCTCGGCATCATCCTCATCAGCCACGCCGTCGCGATCGTTGTCGAGCGGCTTCACGCCGGAGCGCGAGCTGTGCGCGGTGTTGGCTTCCTTCAGCCAATGGTCTCGGCCATCGGGATTGATCGTGGGGAAGAGATAGAAGACACAGCGGTCGAGTAACTCGGTGACTTTTTCCAAGTTGCCGTATTGATGGCAGAGATACCACGCGGTGTAGGCAACGGCCTCGCCGCCTTGCACCTCGTTACCGTGAATGTTGCCATCGATATACATGCCCGGCTTGCGTTTCGCGTCGCCCTTGCGGCTGGTGACTTCTAGACACCAGATGTCGCGGCCTTCGACGGATTTGCCAATGGAGTAGAGCCTGGTGAGTTCAGGGAACTCCTTGTGCAGCCGCGCGAGGATCGCTCCCAGTCCGGCGTGATCGTAGAAGCGGTTCCATTCGACATCGACCTTGCGCTTCGCACCGATGCCGAGCGCGGGATACGAATGCTTCGCCGGTTCACTGTCGTCCGGTTTGCGATCGGAGATTTGCGCAAGCGCGACAAAGGGCAGGGCGCAGCACGCTGTTGCGAGGAGGATTGGTTTCAAAAGGCGGTTCATCACTTCGTCTCCTCTTTGAGTTCCACTTCAGTTTCAGTTCGGCCGGCAATCATGGAAATCACTTCGATGCTGAGCTTCCTGGCGTCCTTCGCCCGGACCACCCAGCGCGCCTCCTTTGCGTCGCCGCCTGCGATGGCGTTCAGCATGGTAACGCGATTGCCGGAGAGCAGTTGCTTCGGATCGACTTTCAGAATCACGCGCGTGGGATGCATTTCGCGACTGACGCCGCCTTGTGCGAGCGAAGTGGGCAGGTAACCGGTGTTTTCGACCTTCACTGTGACTTCGTAGACGGACGCACCGAGCGGCTTCGCTTCGACGCTGCGAATGGCGATGCGCGGAAGTTTTCCCGCGAGGTCCGTCAAGAAGCGACCGTGCATGGTGGCGAGGTCAGGCAGGGACTTGGCGGGCGGCAACGTTCGCGCGAACGGAGCGAAGCCGCCGACTTCCACGCGTTTGCCGCGGAAGTCCGGGTGCTCGATGCTTTTCCAGGGAATGAATCGTGACGGATCGTTCTGATCGATCCACTTCAAGAACGCACGATCCTCTTCGTTGCGATTGTCGGGTTCCTTCGGTTTCGCATCGGGCTTCTTTTCGCCATCAGGTTTTGCGTCGCCGTCCTTCTTTGGTTCGTCCTTTGGTTTCTCGTCCTTGGCCGCAGCCTTCGCGAGTTCAAGTTGCAGCGCCGGTGTCCACGCGCGGGCGGCGAGGGAGAGTCGGCCGCGATGAAAATACATCCAGTCGGAAAACGTTCCTGGCTCGGTCGCGCCAGACAGTTCCTTCTTCACGCCGAGTTGCTCGCGCCAGGCTTTACCGAGTTCGCGATACCACGCCACGTCCTCTTCATGCAACGCGGTCGGCGGTCGCTTCGGCGCATCACCCTTCGGCGTTTGGGAAAGATTATCCGCCGCGCCGAAAGTGAAGACGACGGCGATCTGCGGATGCGCGATCACGAACTCCGCGAGCGCGCGGGTTTCGACTTCGCTGACTTGATGCCGGCCCGCGTCGGCCGCGAAGAATTTGTAGCCGTAGGGAAAGTTGCGGTTGAAGTTCACGCCGCCCGGGCCGTCTTCGTTCCACTCCTTGTCGCCGTCGTTGTCGCGACCTTCGCTGAGAATGCGCCAGGCGCCGCGTTCGCCCTTCAAGCGGTCGGCTTTGAGAAGCAGGCGGACATCCTGCGGATCGAGGATGAATTCTCCGTCCGGATCTTCGACTCGCATCGAGGCGATGATTCCGTCGGCGTTCAAATCCTCAGCGCCGTCTTCGTCGGTGAGGCCATCGCGGTCGTCATCTGTCGGACGTTGGCTCGTGGTGGTTTCGCGGCGCGGCTGGGCGAAGTAGACGGTGGTACCGTCCGGGTTCACGCGCGGCCAGAGGTGGATCGTGGTCGAGTCGAGAAGCTTCTTGATGGCGTCGTTCGTGGCGTAACCGGCTACCAATGTTTCGGCCCACGCGAGCGCCGATGCTGTGCCTGCGAGATCGTTCGCTTCGATGCCGGCGACCACGAGCATGGCGGGACGATTGGTGCGCGCTGACTCGTTTCCGGCGCCCAACTCGAGTCGCCAAACCTCGTTCTTGCCAGACGTTTCGCAGACCTCAGTGGCGCGGGCGATCGCCTTGTGGTCGCTTGCGAGTTTCTTGAGGCGGGCGATGAGTTGCTTGTTGTCCGGATACGAATCTGCGTCGGCACCGAACGTGGAAGCGGACGGAAGCGCCAGCAGGAGGAGCATCGCGAGAAACTGGATTCTCATGGGAAACTGGAATGGCATCGGTGGGGAGGTGGTAACACGGGCCGGGAATCGAAGCCAATGGTTAATCGGCGACCTGGCGTTTAAGTCGCACGGGTCAGTGCATTGTGCGCGGCACCGTAGGCGCCGGCGAGTTCGCCGAGGGTGGCGGGCAGAACTTTTACTTCGTAGCCGACGGAACGCCATTCGATCTCGGCCAAGCATTCGCGCAGCGGACGGAACAGCGCATCTCCGGCGCGGGCGATACCACCACCAACAATGACGGCTTCCGGATCGAGAATGTTCACGAAGGAGGTCACTGCGCAGGCGAGCGCGCGCACCGAGCGCAGCCAGAAGTAAGAGGCTTCCGGATCGCCGGCGAGATGGGCGGCGACGAGGTCATGCGTGGTCTTGAAGAGTCCTAGTGTGCGTTCTTCAATCGTGCAGTTTCCCATCATGACTTCGAGACTGCCCGGGGTGCCGCAGACATCGACCGGACCGTCGATGTCGAGCGAGATGTGGCCGAGATGTCCGGCGCGACCGAGGTTTCCACGGAGCAAATGACCATCGACAATGGCAGCGCCGCCGACGCCGGTGCCGAGCGTGAGCATGATGACGTTTTGAAATCCACGTGCGGCGCCGAGCCAGGCTTCGCCGAGCAGTGCCGCGTGGGCGTCATTGAGCACCGGCACGGGAGTTGTGGTTTTGAGGAAGGTGGACCAGTCCAGGCCGTCGAGTCCTTGCAAACGCCCGGGCATGTTCGCGATGGAACGTCCGTCCTTCGCGGCGAGACCGGGCGCGGACAGACCGATGTGGCTGGCGGCGGAGCCTTGCTCGCTCGAAAACTTGGCGACGATGTCGCGAATCTTCTCCGCCCAATCCATCTTTGCGCCAGCGTCGAACGGCGTCGAGGATTGCGCGAGCAGCTTGCCGTCCGGCGTGACGGCGACGGATTTCACGCTGGATCCCCCGAGGTCGATTCCGATGGCGTAGCTCATGGCGAGGGTTGGAGTTACTGGCCCTTGGTGAGTTTGCCCCAGAGCCGACCGAGCGCGCCGAAAAGGCTCGAGGGCGGCGGTTGATTTCCAGACGCGGCTCCTGGCGCCACGGGCACTTGACCTTCCGAAACGGACCACCCGCCATCCACGGCGAGGACTTGTCCGGTGGCGAACGCGGAGGCGTCGCTCATGAAGAACACGGCGGCGCCATCAAGGTCAGTGGGTTGACCGATGCGTCCGCCATCAAGCGGTTGTTTGGTGGCGATGAAGCGAAGGATCTCGTCGTTGCCCTGCGCGCGTTGCGACATCGGCGTGGCCACGAGCGCAGGAGCGAGCACGTTGAAGCGGATGTTTGCGGGCGCGTAGTAGGCGGCCGCGGATTTTGTGAGGCCGATGATCGCGGCCTTCGCGGCAGCGTAACCGTGCGTGCTAAAGAAGTGCGGTGAAGGCGAGTAACCGAGCACGGAGCCCATGTTCAAAATGCTGCCGCCGGATTGTTGTTTGAGGAACTGCTGCACGGCGGCGCGGTTGGAGTAAACGAGCGAGGAAAGGTTCTCGTTGAGCGTGTAATCCCAGCCTTCGTCGGTGAGTTCGTGGAGCGGGCCGTCGCCCTGGCGGCGTCCACTGCCGCCGGCCACGTGATAAAGGCCATCGAAGCGTTTGAAGTTCCCGAGTGCGATCTGGATCGCCGCAGGGGCGGACTTGGGATCGCCCGCGTCGGCGATGAAACCGATGGCGTTCGAGCCTAGTTCCTTCTCCGCGGCTTCGACCTTTTGTTCATCCCGGCCGGTGACGACGACGCGCGCGCCGGCGGTGATGAAGGCGCGGGCGGCGGAGAGCCCGAGGCCGCTGGTGCCGCCGACGACGACGATGGATTTGTTTTGAAGCGCTTCCGGTCGCATGTGTGATTTCGAAGCTACGGAACAACCGCGGACAGTTCCAGCTTTCGCTGGAGGCGGCCGGTGGCAGGGACGTTGCTTAACTCCACGGCAATGATGTTACGAAGCTGGGAACGACGTTGCTCGAAGCAGTGTTGGGTCGGGATCTTTTTGTGTCTTTGGACGTGCAACCTATTGGCTGCCACACGGGTTGTGGATTCTCCATCGGCACTGGCGATCGACGGACGCGGGTGGTTTCTCGTGAAGGAGAGGCAGACGGGCGAGGAGTTCTTTACCCGGCAGGGAGAATTTGTCCTGGACGAGAATGGTTATGTGGTGACCCCAGACGGCTTCGTCCTCCGTGGCGTCAGCGGATTCAATCCTGCACAGGCAGAGAACGTATTGATCGATACGACCGGCATGCCGGCGGGATCTGATCCGAGAGCGTCGATGGTTTCGTTCCGGATTCAGCGCAACGGCGACGTAATCGTCGGACTTTCGGACGGATCGGAATTCATCCGCGCGCGAGTGCTGCTGCAGGACTTTCGCATGCCGGCGAATCTACGGCGCATCCTGCCGCACATTTACAAGAGCGTGCCCGAAGCGGAGCCGATCGGAGTGCCGCAGGCGCCCGGGTCGAACGGCTTGGGCTGGTTGAAGACGAACGTGGTCGAAGTGGCGGAAGTGCGATGGACGGTGAAGGGAACTTTTCAGAGGCACGACCCAAGCGTTCGCGGAGCGCTGACGGTGACGGGGCTTCCGACGGACTTGGCCATACGCGGCGAAGGATTCTTTGTCGTTCGCGATCCGGC
Source organism: uncultured Bifidobacterium sp. (assembly GCA_964491875.1). Lineage (GTDB taxonomy): Bacteria > Verrucomicrobiota > Verrucomicrobiia > Limisphaerales > JADJPG01 > JADJPG01. Next base: position 45,653 of record CAZBIC010000038.1, read on the forward strand.
GACGTCGGAACTGTTCCTGACGCGCGTCGGATTCTTCCTTTGTGACGGCGATGGCTTCTTGCAGACCTATTCCGGGTTGCGAGTGCAAGGTTTCGTTGACTCGAGTGGAACGGTGATTGGCGACGTGATCATCGATGGGGCAGGGGCTCCGGAGGTGAGCGATCCAGGTTCATTCTTCGTCGGTTTCGAAGTGTCGCGGGACGGGGTCGTCTGGGTGATGCTAAATGACGGAACGAAATACGTTCGGGCGAAGATTCTGTTGCGCCACGTGGTGCATCCCGAGCGTCTGCGTTCCGAGGGCAATGGGCTCTACTCGGGCGTGAGTGACGCGGAGTTGGTGGATTTGGATGAGTCCGGATCGTCGGTGGGGTTGATCCATCAAGGCGCGATCGAGCTGTTGCATGTCACCCGGGACCTCGTGAATGACCGTCGGGAGATCGAGTTCTTCCAGCAGGGCGTTCTGCGGCGCACCGAGAGTGAGACGGATCTCGCTCTCACTGGTCGCGGATTCTTCGTGGTGCGAAGGCCGTTCGCCGTCGAGGAGTCGGTAACGCGGCGCGGGCGGTTTCGGGTGAACCGGGACCGTTTCCTCGTGACGCCACAAGGCGAGCGCGTTCAGGGTTATGCTGATCCAGGCTTCACTGAAATCGGCGACGTGAAGATCGATGACTGCTGTAAGCCGAGCACGTCCGATCCGAACTCGACGATGGTGGGATTCAGAATTGATACCGAAGGGGTGGTTTCGATCGACCTTTCGGATGGCACGACCTACTCGCGTGCGCAGGTGTTGTTGCGTGACTTCGCTCAGACTTACTCGCTTCAGGCGCTTGGCGGCGCGCGGTATCGCGGGAATCTGGAGGCGCGTCCGAGCGGAAACATGTTCCCTCCGGGCACGCGCGCTTTGGGGAAAATCCAGAGTCGCGCCCTCGAAGTGCCAGTCCGGCCGCAGCGCTTGATGTTGCCGCCGTCGAGCGGAGTTCAGTTATTCATCACCGGCGAACCGGGCGGTTCATACCTGGTGCAAACGCGCGTGACGAATCGCCGCTGGGTGACGATTGGTCGGGTGAAACTGGGCGCCACAGGCGAGGCGGACTTCTTCGATGTCTCGAATCGCAAGCGTTCCTATCCGGCGTATCAGGTGATCGCGGAATAGCAGGTCCGCCAGTCTTTCCCTTGATTCCGAACCGACCGGGCGCAACCTTCTCCCTGTGCAATCATTACTCAGTTTCGTTCTTCGCCTGTGCATCGTTCTGGTGACGTGCGTCGCATCGCTTCGCGCGGATGTCATCCCGGCCAGCCGACTCGCGGCCGGCATCACGAATGGTTGGGCGGTGTGGGCGGGAATTCCGGGCGGCATTCCGAAGGTGGAAACGATTTACACCGTCCTCACCAACATCGACAACACGGGCAAGTTCGATGTCACCGGTGCAATTCAGCGCGCGCTCGACATGTGCCCGAGCAATCAAGTGGTGCTGCTGCCGAAGGGTTCCTTCAAATACAACTCCCAGCTGCTGTTCCGGCGCGATGGGGTCGTGCTGCGCGGCGCGGGCGTGAAGGAGACCGTGCTCTTTGCGGACGCAGTGACGCCGGGCGCATCTCACATCTATGTCCGAAATCCGGCGCACGACGAAGGATTCGCGCGAGTGCCGAAGTACAATATCGCCACAGACTATCGCGGCGGAGAATCAAATCTGACAACGGCGACCCGCCACGCGTTTGCGATCGGTGACTTCGTTTGGATTGATCAGAAAACGAACCACATTGGCGCGGAAGGTTACTTCCCGCACATGATCAACATTCACTCGTCGCCGGCGGGGAGCGATGGCGGCGGACAATGCGGCAGCTGGCCGTTGAGCGGACGCGAGGCGAGGCCCTACGGGCAGATGACCCGGGTGGTTGGTGTTTCCGACGGAACAAATCTCGTCATCCAGCCGCCGCTCATGGGTTGGTACGCGAAGTCGAATGCGCCGCAGATCATGAAGATGACCGGGATCATCCAACGCACCGGGATTGAGAGCATGACCATCACGAACACGCCAAACGCGGTGAACCCGTATACGATTCAGGTGGCAGGCACGCATCAGTTCTGGCTGCAAGATGTGGAGCTGCGCTGCTCGGCGAAACGCCACGTCTACTTCATCAACAGCCTGCAAACGCAGATCGAACGCACGGACATGAAGGAAGGGCGTTTCTCTGACGTGAAGTTTGATAACGGGCCGAATTACGGTCCGGACGCTGCCTACATGATCTTTGTCGGCTACGGCTCTTCCTGCTATCGCATCGTCGACAATATTTTCTCACGGTGCCATTTCGCGCTGGCGCATGAAGGCCCAAGCGCGGGCGGCGTGGTGGCCTACAACTTCGTGACGAACGTGATGTTTCCCAACGCGTATTCGGTCCAGCCGGCGGGCGGTTATCACGCGGCGCATCCGCATCAGATTCTGTGGGAGGGAAACGTTTTCGCGAGTGGGAAGTTTTTGGCGGACGGCATCTGGGGCAGTGGCAGCGACTCCACGCTGTTCCGCAATCGCATCTCGCCCGGCCGTTACAATGCGGGTGTGAAGCTGGAGCAGTTTCATCACTGCATCGATATCTGGGCGCGGCAGCATTACTGGAACGTGGTGGGCAACGTCGTTGGCGAAACGAACTGGCATAACTACATCGATCACCCGGACGGTGGCAGCGTGCAAGATGGCGGCGGAAAGCTTTCCGGGCAACGCTTCGGCATTCGCGACGCGAACACGCTGCATTACGACGGTCACGACCCGTTCGTGACGAACACGATGATCTTGAAAGAGAACTATTACTTCGTGAAAGCCGAGCGCTCGAAGGATTACGACAACGGCATTCCGCCGGAACAGGTCACGGGCCAGAGACTTCCTGCGAGCTACGCCTACGCCGAAAAGCCCGCGTGGGCGGGGAATCTCCCGTGGCCGATGATTGGGCCGGACGTGAGCCTCGACGCGACGAATCCCGCGATGTTGCGGTTCTACGGGCAGACGAATTATCTGCGTGCGCCGTAGCGATTGCGGTCACTCGCTCAGGGTAGGGGACGCAGGCGCAGGTTGCGGAACTCGACGGGTGAACCTTCGGATTCGAGGCAGAGGTAGCCGAAGGCGGGTTTGCATTCGGTGCCGCCGGAGACTTCCTCGCCGTTCACCCACAGCCGTACTTCGCCGTTGATGGCGCGGATATAATAGTGGTTCCACTCGTTGAGTCCCTTGCTCAGGTTCTTGCGTGGAAAACTGCGCTGGCTTTTGGGCGCAACGGGCGGGAAGGGTTTCATCGTGGCGGAACCGGTGGGGAAGACGTCGCCGTTGGTGGTGAACCAGTCCGCCTTCTTTTTGTGGTCACGTTCGTACTGCTCGGTGTAGCCGTGATCGAGCACCTGGACTTCGATGCCTTCAGGCAGGCTGCCTTTGCCGGCTTCGAGATTCTTGATGGAGGAGGGAGTCGCCCAACAGAAAATGCCGGAGTTGCCGCCCGAGCGGAGGTGACGCCATTCAGCGACCATCTCGAAATTGGTGTAGAGGATATGGGAACGAATCACGCCGACCGGTTTGCCCGTGCAGTGGGCTTGCCCACCGTTCCACGTCCAAGTGCCGGGATGACAGTTCACATTCGTAAAGCTCTCTTGGGTCAGTGTCTGCCAGCCGATACCAGTTCCGTCGATGAACGCCTTGGGTGCGGTGGCTGTTTCCTGACTGACCGCGACGTGAGCGGTGGCAACGAGACTGAACGTGAGAACGAGAGCAAAGTGGATGCGCATGGCTATCAGATGCAACTGGACGGGTGCTTCTTCAATTGGTTTTCCGGCGGCGAACGGGAGTTTGATTGCGGGAATGGCGGGCGATCGCTACCCTGTGGCGTAGTAACATGCGTTTAATCGGACATCTTCCCAGTGAAACGGCGGCCAATACTTTTGGCAGTTTCCTGTCGTCTCAAGGCATCGGAAACGAAACCGAGGCGGCACAGGAAGGTTGGGAGGTGTGGGTTCACTCCGAGGATCAATGGGAGCGTGCGAAGGAATTGCTCGGGGAGTTCATCGCGAATCCCGCCGCGCCGCAATACACCGTGAAAGTGGCGGCAGCAGCGACGACGTTGCCTCCGCCGCGCATTACCGTGGAGTTGAGGCGGCGTCGTGACGAAAGTGGAGACGCTTCGACAGAAGCTCCGGCGCGGACGTACTCGGTCGGGATGCTGACGCTGGTCTTCGTGGGGTTGTGCCTGACAGTGCAGGTGCTGCGCGAAGTGGGTTTTGAGGATGGCGTGCTGCGGGAGCTGTTCATGACGGAGATTACGTTCGATGGAACCCATTTCCGCTGGCAGCCGGGTCTGACCGAGGTGGGGCAGGGGGAATTCTGGCGGCTGTTTACACCGGTGATGGTTCACGGGAACTGGCTGCATTTGCTGATGAATATGCTTTGGCTGCTGGATCTCGGCAGTCAGATCGAATCGCGCCAGGGGACGGGACGCCTCGGGTTGCTCGTCTTGGTGACGGCAGTGCTGTCGAATCTCGGCCAGTATGCGCTCTACAACGCGAACTTCTGTGGGATGTCTGGCGTCATTTACGGTCTGCTCGGCTATGCGTGGGTAAAGGGGCGGCTCGACCCGGCGTCGGGGCTGTTCGTGCAGAAGAACACCGCGATCATGATGCTGGTCTGGTTTTTCGTCTGCCTCGTGGAGCTCATTCCGAATGTGGCCAACGGCTCTCATGCCGTGGGCCTGGTGAGCGGTGCTGCTCTCGGCGTGTTGATGAGCTTGCGGGTCTTGCGGCGCCGGACTTCGGCGTAGTGCGCTGAGTAAGCTGTCAGTTTTCCTCATCTCCTCGTTAACGCGACTGCTCATCATTTGCTCTTGGCATCTCAAAAGCCGTCCCTACACTCACGCGCCGTTGAGGCCGTCCGTGCCGCACCAAAACGATTCCCGATTTTGGAACGCCAAAAATGAAGCCGGATGGCCCGTTTATTTATTATATGGACGTTAAATTGCCCAAGCTCGGTGAGAGCGCAGAAGGCGGTGCCGTGGTCAGCATCCTCGTAAAAGAGGGCGACACAGTGACCAAAGGCCAGACCATCCTTGAACTCGAAAACGAAAAGGCCGTCGCGCCCATTCCTTCTACAGCGGCGGGCGTGGTGACCCAGATTCGCGTGAAGGAAGGCGATCGCGTTTCGGTTGGGCAAGTGATTATCACCGTCGCCGAAGCTGGCGGGGCGGCTCCCGCACCTGCTGCCGCTGCGCCGAAGGCGGCGAAACCGGTCGCCAAGGCGGCACCTGTTGTTCGCGCTCCGGTGGAAGAAGAACCGGAAGCGGAAGAAGCCGCCGATGAACAGGCGCCTGCTGACGACGTGGTTGAAGGCGGATTGCCGCCCGCCGCGTCGCCGGAGATTCGCCGCATCGCGCGCGAATTGGGTATCGACCTGCGTCGTATCCGCGGCAGCGAAAGCGGCGGACGCATCGTGATGTCCGACGTCCGTGCCTACGTCCAGCGCCTGATCAAATCCGCCGCTGCGCCTAAGCCGGCCCGCGGAGTCGCCGCTGCACCGGCCCCGGCCCCGGTCGAGCAGATCGATTTCTCCAAGTGGGGCGAGGTTTCCAAGAAGCCCATGACGTCGCTGCGGAAGACGATCAGCCGTCGCATGGTGGAGAACTGGAACGCCATCCCGCACGTAACGCAGTTCGATGACGTGGATATCACGGACTTGATGGATGTGCGGAAGAAGTTCGCGCCGGAGTTTGAGAAGAAAGGCGCCCGGCTCACCTTAACGTCCTTCGCCCTGAAAGCAGTGGCGACGGCGTTGAAGAAACATCCCATCTTCAACTCGAGTATCGATGAAGTCGCAAACGACATCGTGTTCAAGGAGTATTATCACGTCGGTCTCGCGGTGGACACCGAGCAGGGGTTGCTCGTTCCGGTCATTCGCGACGTGGACAAGAAGTCGCTCTTCCAGCTCTCGAAGGACGTGCAGGAAGTCGCCGAAAAAGCGCGTGACCGCAAGGTGACGCTCGACGACATGAAGGGCGGCACGTTCACCATCTCGAACCAGGGCGGCATCGGCGGCGCGCATTTTACGCCGATCGTGAACAAGCCCGAAGTCGCCATCCTCGGCCTCGGCAAGGGCGGCTACAAGGCCGTGGTGAAGGACAAGAAGATCGAGGCTCGACTGCTCATGCCCATCGCAATCTCCTACGACCATCGCGTGATTGATGGCGGCACGGCGGCGAGATTCACGGTTGACCTCATCGCGGCGTTCAACTCCTTTACGGAAGGCGATCTCAAGGTCTGAGTTGGCCTGCACAATAGACGCATCACGAATCACCCGTCACTTTCACTACATGGATCCCATCAAGACTGAAATCGTTGTTGTCGGTGCCGGACCGGGCGGATACGCCGCCGCGTTCTACGCCGCGGACCTCGGCAAGAAAGTCATCCTGATCGAGCAGGACAAACGCCTTGGCGGCGTCTGCTTGAACCGCGGCTGCATCCCGTCCAAGGCGCTGCTGCACGCCACGGAGATGCTCGCTGAAGCGAAGGAATCTGAACATCGCGGCATCAGCTTCCCTCCGCCGACGGTCGAGCTCGGCAAGCTTCGGACGTGGAAGGAATCGATCCTCGGCAAGCTGGCGCAAGGCATCGAGGGCCTGGCGAAGCGCCGCAATGTGCAGGTAATCTATGGACGCGGTTACTTCGAAGATTCCCAGACGCTTCGCGTTGAAACTTCGGCGGGCCAGCAATTCATCAAGTACGAGAAAGCCATTATCGCCGTCGGCTCGAAGCCCGCGCTGCCGAAGGCCTTCGACCTCGGCAATCCCCGCATCATGACGTCGACGGAAGCCCTCGAAATCGAGGACATCCCGGAGAATCTGCTCGTCATCGGCGGCGGCTACATTGGCATGGAGCTCGGCACCGTTTACGCGCGTCTCGGCAGCAAAGTCGTCGTCGTTGAAGCGATGGATGCCGTGCTCGCGGGCGCAGACGCGGATCTCGCTCGTCCCGTCGTGAAGCTGGCGGAGAAGAATTTTAAGGAGATTCGTCTCAAGACCAAGGTGGCGAAGATGTCTACCGCCGGGAAGCAGATCAAGGTGACGGTTGATTCCGGCGGGGTCTTGAAGGATGAGCTCTACGATCGCGTGCTGGTTTCTGTTGGCCGCGTGCCCAATGGTGCCGACATCGGCTTGGATAATACAAAAATAGAGCGCGACGAGAGGGGCTTCATCAAGGTCAATTCCAAGATGGAAACCTCCGACCCGCACATCTGCGCCATTGGCGATATCGCGGGCGGCATCATGCTTGCACACAAGGCCCACAAGGAAGCGCGCGTGGCCGTGGAAGCCATCTGCGGCGAAGCCACTGAGTGGGGCAATGTTGTCATCCCAGCGGTGGTGTTCACTGATCCGGAAGTCGCTTGGTGCGGTCTCACCGAGACCGAAGCCAAGGCGCAGGGCCGCACGGTCGAAGTCGTGAAGTTTCCCTGGGGTGCATCCGGCCGCGCCTTGAGCGTGGACCGCACGGACGGCATTACCAAGCTCATCATCGATCCGGAGACGGAGCGCGTGCTGGGCGTGGGCATCTGCGGTCGTCACGCCGGCGAACTCATCGCCGAAGGCGTGCTGGCCATCGAGATGGGCGCGACGGCGCGCGACATAGCCGAGACGGTGCATCCGCACCCGACCTTGTCCGAGACGATGATGGAAGCGGCCGAAATGTTCTTTGGCCACTCGACCCATACATTCATCCGCAAGAAGACGGCGGAGTAGTTGGACCGAATCGATTTCAAAACGAAGGCCGCGCTGGTTTCAGCGCGGCCTTTGTCGTTCTGCGGCGGTAGTCTGTTACCTCTCGCCGGAAGCCAACAGCGTGGTGAAGTTCGGTGGTTCGTCTTCGCGGGCGACCACGTTGATCTCCACCTTCTTGAACCCGGCGCCTTCCAGCCAGCGCTGGAGATCGCTTTCGGGAAATCCCAGCCAGCGATCGCCGTAGAGTTCGCGCGCTTTGGCGAACGTATGCTGGAGGAGATCGAGAATCATGATCTGTCCACCGGGCTTCAGAATCTTGTGGCACGCCGCGATGGTTTTGTCCGGTTCCTGGGCGTGATGCAGCGCCTGGCTGAGCACCACGAGATCGACTGATTGAGGATCGATAGGCGGGGCCTGCAAGTCGCCGAGACGGAACTCCAGATTCTTCAGACCGTTCTTCTTGGCCTTGGCGGCGCCGAACGCGACGATCTTCTCCGAGTTGTCGACCGCGATGACCTTCTTGCAACGCAGCGCGAGCAGTTCGCTGAGCAAACCTTCGCCAGCGCCAAGGTCAGCCACGACGACGGGAGGAAGCACGCGCAGGAGCATTTGCCCAAACGCCTGCCAGGAACGGCCGGGGCCGTAGCTGCGGTCGAAGCGTCCGGCGATTTGATTGAAGTAAAGTTGCTGCTGATCGTTCCGGCGGGCGAGCACGCGCTTGAGGTTCACTTCATCGGCGGTGTGTTCCGGCATCTCCTTCGCGCCGCGGACGGCGACGGCGATAAATTCACGAGCGGTGTTATCCGCATTCTGATTCAGCCGATAGTATGTTCGCTTGCCTTCGCGGCGGGATTGGACGAGTTCGGCGTCCTGTAGCAGCCCGAGATGCGTGGAGATGCGCGACTGGCCCATGCGGGTGACTTCCTGGAGCTCGTTGACGGAAAGTTCGTCCTTCTCCAGCAGCGCGACGATGCGCAGGCGCGTGGGGTCCGAAAGGGCTCGCAGGGATTTGAGTGTGGAAGACATGGCGTGCGATTTAATCTCGGAACTTTTTCAAAATCCGTGTTGACGGATGACGAAGTGAATATATCTTCGCATCCTGATACGTCAATATGTGGTTTCAAGACGAGGCCACGACACTAAAACTAGAATGAGCAAAAACTACATCTTCTCTTCGGAGTCCGTCGGCGAAGGCCATCCGGACAAGGTTTGCGACACGATTTCGGATGCCGTCCTCGACGCGTGTCTGGCCCAGGACAAATACAGCCGCGTGGCTTGCGAGACGTACGCCAAGTCCAACCTCGTCGTGGTCGGCGGTGAAATCACCACCAAGGCCAAACTCGATTTCAACGCTATCGCCCGAGAAGCCATCCGCGGCATCGGCTACACGCACGACGACGATGTGTTCCACGCCGACAAGGTGCTCATCATGAACGCCGTCACTTCCCAAAGCCCCGACATCGCGCAAGGCGTCGATGACCGCGCGGCGGAAGGCAAGGAGAAGGCGGAGCAGGGCGCTGGCGACCAGGGTTTGATGTTCGGTTACGCGTGCAATGAAACGCCGGAGCTGATGCCCGCGCCGATCATGTTCGCGCACCAGCTCGGCAGCGAACTCACCCGTCTGCGCAAGGCGGGCAAGGCGGACTGGCTTCGCCCCGATGCGAAGAGCCAAGTGTCCGTCCAGTATCGCGATGACCAACCGGTCAGCATCACCAATGTCGTCATCTCGACGCAGCACGCGGAAAGCGCGAAGAACAAAACCATCCGTGAGTTCATCACCGAGGAAGTCATTCGCAAGGTCCTGCCGAAGCATCTCCTCACCAACAAGACCAAGATTCTCATCAACCCGACCGGCCGATTCGTCGTCGGCGGACCTCAGGGCGACACCGGCCTGACCGGCCGCAAGATCATCGTCGACAGCTATGGCGGCATGGGCCGTCATGGTGGTGGTGCGTTCTCCGGCAAGGACCCGAGCAAGGTGGATCGCAGCGCGGCCTACATGGGCCGTTACGTGGCGAAGAACATCGTCGCCGCCGGTCTCGCGACCAGTGCGGAGATTCAGTTCGCCTACGCCATCGGTTATCCTGATCCGGTCAGCGTGTGCGTGAACACCTTCGGCACTGGCAAGGTCAGCGACGAGGCGATCGAGAAGGCTGTGTGCGAAGTGTTCAGCTTCAAGCCCGCCGCGATCATCAAGCAGCTCAACCTGCTCCGCCCGATCTACTCGAAGACGACCAACTACGGTCACTTCGGCAAGGTGAACGATCTCAACGCCATCACCTGGGAACGCACCGACAAGGCTGCGGCGCTCAAGAAGGCGGTCCGCTAAGAAAGTGATCAGTAGGTCAGTGAAACAGTAATCAGTCGTCCGACTGCAACTGCTCTCGCTACCACTGATTACTGACCAACTGATTTACTGATTACTCTCAACACTATGTCCAAAGCCAAAAAATCCGCCGCCGCTGCCGTTCTCGCCGAAGTGAACGCCGCCCTGCCGAACCTCGCAAAGTTCGCCGCTCACACGCCGACGACCGGCGACTACATCGTTCGTGATTTCAGCCTCGCCGAATGGGGTCGCAAGGAAATCGCCATCGCCGAGCACGAAATGCCCGGCTTGATGTCCGTGCGGAAAAAATACGCGAAATCCAAGCCGCTTAAAGGCGTGCGCGTCACTGGTTCGTTGCACATGACGATCCAGACCGCCGTCCTCATCGAGACACTCGTTGCAATCGGCGCGAATGTTCGTTGGGCTTCGTGCAACATTTTCTCCACGCAGGATCACGCGGCGGCGGCCATCGCGGCGACCGGCACGCCGGTGTTCGCGTGGAAGGGTGAGACGCTTGAGGAGTATTGGGAACTCACGCTCAAGGCGATTTTGTTCCCCGGCGACCAAGGTCCACAGCTCGTCGTGGACGACGGTGGCGACGTGACCTTGCTCATCCACAAAGGTTACGAACTCGAGAAAGGCAGCAAGTGGGCCTACGAAACCAAGGGCGACAGCCACGAAGTTTCCGTCGTTAAAGCGCTCTTGCGCCGGCTCGCAAAGGAAAAGCCCGGCCTCTGGACGAAGATTGTCAAAGATTGGCGCGGCGTTTCCGAAGAGACGACCACCGGCGTGCATCGCCTCTATCAGATGAAGGAAGCGGGCAAGTTGCTCGTGCCCGCCATCAACGTGAACGACTCCGTCACCAAGTCGAAGTTCGACAATCTCTACGGCTGCCGCGAATCGTTGGCGGACGGCATCAAGCGCGCCACGGACGTCATGCTCGCCGGCAAGGTTGCCGTCGTCTGCGGTTACGGCGACGTCGGCAAGGGCTGCGCGCATTCACTCCGCGCCTACGGTTCGCGCGTGGTGGTCACGGAAATTGATCCGATCAACGCGCTGCAAGCTGCGATGGAAGGTTTCGAGGTCAACACCATCGAGAGCACGCTCGGCGTCGGCGACATTTACGTCACCACCACCGGCAACTGCGACATCGTCACCGTCCAGCACATGCTGGCGATGAAGGATCAAGCCATCGTTTGCAACATCGGCCACTTCGACAACGAGATCCAGGTGGACGCGCTCAAGAAACAAAAGGGCGTGCGCATCGAGAACATCAAGCCGCAATACGACCGTTATTATCTGCCCGGCAACAAGAGCATCTACATGCTCGCCGAAGGCCGCCTCGTGAACCTCGGTTGCGCCACCGGCCATCCGAGCTTCGTGATGAGCAACTCGTTCACGAACCAGACCCTCGCGCAGATTGATCTCTGGGCGAACAAGGACAAATACGAGAAGACGGTTTATCGTCTGCCGAAGAAGCTCGACGAAGAAGTCGCGCGCTTGCACTTGGAGAAGATCGGCGTCGTGCTGACCAAGCTCACCAAGGCGCAGGCCGAATACCTCGGCGTGCCGGCGGAAGGTCCTTACAAGCCGGAACACTATCGCTACTGAGCCGCCGGCAGATTGCCTGCGTCACGAAAACTTCAAGGCGGACGGGTGTAAAGCTCGTCCGCCTTTTTTTGAAATCAGTCCTGACCACTCGCTATGACCTCTCCCTCCAGTGGACATCCCGACGCCCTCGGGCCGGTGACCGAAGGTGTGCCGAAGAAGCTCCGCACCCCGCGCGCGAGCAAGCATGACGTCGCGGTAAAGCACGGCGTCACCCAGATCGCCGCCGCACCGAAACCGGAGTTCAGCTTCAACCTCAAGCCCGCGGACATCGCGCGTTACTTGAACCGCTTTGTCATCGGTCAGACGGAGGCTAAGAAGGTCTTGAGCGTCGCGCTCTGCGATCATTTCCAGCATGTGCGAATGTCGCTGGAGGGCGATCTGGCGCCGTTCTATCAGAAGCAAAACGTTCTGCTGCTCGGCCCTACGGGCGTGGGCAAGACGCACTTGATTCGTTCAGCGGCGGAGTTAATCGGCGTGCCGTTCGTGAAGGGGGACGCCACGAAGTTCAGCGAAACCGGCTACGTCGGCGGCGACGTGGACGACCTCGTTCGCGATCTGCTCCGACGCGCTGGCGGCGACGCGAAGAAGGCGGCGCACGGCATCATCTACCTCGACGAGATCGACAAGCTCGCGACGCGCGATCCCGGAGCGGGCCGCGATGTTTCCGGGCGAGGCGTGCAGACGAACTTGCTGAAGTTGATGGAGGACGGCGATGTGCAGCTCGTCTCGCCGAACGACATGACGGGACAGCTTCAGGCGGCCATGAGCGCCATGCGCGGTGGCGGGGCCCCTCCGTCGGATACGATCAATACCCGCCACATTCTCTTCATCGTGAGCGGCGCGTTCTCGGGCATCGACCAGCTCATCCGCCGACGCTTGCTGGCGAAGGAAAGCGCCACGAAGGTCGACAAACTGTCGCTCGATCAACTCATCGCCCAAGCCACCACCACGGATCTCGTCGCATATGGTCTGGAACCCGAGTTCATCGGTCGCCTGCCCGTGCGCGTGGCCTGTCACGGGCTGAGCACGGACGACTTGTTCGACGTGCTCCGCAAGAGCGAGAGCAGCCTGATTCACCAGTATGAACGCGCCTTCGCCGCGTATGGAATTCACTGCGAGTTCAAGGACGACGGTCTGCGCCGTCTCGCCGAGCTGGCGTCCGATGAGCGCACCGGTGCGCGCGGATTGATGACGGTGTGTGAACGCGTGTTCCGCGATTTGAAGTTCAAGCTTCCGTCCAGCCGCGTGAAGAAGTTCGCCGTCACAGCGCGGCTCGTGGATGAGCCGACTGCGGAGTCGAAGCGGATACTGGCCGGCCGCGCCTAGGAGCAGTTTTGAAAATGGTAGCCACCGAGGTAACGAGGTGGAAAAGCCCGATAAGCGGCGCAATCCGCCTCCCCACGTCGGCGGCTACGAATAACGGTACGCCGCTACCGCCTCAGCAATCGCTCCCGCGCCTCAGTGACGCGGCGGACGGCTTCCTGCGTTGTCTCGCCCGTGGCGGTGAGATGCCCCATCTTGCGTCCGACGCGTGCCTCGGCTTTGCCGTAGAGATGCAGCTTCACGAACGGATCTTCCAGCGCGGCGGCCCAGTTGGGTTCGCCAACTTGCCAGAGATGCCCGAGCAGATTCGCCATCGCCGCCGGCTTGTGCAGTTCCGTTGAACCCAGCGGCAGTCCGCACACCGCGCGCACCTGCTGCTCGAACTGGCTGGTCACGCACGCGTCGATGGTAAGGTGACCGGAGTTGTGCGTGCGCGGCGCGAGCTCGTTCACGAGAATGCGCCCGTCCTTCGTGACGAACATCTCCACCGTCAACAGTCCCACCACGTCGAGTTTCTGAAGAATTCCCGCGGCCAGTTCGGACGCCTGTTGCGCCAGCTTTTCGTCGATGGCGGCGGGCGCGAAGGTCACGTCGAGAATGTGATTCGCGTGCGCGTTTTCGAAGACGGGAAATGCCGCGAACTCGCCGTTCAACGTGCGCGCGGCGACCACGGAGATCTCCTTCTCGAAGGACACGAACGCCTCGTAGATCCCCTCGGCACCCTTGAGCGCGGCAAAGGCGGATTCGAGCTGGTTGGCTGCCATGATCTTCGCCTGGCCTTTGCCGTCGTAGCCGAAGTCCGCGGTCTTTAATACCGCCGGCAATCCGAGTTCGGCGGCGGCCTTCTGCAAATCGTCCAGCGAGTTGATGCGGCGGAAGGGCGTCACTGGAAAACCGTTGCCTTCGAGGAAGGTTTTTTCGCGCAGACGATTCTGCGTGATGTGCAGCACGCGTCCATCCGGTCGCACGGGGGCGAACTCCGCGGCGGCGGAGGTGGAGGCGGCGTGGACATTCTCAAACTCGAATGTCACCACCTGAACCTCCTTGGCGAATTCGCGAATCTGATCGAGGTCCGTGTAGCCGCTGGCGAATTCCTTGTCGCCGATCTGCCCGGCCGGCGTGTCCGTATCCGGCGAGTAGATGTGAATGCGATAACCGAGCTCACGCGCGGCGAGCGCGAACATGCGTCCGAGCTGGCCGCTGCCGAGCACGCCAATCGTTGCGCCAGGAAGGATCGGGGAATGGAACTGCTTCATGCGCTCTTGGGATGACGGTCCGCCAGCACCTTCGCGGTCTGCTGCTTGCGAAAGGCTTCGTAGGCCTTGCGGAACTTCGGATACTTGTTGCCGAGGATGGCCGTCGCGAGCAACGCGGCATTGATCGCGCCCGCCTTGCCGATGGCAAGCGTGCCGACCGGAATACCTCCGGGCATTTGCACGATGGAGAGCAGGGAATCCATGCCCTTGAGCGCCTTCGATTCCACAGGGACACCGAGCACGGGCAATTCGGTTTTCGATGCGCACATCCCGGGGAGATGCGCGGCGCCACCGGCACCGGCGATGATGACCTCGAGGCCGCGGCTGGCGGCGGTTGCGGCGTATTTGAAGAGCAGGTCGGGCGTGCGATGCGCGGAGACGACTTGCGCCTCGAACGGCACGCCGAGCGATTCCAGCTGGTTCGCCGCGTTCTGCATGGTCTCCCAGTCGGATTGGCTGCCCATGATGATTCCGACGAGGGGCTTGGTTTTTTGGGCCATAGATTGTCCACCGGATTTGTATCTGCCCAAGCGAGACGCCGTCGAGTCCTGACTTGGCCCGGCGCATCGAGGTTTGGGTGTCATACTAATACTGCGTCGAGCCTGGTCGGATGAAGGTAGGGCGCGTCGCTCCGCGCGCGCCGATTGGATGTCCCTGATTCCGAACCAGCGCGCGCGGAGCGACGCGCCCTACCTGTGCCCGGCTGTCTCACGAAATTCATCCGCAGTGGCGTCAGTAGTTTGCCGCACGCACGAGACCGGATGCCGCTCCGTATGTTCCCCGCTTGTTCCGCCTGCTTGTTCACTTTAGAACCGGCAGCTGAAGCGAGAGAGGTTTTCGGTGCATGGAGATTCGTGCCGGTGAAGCCGGACATGCAGGAAGACTCTCGAAGGCAGAGAAACCAGAGCGACGCCCAGTCACTCGCATCGAAAGGACAACATCATGAAGTCAGGTCACAATCCCATCGAGTTATGGAAAGCCATTCACGGAGGCTGCTGGCCCGGTCCGCCGCCGGACCTCCGGCTGACCCAACAGGTGAATGAAGTCATGTCCGGCCTTGCCTTGTTTAATCTGGCCACAGGCTTTTCCAACGCCCAGGTCGCGCGGCAGGCGCGCACCCTGGCGGTCGCCAGCTTGAACATGTCGCTCGCCGCCCTGCAGAAGACGGTAAACTCTGAGGCCGCGCTGAAAACCCCGGCGTCCGGGGCCCGCCTGAGCACTTCGCGCCGTAGAGAAACCACACTGGCCGGAAACCTCATGCACACTTGAGTCCATAGCATGTGATGCTGTTGGTCGCCGGAGGGACGCTGTGACGTCTCTCCGGCGTTCTGTTTGTCGGGGCGGCACCCGGGGTAAATTCTCGACAGTGCTTCGGGCGGTTTTCTACAGTCCGTTCCGTGACGCACTGGAACTTCTCGATTCGCCATGCCCGGCTTTCGCGCCGCGCACCGGCGTTTCCTTTCCCCGGCCTGAGAGCCTGTCTGAAAATTGCAAGGGGTGCTGCGGCTGGGGATTCTGGATTGGGGCGAGGCGTAGCGTGCGGAGCATCCCCGCAGCGGGCTGTGACGCACGCGACAACGAAGCCCCAAGCCAAAAGACCCGCCGCCCGGAGGGTTATCGAGCCAAAGGCCGTCCGGCTTCGTTGCTCCTCAGTCGAAGACCCACGAGGGGGATTCTCCTTCGTCGCGCCTCGCCATCCGGTATTTCGCTCGATAACAGCACCCCTCGCCATTTCCAGACAGGCTCTGAAGGGAGCGCCATGGGCCTAGACATCAATGCCGTCCGCTTCCTCATCGACGCGCGGAAACGCGGCGTCGACTTCGGCGAGGTTATCACGCTCGGTCGCCAGGATCTGAACGTCTTCCCGGCGAAGATGATCGAGGTGCTCGAGTCCAATGGCTTTCCCGCCGCCGCCTTCAAGGAAGACAAGGCGCTCTACGCCGAACCGGCCTTCCTCAGTCTCGGCGCGAAGAAGGTGCATTCGCTCGACGCCTCCGACTTCGAAGGCGCGTCGTTCGTCCAGGATTTGAACCAGCCCATCAAGCCCGAGCTGAAGCAACGCTTCGATCTCGTGGTGGACGGCGGCACGCTGGAGCATGTGTTTAATTTCCCGCTCGCGCTCCAAAGCTGCATGGAGATGGTGAAGCCCGGCGGCCACATCCTCTTCCACACCTGCGCGAACAACTGGTGCGGTCACGGCTTCTATCAGTTCAGCCCGGAACTGTACTACCGCGCGCTCAGTCCCGAGAACGGCTTCGAGATCACGCGGATGATCCTCCATATGGTCGGGCCCTACGCGAAGTGGTACGAAGTCTCGGACCCGAACGCCGTGCGTGCCCGCGTGGAACTGGTGAGCTTCGCTCCGATGCAGCTGCTCGTGCTCGCGAAGCGCACTGAGGTGAAACCGATCTTCGCCAGTCCGCCGCAACAGAGTGATTACACGCCGCGCTGGCAACCCACCAAGCCCGGTGATCCGCCGCCGGTAAACTACGAGCCGCCGCGTCCATGGATCTCCACTGCGCTGCCCGGCGTCGCGCGTTTGCTGAACGTCATCAAGAACGGCGTGGGCCTGTTGCGCACGCACACCTTGTGGAACCGCCGCAGCTACCGTCCTGTCTCCAAGCCGTGAAAAAGGTGAGTCCAGACACTCGACTGGAGCGCCGAACCCCGATTCGGCGCGGTGAGTATGCCGGTCAAGGGGTCGACCGGCGATTTGACTCGCCCTCAGCCCGACCCTCTCCCCCGGGGCGAGGGTGCGCGAATCGAGCAGCAGAGGTAGGGACAACTCTTTCCGCGATTTCCGCGTTGGGTCACGCGGCCACGAGTAAACGTTTTCGTGAACCCATCCGTCGCGCGCCCTCTCCTGGGGGAGAGGGATGGGGTGAGGGCGGACTGAACACTGGTAGCCACCGAGGTGACGAGGTGGATTCCTCTGCCGGGAAAGCGCATCCGCCTCATCACTTCGGCGGCTACGGAGAGTTGGCCCATCGTTTCGTCTTCCGCTCATGAACCCCGCGCGTTCCGCCATCGTCACCGTGGCCTTCGGTCGCTCCACCGAGCATCTCGATTACACCTTCACCAGCTTCGCGCAGAAGAATCCCGGCATTCCCCTCCACGCTTTCATTCTTGGGAACAGCCTCCCGAAACGTCAGCTGCCGGAAGTCACGTATCATCTCGTCGCGCCGCAGCCGGACTTCTCCCATCCACTCCGCGAGGTCTACTTCCGCCGCCTGGAACTCATCGACCAGCTCGATGTCGACTTCGCGCTCGTCGTCGATTCCTATGATGTGCTCTGCCTGCAACCCCTCGGTCCGCTGGAGAAACTGCTCGGCGGCTGCGACGTCGCCGCGGTCGTGGAACACATGGGCGCGCGCTACGTGCTGGGGCAGGGCTACACCGCGAACTTCCTCAATGGCGGCGTCTTCTTCTGGAACGTGCCGGGCAGTCGCGACATCCGGCGCGAGATCACCGCGCGCGGCCGGGCGCATTTTCGCACCGTGGCGGACGATCAATATTGTATCAACGAAGTGATCCAGACGCGCCACTTCGATCGCCTGCGCATTCTGCCGTGCCAGTATAATTTCCGCGCGCACTACCGTCACAAGCAACGCGGTTGGCCCAGTGTGGACACACTGGACGGCGTGAAGATCTACCACAACGCCACCTGCATGGACGCTGTGAAAGCGCTTGGTTCCACTCAACTCCAGGCCACGTTGCCGGACTTGCCGAAAGACCCGCGTCCACTCACGGAAAAGGAACAGTTCTGGCGACGGCTCCGCACTCGGCTCACCCCGCACATTGCGAAGTAGGGAAATGGCCTACTTAAGTCGGAGCGTGAGGAAGGAACCTTCCGAGTTGTGCCGCACGAACTGGTAAAAGCTCAGGCCGAGATCCACGGATTCGAACGCCGGGAAATGCTTCGCCAACCACTGCTTCCACTCGCTGTTCGTCCATTTGGTCTGGTGCAGATCGACTCCGTTATGGATGTCCGGCACGGAGGTGGTGGACGCGATGAAATAACCACCCTTGGCCATGTGCGCCGTGATGTTGGTGAACAGCTGGGGCAGGTCGCTGGTGGGGATGTGTTCGAGCACTTCCCACATCGTCACCAGGTAAAACTTCGCGGGTTGCTGGCGCGCGGTGACCTTGAACGGCTTGGTGATGTCGCAGGTGAACAAATTCTTGCCGGCGAGGGCAGGCCAGTTGGCGCGTTTGTGTTTCAAGGAGAAGTCCGAGCCCTCCAAGCCCACCGCGAGCCATCCGAAATCGGAGAAGTCCTTGACCAATTGACCGCCGGAGCAGCCGAGATCGAGCGCACCTAGCGTGGCATTCGGATTCTCTGCTTTGATGCGTTTGGCCATGAACTCGACGAACTTCTTGTTCGTGCTGTTGTCGCGGCTGGTCCCCCATGGATTTAGGTGGTCCGGGGATTCGTAGGCGATGGGGTTCTTGGTCTCTAACTGGATTTGGAAATCAGTCGCACCGGGAAGGCTGCCGAAGAGCTTGTATTTGAGGGCAAACAGCAGCTCGCGCCATTCCTTGTAAAACCGCATCCAAATCTCCGCGACAAGGAATCCTCCTTGTCCCGTGCTAATCAGTTCCCACGCCCAGGTAACGCCCGGTATTCGCATAGTGTCTTTAGTCGCGAAGGCTCCAAGCCTAAACGCGGTTCGAGACGCTAGAGATTAGCAAACTTAGATGCCAGTCGAATTTCGTTTGGCTTCCGGGCAGGCAAATTCTGTCGTGAGACTAAGGCACCTCGATAATGCGAAAAAGGCGTCCGGTTTGTTCGACATCGAATTCATTGGTGAGCGACTCGTTGTTTGCAATGAATGGCGAGATCACTTGTTCCCAAAATATCCCGTTATAGGAGGCTTCGATCGAATACTTGCGACCGAGAACTACATTCTGGACGACTTTGACCTTTGAAACAGCGATGGAGAGGGACGGGACGAACGGCGGAGATGCGATGAGGATGCGTGGCACCGAAGTATATCCAAAACCCGCACTGGTGATGACGATTCGCGACAATCGCCCCTCCGAGACAATCGCAACGGCGGTCGCCCCGGAGCCCCCGCCGCCTTCAATCAATATGGTCGGTGGGTTTGTGTACCCGCACCCGGAATCCGTTAGAGTTGCGCCCACCACAAAGCCATTAATTGTTTCAGCGACAGCAGTCGCTTTGTGAGGAGTGCAGAAAACGGGCGGCAGCGTTTCGCTGACAATCGCTACTCCGTGGTAGTTGCCGGCATCGATATCCACTACATTAGTCAAACTGCCCGGAAGGATGATTTGAGCAGAGCTGTTGTCTCCCCACGCGGATACTCGGTGGTTCTCATCCAATGCAAAATTGTGGAAATCACCTGCCTCAATTGAAACTATTCGACCAACGTTTGCAGGGACATTGAGCTGCCCCTTGGAGTTGTCGCCCCAGCCGATGACGGAGCCGTCTCCCTTTACTGCGATAGAGTGTGCGAATCCGGCGGAGATGGCGACAACGCCGTTTAATCCGACGGGAACGCTGGTTTGCCCAGAGGCGTTTAACCCCCATGCGACCACCGTCCCATTTCGCTTTAATGCAACGGAATGCATGTCACCTGCTGCGATTGCCACGACATCGCCAAGATCGTCTGGCACTGTGGATTGCCCCTCCGCGTCGCGTCCCCACGCGACGACCGAGCCGGTTTTGGTTAGGGCAAGGCTATGATGATGGCCTCCTTCGATGGCGATGACGTCGCTCAATCCGTCTGGTACGTTCGATTGTCCCCATGCATTATTCCCCCACGCTACAACGGTCCCGTCTTTTCTAAGCGCGAGGCTGTGAACTCTCCCAGCTGCCAACTCAACCACGTTTGTCGCCGAAGCCGGAACGCTAGTTTGGCCCCAATCGTTGTAGCCCCAAGCCACGACATCCCCGTGTTCGGTAAGGACGAGAGTGTGCAAGAATCCCGCGGCGACGGAAACGGCGTTAGTCAGGTTCCCTGGAACCGTTGCCTGTCCATTCCGATTATCCCCCCATGCAATGACTTTTCCGGGATTGAACAAGGGTGGTGTGGCTTGAAGGTTAAAGGTTAGCGCCGACGTAAGTGAGATACCGAGGACTACGTGAATCAGGCGTAACTGTCGGAATTCGAACATGCAAATCATTGGATTTCCTCTCTGAGTTAAGTTCAGTAACTTATGACCGCCTTTTAGGGTGAAAGCAATAAAGATCGCCGTGTTTTGGCATCGCCAACGGACTCTAGGCGTGATCTTGGGCGGCGATGGATGAAAATTCGGTGCCTGCGAATATGTCGGATCGGGCGAAGGCAAAAAGATGGTGGTCGGAGGCTTTTGCCGCTTGCTCAAAACCGCAGAAATGGATATTTGTATGCATAGCTTCCAAGGACTCGGCTGGAGAGGATAGTTGTCGAAAGGTGCTTGGGGGGCTTTGAATGTAACTAGAAGTAAATGCATCAATTGAAAAAAGGAGAGAAAATGGATAGCCTGCTTCGAACAATTATCGTGGCATCAGCCATCGCGTCTTGCACGCCGATGGAGGGAGCCTCAATCGAGATCATCAACCCCAGTTTTGAAGTCCAGTCGTTTGGTGACGGACAAGAAAACGTCAACAGCGTTACCGGTTGGGTCGGTGGGGGCACTTGGTTCCACGTTTCCAACCCGCAGGATGATCGTTTTGACGGAACATCCGAGGGCAGTGTACTTCCGAACCCGATCGACGGGCTAAACATCGTAGGACTCAACACTGGGACTACGCTTTACCAAGATCTTCAGGCGGTTGTGCTGCCGAAGGCATCTTACAAGTTGACCCTGAAGGTCGGACACCGAAGGGGCGTTCCCTTTGGCACTCCAACGATAAGCTTAATCGCGGGAGGTGAAGTCCTTGCTGAAGCTGTGGCAGCGGAGCCTGACGATGGAAAGTTCTCGCCGTTCGAATTGACCTACGAGGCACCGGAATCTGGAGGCGTCGTTGGTCAAACTCTGCGGATCCAGATCACGAGTGTAGGAGCAGACGCGCAATCTTGGTTCGATGGAGTGAAATTGTCCGTGGCGTTGCCGCCTCCGCCGAACGGAACTATTGCTATCGCCAATCACAGCTTTGAAGAACCAGTGCTGGCGGATGGAACATTCAATCTCAACGACACCCCAGGGTGGGTTGGTTCCGGGATTCGGTGGCATGTCGCCAATCCGAACAATGGATGGTTCCCGGGAACAAGCTCCGGCGACGCAGCGCCAAATCCCATTGACGGCTCGAACATTGGCGGCATCAACACGGGCGCGACGATCGCCCAAGATTTGACTGCGATTCTACAACCGGGGCTGACCTATACGCTAAACATGCTCGTTGGTCAGCGCATTGGCGTTCCATTTGGGACCCCGAAGGTTAGCCTGATGGCAGGGGGGCAAGTGTTGGCCGAGGCGGTTCCCGTCGCTCCAGCCTCGGGGACGTTTGCTGCATTTCAATTGACGTTCGATTCACCGCCAACTGGTGATGTTCTAGGACAGCCGCTGCGCATTCAGATCAGTAGCTCTGGTGCCAACGCACAGGCATGGATCGATAATCTTCAACTTGGTTACGCCCCAACGCCAACGCCCCCGCCCGGGCCGGAGATTGTCATCGCCAATCATAGTTTCGAAGCTCCTGCGCAGGCTGATGGCAATTATA
>CAZBIC010000039.1:0-67301 GCA_964491875.1 uncultured Bifidobacterium sp.
GGTTGCCCGCGCTGTCCGGCCTGTGCCTCGCCACAGCGATGACAATCGTCTTGATCGGCACCACCGCCGCGGAATGGCAGCCGGCACTGATCCGCTCCGGGATTCTTCTGTTCGTCTTCTTTGGGGCCTACCAGGTCGTGCGCATCGTCGATGCCGTGGTTGCGTTGCGAATCGCAGGCTCAGAAGTCCTGCCATCCATCGGTCTGGCGCTCCTGCCCGCCCTACTGCTCGCCCCGGTCCTGAGCCTGACAGACCGATGGACCACCGGCGGTTCAGCCGGCGCACTGGTGTCGGTGCTGTCGATTGCCGCCTTCGTCTCCGCGATAGTTTTGCGCTTCGCCTGCTTCACACCGGGTGAACGTGAATTGCTAATGCGCCTGAAAGGCTCCCTTCACGCACCGACACCAGCGGAGGAGCGCGCATGAATCTGAGGTATCTCCTCCCCTCGGCCCGAACGACGAACTTTGGCGACTACGTCATTCATCACTCCGTTGAGCAACTGCTGGCGCGGTTTGTTCCGCGCGCCGCGGGCCACTGGGACATCGAGTCCGGCCGGCTGCCCGAGATCGACGCCGACTGCCTGCTCGTTCCAGGCATCACCCACCTGACAGCCGGCGAACGTCCGGCCCTGGAGCGGCTCGGCGAACTGCCGCTGCCCGCCTACTGCCTCTCCGGCTGCATCTGGCAGCCGGCGCAACACTCTGGCTTCCTCCTGCGAACCCGCGTGCTGCGCTGGCGGCAGGTTGCCGCGCCGGACACACGTGTCGCGCGCGCGATGCGCCCGCCCGTGGGCGCGCGCGATCCGTTCACCTACGAATGTCTCCGTCGCGCGGGTATCGAGACGCTTTACACCGGTTGCGCGACGTTGCTGATGCCGGCTGAAGGCGTGGCCGACGACGGTTACGTCCTGTTCTCGCTCGGACGCGGCCACGTGCGCGAGCAAACCCTGGCGGCTCGTCTGCTCGCACGGGAACACACTGTCGTGGGCATCTGCCACGAGGACGGCGACGAAGAACGTTATCGCGCCGCCGGCTGGGAACTGCCGCTCGTCAACTGGCGCGGCGACGTCGAACTCTACCTTTCCTACTTCAAACGCGCATCCACCGTGGTGACCGGGCGCCTGCACGGAGCACTGCCAGCGCTGGCCTTCGGCAAGCGCGTCTTCTATTTCGGAACACGCGACACGAGGACGTCGCTGTTCGACGATCTCGGGGTGCCGATCCATGACTGGAGCGATCTGCCCTCTGCCGTTCGCCGCGCGTCGGCGGACTTCAATCGCGCTCTTCCCGGGCGTTTCCTCGAAAACTGGCAACGTCTGCTCGAACATATCGTCGCCGAGTCTCGACGCCAGGGACGCGGCGTTCGCCCCGAATCATCTCCCGTGGAAAAGACATCCCCCCCCTCCTGTGTACACGCCTGAACTCATCCTCGCGCTGCAATGCCAGATCGCCGTGATGGTGTTGACCATCCTGGTCGGCACCTTTGTGCTGCGCGTACCCTGGCAGGCGGCGGCCTGGGCGGCACTGCTGTTCAACTCGCTGCCCGTCACCTCGCCGCCCGGATACGAATCTCCGCTGTTCATCCACGATTTGATTGTGCCCGTGCTGGCGGTGATCACGTTGCTCGGGAGCGCGTGGACCCGGGACCGGATTATCTGGATGATCGTGGCGGCAGTGTTGATCTGGCCGATGGCCGCATCAGTCGTGGCACTGGGACTCGGCGAGGACTCGAGCCACTGGCTCGCCTTCTGTGTCCGGCGGACGGGATTCGTGATCTTTTTTGTGGTGGGCCTGAGCGGATTGCTGCGCCCGGTCCGCGCCTCCGACTTCCTCGATTGCTGCGTGCTGGCGTGGGTGCTGATGCTGGTTCCGGCGATGTTGCAATACTTCGGATGGATCGACACGGACATCCATCCCATTGAGGAGGACCAACTGCGCGGACTCTCAATTTGGGAATCAGCCGCGGCCCAGCGCGGATTCCTCGGCTTGAATCGCGGTGCCGTCGGCGTCTGGGGCTCCGCCATCGCCAGCTATTGCCTCGTCAATTTTCTCCTCAACCAGCGCCCCAGCCGCGGACGCTGGATTCTCTACAATGTCGGCGCCGTCCTCTCCTACGTCGTGATTTTGTTCTCAGGCACGCGCACCGGGCTGCTCGCTGCGGCCGGCAGCGCGCTGTTCGTCGCCGTCAAGCTCTTCCCCTTGCGCAAGCAGGTACGCACACCGCGGCTGGTGGCCTTCGGTAGCGTGGCGGTGCTGGCGGGAATCTACCTGCTCGGTCCGGTGCTCACGCGACTGGCTGAACGATTCAGCGTGGAAGCCGCAGCCGTCGGCACCGGTCAGTCCCGCGTCAGCGTTCAGATGGAAACCGTCCGCTACGTTTTCAGCGACACTCGAGCCGCCCTCCTCGGCATGGGGCCGTCGGTGTCACAGTTCTTCGACCGCGTCGGCAACAAGACGGACGATCTCCTGCAACATCCGCACAGCGAATTCGTCGAGGTTCTCTGGCAGGCCGGCGTGCCGGGATTGCTGCTTTACCTCGCCGTGCTGGCGGCAATTTACTTCGGCATCCGCACGCCGCGCGGGTCGCCCTTTCATCACCTGAGCCTCGCCGGCCAGGCCATGCTGGTGGCGGGAATGATTTCCGGCATCGCGGTCGGCAACATCATGATCACCACGCCGCGGCTGGCTGCCTTCAGCCTGCTAATGGCGTTCGTTTACGGGTGCCTGATCCGCGACGCGCGCGAGTCCCGCTCGGAAGAACTGATTCACACCGAGGACGAAGAACCCGCGGAGGAGCTTGAATCCAACATCATTCCGCTGCCCGCGCCGGCTTTACTGCCCGCCCACAACCGCCTCGGCAACGTGCCATGAACTCCACCGCCCAACCGCTCGTCAGCATTCTGATCGTGACCTGGAACCGGCGCCCGGATCTGGCCCGCGCCATCGAGTCCGCCCTCAACCAGACATGGTCGTCGATTGAAGTCGTCGTGATGGACAACGCCAGCACCGACGGCACCGCAACGCTGGTGCGTGAACGCTTTCCGCAGGTGAAGCTCGTGCAGGCTCCGCGCAATCTCGGCTGTCCTTCCGGCCGCAACTTCGGCTTCCGCCAGTGTCTCGGCGATTTCATCTACTGCCTCGACGACGACGGCTGGCTGAAACCGGACGCAATCGAGATCGCTGTACGCCGGGCGCAATCCGAACCACGCATCGCAGTCGTGATGTCGCGGATTCACGAGACCAGCGGCGATGGCAGCGTGCGCCGGCTGCCCGAGGAACGGGAACAACCGGTTTACCAGGCGAGCTTCTGCGGCGGTTGTTCGCTCATCCGCCGCGAAGCCATCGATCAGGTCGGGGCGTTCCCGGAGGATTTCTTCCGCCAGGCCGAGGAGGAGGATCTCGCGATCCGCCTGCTCGACGCCGGCTGGTTCTGCTTTCTGGAGCCACAGTCGATCATGTTCCACGCACCCAGCCCGGTTGGCCGGAATTCGAAGACGTTCCTCTTCTACGGCCTCCGCAACACGAACAAGACCGGCCTGCGCGTCTGGTCCTTTCCATGGTGCGCACTAAGGCCCTTGGTGAACCTCTGGCATTCGTTCCGATTCATGTTCACCCATCGCTACGCTTCGCTTCCGTTCCTCGTGCTGTTCAATCTAGCCCGCGATCTAGTCTCGCTGCCGGGCCGCCGTTCCCCGGTGTCGGCAAAAACCAACGAACTATTCTTCCGGCTCGGCAAACGCCCCACGGCCATTCGACCGACCTGAATTAATTTCCATGTTCGCCGCCATGCCAGCCCCTGTCCGCGTCCTGCCCCACCGTGCGCTGGGGGATCATCCGATCTGCGTGATGGACTACCGCTACTCGGCGTTCTGCTGGACCCGGCTCCAGGCTGCATCACAGGTCGGCCCGGTGTTGGGACTGGAAATGTCGGCGGACACCCGCGCCTACGGCTGGGAAAAGGTCGAACAAAAAGGCGACTTCACTCGCGTGACGTTGTTTCCCGAAGGCGAAGCGGACGACGCGCCCGTGGCCGAAATGCTGGCCCGTCTGAACCGCACGCTTGATGAACATCGCCCGGCCGCCGTGGCCATCGTCGGCTGGGCCTTCAAATGGTCCCTCGGCGCACTCGACTGGTGTCTGCGAAACAAAGTTCCGGCGATCCTCCTGTCCGACAGCACAGCAATCAGCAACGAACGCGTGTGGTACAAGGAACTCATCAAACGCCGGCTCGTGCGGCTCTACTCCTCCGCGATCGTCGCCGGCAGTCCCCAACGCGACTACGTCGCCTCCTTGGGAATGCCTGAGAGCCGCATCTTTCGCGGCTGGGATATCGTGGATAACGACTACTTCGCCGCCGGCGCCAGCCGTGCCCGCGCCAACATGGCCGAGGTCCGCCACAAACGCGGACTGCCCGAAAACTACTTTCTCACCATCAACCGTTTCGTCGAGGTCAAGAACCTCCGCCGCCTGCTGCTGGCCTACCAGCACTACCGCGACACGGCGGGCCCCACCGCCTGGAAGCTGGTGCTCGCCGGTGACGGCCCGCTCATGCCCGAGCTACTCCAGTGGCGAACGGAACTCAATCTGGCGGACGCCGTGATCCTGCCGGGACTCAAACAATACCGCGACCTGCCGGACTACTACGGTCCCGCAGGGGCCTTCGTGCTCGCCAGCACCAGCGAAACCTGGGGCCTGGTGGTCAACGAAGCGATGGCCTCCGGACTGCCCGTGCTCGTTTCGAACCGCTGCGGTTGCGCTATGGATCTCGTCTCCGAGGGACGCAACGGTTTCCGCTTCGATCCACTCGACATCGATCAACTCGCGCAACAGATGGCGCGAATCGCCGGAGCCGAGCTTCGCGTCCGCGAGGCAATGGGCGCAGCCAGCCGCGAAATCATCGCTCAATGGTCACCGGAAGTCTGGGCCGAAAGCCTGTCGAACGCCTCGCGCCTCGCCTTGTCGCAGCCCAGGCCGTCCGTCGGCGCAATCGATCAACTGCTGCTTCAAAAACTGATCCATCAATGAACTGGCTTCGCACATGGCTGCGCAACCATCCGGGCTGGCACCAGGCCGCGCGGACGACCCTTTCGCGCTGGCGTCGCTGGCGCTATCGCGCACGCCTTGTCCATGCGAGCTGCTACCTCGCCGAAGGCAGCCGCATCAGCCCGGACCTCGTCGCCCATGAGTTCAGCTACATCGGACCCGAGTGCATCGTCGGACCGAGGGTCGAACTCGGCGCCTACTCCATGCTCGGGCCGCGCGTGTCCATCGTCGGCGCGGATCACGTCTTCGATCAACCCGGCGTTCCGATCATCTTCTCCGGTCGCCCCGAATTGAAATCCACTGTCATCGAGCGCGATGCCTGGGTCGGTTGCGGCAGTGTCTTGATGGCTGGCGTGCGAATCGGTCGCGGTGCCATCGTCGCCGCCGGCGCTGTTGTCACGAAGGACGTACTTCCATACGAGATCGTGGGTGGCGTTCCGGCACGCAAGATTTCGGACCGCTTCGACACCGCCGCCGCGCGCGAAACCCACGACCGCATGCTGGTGCAAACACCAGAGCGTCGCACGTTCTGCGCGCCGCTCGAACTGGGTTCCAAGCCGAACGTTGAAAACTCTCATCTGACCGGTCGCACGGAGGCCACTCTGCAACCATGAACGCTTCCACCACAACTCCAGAAGCGGTGCTGGTGGACGCCTCCAAGTGCGTCAGCTCGCACTCGCGCTCGAACCAACTCGCGCGGCTGCTCTGGGGCTTCGTCTGGGTCATCTTGTTTCGTCCCTCACCGCGATTCCTCTACGGTTGGCGACGTTTCCTGCTGCGCCTCTTCGGCGCGCAAGTGGGCCGTGAGGCACACATCTATCCCTCCGTCCGCATCTGGGCTCCGTGGAACCTGTCCATCGGCGAGTTCAGCGCGCTGGGCCATGCGGTGGATTGTTACTGCGTGGATTGCGTCTCCATCGGCGCACACGTCGGCATCAGCCAGTATTCCTTCCTTTGCACCGCCAGCCATGACATCGCGGATCCGCATCTGAAGCTGATTCACGCACCGATTCGCATCGACGAAGCGGCATGGGTCGCTGCGGATGTGTTCGTCGGTCCCGGCGTTCACATCGGCGCGGGCGCGGTCGTCGGTGCGCGCGCGAGTGTTTTCAAAGATGTCGAACCATGGACGGTCGTCTGCGGCAATCCCGCACGCTTTCTGAAGAAGCGCGAAATCAACTCCAACACCAACGAGCGTTCCTGAGATTTTATGCACCTGCCACCTCCACTCCAGAAAGCCTCCGAATGGCTCCGTCACCAACCCACGCTCGGCCGCTGGGCGTTGAAGTGCGTGCCCGATGTTCGCGTGAGAATGCTCATCGAACCGATCGGCGACTTCAACATCCGCCTCCGGCGCAACCGCAGCTTCTGGCTCCGGCATCCGCTCACGCACGAGCTCTTCCCGCTCGGCGCACTGCAGCGCATGGTGAAGCCCGGATCCGTAGTTTACGACGTGGGCGCAAACATCGGTCTCTACGCGCGCTTCATGCTGCAACAGTTCGGCGCGCGCTGCGTCGTCTGTTTCGAGCCGATGACCGAGAACCGTGCAATGCTCGAGGACAACATCCGCGCCGGCGCTTGCGAGCAGCAGGTGCAGATCATGCCGTGGGCGTTGTGCGACAAGGACGGCGAGGAGGAACTGCAGGTCGATGACATGATGTCCGGTTCCGCCGTGCTGGATCGCGTCACCGGGGGCACCGCCGCCAACGGCCGCAAGCAATACGGCATGGAGGCGTTGACGGAGAAAGTTTCCGTCGCGCGACTGGATCAGCTCGTCGCCTCGCACCGCCTGCCGCCGCCGAATGTGATCAAGGTGGACATCGAAGGCGCTGAAGGATTGATGCTCGCCGGCGCCCGCGAAACGCTCCGCCAGCACCAGCCGGATCTGATGGTCGAACTGCACGGCGCTGCTGTGGCAGGCAGCGTCTTCAAGACGCTTACCGATTTGGGCTACTCATGCTTCGGCGAGCTGGGTGAAGGCGCCGGCCGCCATTACCGCCGCGTCACCCAACGCGATATCGATTCGTTGAAGGACTACTACGATCTGCACTTCATCGTCGCGTCCACGGACGCCAAGAAGCTCGAGCAGCCGATTCAACCCTACGCGGAGCCCCGCGCCGTTTCGTTCTGAACATGATCTCGGTCCTGATTCTCACACTGAACGAGGAAGAGAACCTTCCCGCCTGCCTGGAGGCGGTGAAGTGGAGCGACGACATTGTCGTTTTCGACTCCTTCAGCACGGATCGCACGGTCGAGATCGCTCGCGCCGCTGGCGCTCGCGTGATTCAACGCCGTTTCGACAACGAACGGGATCATCGCGCCGCCGCGCTGCAAGCCGGGTTCAAGCACGGATGGGTTTACAACCCCGACGCTGACGAAATCACCACGCCGGAGTTGCGCGACGAAATGCTTCGAGTCGTGAACGACACGTCGCGAAAGGAAGTCGCCTATCGCGTCCGCTTCAAGAACATGTTCATGGGCCGGTGGCTCCGTCACAGCAGTCTTTATCCGACATGGGTGATGCGGCTGTTCCGCCCGGAGAAACTTTCCTTCGAACGCACGATCAACCTCCGCTACGTCGCCGACGGCCCCGAAGGCCGGCTCGAAAGCCACTTCGAGCATCACAGCTTCAACAAGGGGCTGAACGCATGGTTCGAAAAACACAACCGCTACTCGTGGCACGAAGCGGAGGAGAGTTTGAAATCGCTTTCGCGCGGCAGCTTCATTTGGTGCGACCTATTCGCCGCCGAACCCGCCACCCGCCGCCGCGCGCTGAAAGAACTGAGCTTCCGGCTACCGTGCCGGCCAATGTTGCGATTCCTATACATGTTTATATGGAAACGCGGCTTTCTCGACGGTTGGGCCGGATTCACCTATTGCCGGCTGCTGACCATCTACGAATACATGATCGTTTTGAAGATGCGCGAACTGCGCCTGCGCGAACAAGGAGCCACGATTTGAAAACGCCGCCGTCCATCCTCTTTCTGAACCGCGTTTATCCGCCGGCTGACGGAGCGACCGGACAATTGCTGGCCGAGCTCGCTCCAGCCCTCGTCCAGCGCGGCCACCACGTCACGGTGGTAACTGCGGAGTCTGGCGCTGGAGGAAAGCCCGGCGAGCACGTCAATGGCGTGCAGGTCGAACGCGTCCACGGACTGCCGTTCACCCGAGCCAGCCATTGGCGGCGGGCGTTGAGTTACCTCAGCCTCTATCCTGCCCTGCTCTGGCGCGCATTGCGGCTGCCTCGTGCCGACGTGGTGGTTACCCTCACCGATCCGCCACTGCTTCTGTTGCTCGGCGTACTGATCAAGACAGTCAAAGGCTCCCGCCACATTCATTGGGCGCAGGATCTTTATCCGGAACTCGCGGAAGAAATGAAGGTGCTGCCACAAGGCGGAGTCGTCGCGCGCACGCTGCGATGGTTGTCGACTGGAGGACTCCGCCACGCGGACCGCGTGATCGCGGTGGGACGTTGCATGAAAGCCCGAATCATCGCGCGCGGGATCAAGCCGACCGCCGTCCAGATCATCCCGAACTGGGGTCACAGTGCCGAAGCAACAGGTGGGTCGCGCGTCGCCAATCCATTTCGAGTCGAGCACGAACTCGGCGGGCGATTCGTCGTGATGTATTCAGGCAACCTCGGGTTGGCCCATCCATTCGAGGCGATACTGGATGTCGCGGAACGATTGAGAGAAAGCCATCCGACCGCACTATTTCTTTTCGTCGGGAGCGGACCGCGCCTGCCCTGGGTGCAGGAGCAGGCCCTCAAGCGCAGCCTGCACAACGTCCGCTTTCTCCCGTTTCAACCGAAGGAGAAGCTGGCACACAGTCTCGCCGCGGCGGACATTCATCTCGCGTCGATGCAACACGAGCTGTGCGGACTGGTCGTGCCCAGCAAGGTTTATGGCGTGATGGCCGCCGGTCGCCCCTGCGTGTTCCTCGGCCCCGAGGAGAGTGAGGCCGCACAGTTCATTCTGCAGCACGGCTGCGGAAGCGTCCTCACCAAGGCGACAGGCGCACGACTCGCCTCGTGTCTCGCCCAATGGATGGGCGACGAATCATTGCTTCGCGAGACGCGGGAACGGGTCGAAGCCGTCGCGGAACGAGTCAGCTTAAGGGCCGCGGTTCGCGCCTTCAGCCATTCGATTCAGGAAATTGGCGGGTCCAGTTCAATCCCGGCCCGCCTCGAGGCGAGCGAACCCCACAGTCCGATCACTTCGACTATGACGACATCCTCATGAACCAAAACTGCGTTCCGTACTCATCCCATCTCAACCCAGCGTTCGCTCCGCCGATGGAGTGACGTATGCAATACGGGTCGATGCTCATTTGTGGTGTTTCCGGGTTCATCGTTGCGTGGTCGATGATTCCCGTCCTGCAACGCTACGCCCTGCGCCGGAGCGCCGCGCCGCCGGAACGGGATTTTCACCACACGCACACCACCCAAATCTCGAGGCTGGGGGGCGTGGCAATCGCGTGCGGTTTTCTCGGAGTCACCTTACTTACAATCATCATCACACAAGCCATCGCCCCGCATCGCTCGATCCCGTGGAGCATGCTCGCGGGCGCGTTCGCTGCGTTCGCCATAGGACTTCGTGATGACGTCAAACCACTCGGTGCGAAATTCAAACTCGCCGCCCAGATCCTCATCGCGGCGGCGGTCTACTTCGGCGGAGTTCAGATTCAACAGCTGAAGAATCCCATCACCGGCGCTGTGTATGACCTCGGCGCGTGGGGATTCGTCGCCACGGTTTTCTGGCTCGTAACGCTCACCAATCTTATCAATCTCATCGACGGCATCGACGGTCTCGCCGGCGGCATCTCATTGATGTTGATGTGCCTCCTCGCCTCCTTCGGGTTTTCCGCGGATCCATTCTCGTTGTTGCTCGCCGTCGGTACCGCTGGCGCGATCATTGGTTTCCTTTGCTACAACTTTCCCCCGGCCAAGATCTACATGGGCGACGGTGGCGCCTACTTCCTCGGCTTCCTGATTGGAGCGATGACGATTCTGAATTCGCACAAAGGCACCGTGGCGGCAGCGTTGATCGCGCCCATCTTCGCTCTCGCGCTTCCGATCGCCGATGTATCATTGGCCATTCTTCGACGCGGACTGAAAGGTCTTCCCATCTTCCGGCCTGATCGAAAACACATCCACCACCGCCTGGTGGACTTCGGGTTCAGCCGACGCGGCGCAGTGCTGGCGCTCTACGGACTGTCACTCGCCTTCCTGCTGCTGGCCTTCGTCGTGTTCTGGTCCCGGGGCCAGCTTGCGCCCATCCTGTTTGGGGCAATGTTCCTAATCTTCTTTATCTCCGCCCGGTGGTCAGGGCTGCTGAAGGATTGGTACGCGGTCGGACGCGACTTAGGCATGTCCCTGCGGATTCGGAAAGAGAGCCGTTACGCGCTGACGCTCTTGCAATGGCTGGAGATGGAGGCCGAGCGCTGTGAATCGTTGCAGGAGCTATGGACGACGTACCTGTTCGTCACGCGCAAACTAGGCCTCTCCCAAGTGAAGCTCATCCTCGACAGCGGTCGCACTGTGAGCCGCGATCAGGCGATTCATCGCCAGTCGAACGATTTTCATCGAAACCGGCACGAGATGCCATTGGCGAACATCAAGGCGATCGAGTTCGCCAGCCAGTCCTCCTCCATGCCGCCACAAGTTTTCGAGCACATCACGGAACTGGCAGCCGAAGGTTGGATGAAAGCCGTGCGGCGATGGCAGTCCGTGAACCAGGTTCCAGTCGTGTTCGAGCCGGCTATTCCGACGGAAAGCGAAACAAACTTTTTCTCCCGAGGCCGGGCGCTGATTTCGAATGTGGCCTGAGGAATCTCCGAACACAAAGACGACGCGGACGATCAACAAGCAACTATGGACCAGTGGATCATCAATGCGCCAAGATGGTTGTTGCTGGCGGCCCTTATTTACGCGCCGTGGGCCTACGGGTCCACCCGGCCTTGGACCGTCACCGGGCTGAACTGGATTCTCGGCACCACCATCGGACTGTGGCTGATCAGCCACCTTTTCCAGCAACGATGGCCCAAGGTTAACCGCGTTCAACTGCTCGCCACGGCCTTCCTCATTGGACTGGCGTGGTTCATGGTGTTCAACGCGCGATACGAGTATGATCAAAGCTCGCTCGAGTTTCTGGCCCGCAGCCAGGCGTTCGCGTTTGCACCAGGGAGCCTTGACCGCGATCTGTCGTTCGACTCAGCGATCCGATGCACGCTGATGTTGATGGTCGGCCTGGTGGCATTCGAAGTGGCGGAATCCTCCCGGTGGCGCAAGCGAATACTCGGCACCATGATTCTCGTCGGGTGCTCAATCGTTGGACTAGGACTCGCGCAACGGTTCACCGGCGCAACAGGAATCTTCTGGGCTCACGAGGACTTGGGACCGAACTTCTTCGCGACCTTCCGCAATCACACCAACGCGGGGGCATTCCTAAATTTGATCTGGCCGCTTGCCGTTGGCTTTGCCGTCCGGGAAAAATTGGCGACCGGGCTCACCTGGCGATTCGTAGTCTGGACGGCGCTTGCCGTCATTTGCCTCACAGGCGTAATGGTCAACACCTCCCGCGCCGCCAACTCCCTGGCTGCCGGCCTACTTCTTGTCACCGGCATCTGGCTCATCTGGCAGGCAGTTAAAGGGCGGTTTGGAGACATTTCACCGGCATCGATCGCGGCCGCTACCGTGCTCCTTGTCATTGTGATTGGCACGCTGTCATTCATGTCGTGATTGGACTCCAACTTGGGCCTATGGCGGCAGTTCGACAAACAACTCACCGAGGACAATTCCCGATTACTTGCCGCACGCGCCTGCCTGAAGATGATTCCCGAGTCGGGTTGGTGGGGGTTTGGTCCGGGAACTTTTGAATCCGCCTTCCCATACTTCACCGCCGAGTTTGGGAATCAGCTTCGAGGCCGTTGGATATTCGCACATCAAGACTACCTGCAGACCCTCATTGAGTGGGGCTACGTAGGCGGGGCGATGTGGGCAATTGCTATCTTTGGCGGAATAATTCGCTCGGTGGTCCGGGGCTTTCGTTACCGCAGACGGCTTTCAACCCAAACTCGCATCACTCATTTCGCGCTGCTTATCAGTGCGAGTGGTGTCCTTCTCCACGCCTTGGTGGATTTCCCTCTGCAGATCGCCTCGATTCAACTCTACGTCATCGTCCTTATTGGCATGCTTTGGTCTTCACATCATTGGATTCAATCCGCGCATCAGCAGAATCGAGCCAGACCACAGCGGCGAGAGGCTCAAGTCGAGTCGCTCAATTACGCTGCTTAGCAAAACGCGGCACCACCAGCATTTGGCAAAAGATTGAGAATTCTGGTGTTTCAGCTTGCGTCCTCATCGATGATCCAATAGTTAAATCCCTACGATTTTGCGTGGGGTCGTAGCTCAGTTGGTAGAGCGTCTCGTTCGCAATGAGAAGGTCGCAGGTTCGATCCCTGTCGGCTCCACCATTTCGCAAAATCCCTCCCTGCGG
Source organism: uncultured Bifidobacterium sp. (assembly GCA_964491875.1). Classification (GTDB taxonomy): domain Bacteria; phylum Verrucomicrobiota; class Verrucomicrobiia; order Limisphaerales; family JADJPG01; genus JADJPG01. Next base: position 12,539 of record CAZBIC010000039.1, read on the forward strand.
GATTCTTCCGGGTGTTTTCATCGAATTTCAATCTCAGTCCCTCATCGCGTTACGGGGAAATACGCAGCCTTTGAGCGTCTTCCACAGGCTGAATCGCTTGTCTTGGCGGGAGACTGATTCTTAACTGCTGGAGTCATACATTCAGAAACAAAAACAGAACCAACTCATCAAGGCACACACTATGAAAATGTTTATTTGTACTCTCGCCCTTGCGGCAGCCACGACGTTTGCGCAGGCGCAAAGTTTCATCGGCACCCTGGACGCCGGGCAGGATGGAGGCGGAAACCGCACAGGTAGCGGCGTTTTCTATCTCACCCTCACCGAGAACGTCATGACGATCACCGGTGACTTCAGCGGACTATCGGGAGTCACCGTCAACGCGCACATCCATGGCCCATCGCCGGCCGGACAAAATTCCGGTGTTCTATATGGACTCTTCAATCAAATCACTCTGGGAGCTGACAACAAGTCCGGAAGCATCAATACGACGATTCCGCTGATCGCCAATCCAAACAACACCACCTTCGATATTCCCACACAGATCGGGCAGCTCAACGGCGGCTTGTGGTATTTCAACATTCACAGCTCCACCTTCGGCGGCGGTGAGATTCGCGGCCAAATCCTCGCTGTGCCGGAACCCTCCACAATTGCCCTGGGTGCGATGGGCTTTGCCGGCTTCGTGATCTGGCAACTGCGCCGACGCCTCAGCTAAAGCAGATCTCGAAAACGAAAAAGGGCGCGTTCCCGAGGAGGAACGCGCCCTTTTCTATTCAGAAGATTACTTACGCAGCGCGGCGACTGCCAAACAGGGACCCGACCAGCGACTTCCCTTCCGCCTGCCCCTGCTTCACCTTGAGCTGGCCGAGGAGTGATTGAAGACCAATGAACAGTTTGTGCCAGCTGTTCTCGACATTGCGAAGTGCGTTGTCATTCATTTCACTCAGATACCGAATCGACGGCGCTCCGGCGATCAGCCCATGAACATCCTCTCGGCTGATCGGACCGCAGTCGATCGCGGATAAAATCAACTCTAGTTCCTGCGTGATCACACTCTTGATCTCGAGGAATTGATTCTCGTCTTCCTGCGTGAACTTCTTCGTCCTCGCCATGTTCATGAACGTGTTGAACTGCTTCCAACACTCGAGATAATTCTCCATTCGGGCGATCAACTGGTCGACATTGCTCTTGCTCATAAGGCTCTCTCTCCGGGTTAGGGGCTTTTCTTAATCTTTACTGGTGAATGCTGATCCAACGTTTGTGGCATCAGGAACACGATGGCGCCACCGCCCAGTTCGCGCGCCTGAAGTTTAAGTGCAGAATACTGGACGGTAATTTCAGTCAACGGCATGTGAGCCCGTTTTGCAGAGCGAAATGAAGCAAGCACCTGTTGCCCGATGGCGTCTCGATGCCCGGCCGGGATGGACTGGGGCAGCGTGGAGGTAATTACCTAACCGTCCTTGTCCACGGTGAAACTCCCCGCCGGCATATGAACCAGCGCGGGCTCAGTTGATCCAAATAAACGACTTAAGAGGCCCATTTGCTCAAAATGTTTTTGAAAGAGTCACGAACATGATCAGAAGAAACTGCCGGCGGAAATCCGACACACAGATCAGCCGGTCCGCATGGCGCCACAGCCACTTTGTGCTGAAGACCAATCCCCAACACCTGCTGCAGCTCACCGACATGAAGTCGATCTCCGAGTGAACGGAAATTCTCGAGCGTCTCCTTGGTGAACTCAGAAATGGGCTTGGGATTGTCCAATCCCCAGAATTCCTGAGTTCGTCCTTTGTCAGCCCCTACTGCCAGGACAAACTCGACTCCTTCCATTTGCGAAACCTCGGCAAGAATCGCCGCCGCACGGTTATTCTGGGCCGGAGCGGGCACTGAATCCCCATCGTTCGTCGAAGGTGGAGGAACTTCAACTGACGCCGCTTCGTCAATGGCCTGCGCGGTGTTCAACAACAACCCCTGATAAGAACTGAAGATTGTCCGAACGCGACTCGGGTCGGCAGGGAGCGTTTCGAAACTTCCAGTCTTCCATGCCAAAATTCGCTGAAACGCCGGCTCAGAAGTCAGCCCGGGGAGCTCAGCATCGATCACTTCTCCAGATTGAATGAAGATGCGGGCCTCGGTTAATCCATTTGTGATCTTTAGAATGCAGGAACTTTGCGACAGGCATTCCAGCTGGATGATGTCCACCAGGCTCTTGCTCTGCACCCCGCGGAACCCCTCCTGCGACTCACGACTAATCAAGGATTCCATCGATTCCATGAACAGCCCCATCTCCTGATCCGTTTCCGGCTTCAACCAGTATTGGTCGACACCGAGACCATAGGCACGAGTACGGAACTGCTCGTCTCGAATTCCAGTTAAGACGACCAGGCGAAGGTGGGGAAACTTTCGACGAGCGATGGTGAGAACTTGAAGGCCGTCCATCTTCGGCATGTTCAAATCCGCAATCAGCAGATTGAACTGCTCGGATTCGAGAATGGAAAGTGCGCGCGAGCCTGAGTTGGCGATTCGGACCTCGGGCATGCTGGGTAGGTGCTGACCAAGCATCTCGCGATAGAGATCGAGGAAGTCCTGATCATCATCCAAAAGCAGAATTGTGGGCTGGGCTGACATTGTTGGTAAAAATTCAAATCATTCCGCCATCTACTATCGTCACGATCCTCAAACGCATTAGAGAGTACGAGAAATTTTTATCGGAAATCTCGCTCGCGAGGCCGCTCCGCGATGGTCCTCCATCAAACACACAGCCGAACCGCATCCCGCGACGAATCAAGTTCTCAAGAGATCGGATTCTCTCAGCCCCGATTAACTCCCGTCTTGGACAGCAAACACGCCGAGTAAAAAACAAATTTGATCATTCCCTTCTGCTGGCTCGCTGTTTGCTACCGATGTTCGCTGCAAATGTTTGGCGCATTCTCAAAACTATTTAAGAGGTCGGAGCCAGCCCCGGCTGCGACCGGTTCAACGAGTCCCCAACCCTCGCAGCGCAGCGCTCCGCCTTTGCCCAAGGATGAGACAGTGTCGCGCCCAGTGTCCAAAGCCCACTCCAAGGGAGCCGACGCATTATCGATTCCCTACTCATCGATCATAAAGCTGATCCCTCAGGAGCTCTGGGGCAAACTAGCGCCCGCTGGCGTCGCCGGTTACAACTTCACCATCGCGCGCAAAACCGTGCTAGAGCAGCTTCCACACGGTGCTGTGAAGGTGAATTTTGGAGAATTACGTCGCAACGCTCCCACCGGTGTCTTTGTTAACGGCAGTGCCGAGGATGGTCGAATGGTTGACCTTCCGCTCAGCGAAATCCTCGCACAGCTTCATCCGGACAACCTGTCGCGGCGCGCCGATCAAACCCGAATTGAAGTCTCGCCCGATGTCCCCGATCTCTTCGGGGTGAAAGGCGAACGCCTCGCGCCTCTGCGGGTCATGGAGAAGAAGGAAGTCTCCAACACATCAACCATCAGTCGGCAGAAAGGTGCTACGGCATTTACTCCCAAACCGGCAACTCCTGCCCCACAGGCCCCCATTCAGCCAGCGCCGCCGCGCCCAACCGCGCCGCCTCCCGCACCTGCCCCGGCAATCCGGATGCAGCCCGCCCAGCCTGCGGCCCAAGCTCCAACGGTTTCCCAGCGCCCCGCAGCGACTGCGCCCATTTCTGCACCGAAGCCGACGACGCCCCCTCTGCCGACTGCCGCCGGACGCGCCTTGCCGAAACTTCCGTCGGCACAACCAAAAGCCGCACCAGCACCAGAACAAGTAGCCGCCATCCCTTTTTCAATTCCACCTGTGCCGATGGGAACTCCTTCGTTCTTTATCGCGCTAGATGCAATTGCCTCAGGCTGGCCGGATGGGATTCGACAAGAACTAGCTCAACTCAAAATTCCAGAGGCGAAGGTAGCGCTCCCACCCGTTGAGATCTGCGAGGGACTCAAGCGGGCTCGCGTGCAATATCCGTGGCGAACACTTCGTTCTTGGATTCAGCCGACTCCCATCTACGCCACACCTTCCCCTTTCGATGACATGGTCCTTGAGTTGCCGCTTCGGACGTTAACGCCGCTTTTCCTCGAATTCATCCGCTCGAATCCCGTCAATCGACAAGTTGCCGATGCCGACAACATCACGGAGTTCTTCAAGAAGGCAGAGCGAGCGTCCGGCACGAGCGCTGAATTGCTCCAACCGCTGTTTGACCCACCGACAGCACCCGAGCCGCCGCAGCGACTTCAAGCCGCTCCGCCGCCCGCCGGTTTCGCTGCGCCTGCTCCTTCGGCCCAGACAAGATCAGTCCCGGCATCAAACTCGACCGCAACGCCATCGACCGACAATTACCCAACGGTGGAAGGCAACGCCATCTGCCTGCCAATCGCTACTCTTGCCAATGGTTGGCCGGAGCCGGTGATGCACGATATCGCCTCATTCGGTCTTGGTAGTTCTCGAATCGAGATTCCCCTTGCCGCTATCGAACCGGGATTGAAGTCCGGACGACTTAGCTTCACATGGCGGGAACTCTGCAGTTGGCTGAATCCGCCTTCGAATCCAGCGCAACTTTCAATCAATGGCGAGACCCCTTTGGCTCTCCCTCTGGGACTGGTCGCTCCGCTGTTCATGAAGGCACGCGGCAACGGACAAGTCCGCCGCAAGACGAACGTCGATCAGGAGATTCCCGATCTTTTCAGCGCCGCAGGAAAACCGCTCAATCCACCCCAGTCCGCGGTCCAGTCGCCAACTCCTGCCGTAGAAGCGCCAGCTCCGGTCCCAGCCGCCGCGCCAGCGCCAGTTGCCAAAAAGCTTCCGACGAATCTCTCGGAGCTTTTCGAAGAGCCGGCCAAGAAAACGTGGACGCCGAACGAGATCGTGCAGCGAAGCACGCGGTTACCAAACGTCGCAGGGACGCTTATCGCCCTGCAGGACGGCCTGCTGGTGGCGGCAAACATGCCTCCCGATCTGAAGACCGAAACGATCGCGGCATTCGTGCCGCAGATTTTCGGTCGTATGAACCAATACTCGAGGGAACTGCAAATGGGGGAGACAACGGCTGTCAGCTTCACCGTCGATGTCGGAACGATCCAAGTATACAACGCTGGCATCATCTATTTCGCAGCGCTCGCTAAGACGAGTGATCCGCTGCCCCTTCGCGAACTGCAACTCATCGCTGGTGAACTGAGCCGGCACACTAAGTAAGACTTTAATTCTATGGCGATCATCAATCAGGCATCAAAAGAACTTCAGGTCAAAGTCGTCTACTACGGACCAGCGGTCTGCGGCAAGACGACCAACTTAGTTCAAGTTCACGATCACGTTCAGACGGCCCAAGGAAACAAAGGTAAACTGGTTTCCCTGGCCACCAGCTCAGACCGAACGTTGTTCTTCGACTTTCTCCCCATCGAAGCGATGGCAATCAAGGGATTCAAAACGAAGTTCCAGCTCTACACCGTGCCCGGCCAGGTCATCTACAATACAACCCGCCAATTGGTTCTTCGGGGCGTGGATGGAATCGTATTTGTCGCCGACTCGCAATACGACAAGATGGAAGAAAACGTCAAAAGTTTCCAAAACCTCGAGGACAACTTGAAGGGATTGAATCTGAACTTGGCTGATATTCCCTACGTCATTCAGTACAACAAACGGGACCTGCCAAATGTAGCTCCTGTCGAGTACATGGAGTACCTGCTGAATAATCGCGAAGAGCAGGTTCCCTCGTTTACCGCATGCGCACATAAGTGCGAAGGAGTATTTGAGACCTTGAACATGATTACCCGGCTTCTCCTCCAGAAGTTTGTCGCCGAGAGCCAACGCAAGGCCGCCTAAAACGCCCAATTCCACCGCCGTCCAACTGACCTAAATTATGGCGACGCTTCCCCAACTCATCGAAGAAGACATCAGCGAGATTAACAACGCCCTCCAGGAGTTGTTGATCAAGAGCGATGCCACATCCACTTTAGTGATCGACAAAGGTGGATTCATTATCACTCAAAATGGACGGACGCAACAACTGGATACCATGACGCTCGCAGCACTGGCCGCAGCGTCATTTGCCGCCACAGAAAGTATCGCGTCGCTAGTTGGAGAACAGAACTTCACCAGCATTTACCAACAAGGCGAGCAATCGAGTCTTGTGGTTGTAAACGTAGACGAGTTTTGCCTGCTGACGGTGATCTTCAAAGCGACACTAAGTGTTGGCGCCATCAAATACTACGCAGCAGAAACAATAAAGCGTGTCGCTGCACAGAACAAAAAAGCTCAACAACGAACCCCTGGAGCCGGCTTGGACTTGTCGATGTTGAACCTCGCAGACCCTTCAGGACTTTTCAAAATGAAGGTTGCGTAGTCTGCGAGATTCCCAAATCCAAAAACCGCGCTCGGAGCAAGATTCCGAGTTCCGTTTAAATTACCGCCTATTCGGCTTTGGGGGCAGATTTCAACTTCTCCTTCTCGTACCACTGGCTCATTTGGAACATTGGATCGTTGTGCAAAAAGTAGCGGTCCGCTTTTTCGAACGCAGCCACTGCCTTTTGCGATTCCCCTCTCTCCCGATAAAACTGGCCAAGGACAAAGTGAGCAAAAGCGCTAACCGGCGCTACCTCGATTGCCTTCAAGTAACTCGAAAGAGTCTCTCCATCATTGCCAGCCATCTCGAAAGCCCGGCCGCGACTCACCCATACGTCAGACATCAAAGGATTTAACTGCAAGGCACGGTCGTATGCGCGAACCGCCTTGGTCGCCAATTCCCGCCGTTCGCGAAGCTTGCCCGGGCCGACCCGCCAAGCCAGTTGATCGCGAAAGATATCTCCTTGCATTATGAATGGCTTCGGAAAGCGGGAATCAGCATCGATAGCCTTCGAGTAAAGGTCGACAGCTTCGTCGTAGTTGAGTTTGTACTTTGCCTCGTCTCCCAAGCCAGCGATGTAATATGACTTCACGGAAGGAACGAAAAGCGTTGCTGCAACTCCCCAAAATGCGACGAGTGCCACACTAATCGCCAGCCGCTTCCAGTTTTGGGTGCTTCGAGCTTTGGTTACTGTTGTTGGGATTCCAGTCGTAATCCCCATGATCACCGCGAGGAGAGCTGAGTTCCCAAAGATATGAAGGTTAAAGTCGAACCACGAATGGACCAAAATGGCAATTACTGCAGAAACTGCCCCAACAGCAAACGCCTTATCCTCAGAACTTTGAGTGCCAGAAATCACCTTAAGTGCATGGCGGAAGAATGCTACAAATACACCACCCATCAGAGTGACTCCAATAAGTCCGTAGTCGGAAGCCAAGTTTAGGTAGTCATTGTGGGTATAGTTGGGAAAGGAGAGGATCCGGTAATCCTTCACCTTCTGGTAGTTCCATTGCCATGTTCCCATTCCGGTGCCAAACAGGGGATTCTCCCGAATCATGTCGATGGTTCCCCACCACATCATTGTCCGTCCACCCAAGGTGGGGTCACCCAAAGTTAATGGCTGATTACCACCGTCGGTCACAATCGATTTCAGAAAGTAGTTTCGTATTGGCTCCAAGCTCCAAAAAACCGCAGCGGCGCAGACAAAGATCGACAGAATTACCAAGAGTCGCGCCCATATCTGGCGTCCATGCCAGCCACCGACAAACAAAATTGAAGCCATTCCGATCGTTGCCGACAGCCAACCAGCACGGGACATTGAAGTTACAATTCCCAGCGAAACCATTATTGCTACGTAAACAAAGAGAACCTTGAAAAGTATTGTTCGCTCAACGGTCCCACTCTCCTTTCGAACCATAGCGGCACGAGCCACGATCAGCCCAAGCGACATCTCCAAAAAGCCAGCGAGGTGATTCGGGCAAACGAAAGTTCCGCTACCTCGCCCATTGTAGAGCTCTGGCCTCTCCCAGAAGAAGATGTAGTCCGATTTCGTAAATGCCTGCCAGATTCCGAGGCCCGATTGAAACAAAGCAAACCCCATCAGCATGAAAACAAACACTCGTCGCCCACTCCGATCTCGAATTCCCTTCGACGCCAGCAAATAGGTTATTCCGCAGCATACTATCTGAATTAACTCCAATCGGGCTTCATACTCCAAAGGCGTGACTCGATAAATGACTACGGCGTAAGCCAGAAAGACGGCGATCGCCAAATCCGCAGAGGACCACGTTAGAGCATTTTCCTTCTTGAAAAACTGCCCGATCAGCCAAACCGCACTTGCTACGGCTAGAATTGCTAATCCTGGCGTAGCCATAACTGGGTTGACCGCCCCCAAAAAGAACACCGAGCAAAAAACAAACAGCGCCATGGCAATTGCCATGGCGCTGCTGCTAAATAAGAACATCAAATTAGCTTGACGAACTTTTAGGACTGATCAGCGGCGATTATAGCCACGACCCTTACCCTTGTCGTCCTTAGAGCCCTTCGGAGTCGGGTTCTTCGGATCCTTCGGATCCTTCGGATCCTTCGGACTCGTCGGGTTATTCTTTGACCATTGCCAAGGATTATCGATGAACTCAGTCAGCCAAGTCGGGGAGACAACTTCCATCTTCTGGAGGTTGATGCCGTGAACAGCCAACGTGCGGTAATAATCACCACCGTAGGCACGGGGGCTATAACCGAGGAGTTGAACCAAGGTATGAGCGATGATGTCCGTGGTAATAGGAGCGTCTGGCTGCCATCCACCTTCAGGACGCATGCCATTATTACGCGCCCATTGCACATAGTCACGGGAGGTAGCACCAGCCGGGAACCACGGCGCTTCACCAGTCAGCACCACCATCAACTGAAGATACTTAAGCTGGGTGGCCGCTTCGGACTGAGCTTGAGCGGTGGAAGGGGTGAGAACGGCCGCATAGCAGGCGACGCCAACTGCAAAGGCGGCAATCTTTGCAGTCAATCCTTGGAATGACTTCTGAAGAATACTTTTCATTTTTGCTCCGGGTTTAGTTGTTTATTGGAACGCCGAACGCTAAAGTATGTCCCCTCCTACTGTCAAGCGAAGAACTTAGATTTTCGAAGTTCTGCAGGTCACACTTCAGCTTACTGTTAACTAGACATCCTGCGGCCATGGTTGTTCAAAGAAATTGACAACAAGCACGCTTCAAATATCAGGAGTTTTAGGCGCCTGAAAGAAAACACACCACTTCAAAAGCCTCTCACAAACTCTGCAAAAGTGGTTTACAGTCAATTTTTTGAAAAAATACTGTTCAGTCTAAACATTGTCTCACACCAATCTGCAGGGACTTACTAAGAAATTGACTCAACCAACTAGATTGCACTAGCGTCCCTGCGTGCAGTTTTTTGGCTCTAAGTTTAGCGACCGGCGGTTCGGCGGGTTTTACTACCGCTCGAACAACCTGTGCTCTTGGCTGCCTTAACCCGATCTCAATCAAGCCCAGCCGCAGGTTTATCACCTGCGGTTTTTTTATTCCCAAAACCTATGATCATAGTGCTCAAACCAAACATCGCCAAGAAAGACGAAGGCATCGTCGTGAAGGAAATCAAACGTCTCGGTTACAAGCCACACATCATGCGCGGCGTCGCCCACACAGTCATCGGCGCCATCGGCGATGAGCGAACCCATCGCACGCTCGAAGTCCTTAGTTCGTGGCCGCAGGTTGAAAGCGTCATGCCTGTGCAGAAACGCTACAAGCTCGTCAGCCGCGAGGCGCACAAGGCCAACTCCACCGTCAACGCGCGCGGCGTGGTCATCGGCGGAAAGAAGTTTCAGGTCATGGCCGGTCCCTGCTCCGTCGAGAGCGAGAAACAGCTCATGACCACCGCGCACGCCGTGAAGAAAGCCGGTGCCACCATCCTGCGCGGCGGAGCGTTCAAGCCCCGCACGTCGCCCTATGAATTCCAAGGACTCGGCGAGAAGGGCCTGAAGCTGCTCGCCAAGGCGCGGAAGGAAACCGGCCTGCCCATCATCACGGAACTGCTCTCCGAACAGCACGCGGAACTGGTCGCCGAGTACGCGGACATCCTCCAGATCGGCACGCGCAACGCGCAGAACTTCCAGCTACTGATCGCCGCCGCGAAGACCGGCAAGCCCGTCCTGCTCAAGCGCGGTCTCTCCATGAAGATCGAGGAATGGCTGCTTGCCGGCGAATACATTCTCGCCAACGAGAACCCTAACCTCATGTTCTGCGAACGCGGCGTGCGCACGTTCGAGACTTACACCCGGAACATGCTCGACCTCGGCGCGATTCCCATCCTCAAGAAGGAATCTCACTGCCCGGTCGTCATCGATCCCAGCCAGGGTGCCGGTCGTGCCGACCTCGTCACCGCCATGTGCAAAGGCTCCGTCGCGATGGGCGCGGACGCGTTGCTCATCGAAGTGCATCCCAACCCCGCCGAGGCGTGGAGCGACGGCGCGCAGCAGGTCACCCTCGAAGGCTTCGCGAAGCTGATGGAGGAATTGAAGCCCTTTATCGCGGCTGCAGGACGCGAATAAGACTCTCAACACCCACCGACGCGGCGGCAGTTAACAACCTTCACTCCGCCGCGTCTGGCTTTGGACCGTCGAAGTTAATCACCACATCCACGATCGGCAGGAAAAGCGCTACAACAATCGCCACCACCACGAGCGCGAGGAACACCATCATCACCGGCTCCAGCAGCGACGTCATCGCCTCCGTCGCCGTGTCCACTTCCTCGTCGTAATTGTCGGCACCGCGCCGAAAGCTCACTGAATTGGCAAGGCAGGAGCAAAATGTGGAAGTGAAGATTTATAGAAGGGAGTAAATGCTTTAGCTCGGCGCCTTCCCTCTTCGAATTCAGCTTGGGTCAATGTTGGCTTCAACCTGCTCAGATTCACCATCGCGGTGAGATTCGCGCGTTCCTCTGCGAGAAGGTACCACTTGCATGCCTCGATCCGGTCGGAACTCACTCCCTGCTCGGTTTCAAAGGAGTAGCCAAGCGCGTTCTGTGCTGGACCAAAACCTTGTTTAGCCGAGCGGAGGAACCATTCGTTTGCCTCTTCGAAGTTCTGCACTCCATGTATCCCTTTGAACAGAGCGATCCCTAAGTTGAACTGGGTAATTGGGTTACCCTGTACTGCAGCTCTTCGTAACCATTTCAAGGCTTCCGACTGATTTACTGACACGCCTTTACCGGCTTGATAGATCTCGCACATGCCAGCTTGTGCTTCAGCATGGCCACCTTCCGCAGATTGCAGTAACCAAACCGCTCCAAATTGTTCATTTGTTGGAGTGCCGGTCCCGGTATAGTAACAGCGTGCCAATAGAAACTTTGATTCCAAGTTACCCTGCAGAGCCGATTGACGCAGGAACTCGAAAACTTGCTTAAGCGTGTCTGCTCGTGCCCGTGCGGTAGGATAATTTGCGGTAACCAGATACGATAACGCGTCCGGCTTCCCTACACTTGCAGCTAGGAACAGCCACCGCACAGATTCAGATGGATCCTTGTTAACGCCAAAACCGGTCGCATACGCATGTCCCAGTTTAACCATTGCATCGGTGTTGCCATTACTAGCGGCTTTTAAATACCATTGCACAGCTTCAGGAGGATCTAAATTCACCCCCATTCCTGCGGCATAACAATTCCCAAGATGGTATTGGGCACTCGGCTCGCCCGCGGCAGCCGCGCGTCGAAACCAACCTGCAGCGGTCCCAAGATGCTGTTCGACTCCTGCACCGTTCAAGTAACAAATCCCAAGCAGAACTTGCCCCGGCGCATAGCCACTCTCAGCAGCCGGGCGCACCCAATTGATTGCGTCTGAACTACTGATGGGCAGCCCTTTTCCATACAAGAACGCAGCCCCCAACAACACGCTGGCCCTATAATCTCCCGATTTCGCTGCACGCCCAAGCCACTCTGCTCCTTGTTTTGCATCTCTGGCTTCGTAAGGCCAGTTGATGTAATACGCTCCCAACCCAACTTGAGCCTGCACGTGGCCTTTATCAGCCGCCAAACGAAACCATTTAACAGATTCTGCTTCGTTCCGTGGCATCAATTTTCCATTCCACAATGCCATCCCGAGTTCAAACTGTGCCTGAATATCGCCTGCCGCAGCGGCCTTTTTCATGGCGACGAGCCCTGCCCGATTATAAGGTGCGGATTGATTAGAAACGCATCCCGTGCTCCATCCCGTGAAAGACACCAATACCGTCAATAGCAGCGCCCGGGCTTTGTTCATGGTGGCCAAAATAAACTTATCAACGATAGATTCAAGCGAACAGACAACCACTCAAAATAGAACTCACAAAAACGCCGCATAAGCTGCTTTTGAAAGATTATGAAGGCTCGATCCAGTTGATGAACACAGCCAAGTCTAAGTTTAACTGCACCTCCACACTCGCCAATTGTGTTGAGGAACTCCTTGCGGCGCTCGGCCCCGACGGCCATTGGGTCGGCGAACTCTCCAGCAGCGCGCTTTCCACGGCAACCGCCGTCACTGCACTCAGTCTCGTTCAACGCGAGCAAGGTCACACGCATCACACCGAGCGCATCGCACGTGGACTCGACTGGCTCGCGCAGAATCAGAATACCGACGGCGGCTGGGGCGACACCACGCTCAGCCTCAGCAACCTGAGCACCACCACCCTCTGCTGGGCCGCGTTCGGAGCAGCACCCGGAGCGGATGATCGTTTCCGATCCACTGTCCAAAAAGCCGAGGCTTGGCTCATCGAACGGGCCGGAGGCCTCGCTCCCGATCAACTCGCGCCCACCATCATCGCGCGCTACGGCAAAGACCGCACCTTTTCCGTACCCATCCTGACGATGTGCGCGCTGGCCGGACGCCTTGGCTCCGGACGCGATGCATGGCGCCACGTCATTCCCCTGCCCTTCGAACTCGCCGCGTGTCCGCACTCGTGGTTCGCGGCGTTGCGCCTGCCGGTGGTCAGCTACGCGTTACCTGCGCTAATCGCGATTGGTCAGGTGCGCCATATCCAAAGTCCGTCGCCCAATCCCATCGCACGGCTCACGCGCCATCTCACGCGCGAATCCACGCTGAGAAAACTGTCGACCATCCAGCCCGAGAACGGCGGTTTCCTCGAAGCCACGCCGCTGACCAGCTTCGTAACGATGAGCCTTGCGGGCAGCGGACAAGTGAATCATCCCGTCGCGAAACGCGGCGTGGAATTCCTCATCGCCTCGCAACGTGCCGACGGCAGCTGGCCTATCGACACCAATCTCGCGACTTGGGTGACGACACTCGCGGTGAACGCGCTCGGTGCAAACTCTTCACTCCTCGCGAATCACGCCGCACGCCTCCGCTCCTGGCTCCTGAATCAGCAATACCGAACCATCCATCCCTACACGCACGCCGCGCCCGGTGGCTGGGCGTGGACCGATCTCCCAGGTGGCGTTCCGGACGCCGACGACACTTCCGGCGCATTGCTCGCGTTGCGCCACCTCGGCCCCATCGACGATGCTACGCGCGAAGCGGCGATCGCTGGCATTACATGGCTGCTTGGTTTGCAGAACCGCGACGGCGGTATCCCGACCTTCTGTCGCGGCTGGGGCGCACTGCCATTCGACCAAAGCAGCGCGGACATCACGGCCCATGCGATTCGTGCGTGGCTGGCGTGGAAGAACGACGTGCCCGAACTCGGCGCTCGTGTCGACCGAGCTATCGCACGCGCAACGCGGTTTCTCTTTCGCAATATTCGCCCGGACGGATCGTGGGTTCCGCTGTGGTTCGGCAACCAGTGGAATAACAGTGAAGAGAATCCGCTCTACGGCACGGCTCGCGTCGTGGCAGCGCTCGCGCAGATTCCACGATCTGTCGAACTGGAACGCGGCGTCGCGTGGCTCGTCACAGCCCAACAGCAGGACGGTAGCTGGAGCGGTGGTTCGTCCGGCAAACCCTCCATTGAAGAAACTGCGCTCGCCATCGAAGCGCTCGCCGAATCTTTCACCGCCATGGGAAACGCAGACATCGACCTCGGATCTGCCGCCATCGACAGCGCTCGGCGCGGCACCCACTGGCTCGTCACCCGCATCGAATCCGGCGAATGGACTCAACCCTCGCCCATCGGCTTTTACTTCGCGAAGCTCTGGTACTTCGAAAAGCTCTACCCGATGATCTTCACCACCGCCGCGCTCAATCAGGCACAGCGCCTACCTCCATCTCCCCTGTAGGAGTCGACGTGAGGAGACTCTAATCTCCCAGTAATCCCGTACGCATGGATACATGAGTCTCGTTACCTCGACTCTTACCTCGGCGGCGTCACACCGCCAAATCCGCAAAGCTTTCCGCAAACTCGTCATTGCCATCCTTTGCGCGGCTGCGCTTCAATACGCGGCGCTCGTTACCCCATCGCGGCACGGGCGGAACAAACTTTTGATGACTTTATGGATCTGACACGCACGGCTTACGGCACATGGAGCGGCGGACGCTTCATGCACTTCGGCGAAGAACTCAGCGAGGAACGCTTCATCTCCGTGATGCGCCACGCCTACAATAGCGGCATCCGCACCTTCATGACCGCCGACGTCTATGGCAATGGCGCCGCCGACGAAATGCTCGGGCGCGCTCTCGCTGGCATCCCGCGCGACACCTACTGCCTCGTCGGCGCCGTCGGACACGATTTCTACTCCGGCAAACGCGACGGCTCGAAAGGCTTCCCGCGCTTCACGAATCCGCAGCTCCGTCCGCCGAACCAGTATGCGGACTACCTGCGCATGGCCACAGAGAAATCCCTCGAGCGCTGCAAGACCAACAAGTTCGACTGCCTGCTCCTGCACAACCCCGACTCCATCGGCTACTCCAGCGACGCGGTCTGGAAGGCCATGGACAAGCTCAAGGACGCCAAGCTCACAGACCGCCTCGGCATTGCGCCCGGGCCGGCCAACGGCTTCTCGCTCGACATCATCCTTTGCATGGAACGCTTCGGACCACTGATGGACTGGGCCATGATTATTCTCAATCCGCTCGAACCGTGGCCGGGCAGCCTGTGCCTGCCCGCCGCGCAGCAGAACAACGTGAAGATCATCACGCGTGTCGTCGATTACGGTGGGCTGTTCCATGACGACGTGAAGCCCGGTCACAAGTTCGGCTACGGCGACCATCGCACGTTCCGCCCCGCCGGCTGGGTGGAAGCTGGCAACGCGAAGATGGACCGCATGCGCAGCATCGCCGAGAAACACAACCTCACGATGATTCAGCTCGCGTCGATCTGGAACCTCTCCCAGCCCGCCGTCCACAGCGTCATCCCGACGATCATTCAAGAGGCCGATCCGAAGAGCAAACCGATCGAAGCCAAGGTGGAAGAACTCGCGAAGCTGCCCGACCTGAAACTCTCCGGCGACGAATGTGCCTACCTCGCCGAGGTCGGCAACAACAAGGGCTGCATGGCGCTCAAGGGCGCGAACCGTTCGCACACCGGCGAACCCGAAGCCGATCACTGGGGATTGAACCCGGACCTCGAAGCCGTCGGCAAACGCTGGGGTATCGATCCGGACAAGGATCTCGTCTACACGCACACGAGCGCGGCGTAACCACCTTCGCAAAACGAATCTCGCATCGAGCGGCTTTGGGCAACCGAAGCCGCTCGATTACTTTTAGTCGAAGAACCAGTTCAAAAAACCTCCCGGATCGATTCGACCGTAGGCGATGAGCACAACAACGCTCACTGCGGAGGCGATCAAAATGGTGAAGAAAGGAAACTGCCTCGAACGCGAGCGGCCGAACACGGCAAGAGCGATCGCACTGATGAACGCAATTGGAACCAGCATCAGGCAAAGTTGAAGGAGGAGGCACGGAATCCCCCAGAAGACCAGTTTAGGATCAGGATTGTTGTAAGAAGGCCAATGGCCGCGCGACAGCCACACCAAAACGGCGAAGAGCAACACCGCGAAGACAAACAGCAACGGCGACACTGCGAGAATTAGAGCCGCCAGCGGCAACGGTTTGTTGAACTGCTTGAAGGGCATCAGCGCAATAGTTCTCCGCGGTCAACTGCATGCCTTGCCGCAGATCCTCCGATTCGTTCATCCTCCCTGTAGCGCCGGGTCGGGCTTCAGCGCCGTCTCTGGCGACGGCGATGCGTAAACCACCACCGTACCAGCGATGAAATCGTGCAGCGCCCTCCGCTTCTTGTTGGTCAGCAGGACGATGAGTTCGCTCCAAAACCAGACGGTCTGAGCCCAGTTCAACGGCGTGTACCACAAAGGCGCCAGCTCGATCATCCGCTTGCCACGCTCCATGAACGAAAGGGAAAAATATTCGGCGTCAGTCATCTGCAACAACGGGAAAAGCAATACAATCGACGTCAATAAACTCAAAACAAACGTCACACTGAACCTCAGAAACGCTTCGCGGTAGCCCACGGGGGTGCCATCGACCTTCCGAATCACGATGCCTGCAAGGAGCTTCCCGGGTGTCCCGCCGTAGCGACGAACCAGATACACACTGTAGAAGAGTGAGAACAGCGCGCCGGGGACCAGGTAATAGAGATCGAACAACCGAAATGAGGAAGTTCCCCAGAGCGCCAGAGCGCCCAACGGGAGCGTGACAATGAAATCCAACAACAATGAGGCCAGCCTCGGCCCGAATCCCGCATAACGCAAAGAGTCCGTGTTCATAATGGTGTGGCCGCCCAACTGAGCTCAAAACCGAAGCAGAGTTCCAGTCCGGCATCCGTGGGTTTCCTTTTCTTCAACCCGTGTCCTTTCACGAGTCGGAGGCTGAGGCAATGAGAGCTCCGAGTCCAGCGCGGACTTGGTTGAAGTGAACTCGCCGAACCGGAGTTCGGCGATCCAACGAGCTTTTTCAATCCTCGGTCGCTCTTACTCCTGGCGCGTGGTGAAGAAGCGTTTGAGTTCTGTGCGATTGAACTGGTTCGTGTGAATGTAGGTGCCCAATCGATCAAACTGATTCGTCAGGAACGGTGTCCACTGGCTCAGCGGCGTGGTGACTTCCGGGCTGGTGATGGCCACAAAGTTCGCGCCTGGAGTCCCGCCCACGGCACTGACGATTACGTTCGTCCCGCGGACGCGCGGAACGCAGTTACGGAATTCGTAGGTAAGATCGTTGTGAGTGAGGCGATAGGTGCCGGTGTATCCGGAGAAGTAGCTGCCGACCACGACGGTGTAGGTGCCGCCACTGGTGGTGGTGTGGTTGACAACGGATTCGGTGGCGTCGTTGTCAAAGGTGATGAGGTTGCCGGCGGGGCCGTAGAGGCGGAGCCACGGGTTGAAGCTGCTGGTGCCGGTGAGCTCGGTGCAGCGGAGCGCGATGGGTTCCCCAGGGCAAAGGGTGAAGCGCCAGATGTCTTCGTCGCCGAGGGTGATGGTGCCTTCGTGGGAGCTGCCTGAGAGAGAGCCGCCTTCGTCTCCGGCGGGAACAATAAACGTTCCCGGAATGTTCAGGTAGGTGAGGTTGTAAGTGCCGCTGTGGCCGGAGAACCAGCTGCCGACGAGAACGGTGTGGATGCCGGTGTTGGTGGCCACGAAGCTGACGAAGGAGTCGCTGTCGTCGTTGTCAAAGGCGATGAGGGTGCCGGTGGGCCCAAGGAGGCTTAGGAAGGGGTTGTAGCTGGCGGTGCCGCCGGTCTCGCCGCAGCGGAGGATGATCTGGTCGCCGGCCTGGGCAGTGAAGCTCCACATGTCGATGTCGCCAATGGAGGTGATGCCGGCGTGGTTGCCGCCGTTGATAAGCCCGCCGCCCTCGTCGCCAAGGGGCACAGTGTAGTCGCCGGGGGTCTTGGCGAGGCGGAGATTGTAGGTGCCGGAGTGGCCGGAGAACCAGCTGCCGACGATAACGGTGTAGGTGCCGGCATTGGTGGCACGGTGGTTGAGGTACGAGTCACTGTCGTCGTTGTCGAAGTCGATGAGGACGCCGGTGGGGCCAATGAGGCGCAGGTAGGGGTTGAAACTGCTGGTGCCGGTGAGTTCGCCGACGCGGAGGGTGATGTTGTCTCCGACGGCGGCGGTGAAGCTCCACACGTCCTCGTCGCCCAGCAGCGTGGTGCCGGCGTGGTTGCCGCCGTTGATGAGCGGGCCGCCCTCGTCATCCGCCGGGACGATGTAGGGGACGGAGGAGTTCACGTAGCGGAGGTTATAGGTGCCGGAGTGGCCGGAGAACCAGCTGCCAACGATGACGGTGTAGGTGCCGGCATTGGTGGCGCGGTGGTTGAGGTACGAGTCACTGTCGTCGTTGTCGAAGTCGATGAGGACGCCGGTGGGGCCGATCAGGCGGAGGTAGGGATTGTAGCTGGCGGTGCCGGTGAGTTCGCCGACGCGCAGAGTGATGTTGTCGCCGACGGCGGCGGTGAAGCTCCACATATCCTCGTCGCCAACGAGGGTGACGCCGGCGTGATTGGCGCCGTTCGTGAGCGCGCCGCCTTCGTCATTCGATGCGATGACGAATTCGCCGGGCGCCTTCACGTAGTTGAGATTGTAAGTCCCAGTGTGACCGCGGAACCACGCGCCAACAATGACGGTGTAAGTGCCGCTGTTGGTGGCGCGATGATTGACGTAGGAATCGGAAGCGTCGTTATCGAAGTCGATGAGCACGCCGGTGGGACCGATGAGGCGCAGGTAGGGACTATAGCTGGCGGTGCCGGTGATTTCGCCGACGCGCAGGGTGAGGTTGTCACCGGCGGTGGCGGTGAAGCTCCATACGTCTTCGTCACCGTTCGAGGTGGTACCGAAGTGGGCCATGCCGTTGGTGAGCGTGCCACCTTCGTCGCCGACGGGCACGGTGTAGGGCTGCTGGGAGTTCACGTAACGCAGGCTGTATGTGCCGGTGTGCCCTTGGAACCATGCGCCGACGAGGACGGTGTACACGCCGGCATTGGTGGCACGATGATTGATGTAGGAATCGGAGGCGTCGTTATCGAAAGCGATCTGGACACCCGTGGGACCGATGAGCCGCAGGTAAGGATAATAGCTGGCGGAGCCAGTGATCTCGCCGACGCGCAGGGTAAGATTGTCACCCACGGCAGCCGTGAAGCTCCACATGTCCTCGTCACCGTTGGCAATGGTGCCGAGGTGGTTGCCGCCATTGCTGAGCGGCCCGCCCTCATCATCCGAAGGCACGACGAACGCGCCGGGAGCCTTTGCGTAGCGGAGATTGTAAGTGCCGGTGTGTCCACGGAACCACGCGCCCACGAGCACGGTGTAAACGCCATTGTTGGTGGCGCGGTGGTTGATGAAGGAATCGGCCGCGTCATTGTCTTGCGCAATCAGAACGCCAGTCGGTCCGATGAGCCGGAGGTAGGGATTGTAGCTGGCTGTTCCAGTAATCTCACCGCAGCGCAGTGTAATGTTCTCGCCGGCAGTCGCCGTGAAGGTCCAGGCGTCTTCATCACCGTTGGAGGTGGTGCCGAAATGATTCATCCCGTTCGTGAGCGTACCTCCCTCGTCCCCCGCAGAAAGGGAGAAAGTGCCCGGGACATTTACGAGCCGCAGATTGTAGCTGCCGGTATGGCCCTGATTCGCGCTGCCGATGACGACCGTGTAGGTGCCCGCGTTGGTGGCGCGATGGTTGATGTAAGAGTCCGAGTTATCGTTGTCTGTGCCGATCAAAACGCCGGTCGGCCCATACAGCCGGAGGAAGGGACTGTAACTGGCGGTGCCGACGATTTCGCCGGCGCGCAGTGTGACGTTGTCGCCCACGGCCGCTGTGAAACTCCACACGTCTTCGTCCCCGAGAGAATTCGTTCCGGTGTGATTGCCACCATTCACCAGCACGCCGCCTTCATCCCCCGCTGGCACGATGAACGCACCGGGTGCTTTAACCAGCCGAAGGTTATATGTGCCGGTTTGATTCGCGAAGCCGCTGCTGACGATCGCCGAGAAGGTGCCGCTGTTCGTCGCGCGCACGCTGATGTAGGAATCGGCGGCGCCGTTATTCTGCGCCATCAATACCCCGTTCGGCGTGAGCAGACGCAAGAATGGATTGTAGCTCGTTGTTCCGGAAAGCTCGCCGCAACGAAGGATGATCGTGTCGCCAGCGTTTGCCGTAAACGTCCACGTATCCTCGTCGCCGATCGGTGACGTCGCTCCTTCGTGGTTGCCGCCGTTCTCTAGCGGACCTTGGGCGAACAATAACTGGGCATCGCTGAACAGGAGTGCAGCAAACGTGAACAGGAGGAAGCGATTCATCTTCATAGTGGAGCCTTCTTCAACCAACCGCCGAGGTGTCCTTCCAACGCTTTGCGAGTCCATTCCTAAACCTCCGCCAGTGGACCGATCACCCGCCGCTCCGTCAACCTCCGATTCCGACAAAATCCATCGCGACCGCAAACTTCCCCGCGTTACCGCAAAACCGCGGGCTTTCCCGAGCCATCGATCACGATCTCGCGAGTTCCCACAGGAACAGCATTCGTCGTTCGCGCCCCATTCGGCCAGCGCACGAGCACGCGCGAAGGCAAACCACCCAGCACCTGCGCCGACGAATCCTGCGACCAATAACCCGCGCCTGAATGCACCTCAAACGCCGGACCGGGTACTCTGTCGACTTCGCCTCGCACCACCGCGCCCACCGCATCACGATTTCCCGGCAAGCCCACCAACCGCACCCGCAAGCCCGGCTTCGCCGTCGTGTTGCGATACAGCTTCGTCTCCGCTCCGTTCTGTGACACCGCGAGATCCATGCGGCCATCGCGATCAAAATCCGCCGCCGCTGCACCACGTTGCTCGCCGTAGATCGCCAGCCCACTCATCGTCGCCGTCAACGCATCGAATCCGCCACGGCCATCGCCTCGCAACAACAGACCCCGCCCCGCGTCGAGACGCGGCACGTCGGGCTGCAGGCCGAAGAAATTCTGTGCGAGAAACAGATCGACGCGACCGTCGCCATCGAAATCCTGCGCCACGACGCCAAACACCGGCGCGAGCTGCGCCTCCGCCGGCAACGCGCGGAGCTCGAAATGATCACCACGATTCAGCAACACCACGCTTTCCAGCCACGACGCCGTGAGCCGTTTCATCTCGCCCGCCTTGTCACCGAGAATCTCCGTCAGCGACGCGCGGCCATACTGCATGTGCGTGGCGAACCGCGTCCGCACAAACGGCAGACCACGCGCGAGGAAATCCATCTGCCGCTCCGGGACCACGGTTTTCAACGTCGTGTCGTAGTACGCTTCGACGACATCCGTCACGCCATCACCAGTCGCGTCGCCGAACCACAACTCGATCGGCTGCGCCCGGTGACTTTGCTGCCGCGTGCTGCTTCCCCAGTTTCCCGCGACGAGATCCATCCGTCCATCGCCATCAAAATCCCCCGCCGTCACGCTGTTCCACAAGCCAGTGAACTGCGAAAGCACAGAACGTGGAGCGTTCGTCGTTCCGACCGGCGCATCCCACGCAGCCAACCGCCCGCGCTCATTCCGAAACACCTTCAGCGGCCCCCACTCGCACGCGAGCACCAGATCCGAATCACCATCCGCATCCAAGTCGCTGAACACCGCGCCGCTGACCAGGCCCACGCCGGCGAATGTCGCCGTGTTCGTGGCATCCACCGCAAAGCTTTCGCCCACACCGCGCAGCAACATCGACGACGCCGGTTCCGGCCAGCGCTCCGGAATCATCCGCCCGCCCACAAACAAATCGAGTTGCCCGTCGCCATCCACATCCGCCATCGCCATCGGACCCGCGCTCGACGTGCTCGCCGGCAGCGAATCATCGAAGGCGCGCTTCGCGAAATCAGCGAGCCGCACCATCGGCACATCCGTCGCCTTGTCCTCGTAGTTGGACTGCGCCGCGATCAACCCGATCGCGCCCGAGCTCCGTCGCCACGGCAGAATCGTCGCAACATCGCGAGCCGCCGGCTGAATCAGGAACGGCTCGATCGCCGGTTGAAATGCGCCCTGCTGATTGTTCCGCAGCGCCGCGATGAAACCGCCCTTCCCCGCGCCGACCACCAAATCATCCCAGCCGTCGCCATCCAAATCCGACCACGTCACGCCGGGCCCCAGCTGGCTGAGCTGATGTGGCAACATCGGCTGGCGCGCGAAATCGTCGAAGCGTTCATCTACATGGCGATGCACGAGCGATGCCGACACATCTGCAAACATCGGCGGCGTTGCCGGCACGCGGCTCTCCGGAACTGGCGGAACGGCTCCCGCTTCGTCCACTTCGCAGAGCTGATTCGCCCGCACGCCAGCCACCACGCTCTGCTTCCCGCCTGGCCACTTCACCACCACGGTCATCACGTTGGTCGCGGAGCCCGCCGCGAAAACGCGCATCGCGTCATCGCTCGAAAGATATCTACCTCCGCTGATCATCTCCTGGCTCTGCTCCGGCACAGTCCCACCGCGCACCATGATGCGCGCACCGATGCCGCGCGTATTGGGCGCGAGGCCCTTCAGCCGCACCGCAACGCGCGGCGCCGTGGAGTCGTTGCGGTAGAACGAAACCGGATCGTTCAGGTTATTCACCACCACATCCAGATCGCCATCGTTGTCCAAATCCGCCGCCGCCATGCCGTGTGAAACGCCGTCGAAGTTCAGCCCCCACTCGGCGCCGGTTTCCTGGAAAGTCAGATCGCCGCGATTGCGATACGCCACGTTCGGCGAGTTTTGGCGCGGAAACAATTTGCGGCTCTCAAAGATCTCCTCGCGCGTCGTACGCCGCATTCCCTTGAGCTTCTCGACCACGTCCAGGCTTCGCGCCATGCGCTCGTGACCGTTTGCCACCAGCAAATCTTCATAGCCATCCAGATCCACATCGAGGAAGAGCGGCGTCCAACTCCAGTCCGTCGCCTCCACGCCCGCGAACGCCGCCATCTCCGCGTACGTGCCGTCACCGCGGTTCAGGTAAAGCGTGTTCACCATGTAGTGCGGGCGATTCTCATACAGCCCCGGCAACGGCACCGGCGGCATCCGGTCGCCCTGCATGTCCATCCGCATCACGTGATCGCGGCTCAGCATGTCCACCACGAAGATGTCGTCGTAGCCATCGCGGTTGAAATCCGCCACGTCGATGCCCATCGAGAAATGACTGCTCTTGCGGAACATCAACATCGGCGCCGCGCGAAACTTTCCCGCGCCCTGGTTCAGCCACACGCGATCCGGCGTATCGAAGTCGTTGCAGACCCAGATGTCGGTCAGCCCATCCTGGTTGAAGTCGCGCATCATCACGCTCAAGCCCCAGTCGAACGGCGGCTCCGCGAGCGGTTGCCCCGCTTCGTCCAGAAACGTCCCGTCCGTGAACGACAGCGGCGCAAAACTCTTCCCGCCAACGTTGCGATACACTTCATCCACCTCGCCGTTCTCCTCGATGCCACCGCGCGCATTGACTCGATAACGATTCGCGAACTCCGGGTCCGTCGCCGGACGTCCATTCACGCGGGCCACCACCTTCTGTCCGTTGCGCGTGGCAAAGTGGAAGGTCGTGTTCGGCATGTCCATCAAAGCCATCGTGCGATAGTTCGCCACGTAGAGATCGAGAAACCGATCGCCATCGAGATCACCGATCGCGAGCGACATGCCGGCCTTCGATCCGTTCAACCGCGCGAACTCGGTGAACTTCCCACGGCCGTCATTCGCCAAAACGTGCGTGCCGTGCCCCACCGTGTTCACCACGAGATCGAGATCCCCGTCGCCATCCATGTCCGCGAACGCCGCCCCCGCCGCGGTCTGTCCATCAAATGCCACTCCGGCCGTCGTGGCGATGTTCGTGAAACGCCAGTCGCCGAGATTGCGATAGAGCGCGCTCGCGCCGGTGAGATTGCAGAGGAAGACATCGCAACGGCCGTCCGCATCGACATCGCCGAAAGCCACGCCGCCGCCGTTCATCAGCACCTGATTCGTAAGATGCCGCCATTGGGGAAGCTGATTGCTGAAGAGAATGCCCGTCGTCGCCGCCGGCATCGCGGTAAAGCCCGTTTTGCCCGCGGCAGTTACAGTGAGTTGAATCGTGCGCCCAGCGCCCTTCGTCTCGCCGACTGGCGAAGCCGCCAATCCTACAAACGCGGTGAGCAGGAACAAAAGCGCGGCAGCCTTCATCACAAGTTCACCTCCTGGCCGTCACTCGCCCGGTTTCATTGATTGCCACCTCGCGCGCACCTTCGGGCAACTCCGTGGTCGTTGTTTTCCCGCCCGGCCAGCGCACGATTACTTGCTTCGCGACAAACGGCGCGGTCAGGACCGGTACCGCGCTGTCCTGCGACCAGTAACCGGCGCCTGCATGAATCTCGCGCGCCGGCCCCAGCTTTTCCCCGGACGCCAGACGCAACACCGCACCGACGCCATGCGGATTGTTCTTCGGCCCGAGCAACCGCACGCGCAACCCCGGTTTGCCCGTGGCGTTGCGATACAACTTCGTGTCCGCGGAGTTCTGCGTCACCACGAGATCCGCACGACCGTCGCCGTCGAAATCCGACACCGCCGAGCCGCGCTGTTCGCCATACACTTTCACGCCGCTCGATTCACCGGGCACAGCGCGAAAGCTGCCCTTTCCATCGCCAGCGAGGAGCAACCCGCGTCCGGCATCGAACCGCGATGTGTCTCCATCGACCGCGAAGAAATTCTGGCTGAGAAAAACATCCTCCGCACCGTCGCCATCGAAGTCCGCGACATTCACACCGAACGCCGGCGAGAACTGCGCTTCGATCGGCAGCACGCGCGCTTCGAAATGATCACCGCGATTCAGGAAGACGGTCGACTCGAGCCACACCGCTTCGAGCATCTTCGCCTGGCGCGGGCCAAGGATGTCCGCGATGCCCGCTGTCGCGAACGAGTTCTGCGTTGGATACTTCTCCGTCACCCACGGCAGAAACCGCGCGAACATATACGAAACCCACGGCACGTCCTTCTTCAGGTCGGGATCAAAATGCGTTTCGAACACATCCGCCACGCCAGCGACCGTCCATTCGCCGAAGTAAACTCGCAGCGGCTTCGCGCGAAAATTCTGGTAACGCCCGTTGCGCCCCCAATTGCTGGCGACGATGTCCAGCCGACCATCACCATCGAAGTCACCCGCGTTCACGCCGTTCCACCAGCCGGTGATTGTGGAGATGGACGAACGTTGAGCGTCGGGCAAGGCAATCGCTGCGTCGAATGGCACCAACTTCCCACCGTCATTTCGGAACAGCTTAAACGGCCCCCATTCGATCGCGAGAATCAGATCCGGATCACCATCTGCATCGAAATCGCTGAACACCGCCCCGCTGACCATCCCGATCAACGCGAGACGCTTGCAGTTCTCTTCGTCGATCTCGAAGCCCGCTCCCGTGCCCTTGAAGAACAACGACGAAGGCGTCTCCGGATACTTCTGCGCCTCGACGCGTCCGCCCACGAACAGGTCCAAGACGCCATCGCCATTCACATCCGCCATCGCCAGCGGCCCGACCGAAACTTCCCAGCCGGGAAAGTTGCCCTGTCGTTTCTCCTTCGTCGGATCGTATTCGCGCACCATCGCCCCGCCGAGTTCCTCCGCTTCGTAATTCGCCGCTCCGGCCAGCACGACATTGGAGCCGTCCGCCTTGCGCCAGCCCAGCAGCGTCGTCTGATCGCGTGGCAACGGCTCCTCGAATACCGGCGCCCGCCACGAAGCGAAGCCGCCTTTGCCGTCATTGCGAAACACCGCCATCTTCCCACCCGCGCCGCCACCCAGAATCAATTCGTCCGACCCGTCGCCATCCAAATCGTACCACGTCGCTCCCGGACCGAGCTGACTCATTTTCCGAGGCAACAACGGCTGGCGATTGAAATCAGGAAACTCCGCCTCCAAGTGCTCATGATTGATCCGGACGCTCACATCGGTGAAGAGCGTCCGGGCCGCGCTCGGCGCATCCATTCGACGCGGCCCCGGACCGGGCTTCGCGCCAGTCTCATCGATTTCGTACACCCGATTTGCGCGCACACCGTTCACCACGCTGACTGTTCCGCTGCGCCAGGTGACCTCAATGCTCATGCCGTCCTTCGCCGCACCGGTGGCGAACATCCGCGCACCGTCATCGCCCGCGAGGTAACGCCCGCCGCTGATGACCTCCTGACTCTGCAGCATCGGCCCGCCGAGAAAACGAATCTTCGCGCCGACCCCCTGCGTGTTCGGCGCCTTGCCACGCACGCGCACGAGGACGCGTCCGCCGGGCGATTCGTTGCGATAGATGCCCGCGCTGTCGTTGAGATGATTCAAGATCACATCGAGGTCGCCGTCATTGTCGATGTCCGCCGTACACATGCCGTGCGTGGTGCCCACGTGATCGAAACCCCATTCCTTCGCCTTGTCCTCGAAGGTCAAATCACCGCGATTGCGAAACGCCTGGTTGTGCAGGTTCAGCAGCGGGAAATGTTTCTTCTTCAATTCGCGATGCTCCTGATCCGTCAGCTTGCGCACGCGACGAGCCTTGAGAATGGCATCCACTGCATCGGCATTGAGCGAATCGCGTGTGTGACCGGTCGTCACAAAGACGTCCTCATAGCCATCCAGATCCAGATCGAGAAACAGCGGCATCCATGACCACTCGGTCGCATCCAGGCCCGCCAACTGCGCAATCTCCGCGTATGTTCCGTCGCCGCGACCGAGGTAAAGCGTGTTGCGCTTATACTGCGGCCGGTTGTCGATAAGGCCCGCCGGCAGGAAGAGCGGCGTAACACCCATCGTCTGCGTCTTCCGTTTCTCGTGCTCGCGGCTCAGCATGTCCACGACGAAGAAATCATCGTAGCCATCGCGATTGATGTCCGCGAAGTCCACGCCCATCGAGAAGCGCGGCGTGTTCCGCACGGCGAGATTCGACATCGCGCGGAACTTGCCGCGACCGTCGTTCACCCAGATGCGGTCCGGCGGGAAGAGATCGTTCGCGATGTAGATGTCCGGCGCGAGATCGCCGTTCATGTCGCGGAACATCACCGACAAACCGAAGTCATACGGCGGCTTGGTCAGCGGCTTTCCCTCTTCGTCGAGAAACGTCCCGTCCGTCCACGACAACTGGCGGAAGTTCCCCTTGCCGTCGTTGAGATAAACCGCGTCCGGTTCACCGAGCTCACGAACGATGCGCTCCGCATCGACGAAGTAGCGATTCGTCAGTTCCGGCGACGTCATCGGCACGCCGTCAATCGCCGTCAGCACCGGACGCCCGTTCACGTTCACCGAATCGAACTTCGCGTTCGGTCGGTCCTCAATCTTCACCGTGGCGTAATTGCACACGTAGAGATCGAGCGTGCCGTTGCCGTCGATGTCCGCGAACGCCGCGGACGTCGCACCGAATCGCCGCAACAACCCGCTGGCTTTCGACTCCGCAAACTTCGCCTTGCCGTCATTGATGAACAAACGCGATCCCTGCCCCTGCGTATTGACGAGCAGATCCAGATCGCCGTCGCCATCCACGTCCGCGAACACTGCGCCGGTGGAATAATTCTCCGCGCACGCCACACCAGCCGCTGCCGTGATGTTCTCAAACTTTCCGTTGCCGAGATTGCGATAGAGCGCGTTCGCGTTCTCCATGCCGCAGAAATAAAGATCCGTCCAGCCGTCACCATCGACATCCCCCGCCGCCAGGCCGGAACCACTCGTGCGCATGCTGTTCTCCAGCGCACGATCGTCGGAAAGGAAATTGGTGAAGGCGATCCCCGTGGACGACACTGTCAATCGTTCCAGAAAAATGCGGCCTCCTGTCGGCACATTGACGGCCCACGATCGAAAGCCCGGACCCTCCACACGCTCCGCAGCGGTGGCGGCCAGCTGCACCAAAAGGATGCCCGTGAGAGTTGCCGCCGTGGCAGGCCCCACCGTCCGCAGACGTTCCCAGACGCTTGTATTCACAGTGCTTGATTGGACTCGGCAAAATTAGCGATTCCTTAATCCGAGGCGAGCCCGTTTCGAGCCGCGGCGAGAATCCCGACCTACCCGTTTAGCGCATCACCGCGACCTTCCCCGTCGCGTCGATCGAAATCTCCTTCGCACCGGGTGGAACCAGGGAAGTTGTCACCTTGCCACCCGGCCACCGGATTGAGAGCTCCGCAGGTCCCGCGGGCATCGCGATAACTTGAACGGCGCTGTCCTGCGACCAGTAACCGGAGCCAGAGTGAATCTCCCGCGCCGGTCCCGACCTGCCACCGCTCACCACCCGCAGAACCGCACCGACCGCCGACGGGTTGCCCGCCGAGCTTTGCAGGCGGATTCTCAGGCCAGGTCTCGCGGCCTTGTTCTGAAACAACTTGGTCGCCGCTGCGTTCTGCGCGACCACCAAATCAACACGGCCATCCGCATCGAAGTCGCTCAATGCCGCACCGCGTTGTTCACCGTATATCAACAACCCACTCGCCTGGCCTGCCACCGCCGCGAAGCCACCGCGACCATCCCCGCGGAGCCACAAACCCCGGCCTCCATCCAGCCGCGAATGTTCAGGGTGCACAGCGAAGAAATTCTGGCTGAGAAACAGGTCTTCAAACCCATCGCCATTCAAGTCCCCGGCGCAGACGGCAAACGCGGGCGCGAGCTGGGCTTCCACCGGCAACGACCGCGCCTCAAAATGGTCGCCACGATTCAGGAAGATCATCGAGTCCAACGTGGTCGCATTCAGTTCGTGCAGAGTCTTCCACGTCTCACCGTAAATCTCTGGCAACGTCGCCTTCGCATAATTTTCGTAGCTGGCCATTCGCTCACGCATGGCCGGCACCGCAGCGCCCATCACATGGAACGGCTGCATCGGCAAAAGCCGGTTCGACACAGGGTCCGTGTAGGCCTCGATTGCCTGAATGCTCCCATCGCCAGATGCCTCGCCATGGAACAACCGCAGCGGCAGCGCGCGGAACATTTCCGCGCGCGTGTTCCGACCCCAGTTTGACGCAGCGATGTCCATGCGTCCGTCGCCGTCGAAGTCCCCAGTCGTCACCCCATTCCACCAGCCCGTGAGTTTGGAGAGGACTGAACGATGAACATTCACCGCCGAGCGTTCAGAATTCCCAAAGCCGATCGCCGGATCGAGTGACACCAACTTTCCGCCATCGTTGCGGAAAATCTTCAGCGGCCCCCATTCACAAGCCAACACGAGATCCGCGTCCCCATCCGCATCTAGATCGCTGAATACCGCCCCGCTCACGAGACCGACATTGGTGACAACCTCGTTCGCCGTCGGATCCACCACAAACTTGCCCTGCCGCTGGCGATAGAGCTGCGACGACGCTTCGACCGCTAACTTGCCGTGAATCACTCTGCCGCCGACAAACAGATCGAGCTCTCCGTCGCCGTCGACATCCGCCATCGCCATCGGACCGGAACTCGAGACTTCGCCCGGAACCGCGGCTTCCACCATCTTCGCCGGCACGCGATACACCCGCACAGCCGGCTCATTGGTCAGCCCGTTTTCGTAGTTGGCGCTCCCCACCAGAATCACTCTCTCGCCGCCGGCAGTCCGTAAACCCAACACCGTCGTTTGATCTTGGGACACTGCTCCTTCAAACGGCGCCCCGGTCATCGGGACGAATCCGCCACGAGCATCATTGCGAAACGCCGCCAGCGTTCCGCCCCGACCGCAACCGATCAGCAAATCATCCCAACCGTCGCCATCCACATCAAACCAAGCCACGCCCGGCCCGGACTGGCTTAGGCGTTTCGAGAGCGTCGGTTGAAGGGCAAAATCATCGAAAGCCTCGTCAACATGCCGGTGATTCACCAGTCCACTCACATCGGTGAAGTGCGTGACCACCGGCGCGGCTTTCGCAGTCGACTGTTCCACCGACGACGCCTCATCTACTTCGTAGATCCGGTTCGCCTTCGCATTCTCGACCACGCTCCGACGCCCACTCCGCCACGTCACTTCGATACGCATGGGCTCCCGCCCCGCCGCAAACGTCCGCATGGAATCGTCGCAGGATAGGTACCGTCCACCCGCCATCATCTCCTGGCTTTGCGCTACCGGTCCGCCCGTCACTTGAATGCGCGCACCAATGCCCCTCGTGTTGGGACTCTTTCCTCGCAGTCGCACCGCGATTCGATCGCCGACAGCGTTGTTGCGATAAACGGAAGCCGGGGCATTCAGATTGTTCACCACGCAATCGAGGTCGCCGTCGTTGTCCAAATCCGCGAGGCACATCCCATGTGAGACCCCGCGAAGATTAAACCCCCACGCCGCGCTCAAATTCGTAAACGCACCGTTACCCAGATTCCGGAACGCCATGTTCGCCGTATCGAGTCGCGGAAACATCCTTCGCAAATGCAACTGCTCGACGGTCTCCATCTTTCGTTCGCGCTTCACGGACTCAATCTGGCGCACCGCGTCCATGTTCATGCCGTCGCGCTCAAAGCCGTTCGACACCAGCAAATCCTCGTAGCCATCCAAATCCACATCAACGAAGACCGGCGTCCAGGACCATTCCGTCGCGTCCAGCCCCGCCCACTGCGCCGCCTCAGCGTAAGTTCCGTCGCCGCGATTCAGGAAGAAGGTGTTCCGCGGATACTGCGGACGGTTTTCAATCGCACCGACCGGCAACACCTCGGGCTTGATGTCAATCCGCTGGGTGAATCGCCGCGCATGCACCGGGCTGAGCATGTCCACTACAAGAAAGTCGTCCCAGCCATCGCGATTCACATCCGCGAAATCGACACCCATGGACGACAGGCTGATCTGGCGCAACGTCAGCGGCTGTGCCGCGCGAAACACACCGCGGCCATTATTGATCCAGAGCCGATCCGGCGACCGGAAATCATTGCAGACATAGATATCCGGAGCGCCGTCCTGGTTGATATCGCGAAACGCAACGGACAGTCCCCAGTCGAAGAGCGGCGCAGGAAGCGGACGACCGTCTTCATTCAGGAAGCTTCCTGCCGTAAACGCTACGGGCGTCCACCGACCAGCGCGGTCGTTTCGCAGCAATACATCCGGCTCGCCATTTTCATCATAGGCAAACGATCCGCGCCCGCCTTGTTGGGCGATGCGGAAGTTGAATCGGTTCGCGAGTTCCGGATCCGAGATCGGCACCCCGTCCACGCTCACCACTTGCTGACGACCTTCAATCGTCCGAAGAGAGAACCGGGTATTGGGCTGATCACGAATCGTGACGATCCGGTAGTTCGCGATGTAAGCATCCAGATCCCCGTCGCCATCCATATCTCCGAACGCCACGGAACTCCCTCCCCGGCGCACGTTCCACGCCTCACCAGTCGGAGTGAAGTTCCCCTTGCCGTCATTGGATAACCAGTGCGTTCCGCCACCCACGGAATTCACGACGAGATCGAGATCACCGTCTCCATCAAGATCCACCAGCGCGACGCCACTCTGCTCCAAGCCGGACAACCGAGAGCCCAAACGCGTGGTGATATCCTCAAAACGCCAGCCTCCGAGATTGCGGAACATTCTCCCTCCACCACCGAGTCCGGCAAAAAACAAATCACACCACCCGTCACCATCGACATCCCCGGCCGTCACTCCGGAACCGTTCAAGAGAATCTGGTTCGTAAGATGGCGCTCCGTCGGGAGGTGATTGGTGAAACGAATTCCACTGGCGGCTGGTTCAATGAGTTCCAGCACCGGCTTCGCGGCACTGCCGCTAATCCGCACCGGAGCACTTCTTCCACCCGGTTCCGAAATCCATTCCAGCTGAGCCGCTGAAGTTGCCGGCGCGCAGCACATGGAAATCGCACTGAAGATGGCTGATAGCGACACCATCTTGTTCAATGCACTCAGCGCGTTCATTCGTTGCGGTTGCGATACCCTTTCATATCGGACAGTCCAGTTCGACAGGCAAAACAAAAAAGCCCGGCCGGGCATTGCTGCCCGGCCGGGTGTTGAGTTCTAAGGTTTGGGTTTAAGTCAGGGGGCGACGCTTACTTGTCGTCGGCCTTCTTCTTGTCCCAGTGGTCCTTGGCCTTGCGCGGCGGCTTGATGCATTTCTCAATGCCCGTGCTCACCGCCTGCGACCACTTGATCCATACGCGCGCTTCTTCCGGATACGCCTGGGCGACCTTCGCGCGCACTTTCTTTTCAAACGCGTCGAGCGTCTGTTGCGTCGGACGGCCTTTCTCGGCCTTGGCGCTGTTGAGCGCCGCCCGCAGGGAGGCCACCAGCTCGCGCTTGACCGCACGGGTCACGCGGGATTGGTTGACCTTTTCAATCAACAGCTCGACCGCCAGCGGTGCGGTCACCACTTCGATGGTCTTGCTGTCGCTGTCGGTCAGGCCTTTGCTGTCCGTCACGATGAGCGTGATGGTGTGGGTGCCCACTTCGTAGCAGTTCGTGGTCACCGGGCCGCCGTCAAACGGAACGGGTTCCAGTTCGTCGAACCACAGGTAGGTGAGCGCGCCGCCATCGGCCGCGCTGCTGGTCCAGCCGTCGAGCACGAGGCACGCGTTCCACCAGTTGCAGCTGATGAGCACCGGGTTCTCGTAGTCGGGGCTGAAGTCCACCAGCGCTTCCGCACCGATGACTGCCGTCGGAGGTTCCGAGCTCGGGCGCACGGTGACTTTGAAGCTGCAGGAGGCGGTGTTGCCCGCGTTGTCGGTGGCCGTGCAGGTCACCGGCGTTTCGCCCAGCGCGAAGGTGCTGCCGGAGGCCGGCACGCAGACGAGGCTGGCGATGCCGCCAGCGTCGGACGCAGTGGCCACGTAGGTCACCACGGCGCCCGCTTCGCCGGTCGCCGCCGTGGCGATGTCGCCAGGGCAGGTGATCGTCGGAAGAGCGGTATCCGCCACCGTGACGCGGAAGCTGCAGCTGACCGAGTTACCGGGGCTGGCTGTGACGGTGCAAGTGACCGTGGTCTGGCCCACTGCGAATCCACTGCCGGAGGCCGGCACGCATTCGGCGATCAGCGGCGCGCCAGCGGCGTCCGCACCGGTCACCACGAACGAGACCGGCGTGGCATTGCCTGAGGCTTCAACCGTGAGGTTGTTCGGGCAATCGATGGTCGGACGGCAATCGCCAGCCACCAGCACCGGCGGAACGGCCGACACGGTTTGACCAGCGAGACCGCCGTTGTAGAGGCCCGCGACTTCGACTTCGCTCAGGCTGCGATTCCACAGGGCCACGTCGTCCAGGGCACCCACGAAGTAGTTGCCGGAGGGGATGAAGAGGCTGGCATCGTTCGGATCCGCCACGAGTTCGGTTCCGATCGTGAGCCACGGCAAGGCCGCCGAGGAGTTGATGTTGCCGAGGTAATCGGCGGAGGCGACCAGGCGGCCGTCCCAGTAAAGGCTGAGCGTTCCGCCATTCGCCGTGAGCGCGACATGGTGCCAGGTGTTGAGTGAACCATCGATGACGCCAGCGGCGGCAACGCGGTTCGGGCCCACTTCGAGTTCACCGCGCAGCGTGGGGCCGCCTGCTTCCTGAACGACTTCCAGCTGGAACTGACCCTTAGAGCCAGTCGTGCGGCTGTCGATCCAGTTGTTGATGATCGGACCCCAGTTATCGCTGGCCGAGTTGACCCAGGCAGAAACCGTGAGGGCACGGCTGGCCTTGGTGTAGTTCGGAACATACGCGTAGATGTTGCCTTCGAAGTAGTGGGAGTTGGCCACCTGACCGGGCTGCCAGTTTTCGAAGCCTGTTTCACGAAGTTCACCAGCCTGACCGCCGGCGACCGAGTTGGCGATCGTGCGGCCTTCGGTCTCATCGAACTTGAGGTGCGTGATGAGGCCCGAGGCGATCTGCGAGTTCGCGAGCACTTCGACCACCGCGCTGCGGCTGCGGGCGCGGCCGGCCGGATTGCTGACAACCACGTTGTAGCTGCCGGCGCTGGATTCGGTGAGGCCTGCGAGGGTGAGGGTCGGGCCCGTGGCGCCCGCGATTTGCTGACCGTTCTTCAGCCATTGATAGCTAAGGCCGGGGCCGGAAGCTTCGACGCTCATCGTCACGCAACCACCGGCGATACCATTCGCCGAGGCCGGTTGACGGGTGATCACCGGCGGTTCGCCAGCGGCCGGAGGATTCAAGAGCAGCTGGAAGCCGTTCAAGCCAGGGCCCTGGCCACCGCCACCCGGAGCGCGGAACGTAATGGTAACGACGCCATCCGCACCCGGCTGCACGTTGTCAAACCGGACGTAGTTACCCACACCGCGAGTTGCAGCCGAGGTCGAGGAGACGAGGCTGAAGCCGGGCGTCGGATTGTACTCGTCGGAGTTCAGCGGGCGAATGAAGCGCTGCTGAGTAGTGCCACCGGCAATGGCCTCGATGTCCATCGGCCAGAATTCGAGAGGAACCTGGACCGCGTAGAGGAGGAGCGAGTGGTTGCCTTGAGGCACGCCCGAGAGGGTGATGGTGCTGCCACCCGCCGCCGTGCTTGCGCGCACCAGACCGTTCAACATTCGTTCAGTCGGATCGCTGTTTCCAGTGCCCGCACCCCATTCACCGGAGGTTGCCCAGGAGACAGTGATGGTGGAGTGGGAAGTGTTGGCGCTGTTGATCGCCGCGATAGGACCGCCGTTGCCACCGGAGAGGTTGTTCCAGTAAGCCTGAGGATGGAAACCGGTGATGTCCGAAGCCAGCATGTCGGTCGGAGCGCCGTTCGCGCCGGATCCGCGGAAGCTGAAGCCAAGGCTCTCGGTGGTGGACGGAGTGAAGATGCTGAGCATGACTTCATCGCTGACCTGACGACCATCGCGGCCTTGAACAACCGCGTAGTAAGTGGCGCCGTCATCCGCAGCGGTCGCGGCAGGCGTGGTGTAGGACGCGTTGTTCGCACCGGGGATGCGGTCGCCGTTCTTAAACCATTGCACGCTCCACGGACCGGTCAGCACGACTCGGAATGTGGCCGTCTGGCCCAACAACACCGGCGTATCCAGCGGCTGGCGGCGGATCAACGTATCCACGGCATTGGTGTTCACCGCGCCGGGCGTCACACCGAGGAACTCAACTTCCGCAATCTGCATGCAGCAGGTGGAGTTGCCCTGGGTGGTCGGGAAGATCAGGCGATACGTCTTGAACGCACGATTGTTTTCCGGGAAGAAGATGTAGTTCTTGAAGAAGCGGGTCGGAAAAGCCGGCACGGTGCCGCTGCTGATCGGGAAGAACGTCGTGCCGTCCAACGAACCTTCCAGCGTGTAGTCGGCCGGATCACGATCCGGAGCGTCGTTCGCGGAGGTCAACGTGAGGCCGGAGACGACGGTGTCACCCACCGCAGGCGTCACGGTGAAGCCGGTGTTCACGATATCGAAGTTCAGGTACTTCGTCGGCGCGTTGTCGATGGCATTGGCCACGCCTTCGGAACCAGGCGAGTTGTTCGAAGTGGCAACGGTCGGATCTCCCGGCACCGTCACGTCGGTCGGCGCGAGATTGCCGAGCAGTTCGACTTCGGAAACCTGCATACAGCAGGTCGAGTTGCCCTGAGTGGTCGGGAAGATCAATCGATAGCTAAGGAACGGAACCTTGTTGGAGAAGAGAATCGTCTTCTTCTCGAAACGCGCAGCGTAGGTCGGGACCGTACCGCTGGAGATGGGCGCGAAGTTCACACCGTCATACGAACCTTCCAAGGTGTAACTGCCGGGGTCACGATCCGGAGCGTCATTGGCGGAGGTCAGTGTGAGACCACTGACAACCGTGAGGCCTGAACCGGGGGTCACTGTGAAACCGGTGTTGACGATGTCGAAGTTCAGATACTTCGTCGGCGCGTTGTCGATGGCGTTGGCCACGCCTTCGGAACCGGGGCTGTTGTTGGAGCTTGCGACAATGGCGTCACCGGGCTGGGTGACGTCTTGCGCGACTTCAGAAACTACGCCAAGCAGTTCCACCTCGGAGATCTGCATGCTGTTACCGCCAGGTCCCGCGACTTCAGGGAACACCAAGCGATAGGAACTAAACGCGCGGTCATTGGAGAAGAAGATGAAGTTCTTCTGGAAGCGGGCCGTGAAGGCAGGAACGCTGCCGTTGCTGATCGGGAAGAATTCCACGCCATCGAGCGAACCTTCGAGGGTGTAGGTTAGCGGATCCCGCTCTGGAGCGTCGTTGGCGGAGGTCAGCGTGATGCCGGTGACCTTTGTGCCACCGACGGAGGGTGTCACGGTGAAGCCCGTGTTCAGGCGATCGAAGTTCAGGTACTTCGTCGGCGCGTTGTCGATGGCGTTGGCCACGCCTTCGGAGCCGGGCGTATTGTTGGACGTGCCAACAATCGCGTCACCGGGTTGCGTCACATCAGAAGGAGCCTGCGAGCCGAGCAGTTCCACCTCGGAGATCTGCATGCTGTTGCCACCAGGCCCCGCAACTTCAGGGAACACCAGGCGATAGCTCAGATACGGCGTGCTGTTGTTGAACAGGATGGTGTTCTTCTGGAAACGGGCAGTGAAAGCCGGAACAGCTCCGCTGGCAATCGGCGAGAACGTCACGCCGTCGTAAGAACCTTCGAGCGTGTAGGTGGACGGATCGCGTTCTGGCGCGTCATTGGCTGAGGTCAGCGTCAATCCCTGCACGACGCTCAGACCGATGGCCGGCGTGACGGTGAAGCCGGTGTTCAGGCGATCGAAGTTGAGATACTTCGTTGGCGCATTGTCGATGGCATTTGCCACCCCCTCGGAGCCGGGAGTGTTGTTTGAGGTGCCAACAATCGGGTCGCCCGGCTGGGTGACATCCGATAGTTGCGCATGAAGATTTCCGCTGAAGGCAGCCGCCAGCAAAGTGGCGACACAGCAGAATATGAGTCTGAATCGATTCATAGCACTGATCATTTGGTTGGTTGTTTGGTTCTGGTTCGAAGGCAAGACAGGCTGCATCAATGCAAAGTTACACCGCACTCCATCCATGGAGGATCTGGCATCACCTGTGAATCATGTCGTGGAACACAAAAGGAATAGCCAAACTCACCCCCTCCAGTCAATCCGCTTATCACAGAGAATTAACCGGGCTGTAACCTCCATGACGATCGAAAATCGCGGAAAAGCGCAGGTATCGAGCCACCTAGGGGCGGACAGTCACCGCCTTGGCGCCCGGCGGAATCGCGATGGTATTCGTCGCGCCCGCCGGCCACCTCACCCAGAGTTCGGACGGCGCACCGCTCGCCGAAAGGATCTGCATAGGATCATCCTGCGATAAATAACCAGACCCTCCGTGGATTTCGCGAACCGGCCCGAGCTCATCGCCACTCTTTACCCTCAACTGCGCGCCAATCCCGGTCGGATTTCCCACCGGCCCCGCGATGCGTACCGCGATTCCCGACACACTCGAAGCATTTCGGAACAGCTTCGTAGCGGCTCCGTTTTGGGTGACCACCAGATCCGGCCGGCCGTCTCGATCGAAATCAGCCACCGCCGAACCGCGTTGCTCGCCATAGATCCCCAGCCCGGAACGCACCGCCGACATCGGCTCGAATTGTCCATTCCCTTGCCCTCGCAGGATCAATCCTCGCCCGGCATCCAGCCGCGGCATCTCCGGCGTGGTCGCAAAGAAGTTCTGGCTCACGAACAAATCCTCCCGTCCGTCGCCGTCAAAATCCGCCACGTTCACGCCAAACACCGGCGCTTCCTGCGCTTCTTCCGGCAGCGCGATCAGCTCGAATCGGTTGCCACGATTCAGGAATACCGTCGAGGCCAGCGTCGTGGCTTCGACTTTCTTTGCCCGCGACCGTAGTGGACCCAGCACCACTTCGATAGTGGCTTCACTAAATCGCTCGTGCGTCGGGAAACGTTCACTCAACACCGGCAGCACCTGATTCAGCGCATCCAGCCGGCGCCGGGGAACGACTTCACGACGCCGCTCGTCCCACTCTGTCTCGATCCAATCCATCACCCCGCGTTCCAGCAGATCGCCGTGATACGCCACCAGCGGAACCGAAGCCGACGCGCGATACTCGCTGTTCAACCCCCAGTTTCCCGCCACCAAATCCATGCATCCATCGCCATCGAAATCACCAGCCGTCACGCCAGTCCACCAACCAGTGAATCGATCCAGCCCCAACGCCGACGTCACCTCGCGCAAGTTACCCGCCGTGTTTTTGAAGACTCTGACGGGCCCCCATTCGCAAGCCAGCACCAGTTCCGGAAAACCATCGCCGTCCAAATCGCTGCACACCGCGCCATTCACCAAACCCACGCCAGCAAGCGCTCGCGTGTTGGCCTCATCCAAAACCAACCGCTCGCCCGAAGTGCGATAGACCCGACTCGCCGACGCTTCTGGATAACGCCCGCCAACGACAAAACCTCCCACGAACAGATCCAGCGAACCGTTCCCGTCGATATCCGCCACCGCCAACGGCCCGGTTCCCTGCCCCGCCGCCTGAAGCTCCGCACGATTCGTCACCCTAGGCCCGTCCGCGGCGAACGTCAGAGAGAGCACCGAATGCCCGCCGTCACTTTCGTATCCGGAAAGTCCCACCAACAGCTCCCGCTTCCCGGACGGACTCGTCCATCCCACCAAGCCTGTCGCATCGTCAGTCAGCATCGACCGGCTCAGCGATTCCGCGCGCTCCCACGCTCCGCCAGACTTCACCCTATAGCCGCCGACGGTTCCGCCGCGTCCGCTCCCGATAAACAACTCGCTCACACCGTCGCCATCCGCATCGAACCACGCGACGCCTGGCCCAGACTGACTCCGCTTAAACGGCAGCAACGGTTGCCTCACGAAATCATCGAAAGCTTCCTCGTGATGACGATGCTCAATGAGACTGCTCACATCCGCAAACAGCGGTGCGACCGTGGCCGGCGGATTCGACGGCACCGCGGTTGCCGTTGTCTCCTCAATTTCGTAGAGCCGATTCGCCAGCACATTCGTGACAACCGTTCTCAATCCATTGCGCCAGATCACTTCGAGCGTCATCGGCTTCCCGACAGTGCCGACCGCAAACACGCGCATCGCCTCATCACCCGACATGTAACGTCCGCCGCTAATCATCTCCTGCCCCTGCGCGGGCACTGCACCACCGCGGAGAACGATCTTTGCCCCGACGCCTTGTATATTCGGCGCGCGTCCACGCAATCGCACCGCCACGCGCGGTTGCGGGGCGTCGTTCCGATACAAGCCAGCCGCACCGCCTAGACTGTTCACCACGAAATCCAAATCACCGTCGCGATCAAAATCCGCCAGCGCAATCGCGTGATGCACTCCCAGTCGTTCCGTGCCCCAATCCGTCGTCACCTCCGCGAAACCGCGACCAGCGATATTTCGAAACGCGACAATCGGCGAATGCAGCAGCGGATACAGCCGCATGTGCTCCATCAGTTCCTGCGTATAGGCCTT
Organism: uncultured Bifidobacterium sp.; assembly: GCA_964491875.1. GTDB lineage: Bacteria > Verrucomicrobiota > Verrucomicrobiia > Limisphaerales > JADJPG01 > JADJPG01. Next base: position 51,502 of record CAZBIC010000039.1, read on the forward strand.
TTGCCGTTCCGCCTCGCTCTTGAATCCCGTCCACGGATGCTGCAGCGCACGAATCCGCGCCTGCACATCCAGATCCTGCACATCGCGCGCGTGACCGGTCGTAATCAACAAATCCTCGTAGCCATCCAAATCAACATCGAGAAACACCGGCGACCACGACCAGTCCGACGCCGTCACACCCGCCATGTTCGCGACTTCCGCGTAGGTACCGTCGCCGCGATTTCGATAGAGCGTGTTCCGCATGAACTGCGGGCGATCCTCAAGCATCCCCGGCATCGAGCTCATCGGGTTCTGCGCCGGCTTCTGGCGTTTCCGCAAACGGAGATCGCGCGACAGCATGTCCACCACGAAGAAATCCATGTCACCGTCGCGGTCGTAATCCGCAAAGTCCACCCCCATTGAACTCGCCGGCATGTTCCGCAGCGCCAGCCTCGGCGCGAGACGGAACCGGCCCTTGCCGTCGTTCACCCACACGCGATCCGGCGTCCAGAAATCGTTGCACACGTAAATGTCGGGAAAGCCGTCGCCATTGATGTCGCGAAACGTCGCCGTCAGCCCCCAATCCCGCGGTGGCTCCACGAGCGGCGCGCCGTCTTCATTCCGGAATCGCCCACCAGTCCACGACACCGGCGTAAACCGTCCGCGGCCGTCGTTGAGATACAATTGATCCGGTTCACCGAACTCGAGCACCTGTCCATCGACCACCGTCAACCGCTCCGCGAGCTCCGGCGGCACCGCCGGCTTGCCATTCACCAGGCGCAGATTCACCTGACCGCGATCGCGGATGTCATCCGTGCGATTGTTCGCGACGTAGAGATCGAGTGAACCATTCCCATCCACATCCGCGAGCGCCAACGTTGCACTACCCGCCGTTCCGCCCAACCGCGCTTGCGCGGTGATGTTCGTGAACTGCCCGCGACCATTGTTCTGAAAACAGACAACCCCCTGCCCCGTCGTCGCCACAAGCAGATCAAGCGCATTGTCGCCGTTCAGATCTGCAAAGACCGCGCCGCGATAATTCTTCCCTGGCAAGGCGACGCCCGATTCCGCCGTCACATCTTGGAACTTCCAGTTCCCTAGATTGCGATACAGTCGGCACGGCGCGTCCAGTCCCGTGAACAACAAGTCGGGCCAGCCGTCGCCATCGAAATCCCCCGCCGCGACGCCCGAGCCGTTCAGCAGCACGCGATTCTCCGCGGCGGACCATTCATTGATCGTGTTGGTGAAACGGACCGAAGTTTGGTCTGGACTCTGAAGCGTGAAGCCCACCTTCGCCGGAGCGGACGGCGCGGGAAGCGCGCTCCAGCGTCCGCCGGGAATATTCGTCCACTCGGGCGCCGCCGCCCTCAATGAAACGTCCAGCGTCGCCAGCGCGATGCCGAGGGACGCGGCAACCTTTCGAACGACTGAACCGGTCGTGCTCACTTCACGTCGTGGACGAAATTTCCTTCACACGAATGCACGCTGCCTGCTGGCCGCCGGCGAATTCCTCCAAACGCGGCGTGGTCGATTTGCAGGCATCGACAGCGAATGGACAGCGCGGATGAAAGGCGCAACCGCTCGGCGGATTGATCGGCGACGGCGGGTCGCCTTGCAGGATGACGCGTTGCCGCGCGCTCTCGCGGACGGGATCGGGAATTGGCACCGCACTGACCAGCGCCTTCGTGTACGGATGCTGCGGGCGTTCGAAGACCTGCGCCGCCGGACCGACCTCCACAATCTTCCCGAGGTACATCACCGCGATGCGGTCCGAGATGTGTTTCACCACCGAGAGATCGTGCGAGATGAAGATCAGCGTGAGATGCATCTCGCGCGAGAGCTTCGCCAGCAGGTTGATGATTTGCGCCTGAATGGAAACATCGAGCGCGCTCACTGGCTCGTCCGCGACGATGAGCTTCGGTTCGACCGCCAGTGCGCGCGCGATGGCGATGCGCTGGCGCTGGCCGCCTGAGAATTCGTGCGGGTACTTTTTGATGAAGCGCGGCGCAAGCCCGACCTTCTCCATCAACTGGCTCACGAGATACGGCAGCTTGTCGTCCTCGACCTGCTTGTGGGCCTGAATCGCCTCGGCCAGCGCGTCGTAAACCGTCATGCGCGGATTCAGCGAGGCGTAGGGATCCTGGAAGATCATCTGGAAATCCGCCCGCGCCTCGCGCAGTTCCGTGCCGCGCAGTTGTTCCAGATGTTTCCCCGCGAGCACCACCGCGCCCTCGGTTGGCGGGATGAGTTGCATGATGGTGCGACCCAGCGTGGACTTGCCGCAGCCCGACTCGCCAACGAGTCCGAGAATCTCGCCTTTGTTCAACGACAGAGAAACACCATCCACCGCACGCACCGTGCCGACGCGACGTCGGAAGAAGATTCCGCGCTCCACCGGGAAGTGGGTCTTCACGTCGCGCAGTTCAAGGAAGGTATCGGCCATGTTGATTAACCTGATTTCGGTTCCGTGAGATCCACAGCTCGGCCGTCGGGATCAAGGACCACTGCACGCCGGCCCCAAGGCGTATCTTTTGGTGGAGAAACAAACTCCACCTTCAATCTTCCCATCGCCTCAAGTGTCGAAGCGAGCGATGCGACAGCGAACCCCAGCATTGTTGATCCTCCAGCCTTTCGATCAACTGCGATGCCTTCCATGCCCGGGTAGATCTCAATGACCATTCCACCAAGGTCACACGCGAAGTGGACGGGGCCAGAGCCATGCTGTTCCTGAACGAAGTCCAACCCAGCAGCATGATAAAACTCCACCAGAGCCTGAACATTCTTAGAGCGAAGAACTACGAGGTTGAGTCTCGACGAGGGCATAATGGTCTACAACTTCAATCCTTCCTTCTGCACCCGCACGCACGCACTCGCGTGGCCAGGATCGACCGTCTCCAATCGCATGTCACCACTGCGGCAGGCGTCTTGCGCGAACTCGCACCTCGGCGCGAAGGCGCAGCCGGAGATCGGTTTCGACATGTCCGGTGGCATGCCGGGAATGGTGTAGAGCTCCGCGCCTTTCGGCTGGAGCGCCGGGATCGATTTTTGGAGCGCGCGATTATAGGGATGTTTCGGGCGCTTGAAGATCGCCTCGGTGGACGCGCTCTCCACCGCCCGCCCCGCATACATCACCATCACGCGCTGACAGAATCCGGCGACCACGCCGAGATCGTGGCTGATCCAGATGACCGCCGTGCCGAGGTCGTGCTGGAGCTTTTTGATGAGTTCCAAGATCTGCGCCTGCACCGTCACGTCGAGCGCGGTCGTCGGCTCGTCGGCGATGAGCAACTCGGGCTTCGTCACCAGAGCCATCGCGATCATCACCCGCTGCCGCATGCCGCCAGAGAATTCGTGCGGATAACTGCGGATGCGTTGCGCCGCACCGGGCACACCAACATCTTCCAGCGCCTTGATGGCGCGCTTCACAGCTTCGGCGCGGTCCAGCTTGTCGTGCAGCAACAGCGGTTCGATGAGTTGTTCCTCGATGCGCAGATACGGATTCAGCGACGTCATCGGATCCTGAAAGATCATCGAGACGCGTTTGCCGCGGATGGCGCGCAGCTGTTCTTTCGAGCACGAGAGCAAGTCGACGCCGTCGAACAACGCACGTCCGCCTTCGATGCGTCCGGGGGGCTGCGGAATCAGGCGCATGAGCGAATAGCACGTGACCGACTTGCCCGAACCGCTCTCGCCCACGATGCCGAGCGTCTCTCCTTTCTCCAGCGAGAACGACACATCCCGCACCGCGCGCACGATGCCGTTGCGCGTGTGGAAGCTGGTCTGGAGGTTTTGGACGTCGAGCAATGGCATGGGTCAATCCTTCGCCGCCTTCGGGTCGAGCGCGTCGCGCAGGCCGTCGCCGAGAAAGTTCAGCGAGAACAGGGTGAGCGAAAACACGACGCCAGGAAAAATCAACAGCCACGGAAACTCTTCGATCGTCTTCGCGCCTTCATCGATCAGCACGCCCAGCGAACTCATCGGCGGTTGCACGCCGAAGCCGAGGAAGCTCAGCGCCGCTTCGAGCAGCATCACGCTCGGCACGGTGAGCGTGGCGTAAATAATCGTGATGCCGAGCACGTTCGGGACGAGGTGTCGCAAGATGATCGAGCGCTTGCGCAAGCCGAGCGCGATGGCGGCTTCGATGAATTCCTGTTTGCGCAGCGATAGCACCTGACCGCGCACAATGCGCGCGACCGTCAGCCATTCCACCGCGCCAATGGCCATGAAGAGGAGAATGATGTTCCGTCCGAAGATGACCATCAGCAGGATGACGAACACGGTAAACGGCAGTGCGTAGAGGATATCGACAATGCGCATCATCACCGCGTCCGCCTTACCGCCGAGATAGCCGGAGATTGCGCCATAGAGCACGCCGATGGTGAGCGACACGAGAGTCGCGCACACGCCGACCGCCAGCGAGATGCGGCTGCCGTAGAGGATACGAGAGAGGAGGTCGCGCCCGAGCACGTCCGTCCCGAGCCAATGCGCGCTGCTGGGGGGTTGCGCGCCGTAGGCGAGGTTCTGCGCGGAGAACGACTTCACGAAAAGCGGAGCAGCAACCGCGGCTAGTGTGAGCAGCACCACGAAGCCGAGACCAAAGACGGCCATCTTGTTTTTGAGGAACCGGCGGACCGCGTCCTTCCACAACGATGTGCCCTGCTCGATTTGTTCGAGCGGCGGAGCGGCAGGAATGGATTGTGGCGCGGCCATGAGTTACTCGAAGCGCAGACGCGGGTTAAGCCAGACGAGCACGACGTCGGCGATGAGGTTCAGCACAACAATCAGCGTGGCGTAGAACAGCACGAGGCCGACGACGAGCGTCAGGTCGCGATTGAACGCTGCCGTGACGAAGAACCGGCCCATGCCAGGAATGTCGAAGATCTTCTCTACGATGAACGAGCCGGTGACCATGCTCGCCGTCACCGGCGCCGTGAGCGTGACGACTGGTTGAATCGCACCCTTGAACGCGTGCTTGAAGATGACTTGCCATTCCGTGGCGCCCTTCGCGCGCGCGGTGCGGATGAAATCCTGCGAGAGAATCTCCATCATGCCTGTGCGCGCGATGCGCGACGTGTAGGCCGCGTAGTAACCACCCAGCGTGAGCGCGGGCAAAACGCGGTCGCTCATGAAGAACCAGCCGGAGCTGTTGAACCACCCGAGCGTGATGCCGAACAACAGAATCAGCAGCGGCCCCATGACAAACGTCGGCAGACAAATGCCTAGCGTAGCCAGCGACATCGGGACGTAATCCGTCGCAGTGTTCGGTCGCAGCGCCGCGACAAAGCCCATGATCATGCCAATGGTCAACGCCACCGCGAGAGCGTAACAGCCGAGTTCGAGCGACACTGGAAACGCGCCGGCGATAAGCTCCGTAACCTCCCAGCCCGCGTACTTGAACGACGGACCGAGGTCGCCTTGAACGAGTTTGATCATGTAGTCGCCGTATTGCGCCCACACCGACTTGTCCAAACCGTAATGCGCTTCGAGCTGCTTCTTGATCTCCGGCGTGGTGGCCTTCTCCGTGTCGAAAGGCCCGCCCGGCGCAAGCTTCATCAGGAAGAACGTCATCGTCGCGATGATCAGCAGGACCGGGATGGTCTGGAGCAATCGTCTAAGGATGAAGCGCAGCATGACCTAGTTTTCCTTCTCCTCTTCGAGCCACACCTTGTGCCACGGATGATTGTCGAGGATGGTCGGATACCAGCCCTTCACACTCGGTTGAATCGCATACGGCCGAGTATAGAAATAGATCGGAATCACCGGCATCTCATCGAGGAGAATGGCCTCCGCTTGCTGGAAGACTTCGAGACGTTTCGCTGGGTCGGCCGTCCGTCCCGCCTCGCGAATCAACCGGTCGTATTCCGGATTCGACCAGTTGGAATCATTGTTGCCGCCGCCAGTCAGCCACATGTCGAGGAACGAGTTCGGGTCCGGGTAATCGCCGATCCAGCCGTAGCGCGCGACCTGATAGTTCCCCGTCTTCTTCGAATCGAGATAGACCTTCCACTCCTGATTGAGCAACCGCGCGTCGATGCCCAGGTTCTTCTTCCACATCTCCTGAATCGTCTCGGCGATCGCGCGGTGCGACTCCAGCGTATTGAAGAGAATCTCAACCGGCGGCAGCCCTTTGCCATTGGGGTAACCCGCCTCCGTCAGCAGTTTCTTTGCGCCCTCGATATCGTACGGAAACCGCGCGCGCGCCGTATATCCTGCCGTGCCCGGCGGCGTGAAGTGAAAGGCCGGAAGCTGACCGCCGCGCGTCACGTTCTTCACGATGGCTTCACGATCGATCGCCATGGCCAGGGCGCGACGGACGCGCTTGTCGTTCAGCGGCGGCTTGGCCGTGTTGCAGATGTAGAAGTACGTTCCCAAGAACGGCTCGATGCGCAGCAGATGCGGATACTTCTCACGGTAAGTGTCGATCTTCATCTGCGGCAACTCGTGCGTCTTGTGCAACTGCCCGGAGCGGAAGGCGCGCTCGTCCGTGTCCGTGCTCTCGATGGAATAGAAGTAGATCTTGCTCAGCTTCACGTTCGCCGCGTCCCAGTAATTGGTATTCCGCTTCACCACGATGACGTGATTCACCTTCCACTGCTCCAGCGCGAACGGGCCGTTCCCGACGAAACGTCCCGGCTTCGTCCAACGATTACCGCGTTCGTAGACCGGGCCGTGCTTCTCGATGGTCGGGAGGTGTAATGGGAACCACGAGTAATGCAGCAACAGGCCGAGGAAATACGGCGTCGGCGAATTCAGCGTCACGCGAAGCGTGTGATCATCGAGCGCCTTCACGCCGACCTGATCGAAGTCCGTAATCTTGCCGGTGTTGAACTCCTCCGCGCCTTTCATCACGAAGAGCATGTAGGCGTATTCCGAGGCCAAAGACGGCGTGAGCGCGCGCCGAAACGTGCGGACAAAATCGTGGGCCGTGACCGGATCGCCGTTCGACCAACGCGCGTTCTTGCGGAGATGGAACGTGTAGACGGTTTGGTCCTCGGAAAGCTCCCACCGTTCGGCGGTGCCCGGCTGCGGCGTGATGCCCCGTGGATCTTCACTCACCAACCCTTCGAGCAACGACATGATGACGTGATGCTCAGGCACGCCCGTGACGACGTGGGGATCGAGATTGGCCGGCTCGGTGCCGTTATTGACGTGGAGGATCTGCTCGCGATTACCCGAAGCGACGCGCGTCTCCCTGCGGCCGCAGCCGCAGAGCACGGCAAAGGCAAGAACGATGACCAACGCGCGCGTCATGCGCCGGGATGATTCTTTGGCGAGGCCCATTCTGAAAAGCAGAAACTACGGGAATCGCTCAATACCGCATCGCGGGTCAGCGACTCGAAGCAATGCAGTAGAGCTTGCTGAGCGTCCGAATCAACAGCCGGTCGCCGGCAATCGCCGGCGTCGCCATGCACATCTCGTCGAGCGAGTTCTTGTGCAGCAGCCGATACTCCGGCCCCGCGGCGAACACGAACGTATCGCCGTCCTCGCTGAGCGCATAAATCTTTCCATTCGCCGCCCACGGAGATGCGGTGAAGGACGTCGTCTCCGTCTGAACGCGCTGCTTTTCGTAGATAGCCTTGCCCGTCCGCGCGTCGTGGCTGCCGAAGAAACCGAAATCGAACAGCACGTAGAACTGCTCGCCATACAACAGCGGCGACGGATTGTACGGCGCGGCGGTTGGCTGATACCAGACGATGAACTGGCTGTTGGTCTCGCCGGCCCCGAGCGTGATATCTCCTGACGCGCCTGGCTTGATGGCGAAGACCGGACGCGTCTTGTCGCCGACGTAGCCGGAACACACGTAGAGCAGGCCGAACTTCGAGAACGGTGTCGGAATGACAATCGTGGACATGCCGCCGAACTCCCACAACAGACGTCCGTCGAGAGCGTAGGAGCGAACCTTCTTCCGACCCGGCACCACTAGTTCCGTGCGCTTCTCGTTCTGCCAGACAAAGGGCGTCGCCCAGTTGCTCGGCTCATCGCGCTCCACGCGCCAGAGCTGGCGACCGGTTTTCGCTTCGAGAGCGACCGCGAACGATTTGTCTTCGTTGTCGTTCACGAGAAACAATCGATCGCCATGTACGACCGGCGAACCGGCCGAGCCCCAGCCATAGCGCGTCTTCACCGGCGGCCAGTTCGTCGACCACTGCCGTTTGCCATCGTGATCGAAGCAGAACAAACCGATGTTCCCGAAGTAGGCATAGACACGCTCGCCGTCGGCGACCGGAGTCTCGGAGGCGTAGGTGTTCTTCACGTGCAACTGATTCGGCGGCGTGCCGCGATGGGCTTCCTGCCGCCACAACTCTTTGCCATCTTTCAGGCTGTAACAAAGCACCAGCCAGCGATGCGTCGATTGAGGAGCCGTTTTCCGTTCGCCGCCGAAATAGAGGCCTTTCTTCGGCGCCTCCACTTCGCCCTCGCTCACCACGCTCGTCAGGAAAACGCGATCCCCCCAGACAATCGGCGAGGACCAGCCGCGTCCCGGCACCTCGATGCGCCACGCGACGTTTTCGTTTGTGCTCCAGCGGTCGGGAAACCGGGAGCCGTCGGCGACGCCCATCGAATCCGCTCCACGGAACTGTGGCCAGTGGGCCGGGCCCGATGCCGCGTAGACTGGACTGGAAAACAACGTCGACAGGCAGAGCGCCGCAGAAAGCAGTCGTAGCGTGAACTCAATGGAGAAAGTCATGCCGCGACTGTCTTCAACCGCCCCATTGGCGGCAAGACCAGAAGAAGCTCCCTTGCATTGGGACAAAAGATCGGCTACTTCTCTCGCGTATGAAAAAACTCCTCATCTGCTCCGTTCTGGCGGCGTTTGCATCCGTGACTGCAGTTCAGGCTGGTGAAGCCTGCTGCGCCAAGACCAAGGCCGCCGCGTGCTCGAAGGCCACGGCCAAGAAAGCCAGCACCCAGGTCAAGGGCGCTGAGCTGCTCATGGTCCGTCGTTAACCTTCGGTTAACCAAGAAGACCCTGCCCGTTCACGCGGGCAGGGTTTTTTGTTGCCGCCGATCAACACCGGCTGATTAGCTTCACCCGCACAATGAAATCGCCCTTTGCCAGCATCGAATCCGTCGTTCAAGACCTCCGCAAAGGCCGGATGGTCATCATCGTCGACGACGCCGATCGCGAGAACGAGGGCGACTTGATCATGGCGGCGGAACACGTCACGCCCAAGGCGATCAACTTCATGGCCCGCTTCGGCCGCGGTCTCATCTGCGTGCCGACCACCGAGGATCGACTCAAGCAACTCGGCATCGAACGAATGGTTTCCCAAAACCGCGAGTCGTTCAAAACCGACTTCCAAGTCAGCGTCGACGCCGCACGCGGCGTCACCACCGGCATCAGCGCGGCGGACCGTGCAGAAACAATCAAGGTGATGGCCGATCCCACCGCCGTGCCGGAGGATCTCGTTCAACCCGGTCACGTTTTTCCGTTGCGCGCGCGCTCCGGCGGCGTTCTCCAACGCGCCGGTCACACTGAGGCGGCCGTGGATTTGGTGAAACTCGCCGGCTGCCGGCCGATCGGCGTCATCTGCGAAGTTTTGAAAGACGATGGTTCGATGGCGCGCTTGCCGGACCTCGTGAAATTCGCGAAGAAGCACAAGCTCAAGCTCGGCACCATCGAGGCGCTGATCAAGTTCCGGCGCTCGCGCGAGAAACTCGTCGAGCGGGTCGAGGTCATCAAGATGCCGACCGACTACGGCGACTTTCAACTCCACCTCTATCGCGCCACGACCGACGGCCAGCATCACCTTGCGCTCGTGAAAGGCGACGTCGCCAACAAGAAGAAGGTGCTCGTGCGAGTCCACAGCGAATGCCTGACTGGAGACGTGTTCGGCTCACGCCGCTGCGATTGCGGACCGCAGTTGCATCAGGCGATGCAGCAAGTCGCTGACGCCGGCTGCGGCGTGATTCTCTACATGCGGCAGGAGGGACGTGGCATCGGCCTCGGCGCGAAGATTCAGGCCTACAAGCTGCAGGAGAAAGGCTACGACACGGTTGAGGCGAATCTGAAACTCGGCTTCAAGATGGACCTCCGCGAATACGGTCTGGGCGCACAAATTCTCGCGGACCTCGGCTTGCGCACGATTCGACTGCTGACCAACAACCCGAAGAAGATTGTCGGGCTCGAAGGCTATGGATTGGAGATCGTCGAGCAGGTGCCCATTCGCATTGCGCCCAATCCGCACAACGCAAAGTATCTGAAGACCAAACGCGAAAAGCTCGGGCACTTGGTGTGACGAGCGTTGCGTGATACGTCAGCAAAATAAGAGCGACGGCACGAACTCCACTCACGAATCACGGATTACCAATCACGATTCCTATGCTGAAGAAAAACAAGAAGTCCGAAGTCCGGAAAGTTGGCGGCCACTACGCCATCGTCGCCTCCAAGTATAACGCACGCTACGTGGACGCGATGCTGAACGCCGCTCAAGCCTGCCTGGAAGAAGCAGGCGCCGACAGCGTGCGAGTGATTCGCGTGCCCGGAGCTTATGAGATTCCCGTGGTCGCTGCGAAGCTCGCGCGGGCCAGCCACCCTGCTCTCTCTGCGATCATCTGCCTCGGCGTGATTCTCCGCGGTGCCACCACCCACGCCCAGCACGTTGGGGAAGCCGTCAGCAACACACTTTCGCAAGTCCAAGCGCTGCACGAAATCCCGATCATCCACGAGGTATTGCTGCTGGAGAATGAGAAGCAGGCGAAGGAACGCTGCCTGAACAAAGATCACAACCGCGGGACCGAAGCCGCGCAGACCGCATTGGAGATGGCGGAAGTGATGAAGGACCTCGTTCCGCCCACCGTGGAAATCACCACGACGATCTAGCGCCGGAGAAACTTCGCGACCGCTTCCGTGCGCGTGCGCACCTGCAGTTTCTCGTAGATGCGGCGCACGTAGGTGTGGACGGTTTCGTAGCTGATGCCGAGCTTCTCGGCGATTTCCTTGTAGATTAGCCCCTGCGCCAGCGCATCGAGCACCTCCTGCTCGCGCTGCGACAGGTTTTCCGTCGCCTGCTGCGAGGCCCCAGACCGCTGGAAGCTTTGCACCACCTTGCGCGCGATATGCGCTGTCATCGGGGACCCGCCCTTCAGCACGTCCTTGATCGCCTGCAAGATCTCCGCGCTCGAAGAGCGCTTGAGCAAGTAGCCCGAAGCGCCGGCCGCGAGTGAGTTGAAAATGTTCTCCGTATCCTCGTAGGCCGTCAGCATGATCACCTGCGTGTCAGGCAGCACCTGCTTCAACTTGCGCACGCATTCCACGCCGTTCATGCCCGGTAGATTGATGTCCATTAGCACGACGTTCGGCTTGTCCTTCGGCAATCCTTCCACTGCCTCCTCCGCGCTGCCGTACTGGCTGATGCATTCGAAGCCGTCAGCGCGTCCCACCACGCGAGCGAGGGTGCCGCGCAACTGGTCGCTGTCTTCGACTAGGGATACTTTGGTGGCCATGTGATCTCAGGATTTGCCCAGCGGTGCCACGAGTCGCACCAACGTGCCGCGCTCAGGCGCCGGGCCGATTTCAAACTTGCCGCCCACATCTTCAAGTCGTTTGCCCATGTTGCGCAATCCGTTTCTCGACAGCGCGCGCTTCTCATTCATTCCGGCCGGCCCCTTCCCGTCATCCTGCACTTCGATGGTGAAACGCCCGGGCTCGATCTTCAACCGCAGCCAGGCTGAATCCGCCTGCGCATGTTTCACCACGTTGTTGATCGCCTCCTTCGCTGCGAGGAACAGGTTGTGCCGAATCTCCGGCGTGATCGGGGTGTTCGGCAAATCGCGCGGCACTTCCAGCCGGTACTTCAATCCCGCCATCGCGAGGTATTCCTGCGCATACTTGCAGAGGTAATTCACCAGACCGTCGAGGGTGTCGTTGGATGGATTTACCGTCCACACGATCTGGTCCAGCGCGCGGGAAGTTTCCAACGCGGTCGACTGAATCTGCTTCGCGTGCGACGCGACCTCCTCAGGCTGATCCTTGTCGCCCTCGATCAACTCGCCCAGCAACGACACTTGGGTAAGGTTCGCCCCGAGCTGATCGTGAATGTCACGGGCGATGCGCGAGCGCTCCTTCTCCAACGCTTCCTGCTGGCGCATGTCGGCCAGCTGACGCTGCAGTTTTTGGGTCGAGATGTAATGCACGACACCCGCGACCATGCCGAGCACCGACGCGAAGACGACGCCGAGGAACCACCACGTCCGCCAGAACGGCGGCTCGACGACGATCGCCACCTCGCTGCCGCGCTCGTTCCATACGCCGTCCTCGTTGCGGGCGATGACTTGAAAACGATACTGGCCGGGCGGAAGTTTGCTGTAATGGACTACGCGGGAGTTGCCCGCTTCGATCCAGTCATTCTCGTGGCCGAGCAGGCGATACTTGAAACGCCGATCGCGCTCCGGCAAGTTCAGATTGAGGCTGGTGAAACTGATCTCCAGATGTTCGCGATCCGGCGTCAGGGTAAACGCACCGGTGGGACGTTTCCGAATTGCCGCCAGCCCTTTTTCCTCGCCGTCCACAATTACCGTTTCGATGCTGACCAGAGGCGGATTCGTATTCGGCTCGATCTTGCGTGGGTCAACGGTCACCAAGCCCTTCGTGGTGGGAAACCACATCTGCCCATCGCGCCCTCGCAAGGCCGCCGGTTGCGAGCCGCTTGTGCATTCGCGGGTCGGTAATCCATCCGCACGGCCAAAGAATCGAACATCGAGGGCCGTAGCGCGCGCGTCGACGCGGTCATCCAATGACTTCCGCCGCACCCGCATCAAGCCCGCGTTGGAGCCAATCCACAAGTAACCCTCTCCGTCCTCGATGATGTAACCAATGGTGTTGCTGACCAGACCGTCCCTGGTCGAGAAACGCGTCCATAGCCCGTCCTTGAACCGCGCCATGCCCATCCCGAGCGTTCCGACCCACAGGGCGTCATCGGCATCGACGAAGAGGCACGATACTTCATCACTGGGCAAACCATCGGCCCGGTGGATCGTCGTAAACTTACCCTCACGGAAACGATTCAACCCGGCCGTTCTGGTGCCCACCCAGAGGTTGCCCGATCGATCATCAGCGATGGCACTGACATCGTCTGCCGACAATCCGTTCGTGGAGGTAAAGAGCCGCGCACTCACTCCGTCCGTTCTCAGCAACCCATCGCGAGTTCCAATCCACACGATGCCAGCACGGTCCTCGTGCATGGCGGGCACCGTCGTCTGCACTCCCCTGAGCACAAACTTCTCGTTCTGCAGCGTAAACAAGGCACCCGCGGTGCCAGCCCAAACCTGCCCGCGCCGATCAGCAAGGATCGAAAGAACCGAGACGTTCATCAAGAACCCCTCCGCCTGACCAAAGCTGCGGAACACGCCATCCTTCAGGTAGCCCGCTCCCACATTGAACCCCATCCACTTGGCACCCTGCGCATCTTCCGCTACGGACCGGACCGTCAACCCGCGCGTCGGCTCGATCACCTGAAACAAGCGCGGCTTCAAGCGGCTCAGTCCATTGCCATCCGTCCCCACCCAGATGGTCTCTTCGCGATCCACGTGCATGGAGAGGACGTACATCATTTGGTTGGAAGACAGCTGAGTCACCTCTCCAGAAGGATCAAAACGAAACACCCCGTCACCCAGCGTGCCCACCAGCAAATTGCCGGCACGATCTTCGCATGCGGACGTCACCGTCGCCGTCCATGCATACGAACTGAACAATCGGCCTACGCCATTCGTATCCCAACGCTCGATAAGCTTGTTCCCAAAACGCCAGAAGCCTCCATTCCGGCTTGTCACCAGCAGAGGCTCGAGCAGATCCAGCACCGGCGTCGGGCGGACGAGATAAGATCGCAATTCACTGCGCGCGAAGTCGGAGCTGGGATCGACGGCGAACGTCGCCTGATCGGTGCCAACCCAAATGCGACCCGATTCATCCGCCATGACCGAACGATAGCCGGAACTGCGATTCGGGCCGGTCACGAAGACGTTTGCAGTTCCATCCTTGTGGCGCCATAGCTGGCCGTCCCGCGTACACATCCACACGGCGCCTTCCGCATCCTCGCAAAAGGATCGAACGCGGCTGTCGCGATTTCCCACCCCGATCCCAAGGCTGGTTACCTTGCCATCCCGCGCCACCAGCACTCCGGAGAGCTCGCTGCCGATCCAGAGATTCCCGCGCCGATCTTCGAACAAGCTGACGATGGGACTACTCCCGAGCCCGGGCGTATTGTCCTCATTGAACACCGTGAAGCGCACGCCATCGAAACGCACCAGACCGTTGATTGTCCCCAACCATAGATAGCCGTCCCGCGTCTGGGTCATCGAGATGATGGAATTCTGCGGCAACCCATCGTCGTTCTCCCACGTGTCGATGGTGTAGTGCCCTCCCGCAGCGGACGAGACACTCTCAGCGCACGTCTGTCGGGCAAAGGCCAGCGCCAGCCAGAAGCACACGAGGCAAGAAATCCAGACGCGGAATGGGTTGAGCAATCGCATTTTCATCCACGCCGCACGAAAAAACTCGCGGCCAAGGAATGGGCAGAGCATGCCGGCGACCCGGAGGCGAATCAAGCACCGGCACCTCGCGAACAACGCGTCCGACTCGCCATTGACGCTCCCAACGACCGGGCCTATCGTCCGCCTCCAGAAATTTTATGAACGCGAAGCTGCTGCTCAAAACGTTGTTTTTTATCCTTATTCTTTTGCTGCTCGTGCTCATGGGAATGCACAACCGCGGCACCGTAGATTTCACGCTTCCTCCCGTTCTCCAACAAGTGATCAAGCAACCGGCGGCCCTGATGTATTTCGCGTTCTTCGCCGTAGGAGTGCTTACCGGCACCGTCATGACAGCGGGCACTGGCAAGAAAGGCGGCAGCAGCAAATCCACAAAAGCCGCCGTGAAAACGGAGAGGAAATAGCGCAGACCCTTTTCATCTGGCGATGGGCGGCACCGTAGCTCAGTCCAGCGTCACGTGCTTCAGCTTGATGTTTCGATACGCGACTGGCCCGTGATCGCCCTGCAGCATGAGCGGGCCTTTGGCCTTTTCATCCAACCAGTGAGCCGCACAAGTCGGACGAGGTGATTCCACATTTGCGTGAATGACCTTGCCATTGTGCACAACCTTCACAAAGCGCGCGTTCTCGGTCTTCTTCCCAGCCGCATCAAATCGTGGCGCACGGAAGACGACATCAAACGATTGCCATTCACCTGGTGGTTTGGCGGCGTTGACTGAAGGAGGCGTGCCTTTTGAATCAGGCTTCGGATCGCTGCAACTGGCGTAAACGCCACCGCAATCGCCATATTTCGGCGACGTCACTCCCCAGCTGTCGAGGACCTGAATCTCGTAACGTCCCATAAAGTAAACGCCCGAGTTGGAGTTCTTTGGTACTACCAACTCAATATGGGCTTCCACGTCGCCATGCTCGATCTCCGACAGGATGTTCCGAGTAGTGCCTTTCGCGCCGTTCACCAGGACACCCGCGCCTGGGAGGATTTCGAACCTCTTTTCGTTGGTGACACTCAAGGAAACTCCTCGGGCCGCCAACCAATCTCCGGCCGGCGCCCGCCATCCCGTCATGTCTCGCCCATTAAACAATTCCAACTCGGCACCCGCAGCACAGAGATCCTGAAGACCACAGCAATTGAACAGAATCATTGCGACCGTACCGGAGATAATGTCTCGAGCCTGGGTTAAAGGAGTCATAGTGATTTCATTTTAACGCCCCGACAGACAGGGGACGCAATACCGATGTATCACAGAACGTCCGGCGACGACTACCTCCCGCCCAAAAAAACGAAAGGCCGGACAACAGGTCCGGCCTCTTCACACAAACACACCTGAGAA
>CAZBIC010000040.1:0-66666 GCA_964491875.1 uncultured Bifidobacterium sp.
CCCAAATATCCACGCCCGCTCACATCAATCCGGCTGTTCGTCGAAATCGTCAGCGCATTGGTCACCGTCAGCTCGATGCCGAACTGGGAACTCGTCGACGCAAATGGATGCGTGAGCCACGCATTCTCACCCAACTCAACTTCGCGCGCGAACAATCTGCCCCGTCGATCGGAACGATTGAGTCCAGAGTCGGCGATCTCCACCGTGGCACCCCCTCGAATCGCGACCCGGCCAATAGCGAGATCCGATTTCCAGGTCGTCCCTGCCGCGACGATGTCCGTCAGCCTGCCGCCAGCCGCATCAACGAAGATGTGGTCTCCACGATTGTCAACAACGCGAAGCCGTTGTGACGAGTTGGCTCCGAAAACGATCTCGCGTCCGCGGAGAATACCCCGTTCGTGGCGCGTCGTCCGATCGGCAAACCAATTTTCACCGACCTGGCTCACCGTGCCGCCGGCGCTTGTTGCAACCGGTGTCGCCAACGGCAGATTTGCCGAGCGACCGCCATCCACAATTAGTTCACCGTCCTGGCTCGCACGCTTGAGGTAGACAGTGCCCGCGGAACCATCGTTCCGTCCATTGCCGCCAAACACCTCCACGTTCGCGAGCAATCCGTCCGCTGCCGATTGATAGAACAGCGCCACACGTCCACCGCCACCGCCACCGGGCTGACTCGATCCCGTGCCGCCGCCATTTGCCCGAATCGCGCCAACGCCCGCGAGGGTTTCAGCCACGAGCTTGATTCCACCGCCGCTGCCGCCACCACCCCATGAGCTCCCAGCGCCACCATTCGCCAGTATCTGGCCGTTAATCTCCGCGCTTCCAACAGTGATACGAACCAATCCACCACCATTGCCCGCGGGATCGGAATCACTGCCACCGCCGCTACCGAGCTCGTTCGGGTCACGGAAGTCTCCGTAGGAAGAATTCGCAAACGCTTCGGCGCTACCAAAACCGCCGACCCCGCCGTAGCTGCCGCCATTGCGACGCAGGCTCCCACCCGCCGTGATGTTCCCGTAGGTGCGACCGCTGCTTGACCCGGCATTCGCTTCACGCAATGCGCCGAGATAGCCCTTCGCGCTGACATCGATGCGGCTTGATCCATCAACGATCAAATTGGTCAGGATCAATTCGAGACCGCGCGGTGCATTCACACCCAACCCCGCGCTCGCTTGTTCATGAGTCAGCACCGCGCCGTTGGTGAGAACCAGTGTATGGAACTGAGCGCGGCCGTTGAAACTCACGGTACGATTATCGATCACCACCGTCGGCGACGCGTCCCTCTCATTCGAGGGATCGAGTCCTAGCGCAAGTTCGAATCCATCCGGGATACCATCGCCGTCGGTATCCGCAATCAACGGGCTCGAACCGATGGCTCGCTGGCTGAACTCGATGTTATCTAGCGCGATGTCGTCATTGAAACCGCCAAGATTCCGCGCATCCACGCGGATAGTGAGCGTTCGTCCGGACAATGCCGGCGAAAACTCGACGCCAGTGGACGTCGTGCGGGAAACGACCTGGTTGGACCTCGAATACACCGGGGCTCCGTTCTGGTTCAACACCTCGAGCACTGCGATCGTCGGATCCGAACTGAACACCGAGGTGTAAGCGGAAAGATCGAATCGTCGCAAGTTCACCGCGTAACCATTGTCCGCCGTCAAGGTGACCGTCAGCACTCCGCTGCTGTCCCGATCTTCAAAAAGGATGTTCGTCAAAGAACCGTAGCCGCGCGTCCAAAGCGCCGGATCAATCGAGCCATAGCTGACAGAAACATTCGGCGTAAACGGACTCGCACCACCATAGGAGAAGCTTCCCATGACATTGTTCGTCACGCGATCTCCGTACGATTCATTGACGTTCTGGAAGTCAGCGATTCCACCGAGATCAAAGGTCAGCACGGTGCTTCCCTCAGCGCCTCCGGTCGTGCCCACCGCGACCTCGACATTATCACTGAGACCGTCACCGTCCGTGTCCGGCTTGCGCGGATCGGTGCCGCGCGCCAATTCGTCGGCATTCGACAAACCATCGCCATCGACATCCAAGTCGTCCCGATCCGGAATCAAGTCCCCATCCAAGTCCGCCAACGTAACCACAGTGATCACATTCGTGGCCATCAACCCGAACGGATCCATCGCGCGAAGGTAAATCTGCGTCTGGCCAACCGCCGGCGAGCGCAGGCGAATTGTATCGCCCCAAGGACCGTTCTGGGCGGCACGCGGGTCCCAATCCGGCTGACCCGCCGACGCAATGACAAACCGGTCGAACTGCCACATAAACTCGTCCGACAGCGACTCGCGAATCCAGATTCTCACCGGTGCCTCCGTATCGCTGACGGAGAATGCGATGACCGCCTCGTTCGGATTGCCTTCCGTCAATTCCACGTAGTTCGTCACCGTGATGGTCGGAGGCAAATTCGGAGTGAACGGATCCCAGCCGCGATTGATCTCCTCGGCGTTGCTGATGCCGTCGCCATCCGTATCCGCTGCTCCAGCAAACACCTCAATGGTCGCACTCGCCTGCGCCAGCACCACCAACTCTTCGGGCAAGGCACCCGTGTTGGTCGATATCGCCTGCGCAACGAGCTCGATTCGGTTCGTCTCAAGCGCAGCAATCGTCGGCACCACGTAATTCGTCCCAAATGGCGCAGCCGTATCGCGGGCGAACTCAGTTCCACGCGCCAGGAATCGAACCGTCTCATACGCCGTCGTCGGACTGCTCGCCTCCACCACGATGGTCTGACCCTCGACCACTCGCTTTCCATCCGTCGGGCTCACCAAGCGGAAATCACCCGTGCGGAAGGTCGACACCACCCCGCTGCCAAGCTGGTTGCCCGCTACATCCGCCACCGTTCCCGAAACGATCAGCCGATACTCCGCGTCGAGAGTCAGCTGGTTCACGACGGATACCACGACCCGTTTGAAGCCATCCTCAAACGCAAAACGCAACGGTATCGCTTCGCCTCCCGCCACCGGTTCAAGCCGAACTGTCGTCGAGCTCACCGAGTTCGTATCCACCGCCTCGCTGAAATTGATCCGTATCACCGCCTGCGGATCGACCCCAGTCGCTCCATTGGGAGGCGAGATCGATGCCAGCGTCGGCGGCGCCGTATCGGGCAGACGCAGCGTCAACGTGCTCGCAGGAGAAACATTTCCCGCGGCATCACGCGCCGTAATCGAGAACGTCACCGAGCCGCCCGCGGACGGAACATTGGTCGGCACCGTGATGTTGACCACCGTCTGGCCATTGCTGACCGCAGGTGTCACCGGACTGATGATTTGAGTCGTGAACCCGCCACTAATGCCGACCCGCACTTCAGCGACGCCAAAGTTGTCATTCAACTCCAGCGTCAGCGGAACGACCTGACCGCCGTTCACCAACGAATTCGCCGTGGGGCTGACAACTGCCACCGTCGGCACCGTCCCGTCACCGACGGGCAACGCGAACAATTGCTGACCACTCACCTGCCCCACGTCGTCGGTCGCTTCCGCGAATATCTCGATCTGAGATCCCGGTCCGGTCCCCGCGGGCACAGTTCCCTGGAAGCGAATCGTCCGGCTGTTGGTCGTGATGATTCCGCCCGGCCCAAAGCCGCTTGCCACGCCCTTTAGCTCCGCAATGCCAGAGTCGTCAGTCGCCGTTACGTCCACCGCAACAAACGCGCCGCTCAAAATCGGTCCCGTCAACGGAGTGACACGCGCGAACGAGATCGTCGGCGGCTGGTTCGGCTGAACCGTGAGGACCGTCTCCGCCACGGGGCCGTCGTTTCCATACTGGTCCGTCGCAATCGCGCGAATGGTCGTGCTGCCCGAAGCCGGCAACGTCACGTTCCGCCGGTACGGTGGGATGCCGCTCGATCCGATCGGCTGGAAGTCCTGCGTGTAACGCACCGTCACTCCGGACTCAGCGACTTCGAGCATCGATTCCACTGGCACGACCGCACCAGCCGCCAGCGGGCGTCCATCGGCGACACCGAGCTGCGCAAGGCGCGGCCCCACCGTATCCAGCGACTTGAACACCGCCACATAAGGTTCACCCGCCGCGCGATTGCCGGCCACGTCGAATACATTGCTGATGGTCAGAGTATAAGTCGCGTTGGCCTGCAATGAATCGTTCGGAACAAAACTCAGCACACGTCCGTCAACGCCCACCGAAGCAGTGCCCGCGACCAGACCGCCTGGGCCAACCAGGCTCACGTTGAATCCGGAAGGACGGATCGATTCGTTAAACGAAAGGCGCGGCACTGACCGCGGATCGATCTGGACTTCATTGTTGGTTGGGAACAGCGAGAGCAACACCGGCGGATCGTTGTCTGCCGTGCGGAAGCGCGACACAAAAGGCGCCGTCAAGGCACGCCCAACCAAATCGCGCGGGCCAGCCCCGATGACACCCCCGGTGCCGTTCAACAATTCGCCAGCAATCACCACCACTTCGTAAACGTGTTCGCTCACCAACGGCACCCGCGGGCTGATCGTCAAAAGGCGCGCCGAGCCGTTGGTTTCCGTGAGCTGCAGGTTCGCAGGAACCCGCGAGCCATTGAGCACGGAACGAATGAACACGCCGTTGGTAGTAATGGAATTCGTCGCAAGCGCCTCGCTGAACTCCAATCGCACCTGGACAGCAATCGGAACCTCGTCCGTCGTATCCAACGGAAGCACCGCGAGCACACGGGGAAATTCCTCATCGAAGACGAGCGTTCCCAAATCCACTCGCTGCCCGTTTGCGGTCAAGGTACCGACGCGCTTGATCAACCCACCGAACGCCGACGCCACCGCCTCCATGTTGAAACTGCCCACCGGAATGTTCACGAACTCAAATGCTCCATCGGCCGCCGACCGAATGAAGGCGCGTCCGGGATTCGAGCTCTGCGATGCGTAGGTCAACAACACGTCAATGCCACTCACCGGAGTCACTCCGTCGGCGCGCACGAGCCGACCGGCCACCACGCCACTATCGCCGAGGCGCAACGTCACGTCGTCCACTTCACCTCCGGCGCTGATGGTTGCAATCGCCGATGCCGCGAGCGACACACTTGCGGCCGACATTCGATATTCACCCACTGGAACGTCCGTGAATTCGAAGCGCCCGTCCGCTCCGCTCACCGCTGTCACCGTTTGACCTGAGAAGACGGGAGCCCGGAACGTAATGATCACCTCGGCCCCGCTGACCGGCGTCACACCATCGCTGGCCACGACAATGCCTCGCACCGAGCCCACGCCCGGCAGACGAATCGTGACCGCCGGATTCGTCCCCACTTGCGCCACCGTTGCATTGAGGCTCGCGCCGTTCCGTTGCTCACCACCGATTCGGGAAATCGCTGTGATCCCGTAGCTGCCGAGGGGGAGATTCTCAAAGCGGACCGCTCCACGTTCATCTGTATCGAGCTGACGGCCCGCGAGTCGAACGGTCACATTCGACGCCGGCGTGACTCCGTCGTCGCGAACGACGCTCACCGGCAAGGTGCCCAACGGCTGGAGCGGAATGTTGACCGTCACCGTGAGCAGGCTCGCGCTCAAGCTGCCCGCCGCCGAACCCGACGTTCCCCGGCCGCCGTCGACGACAAGGCGATCGGTGGCGCGCAGCGTAAAGTTGCCAACGGGCGAGCCCGGGAAACTGAATCGTCCATCGGGCCCGGTGGTCACCGTGCGGGACGGGGTGAGCCCATCGGAGAAACTCACCCGCACCGTGGCACCTGGCGCATATTCCTGGCCATAGCTGTCGATCACGTAGCCGTTGATTTCACCGCGCGCGCCTTCGATGAGAAGCACCTCGACGAGTTGATCCGCAACCGTCACCGAGGCGGCGCCGCGTGCGAACGCACCGGTCACCGGATCAGATGTCGTCAGCTGATAGGTTCCGAGAGGAACACCTTCGAACAAGAATCGTCCGTTCGCATCCGTCGTGGCGAAGCCCAGATTCCCGATTGCAACCTGCGCGCCATCGACCGGCGTCGTTTGATCGAGCTTCACGAACCTCCCGCCGATGTTACCGGTACCGCCCAAGCGCAAAGTTACCGAACCAGTTTGGTTTGCAGCCACCGTGGCACCACCGCGCGCGGAAACCTTGATTGAACCTTCCGTGTATTCCGCGCGGACCGCGTATCGTCCTTCCCACAGGCCGGTAAACCGCACGAAGCCGTTGGTGTCAGCGAAAAGCGTCACCCTGCCCTCTCGCGGATACGTTCCATGCTCCAAATCGACACGCGCCCCGGAGGCGGGCAGGCCGTTCCCGCGAACGACGTTCACTTCGACTGCCGAGTTTCGCGTGAGCAACTCGACCGTCGCCTGATTCGTGATGCCGGCGTTCACGCGGACGTACGATTCACCGCGCAAGCCGGAGACATCATCAATCGCCTCCACACGATACTGCCCGGCGGGAACAGCAATCTGCGTATCAAAGAAACCAAACTCGTCAGTCTGAATCTCGTAGTCGTCCGAGAAACTGATCTTCACCCGCACGCCATCGCCGACCAATGTTCCATCCGGATTGAAGACCTGGCCCACGAGGCGTCCGTTGAAATCCTGAATCGGCGGGAACTTCAACACCACATTCGTCACGTTCGGATCGATGTCCGTCGTGAAACCGTTCACCTGGATCACCGTCGGATAAAACGGCGACGCCGCCTGAAGCGTCCACGCACCTGTCAACAACGAGCGCGGGAAGATGAACAGACCAGTCGCCGGATCAGAATCGCGCTCGCCGCGAATCGTAATCTTGGGGGCGCCCGCCTTGTCTGGGCCAAGACCGTTCAACCGCACGCGCGCACCGATCGGCACGCCCTGATGGTTCAACACCTTTCCGGTCACCGTGCCTTCGCGCAGCATCCGGATGTTTGCCTCCACCGACTGCCCGTCGAACAACAAACGTGTATTCGTGAAACCCCAGGTGACCGGCCGGAAATTGTTCTGCTCGCCGGTGATCAACGGATCGTCCGCACCGATGAACACGCGCACCGCTTCTTCAAACGCGGCGAGGATTTCGTCCTCGTTACCCGAGCGGATCTGCTCTGTGAGCTTCGGCACATCCAGCTGCGGGCTCGTCGCATTGGCCGGTGCGCTCAGGATGTAGCTGCCAAGACCAAGATTCTCGAAGACGTAGTTGCCGCGACTGTCGGCATCGGTCCAGTAGAAGCCGCCATCGACTGGAATCGCGACGCGTATCCCGCCCACGCCGTTTCCGCTCAGGTCGGTAACGCGACCGAAGATCTTTCCGGCAGGACGCAGCTTCACCACCACATAGTTCTCCGCGCCGGCGATGACATTTACCTGCGCCGAACCCAGCCGCGGAAAATCAATACCCGTCGCCGGATTCCGCTCCAGACCCGCGCTAATCGTCCGGCTTCCGACCGGCACACCTTCGAGCTCGAAGTTTCCGTTTGCATCCGTTCGCACCAAAGTCAGTCCTCCCGCCACAAGCGCATTCGAGGCCGGACGTCCGTCATCGAACTGCACACGCCCGAACACCACCGTCGTCGATTCGAGTGCGAGATTCGCCACTGACATCGCACCCTCCACCACCGCAAATCCAACGCGGGTTCCCTTGCGCTTCCCGTCGAATGAGACGGCCACGATATCGTACCGACGCACCGGAAGACCGTCCGCCTGCCAGTTGCCGCTCGAATCCGCGTCGACGATGCGCACGATATTCTTGACCTGGCTTCCCTCGAGTTGACCGATGAATACGCGGGCTCCAGCGTGCGGAGTCAGATTGTCCGCTTCGAAAACCGTGCCTCGCAACCCACCGACTGGCGTCTCCGTGTTCGGCAGCGCAATCACAATTGAGTCGACCTCCGCGGGGGTATCAAGCAGCCCGGCGACGGTGCGATTCCGTCGATCCGAAGTTTGCACCTCCACCGTATAAACACCCAACGGCACGCCGTAGAACGCAAAGCGTCCGTCGCCGTCCGCAAAAATGCCCCGCCCGAGCTCGCGCGATCCGGAGTCCGGGAACAAGTTCACCGCCGCACGCGGAACTGGTGTCACACCATCCGCCGCCACAACCTGGCCCACGACCGTCGCGCGGCCACGGAAACGCAGGGCCATCGGAACCGTCTGCCCTTCCCGCGGTGAACCGACCGGGACACTGTCGCGCACCACTGCTCGATCCAACCCTTCCACTTTCGCGATCGCTTCCGGAATCGATCCCGACGCCAGCAAACCGAGCAACGTGTCCTTCGTGCTCGCGCTCGTGGCCAGCTGAAGAATTCGTTCACGATCAACCTGTCCCTCGACCGTGTTCTGCGCGATCAGGGAAAGCGCCTCCGTCGAAAGCCCGCTCGTGTCCGTGGCTGAAATGGAATACGGCACACCCGCGAGCACGAAATCCAAATCGAAGTTGCCCCCTTCATCAGTAAACACCTGGCTGACGCGTCGCACCCACGCTTCACACGAATACGGACCCCACACTTGATCATACATCGTGAGCGTTACGGGAATTCCCACCGCCGGAGATCCGTCGCCCTTCAACGCACGACCGCGAATCGCCACGCCACCGGTGAACGGCACGTTCTCGGTGCCCGGCTCCACACAACGAATCGGCACCGCGGCCGCCGACACGACATTCCCGCGCACATCGGTCACGCCAGAGAGGGTCAGCGTGCGCGGCCGAATCGCACTGATACCCTTGCGCAGATTCAAGTAAGCCACTCGTCCACCTGGCTGCACGCTCACCGAGTTCGCGCCGTTATCGCCGTCGACCGTGTACGAATTCGGATCGCCCGCGAGGTCCTGCGTCATCGGCTTCGAAAACACCACCGCCACAATCTGTCCGTAGTTCCGATACTCCGGTCCGATGCACGGATTCGACGGTCGTCCCGCGATCACAAACAAGTCCTGTTCGACTGCGACCAATTGCGGCGGCAGCTCATTCACCGTCGTGACGGTCGCCGGCAGCGTCGAATCCACCGCGCCATCCGACAGCAAATCTACCCGCAATACCGAATCGCTCAGCGCAAAGGAATACGTCGCATCCACCGGTGGATTGGAAATCGTCCAACTCAACCACCGCGCCGTGCCGTTCGTCGAAACGATGAGCGCCGCAATCTCCGCGGACGGCGGTCCATTGGTAAACGTCCAGACGAGGACCGTATTGCTGTAGACCGGCGTGTTCACCCAGACGCCATTCGTGCCTGAGTACGCGAGCGCATAAGGCTGCGTGCTCTTTTCGATCGTCGCGCCCGCCTTTCCATCGCCGTAATCCGCACGCAACTGACCCGTGCTCGCGCTGCCCACGGCAAACTCCTGGCCCAAGCCCGCATAGTCAGCCGCTCGATCCGCAACGCGTGCCGTCGCATCCAGACCATCCGCTGCTTCCATCGCCGCGAACAACGCCTCGCGCCATTCACGACCGGCTTCCGTCTCACGCAAAATCTGATCAAAGCCCGCGCTCGCTTCCCGTCCGCCATGCCAGTCGCGCATCAAGTCCGCAAACACGCGTTTGGCCGGATCGCCGTAGTTCAGGCGCTGACCGGCCTCCGCGAGATCCAACACACGCCGCGAGATGATGGACTTACCAACCCGAGTCACACCCGGCGGAACCTGTCCCGCCGTCGCGATGCTCAACGCCTGACCCAGCACACGATTCGCCGCGAAGAGAAGAGTCGGCGGCAGCGAGTTGACCTGGTCCGGCATCGCCAACGTATCCGGCGAGAGCGCCACACCACGTTCATCCACTCCCATGCTCAGCCGGAAACGCCCGACCACGCTGTCATCGCTCGTCGTGAGATTCGAGAAACTCACGGCGCCATTACGCAAGGAACGCATCTTGAACGTCGCGGTTTTGGATTCCCCGGGCATCAACGTGCCGAGCTCGACCGTCTGCTGATCCTCGTTCTCCAGTCGCGCGCCGCTAATCGAGTTCTTGTTCAGGGAAATCTGGACGAGATTGGCCGGGGTGATGCCCGTGTTCAGGAGCGTGACGCTCGCCTCGTAAGGCTCGCCCACTCGCACCGTGCGCGGATGCGAGAACGCCATCGAGAAGCGCGGATTCCGCACAAGCACGGAACCCGCCGCCTTGCCTTTCACCCGGACCGGCCCCGCCGCGAGACCATCCATCGTCGCTTCCAGATCGAGGTCCATCACGTGCAACCCTTCCTGCAATCCTTCCACGAGAAACTCCGCCTGACCGGACTGGCCCGGCTGCAAACGCGGATTGTCGTCGGTCGTGCCCAGTTCACCGTCGCGGCCCACCTGCACGATTTGTTGCACGGGTTGAATCAACTTGTCCGGACCGATGCGCGCGAAACGCAACGGGTCGTCGCCGGGTGCGGTGTAATTTGTGGACACGAGCCGATCCGGCCCCGGCGGCAATTTCAACGTCGCGCTGATATCGTAAACGCTGAGCCCCGATCCGAGAGGGGCCGCATTCTCCGTGAAGATCATCACGCTGAAAAACTGGTTGAGGAATCCGATGTTGCCCGGAATCACCATCAGCGCCGGAATCGGCGGGATGTTCAGGCCCAGCGGTTCGTCCTCGCCCGGATCGACGACCTGAAAATTGATACCCTGCACCTCAATGTTGAGCTGCGAAACTTCGAACTCCGGCGGCAGCGTGGTGGTGGATGCAATCTGCTGATTGAGCACTGCGGCCTCAGCCAGCTTCGCTTCGAGTTCCGCCGCGGGAATCAATTCGATCGAATCCGTGAACTTCGGCGCGACGACTGGGAACAGAATCGGGATCGTTTTCCCATCCAGCACAAACGCCGCCTCGAACTCCACGACGCGGAAGTTGGATTCATCGATGAAGATGCCCTTTTCGACGATCTCCTCGTAGGTCAACGGACGGGACGTCACACGCGAAACGAGAATCTCATCGAACACACGCACCGGCACGAACGCCGGATTACCCTCCATCCGCGTCGCCCCTGTCGCCGCATCGACGAGTCGAATCGAATCGAGCTGATAATCCCCGACAAGATTCAACGGTGGAAAGAGCATCGGCTGATTCACCGGACTGACAATGCGTCGCGGCTCCGGAAACCCCGGCCCGCGCAGGAAGGCTTCGACATACGCGCCGTCTGCTAGTGCCTGTGTCGCCTCACCACCCGTGAGGGTCACCATCACCGAACCCGCAATGCCCTTCGGCACCGAGACGACCGATGGAGAGACCTGAAGACCGGTGCCATTGACGCGGTAGGTTAGCGTGGCGAGAGGCTGGGCTTGCACTATCGTGAAGCCCACAGAACCGAGACAGAGCATCACGATCAACACTGCTGCCCGGAGAGCTTTTTCCCATGTTACCGTCATACGTCCTACTGAATCTCGGAGCGTGGTGGAGATGAAGTGTCTCACTGAACACCTCCGCCGTAGTTGTGGCCATAGAAGGTCTGCGGGAACCAGCGCAACGGCTGGCTCCCTCCATTGCCAATGTCGATGTCTACCTGCGCCTTGTATCGTTGTGCCGCCACACCGTCATACTTGCTGGAGGCAGGGTTAAAAAGTTCCTGCGAATAGAACTTCTCGTATTTCTTGATCATCTTGTTGACGTCGACGTTGGAATTGAAATCGAAGCCGTTTCCGTCCCTGCTCAGGCTAAACGCGAATGCCTCACCGGTTCCCTTCTTCATCTTCCGTTCGAGATTGTTCCACACCGCCCATCCCATGTGGGTGACACCCTCCATTGAATTGTTCTTCGTGCCGTATTCCTGCGGAAGGTTCAGGGAAACACCGTGGTGATACGCCATCTGCGTCTCCTCCCCGCCGTGGAATCTCTGGCCACCCGCCGCCGCGAGGTCGCGATAGCCGGGCGAAAGCCTCTTCATTTCAGCGTTTACCCGGGCCTGGAAATCCTGGGTCTGTTCCAAGGTGGCCGGCTCACCGTTGCGCAACAGATAGAGTCCGTCGAGGTCACCCGTGTAATTACGTCCGTTGTGTTCGACGAGGCCGTTATCCTGAGTCTTGTTCACAATCTCCTCGATCTTGCCTTGATAACCTTCCTCCGTACGCTGCATGCGCGCCTCTGCGTGTCCCGTCTTACGGATGCTCATTTCCCACCGGACACTTTCTTTCGGATGGTTGAAATCCTGAGCCATCACTCTCACATGGGCGGCGATCTCAATGTCTCCGAGGCCCTGATGAGTCAGTTCAGAATGAATCTTCTGCACCAAATGAACCTCGTGCGTCGAGTAGTCGTTTCGTTTCAGGAAGCGGAAGTAACTCCCCATCGAAACAAACGCCGAGCGCAAGCCAGACGGATCACGCAGGCTGACGGGGTTGTTCGCCATGCCTGCGTAGTGGTTGACACTGTCCTCGTAACCGAGCGGGTCCGGTTCGAGGAACATTCCCGAGAACGGGTCGTAGTAACGGGCGCGTAAATAGACCAGGCCGGTCTCGTAATCGAGATACTGTCCGTGGAACAGGAACGGCGATCCGACGGAACTCCGCGCCAACGGCACCGGCTCGGTCTGCGACACCGGGAAGGCGCTGTAGAACACCAAGTCCGGCTGATCGCTCGCCGCGAAGGAAACAGTGGCCGTCTCGTTGGAATTACCCCATTCATCAGCCAGCACGCCGGAATTGAGGGTGACGGTAAAGATACCCGGAACCGCCACACCGCCGGCGATGGCAGTAATCTCCTGTTCCGAAAGAGCACGGCTGAACAACGTCACTTCGTCCACGGCACCGTTGAGGAACGAACTGGCGCCGGAGCGGCTTCCAAATTTGAGCGAGCTGGCGTTGTCGAGATTGACCGAACTGTTGCCGGTGACCACGGCCACGCCGTTGGCAAATACGGTGAACTGGTTGCCCTGGCGGCGGACGGCGTATTGCACCCAGGTCGAGGTGTTGAATGAGAGCACACCTGAATCGATCTGCACTTCGCTGCCCGCCCCGGCACCAATGGAAAGACGAAGTCGGTTGTCCGCGAGCTTGAGCAGCGACCACCCGGACGGTCCGGCTGGATCCCACTTCTCGATGATCACCTGCTGTCCGGTGGCATTCTGAAATCTGACCCATAAGACCACCGTGAAATCACTTGTTCCAACATCGAGGGCCTCGTTGTCCGGCACGTTTACATAGGCGCTGGTACCGTTCAGAACAAACGCCTGGTTGATCAATCCCGGACCATTCGTGGCTCCGCCCACAAGCGCGCCGTTGTTACCGCCCGCCACGTCTACGACGCCCTGACCTGCCGGCCACCAGCCTTCCAGAGAGGAGGGAATCTCCGGCAGTTCCTCGTCCGGTATGAACTCGATCACCGAGTATGGAGGGAACCCGGGAAGCGATGGCAGAAGCCTGGACGTGCCGGACAGGTTTGTCGTGCCCACACCGACATTCACAACCCCCGACCAGTCGGGCTCGGAGTAACGAACCACGCCGCCTCCCGGCCCCGGATCAGCCAATGGACTCCACACCGGTTCCGAGAGGACAATCAACAACCCGCTGGCGTCCGCGTTGGCAAGCACCTGCTTCAAGCGCGGCGCCATCGTATCCTTCTGCTCAATCACCGGTTGACCGTGCGGATCATACCAGGTTCGTTCGACCACCTCGCCGTTGGCATCAGCCACCGCGACGACCGACTGACTCGCGTCACGCAGAAAATAGAAACGGGCCAGTTGTCCGCCGCTGGGATCAATGAGGTCCGCCGCCGTCGGCGCATCGCCACTGGCGTAATAGTATCGCGCGATCAGGGTCGGCGCGGCTGTCAGCCGGTCGTATTCCTCGATCAGGCGACCCGCTCCGTCATGCACATAGGCCGTGTGAGCCACCAAGGTTCCGCCCTGCCGGACCTGTTTTGAAAACCGCAAACCACCCGGCTGATATTGGAAGCGAACCTCCAGCCCGTCCTGTCGTGTGACGGAAACCAACCGGCCCAGCCCATCGTGCTGCAAAGCGGAGCCGAAGGCTTCCGGAGCGGAAGCGGTGACACTGCGGCCCCACAGAGCAGTCTGCGCGACGTTGCCCAAGGGATCGCTGGGGCCGCGTGGATAGCCGTCCACGTCGGTTGGCAGCAGGAACGCATCGTGACCGCTCCAACTGGATGCGAACGCCGGCAGGCTGACCGCGAAGTTGCTGGAGGTGACCGCCGTCAGAAAGTCCCGGCCGCCCGTATCGTAGCTGTAGCTGCGGCTGTATTGCGGTGCGGAGAAGCCAGCGGGGGCCAGCGGCCTCGTTCCCACTGAGGCGGTGCTGAGCCGCTCGCCTGTGTCGTACCCGAAACGGTCCGCTCGACCACTGCGATGCACCATCTGGCGGACCTCGATATTATTGACGCCATCATACTGGTAACGCAAATGCGCCAGCACCGCACCGTCACTCTTGCGGGTGGTCCGGCTGCCGGTCAGGCGGCCTCGCACGTCGTATTCGTTGACCGTCTCCATCGTCGCGCCGAGCCGCACCACGCGCGGCTGACTGTTTCCCTTCCACGCGGTGGCGCTGACGATGTTGCCGTTGGCGTCACTGAGACCGGTCAGACGTCCGGTGTTGTCGCGAATCTCGCTGACCACCACACCTGACGGATATGTAACGGAACTACGCGCGCCATCCGGGTAATAACCGTAGCCAATGGTGAACTCAGCCCCGTCTTCATTGAGACGGACGGCGGTCAACGGCCCCGCCGGGTCATAGTCGTAGGTCACCAGGTTTTCTTGACCACCATTCTGCCGGTAGGCATGCCGCCTCACGCGATTAAGCGCATCGTAACGGAGAGATTCCTCCCAAGCAGTGGACTGGTAGTTGAGGTTTCTCTGCGTCAGCCGACCGAGCAGATCGTAGGTTTGGGTCGACGATCCGCCTGGAAAGGTGAGGGTCTGCGGCAGGTTTCGTCCGTCAAAGTCCTTGTAGGTCACGAACGCTCCATTCCGCAGGCTGCGCTTGGTCATGCGCAAGCTCCCATCGTATTCGTAGGAGAAGCCAGCCTCCGGGTCACCAGTGTAAGTAACCTGCCGTTCCGCATTGTGACGCATGGACATTTCCATGCCGTCCTGCCGGCGCTGCTTCAACTTCTCACCAAGTGAGCTGTGCTCGATGGTGATGGCATTACCCCGCGCGTTGATAACCTTTTGGTAAAGACCGTCTGCGCGCGGTTCGTAGGTAAGTTTTGTGCCAAGCAGATCGCCAAGGGACGTTTGGTGGTCGAGGTTGTTGTAACCAAAGATTTGCGAGTAAGAAGCACCCTGCTCAACGCTCTGAATTCTGTCGATTCGTCCGTTGTCATCCCGCCCGAAAATCACCGTCACATTTGGATCCGTATATCCGATCTGGTTTCCGGCCGTGTCCCAGCTGGTGGTGGAAATGAGGCGGGGACCAGTGACTGTGCTGGAAAGCGGCAAGTGGGAATACTGGTGGCGCGGAGAAATAATGGCCCCATGCAGGGTGACCAAACGCTGACGGCCAAGGGAGTCAATCTCATCATAGGTCACGTCGCGTTGCAGTCCGAAAACTGGGTCGATAACTTTCTCCGAACGCAGTTCGCCTCCACTGTAGTAATCGTATTCGGCGAGGTATTCGTCGGCTCCCGTGCGACTCGTAGTCTGACGGGCCCGGTTCAGTCCGTCGTAAACCGTCTCCCACACCAGCTCCCCACCTTTCTTCAGAGTCGTACGATTGTTGTTCAAATCGTAGCCGTACTCCTCCATGTACCCGCCAAGAGTCACCTGTTTCACGTTCCCGCGCCCGTCGTAAGTGAAGGCCTTTGCCGCACCATTTGGCAGATGCACCTCTTTGATGCGGGAACGAGCATCCGGAACAAACGTGTTTTCAAATGAGCTCTCCACACCATCAACCTCCACATCCGAAGTCACGATCCGGGTGATGAAATTCTTCTCGTTGTAATGCGTGGTGACGGTCTTCTTTTTGCCAGCGCCCACCTCGTCCTGCTTGAAGATGACCCGCCCGAGCTCGTCATAGCCGGTGTGGGTCGCCAGCCCACCTCGCGACATTTCGACCATCTGAAGGTTGTTATTATAGGCATAATGAGTCGCTTCAGAAGCCGGAGGCGAAATTGATTTGGGCTGGCCGAGACGGGACGCTCCGCCGCCGTCGTAATTGTAGGTATAGGTCAAATCCCCGGCAGTTTGGGTGCCAACGTACCCCGTGCCAGAGTCGTAGGTGGTCGAACTTTCAACGCCGTTGATCTGAACCGTATGGGTAGGCTGCCCGTTGAGATTGTAACTCACCGTCCGGGTTCCCTCCGATCCGTATTCAACGGCCTGCACACTCCGTCCATCAGTGGTCAGCGCGACGGTGTTGGTGAATCCATTGGCGTCCACCTGTTCGCCTGATTGCAGGTTAAACCGGTGATCATAGTGAAACGTCTCCGTATAGCCCACGCCTCCCCGCGGACCCGGATCGACTGTGACACTCAGCAGATTTCCGCGCGAACGGAAGATGGCGTTCTCGCTGTCATAGACCCTCGTGATGGAGTTGCCCTCTGGATACTTCGCGAACGTTTGCAGGCCGTCTTTGTTGTGAACGTACTCATGAGTGGCCGGAGTCTCGCCCGGAACAATAACCGTTTCCGAGGCGATGTTGCCCATCTCGTCAAACTTGCGCTCCACTTTGGCTCCGTCACCCAATGTGATCCGACTGGTCTGCGAACCAACGGTGGCGGCGGAGTTGTCGACCGGAATATCGAGCTGATTGTTCGCCACCGAACCGCTGACAGCCCTCGCGACGGGCTTTCCAGCATTTCCGGACTCAACAACAGCCGAGACCAAAGGCGTGCCATTGGCCTTAGCGGAAATGCCCACCAACCGGCAATCGACGTAGGAATAGAATGTCTGACTGCGTCCAGCGAATCCGCCGTTCTCGCCGGCGACTTCGATGCCCTTCCGGTTGATGAGAAACCCGGTCGCATCATACTCAAACAGCACGTCTCGCCCGATAAAATCGCGCAACCGACAGATTTTTCCTTCGAGGTAAGGATTTACAGTATCCATGTCGAGTCCCTCGCGAAACTCGTTGTCCGCCGCCTTGCGACGGTAATGGCCGAACTCCAGGTAGCGCGGTGCCGCCACGGAACGATCGTCAATCCGCCGCAGCCAGCCGTTCTGGTCATACTGCAGCTCATGCCGGTTGCGCGGGTAACGATCAATGATCATCTCCAACCGGCCCTCCGAG
Source organism: uncultured Bifidobacterium sp. (assembly GCA_964491875.1). GTDB lineage: Bacteria > Verrucomicrobiota > Verrucomicrobiia > Limisphaerales > JADJPG01 > JADJPG01. The sequence continues at coordinate 17,052 of CAZBIC010000040.1, forward strand.
GTATAGCGATAGCGCATACCGTCGGGAGTCAGTCGTTCAAAACGACCGTCTGCGAATTTGACCAACAGCTCGAAGAGCCCGCGCGGTGGCAGATAATAATCAGAAACCAGCCGTCCGTAATTCAGCTCTGCCACCAACGGATCGGAGGCATACTCAGGCGGCATGTTGGTCCCCTTCCAAACAAAATGGTAAACGAAGCCCAAGCCGGTGTGGAAAAGCACGTCCTGGCTGCCGGCGATTTCGCTGTCAGCAGTCGTGCTGCGACGAAGCAGCGGCATCTGAAGGCCCTGCGGGAAGGTGAGAGGATCCAGAACCGTCAAACGTTGATTGTAATTGAAGTCCCAGCCGACACCGAACGGCCCCTCATAATTGTCCTGATTGCCGATGGCCCGCGTGATGGAGATCGGCAGACGCGGACTGGGGAGCGAAATATCAACATCAGACGTTCGTAACTCGCCACTGTGCGACTGGATGGTGCCATAGGTGTCTTCCATCGGGGTCGTTCCACCGTGCGGAGGCGGATTGTCCCCCGTGAGGTAGCCGCGGTTCACCGTGTCGGCCATGGCCTGGGCCACCGGGAAGATCATCTGCTTTCTCGGATCGATCTGTCCGGCAAACGTTCCGACCACGGCGTTGTCCGCCTCCATCGGATCGATGAACGCCCGGAGCGCCGCGCCGCTGAACAAGATCTCCCGGTCCACTCCACCAGAGCTCTTCCATTGTGTGAGTTGCTCCGATGACGCCGCCGCCGTGATCAAGGTGAACGGCCGGGACAGGAACCAGTTGTAATACTCACTGTGAGGATCGTTGCTGACCCGGTAAGCCGTGAGCGAGCGGATCGGTGCGCCGCATTCCGGGTGCGGAGTCTGTCCGATGTCCGACTGGGTTTCGTCCGTCACCGCGCGGACCGGCGCAAAGTTGACACCCATGTTGGCCATCGGACGTCCAGCGGCATTCAAGGATTCCAGGCCCAACTCGATGCGTCCCAGCGGGCCGCCTGCACCACCCGGCGCAAACATCAGCACATGATAGTGCAATGCGAGATTGGGCGGAGTCAGATCTGAGGCAACCGTCCCGTTGGTCACCACGTTGGCCGGAGCCAGCGCGCCCAGCGGGCTGAGGCTCTGAAACAGCGCGCCCAACGCCGCCGGATCCTTCTGCCAGAGCACCGGGGGATTCACCAACTCTGGTGCCGACGGAAAGTTCACGAACCGCATCTGCGGGGTGGACAACACGACCGAGTTGCGACCGCCCTCGGCCACTGCGTGGAGTCCGTAATCCGTGGAGGCGAGATTGCGCAACGGACCACCCGCGCGTGGGACCATACCTACAATGGCCGGCGACAACTGGCCTTCGGGATAACCCGTCACCGCGAGATAGAACGGGTTGAGCACGACGACATTCTGCCCACCGGCCACTTCCAGCAGTCCGTCCGAGCGACGTGTCACATTACCGATGACACCGCCAAGCAGCTCCTCGGAAAGCGGCAGTTCCTGGATCAGGCGTGGCGCAAGTGGCAGCGAGATGTCGATCACTGCGAGCGCCTGCACACCATTGGTGTTCGGCGTCAGGGACACCAGCGCCAGCGAGCGCGTCGTGGGCGCACCGTCTATCAGCAACTGCACGGAGTCGAACACCGAAACCCAGCGCGGGTAGGCGCTCGCCCCAAACCTGAACATGCCGGCCACGGGATTGGAGATGTCGAGCGGCAATCCGTTGAAAACGAGAGTGCGGTACATCATCGGCAGGGCCGCCCCGCGCGGGCGCCCCTGATCGTCGTGCATGATGCCGTTGCGCAACGTGACGCCCACCATGTTGCCGGCGGGAGAAACCGAGAAATCGAGAATCTTCTGCGTGGTGTTTTGGATGACGAGATTCTGTTTCTTGCCGTAGAACTCGATCGGGGAAAAGGGCGGGATAGGCAGCTTCTCTCCCGCGTCCACGTAATCGCCATCCCCGTTCAAGTCCTCGCCATCGCGTCCGTCACCCCAGCCGTTGCGCCGGAACGCCGGTGAATTGAAACCGAAGAGCATCTCCTGCAGGTTCACGAAGCCGAGGAGCTGGATGTCCGCGCCGAATTCCAGGTACACGAGGTTCGGCGGCGCCCAGCGCAACTCCGTCAGGGCTGAGCCCACGCGGTAGCTGACCGTGGGCGACGCCAGCACCTGCGGCGCTGTCGGATCGCCCATGTTGATGACATAGATATACTGGCCGGCCACGGACACCGTCGTCCCCTGCACCTGGTTGATCTGCCCGTCCAAATCTCCACCCACCACCACGACGAGGTCGTTTGTCTCCACGGGTGCAGAGGCGTTCAACTGGTAGCCAAAGCGGGGAATGACGACGAGGTCGCGGGCCGTGCCTTTGAGTCGGAATTGTCCGATGCTGAACGGCTTCAACGGCGAGCTGATATCGTAGGTGTTTAGGAAGCTGCCCTGCGGCGTCTGGTCGAGCACGTACAGTCGATTGCCGCTGATGCCTGATCCGCGCCCGTTCACCACGGCCGGCAATGTTGCCTCCGCCGCCGGCGCGGTGCGGAACGTCATCGAAAAGCTGTCAGCCTCCGGCGTGCTCGGCCGCTGGTCGAGCGGCTGGTTCGCCAAATCGCGGATCGACTGGCCGGACAGCGTCAGCCGATAGGTGCCGCCTGCCTGTAATCCGAGATAACGCAGTGTCAGCACCTGCTGTCTGCCGCTCAACGTGACCACCGGTTTCACGTCCACGGTGGACGAATTGCCAGAGCTGCTCAGCGTCACGCCGGACAGATTGTTGGTAACGAACGCGTCGATCGGCTTGTTGAAATAGATCGTGATCTCCCCGTCGTTGCCGAGAAACCCGTTCTCCGAGGGACGCACCTCCACGACCAGCGGACCATGCACATCATTCGTGTCCGGAGCCGGAATCTCGATGTTCGGCGGGCTCACCACCGGCCCGGTGAAGGCGATCGGAAACGGCAGCTTCGCGTCCTGCTCTCCCGTCGGCCCGTCCACGATCACCGTTAAGGTGGCCAGCACCGGCTTGTCCACCGTCAAGGTTCCCGTCCAGCGCGCGCTGTTGCCGAGAGTAACGTTTGTGATGTTGTCGAGGGTGTAATGCACGTTCTCCACCAACTGGCCAGTCAGGAGATTGTTCGTCCCGATGGATTTGACGCTCACGGCAATCTTGGGCGAACCAGTGGCGAGGGTGGCATCCACGACAACCTGGCAGGGCTGGCCCGGCGCAGGACGGACGGGCGTGTTCGCCACGCTCAAACTCGGCGGCGTGTCCGTGTCATTCGGACGAAAGAAGTAGAAGTTCTTGTACACCGCCCCAGCCAGCCCCAGATCACCTCCCATGCCCGGAATGATGCTGATCGGATTCACCGGCTGCTCCAGAACTTGCGCGTAGAGCGGGTGCGTGGCGTCCACGAGATACTGCGCTCCCGCCGCCGGAGCCATCGTCAAAAAGTAACCATCCGCCCCGCTTGTCGCGTAAACCATCCCGGGAAAAATGCGGCCTCGCATCGGACGAATCGACCTGCCGCCGCTCAACCGCACGCTCACAAACGCGCCGCTCAGCGGTTTGGAAAGAACGATCATCTGCTGCTCAAATGCCGTCACACCCACGCCCAGCAGTTGTTGCGCTGCGCCACCGAAAACCTGGAGCGGGTTGGCCAGTCCCATTTGCTGGGCGAGCTGATATGGGACATCAATGGATTTCACGCCGGTCTGGGCGTTAAGCACCTGGTTCAAGAGACCGGCCCGCTCCAGACCGACGGCAAGCTCCAGAGGCAACGCCGCCACCTTGCCCTTGATCACCACCGGCCGCGGACCAAACAGCAGCGGCACCAGCACCTGGTTGAAACCAATCTGAACCGTCGCCGCCACCGTCGGCCCCAGCGCGGGAATCACGAGTCCGACGGACGTGTTCAGAAATCCCGCCGCGATCTGGTCGTTGTTGCCGCTGGCCGGCCGGAACAACGGTTCATCCGGTGCCGACGGAGTGAAGAGCATCTGGTCCATGATCTCGAATGAAGTCACGTCCTGGGCGTCTCTCACCACGGCGAGAACAGCGGCAGCGTTCGTCGGCGCTTCATTGGTGGGATAGCCGTACGCCGTCAAGTTGACCGGAAACCGGACCTGCATCGGCAACGTCGGCGGCGTGCCTTCAATCCGCAAATCGAGCCCGCTCCCGGCAATCGTCGCATTGGTCGGTGTCACGCCACCGAGCCGGTTCATGAGCTGCGCCATGCCCAACGGCTCCATTTTGAACTTGGTGCGGATCGGAATGGAATTCGGCTCAATGACGATCTTCACCGGCCCGCCATCGCTCTGCGCCTCCAGGATGCCGCCCTGCGGATACAAGCCGACAAAGCCGTTGTCGAACTCCTGCCGGCTCACCGGAACGTAAACGCGCGTGCCATTTAGATTCACGAACGTCGCACTGATGAAATCTTCCTCCTTACCGCTGATCACACTGTCGAAGCTGCCGTCCACCCGGCTCAGCACGGTCGTCGTTTCGCCTGTGCTCTCGTTGGCAAGGATTACCGCAACTCCCGGATCAGCGACGCCCGGCTGACCATGCACCACGACAGCAAACGGATCTTCGCCCGGTTCATACGCCGGAATGCCGTTCAGGACTTCCGCCGGGACATTCGTCGCACCCGGCTCGTAAATAACGAGCTGCGCCGTGTTCACGCGAGTCGCCGATGGAACAGTGGTGAACGTAAACTCACGGTCACCCTCAATCGCGAGGCCCGACGGATCGCGGATGGTGTCGGCAAGTCGCACACGGTAGGTCGTGTTCGCCGCGAGTTCGTTGGCGGGATTCAGCGTGGCGATGCGGTTGGCCAAGTTCAGGGTCACCGCTGCCGAGACGATCGAGTCATCGGGCTGAAGCATCTGGATCGCATTCACGATGCTCGCCGGATTCACCGCCTCGTTGAACTCGATGACGACACTTCCGACGCGCGGCACACGGGTCGCGTTGTCCGCAGGCGAAATCTTCGCCACACGCGGCCCGCGCGACGACGTGGAAAGATCCTGCGTCACCGGCGTGGTCGGATTGCCGACGGTGACGCCGACGAAGCCCGTGTCACCAGTGAGCGGATCGCGAATGCTGAGCTGTCGTTCACCCGCCGGACCGACCAGTTGAAACTTCCCATCGCCGCCGCTGAGCGTGAGCCACGGCAGACCGACGATGCTGACCGGCATGTTCGACTGAACATTTCCCGCACCGTTTCGAGCGACTCCCTCGACCAACGTCTGCTGCTCCCCCACTTGCACGAGCACAAACTGTCCGGAGCCGCCCAAGCCTGGAAGGCGTTCGCCCGTTGCCGGCTCCAGCGAAGACAGATTGCCCAACGCATCGCTTCGCAATCGTTCAATCGGTTGAAGACCGTAAAAGCCCGGCTCGCTCAACACACGGCCCAACACGAACAACCCATTCGTCGGCGCGCCGCTCAGTTGAGCGCTCAACGAACTGATCACCGTGGAGCGATCGATCGTCAGATCGAACGCCGCGGCAATTGATGCGCCACCACCCACCATGTTGGTGAAAATGGAACCATCTAGGCGCCGAAGCCGCACTGCGCTCGGGCCGGTGAGCCGGCCGGTTCCAGCCAAAACGCGAACACCGTTGTCCCCAATCTGTCCGCCGTCGACATCAAGAACCTCGCCATCGAACGGGGCTTGAGGGAGGACGTCCACTTTGACCGTCGCGGTCTGCAATTGCTCCGGGCCGAACAACAACAACGGACGCATCGGGAAACTGGCGTGCAGTGTCGTCGCGTCCTGATCGCCGGGCCGCTGATAGGCCACAATGAAATGTTCGTAGGCCGGACTAAGGCGGAGCGAACCGTCGGAGAGCTGATAGGCCTCAGTCACTTCGCCGCGAAGCAGGTAACCGCTCGGCAGCGCCTGAGACGCATGCCGCGCTTCCAACTGAGCCAATCCCGTAACCATCGCCGGATTCACACTGGCCGGACTCACCGATGGCGTCACCGTCCCGGAAGCCGTCAGCGCCGAGGCATCAATTGTCGACAACGCAACGCCACGCAGCACCTCGCCGGCTTGTGGGGTTGGTGGAGCGGTCGCTCCGATATCCGCAACCACCAGAGCGTACGCGCCGGGGCTCGAAATCGTAGTCGCAACGGCGTTGGTCCCGTTTCCGGGCACGAGTTGCGTCACTTCCCAATCGAGAATCGTGTCATTCCAGCGCACGACGGCCGCCGATTCCGAACGCGCAATCGAACCCGCCGGACGTAACCGCGCGGGCAAACCGGATTGCAGTGCCGCAGCGGACTCGATCCAAAAGGCGCTCAGCGGACTCCAACCGAGCGGCAGGAAAGCCGGCAAGGATTGTCCCGTGAGCGGGGTCAGCGTGAGTATCGTCGCCTGGCTCAGAGCGCCCGGAGGAACCTCGATCTGGATGCTTCCCGTCGTATTGCTGATCACCGCGCCACCCAAAGGTGTCGCATTGACCGCCGGTCCGCGCTTGGTGAGTCGTGGGTTCGGAAGGACCGCCGGCTCGTTGGAAGAGAGCAACTGCTGACGCCACACGGGGAGATACCCTTCGCGACTGAACAAAACAGTGTGGGTGCCAGAAGCCTCACCGAAGGACGAAACACCGGAGTCGCGATCGGACAGCTGATCCTTCAAACCACCGGGGCCGGAGATCTTCAGCGCCACGGAAGGCAAAGGCTGTCCAGCCTCGTTCAAAGTTCGAGTAAGACCCAGGGGCATCAACTCAGTTGGCTTCGCCGCGAAGACTCGGGTGTTCAAGACCGGCGACGCGGTTTCGCTCCGGCCAAGCGTTAAAGTTCGTGTGGACGTCGTCTCGCCGGGCGAAAGATTGCGTCCCGAAATTTGAGCACTGAGATCGATGAAGCTTTTTCCACCTCCAGCCACACCATCGGCACCTTGTAGTCCGGTAGTGCCAGTGAAGGAATCCACTAAAACGACGACGGGCCCTTCAATGTTGAGTGTCGAGCGGTTGCTGACCAGCAATTCAACGTTCCACACATTCAACGCTCGGTTCAGGCGCATCGACTTGAAGTAAACCGACGCACTGGGCGTGACGTCCACCAAGGTGACTTCCACCCCACCCAAGGTGAAGACTTGTTCCTCTTGAGCGCGAGCGGACACAGCGGCCAGCCCACACGCGATCAGCACCGAAGAAATCCGGCGCGAACTTCGTCCACTGCGAGATCGTGTTCGGCGCTGAATCAACCACACCAAGCCGAGTCCCAGAACGCCCAATGAAACAACGCCAGGCTCCGGCACCACGATGACATCCGTGAACCAGCCCTGCGACGCGATCGGGTCCTGATTATTGTAGAGGTCATAATAGATATTCAGCGGCTGACCGACAGCAGCGCCCGGCAAGGTCCACTCGACGGCATACGCTTGGGCGAAACGGAAATCAGGGATCAGATTGGGGGCGTTGACGGTCGTGCGACCGATAGTGGAACCTTCCAGTGCCTCCGTCCCGGGAGTAATCGGCGCCCACACCACGCCGCTCGCATCAAAGGTCGCCAGCACCCAGGTCTTCGTGCGGTCTGCCGTTTGCACCGTGATCGAGAACGCATCGAAGATGGTACCCGGACCAAAAACTTCGTCCGTGCCGAAACCAAACTTCAGCTGGAGCAGAAAGGATCCCTCCGTCGACTCCACCGTCACCGACCGCACTTGAGAGATCAAAGACCCGCCCGGCGTCGTATCCAAGGTGTTCAACACCTCTTCATTGCCCTGCCCCCGCGTGGCTCCAGCGCTCAGACCAAAAAACAATGCCACCACCACCCAGAGTAGAAGGCGCGCACCTGCCCAGAGAACTTTCATGGATCTCATGTCGGAACTTCTTGAGCAAAACTTGGCAGGAAAAACGAAATTCGCGCCCTGGGGTATTCTTTTCATGAACGGATAGTGGCGTTAATTAACACGTCGTAAACGCACCAGCGGCGCGACCTCACACCCACAGGGCAATACCCATAGGTTTCTCTCGAACGCATGGGTTCTACTGTTCATATTTACAGCAATAAGAGCCTACTGGCGTCAATCGAATTAAACCTTTTCAGCAGAGATTCTCCTCATAATTGAGCGGCGGCGAATTCTTGAGACAGATGATTGCGTCGGACGATTGGTGTCCCGATTTCGATGGTTGCAGGGCAGGCGTCACCGGAAGCCCTCGCCTTGGCCGCAGAGCCTGGGTCAATCCATTCTCTGCCGATGGAGTCGGCCACCACACCGTCAGCCTGGCTTCGAAACACCGGCGTAGCCATCGCGCGGTTCACACCTTTGAGCAGCAGGGCGCGGACAGTCGCGGCAGTCATAAACCGAAAGCTCCCCTTCCATCCGGTTTCAACAGTCGCTCCCCTGCTCAGGCAGAGCCCAAATCCACCTTCTCGGCGAAGAACTAAGCGACCCGAGTGGTGCCTTCGCCGTTGGGAAAATCGTCGCACTCCCCGCGCGGAATTCTGTTCAACAAACTCTGGATTTCGGCGTTCATCCCGTTTTCGACGCCACTGTGGAAACCCCGTTCCACTCGACGAAGAAACACCACCGCGCAGCGTCCATGCTCGCATAAAAAGACCACACTCAGCGCCAGAGAACAGCGACGAATTCCGGCGGACTGCTCCTTGCTCCGGCAAAATTATCCCTAAAGGTTCCCCGCTAGATGCCGCTTAGCCTTTTATCGTCGGTTACACCAACACCGAGTAGAAGCGGGCTGGAATGATCGAGGCTTGGTCGATCTAGCTCTACAACTAAAACAGAATCGGCAGGGTAAGAATATGAAGACAAGACATCAGAATGAAATGCAACGAGCGAGCGCGGGGTTTACGCTCATCGAAATCATCGGCGTGGTCGCGGTCATTGCGATCCTCGCCGCGGTCCTGACTCCTCGCGTCGTCAGCGTCATTGCGCGCGGCAAAGTCAGCGCCACCGCTCAATCTCTGGGCAGCCTCAAGACCGCCACGGCGGACTACGTCGGGAAGTACGGGACTCTCCCCCCCCGCGACGGCACCGGCTCCACCAACGCCGCCGTTGCCACTGGCCGCTTTGACGCCGATCTGGTAACCGGCGGTTTCACCGAGAAGCTTTTCTCGACATCCATTGGCACGCAGACTTTTGATTCCTCCGCCCTTACGGGCCGCATTCATGTGCGTTCTCAAAGTGCCACCAGCGCCAGTTCTGTGACGGCTCCCACCGCCACGGTGGGCGGGGTTAATTTCGATCTCGATCGCAGCTCTTCCAGCGCCGACTTCTCTACGGGCCAGATGGTGGTTTCTGCGTTCATTCCCGGCGTATCCATCACGGACGCGATTGCTTTGAACAAGATTCTGGATGGAGACGACAATACCGGCACCGGCGCGGACTCGACCGGCCGTTGCATCTACAGCGCGGCGGCTGGAGACAACACCGTCACCCTCTACGTCTACATCGCCCACTATTAAACCGGAGTCCGCCGCGAGCGGTAACCACTCTTGCGCGGCCGCCCCGTTTCTCGGGGCGGCCTTTTACTTTTCCACCCGGGCTTCACCCGGGCTAATGCACTGCCGCGAATTGCCGATAGCGGAGCGGGCAATATGAGTTCAGATTCAATTGACTTGGCAGAGTCACAGAGGCGGGCGGGAAACACACTCGCAACAATTAAGGCGGGAATGGAGTCCGGCCAGGCTCCGGTCGTCTCGCAGATTGTTCAGGTGATCCGCGACTTGAGCGGTCGCGCGGAGCAAATGTCCGTCTCCGAGCTCGCCGAGACGATCAGCCGCGACCCCACCACTCTCTCCCGGATTATCGCGATCGCCGGGTCACTGGGTTACAATCCCAACGGCGTCGAAGTCACCTCCATCCATCAAGCAATCGGCCTGATCGGCTTCGATCGGATTCGCACGCTGGCGGTGTCCCTGCTGTTGGTGGAGAACTCCGAGCAGCGCAACTCCGCCGCGACCAACCGGGAGATCAGCGGCATCGCCTTCAGCAGCGGACTGCTGGCGGCCGAGATGTGCCGCCGCGGCATTCATGTCGATCCGGATCTCGCCTTCCTCTGCGGAGCCCTGCGGAGTTACGGACGGATGCTGATGGCCACGTTCATGGCCGAGGATTATGTCCGCGCGACGGAACTGGCCAAACACGGCACCAGCGACATGGCGTTTCGAGCGACGTTCGGCCTCACGCCGCTCGCCCTTGGCCGCGAGCTCCTGACCAGCCTGAGCCTGCCGCCCATCATCCTGAACAGCCTGAAGTCGCTGCCAAAGGAGACGCTGCAAAGCGCGGAACTCAGCCCCACCGCCGCACTCATCTCCGTCGCCGAATTCGGACTGCGGGTGGCAGAAGCTATCGCCTCCCCCGACCTGACGTCCGAGAATTTCAACTCCACCCTCGATGGCATTGGGCGCGACTATGGCGACGCCTTCAAGCTCTCCCCGGAAAGCACCAAGGACATGGTGCTACAGGTGTCCGTGCAGCTGGATGGATTCACCGCGAAGGCCGGCACTTCGAAGAACTCCGTCGTCCTGTTCCAGCGGCTGGAGGCGCTCGCCACAGATCGGCCCCTCCCTCCAGCCTACGTCCCGAGACAACCGACGCCGGTCGCACCCGAAGTCTCCAAGGCCCCTACAACCGACACCACCACCCTGTCCAGCCATTCCGCCGGTCGCCTGCTGGGCGCGGCTGCCGACGAATTCACGCGTTTGCTCGGTGCCCAAAACCCGGAACCCCGCCAGATCTTCCAACTGCTGATTGGCACACTGCAAAGAGCCCTGGAACTGAACAGCTGCCTGATCTTCATCAAGGAAAAGAACGGACCCCGCTTCCACGTCGCGCACGGCACTGGACCGTTGCTCGCGGAATGTCGTTCCATCGTGCTCGACCCGTCGGAAAGGACCGTCTTCGCCCTTCCCCTCAAGCGAGGCGAGGACGTTTCGATTCAGAATCCCGACGATGAGAAGATGAAAAGTTTCGTTCCTGAATGGCTGCGTCGACCGGGACAAGTTCTGCCATTTTTCCTCCTGCCCATCAAAGATGACAACGGCCCCTTTGCCCTCGTGTGCGCCACAAGCACCAGCACGGAATCGTTCACCCTGGTCTCCCGCTTCAGCGCCGAACTGCGGCGGATTCGGGCGCAGATCTCTCCTCTCGGTCGGATTCTGACAAAGCACGTTTCCACCTCCAGCGGCGACACCGCCCGCATCGCCGCCTGAACCGATGCCTTTCGTCACGGCGGGCGGCCGAGAAACGCCCTAAACACAGTTCGTTTTCCGCCGATCTCCATCCCGACTATGGCGCAAGCCCAGAAAGCAATTCGCCTGGGTGACTGGCTGCTCGACCGCGGGCTCCTCACCCAGACTCAACTTGACCTCGCCCTGCGCGAGCAGAAACGCAGGGGCTGGCTTCTGGGCGAATCGTTGACGCAGCTGGGGTTCGTCACCCAGGAAACGCTGTCCCAGTTCCTCGCGCAGAAGACGCAGACTGAAACCATCGATCTCGCCGCGATCGTCATCTCACCGGCAATGGTCAAGGTCGTGCCGGAGACACTCGCCCGCCGGCTCGTGGCCGTTCCCGTCTCGCGCGAGGACTCCACGCTCACGGTCGCCATCTCCGATCCGCTGAACGTCACGGCGTTCGACCTCCTGGAGCAAACCACGCGACTTCAGGTCAATCTCGTGGCCGCACCCGAGGGCGACATTCTGCTCGCCATCGAACGCCTCTACGCCAGCGGCCAGACCATCGAAGAGATCATTGATGAGCTGATGAAGCTCGGCACGGACCGGCTGGCGACCACCACCGAGCAGGACGCACCGATGATCCGCCTCGTCGATCGGATCATTGCGGAAGCCGTCAACAGCGGCTCAAGCGACATTCACATTCATCCGGAGGAAAAAATCCTGCGCGTCCGCTTGCGCCGCGACGGAGTTCTCACCTCCGGTTACCTCGCGCCGAAAGAAGTTCAGCCCGCGCTCATCGCGCGCATGAAGATCATCGGCGGCATGGACATCGCCGAAAATCGTCGCCCCCAGGGCGGCCGTGCGAACATCTCTGTCGCCAGCCGCGACATCGGCCTTCGCTTCTCCACCCTGCCCACGGCCTACGGCGAAAGCATCGTCATCCGCATCCTGGATCGGAACAGCGTCTCGCTGAACCTGAAGGCCCTCGGATTCTCGCCCGAGATTGAGCAATCCTTCCGCTCCATCCTCGACAAGCCCCACGGTGTCATCCTCGTCACCGGCCCGACCGGCAGCGGAAAGACCACCACGCTCTACACCGCGCTCAGCCTGATCGACGGCACCGAAAGCAGCATCTTCACGCTAGAAGATCCGGTGGAGTACCAGCTCCCGCTCGTCCGCCAGACCCAGGTCAACGAAGCCGTCGGCCTCACCTTTGCCGAAGGTCTGCGCACTTTGCTGCGGCAAGATCCGGACATCATCCTCGTCGGCGAAACACGCGACACGGAAACAGCCCAACTCATGGTCCGCGCGGCGCTCACCGGCCACCTGGTCTTCTCCACCCTGCACACCAACGACGCCATCGGCGCCATTCCACGCCTGGTCGATCTCGGCGTCGAGCCCTACCTGCTCGCTCCGACGCTCATTGGAGTCCTCGCGCAACGGCTTATCCGCCGGCTCTGTCCCAAATGCCGCGTCGCCGTCGCCGACCCCGCCACGAAACTGCAGGGGATAAAGCTGCAACTCCGCGGCGACTTGCCGCCGACTCTCTGGGAGGCGTCTGGTTGTCCCGAGTGTTCACACACCGGCTACCGCGGGCGCGTCGGCATCCACGAATTCCTTCCGATGGATGTCTCATATCACGCGACCATCGTAAACGGACTCGACATGGCCCGGCTGCAAACGATGGCGAAGGAGCGCGGCTTCGCGACGATGTTTTACGACGGATTGAACAAGGCGATGCAAGGACTCACGACCGTTGAGGAAGTCCTGCGCGTTAGCCAGCCCTGAACCGCCCGATGCCGCTCTACCACTACACCGCCGTCAACGACCTCGGCCAGATACTGCGCGGCCAGATGGAGGCGTCCAGTGAATCCGCGCTTGATGCGATGCTGCGCAAGCAAGGCCAGTGGCTGGCGGAGGCGAAGGAGCGAACGGCGCGCGCCACCGCCACCGCTCGGGTTCGCGGCAACCGGCCCGTTCCCCGCCGCGTGCTCATCGAGTTCTTTCTCCAGACGAGCCTGCAACTCCGATCGGGAATCACGATCGCCGATGCCCTCGCCTTTGGACTCGCCGACCAGACGCATCCCGGTTTCCGGGAAATCCAGGAAGACGTCCTCGCGCGGGTAAGGGCCGGCTGCGTCCTGAGTGAGGCGATGGCGTGTCATCCCCGCACTTTCCCGAAACTGGTCACGAACCTCATCCGCGCCGGCGAAGCCAGCGGACGCGTCGGCGAAACGTGCGCGGAGCTCCGCCGCTACTTCGAATGGGTGGATCGATTGATGGCGGACATCCGGCAGGCGCTGCTTTATCCGGCGTTCGTGCTCTTTGCCACCGTCGCGTTCTTCTTCCTCGTCTTCACCTTTCTCATCCCGAGGTTCGCGACCGTGCTCACCGAGATCAAAGTTCCCCTGCCATGGATCACGCGACTGTTCCTCGACATCAGCCAGTTCATGAAAGCGCACGGCTGGGCGGTGGGCCTCACGCTGGTCGGAATTCTCGCCGTGATCAAGTTCGGCCCGCGAGTCTCGGAACGGATCGCCCGCGTCATCGATCGCGTGCGACTGAACGTTCCTATCTTCGGACCGATTCATCATCTCATCTGCCTGTCGCGCGTCGCGCAGAACCTCGCGACCCTCTATCAAGCCGGCATTCCCCTGCTCAATGCGCTCGGCCTGTGCCGTGAACTGGTGGGAAACCGGATTCTCGCGGATGCCGTGTCGGAAGTGGAGGCAAGCGTCAATTCCGGCCGTCAGATGAACGAGGCGATGAAGGCAAACCCGCTCTTCTCCCGCCTGATGGTGCAAATGGTCGCCGTCGGGGAAACCACCGGCACCCTCGGCGACTCGCTTCAACACGTCGCCGACTACTACAACGAGATCGTGCCTCGCCAGGTGAAGAAGCTCCTGTCGATTCTCGAACCCGTGATGATCGTGGGCCTCATCGTCATGGTCGGCACCGTCGCCCTCGCCGTGTTTCTCCCGATCGCCAACATGCTCGAAGCCCGTTAAACCGCATGAAGCCCTCCACCAATCAATGTCGCGACCATGCCTTCAGCATGATCGAGATGATTGGTGTTCTAGCCATCATGACCATCGTTGCCGCAGTCCTTACACCGAATGTCGCCCGTCAGATCAGCCGCTCCAATGGAGACAAGGAAGAGGCAGCTCTCAAAATACTTGCCGAGGGACTCGTACGTTACATCGAGGCGAATCAGACGATTCCCGGAGCGACAACGTGGACGACCAACATCGCGAACTACACGGGAATGGCCGTCGACGAAGTCCGCAGAGTCAACCCTTCCGATTCCTCGAGCGGCCGAGTTTACCTCATCAATCCGTCATTCAGTCCGGGCGCCGGATCTGCCAGCCCCATCTGGACGCAAAGTTCAACAGGTGCGGCGTCGGTGGCCAACGCCACTTTGATCATACTCAGCACCCACAAAAGCAGTCTGACCATTCCTGTGTCTAGCGGGGTTGCCTCCAGTCAGTCCGTTTTCGACGCCATTTGGAACTGGAACTTCGATCTCTCCACCAAGTCGCCGCCCAGCGGATGGAATTCCTCCTGGACTGGCAACGGGGAATACCTCCACGTCGAACGAATTAATCTCGCCCCTCTGTTCCAGCGTGTGACGTTCAGCAACACGGATTACCCAACGAATTATCCGCAACGCCAAGTGGGAACTGCCGCCATTGGAACGCTAAATTCATCAGCCGCCATCGACGCGTATTATCTCAAAGGCACCGGATTCCGGCTGTACAAGGATAGCGACGTCGGCGGAGGTCTGGATCTGACCCACATCCTTCAAACGGGCGTGAACTTCCTCTATGAAAGCAATCGCTGGCGGATTCCATAACCGCCAAGGAGGTTACTCGGTGCTTTTGTGGATTCTGATTCTGGCCGGACTATCCGTCACCGGAATCGCGCTGATGCCGTCCCTCGTGCAACCGGCCACCGATCGATTCTGGAAAGACGAGGAACGCATTCTGGGGCAATTGCGTGTGGGGCTCGAAGATGCGATCCGCATTCGTCAGGCAATTCCCGCATCGACCAACTGGGCGGGGTTCGTCGCCAGCACAACCGGGCTCAACACCACGCTGGTTCAACAGGTATGGACGGCCTTCCCTGGCGACACCAATTCGAGACGCATACTGTTGCTCGACACCGTGCTGACCACGAGCGTTCTGCCATACACGCAAAACACGAATGGACTGCAAGGTGCCCAGACGAACCTCATTGGGACCAACAGCCGGGCTTTGCTGATTAGCAACACCAAGCGAGACCTTGCGCTTCCCGTCAGCGGCGGCGTCGCATCAAGCGCCACCGCCTTCAACAGCATCTGGAACTGGGTCTACGATCCCTCGACAAAAGCACCGCCGACGGGCTGGCCCAGCTCGTGGACAGGGAACGGCAACCACCTGCATGTCCAGCCCATCAATCTTGCCAATTTGTTCTCCACGGCCACGATGTCGAACGTTCTCTACACGGTGAACAATTCCTCCACCTCGTCCATTATCAGCCGGACGGAACGCGTCTTTCTCCGCGGAACACTTCTCGCAGCCTACAGGAAGGATGGAACGCCGCTTGGACGACGGGTAATCAATCGACCAGTGAACTTCTTTCAAGCAGAGGACTGCCCATGGATCGCAGCGGACATTGGTTCAGTCGGGGCGGCCGGTTCCACTTCGTGCGGAGCCACCAACTTGACCCTCAACGGCTCAGGATCTGGATTCTCAACCCTCGACGAGTTCCACTTTGGCTATCAAGACAGCACTGGAGATACAGAGATCACCGCGAGACTCACCTTCCTCAGCTCAAGTGGGACATCGTCAAAAGAGGCCGGAGTCATGTTGCGAGCATCAACTGCTGCCAACGCAGACTACCTCGCCGTCACCTATTCACAATCTAAGCGGATCTACCTAAGATATCGATACAGTGGGAATGTTGTTTCATCGTACACCAGCGTTGGAGTGGATCCTCCTGCATGGGTCCGGGTTCGGCGGGTCGGTAATACCTTCTATGCTTACTATTCACTCAACGGAAGCACTTGGACCACACTTCTGACCGGAAATGCAGCCGCGCCGGGTTTCACAAAAACCGGCTTGGTCGTGACGAGCTTCAACGACGGTTCGGTGGCAACGGCCACTTTCGACAACATCTCCATTGTTCAATAGCTAGGCGGCACCGCCCGGCCCGCCGATTGGTCCTTGACCGATTCCCGTTCCATCCGATTGACCTCGGGACGCGACAGTTCATCAACGTACCTCGTCATGGGAAAGCAACTACTAGGCATCACCTGGTTGCACGGCCATTTTCACGCCGTCAACCTCGCCACTGGTTCCGCCGGAACCGGCTGGACTTCCCCTGCCCCTGTTCAGACCGTCGCCGAGTTCACCACGGCTCTCGGGGAAGCGATTCGGGAAACGGGCTATCGCGGCCAGAAGGCAATCGTCGTTCTCGATCACCGAAATCTCCTCTTCCACGTCCAGGAAGCGCCACCTGCCAAAGGCAGGTTACTCGGAAAACTTCTCGAACGTCTCGTCGCTCAAAACCAGTTCTTCGATGAGCCGGCGGCGCACGCGCACCTCGAACTGCCCGAAGCCAAGGGCCAGCACCGGCATCTTCTCGCACTGCTGCCCCGGTCGCTGGTCAACGGGCTGAACGCCGCCTTTGCCGACCACGGGCTTCACCTCGACGCGCTCTGGCCCGCCGCCGCCGTCCTCGCTCCGCAACTAAGCGAATTGCCCGCTCCGCCCTCGGAAGTCATCGTCCTTGCCAGCACGATTGGCGATTCGATGAATCTCCTGCTCGGCCGCCCCGACGGAAAGCTCCTCTTCTCCCGCACCGTCGCCCTCGGCAGCAACACCGCCTCCCAAGTCGAACGTGCGGCCCAGGAGATCAACCGCACACTCCACTACGCGCAGCAACAATTCGGCGCACTCGTCAACCACCTCTTCATCTCCGGCCGTGAGTTGTATCCGGCGTTGAAGGCGGCTCCGATTCGCGCGGGCCTCAAAGTAGCCGAAACGCCAGAGACCGGCGAAAGCCCGCGGGTATTACAACTGGCGACCCAATTGTCCACCCGAGCGCCGCTGAATTTCGCCCGCCACACTGGCAGCCACGCGCTGGCTCGGCGTGCCCTGCTTGCCTCGGGAATCGCCGCCGTGTTCATCGCTTCCATCATCACCACCATTCGCGTCGAGACCCAGGTCCACGCGCGTGAGCGCACCGCGCAGGCGGCCGAGCAAAAGCTGCAACTCGAGGCAGAGGCTCTCGCCGGCATGGCGTCCAGGCAACGGGAAGCGCGCCGTCTCCGCGGCATCATGTCCATGGTGGGCAGCACCAACGACCCGCCCGTCATCGAGTTGTTTGCGCGCCATCTGCCCTCCCAACTCCCGCCGTCCTTGCGGCTCACGGAATTGTCGATCGAAGAATCGAACGGCGGCTGGAGATTGTCACTCAAAGGCGCCGCCCAGAAGGACGAAACCGACCTCGTCACGTGGCTGGAGGAGTTCGATCGCGATCTCGAGAAGGGACCGTTCCGGGTCAAGATCACAGACAGCAGTTACCAGCGAATGTTCCGCGGCGATGCGGAGACTTCCGCCGCGCTTGGAATCGGCGCGAGTCCACGGGCGTTCGAAACGCCGGTCTTTGTCAACGGAGTCATCCAGTGAGAGTAGAACTACCTTCCCCCAACCCTGGCGGCACCCCGGAAGCAACTCCCGCCGCGCCAGTCCGGGTCTCCCTCGCGCCTCGACCATCGCGCCCGACCTCCACCGTCGAGCGGTTCGTCAACGCCGTCACACGCCCGCGATGGGCCTGGACGCTAACGGCCATTTCCCTCGTTCTGTT
Source organism: uncultured Bifidobacterium sp. (assembly GCA_964491875.1). GTDB lineage: Bacteria > Verrucomicrobiota > Verrucomicrobiia > Limisphaerales > JADJPG01 > JADJPG01. The sequence continues at coordinate 35,044 of CAZBIC010000040.1, forward strand.
CGTCTGGGCTCTCGGCGTGAGACGTCCAGTGGGAGAGCGTTTTCTCACCGTCAGCGCTCGCGCGCTCGCGCTCGGCGGCGGACCGCCGGGAGGCACAAACTTCACGGCATCTGATCTGCAACGCCTCCAGCAGAACGTGGAGGAGTTGAAAGCCGGCCTCGTCGGAAGCCGTAAGGAGATCCTGCCGTTGCTCTTCACCCTGGAGACGGCAGCACGCAAGGAAGGCTGGCGCTGTGAGCGCTCGATGCAGCAGGTGCAGACGTTTGCCAATACGTTGACGAATCTCGAGCTGCATCCGGTGGTGTTTCACCTCCACCCCGACCGTGTGATCACTCCCGGCCTCTACAATCCCCTGCTCCGCTGGCTCCAAGCAGTATCCGCCCTGGAAAAGCGCGCCGAGATAGCATCCCTCACCGTCCATGCGGACGCCTCGGGCATTCAGCGCGCCGATGTCCGGATTCACTTTTTCAGCCTGAACCCCCATGCGGAAACTTCTCCAAAATAAAACCGTCGTCAGCGCCCTCGCGATCATCGCCGTGGCCAGCGTGGCGGCGAATTTCGTGAAGCTTCCCCATCTCCACTTTCGCACCGTGAACGCGCGCACGCCCGCGCACGCCGCCCCGATTGAAGTGGAAGGCCAGTATCATATTCCCGGACCGGCCTTCGCCTCCCTGGCGGCCCAGCCCTGGCGCGAATTGTACCCCATCGACGCGAGCGCCCGGGATCCGTTTGCGCCGACGGTAGTGCCGCCGCCTGTGGCCGAGCCGATCTCGAAGCGTGACGAACCATCCCTCCCGCCCGTGTTCCAGCTGCAGGCGACCAGTCTCGGTGGCCGGGAACCCTACGCCGTCATCAACCATGCCATCCTGCGCGAAGGAGAGAGCGTCTCCGGCTATCGCGTAGAGCAGATTCATCCACGGCAAGTCCGACTGAGCGGTCCGTCGGGAAGCCTGGTCCTGGATCTCAACCCAAACACCCCGCCCCCGAAACCCCCTACAGAGAGGGCCGCAAACGCCGATCTACCTGCTGCACTCGGCGGACCGCCGTCCGCAAGAACGAAACCGTAGTCCTTATGATACTTCACACGCGAAGAGCCAATCTCCTGAACCACGCTGGCGCCCTCGCTCTCGCTGTTCTCATGACCGGCTGCGAGACGACCGGGAGCAGGAAGAAGGACCAGGCGGGATGGCTGACTCCGCCAGGAGCGTCTCCCGCCTCGCGCCCGCCCTTGCGCCTCACCAGCTCGCTCGCGCCCGCAGCGGAACCTTCCACCACGAGACCCGGCCCGCTCCCGACGGCCCCCGACAAAACGCTGTCCTCCACCGCACTGGCCGCCAAAGGCGCCGGTATTCCGGCGGGGAAACTATACTCTTTCAGCGCCAAGGATCTCGAGGTGCGGGATGCTCTCGCCCTCTTCGCCCGGAGCAATGACCTGAACATCGTTCCCGATCCCGACATCACCGGGCAGTTAACAGTCGATTTCCGCAACCTGACTCTCGACAAGTCGATGGACGCGATCCTCGACACGTTCAACTACTTTGCCGAACTCGACGGCGGTTTAATCCGCGTGCGCAAAACCAAGACAGAGTTTTTCAACGTCGACTACGTCCGCCTGAACCGCAGCGGCAACGGCAGCACCTCCGCGAACATTTCCTCCAGCTCCAGCGGGAGCTCCGGATCCGCCACCTCCAGCGGCGGAGCTTCCGGCGGAAGCGGCGGCGATAGCACTAGCGTCTCGATCAGCAAGACCGACAACATCAAGTTTTGGGATGAGCTCGAAGAACAGCTGAAATCATTGCTGACCCCCACCGGCAAGCTCGCCATCAACCGGATGGTCGGAACGATCATGGTGACGGACCACAAGGCGAACGTCAGCCGCATCGGCGAATACGTAAAACAAATCAAACGCACGCTCCATCTCCAGGTCGATCTCGAAGCGCAGATCTATGAAGTCGTCTTCAATGACGAATTCCACCTCGGCATCGACTGGCAGAACGTCACCGGCAGCCTTGAGAAGTGGGCCATCTCCAGCGGCGGCGTCCCAGGCGGTTTTCCGACCTCGCGATTGATTGTGGACAATCCCCTCGGCGGCCTCTCTCCAGGCGCGCCCGCGCTTTCCCTCGCCGTGACCAAGGACGAGAGCCGCGTGGTTCTTGATGCGCTGAAGCAGCAAGGTCGCCTGGAGGTCGTTTCACAACCGCGCATCCGCACCCTGAACAATCAGGCGGCAATGATCAAAGTCGGCACGGAGAAGCCGTTCTTCCGGAAGTCCGTCATCGCCACCACCGGCACATCTTCGCAGACGACCACCGACGTCGAAGTGCAATCGATCACCATCGGCACCGTCCTCTCGCTGACTCCGCAAATCTCGGATGACGGCTGGATCACCATGGACATCTCACCGGTGATCACTCGGCTCGTAGACAGCGTGTCCGGTCCTGACGGAGCCACCGCCCCCGAGGTCGACATCAAGCAAACCTCGTCCCTCGTGCGCATGCGGGAGAATTCCACGGTGATCATCGGCGGCCTCATTCAAAACGAACGCCACAAGACGGAACGCCGCGTGCCGGTCTTGGGCGATATTCCGGTGATTGGCTATCCGTTCCGTGGAACGTTTGAGAACAAACGTCGGACCGAGCTGGTGATCTTCATAACACCGACGATCGTTCACTGAAGACCGACGGCATCCGGCGGAGAGGCGATTTCCCCTTCGCGATGAACACTCCCTGATTTGATCTCCGCCTACGCGGCGCGACGCGGTCCCGCCTTGGCCGCGTAGCTCTCCATGAATTGAATGAAGGCGGCGGGTTCCACCGGTTTCGAGAACAGGTAACCCTGAAGCTTGTCGACGCCCAAAGCCGTGAGCATGGCTTGCGTCACCTGGTCCTCCACGCCTTCGGCAACGACCTTCAGGTTGAGCGATCGCCCCATCTCAACAATCGCCTGCACGATGCGACGACCACGCGTCGTGTGCGTCAGGCGAATCAGCCCGAGATGAATCTTGAGCTCGCTGAAGGCGGCTTCACCCACCAGATCAAACGAGGAATAGCCCGAGCCAAAATCGTCAATGGAGATTCTGAAACCGGCGTCCGCCAGTTCCTGCAGCCGCTTCCGTCCGGCGATCTGTCCGAGAATAGACTGCCGTTCGGTGATCTCGAGGATCACCCACTCGGGTTTGAGCTCCCGTTCCTTCATCAGCGCTTCAAGGCTCGGCAGAAACTCCGAATGCAACAGCTGCCGCTTCGAGAGATTGATGGAGACGGTGAGTTGATATCCACGCCGCCGCCAGTCCGCGAGGCAGTCGAGAGCCTGAACCACGACCAGATTCCCGAGTTGAAGAATCAGCCCTTTCTCCTCGGCGAGAGGGATGAACACATCGGGAGAAACCCAGCCATACTTCTCGTCATGCCAGCGGGCCAGGGCTTCCACTCCCACAACACACAGATCATCGGTCGCAATCAGCGGTTGATAGAACGTGGTAATCCCATTCTCCGCGACAGCGTTGGACAGCCGAATGAACAGGTCGGCCTTGCCCTTCGCGTCGTGACCATTTGGAAACCCCTTGAATTCACGCCAGCAATCCCGCCCATCCGCCTTCGCGACATAGAGCGCATAATCCGCCTGCTGCATCAACAGCGTTGGTTCCCCGGAATCATCCGGGAACAACGCGGAGCCCATGCTCAGCGACACCGCGGCCGCCATGTGAGCTTTCACCGTTTGCTGTTTCACCGCGCGGGTCAGCTTGGTGCATACGGCGGCGACGCTGGCGCGATCCTCCAAATCGGTAATCAACAGCACCATCTCGTCGCCGCCCCAGCGGCAAACCGTGTCCGTCGTGCGCGACCGCGCCTTCAACGTGTGGGCGACAGTGACGATCACTTCATCTCCGACCTGGTGTCCATATCCGTCGTTGATCTGTTTGAAGTTGTCGATGTCAACCATGACGACCGCCACTTTGGTCCCCATTCGCAACGCACGCGCCGTCTCCTGCTGCAAACGCTCTTCAAAGAGGCGACGATTCGGAAGTCCCGTCAGCTGATCATGCAGCGCCGTTTCCTCGGCCTGGTTCTTCAGCGAGATCAATTCCTGTTCAGCCTGTTTCCGCTCCGTGACGTCATGCCCATAAAGATACGCGACGCCTTCGGGCGAGACCGAGGTGCTGGAGAAGGAATAGATGCGATTGGCGCAGGTCACTTCGACCTCCTGCCGCTGACCCGTCGTATGCAGCGCTTCCGCAAGCCGGCGCAATTCCGGAGCCACAAACCCGCCCACCACGCATTGCCACTGGCTCAAGAGCGGCAGGCTGGCGTCATTCGCGTAGACGATTCGGAAATCGCGGTCAACTTGCAGCACGGGATTCGGATTGTCCGCCGGAAATCGAGCGAGCAGTCGAATCTTCCCCTCCGTCTCCAGTCGCTGGTGAATGATGCGTTCCGCCACGCGCAGGCGAATGAACAAATCCTCGCGATCGATCGGCTTCGAAAGAAAGTCATCCACGCCGGCGTCCATGCTCAACCGGAAATCCTGCCGGCTGCTCCGCGCCGTCTGAAGAATGAAGTAGGTGTAGTGCTCCAGCTCCATTTCCCGGATCTTCTGACACAGCTCCAAGCCGTCCATCTCCGGCATCATCCAGTCACTGATGACAATGTACGGGTGGTGCTCCGCAAAGGCCTGAAGAGCCAGGCGCCCGTTATTGCAGAGAATCACCTCGTGTCCGAAGCCTTGCAGCGTGGCTTTCAGGAAAAGCCTCGCGACTGCATCGTCTTCTGCGACCAGAATCTTCATTCACTTATTTTGCCCCATTCGCACCAGTCACCAAATTACACATCAATTCCCAATCACTGCCCTCATCTTGATCGGCGGAACGAGCCTTCCCTTGAGGAGTTTGCACACTCGAATGCTCGAAGGACGAACAGCCCGACTCCATTCATTCGCTGAACATCCGGGTTGAGCTCGGCAGCGGAGCCTGCTTAATGTTCCTCCGTGCGCACCACTGTTGTCACCTTGATCGCCTTCCTCCTGCTCGGTTTCGCCTCAAACCTGCCCGCAGCCACGGCCCGCATCGTCAAAGTGCTACCTCAGTTCACCGACCTTCAGGGACGCGTCGCCCTCAACCCGAGTCTCTACGAACGCGACGCATATCAGGCCCTGCTCCGCAACAGTCCCGAAAAGCGTTCCGGGCTGCAGTTCGCCGTCCAATGGGGATCGCGCGACACCACGCGCGCTGTTTTGCGAATCGAACTCCGCGGCAATCGTGGCAAGCTCGGCACCAAGGCCACCATCGAAACGCCGGTGAAGTATCGTGGCCTGTTCACCTCGTGGACCAAAGTTTCCCTCTCCGGCGACGCTTACCGAAACTTCGGAGAACTCAGTGCGTGGCGGGCGACGTTGTGGGATGGCGATAATCTTCTTGCCGAGCAAAAGTCGTTCTTGTGGTGACGGCGGGCGGCTGTTCTAGTCGGAAGCATTTCCTCCAAAATTCTGCGTGATTTTCAGGCTGCCGATCCGTAGGTTCGCCGCATGATCCTTTGGTCGATTGCCTTGTTCACCGTCATCTGCGTCGGAATTGTCGGTTACTACCAAGGTGCTTTGCGCGCCGCGTTCTCCTTGCTGGCCCTGCTCCTGGCCGCGCTGCTCGCCAGCCCTCTGGGTTCATTGCTCGGACCGCTGCTCGCCATCTTTGGCGTGAAGAACCCGGTCATGATCGCCTTCCTCGCGCCCATCGTCGGATTTCTTATTGTCCTTGTGGCCTTCAAGCTGGGGGCGATCGCGGTGCACAAGAAGGTGGACACTTACTACAAGTACAAGACCTCGGACACCCAGCGCCTGCTCTTTGAGCGCATGAACGCCCGCGTCGGCGCCTCGGTCGGTGTGGCGAACGGTTTCATCTACGTGTTGGTAATCGGCACCTTCATCTACTCCCTCGGTTACCTGACCGTTCAGGTGGCATCCTCGGAGGAGGATAGCTGGGCCATGCGCCTCGTGAATCGTGTCAGCGACGACATGAACACCACGGGCATGACGAAGGCCGTCGCGCCGTTCATGCCCAAGTCGGAACTCTACTACGACGGCGCGGACGTGGTGGCGAACATCTTTCACACGCCGCTTTTGCAACGTCGGCTCGCCAACTATCCTCCCTTCCTGCTGATTGGCGAAAACGATCAGTTCACCGGACTTTCGGACACAGGCTTCCAGGGCGACTGGCTCAAAGGCGCGCTGACGTTCGGAAGTTTTGTAAACCATGAGAAGGTGAAGCCTCTCATCGAGAATCAAGATGTTGTCACCAACGTCCTCGGCATGCTGGGTGGCGACTTCAAAGACCTGAAGGTTTACCTCGAGACCGGCAAGTCCCCGAAGTACGACGAGGAACGCATCCTCGGCCATTGGGAATTCGACTACAAAGCTTCGGTCAACGCCACCCGTCGCAAGAAGGTCAACATGGGTTCCGCCGAGTTGACCAGGCTGCGACGCTATCTGGCGGCGACGTTCCTGAAGTCGATCCTCACCACCACTGTCGATCACAAGGCGCAATTGAAGCACGCGGCGTCAGGCGACAAGGCACCAAAGATCACGAAGGGCAGCTGGAAAAATGTCGACGGCAAATACGTTCTGACCATCCGGGACAACGATCAAAACATCGATCTGGACGCTCAAATCGACGGCAAGACTCTGCAATTCACTCGTGACGGAGTCGTGCTGGTGTTCGAGAACACTCGCGTTTAGGAATCCACCTCCGCGCCTCGGGACGCCCGGTCGAATCACTTGTCCGCGCCGCCGCCTGAGGCCGGGGAGGCTGCCGTAGGCGTGGGACGTGCAGGTTGGAAGCGAGTTCCGTTGTAAGGGAACGGCTCAGAGACCACAGCGGGTCGATCAATGGCCGGAAGTGCCATCGCCGGCTGTGGAGGAGAAGAAATCGGCTTCGCAGCCTGGGACGGAGGAGGTGCCACAATCACTTTGTCTTCCTGATTCGCCGCCGTGATGTCGGGCTTTGGTGGGCTGACTCTGAGCGACGCCACCAATCCCACCGCGAGACACGCAAAAACGGTCAAGCCCGCCAGGCAAACCAAAACCGGCTTGCTCTCGATCAGACGGGCCATCTGTTCTCGAAATGTGAGTTCCTCCGGCGGCTCCGGCTTCTGCAGCCGGTCAATCACCGCCTCCGAAAAACCCTTCAGCACTCGCCGCGGCGGCGCCACCGGCTTCTTGGCCGCCAGCATTCGTTGCAGCTCGCTTTGCTTGTCTTGATCGGCATCCATAACTACTTAAGGTAATCAGACAAATACGCCTGAAGTTGTTGTCGCGCGTAAAACAACCGTGACCGCACCGTGCCCACATTGCAGTCCATGATGCTGGCAATCTCCTCGTGCGCCAGTCCTTGCACGTCGTGCAACGTCACCACCAAACGATGCACTGGAGAGAGCTTCAGCATCGCTTCATTCAGCTTCCCCTGCAACTCGCTCAATCCAGCGTCGCGTCGCGGAGTGTTCTCGGACACCAGACTGACCATGTCCGGATCGTGCTCCGCATTGAAATCCATCGCGTTCAAGCTGAGATGCGACTTGTTCTTGCGCGACTTGAGGAAGTTGATCGTCTTATTGACCGCGATGCGGTAGACCCACGTGTAGAAGCTGGAGTCGCCCTTGAAAGATTTCAGGGCCTGAAATCCCTTGATGAATGCCTCCTGCGCGAGATCCACGGCATCCTCATGATTGCCCGTCATGTGATAGATCGTCGCGTAGACGCGCTCCTGATAGCGCCGGACCAGTTCGTCGTAGGCGACCATGTTCCCCTGCTGCGCCCGCTGCACAAGGATCAAGTCCTCAGTAGTATCGGTGGGGGGAACATCCGGAACGGATCGTTCCATCGCCGGAGCTTCAGGCGTTACCCGCGATGGAGCCGCTTCGCTCATACGGCATCAGCCGCGGGCACCAAGGGACTCGGTTTGATGCGCCAGGTAATCCGCCAGGGCGCTCAGACCCACGGCGTTTTCCGAATCAGGCAAGGCCTTAAGCTGGGCGCGGGCGAAATCGAGGTGTTCCGTCACGGCCCGCCGCGAATCTTCCAGCGTTTGATGTTTCTGCAGCAATCCGACCATCTCGGGAAGAAACTCCGGCTTCCAGTCGACGACCATCGACTTGATCCGTTCCCGCTCGCCGGCGGAAGCGCGCTCCAGCGCAAGCAACACCGGAAGGGTCAATTTGCCTTTGGCCATGTCGGTACCGAGGCTCTTGCCGACGACCGCTTCGGAGCCAAACAAATCGAGGCAGTCATCGTACACCTGATAAGCAGTGCCGATGGACATGCCATACTGACGCAACGCACTCCTTTGCACTCCGCCAGCTCCGCTAAGATACGCGCCCAAATCACACGAGAGCGCAAACAGCTCGCCGGTCTTCATCTGTAAGACTTTGAAATATTCCGCGCGGGAAAGTTCAAAATTTCTTCGGCGCTGGGTCTGCAAAATTTCACCCGAGCACACCGTGTTGGTCGCCGCGGCCACCGCCCGGCAGATCTCCGTGGTCGGAAAACCAGCGGCGAGCTTCAACGCATGGGCGAACAAGCAGTCCCCCAGAAGAACGGATATTTCGTTACCCCAATTGGCCGCAAGGGTTGGCCGGCTGCGGCGAATCCGGGCCTCATCCATGACGTCGTCATGGACCAGCGTGGCCAAGTGAACCATTTCGATGATTACCGCCACCATCACATGCGGCTCGCCGATCTTGCCGGTCGCCCCACCACTTAACGCCACCAAGGCTGGCCGGAGCTGTTTGCCCTGATTGGTCAGCGCGTATTCCGCGTAGACCGCAATGTCGCGTTCAAACTCATTGATCTGGTCACCCAATCGCTCCACCACGGCACGCAGGAATGGTTCCGCCGGCGCAATGATGTGCTTCCACGCCAAATTGTTATCCATGGCTGGGGGTGCCGGACTGGAGGCAACTTTGGGGCTGGGTTGGGAAACCAACATGCGGGAGAAAGCTAGGGTTCCATTGAGGCCAAGTCAAACCGTTACGCGGAAGGTCTAAAGGCATCAGGATAAACGTTCCAAAACAAAACGCCCGGCAAACTCGAGTCCACGAGGTTGCGCGGGCGTCGAAAACAGGCGCTGAATGCTAGCGCTGACGGCGCTTCACCTTGAGTTGAGCCAGCGAGTGCATGAGCGACGCCTGAACTGAGGCGGTCTCCTCGTCGCTGAGCTTCTCCGACAACCGGGCCTCGGCGCGTTTTCGCGCTTCTTCAGCCTTCGCCTCGTCGATGTCGTCGGACTTGATGGCCATGTCGGTCATCACCGCGACGCGATCCCCAGTGATCTCCACGAAGCCTTCGCCGATGGCGAGGAAATGGTCCTGTCCGGCTTTCCGGGCGACCAGTTCCCCCGCGACCACCTGGGTCATCAACGGGACGTGCATCGGAAAGATTCCCATTTCGCCTTCCACGCCGGGCAGCGTGACCATGTCTACGTCGGCGGAGTAAATCTTCGCCTCGGGCGTGACAATTTCGAGTTTCAGCGTGGCCATGATTCAGCGCGGATCAACCTTCCTTGATCTCGTCGATGCCGCCCTTCATGTAGAAGTTCACTTCGGCGACGTCGTCGTGCTTGCCTTCGAGGATTTCCTTGAAGGCGCGGACCGTTTCCGCCACAGGCACCTGCTTGCCTTCGCGACCGGTGAAGACCTGCGCGACGGTGAACGGCTGGCTGAGGAAACGCTGAATCTTACGCGCACGGAAAACTGTGAGCTTGTCTTCAGGAGAAAGCTCGTCCATGCCCAGAATCGCGATGATGTCCTGCAGATCCTTGTAGCGTTGGAGCACCTTCTGCACGCCGCGGGCAACGTTGTAATGTTCTTCGCCAACGATGTCGGGAGTCAACGCGCGGGAGTTCGACGCGAGCGGATCGACAGCCGGGAAGATGCCCAACTCAGCGATGGAACGCTCGAGAACGATGGTCGCATCCAAGTGCGCGAACGTCGTCGCCGGCGCGGGGTCGGTCAAGTCATCCGCGGGCACGTACACCGCCTGGAAGGAGGTGATGGAACCTTTCTTCGTCGAAGTGATGCGTTCCTGCAAGTTACCCATTTCCGCGGCGAGCGTCGGCTGGTAACCGACCGCCGACGGCGTGCGGCCGAGGAGCGCGGACACCTCGGAACCGGCCTGCGAGAAACGGAAGATGTTGTCGACGAACAGGAGCACGTCCTGATTCTTTTCGTCGCGGAAGTACTCGGTCACGGCGAGCGCGGAGAGCGCGACGCGGAGACGGGCGCCCGGTGGTTCGTTCATCTGGCCATACACCAGACCGATGCGGGATCCTTCTTCGAGAATCGGCAGGCCCTTGTCATCGACCATCGGATGCCCCTTGGCGTCCTTTTTGGTCTTGATGACGTTGGCTTCGATCATTTCGTTGTAGAGATCGTTGCCTTCGCGGGTGCGCTCACCGACGCCTGCGAACATCGAGATGCCGCCGTGCAGTTTCGCGATGTTGTTAATCAGCTCCATGATGACGACAGTCTTGCCGACGCCGGCGCCACCGAACGCACCGACCTTGCCACCCTTCAAGAACGGGCAGATGAGATCAATGACCTTGATGCCGGTGGTCAGCACCTGCGGCGAGGTGGACTGGTCCACCAGCGGAGGAGCGGAGCGATGGATGGAGAGATACTTGTCAGCCTTGACCGGACCCTGCTCGTCGACAGCTTCGCCTGTCACGTTGAACACGCGACCCATGACCGCCTGACCGACAGGCATGGCGATCGGCCCGCCCGCATCGATGAGCTCCATGCCGCGCTTGAGACCTTCAGTGGTGCTCATGGCGACGGCGCGAACCCAGTTGTCGCCGAGGTGCTGTTGCACTTCGAGAGTCAGCTTGGTCTTGCCCTGCCCTGGCAGGTCGTATTCGACCGTCAGAGCGTTGTAGATGGCCGGCAACTGCGTCGTGAACTCCGCGTCCACGACCGGGCCGATGATTTGAACGATTTTGCCTTTGTTCATGCGTGCTGAGAATTAACCCATCGCCATCTGGGCGGTGGTGATTTCCAAAAGTTCCTTCGTGATGTTCGCCTGACGCAGCTTGTTGTATTCGAGCGTGAGGTCCTTGATGAGCTGCTTGGCGTTGTCCGTCGCGTTCTTCATCGCCACCATGCGCGAGCTGTGCTCAGACGCCTTGGCTTCGAGGAGGAATTGATAGACCTGAAAATTGACGTAGTGCGGCAGGAGGTTGCCCAACACTGCGGTCGGATCCGGCTCAAAGAGGTATTCGAGCTCGCTCTTCTTCAACTGACCGCCATCGCCATGACCATCCACCCCGGCTTCCAACGCGTGAATCTGCCCGATGGGCAGCAATGGACGCAGGTCGGGCTTCTGGGTAAGCGTGTTGATGAAGTTCGTATAGAGGACATCCACGCGATCCACCTCACCACTGAGGAACATCTCCTGGGCGAACCTGGAAATGGCACGCGCCTCCGAGAACATCGGGTTGTCCTTATAGGTGAACTCCGCCGCGAGATTCCGCTTCGTTCGGGAGATGAACTGCGCGCCCTTTTTGCCAGCGCAGATGTAAACAGTTGTGTCCTTGTCGAGCTTGCCCGCTTCACGCAGCAAGTTCGAGTTGAGCGCGCCGCAAAGTCCCTTGTCTGTGCTGACGAGGATCACCGCGCGCTTCTTGCCGCCGCGCACCTCCATCAGCGGATGCGTGAACTCACCCGCGCCTTCGGTCACAGCCGAGAGCACATCGTTCATCAAGGTGGCGTAAGGGCGGCCCGCCAAAGCGGCCAGCTGCGCCTTGCGCATCTTCGACGACGCGACCATTTGCATGGCCTTCGTGATCTGCGCTGTGTTCTTGACCGACTTGATGCGTCGGCGGATGTCGCGTGTGCTCGGCATGAGAGCTTAGGGCTTAACGATAGGTCTGCTTGAACTCGCTGACCGCCGCCTTCAAGTCCGCCGCGAGGGCATCGTTGATGGCGCCTTCCTTGCGAACGCGGTCGAGGAGAGCCTGCTTCCGGTTCGAGAGGAACTCGGTCAACTTGTTTTGGAAATCCTTCACCTTCTCGACCGGCACGTCATCGAGGAAGGCGTTCTGCATCGTCCACAGAATCGTCGCCTGCACTTCGACAGGCAACGGATTGTATTGGTTCTGCTTGAACAGCTCCACGATGCGCTTGCCGCGCTCGAGAATGCCCTGCGTCTTCGCATCGAGGTCGGAACCGAATTGCGCAAAGGCCGCGAGTTCGCGGTACTGGGCGAGGTCACCCTTGATACGACCGGCGACCTGCTTCATCGCCTTGATCTGCGCAGCGGAACCGACGCGAGAGACGGAGAGACCGACGGAAATCGCCGGACGCACGCCTTGGTAGAACAAGTCGGTTTCGAGATAAATCTGACCATCCGTAATCGAGATGACGTTCGTCGGAATGTAGGCCGAAACGTCGCCCGCCTGCGTCTCAATGATCGGCAAGGCGGTCAACGAACCACCGCCACTGCGTTCGTTCACACGGGCGGAACGTTCGAGCAAACGGCTGTGGAGATAGAAGACGTCACCCGGATACGCTTCGCGGCCGGACGGGCGCTTCAAAACGAGCGACACCTGACGGTAGGCAACCGCCTGCTTGGAAAGATCATCATAGATGATGAGCGCATCCATGCCGTTATCCATGAACCATTCGCCCATCGACGCACCGGCGAACGGCGCGAGATACTGCGCAGCGGCTGGAGCATCAGCACCAGCAGCCACGATGATGGTGTATTCCATCGCGCCCGCCTTTTCCAACTCGGCGATGACGCGCGCGATGTTGGACTGCTTCTGGCCGACTGCGACGTAGATGTTGTAAACCGGACGGAAGCCCGCTTCGTTCGCGTTCTGCTTGTTGATGCGCGCCTGGTTGATCATCGTGTCCACGCCGATCGTGGTCTTGCCCGTCGAACGGTCACCAATGATCAATTCGCGCTGACCGCGGCCAACCGGAATCATCGCGTCGATCGCCATGATGCCCGTCTGGAGCGGCTGGCTCACGGATTTGCGCTTGATGATGCCCGGAGCGATTTTTTCGACCGGATAGAAAGCGTCTTCCTTAATCGGCCCCTTGCCGTCCACCGGACGACCAAGCGTGTCAACCACGCGGCCGAGCAATCCCTTGCCAACCGGCACAGAGAGCAACTTGCCGGTGGTCTTGACCTCGGTGCCTTCGCGGATGCTCAGGTAGTCACCCAAAACAATGGCGCCGACCTCGGTTTCTTCGAGGTTCAACGCGATGCCGATGACACCGTTGCCGAAATCGAGCATCTCGTTGAGCATCGCCTCGGTCAGGCCTTCGATCTTGGCCACGCCGTCGGAGATTTCGCGGACGATGCCGACGTTCTGCTTGGTCACCGACGTTTTAAGGCCGGAGATTTGCGCTTCAATTTCCTGGAGAATCGAACTCATAGCTCTATTTCAAATAATCACTGGGGTCTTAAAGACTTTCCGCCAAACTGTTCAAGCGCGCCTGCACGCTGCCGTCATACACATCACTGCCGACCTTCACACGAAGGCCGCCGATCAGCTCGCGGTTCACCGCGAATTCCACCTGCAATCCCTGTCCATAACGACGAGCGAGACTGGCCTTGATGCTTTCCTTCAACTCGGGCGCCGTCTCCACCGCGTTTTCGACGCGGGCCGAGCGGCGATCAATGTCCAGCTTCACCAAACGCTGAAAGTGGGAAAGAATCGCCACGTAACCGCGCGGCTTCTGCGCGATCACCGACTGCACCGCCTGACGAACCTTCGCATCTTCGAGCACGCCATTGGTGCGGCATGTCAGGAAGAGATGCTTCGCGTCGCGGCGGGCTTGTTTGGAAATCTTCATGCAGGTCGGCGATTTCGAAATCGACTAGGCAGCCAGCTGACGATTGGTTTCCTCGGCCAGACGACGCTGATCTTCCGGCGTGAGCACCTTGCCAGTGACCTGAATCGCCGCCTTCACCGCGAGCGTTCCGATTTCCTTGCGCAGCTCGGACTTCATCCGGGCGAGCTCAGCATCATTCGACTGGCGCGCCTTGTTAATGATATCCTGTGCTGCAGCGACCGCCTTCTGCGTCTCGGTCTCAGTGACCTTAGCGGCGGCGGCGCGGGCTTCTTCGATAATCTTGTTCGCCTGCGTGCTGGCCTGATTGATCAGCTCTTGGGACTTGGCCTGCGCATTCGCGAGATCGCGTTTGATCTGCTCCGCATCAGCCAAACCTTTGGCGATGGTCTGGCGGCGCTGTTCCAGCACCGTCAAGATCGGCTTGTAGGCAAAGCGATGCAGCAAGAACGCCACGATGCAGAAGCTGACCACCTGCGAGATGAACAACGAGGTGTTGAAGCCGAACTGATCGCCAGTCTGTTTGGCGATGTCGCCGATTCCCGCGGCGGCGAAGAACAAGGTCTGATGCATAGTGAACTAAACTTTTCGTGATGCCATGTTCAGGCGCGGGGTTTCAGCCCCGCGCCTGAGATTGTTTACCTCGCGAGGAAGATCGCGAAGAACACGATACCTTCAGCGAAGGCGGTGCTCAGAATGGCTTGCACGAGAATCTTCGTAGCAGCGCCAGGATTCCGACCAACCGCTTCGGAGGCCTTCATGCCGATCATACCGACGCCAATCGCAGCGCCAGCCGCAGCAGCGGCAACGTGCAGGTTTCCGGTCAATTCAGCGAGTAATGGCATCAACATATGTGTTTCCTTTTAGTTGTCTCTCAGCGACGCCCGCAGTCTTGCCACGGTCCCGCCGCTGAAATCTTTCAGTGGGCGGCCTTTTCGTGACCGTGACCATGTCCATGACTCTCTTCATCATGCGTGCAAATGAGGAGGGTGAACACTGCGGTAAGCAACATGAACACGAGCGCTTGCACCAAGCCGACCAGCAACTCCATCGCGTAGAACGGCAGCGGGAGCAGCCACCCAAAATAGGTGCCACCCATCAGCGCCATCGTTTCCAACATGTTCTCACCTGCGAAAATATTTCCGTAGAGACGGAAGCTCAGCGAAACCGGGCGGAAGACGATGGAGACAACCTCCAGCACGCCAACCGCGAGGAATACGACAATCATCAGGACTTTCAACGCACCCGTCGTATCGCCCTTGGGACCGAAGATGTGCATCAGGAATCCGCCAGGCCCATTGGCCTGCAGCGCCCATACCGTCCAGCAGGCGAAGAAAACCATGGCCATCGCGAGCGTCATGTTCAGATCCGCATTCACACCACGAAGAATCGGGCGCGAAATGTGATGAAGATGACCGTTGGCGTCCGGCGTTCCCCAACCAATCGTGCCGACGCCGGGAATCAAACTGAACCAGTTCGTAAAGAGAATGAAGATGAAGAGCGTCGCAAAGAACCAAAACGTCTTCTTCACCAAGTCGTGCCCAATGATTCCTTCTAGGAATCCATAGAGCCCTTCGACCAACCACTCCCAAAAGTTCTGCGCACCCGCCGGAACCTGCTGGATGTTCTTAGTCGCAACTCGGGCGAAGGCGATGATTCCGATAGCAACGATCCAAGTGAGAATCATGGAGTTGGTGACAATCAAAGGCCCCAGATGAAACTGCGGCGCCGCGGTAGGCAGACCGTGATGCTCACCACCGCCATGCGTATCAGCCCCGTGCGCCGCTTCGACTGCCTGACCTGCCGCTGCCGTCGCATCATGCGCCGCGTCCGCCGCCCAACCAGACAGCGGCAAGGCGACCATCGCCACCACCGCCAGCATTACCAGAATTGCCCTGAGTTGTTGCATTGACTTCATCAAATCGGCCGACGTGAACACACTTTTCGCGCCTCAAACTTCAACTGAAAACCCGACTGAATGTCGGAAGAGGCCGAGACGTTGCCGGAACGTGAAAAGTTTCACAAGGGTTTTTTTCTGCGAATCACACACTTTGAAAAATTGCTCATCCAGAGGTGGAATTGAACTTATGTGAAGTGTTCGAACGGGCGCAGTTAGCATCCATTCGCGTCCGCCACCGAGATAAACATCACTTCGCCGAAGTGCGTTCGAGAAACAACTTTTTCACCACCAGCGCGGCTCCATAGAGCAATCCCAGCAGCGCGACATCCGTCGGGCCAACAGGCAGATCCCAGCGATACGCGATGTAGAATCCGACGACGGCAGCGACGCTTCCAATCGCTGACGCGAGAATCGCAAACTGGCGCATGGTATTGGCCAGGAGATGCGCCGCGAGTGCTGGCAGCAGCAGGAATCCGAAAGTCACCAAAGGCCCGACGCTCAACACCGACATTGAAATCGTGAGCCCAATCAACACGAACAGCAGCGCGTCCCAGCCGAGCACGTTCTTCTTCAAGCTCACCGCCATGTCACGATCGAATGACACCAGCATGAACTCCTTCTGGAAGAGGAACAGCGCGACGATGACGACCCCAAACGTTCCAGCGGTCAGGACAAGGTCTGAATTCGCCACCGCGATCACTTCGCCCTTCATCCGGTCCAGCAAGCCGTGTTCGCCAAACGGATTCTTCACGAGCAGCAGAATACTCCACGCGCCCGCCAGCGCGTAAGCTGCGCCGACGCGTCCTTCCACCGAACCACGTCCGCGCCTCTCCATCACCGCGAAAAACAAAATCACCGCCAGCGTCAGGGCGGTGGAACCTGCAAACGCGAGCAGATTTTCACTGCGCTCCTCGACATGCGGAATGATGTGCCACGTATGCAAGGCAAACGCGGCCGCGATTCCGCAGGAGGAAACTTGTGGCAGCGCGACGCCCATGAAGACCAACCGCCGAAGCACGAGGAACACGCCCACCAATGGACACGTCATGCCGACCAGCAGGCTGACGTAGACGGAATTCCGGAGGAGGAAATCGGGAGAAAGGATTTCGAGCAGCGTTTCCATCTCAGGAAAAATGGAGGTTCAACATCTCCTCCAGTTTGTCGCGCGTCAGCATGGCTTCAACCCGTCCTTGCGACGCCTCGCCATTGCGAAGCCAGATGACCTCCTCGACACAGCGTTTCATCACCGCCAGGTCGTGGTTCACCATGAGGATCGTCAACTTCTGCTCGCGATGGATGCGGGACAGCAGTTCCATGATCGCCTGTGACGCGGCGGCGTCGATACCCGCGGTCGGTTCATCGAGAATCAGCAAATCCGGTTTCGCCGCGAGCGCCCGCGCGATAAGCACGCGTTGCTTTTGACCGCCGGACAATTCCGAGAAGCGGCGCCCGGACAAGTCCCCTGCCCCGGCGAGTTCAAGACACTGACGCGCGAAACTCTTGTCTTCGCGCGCGAAGAATCGTCCCGCTGGCACTCGACCAGCGCAGCCCATCAGTGCCACTTCGAGACTGGACAGGAGGAAGATGGAGTCCAGCGCTTCGCGTTGCGGAACATAACCGAGCACCGGATCACGGCCAGCACATGCCGCGAACTGAACTTTGCCGTTCAACGGCGGCGTGACGCCGATGATGGTCTTGAGGAGAGTGGATTTTCCGGAGCCGTTGGAACCCAGCAAACCCGTGAAACTCCCACGCGGCACGTGCAGCGTGACACGCGGCAGGACGACGCGGCGGCTGTAGCCCACCGCCACGTCATCCATTCGCAAGAGCCAGTTATCCGTCACTTCTGTTCCTTCAATGCCGCTATGATCTGCGCGACATCGTAGTCAAACAGGCCGAAGTAGTCCTTAATTTTTTCGTTCCCACCGACCATGCCTGGAACGATCACCAGTTTGGCTCCAATCGCATCCGCGACATACTGCGGCGTTTTGCGCGGGCGATTCGGCTCGATCAACACGAGCTTCGCGCCGGCTTCCTTCACGCGCGGGATCAGCGCGTTGATGTGCGATGGCGATGGTTCAATGCCCGGCTTCGGTTCAATCTGCCCGACGACTTCAAGGCCGAACCGCGCCGCGAAATAATCGTAGGACTTGTGATACGTAACGACCTTTGTGCCGCGCAGTGGCGCCATTGCCGTGGTCCATTCCGCGAGCTTCTTGTCGAGTTGCTCGAGGAACCGTTTCAGGTTCGCCTGATAGATGTAGCCGTTCGCAGAATCCAGCTTCGTGAACACCTCCGCCAGATGCGTCGCCATGATTCGACCGTTCGCCGGATCGTGCGAGAAGTGCGGATTGCCCGCCGGATGCACGTCACCCATGGAACGATCGACGGGTATCGGCGGCACGCCAATCAGTTCAATGCCGCGCGCCATCAGGACATGGCCGGGAGCCGCGCCGAGAATCTTGGGATTGCGCGCGTTGTTCACCAGCGCGGGCAGCCAGCCAACTTCCATTTCCGCGCCGCCTTCGAGCAGAACATCCGCTTGGTTCAACACGCGAATGTAGCTCGGACGCGCATCGATGAAATGCGGATCCTCAGTCCCGCGAGCCAGCGAAGTCACCTTCACTTGATCGCCACCGACCGCCTCGGCGATCGCGCCGTAGTCTGGCAGCGTTGCCACAACGTTAAGCTTCGCCTGGACGGCAAAGGTAGCGAGCAGCGCCAGCGCCAGGCTCGCCACGAGAGTTTTCATTTTCATATGATCCTCAGCTCAGAACTTGTGCGCCGCGTGCGCGCCGAGCAGGAACTCGAGCTGCAACCATACCGAGTGATCGGTGCCAATGCCGTCGCGGTCGTCGTAGTTGTATTGCAGGCGGACCTTCGAGAACTCTGTGGGATACCACGTTAGGTTCGGCGAGAGACGCCAGCGCGTCGCGCGCATCGGATCGCGACCCACGGCATCGCCGTTGAACGTCAGATCCAGATTCTCGTAGTCCGCCTTGTCGCTCGCCACGTAGTCAAACCTCAGACCAGCCACCCAGCCCTTGCGGAAGCCATACAAGATCTGCGAGTAGAAGCCGTAGTCGATCAGCGTCTCGCCCGGCAACACTGCGGGCAGGCCGGAATCCACGTCGATCAATTCACCGTCGTCCGCGGCCGCGTTGCCGTTTTCGTCCCAGTCAAACTCGCCCGCATCATAGCGCTGGAGCATCGCCTCCGTTTGCCACATCACGAACGGAAATCCGCCCGAGTGATTCACCGGCTTCCACTTCCAAGTCAGGTCTACTCCGTAGATTTGCGTGTCCGTGTTGCCGGAGCCTTCGCCACCGCGCGAGTTGGGGCCAAATGCCGCGGACACGCCACCGAGCAGCACCTGCGTATCGGACAGATCGAACGACACCGCGTAGCGTGGCGAGAACAGCAGGTCACCGAGACTCTTCACGCCACGATCGTTGTCTGGATGGCGGAAACCAAACGGCAATCCTTCCTCCTCCTCTTCGCCGCCGTGACTGTGTCCGGTGCTGCGAAAGCCCGCGGCCGTTTCACCCTGGCTGTTCTGCACGCCGAACGAGAATTCCGAGTAGAACGGCGTCGGCGCCAGCCACGCCAATCGCGCACCGGGATTCCGCAGGCCGTCCGCGCCAAACATTCGACCGTTGACGAGGGGCGCATCCACGAAGCTCCACGAGTGCAGATGTGTTGGGTTGTGGCGACCGAAGTCCGTAAGAATCTGCCCGGCGCGCAGCGACAAGTTGCCGGGCAGAGTCATCGTTTCCAACCAAGCCTCTTCCACTTCGAGCAGACTTTCGCCGCCCGAATCGATCGCAAAGGTCAGGTTCGCGTTGCCCCGGAAGTAAGGATCAACCGCACCCGTCAACGACATCTCCAAGCCCTGCAGCGTAAAACCGCGCTGGTTCGGATCGTGACCACCGAGTTGCGTGCCGCCTTCAATATCGTCCGCCGTCGAGCCACCGACCGCGATATTGCCAGCCAGACCAATATCGAGATAGGTCGAACCCTTCCTGGCCCGCAGCGGATCAGTCATCGACCACGGTTTGGCCGTCAAAGCATCCGTTGATGCTGCCGCCGTTGCATTGGTTGGGGCGGCCGCGGCCGGATGGGCTTTCTCGATGGTCTCAATCTTGCGATTCAGCTCGTCGATCACGCGCCGCTGTTCGTCGATGGCTTTCTGGAAACTTTCCGTCGCCTGCTTGAGCTGACGCTTGAGCGCTTCCACTTCGCTCGTCTCCTGGGCCTGCAACGCACTCGCGCCGAGGCAAAGGGCAGAAGACCACCCTAAGATCTGTTTCTTGTTCATGAAATTGTTCTTCGGAAACGCACGGAATCCACACGGACACCGCGCAGGAATACATTTAGGGAACTCCACAGGCGAAACCCGTGGGCACGACAAACTACAGAAGAACGAGGGAGACCGGAGGCGCGCGATCGGAAAGAAGTCGAAGGTCAATGCGCTGCAAGTGGGGTGGCTGCTCCGCCATCGCGAGGTAAATCACTTCAGGCGCGGGTTGCACGAAATTCTCCGCCTGCGGCAAGTCCAAGGCAGTTCCCTTCGTGAATGCCGTAACCAGACAGTCGTGCTCCGGTTGTGCCGCTTCGTCGTGGAGACAACGATGGAGCGCGTCGGAAGCAGAGAGGCAAAGAAGCGCAAGCCAAAGTCCCAGCATCAACAACGCGGACGTCGGCTTGGTGAAGCCGCGAACTCGACTGGATGTGATTTCAGCGCGCAACGGTTTGAGATAAAGCAGAACCATTACTTTCTACGCAAGGAGATCCTTCGGAACAACGCATGAACGCGTTAGCGTCTATTTACCCGTGGCCTCCCCGTGCGGCATCTCCACCACCGACTCGGCATCCAGTTGATAGATCCCCGTCAGGTAGCCCTGCACGTACATTTCGCCGACACGAATCGTTCCCGAAACCTTCCAAGGCACGGGATCGCCCGGCTTGATCCCGGGCGGAAAGTTCACCCGCATGAAATGATTGATCTGCGCCTGCACGCCGAAGCAGCACGTCCCCTGATCCCTCAGCAATAAGAACTCCGTGACCACGCCACGCCGTGTGCGCATCGGGAGAATGTAACCGGTCACGATCACCTGCTTGCCATCGTACGCCTTGATCTCGGGCGGGATGGTGTCGTGGGACGCGAGCATCGCCCGGCCGGCATTCGTCTCGGAATAGAACTCGTACAGTTCGTATTTGAAGGCGGACAGCTTATCGAAGCCCGGACGAATGAAGCCATCCTCCACCACGTCCGGCCGCGCACGCAGCCTGGCCATCTCCACCTCACTGAGGATATTCGATGTACTGCCAACCCGATTCGTCCCGGGCGTGACGCTTTGAATCTGCCCACCACGGACATTGGTAGAATCCAAGTTCGCCGCGGGCGGATTGTCTCCCCGGCCACAGCCCAGCCAGCTGGCAACCAACGCGACCAGCGCGAACAGCTTCCAGGCCCCTGCCCGGCAGTCGTTTCGATTTTCGCGATCGCGTCGATTCATCAAGGCAATCAGACATCATCCCCCGACTGACCGCAAGGTGCCCGGTGGTGACGCGTGGAAACCCGGACTGGCTTTTGTGACCGGGAGATTGTATAAGCTTCCAGAACTTCGTCACGATACCGCCTATGCAACCGACGTTTCCTCGCGCTTTCCGCGGCTCCCTTCTCGCGCTCGCCGTCCTCACCTCCGGCGCCTCCGCTGTTCATGGGCAGGCTTTCAAATACTTGACCGAAGTTCCGGACTACGAATGGCATGCTGGCTGTTTCGGAACGGCGTCCGGCAACCTGGCCGGCTTCTGGGACCGCCACGGAATGACGAATTTTTACTCGGGTCCCACCGGAGGAGGCCTGGCACCGCTGAGCAGTCGCGGTGCAAACCGGGGCATCTTCGGGTTGTGGGCGTCTCAGGCAGGTGTGGACGGGCGACCGATTGGTGAACCCGGTCACATAGACGACTACTGGGTCACCTACGAAAGCACCGCCAACGATCCCTACGTCACCTTTGGCCGTCCTGAACACGCGCCCGACTGCATCGGCGATTTCCTGGGGCTGAGCCAGAAGAAGTGGACCGACATGAACGGAGAATGTGATGGAAACATTGACGCCTTCTCGTTCGTCTTCTGGGACAAGACCGGCAACAAGCGCTCGAACCACTACCAAACCAACGCCAATCAATACGTCCCTGACATTCCGTCCGGCTTGCGCGAGTGGGCGAAATATCGCGGTTACGATGTGGACGTCTTCAGTCAGCTCCCGTCTTTCAGCCCAGAAAAGACCGGCACCGGCGGTTTCACTTACGCCGACATGAAGGCGGAAATCAATGCCGGCTATCCGGTGCTGCTTTTCCTCCAGCCGCCCGGTGAGTTCTCCCGGTCCCTCGGCTCAATGCCGAAGGCGAATCCCGAGATCCATGGCATCATGGTATACGGCTACCTCGAAGACGCATCTTCTGGGCTTCCTTTCGGAATTTTAATACGGACCAGTTGGGGCTCAGGTGATGTCCTGCCGGAGAACTTCGCCAACGGACCGCTCGGAATTTTGAGCGGATACCGCATCCGTGGCGTCATCGGCTTTCGCCCGAAACCGAAAATCGTTCACTTCACCCGCGACGGAGCGAACATCTCGCTCGCTTGGGACGGTCCGTCTTCGCAACTCACGGACGGTATCACCGAAACCACTACCACGGTCCATCGTTACCAGGTGGAGACAAAAACCTCGCTCAACGATTTGAAGTGGACCGCGGTCGGTTCGCCTACCACGGATCGCACCGCGACAATTCCCGACACCGGCGCCGCGTTCTATCGCGTATCGCTTCTGCCTTGAGCCGCAGGCGCGTTACACCCGTTCCGTCAGCGATACACCCAGCTTGAGCAGTTTCTTCGCGTCGGCGTCGGATTTCGCCTCGGCGTAGATCCGCAGGATCGGTTCCGTGCCGGACCCCCGCAGCATCAGCCACGAGCCGTCGTCCGCCACGTATTTCACACCGTCGTAGGACTTCACCTGCGCCACCGGCGATCGAAGAAGCTTCGCGGGAGGATTTGCTTTGCAGAACTCCATCAGCGCCGCACGCTTCTCCAGCGGGAAATGCGTATCGATGCGCGAGTAACGATGCGGACCGTATTCCTTCTCCAGTTTCGCGATCAGCTTGTTAACAGAAACGCGTTCCGTCGCGAGCATCTCCAGGAGAACCAACCCCGCAAGAATGCCGTCGCGTTCAGGAATGTGCCCAGGGAAACCGATCCCGCCGCTTTCCTCGGCGCCGAGAATCACGTTTCCCTTCAACATCTCCGCGCAAATGTATTTGAAGCCAACGCCCGTCTCCACCAACTCCAGTCCCTGGGCCGCGCAAATCTTGTCCACCATTGACGTCGTAGTGAGCGCCTTGATCATCCGCCCCTTCGCCTTGCGATTCGTGATGAAGTGCTGAAGCAGCAGGCAGATGATTTGGTGCGTCGTCAGCGGATTCCCGCGCCCGTCCATGCCGCCAACGCGATCCGCGTCGCCGTCGGTCACCAGACAGATATCGTGCGGATGCCTCCGCAGGTAAGCCGTCGAGGGGCCGTAATTCTGCGCGATGGGTTCAGGATTGATGCCGCCGAAATTCGGGTCGTGATTTCCGTTGAGCGTTGTCACACGGCAGGAAGTTCCCGCCAGCAGCTCCGCAAAGCAGCCCGCGCCGACGCCAAAGAGCGCGTCGTGGGCGAAGCGAAGCTTTGACCGCGCGATCAGTTTGAAATCCACCAGCTTCTTGATGGCCGCGTAGTGAGCAGGACGAATATCCGCAATCTTCACCGGAGCGTTCTTCGACACGGCGACGCGAACCACGGGATTCTTGTCGAGGAGGGATTCAACGCCCTGACACATCGATGGCTCCGCGGAGCCGCCGAAATGCGCCTTGAGTTTGAATCCATTGAAGGACGGTGGATTATGGCTGGCGGTGATCATCACGCCGCCGACCGCCTTCATCGCGCGCACGGCGTATGAGACAGAAGGCGTCGGAGTGGGTCGATCAGTGAGGACAACTTCGAAACCATTCCCAAGGAAGACTTCAGCAGAACGACGCGCGAACTGGTTCGAGAGAAATCGTCGATCAAAACCGATGACTACCTTCTTACGCGTTCCCGCAATCGGGTTCGCCGCCCAATAATCCCCCGTGGCCTGCGCAACGCGCTCGACGTTGGCAAACGTGAAGTCCTCGGCAATTACCGCCCGCCATCCGTCCGTTCCAAATTTGATTTGTCCCATGAGTGTCAGTGTCCGCGGGATCTAACGTCAAATTCCTGCACGTCTCAAGCTCCACCCTGGATTCTCACACTTCAGGAGCCGAACCAGAACGACGATTTCGATACGCCTGCCAGAACTTCCACCCCGCCTGGGCGGCGGTAATAAAGAACGAACCCTTGGCAAAGGCGCCGCCAGCCTTCTTGAATTTGCGGGCAAACAGGAACCCCGCCAGCGGCGCGCCCCAGGCCCACACGTTACGAGCCCAGCCGAACCCCCGTCGGATTTCGTTCGCCCGGATGCACAACTGGTCCACCTCCAGCCGCATAATCTGGCGGTTCAGATCGCTCTCGATCAGCAACTCGCGTTTGCGGCGCAGCAGTTCGTTCAATCCCGGGACTGTATCCACTCGATGTCCTTTTTCAGTTCTCCGATGGTGTCCGACATGGGCGCCTTCTTGTTCTCCATCGAACGACGCAATCCGACGATTGCGTTCACCGCCAGATAAACGAACAGCAACGCGAATCCGCCCAGCACCCACGGACGCGCGTTCTCCGGCGACAGGTAGACGACCGTACCCACCACGAAGATGATCGCGAGTCCGCCGAAAAAGACCGCAGCCGCCGCCCACAGCAAGGTCGAGATGAGCCACGCCTTTTCCTCCTGCAATTCCAGCGCGAAAAGCTCCACGCGGTTCTGCACCGATCGAAGCCCCGTCTCAATCACGCGCCGGACGGAGGCCATGATTCCTTCCGTCGTTGGCTCGTTCTCAGACATGGCGAGCTTACTTGCGGGTCACCAGGACGCCGATCAGCAATCCCACACCGAACGCGACTCCGATCGATTGGTACGGGTGCTCCCGGATCACCTTATCCGTCGCCTTGGCACCGGCAATCGCCTTCTCTTCAACTTTCTGGAAGCTGCCTTTCGCACTTTCGAGACTGGCAGCCAGACGTGCGCGTGCATCCTTGGCCTTCTCCCCGAGGTCGCCTGCGCTGGCCTTGAGCAAACTCTCCGCGTCGTGCATCACGACTTTGAAATCCTGAACCAGCTTGCCCATCGTTACATCCTGTTCCGTTGCATTTGCGTCGCTCATTTTGTTTTCTCCTGTTGAAGGTTTGCCTATGAACCACCGAAAGCGGGTTCTCGAGGGCAACCTAGGAGTCCGCACGCAGACCGTCAACGAGATTGCCTCCCCGAAGTTTGCTGAAGATTCACCGAAAGCGGACCGGCGACCGCTTTTAGCGACTCAATTGTGAGGCCTGGATGGACTCAATTGCCGCGCGATCGGACGATGGACTGGGGACCAGAAGTTCGCGTCCAGCTGTCTGTCTCCGGAATGGTTTCCTCGCGCCAGGAAGATACAAGTCAGCGACGTAGCTCCCCAACGGAGAAAACCCTGGCGCGGCGGCACCCGAGATGATCGCTTCCGTTCGGTGCGCTGATACGGTCCGAATGCGCCCATGCAGCGGCTGAATCTCCGCAGAGTTGCGGCTGAGCGCTTGGAAGAACATCGGCTTGAACGCAAGTTCCCCTGCTGCCATGTATGTGATGTTGGTGGCGTTGACAAAGTATTTCCGAAACTCCTGCGAGCGAAGGCGACCTTCGGAGTTGCAGCCGGTCAGAACGATGTTGTGAACGTTCATCGCCGCCTCGCCAAGCACCGTGGCAAGATCCTTCGCCGAATACGCAGGAGTCTCCTGCCCTTCCGTCAGCAAGTCTCGATGAGGATAAATCCCGTAACGACCGCCGTGCCACGAGAAGCCCGACCGGCCGTGCGAGTCGACAAACAGCGCGCGGTTGTTGGTGAGTCCGTTCTGCTGGACGAGTTTCAACAATCCTCCCACGGACCAAAGATCGACGAGGTGATTACTCTCCGCATCAGACTGCGGCGCGGTATAATGCGATCGGAGGAATTCGAGATCGCCACCAAACTCCCCGAGCCGTTCCTCACTTCGCGCCGAGACGAACACCGGCGCCCGGCGCAACTCCATCGCCCATTTGATCAGGAGCCCTCCGATTACCATCACGAGGACGGCTCGGGCGAATGACTTAATCTTTTGTGACTCAGACATAGTGCGCGTGCTGCGCCTGAGTCACTTAACCGCATCGCGCGGTCCCGCACTATTGTTACACCTACTCCGGACACAGCCGGGAAAAGAGCCGAAAGCCTTCTAGGGGAAATACGGATAGCGCCGGCAATTGATCAACTCCCATCACTTCGCGGGCACAAAGGAGACGGAGACCGGCGAACCCACTTCGATGGACTGGCCCGTTGCGGTCAGCCGACCGGTGTTTGGATCAATCGCAAAGACAAAAACAGTGTCTGAACTCTGGTTGGCCGCCAGCAACCACCGTCCCGTCGGATCAATCCCGAAACTGCGAGGCGTCTTGCCCTTGGTGGAGGCATTCTCAACGTAGGACAACTTGCCCGACTTCTGATCGATGGCATACACCGCGATGGTATCGTGCCCGCGATTGGAGCCGTAAAGGAATCGCCCGCTCGGGTGGCAAAACAACTCCGCGGTGCTGAAACTTCCCTTGAACGCCTCACCCGGCGGCAAAGTCGACAACGTTTCGAGAGTCGTCAACGCGCCAGTCTTCGGGTCGCAGGAAAACGCCGTCACCGTGCAAACCATTTCATTTATCCCGTACGCAAACCGTCCACCCGGATGCAGCGCGAAGTGCCGCGGTCCCGAACCCGGCGCCACAGATGCAAACGGCGGCGCGGCCGGAGTGAGTGTTCCTTTGCCCGAGTCGAACCGGTAGATCAAATACTGATCGAGTCCAAGGTCCGGCACGTAGGCAAAGCGATTGCGACCATCCAAATAAATGCCGTGTGCGTGAGGCGCTTCCTGACGGGATTTGTTCGTACTCGAACCAACGTGCTGCACAAATGCACTCGCCGGCTCCAAGGCTCCAGTCTTGAGCACCGGCAACACCGCTACGCTTCCGCCACTGTAATTGGCCACCAAAACGTTGCGGCCTGACTTGTCGACGATGATGTGGCACGGCGCCCCGCCTCCGGAGGATTGGACGTTGATGAGCGACAGCTTCCCGGACTTTGCATCCAAAGAAAACGAACTGACGGACCCCGCCGGCTTGCCTTCGAACTTGCCGACCTCATTCACGGCATACAGGTAACGGTTGCCCGGATGAACCGCGAGAAAGCTAGGACTCGGTGTCTCGGCCGCCAGCTCAGCCTTGGACAAGTCTCCGCTCTTGGTATCGAAGCGCGAGACATAGATCCCCTTGCTCTTCGCGCCCGTATAGGTACCGAAATAGACCAGATACTCGCGGGCCATCGCCGACGAAATCAGGCAGACGAGGAACGCCACGTGCAGAAGGCAACGCGCAGCCACACGCCACAACCGCGGACGGAGAAAGGAGATGTTCATGTGCGGATGGAACACTGGGCGACGCCATGAATTCAAGCCCGGTCTCGTTCGCTGTCGGCGGGAGTTCAAAAGGAGACAGGGTTTAACCGAACCTATGCAGTAGGAATCAAGTTTTCATGCGGATTTTTTGGGGGACGAGGGGTGGTTTTCTACTGCATTGCTGTTGGGTAAGGGACTGAGGATCTTCACCCACAGGCGCCGCCACTACTGCCGTTCACGCTCGGGCGCGGCCAGTTTGATCGTCGTCTGGCCGGCTGGATGGCTCAACACTCCCGCCGTCACAAACAACCAGAACAGTAGGTTCCACAATGTCACTTTTTGCTGCCAGCCCAGGTGCCCCTCGAAGAGCACGAACGGGTTGTAAGTCAGCGTCGCAAGGGATAAGCCCTCGCGCAGTTCCTTGATCACATTCTCGCATTCGGCCCAGCCGTCGTCGTGGCACCACACGGCCAGCGGCGGGTGCGCCGGCTTGGGCAAGCTCGTCACCAGCGCTTGGAAACGATGGCCCGGCACTTCCAACAATTTCTTGCCGCCGCGTTCCTCCCCTTCACTGACGCGATGGCGCAGCAGCACCAGCCGCCGCGGCTACGGCCAGCTCATCGCCTGATATTCCAGTTCGGCCACCTCCGTCCCGGGCACTTCGGTGGGCGTCCACTTCAGGTCACCTTTGATGAGCTTCTGAATCGACTGGCTCAACTGGGCCACGAACACGTTGTGCAGTTTCAATTGTTCCCATAGCTCCAGCAACTCGGGCAGGGAGAAGCTGGAGTCGGCCCGGACGCCTGCGATCCGGACATGTCGGGGCGGGTTGCTCCGCAACTCTTGAAAGAAGGCTACGACGTTGTTGGCGCAAGCGGCGTTGCCGGGCCGCAACCACAGTTACGTGACCAGTCGCGCCTCGGTCAGCACCGCCAAGAGCGGATTCAGTCAGGGTTTAATCCCTTGTTTGGTGTAGCCGCCTTTGACGCCTTCCTGCTGGGCGCGCTTGTGCAACAGGCGCGTGGAATCCAGGTCTAGCGTGTAACCTTCCTTATGGCTGGGCAGCCGGTTCAGGTCCCAATGCCAGAGCGGACGAAGGCAGCGCCGATTGTCGCCCGCCTAGGTGAACCCTTGAATGAAGCGCGAGAGCACCGACTGGCTGGCGACGCGGGTGATACCCAGCAACTCGGGCACGAGCGGATCGTGGCGCAGATAGGAGACGTGCATGAGTTTGCGCTCGTCACAGAGCAGCCCGTGTATGAAAGCCAGGGCTTTCTCCAGCGGCAGCAGTTTGTTGTTGGAAAGAGGCAGCGGATGGGGCAGCGCGTCGACCAGGTGCCGGCACCAATCCAGCGGTTTGAGCCAGCCCCAGAAGAGGGCGCTGCCGGCGTGGGCAGAAAGCTGCTGGTCGGTGAAACCGACGGCGATTGATTTGTCGTTGGATTCAAAGTGATATGTCCCGGCCGCTGTTTGGTGATCCGGGCGGGTACCCGAGGATTGCGTTTTCTTCATCACCCGCCCATCCATCCCCATTCGGTGTCACTTTTTCAACTACATGGAGTCGGCTAAAACTGTCATCAAATGACGGGAGGAACCGGTCGCCCGAGCCATTCGGACATCGGGCTCGATGCGCCGCATTGGATGCACTTGGTTATCGGAAACTGCTGATGACACTTCGGGCACCTGCCACCCATGGCAAAGGTATCGAATAGCGTCTGACACGATCCGCAAGCCCAGAACTCTCCGACCAATGGCGGCATCTGACAGTTCGGACACCGGGCTCCCTGATAGGCTGGCGCCTTTTCCACCTGTCGCAATAACCGGGCGTGCTCCAGCGCGCGCCAGCAATTAATCCCCATAAAGACCGCGAGCACACCGATCCAGATCGAACCTTGAAACAACGCCAGGCCCGCCAGTGTCGCCGCACCGGCAAGACCGATCACCGTGGCGACGATCAAACTGCGTGCCGGTCCGATGGCGAACCACAGCAGTGAACGCAGGATCTGGCCGCCGTCGAGCGGATATACCGGAAGCAGATTGAACGCGAGCAGTCCGGCGTTGATGTAAACGAGCGCCCAGAGGAAATGACGGAGATTGGGCATCGAGTCTCTGAGACCCGCTCCATCCGCAGCGATGGCAATCACGAGCGCGACGGGAAGAAGTATCAAGTTCACCAGCGGACCGGCCGCGATCGACCACAGCGTCGCACCGGGTCGCGGTGGCGGTGCCACGTAGGCCACACCGCCCAGCGGCCACAGCACGATTTGGTCAGCCTGGCCACCGGTCTGGCGACACGCGAGCGAGTGACCGAACTCGTGCATCAGGACGATGGCGAAGAGCGCGAGGTATTCAGCCACGTTCCAGAACGGCGACGAGTATTGAGCACCGCGCAGGTTGAACTCAATCAACGCGACCACGAACCACGACCAGTGGAGATAGACTTGGATTCCAGAGAACCGGAAGAGGCGCACAGCCCCGTTTTGCGTCGGTAACACGCCGCCAGACTCTTCGAGTCAGTCGAGGATTCCAAGCGCATTGGGACGGCTCGCGATCCGTGAGCTCCTCCTTCGTCTCGGCAACATACCCCTGAACTGATTCCCAACTTTTTCGGGACAGTGATATCCACTCTCCGCCAGCCTGGTAACCACAGTGACAAGCCGGAGGGAGTTAAGCGTAACTTTCGGCGGCAGCCGTTATCGCCGGAGCGACTCTTGACGCGGGGATCTCATCACCCTAGCCTCCCTCAACAATATGGGGAGCCAACCGGCCGTCCACAGGGGCGACGAAGGCTGAGAGTTCGGCGCGGAACGCCGAAGACCCGAAAAACTGATCCAGGTAATGCTGGCGTAGGAACTCCTAGCGGAGTGGTCATTGTGACCAACCTTCTCCCGGCCTTCCCTGAATCAACCGAGTTGGCGGCCATCAACCATCAACTCGCAACTATCAACAAATTTATGATCGCAACCAAAGACTCATTCGAACCGCACAGCAGCGAGCAACTCCCCGCCAGCAAGAAGATTTACGTCGAGGGCACGTTGCATAAAGACGTCCGCGTGCCGATGCGCGAGATCGAGGTCACGCCGACGAAGTCTTACACCGGCGCGGTCACGCCGAACGAACCCGTGCGCGTCTATGACTGCTCCGGCCCGTGGGGCGATCCCGCATTCACCGGCACGTCGGAGCAAGGGCTGCCCGCACTGCGCGCCAAGTGGATTCGCGAGCGCGGCGACGTCGAGGAAATCGACGGTCGCGAAGTGAAGCCGCAGGACAATGGCTATCTCTCCGGCAAGCACGCTGAATACGCCAGCAAGGCGGAGAAGAATCGGCTCGTGGAATTTCCTGGACTGACCTCGCAGCGTCGTCGTCCGCTTCGCGCCAAGGCCGGCAAGGTTGTCACCCAACTCGCCTACGCCCGCGCCGGCATCATCACGCCGGAGATGGAATTCATCGCCATCCGCGAGAACATGGGGCGCGCAAAGATTGCCGAGATGTCGAAGGACATCGTTCGCAACGACCTCAACAAGCAGCACGCCGGTTCATCGCAACTTGGTAAGAGCGCTTACACGCCCAGCATCTTCAGCCGCTTTCCCCAGCGCATCCCAGCGCAGATCACGCCCGAGTTCGTGCGCGATGAAGTCGCCGCCGGCCGCGCCATCATCCCGAACAACATCAATCACCCCGAGTCCGAGCCGATGATCATCGGGCGCAACTTCCTCGTGAAGATCAACGCCAACATCGGCAACAGCGCGGTCGCGTCGAGCATCGAGGAGGAAGTCGAAAAGATGCGCTGGGCCACCAAGTGGGGCGCGGACACCGTCATGGACCTCTCCACCGGCAAGAACATCCACGCCACGCGCGAATGGATTCTCCGCAACTCCCCCGTGCCCATCGGCACAGTGCCGATTTATCAGGCGCTCGAAAAAGTGAACGGCAAAGCCGAAGACCTCACGTGGGAACTTTTCCGCGACACCCTCATCGAACAAGCCGAGCAAGGCGTGGATTACTTCACCATTCACGCCGGCGTGTTGCTGCGCTTCGTGCCGCTCACCGCGAACCGCATGACCGGCATCGTCTCGCGCGGCGGCAGCATCATGGCCAAATGGTGTCTCGCGCATCACCAGGAAAATTTCCTCTACACCCACTGGGACGACATCTGCGACATCATGGCCGCCTACGACGTCGCGTTCAGCATCGGCGACGGCTTGCGCCCCGGCTCAATTGCCGACGCCAACGACCAGGCGCAATTCGGCGAACTCCAGGTGCAGGGCGAAC
>CAZBIC010000041.1:0-61362 GCA_964491875.1 uncultured Bifidobacterium sp.
AACAACCCCGCCAAAACCGCCTCCAACTGCTCCCTCCGCAAATGACTTCCGAGAACCGGTCTAGCCAGTGCTCGAGTGGACGGTGAACAGGGAATCAATTCTGTCATGGTCAGAGCAGTGGCCTATTCCACGCGCAGACGGAAGAAGGACGAACCGTTGGTCGTCGGGCGGGTGAATTGCAGGAGGCCGCCCGTTCCGGGAAGCGTGTCGACAATCGTCCATATTGGTTCGTCGAGCGTGAGCTTGCGCTCGATGACATAGTTCTGGCCGAGCACGGTGCTGAAATGGAAGCCCACCGCGTCGGGCGTCGGCGGCAGAAGCGTCAGGGTGGGCGCAGGAATCGTGGCGGGAATGGAGCCATAACGCGCCTCTGCCGTCGTGCCGGTGGTGAGGGGGAAGGTGACAGAGTTGGCTCCCGCCGGCCGGAGCACGTTGTTGATTACCCAGCGGTCGAAGGATCGTCCGCCATACACGGGTGGAGCCTGGAGCGTCAGCGTGGTGTTCGGAGGATACACCCGTCGGAAGTCGCCCTGACCGTCGCGGTGGCCGCTGGCGTCCGGCACGCTTACGACGATGACGGGCTGGAGATCGTCCGTCACTTCCACGTCGAGCGTGCGCTGATTGAGGCTTTGCTGGGCGAACTCATATTCCACCTCAAAGACCAGATGCTCGATGGGGAGGTCGATGCCATTGTCGGTGATGACTTCGCGGCGGATCAAAATCTCCGCATCTGCAGCAGGCCGGGAGAACAGCAGCATGTCTTCATCAGGACGATTGCCCAAAAGCAGGCGTAGGAGCGATTGGGCGGCGACGCTGAGAACGCTGTTGTTGGTTGCGCGGTTGGGCACATCCAGCACCGCGTTCCAGGAGATGGGGCTAACGGTGCGGGTCTGGTAGTGGCGGAAAACAAAGTTGGAGCCGCCTCGCGACACTTGGGATTCCCCGAGATGGTTGAAGTCGAGGAACACCGCCGCATCGAGGCCGATGGACCCACCGACAGGACGGACGCGGATGTCGGTGACGCGCAGGTTTACGATGCGGATATCCTCCTGGGAACTGGGGAAACCAACGCGACGGGCGAGATTGAGCGTGAGTGCGTTGGTGGTGTTGAGCAGTTGCAGCTCTTCCGGGGTGAGCGTGCAGAAGCGCGGCAGCGCGCGTTCCGGCGCGTTGGCATTCAGCGTGGTCAACGCGAGGTCGGTGGTGTTGGCGAGATCGGCGATGAAGAGATTCTTCAAGTTCTCGAACTCCTGCTGCGTCAAGACATGCGCGTTCGTTCCCTCAACGATGGCCCGGAAACGGTCGAAGAGCGCGTTCAGGTTGAAGTCACCGTTGAACGGGCGCAGCAGGCGGTATTGGAACGCCTGGGCGGCGAAGTATTGGAACTTCAGCAGCCGGTCCTTCGCGCGCCGTTCCATTTCCTTGATGTGCAGAAGCGCGTTGTGATCGAGCGCGGCGAACTGGTTGGCCACGCGCTCCTCCATTTCGTCGGTTGTGATGAGGTTCTCCGTCATGTCGCTGGCCAGAGTGGCGATGGCCTGCAATGCCACCGAAAGGTCAGTGCCGAACCGCTCCTTCTCTTTATTCAGCTCGGTCAATTGCTTGGTCAGCGCCTGAAAGATCGGGTCGGACGCCTTGAGTTTCTCAAGCTCGGCTTGGAGTTCCTTGGCGTCCACCTTGGTTTCCTTGAACACGGCAGCGAGTTCCTTGAACTCCGATTGAAGGAACTTCCCGCAGTTGCCCAGGGCTTTGAGTCTGGCGCGCCGGGACGGCTTGTTCGTGCTGGTATTGCCAGCGTTGTTCGTGCCGTTGGTCACGGATCCGCTGAAGCAGATACTCACGTCCTTGTTGGTGATCTTCTGAAACGCGTTTGTGAAGTTGCTGATGCTTTCCACCGGGTTGTCCGGGTCGAACTGGTTGAGGCGCTTCAAGCCCTCGCCGATCTTTCCAATTGTGGGCTGGCCGACGGGCACGAGATCGGCCGCGACCGCGAGCACGCCAATGGCCTTCTTCCAAAAGGGCAGCTTGTGCTTCTCCTCCAGATTTTGCTCGGCGCGGGCCGTCAAATCCCGCTCCAGGAACGCCAGACTGGAACGGATCGCGACAATGCTTTCATGAATGCGCGCCGCCTCGATCTTCAGTCCGGGCAGGGTCGACTGCACTTCGTTGTAAGCGGTGACGAGTCGGGTTAACTCCGATCGGAGCTGACGTAACGCCTCCTCGGACGCGAGTGCGGAATTCTGCAGGTTGGTCGCCGAATAGTTGAGCCAGTACGCAAGGTAGAGGATCGGAATGGACTGGTTGATCTCGTTCTGGAAGGCCGTCAGGTTCGCCTCGAACGACAGCATCGGCACCCAGCCGACCGGGTTGCCAAAGAAGTCGAGATTCATGTCGATGCGGTTAACGATCGCTCCCATCTCTTGCGCCAGTTGATCGAGACCGGTCGTCTCTGCGAATTCCGCGTCGCTCAGGTTGGTGACATTGTTGACCACTGGCTGAAGCGCGCCCAGCACATCGCTGTATTCAGCCATCAACGCCCGCGCCTCAGCGGTGCGCCCGTTGAGGTAGGCAT
Organism: uncultured Bifidobacterium sp.; assembly: GCA_964491875.1. Lineage (GTDB taxonomy): Bacteria > Verrucomicrobiota > Verrucomicrobiia > Limisphaerales > JADJPG01 > JADJPG01. Next base: position 2,573 of record CAZBIC010000041.1, read on the forward strand.
CCTTGGCGAAGCGTACGACGGCGCGCAGGCCGAAGGAGTGTAACCATGCGGCAGGATCTGGAATGACAACAACGCTGCCGGGCACGCCGTTGGTGTTGGACGGGGCGGTGGCATTGGCACCCGGCACCTTGGGAGCCTGAGTGTAACTGACGGTGATCCCCGGGTTTGGCCCCACTGTGATCTGACTGATGTGCTCGTAAACGTATTGAAACACCAGCGTGCCACCGACGTAGTTGCCACCGTTCGTTCCCGCCACGCCGCCGGGCTGCGACACATGGGCGCTCAAGTCCAGCGTCGAGCGTAACGTGCCGCCACGCCCGCCCGCACCGGGAACGCCCGAGCGCACTGCTGGTTCGCCGCGCGCCACGGTCGTTTCACTGCCGCACGTGAGACTCGGATTCACGACGCCGTTGAGGAGGGACTCGCTGAAGAACTTCAGCCGGTTGTTGGAGATGCCGCAGTTCGTGGGATTGCCGGCGCGGGCCATCAGCCGCATCCAGTTGGAATTGCCCACGAAGTTCACATTCGTGGGATTGATCGGGAACCCGGGAAAGAACACCGGGTCCGATCCGCCCTCGAACACGCCATTGCGTCCCTCGCCCGGCGGCCCGCCGTCGCCACCGCGCATCACGAACCGGGCGACTGGTCCGGGATCCGCATGAAATCGCTCCACCAACACCTCCACATCGCCCGCGTCGTGGCCGGAGCTGCCGGGGAAGCCGATCGTGTTGTCATCGGCCCAGGTTACTTCGCGCGGCTTCGTCCACCGCGACCGCGGTGTGGTGTCGATGGCACCTGCGCCCTCGAAGCGCAGTTCCCGCGCACGAATCGTCACCCGCGTCTGCGGCAGTTCCAGCGGGCTGCGGATGATCACAAGATCGGCGTGGAGGCGCAGCTCCTTGATGTTCTCTCGCCCGTTGTACACCGGATGCAAAAACGCCGGATGCCCCGCCTCGAACACGAGCGTCTTGCCCGAGATGTCCACCGTGAACACCCGGTTGGAAAAGTTGTTGAACAATTCCTCCCCAGCACTCAGCTGCTCGCTGATGGTGATGTAATCGCGACTCTCATCATCCGGGAGCGGACGATCGTAGCTGATGGCTCCCGCCTCCGGTGGCAACGCTTGCAACGGCGTGATTGTGTTCGTCCCCACCGGCACGCCGTTAACCAAATACGTCAGCGTGAACGGGAGGCGATCCGTCGGGCCCGCCGCGTAACCCACCCTTCCCGTCTGCGGATCGAAGCTGAACGAACCGAGCGCCGGCGGTGGTGTCCCGATCACCTGAAGCTGCGCTCCGGCTGGAACTCCGCTGACGTTAAACTCCACCAATTCTCCCAGGCGTGCATGCTGCTCCGGCACGGTGCCGACGGCGAATGTCGGAATCGGCGCAAACACTACCGACACCTCGGACGTTCTTCCGCCGACAACGAACACTTCGAGCGGCACCGGCTCGCGCCAGTTCGATAGATTGCGGAATCGGACCGTATGCCGCCCCGGTGCGACGGGCCCCTGCGCGAGTCCGGAGAACATTTCCAGTCCACCATCCAGCGACCACCGCGCTCCGTCGGCTACCGCCTCGGGCGGCGAGATGCTCACCACCACGCCGCCTGCAATGAAGAGGCTCCCGGACGCATCCGGTGACGTGGTGAACGCAACGTTTGTCCCCGGCAGCACCTCAGAGCCGGTGGACAGCACCGCGCGGTAGTGAAAAGTGCCGCCAGCAAACAGGTTGGTGATCGCCTCGCTGAGATTCGTCTGCCCGCTCCCAGCCGCCAGCGAAACGGGCGAGGTCACGAATCCGTAGTTCGTCGTCGTGCCCCACTCGAAGAACACGTCCGCCGCCACTCCCTTGGGATTCGCCACTCCCTGGAGCACCGCTCCGGTCGCCGTCACATTCGTGGGCGGCAGCGTTTCGACGAACGGCCGGATGTTGAAGCTCGCCAGCGCACCGGTCGTGACGCCGAAACTGTTCGAAGTCAGCGCGCGGAAAAAGTAAGTCAGGTTTGGCGACAGGCCTGTCACCACCTGGCTGAAGTTCGTGGGGGTCGCCGCAGGGTTGATTGACTGTCGCGCTGTGACCGTGCCCAGATTCGAGTTCGTGCCGAACTCGAACCAGCCGGCCGTCGCCAGCGCGAACCCGCTCGATTTGCCATTCAACCTCGCAGTGTCGCCCTGGAAGTTATCGACTGCCTCGGTGGTGACCCGCCGCTGGTTCACCAACAGGTCACTCGGACTGAACTGTCCCGCCGTGAAGGTGAACACCCGTACCTCGTCGATGAAACCGGTGAAAGGGCCGTTGGTGGGCGTGACTCCGTTGGCCGCGAGCGCGAATGCACTGGCGGGTGCGATCGGCGTGACAGAACTGCTGCCCCGCGCCACGCCGTCCACATAAAGCGTGCTCACACCATTGTCGCGCACCAGCGCCAGGTGCATCGCTCGCAGACCTCGACCCAACGAGAAGGAGCCCACCCGGGTGCCGCCTCCCAGCAGGCCGGAGACGGTGTAGATTGGGTCGATGCGCGTCCCTCCCACATCCATCACCAACCCCCAGCCATTGAGTGCGGGGTTGCCGTTGTGAACGATGAACTGCGTCGAGAAGCCGCCCGAGGGAAGCACCCACGCTTCCACGCCGAAGTTGTTCTGCGCTGTACTGACCACAGGGCGGCTGTAGAAATTCCCGTTCCCGCCGAACCGCATACCCAGCGTGGAGCCCAACGCATTGGTCGCCGACACCACGGTGTTGTTCAAGTACGTCGGGCTCCCAGCGCGGTTCAGATTCCTCGCCGCAATGAAGTCCAGCGTCGTGGCATTTCCTACCGCGCCCGCAGTGGCCCCGGGATCCTTGTCGCCCAAGCGGTACCAGGCGACGGGCGAGACGGCGGCGTGGGCGAACGGCAACCCGACCGTCGTGAAGGCGAGGCTCATGAGCCATCGGACTGCGGGTTGGAGGGAAGTTTTCATAGGACAATGGGAGCGGCGTTTGTCACAGCGACGGTGGGAACTCGGAACGCGACGAAGTCACCTTCAAGCCAGATGCTCAAGGCACTTGCCCGCCCCGTGAAACGGAGCAGACGGAACGCTCCCGTGAATCGGCGATGGACGTTTGTGAACAGTGGCATCATTGCGTTTCGAACGAGCTTTCATACGGCTCTTCTCGAATCGCGGGAGAACGTCACAGGAAAAGTGAGAAAATCTGCGTCGGGCAGGGGAGGCTTGAGTTTCAATCAGGCGCCCGGCCGGGATGCGTGAGCCGCTTCCTCCGGCGGGCGATTCAGGGGAGAACGCGGACGCGATAGAATCGGTTGCTCGAGGTTAATGCGTCGGAGATGCAGGCCTGGTTGCTGGAAGTGATGACCTGTCCGGGGACGGCGAACCAGTTGGTCGGGCCGAGGTTCGTACTGAACTCCAGCTGGTAAGTTTTGTTCGAGTCGGCCACCCAGCAGACCGTCACGTTGGAACCAGAAATCACCGGTGGAAAAAGGACCAACTCAGGGACCGCAAGCCCGGTGGCGCGAACGATCACGGAATTCGGAGTGTTGCTCAACTGCATGGCGACCACGTTCGAGGGATGGGAAAAACTGGCAAACGTGCCGTTGCGCGTACCGGCGGTCAGGACGGTGAATGAAACATTGGTGGCGGGAAGAAATCCATTGATGAGTTCCACACTCAGTCCGCCGTTCAACGTGACCACGCCGGCGACTTGAAGCTGTCCATAATTCGTGCCCGCCGTGGTGCCGCCGAGGGCGCAGTTGAGCAACGCATTGCTCGTGGAGGAGTAACCGCCGTTCGCAGCCAGGATACCGCTGCGGATATCGACCGTGCCGTGGTTGGCAAAGCTCACGCCGATCTCCGTGGTGCCATTACCGACAGACTTGCGAAACGTGCCGGCGTTGTCGAACCGGCCGACGCCACCGGCGTAGAAAAGTCGGGCGTCATTTTGAGCATGGAAGAGCGCGCCCGCACGGTTGGTGATGACGCCGTTGAGGAACCCAAGGGTGCCAGCGCCAGTCCATAAAACGGTCCCGCCGTTCTCCAACGTCCTTTGCAGACCGGTCCCGCTTGAACTGCCGACCAGGAGCGTCGCCCCTGAAGGAATGATCGTCCGCCCGCTGCCGCCCATCGCTCCTGCGGTCCAGTTCATGACGTTGGCAATCGTCAGCACGCCGGTGCCACTTAGTGTGCTGCTGCCGTTCACCAAATCAAAGTTCTGCACGGTCACGTCTGCATCACCCACGACGTGGGCGCTTATTCCATTGATCCGGTAGAGACCCGCGCCGTTGAGTTGCGCGCCCGGATTCAGCGTGAAGGTTCCGCCCGTCCATTCCACCAGAGCTGTTGTCGGTGTAGTAAACGTGCCAGTGGCCGAACCGCCCCCGGCGAGCCGGTTGGTGGAGGCGCTTGAAAGATTGACTGCGCCTTGGTTGTTGAAACTGGCAGCGCACAGCAATGTCCCCGTTTGAATTTCCACCGCGCCGTAGTTGTTGAAACTTCCGCTTCGGGGGAAGTCCACGATCTCCAGCGTTCCGGCGTGGACGGATTTGCGAAACGTTCCGGCATTGTCGAACCGGTTGAGGCCGGAGACAAAGGTCATACCGCCCGCACCCTGAGCTTGAAACAACGCCCCGGCCCGGTTGGTGATCACCGCACTGACAAAGCCAATGTTCCCCGCTCCGGTCCAAAGAACCGTGCCGGCATTCTCCAGCGTGCGCGCGTTCAGACCGGCGCCGACCGGCAAGGCGGCATTGAGCGTGGCGCCCGCCGGAATGATCGTCAGCCCACTGCCGCTCATCCCTCCGCCAGTCCAGTTCATCTGGCTGAGGATCGTCACTGCGCCGGTCCCGCCCAGCGTGCCAGAGATCAAGTCCAGCTTTTCGATGGCGAGGTTCGCGTTGGCGGCGACCGTTCCCGCGTTGATCCGGTAAAGCCCGTCTCCGTGCAGTTGCGCGCCGGGGTTCAGCGTGAACGTTCCAGCCGTCCATTCCACGACGGTCGTGGCTGGCGCGTTGAACGTCCCGCTGCTCGTGCCACCGCCCGCCAGGCCGAACGTTCCCGCCTGAATTTCCACGACACCTGAGTTGTTGAAGCTCACACCGCCGGGGATTAGCAGCGTTCCGGCGACAGCCTTGACGAATGTGCCCGCATTGTCAAAACGGCTGGACCCGCCGGGTGCGCTAAACGTCCCGCCGCCTTGAATCTGGAACGACGCTCCTGTCCGATTGGTGATGACCGCTCCGAAGTTCATGGAAATGGACCCCATATCCGTCCAGAGCGCGGTGCCCGCGTTCTCCAATGTGCGACCGTTCAACACAAGAAGACTGGGGTTGCCCATGTTCAGTTCTCCGCCCGCTTCCACGATGGTGTGCCCGCTCCCGCTCATTGCCCCGGACAACCACGAAAGATTTCCCCTCACCTTCAGCGTGCCGGTGCCCGTCAAGGTCGGACTGCTGTTGAAACCTCCCAGCGAGACGTGATCGCAATCAGCCGTTGAGTTTAACGTGACTGTGGGCTGGCCGCTTCGATCAATGATGGCGGTGTCATTCACGCCGGGCGCAAGGTTTGGCGTCCAGTTGGTCGCGACGTCCCAGTCGCCACTGAGCGAATTCGTCCAGGTGAATTCAATGGGCGTGAACCGGGCGTAAACCATTTTGTCGTTCGTCATCACGAGTGTCACCGGGTTGCTCCGGGTGACAATGTCCCCGAGCCACGCGTGAAACGGCTCGTTGCCGGGCGTGGAGACTGCGGTCAGCGTGATGGATTCGCCGTTGGTGTAGCTGGTTTGATCGACGCTCTTAATCACCGAGCCGCCGTCGCGAAGAACGAGCAACCGGTAGCGGGCGGAGGATCGGTTTGTGGGATCGGTGCCATCGAGAAACTCCTGGCGGTTGGAGACCCCGTCGCCGTCGAGGTCGGCGGTGGCGGTCGCGTTCAGGTTGGTGAAGTAGCCCGCCTCCCAAGTGTCACCCAGGCCGTCGGCGTCGCTGTCGAGCATCAGGAACGCGGGAGCGCTAGTCACGCTGCCGGAGGGATTGGTGAGCACGACGCGGTATTCGCCTTCGTCGTTCGCATTGACGTCTTCGCGCAGGATGGACTCATTGATCCCGCTGCCGATGATCGCACGGCGGAACAGCCATTGGTAGGAGAGCTGTCGTGTGTTGGCGGCCACCACGGAGAAAGCCGCCGTCCCTCCGGGAGCCACGGTTTGGTTCTGCGGTTGGCCGATGATTTGAGGAGGAGAGACAATGTCGGCCCTTTTCGCAGAAAGATTGCCGCTGGCGTCGAAAATGAATCGAGAGATTTGGGCATGAGCAAAACTGGCGGTCAGGAGAGCGAGCACCACGACGATGGCACCGACCCGAAACGTCTTCATACGGTTCCATCGTTGAATTCCATTGTGACTGCAATACGGCACCCCGAGGACTCGCAGCACCGGTTTCCACGCCAGTTTCATAGATACTTTTTGATCTCCCGGTAGAGTTTGTCGGCGTGCTTGTTGGCCATCCCGCCGTTGCCCTGCCGATACAGGGAAAAAATCCCTTCCACGGTATTGCAGTCCGTCATGGTGAGGATGGTCATGCCCATCTCCAGGAATCCGCCGAGAACGGCGGAGGGTCCGGGCATTCTTGTCGGGCCGAGGTGCGAAGCCCTTTCCGCCGCCGCCTCCGTTGCTTCCTCGACCTGCAGCGCCAGTTGTCGCTCCGGTCGCAAGGCGAGCTCTCCCTTGGGACGCAACGCGAGTTCGCCCTTGCCTCGCAAGGCCATCTCGCCGCTGGCCCCCGATGACGACGGCGCTCTCGGCATGGGTGAAATTGCCGGGACCGGTCCGTTGGGACGCAGGTGAGGAGGAACCGCGATGGTGGGATGAGCGCGTTCGAAAGCACGGACCAGTTCCTGGTAATGTCCGGGGTCGAGCTTGAGATGCATTTTGGTCAGAAGGGTCAAATCCCAGGCCAGTCCCAAAGGATCGACACGACTGACCGGATCGTTGGCCACATAGGCATAGAGGTTGGCCCCTTCCGTCATTTCCGCATTTTCGAGCGGATCCCGAGAGAGCCAGCGGCCCAAGTCGGGGTCGTAGGCCCGGAATTGAGTGAGCGAGAGGCCCGCTTCGCCGGACCAGAACATCCCGGCAAATCCGAAGTCCGCCTGGAGGTCGCCCGTCACGCGCGTGCGACGGCCGTAAGGTTCATAGGCATACCGTGCCCGCACATTGCCGTTGGTGTCGGTCAGTTCACGAATCGAACCGAGATGGTCGCGCGCATAGAAGAACGCGCCTGTGACCGGGCCGCGCTCCATCTTGACTCCTTGGAAGAAGAAACGCTTCGTGACGGCGCCGGCCGCATCTCGCTCCTCGCAAACTTCACTTCCGCACCAGACAAATCGCCGGGACGAAACTTCTGTGCCGTTCAGCAGTTGACGAATTCCTTCAATTCGACTGGCACCATCGTAGGTGAACTCGATCCGCCGGCTTCCGACATTGACGGCCACGAGCCGGTTCAAGGCATCCCATTCATTGGTGTGCGCCGGCCCGGGAGCGGTCGTGTTGGCAATCTGGTTCAAGGCGTTGTAGGTCGCAGTGCGGTTGGTGGCCGACACTTGTTCAGTCAGGCGATTGCCGGCGGGGTCGTAGGTGTAGGTAAATATGCCGGCGAGGCTCCCGTTGGTGGTGACGGTGGTGGAGAGCAATTGATTGGCGGCGTCGTAGCCGAAAGCGTGCGAAGCAGGCGGCTGCGCACCCGCTTGTTGAGACCAGGTCATAACGCGGTCTGCGGCCACGTCGCGGCTGTAAAGAAACTCAGAGATCGGCGTCTGCTCCTTTCGATGAGTGATCCGCTGGATCAGCAGATCCTGGAGCTTGTTTCCGTAGGTCCGCTCTTCGCGCTGGCCGTTGGGAAGAAACCTGGAGGCCAGCCGGGTCGAACTTCCGTCGTAGGCATAGGAGAACGTGCCCAGCGCGTTGCTTATGCCCGCCAGCCGTCCCGCTGAATCATAGGCCCTCACCAGATTCACCCCGTCAATCGCCCGATGCGTCAGCCGGCCCAACTCATCGTACTGGTAAGTGATCGTGTCACCGGGCCGCGGACCGTCGATACGCGCCAGTTTTCCCGCACCCAACTGCGAACTGTCGGTAATCGGGTGATCAGAGTAAGAAGTGAGACCAGTGCCGTCCGTCATTGAGACGATGCGCCGGTAGTTCGGGCTGTAGGCAAAGCTGATTCCCGGCGTTGGAATTTCCGCATTGAGGTAGGCAACCGATCTGAGCGTGTCATCGCGATTCCAGGAATACTCGCTGGCCTGACCCTTCTCATCGATCAGCCGCTTCAGCCGGCTGCTCCCGTTCTCATACATGTAGCTGACCTGCGATCCGTCGGCCTTTCGCTTGCCGACCAAGCGCCCCTGCACATCGTTGAACCATGTGGTCGTCCGGCCCATCGCGTCCGTGAGGCTTCTCAACGAACCGCATCCGCACCAGTCCAGGAGCGTCACCCGTCCCATGGGATCGGTGGACTTCTTCATCTGTCCCAAGTCGTCGTAATCAAAGGAGGTCAGTCGCCCTGCGCGATCCCGATACGCAACCATGTCCAGCCGTTCATAGGTGAACTGCTCAAAAGTTTGATCTGGATAGGTGACGTTGGTGAGGCGATCCAGATTGTCGTAGGCTAGGGTAAGGGTGTAACTGCTGACGTCCGTGATGGTGCGGAGCCGGCCGAAGGAGTCATAGGTCGAAGTGGTGACATCGTTGGTTCCGGGCAACGGCCCGTCCACCGCGACCAGATAGCCGTCCGCATCGTAAACGTAGGTCGTGGTTTCACCCTTGGGATTGGTTCCTGTGAGTTCCTGCCCGCGCGCGTTATAGGTGTACGTGTTCGTTTGACGGGACGCATCGACAACGGTCAATGGGAGATGCCGATTGTCGTAAGTCGTCGAGACCAGCAAGTCACTGTTCCCGTTCCGGGTCTGGCGCATTTCGAGAAGATCAATCCCGTTGGTCGCATAAAGGAAGCTGAACGTCCGACCGAGCGGATCGACCGAGTTGGTCAGGTTGCGAAGGCCGTTGTAACCGTAGCGGTACAACTGGGTCTGGCCGTCATCAAGCACGCGACCGATGTGGGTGGGACGGTTCTGGGTGCCGGCGATGTTCGCCGAAAATTGCCCGTAGTGGTACCAGACCCGATTTTCCAAGGCTTCCTTGGTGCTCTCCAATATTCCCGCCGTGGTTCCGAAATTGCCCAGATGAAGCCAGTGATAGATCTTCGCCTTGCTGTAATCGCCATAGCTGCTCGCGCACGCCGTCCGGCTCCAGTAATAGGTGTTGCGGTAGCGAAGGTTCGCATTGGAAACCGGTATGCCCGCCGGGACAAGGGCCTCCGGCTCGGAGAGGGCGATGTTCGTAATCGACTGGTTGAACTCAACCCGGTCGCGGCTGCCATCGGGAAAGGTCGTCTCCACCACGCGGATGCCGCCCGCAATGTTCGTCTCCGTTGTCGAGAAAGTTGTTTCGCCGTACGGGGTGGTCATCTTGACGATTTGGTCACTAACGATGGGCTGGCCAAGGTTGTCCGTGTCCACCCGCCGGTACGCGAAGTGTGAGCTGAGGCCGAGAACATCGGTGATGCTAGTAAGCATCTGCAGACGGATAAAATTGGTGGTGCTCCCGTTGAAGAAGCGGAGGGTTTGTTCGACGTAGCCAAAGCGGGCCACCCGTCCGAAGGGGTCCGCGACCCCCACGATCTGGAAGGGGCGCAGGCTCTCGTAGCCGACCGTCGTGACCTGACCGATGGCATCCACCAAAGCCATCAGACGCGGGATGCCTTCCACGGAATCCCAAACCAGCGTCACAGCGTTCCCAGCCGGATCCACCACCTGAGTGAGCAGGATGATGGGGCTGATGCCGAGGCGCAGACCAAACACTTTCTTGGAGCCATCGGGATAAATCAGCTCGTAGGTATTGGTGCCCATTTTTTTAATCTGCCCCGATACCGTCGCCGAAGCGGCACCACCGCCTCCGCCCGTGCCCGAGAATGAGTGCGCGCCACCACCACCCGCCAAGAGCTTCACGTCGCCCAGAGGACTGTTTGGATCTTCTTTGATGGCCTCGTTCCAGTCATGGGTCCATCGCGGACCAAAGGGGCTCGTGCCCAAGCTGGGGGGCTGCAAGTAATCCCGCTGGTTGTAGCGAACGGTGAATCGAACCGGCGGTCCGACGGGCGGCGTGTAGCCCACCGGCGTGTCGCGAATCTGCAAATTCGCGAGCATGAGATGGACGCTGGACACCGCCATCCCGTGACCCGGATTACAACCCGTTTGCAGATCATCCGGCGTGTAGCGGTCCGGGTCATGAATGCCCGTCTCGCCTTTGCCATGAATGGACGAACCTTCCTGCGCATCCACTGCGCGCCAGCCTTGTGGCAGATCGCCCGATGGAATCAGAAAATATCCACTGCTCTCCTTGTCTAGCGCCTCCTTGGAGGCCCACGCGTTGTTGCCGAACGTCGGGTCGTGCAGCAGATAACGGTCGCCCACCTGCCGCACGATGGCCGCATAGTGACCCGCCCTCCAATGCACGACGGAAGGCACGACAGTCGATGAGCGTGACTCACGAAATGCCATCTGAAAATTCAAGCCGACCTTCTTGGAGAGTTCGGCCACCTCTGGTAGCGAGAAACCGCTCGGCGTCGAAACGGAATCGCGGATCGCCGCATCAACGGGAGCCTGCGGATTGAGCGCGCGTTTCACCGACTGCAAGGCCAGAGGGCCGCAGCGAAAGGACACGTCCGGCCGTGTACGCATCCTCCAGAGCGACTCCTTCACGATGATGATGCGCTCGGCCGCGCCGCCGATAAAGCCACGCTGTTCGACGGATTCCAGCAGTTCCGCCAGCTCGGTCGTCCGGCCCAGCCGCGAATAGAGCGCCGCCAACTCACACACAGCCCGGTCCGCGACGAATTTCCCTCGGAGTTCCGTCGCCCGCTCGCTGAGCGACCAAGCTTCCTGCCACGCCTCCAGGGCGCGGGAGTAATACGCGGTGTTGTAGTATTCGATTCCGAGGCTGGTGAGCAGCGCCGCACGCCAGGGCGACTTCGGATGCTTCTCCAAGAACGTGGCGAGACTGGAAAAGTCATCGGGGCTGCTGCGCTTCGCGTATTCGAGCAACGCCGCCGCCAGCGCGGCATTCTCGTCAGCACTCGGCTCGACTCCGATCGGCACGAGCGATTCCTCAAACACCCGCGCGCTGGTAATCTCATGGGTCGTTGGAAGAGCCGAGAACTCCAGACCTGTCTTCGGCGGATTCACCTTCGGCAGCGTTCGATTCGGGACGACCGGCTTGTCCGGGCTTGCGCCGGCCCCGCCGACCTGGAGCTGCAACATCCCCGACCCAGCCACTAAAAGGGTTAAAACCAGCAAGCATTTTGTGTTCATGGTCAGACTCGGTGACAACTTCCGCAATCAACAGGGTTGCCCTCATGTTTTTCTCCATCCCGTCGGAAACGTCACAGGAAAAGTGCGGGAATCTTTGTTGGCGGTTCTGTGTTCGGAGTTGCGGGTTCCGAGCCTTGCACCCGTGATCTCGGACCTATTCCAGATTCTGGTCCAATCCGAGTTCGCGGAACTGTCCACGCAACGCCGCCAGATCCCACACTTGCAGCCGTTGCCCGTCGATGCTGACGGCGAGGTGGCGACCGTCGTGGGTGACAGCCAGTGGGAGCATCCCGGTGGGCAGAAGCAGCAGCGGCGCCAGCGTGCGCGCATCGTAGAGACCGGCTTCTCGCGACCGTGTCGTCAGCCAGAGGCCGCGTCCATCCGGCGCGTAGAGGAACGGCCGGCTGAAATTGGTCAACACTCGCGTGCGCTCCCACGTCGTCGTGCTCCACAACTCCACGCCGCGGCTGGAGTAGAGCGACACTTCATTGCCCGCCGGAGAGAACTCGAAGAAGTTGATGGTGCCGAGTTCGGGCTGGCGCGTCAGCCGGGCGACAGGTTCCAAGCCGGGCAGTCCGTAAATCTGAAGCGACGGTGAGTAGTGCGGCAGCACGCCGAGCCATCGACCGTCGGGCGACGCGCGGTTCATGCCCGCGAGCGTGGGCCGCCAGTCTTTGCGGCCCGTCTCAATTTGGTCCAGCGCGAGAAGCTGCGTGCCGTTGGTAGTTGTGAGCAGCACGGAGTTCGAGTGCAACGAGAGAAAACTGAAACCGCCGGTCCGGGGCAGCGGGAGGGGTTCGAGCCGCGGCGGTTCACCGACGTTGGTCGCAGGCGTGAGGCGCCAGCGGAACGCGGCGTTGTCGCCGACACCCCGGTTGCGGCTGGCGAAAAGTTCGCGCGCATCCGAAGTGAAGAAGCCATGCGCGTCGTGCGCTTGCTCTTGGAGTGCGCCGGGCGAGTTCGAGGTCAAATCCCAGACCCCAAGGCGCTTCTCGCCTGACGCCGCGAGCCAACGTCCGTCGGATGAGAAAGCCGCCTGTTGCAGGCGCGTGCCGAGGTCTTCGGCGAACTCCCGATAGCCGCCGGGTCGATCGAACGTGTGCAGACGCACGCCGGAACGCGTTTGTACGGCGTAGGCCTGCCCGTCCGCGCGAAACTGCCCCACTGAGCCGTCCAACCGGATCATGAAGGCGCGCTGGCGTGTCCGTGCGTCCCAACAGACCAGCTCGCGTTCCCATCCGCCGCTGATCAGGTACGCACCATCAGGGCTGAACTCAACGCCGACCGCATCCGACTTGTGTCGTCCCAGCGCGTGCGCCTTTCCAGTCTGCGCGTCCATCGCCTGGACCAGGCCGCTGTGGTCGCACACCGCGAGCCAGCGTCCGCCGGGATGCCAGTTGAAGTAGGCGTGGTTCTCACCGAACTCATGGGAAGCGAGCATCGCGCCGTTCGTGCTGTCATGCACCGAGAACTGCCACACGCCCCTGACATCGCAAAGCACTGCAAACCGTCCACCGTCAGGTGAAAAGCCCAGCCGGCTCGGCGTGCCGGGTAAACGCAGGCGGATGATTTCATCGCCCGTCTTCAGGTCACGGAGGATCACCTCGGTCTTTCGACCGACAAGGATTTGCTCCCGCTGCGGGTGAAACGTCACGGCGTCGCGTGGGACATCCCGCAGCATCAGAATGCGGCGTGCGTTCGCTGCTGCCCCGGACGCGGACGACAGTTCCCAGATCTCCCGGTCCGAGCGCAGGCCGCCGCCGGGATAGTCGCGTTTGACGGCGAGGAAGCGTCCGTTCGGACTCCACTCTACGGCATAAACCGGCAGGTTCGTACTCGCCGCCAGCGTTGCGAGCAACTGATCGTCAGGCACCGAACGAATCTCGACCAGGCCGCGCCCGCGTCCCAAGGCGATGCGCCCGAAGGCCGGGTCCATGTTTCGCATCGTGAATTCCTCACTGTAAGGCAGCTCTCGATCAAACCGGAGATCCGGCAGCGCCAGCGCAGCGAAAACCTCGCGCCGCAGCTCAACGGAATTAGAGATGGCCGCCGCCCGGCGGATGGCATCAAGCGCGCGCACGCGCTGGCCCATTTCGCCGCTGAGAGCGGTGGCGCGGGCTTGTTCGAGCAGCGCGGCGTAAAGTTGCTGCTGCGTCCCGCGCTCGGCAGATTCCGCGCGAGCGCGCAAGGCCGCCTCCTGCTGACGGACCGCATTGATTCGATAGGCGGCAATCGGAGAACCGATGGCGATGACGAGCAGCAACGCGACGCCCACGCTGATGGCCACGGCCAAGGCCGGCTTGCGGCGGCACCAGCGCGCCAACTTGGCAACCCGTCCCAGAGGCCGAGCGTGAATCGGTTCATCCTGGAGAAAGCGACCCAGTTCATCGGCCAGTTCTCGCGCCGACGCGTAGCGACGCTGCGGGTCTTTCTCCAAACATTTGGTGCATATCGTCTCCAAGTCGCGCGGCACGCCGGGATTAAGCAGGCGCGGCGAGACCGCTTCCACGTCCGTGACCAGCCGGAGAGTTTGCGTCAGCGTCTCCGCGAGGAAAGGTGGTCGGCCGGTCAGCAATTGATAGAGAATGGCCCCGAGCGAATACACGTCGCTCGCAGCGGTGGCTGGGCCGCGCGTTGGATCCGCCTGTTCGGGCGGCATAAAGTTCGGGGAGCCTAGCACCTGACCAGTGAGGGTCAGTTCAATATCGGATTTCGGATTGCCGATCTCAGATTGGTCGGAACATAGGCCAACGCGCTTCGCGAGTCCGAAGTCGGTGACGTGCGGGGTGCCTTGCTTGTCCACGAGCACATTCGAGGGTTTCAGGTCGCGGTGCAGCACGCCGCGTTTGTGCGCGTAGTAGACGGCCTCGGCGACGGTCTTGAGCAACTGCGCCGCCGGGCGGGCAGCCATCGGCTGATCGCGGACCAGTTCAGCCAGGCTGCGCCCTTCGATAAGTTCCATCGAGAAGTAGGGTTGGCCCAGATGCGCTCCGATTTCGTAAACGGAGACAATGTTGGGATGATTCAGGCTGGCGGCCGCCTCAGCCTCGTGTCGAAAGCGATCAAAGAAGGACGGGCTGGCAAACTGACCGGCCAACAAAACCTTCACCGCCACGAAACGATTCAAGCCTTCCTGCCGCGCCCGATAGATCACGCCCATGCCGCCGCGTCCGATCTCGTCGATCAATTCGTAGTCGCCCAGATGACGGGGCGGGATCTTCCCTGTCGTCGGATCGATCTCCGGCGAAGGATTCTCGTCGTCGGGTTCGTCCGCCTCCACTCCCAGCCCGCCGGTCACGCACAGTCGCACGAGGCAGGCGGGACAATTGTTGCGGAGCGGGCCGGACTTCGGACGGCCGCACACCGGACATTGATGGGCATCGCTGCTATCCATGACGATCATGTGTTCCAACGGTTCTTCTCCAAAACGCGGCGAATGTCACAGGCCGGAGTTACGGAGTTTTACCCGGTAATCAGGCCGAGCAAGAGACGCATCTCCTCATCCACCTCGTCCGGCTGCCCGACAGTTTGTGCGACTTCGTGGCGGAGCAGTTCGCCGTAACGCCGGCGCAGGCGCAGGACTGTCATCCGCAACGCGCCCTCGCCCATGTTCAGCTTACGGCCCAACTCCGCGAAGGTCGGCGCGTCGCGATCACTGGAGAGCAGTTCCTTCACCTCCGCAAACAAGCCGCCTTTGCCTTGGGCGTGGCACTCCTGTTCGAGGGCATTCATCGCCTGCTCCAAAACGGTGAGCGCCCACTGCCGCAGGAAAATTGATTCCGGCGTCGCGTGGTCGGCCGGTTCGAGCCGGTAGCGTTCCTCCGCGGTCTCCTGATCCAACGAGACGAACTTGAACTGGCCGCCGCGCTTCTGGCGGTGAGCCCGGCTCCATTCCCGGGCCAGGAAATAATCGAGCATGGTCAGGAGAAAGGTGCGGAACCTTCCCTTCGCGCGGTCCGCGAGACGGATGTGCTCCTTGGCAATGAGCTGGACGAAAAACGACTGGGTCAAATCCTCGGCTTCCTCCGCACCGTAGCCCTTCCGCCGGACATAGACATAGATGGGATACCAATACGCGTGGCAAAGCGTCTCCAACGCCCGTTGCGCCGGCGGTGAATCGCCCGCGCCCGCTGCCAGCACCACGCTCCAGTGCGTGGTGGCAAAGATGCGCGGTCCTGTTTCCCCTGACGGTTGCCCTGATGCTGCCATGTCGCCAAATTTCCCGCGACACAATGGCAAAACACCCGTCAGCCGAACAGCCCGAACCATGTTGCATTTCGGATGTGGAGGCATGCACATCTTCGTGGGCGAGATCAGTGCGGGCAAAGCCCCGCGGGGCCTGACTGCGTAGAGAGCGTCATGGCTTGCTGGCGGTTTCTGAATTGTCTTCCATCGTCGCCCGGCAGGCGGAGGTCCTAGAAGGAATCGCGCGTTTGACGGCAACTCCTTCTTCAGCCACCACTCCCAAACATCTCCCTTTTTGGACCCAGAGTGCCGGAGCCGCCTGCTTTCCCGACATCCCCCTTCATCACTCGCCTTTTGAGCTCTTCCTCAAGGCACCAGGCGGACGATGTAGAACCTGGAACGCGTCGAGCCGGCGGGCAGCGTGTCGTCGAAATGTTCCTGCGTGGAGGTGGCGAGCCGCGGGAGTCCGGTGCCAGTGAGCGGACGGTAGACGTATTCGAAGCTGTCCGCGTAGAGAATTTCATAGCGGCGTCCGGGAACGGCCTTCCACGAGAGCCGGACCTTGTTATTGCCGGTCATGGTTGCGACGAGACGCAGTGCCGAGTTGGGATCGCGAGGATCAGTGTCCGTGAGATACTCGCCGAGGTTCGAAACGCCGTCGCTGTCCGCGTCCTTGTCGCAATCATCGGATTCCGGATCGAACTTGTGCAAGGTTTCCCAGGCGTCCGGCATACCGTCGCCGTCTGAATCGATCTCCGCGCCGCTCACCACTGTCACCTGATCGGGTGTGCCGTCGCCATTGAGGTCGAGCTCGCTGCGAACCTGCTTCACGCGCGGCCAATCGTGCAGCACCACGGAGTGCACCGCGCCTGTGGGCACGGTGAACGGACCGAAGACAACGCAGTTGTTGTTGGTGGTACGTGCGTCCACGGCGTCCACGCGGAGATAGTGCTGCGTCGGTTTGCCGGAGTCGTTCCGGTAATCGACGGCTCGCTTGCTCTTGAGGGCGCGGAACTCCTGCGTGCGATTGCCGACGGCCTCGAGGCCGATCCACTGGAAGGTTGCTGACGCGCCATTGCTCAGGGCGAAACCGATGCGCGGCGTGAAGTTGCTGTGCGCCTGCTGAGGTGTGAAGCGGAAGGAACTGAGCTGGTTCGACACCGTGGTCAGGCGCACGCGATTGCTGTGGCCGGGCGAACTCTCGGGCATTTCGAGCTGGAGCATCGTCCCACCCGCCGCGAAGTGGAAGGCGTTGGCGTTGGTGCCGCGCATGTGGATGTCGATGGCCGGAATGCCATTCGACATTGGAACGAGAAGCGGAATGCCACGGGTGCGATTCGTGGGCGAGCCGAGGATCGGCACGGCGCTGAGGCCTGGCATGTTGTTGACGAACGTGCCGTCCTGGCGCCAGCCCCATTCGCGGCCGCCCGGTGCCGTCAGATGCGCGTCGGCATCGCCGGCGACGACCATCAAGAACGTGCCGAGCGCCTGGGTGAAATCGATCAAACCGGGCGCGGTGCGCGTGTCGGTGTAGAGCTTTCCCGGCACGGTGAAGAGGGCTGTTCCGGTCCAGCCGTTGCCCGGAAAGTTGTATTCGTTGGCGGCATGATCGATATCGATGAACTGGTCGGTCACGCACGGATCCGTCGCGGAGGCGCCAATTGCGCACGGGTTGTTGTTATCGTAAAGCCAGACGCGCGTGATGTTCGGGTCACCGCCGTAATTACCCTCCACACGATACGGCGTCACACAATGCCCGCCATCAAATCCCTGTACCATGCAAACCGCCTGGGCGGTGGTGCCGGCGCGAAGTTCCGGCAATCGGCCCACCGGATCGCCACCAAAGTTCGGCGAGAAGACATCCACATCCAGCTGGGAGATCAGGTGAATCAAGTACTCCGCGCTTGTCTGTGCGCCGTGGTTCATGCGGATCCGCGCCCAGATGTCCTTCGGGATGGGTGGGCGCGTGTAACGCCCGCCGGTGTTGCTCGTATCATACTCGCCAGGCGGTCCGGGATCTTCGATGCCGTTGGCGAAGAGCGCGAGCGGATCGTAATTCTGCGGAATCTTCAGGCCATTGTACATCTCCAGCGCGGTGCCCGAGAAGCCGACGCAACTGCCGCCGCTCTTGTCGATGATGAGCTTGTGAATCGGCCACCAGAGCGCCCAGTAAAGAGGATCAGGAATGTGCGCGTCGCAGTCTCCAAACGGGTCCACACAGATGTAAGCGCTGTAGCCGTAGCCCGCGAGAAACTCGTTCAAGCTCGCGTCGCGCGCCTGGTTGTCGAAATTGAACCCGTGAATGTTCGGATACGGTGGACGCCTCAGCGTGAAGGTTCCGACGGTACTGTATTCTATGCGGCCCAGCCTGAACCACGTATCGCGCGCGACCCATTGCCACTGGTGCGTGAAGGATGGCACGAACGGGCCGTTGGTGTGCTGACGCACGAACTCCGGTACGAACGGCGCCTGCACGCGAACAGTGGTGGCATTGATGCGTTGAACGTTCGCTGCCGGGATTAATGTCCAGGCCGCCGGACTTGTCGGGAAGGTGCCGGTGACCGGGGCGAGATAGTATTCCATCTCCGCGTGCAGGTTGGTGCCGGTGAGGGTGACGATTTCTCCCAACCCACCGACGCCGCCCTGACGCACCGCGATGCCTACCATCGGATTCGTCGGCGACGCGCTGACGATTCCGGACGAATTGGTCAGAGGGCGTTGCACGAAGAAGTCGACATTGGCCAGCGTCACGTTCGCGCCGGCGTTGCCGGGCAGACCCGAAAAGATGACGCGATTGGTATCGATGAATTGCGGCTGCACATTGGCGGCCGCGACGCGCGGCAAAGAGTAACGGCCGAACGCCTCCAGCTCGGCCTGCGCGAAGATGAGGCGGTTTGTGGGCATCGGGATGTCGAAGCTGAAACGGCCGTTGCTGTCCGTGAACACGCTCCCTCCCGCGCCTTCGGTGAGAAGCGAGACGCGATAGTTCGGCAACGGCGTCGTGGAGTTGGTAGGCCCGGCGAAGACGCGTCCGCTCCAGCGCACCCTCGGCAGGTTCGCGCTGCCTTCGCCGTAGGACATGGTCAGCCACGTGGCGGGTGACGCTTCGAATCCATCCTCCGGAACGAACGTTTGATCCCCAAACTGCGTGAAGTTGATCTGCCCCATCGCGACGCCGTCGTATTCGGTGAAGCTGCCGAGCAATGTTCGTGAAACGCGGAACTCAGTGCAAACGGCGGTTGGGAATTCAACGTCCACGCCGCAGAAGCGCTGGCCGACTTGATAGAGAGTCCGCGGTGTGCAGGGTCGGGGAATGGTGATGCCGCCGCCAAACTGGCAAAAATAGTAGCTGCCGAATCCATCTCCATTCAGCCACGACGAACGGCTGGTGCCATCCAATGGCGTGACGAGCTGCACCTGGGGATTCTCCGCGAGTGCTGGCTTGGCATTGGTGGTGTCGATGTAGAGGCTCAGCCAGGAGTTCGTGATGTTCCAGTCTCCCGGCGGATCGATGCTTACTGTCGCCGCCACGAAAAGGTCGTCGTCCGTGTGAACGAAGAAGGCCCGATGATCAACCATCTCCGGCTGGTTCGGATAGCGAATGACCAGTTGCTCTGCGCCGAGATATTCCGTGGCCCCAAGGATGTTGCCGTCGGCGGTCGGGAGAACCGCCGCGCGCGGAACGACCAGATCGCGGGGCACCATTCCGAAGATTTGTTCCGCCGGCGGATTGCCGGAACCAACGAGGCCGGTGACTTCTTCAATGCTGCCGCCGCGTGGAAACGCCGCCGCCAGGCCCGGTTCGCCGCGTGCCTGGCGATACATGTTCTCTTGAATCTCGGCCGAGCTGCGGGCCACGGACCAGAGCCGGATCTCGTCGAGATTTCCCGAGAAGCGCTGGATGGCGGAGAAGTCGTTCGGGTCGGTGCCATTGTGTCCGACGCGCAACTTGCGGAACTTGCCCGCGCCGTTGTTGGCGAGCGCGCGGGTGCCGACGAGATCGCCGTTCACGTAGAATCGCGCCAGCGCGCCGTCGTAACTCACCGCGACGTGTGTCCACTTGAACGCCGGGACGACCGTCGATACCTCGGCGTAATTCGTGCCGCGGTAGAAGCGCAGCCGTGGAGCGAAGCCGAGCCAGTAAGAGCCCGGCCAGTCGTGCGACAGGATCGTCTCGTAACGATTTGCATCCTGTCGGTAAACCCACGCTTCGATCGTCATCGGCACGGAACTGTCCCACTCGGCCCGCGGTTCATATTCCACCCAGTTCGCGAGATTCGCATCGTAAAAGGAGCTGCGCAGTGGTGGCACCCCGCCGGGCGGCGGCCAGGCCGGTTGCGTGAAGGTCTGGTTCACGCCATTCGCGCGACCATTCGAGTTCGTTACCACGTAGCGGTAATGATACGTGCGTCCCGCCTGCAGGCCGGAGAGCAACGCCCCGGCGGTGACGAAGTTCGAGCCCGATCCCACATTCGCGGCCGTGGTCACGTTGCCGTAGCTGGTGTTCGTGCCCCACTCGAACCACGCCGTCGTGGGCCGGCCCATCGGATTCACTTCGCCGCGAAGACTCACGCCGCCGTTGATCGTCTGGCTGGTGATTTCGAGGGTGTTCACAAGCGGGCTGAGCAACGCGCCGGACGGCGACCAGACGATGCCGCCATTGAGCGTGCCCACATTGTTTCCAGCGGCGCCGGAGGCGAGGTCGGCTGCGGTGATTCCGCTCCCTTCGTCGAAACGCCAGTAGGCGAGCAGACCATTCTCGTTCGTGGCCAGTCGTCGGCTCATCGCCGCGGCGATCGTGCTTTGTGACAGCGCGACATTCCAGATGCTCACCTCGTCGAGATCGCCATTGAGGAAGTTGTTCGCGTAACGCCCCAGCTGCACGTCCTGCGCTTGCGTCGTCGGGCCCGGCGCGCCGGTCCACGACTGGCTCGCGCGCAGGATTCCGTTGATGTAAAGCTTGCCACCCGTGGCATCCACGGTGAACGCGAAGTGCAGCCAGAGCCCGGCGACGAAGCCGCTGTCCAGCCCGCGCCCGCCATCCCAGACGTAGTTGTTCCCATCGCGGAAATACCACGCGCGCACCCGACCTTGGTGGAAGTAGACGTTGTACCCGCTGAAAGAGCTGACCGGATACTTGTTCACGATGCCGCGATCCTGGCCTTGGTCGAACGAGCGCATCCAGCCCATGATGGTGATGGGATAGACGTTGAGCGCGCTGCTATTCGCCACCTGGACGAAGTCGTTCACACCGTCGAACCGGAGCGCCGAGCCGGCTCCGGTCTGGGCACGAACCGATGCCGCGGTGATGGCCAGCAGCAGAAGGAGCAGCGGCGTCAGCAGGCCGAGTGCAAAACGACGGGATGCCGCGGCAGCGCGGAGGATGTGGTCAATGGTTGTCATAACGAGTTTGTGGGAGGCCATCTCGCAACGGGCTCCATTCTGATCTCCTGGAAATGCGAGGCGACCTTTGCAGAAGAAATGAACTTGTTCAATGACTCGTTCAGCGCTTCTGCCTCGAGGAGGTGAGCTGACGGGGATGGCCGTCGAAGCCGATTGGGGGGGCGAAGAATTCCTTGAGAAGGTGCCGATATCAGCGCCGGTGCACACTGCCGTCGCTCAGCGCCGTATGGCCGTGGAACGGACAGGTGAGCAGCAGTTTCTGGGGTTCCCGATCGCTGCCGCCGGCGTTCAGGTAGCGATACGTGATGGTGGATGGATTCAGCGCCTCCCATTCGCTGACGGGAGCAAAATCAGTTTCGCCCGGGCAGAAGAGAATCTTGGGTGTGGTCAGCTCGTTCTTCATGGTGACGAGATCCGGTGGGAACACGTCGTTGTTATCATTGGCCCAAATGCGCGCGGCGAGCGCGATCTGCTTCATGTGGTTCACGCACCGGACCGAATGCGCCTCGTCTTTCAACTGCTGCAGATCTGCGGGTGACAGCTTGGCGAGGTTGGCGATCTCGGCCTCCGCCTCCGCGAGTTCCTGGGTCGCGGTCGTCAGATCCCGCCGCAAGTTTCCGGCCTCAAGCGCCTGTGCGCGCCATTGCGACGCCTCGCCCACCGACTTCCGCAACTGGCTGACTTCATTCCGCAACCGCAATAACTCGCGGTCTCGGTCTTCGGCCGCTGAAGTTGCCACGACAGGTGGCGTAGATGAGTTACCGGTCGTGTCGTTCTTTGCCTCGGATTCTCGAGAGTGAACTTCGACGGCAGTGGACCGATCGCGCTGTCGATCGAGTCGGAACCACAGGTAGGCGTTTAGTCCGAGGCTGAACAGCAGAAGGAGGCTCAATGCGGGTTTCATGCGACAGTTCTACTGACCGTCCTGGCTGGGTTGCGTCACGCGCTGGTCGGTTAACTCACTTTGGCAGGAAGCGCTGCCACCATTGTCGTGCGAGGATCCAAATCCAGGCGCCGACAAGTCCACCGCTCGTATTGAGCAACAAGTCGCGCAGGCTCGAATCGCGCGGCGGCATCCATGCTTGCGCCAGTTCGATGTTGAAGCTCAGGAGCAACGACGCGAGCGTGGCGATCAGCAAAGCACGGACGCTTCCGTACCGCGAGGCTTGGAGCAGCATCGTGATCACCGCCGCAAACGGCATGAACCCGATGAAGTTCACGATGGAATCGATCGCGAGCAGATTGCGTGGTGTGGCGGCCGCCAGAGAGCCGAGGAGAAAACGCGGTCCCAGGGCGTAGAGCCGCGGTGGAATCGTCAGTGTCACGGGTGCCGATCCTTGGCTGGCCACGCCAACGCCGCCGCCTTGTGCGAAGCGGTAGAACAGCAGCGCGTCCGGGGGCGGCTTCGGTGCTCCGGCTGGAGTAGGGCTGCGCAAGCCAATCTCGGTCCCGCTTAGTGGACGGCCGATGAGCGCGAACTGCCGGATCACGCCGCGCCACGGCAGGCTTGCGTTCGCGGTGTTGCCCAGCGTCAAGCGGCCCGGTTCAGGAGCCGCGGGCAGTTCGAGGTGCAGCTTAGGGCTGGCCGAGATCAGTTCACCGTTCAGGAACAGGCTGGTGCGATTGGAACTGCGGTTGATGATTAATGTCAACGGGCCGGGTCCAAATGGCGCAGTATCAGCCGTAATGCGGGGCGTGCGACGCTCGTGACTGTAATCATCCCCGTTCATGAGGATGAGATGCTCGCGCCACTGGCCAAGGATGAGTTGGGAGGCATCCGCGCCACTGTGGAAGGACGCCAGCACGCGGAAGCCGCTGTCCCATTTGCGCGGTGGCTCGAAGACGAGCTCCAGCGCGAAGCCTTGGGTGTTCAAGGTCGCAGCCTGTTCACGCGAGAGAAACGGTTCCGTCTCCACGCGGCCGTAACGACCGAAGCGCAAGCCGCCGCCGTTCTCTACCCAGTCCACTTCATTGTGGAAGCGATAGCCCTTCGGATCGAGCCCGGCCCAGAGCATGAAGAGTAGGATCGCTGCGAGCAGCAACCGACCCGGCCAGCCGGGTGCGGCGGCAAAAGCTTCCAGCTGGAGAAAAAGATTCCAGCGACGTCGCGGAGACTCAGGCGCGTTCATGACCACAAACTCACGCGCAAAGTAAATGGGGCGGGCGGGAGATGGGACAGAAGAAAGTGATCGACTGATCCCAAACAGCAGACCCCTAGGTTGACTTCCTTACCATGGTTGATGACTACAACTGAGAATCGCGACTTGAAGGGCGCAACGCGGCGGAACAAGCGGCTACGGCTGGCGAAGGAGAACAAGCGCGTTCGACCTCCGGCTCAGCCGGGCTTGAAGACTAAACTAGGCGAGCCTGAAATAGTTCAACGTTAGACATTCTTCGCCCGGCCCGTCGAATCACCCAATCTCTCCACGCCCGTGGCGCCCATACGGTCGCCGAGGCTGAGGAGGAGGTTGCTCATCGGGACGCCGCCGTGTTTCACGAAGCGTCCGGGCGTGAGCGTGCCGCCGCCGGAGCCGGCGAGGAGCACGGGCAGATTCACGTGGGTGTGACGATTGCCGTCGGCGTTGCCGCTGCCGTACACGATCATTGAGTTGTGGAGGAGCGACTTGCCGTCCACGTCCTTTGTCTGCTCCATCTTCTCGAGGAACTTCGCGAACTGGCGCAGGTAGAACAGATCGATCTGCGCGACCTTGTCGATCATGTCCTGCTTATTCTGGTGATGCGTGAGGTAGTGGTGACCTTCGGGGATGCCGATCTCGGCGAAGGCGCGGTTGCTGCCTTCATTCGCCATCAGGAAGGTCGCGATGCGCGTCGAGTCGGTCTGGAACGCGAGCACGAGCATGTCGAACATCACCTGGATGTAGTCCTCGAAGCCGGACGGGATGCCCGCCGGCGTGGTGACGGATGGATCGGGCGTCTTGCCGAAGCGCTCGGTCTTCTGGATGCGCTTCTCGATTTCGCGCACGCTGGTGAGATATTCGTCGAGCTTGGCCTTGTCGCGATGCGTGAGCTTGCCTTGCAGTGCGCGCGCGTCATCGAGCACGAAGTCGAGGATCGAGCGTTGTTGCGCCTGACGTTTCGCGAAGCTCGCGGCGCGTTCGCCGGGATCGCCGCCGCCGAAGAGGCGCTCGAAGAGCAGGCGCGGATTCGGTTCGGGCGCGACGGGCGTGTTCGCCGAGCGCCAGGAGAGATTGTATTGGTAGGCGCAGGAGTAGCCGGAATCGCAGTTGCCGGACTTGCGCACGGCGTCGCAGGTGAGCTCAAGCGACGGAAAGCGCGTGAGGTGACCAATCTGGTTCGCGATGACCTGGTCGATGGAAACACCGGCCTGGATGTCGGAGCCCGCGGTTTTCTTCACGCGTACACCGGTGAGGAACGTGCCGCTGGCCCGGGCGTGATCGCCGGCGCCGTCGGGACCGGGCGTGGCGTTGACGTGGTCCATGCCGCCGAGCACTTGAAGCTGGTGCTTTACGGGCGCAAGCGGTTGGAGCGTCGAGCTGAGCTCAAAGTTCGCGCCTTCGCCCTTCGGCCACCAAGCGGGCTGGATCGCGCCGTTCGGGAAATAGACATAGGCCGTGCGCAGCGGTGCGCCGGACGCAGTGCGGGCGAGGTTCGCGGCCTTGCTGCCGGCGGCGAGGAGGCCCGTGGGCATCACGGATTCGAGCGCGGGCAACGCCAAGCAGGCGCCGAGACCGCGGAGGAAAGTGCGGCGGCTCAGGCTGGCGAAACGTTGCGCGGCGGCGTCCGGGTTGTGCGGATGTTTCGTGCTCATGGTTTTGCTTCGGCTCGTTGTTCGGGTTGTTTAGGCGCGGCTGCCGGGGCCGGAGCATCGGCAGGCGCGCTCGGATTTCGACGTTTCTGGAAGGGGGCGGATTCGATGATGCCGGTCAGGAGCGAGGAGAACTTTCCGTCGCTGGCTTCGAGGCGGTGGACAATCTGGTCGAGAGTCTCCGTGTCGTAATACTGAAGGCCGCGGCCGAGGGCGTAGGTGAGCAGTTTCTCGGCGAGGCAATGGTAGAAATCATGGCGATGATTCGTCGCGAGAATGCGCTTCACGTCGCGGATGTCCTTGAAGGTCTCTCCAGTGATGAGCTTGCCTGCGGCGTCGATGGGCTGGCCGCGCTCGGTGTCGCGCCACATGCCGAGCGCGTTGAAGTTTTCGAGGGCGAGGCCGAGCGGGTCCATCCGGTTGTGGCAGGAACTGCACAGCGGTTTCTCGCGATGAATGGCCAGCGTCTCGCGCAAGGTCGGCGAGC
Organism: uncultured Bifidobacterium sp.; assembly: GCA_964491875.1. GTDB lineage: Bacteria > Verrucomicrobiota > Verrucomicrobiia > Limisphaerales > JADJPG01 > JADJPG01. The sequence goes on from CAZBIC010000041.1 coordinate 27,854, forward strand.
GGCCGGCAACTTCCTTCTCGGAATCTTCGAGCAACGGCACGTCAGCGGGCGCGGGCGGCGGCGGCGTGCCGAGAATGTTGTCGAGAATGAACACGCCACGTTTCACCGGCGACGTACGCGTGGGGTTCGACGTGACGATGAGCACCGAGCCGTGCGTGAGAATGCCGCCGCGCGGCGTGTCCTTGCTCAGGCTGACCTTGCGCATCTCACTGCCCTTGATGTTGAGATTTGTCAGGTTGTAATGGCGCGCGAGCCGCTCGTTGAGGAACGTGTAATCAGCGTCGAGCAACTCCAGCACGCTGCGGTTCTCGCGCATCACATACGAAAACGCCATTTCGGTCTCGCGACGCAGGGCGCGACGCAGCTCGCCATCGAGCTCCACCATCTGCCGGTTCGCGAAGCGCTTGCGACGCGACTCGATAATCTGTTCGCGTTCCTTCTCTTCTTCCGGGGTGAGCGTGGTCTTGGCGCGCAACTCGTCCAATCGGGCGCGGGTGCGACGGAACTCGCGTTCCTCGCCGCGCTCGCGTCCGAGCACGACGAAGGTATTGATGTCGATGCCCTCGACATCGCGCACCTGGAGCCATTGGCCGATGAAATTCTCGATGAACGCTTCCGAGCGCGAATCGGCGAGCATGCGCTGCACCTGCGCGTCGAGGTTCTTCCGGAGCTCCCGTTTCTCCGCGAGGCGGAAGAGCTGCGTGTCCGGCATCGTGGACCAGAGGAAATAGGAAAGCCGCGAGGCGAGCGCGTATTCGTCCACGAGCGGATGCTGCTTCGGCGAGGCGACGGGCTCGAATTCCTCGACGCGGAACAGGAAGCGCGGTGACGCGAGCACGGGAATCATCGCCTGCGCGATGCCGTCCTCGAACCGCTTGCCCTTCTCCGACCACGTGCCTTGGGCGATCTCCATCAAGCGGTCGAGCGACTTCTTGTCCACCGGGCGACGAAACGCACGCGTGGCGAAACGCTCGAGAATCTCGCGACCGTACTGGCGGCGGGCAGACTTGCCCTCGGGCACGTCCTTGGTGAAGAAGAGGTCGAAGTTTTTCGGCCGCACCCAGTGCTCCTTCTCGGTCGGTCCTTCGAGCGTCACCTTCAGCAACCGGAAATCGAGCGAGTTCTTCTTCTGCGCGACGGGCGTGAGCGGATGCAGCTCGAGCGTGAAACGATGCTCACCGGGGCGCCAGTTTTCGTCGAAGACGTGGCGGAACTTCTTCCCGTTCTGCCAGCGCAGTTCGTCGGTCCAGACCTCGCGATCATCAATCCGGAAGACGGCACGAACGCGGCCCGGATCGAAATCGAACTGGCCCAGGATGTCATACTCGAGGGCGATCTTGTAGCTGCCGCCGATCTGCACCTTGAACGTTTGGTTCAGCTTCATTTCGTCGTAGAACGAATGGCGGTCGCCCTTCTTCTTTTCGTCGGCGTTGCGGAAGGAATTCCCATTGAACGTGCGCTCAGCGATGACGCGTCCCACGCGCGGTACGGCGCCGGCCACGATGGTTTCCGCGGCTTGCATGTATTTCTCCAGCAGCATCGGGGAGGTCGTGAGCACGTCACCGATGTTGTCGAAGCCGTAGCCCGTGTCGTCAGGCGGAAGCTCATCCTGCACCTTGTAATCGAAACCCATCAGGTCGCGGACGGTGTTGCGATACTCCTCACGATTGAGCCGGCGCAGTGTCACGCGGCCGGGATCGGGATTCTCCGGGTCGATTTGGAAGACGTCGCCCTTGATCCAATTCTCCAGCACGCGCAGCTCCTCGGTGGTGGGGCGATCCTTCTTTTCCGGGGGCATGATGCCGGCGCGGACGTTCTTCAACACCGCCAGCCACAGGTCGCGCTTGCCGAGCATTTCCTGGTGCGACTTGAACTCGTCAAAGGCAACCTTGCCCTTGTCCATTCCCTCGCCGTGGCAATCGTAGCAATACTTCACGAGCAATGGCTCCACCTTGGCTTTGTACTCGGCTTCGGTTGCGGCTGTCGTGGCGGCGTGAAGTGTCGGCGTCGTGCTGACGACGATGCCGAGCCAGAGCAGGGTGCGGGAACGGGAAACGTTCCAGAAACTCCGCGACATTTTGGCGACAGACGGTTTCAGCATAAAAATACGACCGGCGATACCTCCCTTGGTTACCGGGTTAGCGGGGAAAGATCAAATCGAGGTTTAGGGTTTCTTGCCCGCGCCGACACTGAATTGGAACAGCATCCGGTCCGTTACGGGATTGCGTGAACCGGCCCGGCTGTTCAATCTCAACAACGACGACTTATGTCATACGCGATTCTTCAACGGGAACTGGTGGTGCCGGACGTCGAGTCCCTCAAGCGCGCTTTTTCCGTCTCGCCCTATCTGCGCGACATTGATGCGCAGAACGCCGCCAACGACGCCTACGGCATCCTCCTGCGCGGCTTGGATGCCGAGAACGCCGACGCATTGCAGGCGTCGCTGCGCGCAGAAGGCGTCGAGATTGAACTCGTGAAGGAATCCGCGCTGCCTGCGATTCCGGTGGGGAAGGTGACCAAGCGCGTTGCGTTTGGTCCCGGCCACCTGCTGGCTTACGACGCGCTGGAGCATGCGACGGAAGTTCCGTGGGACGACGTGATGTTCATCGCGGCTGGCTACGTGCGAACCGATGAGGTTCACAAGCACCGTAGCGCGAAGGAGGAGGCGCAGTTGCGTTCCGCCGCGCACACGCCGCTCGATGAATCGGGCTTGCTGAAGCCCGGGGACGAGGAGCGTTACCACATGTTGCTGGAAATCTTCCTTCGGGACAACCGGACCCGTTTCAGCATTGCGGCGGATGAATTCCTTTTCGACTGCCTGGGTTCGAAGCTGACGGATGATCTCGCGCTGAATTTCGTCACCCTGCTGCAAATGGTCATCGCGCAAGCGCCCCATGCGGGTTTGAACCGTGGAGCCTTCAAGGCGAATCAGGAACCGCCGGAGCTGTTCCTGTATCCGAGCCGGGGAACGTTCAATGAAGAACTGACGTGGATGCTCTGGCGGATTAATTCGCTGCGGCCGTAGCGCGAATCAACCCGGCGGCCACTCGAGAGGGCGTCCGCCGAGGATGTGGCAGTGGAGATGCGGGACGGATTCACCGCCGTCGCGACCGTTATTGATCACCAGCCGGTAACCGTTCTCTTTTAGCCCAATTTTCGCAGCCACTTCCGCCGCTTTGAGGAGGAGATGGCCCAACAAGGCGTGATCTTCCGCAGAGGCTTCCGCGATGCGCGGGATGGGCTTTTTCGGAACGATCAGCACGTGCGTGGGCGCCTGCGGATTGATGTCGCGAAAGGCGAGCACGAGGTCGTCTTCGTAAACAATCTGGGCGGGGATTTGGCGCGCGACGATTTTCTCGAACAGGGTCATGGGAAATCTTCAGCAAACCACCAGCGCGCAGCTGGCACCCGATCGTTCTGCGCCCAGGCAGGTGCGCAGGTAGTCGACGATTTGATCGTTCAACGTCTGGCAGTGCGTGCTCCAGCGTTTGGCGCCGGTGAGCTGCTTCACGCATTCGCGCAGGCCGCTGAAGCGGAGAATCGTCGGGGAACCGTCGAGTTCGCGGCGGATGGCATCGCGCAGGCGCGGAAAGAACACGAGTTCGCCACCGAGATCCGACTCGCCCGCCAGCAATCGAAGATCAGCTTCCACGACGCGGGGTGTGGATTGGGGAAGGGAAACGGTTTCGGCCGAAGGCACGCCAGCTTTGCCATCCGCTTTGACGTCGATGCCCAGTCCGCGCAGCACGCGTTCGAGAGCTTCGGAGAATTCGGCGACGGACACGCTGTGCTTGCCCTTCTCGGATTTGAAGAAGTGGAGAACCGCCTCCGCGGCGTGCGCGACGAGCTCGGTATCCAGCCACGCGGCGGAATCGCCGATCAGCTCGACCGTCACATCGTGCGCGGAACACGGGATGTCCTCGCCGTCCGTGGTCTTAAATACCAGGCAATCTGGCCGTAAGAGTATCATGGGGCTTTTCCAGCTTTTTGACTTCCTGGACGAAATCCGTCGCTTCCTCGAAGCGCCGGTAAATGCTCGCGTAACGGACGTAGGCGACCGGGTCCAGCTCGCGCAGGCCTTCCATCACGCGGGTGCCGACCGCGCCGTAGGGAACTTCACGGTCGAAATTGCGGGCGAGATCCTCGAGGATGTTTTCGACGAGCTCCGTGATCGCCTCCTGCGTGACTGGCCGTTTCTGACACGCCTTCAGGATGCTCGAAATCAACTTCTCGCGGGAAAGTTCTTCCGAACGCCCGTCGCGCTTCAGGACCATCAGGTGCGGACGTTCGATTTCCTCGTAAGTGGTGTAGCGATGCTCGCATCCGAGGCATTCACGACGGCGCCGAATGGTCGTTCCGCCGCCGGAGGCGCGCGAATCGATCACTTTATCGTCCTGACAGCCGCATTTGGGACAACGCATAGAACTAAGCCACGCCACAGCTAATTGTGGCTTGGGCGTTGGTAACACACAGCATCTGGTGGCGTCAAGGAATGCGGCGGGAATCGCTCGGCGCCGGCTAGCTTATCTAAATTGGCCCCGAGGAGCGTTTGTGGCGGAGGAACCGGCGATGATCCAGGCGTGCCAGGTGGTTTCGAGTTTCTTCAAGCCACCATAGTGCAAGCGGTCGATCTGGGCCGAGCATTCGGGCGGCTTTTCGTGCAAAGACTGTCGTTCGCCGAGCATCGTGAGCATCATCGTCCGGTTGTTGTTATTGCTCATCAGCAGCTGGAAGAGCGACCAGCTGGTGGTGTAGGCCTTCTCCGGATCGAGGTGCTTGAAGTCGGTGTTCGTGGCATTCAGGAGTTTCTCCAACGGCAACAGGCTGCGTTCGCGGAGCCATTCGTTCAGGCGCGTCCAACGCTGGCGCATCATGCGTTGCTGCAATTCTCCCGGCGGATGCAGCGCAAACGCGAAGTAATCCGCCGAGCCTTCCATCAACCACGCCGGGACGTTGTCGTAATGCGCGTCCATGATGGCGTGACTGGCTTCGTGCAGCAACGTCGTGCCGAGGAAACCGGGCATCTGCTGCTTCCACGTCACGATCTCCTTCGCCGCGGACGTGTAGAATCCGGCGACGGTGAACGGCCGTCCCTGCAACGCGCGCCGGTCGACGGCGTTCGTCCAGTAAAGGCTGAACGTGGCGTTGGTGTAGTCCGCGTAGTTGCCGAAGACCCTCATGCGCAGACGGAAGTCCGGCTTCGGAACAAACCCGAGCGCGACGCGATGACGTTCGAGGAGCTGGCGGACAGAGTCGTTGATGGCTTTCTCGGATTGCGCAGGGAAAGCAAAGCCGTGGACCGCAAGCTGGCAGATGCCGGTTCCTTTGAAATCGTTTTCACCCAGCGGCGGCAGTGGTGCCGATGAGCACGCAATGACAGAGAGTGCGGTGAAGATCGCAGCGATGAAAGCCGGCTTCATCGTGTCACGAGGCAGAAGAGGATTTGTTTGAGGCCTGGATGACCTGCAACATCAGCAGTGTGCCGCAGAAATACATGAACTGCTGGAACGCGCCGCTGAACTCGCCCGTCAACCATTGACCAAACCCCAGCTGGAGAAACACGAACAGACTCCACACCGCCGTCGCCGCCAGAAACGTGGGCGGTCTTTGGCGCAGAAACTCAATGCGCACGAGCGAGACGATCGCCAATGCGAAGGCGACGAGTTCCGACACGGTGAGAATCCAAAACGTCGCCTTCAGCCCCGGGAAGGTGCCGAGGAACGTCTTGCCGAACTTGTCGTCGAACCACGACGGCATGCCGTCCTGCACCTTGCTGATGCCGGCGAAACCCCAGATCATCAGCAGGAGAAAATTGATCGCCAGCAACGTCGCCGGTCGAAGGATGGGAGCGACGTGAACCATGGGAATTTTCGATTAGCGGCGGAACATTCCGGGCATACCGCCACCGCCTCCACCGCCCATCTTCGCCATCATCTTCTGGAACTTGCCCATCTTTCGCATCATCTGCTGCATCTGCGTGAATCGATTGAGCAATGTGTTCAGCTCGGCCACGGTCACGCCGCTGCCCTTGGCGATGCGTTTGCGACGGCTGGCGTTGAGGATTTGTGGCTTGCGACGTTCCTCGAACGTCATGCCGCAAATCATCCCTTCCATGCGCTTGAATTCCTTCTCCTGCTTGCTCATGTCGGTCTGCTTCAGCACTTCCGCGCCGCCGGGCAACATGCCGACGATGCTTTCGAGCGAGCCGAGCTTCTTCATCGCGCGTAGTTGATCGAGGAAATCTTCGAGCGTGAACTCGCCCTTGCGCATCTTCTCTTCGAGCTTCTTCGCATCCTCCTCGTCCACGGCCTCAGCGGCGCGCTCGACGAGGCTGACTACGTCGCCCATGCCCAGAATGCGCGACGCCATGCGCTCGGGATGGAACGGCTCGAAGTCCTCGAGCTTCTCGCCGACGCCCATGAACTTGATCGGCTTCTGCGTGACGGTCTTCATGCTCAGGGCCGCACCGCCGCGCGCGTCGCCGTCCAGCTTGGTGAGAATGCTGCCGGTAATCTTGAGCGCGCTGTCGAAGTGCGTGGCGACGTTGACGGCTTCCTGACCAGTTGCGGCGTCGAGCACCAGGAGAATTTCATCCGGCTGAACGAGGTCGCGCAGTCGAACGAGTTCCTGCACGAGCGGCTCGTCGATTTGCAGGCGGCCGGCGGTATCGAAGATGAGCGTGTTGCACTTCTGTGCGACAGCGAAGTCGCGGGCCTCGCGGGCGATCTTGAGGACGTCCGTCTCGCCCTTCTTCACGAACACCGGCACTCCGAGCTTCTCGCCCAACGTTGCGAGCTGATCCATGGCGGCGGGACGATAAACGTCCGCGGCGACGAGCAACGGCGTGCGGCCTTGCTTCTGAAGGAGTCGCGCGAGCTTGCCGGACGACGTGGTTTTACCGGAGCCGTGCAAGCCGACCATCATGAGAATGGCGGGGCTGCTCTTGAGCTCGAGGGCGGCGTTCTCGCTGCCCAGCAGGGTCACGAGTTCATCGTGGATAATCTTGATGATCTGCTGGCCAGGATGGACGGCGGCGATGACTTCCTGACCGAGCGATTTCTCCTTAACTCGGTCGATGAAATCCTTCACGACCTTGAAGTTCACGTCGGCATCGAGCAACGCCATGCGGACTTCGCGCAGGCTGTCGGCGACGTTGGTCTCGGAGATTTTGCTCAGCCCGCGCAACGAGCGAAAGGCGTTCTGAAGCTTGCCGCTGAGATTATCGAACATGGCTGTAAACTAGGACTCCCGCTGACGGCTTGGAAGGTGAAAGTTGGCCGGGAAGGTAACAGGAGGGAACGAAGAGAACAAAGTGGCGAGCTGAACTTCGTTTCCTTCGTTCTCTTCTGTTCCGCTCACTCCCAAATCCCAAGAGCCTTGAGTTGCTTCGTGGCGGCGGCGGACCAACCGCGATTGGCGGCGGGGCTCGCCGGGCTCGGATGCAGCACTTTGCCGAATTGCATCTTCATTCCATCCAACGCTTCGCGAGCGCGTTTCTCCGCGAAATCGCCGACCCCGATCACCCATTCCGGTTTCAAGGCGCTGACGAGCGCGCGTAGATGTTCGTCGCACACGGCGTAAAGCGGATCGGCGTCCGCGGCGGGAAACTTGTCCGGCGTGAGATTGCGCCCGCCTTCGTCCATGAACGCGAGCGGGCAGTAGTTCGCGACGAAGTGTTCGGCGAAGAACTTTTCTGCGGTTACGAATCGTTCGGCAAACAAGCCCCACAGTCGTCGGCCGCTGACTTCAGAACGCGTGCAGGCGAAACCTTCGATGGGGCGTTTGGGATGAATCTTTTTTGGCTGAGCAACCTCGGCGCTGACGCCGATCCAGTCGCGCACCGCGGCAATCTCCCCAAAAGGAACGCCGGTTTGCGCCATGCCAAACGGGCCGGGGTTCATCCCGAGAAACATCACGCGTTTGCGGTTGGCGGCGTGCTTCGTGAGATACAGCTCGTGCGGTGTCCAGGCGTAGGCGAGCGGGTTGTAGACGTAGGCGACGGGCGATTGAAACTTCAGCCGATCAACGGCGGCGGACAGTTCGCGTGCGGCGGCAACGGCTTGTTTGGCAATGGTGTTCACGAATGGTGGCGGTTTCTACAACGGCGGGGAAACGTGTAGCGAACCGCGGCGGGCGCGGGAAGTTTGAAGTGTGTTTGGCTGTCGCTGTGCGCTGAAAAGCAAACGAGGGCGGAAAGTCCGCCCTCGTTCGGTAAAAGATGTTTTAGACGTGAGTTACTCGCGCGGAGCGAGCTTCTTCTCGACTGGGCTGCGTTCGAGGGTGATGAACTTCGGCAGGCCGTTTTCGATCGGAACCTTCACTTCGCCGATGATCAGCGGCTGGGCGTACTCGACGAACTTCTCGTTCGGAAGGAAGCCGTCTTCGCTGATCCACTCGCGCGGAATGAAGTGCTCCACATTGGCGATGTCGCCGAGCGGCTGGAGGTCGGTGGTCCACTTGTAAGGAGCGCTGGACTGGCGAACGATCTTCACCATGAAGCCGCTCTTGCCATCGACGGCGGCACGAACCGCAGCTTCGCCGCAGGCGGCGGCTTCGGTGGCGTCCGTCTGGCTGGCGAAATGAGCGGCGGCGCGCTGGGCGTAGCCGAGTTTCACGCTGCGGCTCTTGAGCTTGAGGCTCTTGGTGACGAGCGCTTCGAGGTATTCGCCCATGCCGGAGAGAACCGGATGGCCGAACGCATCGAGGCGGGAGGAGTCGGCGGCGAGCGGCTTGCCGGAGGCGTCCTTGAGGCCTTCGCCAACGACAACGACGCAGTAGCCGATGCGGGAGACGACTTCTTTCACGCGATCGAGGAACTTGGCCTGATCAAACGCGAGTTCCGGGAGGAGAATGATGTGCGGCGCGTCGTCCGGACTACGCTTGGCGAGCACGGTGCCGGCAGCGATCCAACCGGCGGAGCGGCCCATGACTTCAATGATGACGCAGGAACCGTCGTCGGTGGCCATCGCACTGACGTCGCAGGCGATTTCCATCACAGTGGTGGCGTTATACTTGATCACCGAGCCGTAGCCGGGACAGTGGTCGGTGTGCGGGAGATCGTTATCGATCGTCTTGGGCACGCCCATCACACGCATTTCGTAGCCGCGCTTGATGGCTTCCTCGTGGATCTTGTGGTTCGTGTCCTGGGAATCGTTGCCGCCGGCGTAAAAGAAATAACGGATGTTGTGCGCCTGGAAGACTTCGAACAGGCGGTCCATGTCCTTTGCGGCCTGTTCGGGCTTCTTCTTGAAATCGAGCTTGTAGCGGCAGGTGCCGAGGGCGGCGGCGGGCGTGTATTTCAGCCCTTCGATGGACTTGGCCTTCTCGTCGTTGAGGTCGATCAACTGCTCGCGCAGGATGCCGTAGATGCCATTGAGGCCGCCGTAGATTTCCTCAATGAACTCGTGACGGCCGGCTTCCTGAATGACGCCAGCGATACTCGCGTTGATGACTGCGGTCGGTCCACCGGATTGAGCGACCAAGAGATTGCCAACTAGTTCTGCCATAAAATTCCAAACAAGAGGCGCCTGCGGAAACGGCTTCGCTCCGCGTGCTTTACCTCAGTAACGGTTAAAGTGAGGCGGAACCTTGCCAATAGGGTGGGCGAGTGTCAAAGGTGAATTCGGAATCCGCGGAGATCGACGCAATCACCGATTCTTCACCGCTTTTCGCCAGTTTTCGGCCATCCCTTGTCATCAGCCTGCAGCCATTCATGGTCAGTTTTTGGCGAAGTGAATCGCGCTTTCCGACACCCACTGGTTGGCAGTAGTGCAGCAAGCGCTTCGAACTTTTCTTGTCCGTGGAGTGAGTCGGGAGTGACGCGGCTTTCGTTCCTGCGGAGTTCGACTTCCCCGCTCAGCGGAAGGTTTGTGTCACTTTTCTGGGGAATTCCGAGGAAGCGCCGCGCTGGTGTAAGGGTTTCCCTTACTCACCTCGATCCGATCCCCCTGCATGCGATCAGGCGGCGCCCCAATTGTTGGCGGCAGCTGCCTTCCGTAATTTGTCTGCACTGAAACAAGTTCTGAGACAACACGGAAACAACGAACGACAAATGAATGCCAACAAAAATCTCACGGAAGTCCTCGCCAGTTCCAAAGTTTATCAAGACTACGAACGGGCGTTCAGCGAAACGACAGGTTTGCCGGTGACGTTGCGTCCGGTCGAGTCCTGGCAGTTGCCGCATCACGGCAAGCGGAACGAAAACGCGTTCTGTTCGATGGTCGCGCAGAAGAGCCGCGCTTGCGCCGCCTGCCTGCAGGTCCAGCAACAACTGGCCGAAGGCGCCACGGTGGAGCCTCAGACGGTGATTTGCCATTTCGGATTGTGCGATACTGCAGTGCCCGTCCGTTTGGGCGAGCAGTTGATTGGTTTCCTGCAAACCGGCCAGGTGTTCCGCCGCAAACCGACCAATGCGCAGTTCGAACGCACCGCCAAACTCGCCGAAGAATGGGGCGTTCCGGTGGACCGCACCGAGCTCAAGAAGGCCTACTTCGACACCCGCGTGCTGACGCCCAAGCAGCATGAATCGATGATCAAGCTCCTCACCATCTTTGCGCAGCATCTCTCCATGATCTCGAACCAGATCGTCGTTCAGCAGCAGAACGCCGAGCCGCCGGTGATCAGCAAGGCGAAACAATTCATCCAGGAACATCAGACCGAGGATCTCTCCCTTGGTGACGTGGCCAAGGCGGTGAACACCTCCACGTTTTACTTCTGCAAGATGTTCAAGAAGTACACCGGCCTCAACTTCACCAACTACCTTTCGCGCCTGCGCATCGAGAAGGCGAAGAATCTCCTGCTCAATCCGAATCTGCGTGTCAGCGAAATCGCTTACGAAGTGGGCTTCCAGTCGCTCACGCACTTCAACCGGGTCTTCAAGAAAATCATCGGCCAGTCGCCGACGGAATACCGCAGCCAGCTGGCCGGCGCGTAACGCCGGGAAGCGAGCGGTTCCTACAATCGAGCGCTGGTATTCGCGTTCGCGGTGATAGTACTGTCGCCGCGCGCGCATGAGCTCCGAAGCATCCAACTCCAACTCTTCGACGGCGGGACTTCCCGTTCCGACGCCCCTCTCAGCGGAAGCCGCCTTGCGCGAGAGCGAGGAGCGGATGCGGGCAATTCTCGAAACTGCTGTCGAGGCCATCGTAACTATCGACGAGCGCGGCATCGTGGAATCGATGAACCGCGCGTGCGAACAGATCTTCGGCTACACGCCGGCAGAAGTGATTGGGCGAAACGTGAGCATGTTGATGCCTTCACCCTATCGCGAGCAGCATGACGGTTATCTGTCGAATTACCTCCGGACCAGCCATGCGAAGATTATTGGCATTGGCCGTGAGGTCATCGGTCGGCGCAAGGACGGGAGCTGTTTTCCCATGGACCTTTCCGTCAGCGAGGTAAAGCTGGCGAACCGGCGGCTCTTCACCGGATTTATCCGCGACATCACCGCCCGCAAGGAGGCAGAGCAGAAACTTTCCGAACTGGCCCAAACCCTTGCCGAGAAAAACAAGGAGCTGGAGACGGTCGTTTACGTTGCGTCGCACGACCTGCGGTCGCCCCTCGTGAACATTCAGGGCTTCAGCAAGGAACTTGCGGGCGCCTGCGATCGGCTGAAGCAACGCCTGCAGCAGGCCGGCTCCAAGCCCGTGAGCGGTGCGGAATTGTCGGACATCATTGCCGAGGATGTGCCGGAAGCCATCCAGTTCATCCTCGCCGGCGTGCAGAAGATGGACCTGCTGCTCTCCGGCTTCCTGCGGTTCTCCCGCTTAGGCCGCGCGGCGCTGAAGATTGAACGGCTGGACATGGGCGCAATGTTGAAAAGCATCTCGCAAACGTTCGAGTTTCAGGTCCAGCAAACCGGCGCGAAGGTGACGATCGGTGAAGTACCCAATTGCGCCGGGGACGCTACCCAGGTGAACCAGGTATTCTCGAACCTCTTCGACAACGCCCTCAAGTATCGTGCGGCCGATCGGCCGTTGGAGCTGGTCATTTCCGGCAGCGTGGTCGAGGGACGCGCAATTTACTCCGTGGCCGACAATGGCATCGGTATCGCCACTGAACATCAGCCCCGCATCTTCGAAATTTTTCACCGCCTTAATCCCGATGCCAGTCCCGGCGAAGGCCTCGGGCTGACCATCGCCCAGCGCATCCTCGAGCGTCAGGGCGGCAAGATTTGGGTCGAATCCCGTCCAGGTGTCGGCAGCACGTTTTTTGTTTCCTTGCCAGCCGCGTGACGGCCATTTGAATAGCTCCATGATGAAGAACCACGTGGTCGTGCTGATTGCCGATGATGACCTCGGCCATGCGAGGTTGATCGAGAAGAACCTCGCCCGCGCGGGATTGCACAACCAGATCCTGCGTTTCGAGAACGGTCAGAAGATTCTCGATTTCCTGCTCGGTCAGGGCGAGGGACCGCACCGGATTCCGGAGACGCCGTATCTGCTGCTGCTCGATATTCGCATGCCGCAGGTCGATGGCGTCGAGGTGCTCCGCCAGGTCAAGGCCGATGCTGAGTTTCGCAAGATGCCCGTCATCATGCTGACGACTACGGACGATCCGCGCGAAGTTGAGCGCTGCCACGCTCTGGGTTGCAACAATTACATCGTGAAACCTGTGGACTACGACAAGTTCGCCGAGGCGATCAAGCAACTGGGCCTGTTCATCGCGCTCGTCCAGATCCCGGGAGTTGGCAACAAATCCTGACGCCCGGTGCCGACCATTTCGCCATCCGATTCCACCATCCTGATCGTCGATGACGATGCCGGGATCGTGCGCCTGATCGAGAAGACACTGCGGCGCGAAGGGTTTCAGACCGCCAGCGCGTCGTCCGGCCACGGCGCTCTACTTTGGATCGATCGCCATCGTGCCGATCTGATGCTCCTCGATCTGAAGTTGCAGGACATCGAGGCCCGTGAACTCATCGATCGACTTCGTCAGCTCCCTTTGATGCCGCCCTTCGTCGTGATCACCGGCCAGGGCGATGAACGCGTGGCCGTGGAGATGATGAAGTGCGGCGCGCTGGATTACCTCGTGAAGGACGCGCAGTTCCTCGAACTGCTGCCCGCGGTCGTGCGTCGGACCCTGGCGGAAGCTGACAAGGATCGCCGTCTCGCCGCCGCGGAGGAGGCGTTGCGACACAGTGAACGGAATCTCGCCAAGGCGCAGGAGATCGCGCAGCTCGGCAGCTACGAGTTGTTCGTTGGAAACCCGGCGGCCGATCAATGGTCCGCGGAGATTTATCGTATTCTGGGTCGTGAACAATCCAAGGGGCCGCTCCCGCCGGACGAATTCATCCGCGTCGCGGTTCATCCGGCGGATCGCCACACTGTGGAGTCCGCGCTCGAGCTGGCCCGAACCAAAGGCGAGTCCTACAACCTCGACTACCGGGTGGTCCGCGAGGATGGCGCCATTCGGCACGTTCACACCATGGGCGAGGTAGTGCGGGATGCGGCGGGAGTAATCCGGCTTGTCGTCGGCACGTTGCAGGACGTCACCGAGCGCAAACGGCTGGAGAAGGAGATTCTCGACATCAGTGATCGCGAGCAACGACGCATCGGACAGGATTTGCACGACGGGCTCGGCCAGCATCTTGCGGGCATCGAGCTCATGAGCCAGGTGCTGGAACAACGTCTGGCCGGGGCGCGTTCCAAGGAAGCCAGCAATATGGCGCCGGAGGCCGGCAAGATATCGCACCACGTCCGCGAAGCCATCTCGCAAGCGCGTGCGCTGGCGCGCGGACTCTCGCCCGTGGTCATCGAGTCGGAAGGTTTGATGGCCGCGTTGCAACAACTGTCGGATAGCGCCTCGCAGATGTTTCGCATCCGCTGCGAGTTCGAATGTGATCCTCCGGTCCTGGTCACCGATCACACAGTGGCCACGCATCTCTATCGAATCGCGCAGGAGGCGGTGTCCAACGCGGTGAAGCATGGCCGGACCAAGGACGCCCAGATCCGTCTGCGCGCCAGCGGCGAAAGGATTGTCCTCATCATCAAGGATCGTGGAGTGGGACTTCCGGAACGTCTGCCGTCTGGCAAGGGAATGGGTCTTCGAATCATGCAATATCGCGCCGGCATCATTGGCGGCTCCGTGGTCGTGCAGCGCGATCCCGAGGGCGGCACCAGCGTCATCTGTTCCGTCCAGAATGCGGCCCTTCAAACCGTGAACCTCTCGTGAGCAAAGCCAAACCCACCAAGTCGCGAACGCGCATCCTGATCGTCGATGATCATCCGATGATGCGTCAGGGCCTCGCCGCCCTGATCAACAATGAGAAGGATCTCACCGTCTGCTGTGAAGCGGAGAGCGCGGCGCAGGCAATGGACGCCATCGCGGCGAACAAGCCCGATCTGGTCATCGCCGACATCACGTTGCCGGACAAAAGCGGGCTGGAACTGATCAAGGACACGCTCGCGCTGCATCCCGGTCTGCGGATCCTCGTCGTTTCCATGCACGACGAATCGCTCTATGCCGAGCGCGTGCTTCGTGCGGGCGGCCGCGGTTACATCATGAAGCAGGAGGGCGGCAAGCGCTTGATGGACGGCATCCGCCAGGTGTTGGCCGGGCAGATTTACGTGAGCGAGAAGATGTCGAAGCGCATCCTCGAAATCTTCTCCGGCCAGCGCAATTCATCCGGTGGTTCGCCGGTTGAGAAGCTGACCGATCGCGAGTTCGAAGTCTTCCAACTTGTCGGGGAAGGGAAGGGGACGCGGGAGATTGCCGAGAAGCTGCACTTGAGCGTGAAGACGGTGGAAGTGCACCGCCTGCACATCAAGGAGAAGCTGGAGATCAAGACAGCCGCGGAGCTGATTCGCTTTGCGGTGCGCTGGGTGGAAACGCAGGCGCCGTCCTGACCGGCGCGCGGTCGGGGATTTTCAGCGAGTGGGAGCGGTTCGCTTGCGAGCCCAGTTCTTGCCGAGCTTCAGCAGCGTTTCTTCGCGCAACAGTTCCTCCGCCATGCGGAAGATGATGCGGTCTTCGAGGTCGAATTCCTTGCGGGTGAGATGAACGACGCTCAACAGGCGGCGTTGTGCATCCTTTTTCGTCCGGGCGACTTTGACCGCCTCCAGGCCCTTGCAGATCGCGTCGTGCTCGTGCTGGATCTTCTCCAGCTTGCCCATCTGGTCGAGGCCCGGCTCCAGTCCGTTAAAGAGCAGTTCGTCCTCCGCCTCGGCGTGGGGACGCAACGCGGCGTCGAGAATGCCGGCCATGACCTTGACCTCGCCCAGCGTTTTCGCCGCCGGGATGGCGTGCTCGAGGTAATCGAGCTGCGTGTTGATGACCGCGTGTTCCGCGATGAAAGCGTCTGTAATCTTCATGTTATGCTGCCCGGCAGCTTCCACTTCATCGGAGCCTGCCGCCCCGGCTTGAGGCGCAGGCCTGCGACACGCGAATGAATCGCGCGATTAACCAGCGACTGCGAGGGCTGCGTTGTTGGACGCAGGCTGGGCGATCTCTTCTTCAGTCAAATAACACGCCGGGTCGGGGGCCCAGAGATTTCCATGGACCTGCACGGCGCGGACGCGGAATCCGCCACCGCAAACGTTGAGGAAACGGCAGCCCGAGCATTTCCCTTCGAGCCGGCCGTTGCGGTTGCGCAGCGCGGCCAGCGTCTCGTTGGTTTTGTCCTGCCAGATTTCGCTGAAGGGTCGTTGCTTCACGTTGCCGAGCGTGAGGGATTGCCAGAATTGATCCGGATGCACGTTGCCCTGGGTGTCGATGTTCCCGATGCCCGTGCCGGAACCGTGGGAGCCGCCGCCGTTCCAGCGCAGCAGTTCGAGCACTTCCTCGGCGCGCGCCGGATTCTCCTCGCGCAGGCGCAGGTAGAGATAGGCGCCGTCGGCCGGTTGATCCACGGTGAGAACTTCCCGCGCCTTGCCGGTGGCGGCCCAGAGCGCGGTGCGGTCGATGATTTTGTCGAGTGCGCGCCGGCTGTCTTCGTGCGTCACATCCACCACGTTGCTGCCGCGGCCGCTGTAAACGAGGTGGTAGAAGCAGACGCGATCAATGTTCTCGGCTTCGATGAAGTCGAGGATGCGATCGAGATCCTTGATGGTGTTCTGGGAAAGGGTGAGGCGCAGGCCGACTTTTTGTCCGACGGCCTTGCAGTGGCGGAAGGCCGAGACGGTCTTCTCGAAGCAGCCTTCGCGTCCGCGGAAATAGTCATGCGTCTCGCCGATGCCATCGAGCGAGATGCCCACATAGGCAAAGCCGAGGTCCTTGATGCGCGTCGCGGCATCGCGGTCGATCATGGTGCCGTTGGTGGAAAGCGTGACGCGCAGTCCCTTGCCACGCGCGTAGGCGGCGAGGTCAAAGAAGCGCGGATGAATCAGCGGTTCACCGCCGGAGAGGAGCACTCCGGGCACACCAAACTGGGCGAGATCATCCACCACGCCGCGGGATTGTTCCCACGTCAGCTCACCGGGGTATTCGCGTGCGTCGCTGTCGGAGTAGCAATGAATGCAGCGCAGGTTGCATCGACGCGTGATGTTCCAGACGACAATCGGGCGGCGTTCGGACGCGGACTTGGGAGCGCCGTGGCCCTGGCCGTAGCGCAGGGAGTCTGCCGATTGGGAAAGGCCGCAGTAGAGTTTGGTGATGTTGATCATAACGAAAAAGAGGAAGCGGGCCGTGGATTCACATCCACGACCCGCACTGAGACACAGGAACTAGAACGGAATCCGGCAATCGAACGTAAAGCGGTCATCGAACAGACCCTTCGGGCTGGTCAGTCCGCTTTCATAGGCAAAACCGAGGTCGAGGTGCTTCCAGACTTGCGAACGGAAGCCGGCGCCGACGGTGATCTGAGTGCGGCCGCCGTTATCGGACGCGCCGAAGTTGATCAAGTCATAGCCTTCAA
The DNA here is from genome assembly GCA_964491875.1 of uncultured Bifidobacterium sp. Lineage (GTDB taxonomy): Bacteria > Verrucomicrobiota > Verrucomicrobiia > Limisphaerales > JADJPG01 > JADJPG01. The sequence goes on from CAZBIC010000041.1 coordinate 44,706, forward strand.
TGCCGCCAAACGCCGGACCATCACCCTCGCTCAGCGTGGTGAAGCCGTTCGCGACCACGAAGGGCGTGAAGTATTTGCAGGTCTGGTAATCGAGCTGGAGGCTGTAGTGCAGCGAGGACGTTTCATCATCCCAGTCGATCGGCACGCGGGCGCCGAGGCTGCTGGTGACGTGGAACTTGTCCCAGCCCTTCATCGAGGAGACGAAGAAGTCAAACTCGCCGCTGCCGTTGCCCTGGAACACGTCGGTGTTGCCGGAGGCAAACTCGAACTTCATACCCGGCGTCAGGATGAACTGATCCTCCGGCTTGTCGATGAGCGCATACTTCAAGCCCGCGCCGATGTCCGCCCAGCCGTCCTGGTCGGACAACGCATGGGAACGCGTCTGGATGAAGCCGTCCTTGGTCGCAATGATGGCGAGGCGTTCATTCACCGCCCAGCGCAGTTGCGCGGCATAAACGCGCACAAAGCCGCCGATGAAATCGTCGTCGATGTTGTGGTAAATGAAGATCGGCCTGGCCTCGCTCTGGATCAACGGGGACTCAAAGAACAGCGGATTGGCGACAGGCGAAATCGCGCTGTCCTTCCAATCCTCGGCCTGCAATGCGGTGTTAACAACAGGGCACGCCGCGGTGAGCAGCAATGCGGTGATGGTTCTGTTTTTCATAAGTTGATTTCAGTTCGTTCTAACAGGTGCATTTGATGGGATTCGTATCCGGCTTCATCCACGTAATTTGCCCAACGTTTCGCCCCGATTGTTTTCGTTCATGCAAGAGCGGGATTTGATGAACGAACACGCGGTCTGGGCTGGTAAGAGCACAGCGGCTCCTCGCCGAAAGGATTGCCCGTCATCGCGAACGCCCGGGCGCGCGAACCGCCGCAGATGTTCTTGAACTCGCAATCGCCGCATTTCCCCTCCAACAGCGAGGTATCGCGCAAGTTTCGGAAGAGCGGCGCGTTTTGGTAAACGTCCAGCAGTTCATCCTTCCGCACGTTGCCGGCAGTGATGGGCAGGAAGCCACTCGGCTGGATGTCGCCGGTGTGCGAGATGAATACGAAGCCCTTGCCGTCGTTAATGCCCAGCGGTGCGCGCGCCCGGAGCGCAGCGGAGTTCTTCGTCTGCTGCAGCACCACGCGACGGTAATGCTGGCCTTCCGTGGTCTTGATGTCGTACTGCGCTGTCTCGGAATGCTTCTGCAATCGCAGGAACAACTCCTCCAGCTCATCCGCCGTCAGCAGATCATCCATCTTGCCACGACCGGTCGGCACCAGTTGGAAGACGCTCCACAAAACCGGGCGAATGCGCGCGAGCAGTTCGGTGAACGCATCGAACTCGCCCACATTCTGCCGGGTGAACGTCGTGTTGATCTGCACCGGCAATCCCACGGCAGCCGCCCGGGCGATTGCTTCCATCGTCAGATCCCACGTTCCTGCCACGCCGCGGAACCGGTCATGGCTCTCCCGCGTCGCGCCATCAAGGCTGAGGGAGATCCGGGCGACGCCCAGCTTCTTTAATTCCGCGAAGTCCGCCCGCAGAAACTCCGGCGTCGCGCTCGGGCTCAAGCCCACGCGCAATCCAAGCTGCGCCGAGTAGTGGATCAACCCCTGCAAATCGTGACGTAGCGCGGGATCGCCACCGGTTAGAACGAACAGAGTCGGCTTGGCCCGCGCCACCTGGTCGATGAGCCGGAAGGATTCTTGCGTGGTCAATTCAAGCGGGTGCTTCCGCAGAACGGCCTCGGCGCGGCAGTGACGGCAGGCCAGCGCGCAAGCGCGGGTTACTTCCCAGATGACTATGAACGGTTGCTGATCAAAGTTGAAGTTCACGCCGGGAGAATCGGCGGAAGTTGCAGACCGTTCCTTGACCATGATCAAGGAATGCAAACGGGTCATCCGCGAGATTGCACCGACGGCAAAACCGCCGGAGAATTGTTTGAGAGACTTTTATGCTGCCCATGACCCAGTTTAAACGGTTCGACGTGCGTGAACTCCTTCGCGACGGAATCGAGCCCCTTCCAGAAATCCGCAAACGCGTGAAGGCCCTCGCGGACGACGAGGGATTGATCATCATCGCACCGTTCCTCCCCTCGCCGCTGATCGAATTGCTCGGCAGCGAAGGCTTCCGATCGAAGGTCGAACGCGGGGACGCGGGCAGCTGGATTGTTTACTTCTGGCGGGAAGCGAAGTAAACCGGCGCCGGGTATGAGCACTTCCATCGCGCACTTGAAGCAGACCGCCCTCGTCAATTCGCTGCGGAGCTGCCAGCTCTTCACCGGCGTGCCGATTGAGGATCTGCAAAACATCGCCGCCATCACTGTCGCGAAGTCGCTCGACAAAGGCGCTTATCTCTTTCGCGAAGGCGATCCGTCGCACGGCTTCTACATCGTGCAGGCCGGAGCGGTTAACGTTCACCGCGTGAACGCCGCCGGGAAGGAGCAAGTCATCCATGTTTTCCGCACGGGCGAATCTTTCGCCGAGGCGTCTCTGGCCACGGAGCGCGGTTACCCGGCGGACTCCCGCGCGGTGGAACCCTCGCAGGTGTTGCTGGTGCAGAAGAGCGGCTTCATCGCGCTGCTCAAACGCCAGCCGGAACTCGCGCTGCGCATGCTCGCGTCCATGAGCTCGCACCTGCGCGTGTTGGTGGGGCAAATCGAAGATCTCACCATGAAGGATGTCGAGACCCGCCTGGCCAACTGGCTGGTGAAACGTTGTGGTAATCCTGACTCCGAAAAGCCCGTGCACATCGAGCTGACGATTACGAAGCGCGTGCTCGCCGCCGAGCTGGGAACTGTCAGCGAAACATTCTCGCGCACGCTCGCAAAGTTCCGCGAGCAACAGCTCGTCACCGCCAAGGGCCGGACGCTGACCGTGCTCTCGCCGGCGCGGCTGACCGCTCTATTGCGGCGGAATCTCGGGGGTTAAGCCTACAAGGCGGACAGGCTTCCGCCTACATTGTAGAAGGGATGGGCGGCGGGCGGAGGGGTGGGGCGCGTCGCTCCGCGCGCACCGTTTCGCGTGTGGCAACGTCCAACCGGCGCACGTGCCGCGCCCCACCATCTCTCGAACGTCCAGGGCATCATCTGGACCAGTCAGCCTCCAAGCTGTCCGGCCAAGTCGTTTCAGTGACGAAATCTCACTCCACCCAGCCGTGGTAACGTCCCATCCAATACGGCAGTAGAAAAAACGCGCCGTCATCTTCGCGGTGTCCACCTCCGCCACCGTCTGGGCGATAGGGATTGCTGTTCCACTTCTGCACCGGGCGTTCGTCCGGAGCGAGGGCTTCCGTCAATTGCGTGCGCGCGAAACGATCCTTCTCCGGCAGGAACTTCACGTCGATGCGATGTGAATTCGTCACGCCCCACTCGATGAGATCGTTCGGAATGCGATCGAGCGTTCGTTGGGCATCTTCCCGGATACTCGACCACATGCGTTTTCCACCGCTCGCCACGGTGATGTAATTCCAGAGCGGGTTCATGTCCGGCCGCACCTGTTTGAACGTGAATCGCAGGCCGTTGAGGTAAATGCGCCGCAGCATCTGCCCTTTCTCGTAGCGCAGCAACGGATCGTAGGAAAGAAAGGCCAGTTCGTCGTCGGAGAAGTTGATCTCGCCGCCGCCGGGCCAGCGACGATAGAGCCGCATCTGCGCCGCGTAACCTCTCTGCACCCGGTCGTGATAGGCCGCCTCGTATTTCGCGTCGCCGGTGACGTGGTGGGCGATCTTCAGGAACGCCAGCAGCTGGATGGACCGCAGCGGCGCCTCATACTTTCCCTCCTCCGTCTGGAAGAATCGCTCCGAATACTCGCCCCAACGCGTCGGCTTGCCGTCGAGATCGGTCAGATCGTAGTCATTCCGAATGAGGTGATCTGTGATGCGCGACACGACGCGCCGGATGTCTTTCTTCTCCGCTTCGTTCGCCACCAGATCGTAGTAGAGCGCGTAGCCGTAGTAATGCCCGACCAGTTCGTCCGAACTCGTGTCTCCTTTCCACAGCCACTTCCCGTCCGGGGTCGGATGCCACTCGCCACCTTGTGGGCGCGGTTCGTACACCGACACAAACGAGCGCGCCGGAAATCCAGGATTCCCGGTGATCTCCTCCAACCGGATGAGCAGACGCAGGGAACGTTCAGCCTTCTTGCGCGCGTCCGGATCTTTCGTCATCGCGTAGCGATAAGCCTGCGCGCCGAGATACATCGCCGTCCACAAGCCGTCGTTGTCATTGTCCGTCGTGACGTTGCTGGAGAGATCGCTCGCCACGCGAAGATTCGAATCCGCCACCATCCCGTGTCGGACGTGACGCGCCTCGATGCGCTCGTCGAACAGCCGGGCCTTTTGCGCCAGCGTCATCGGACGCCATTCGATCAGGGATACACCCGTCTTCGTCCGCACCCAGACCTTCTTCGCCGCGCCGCTTTCGTCGACGACGATGTTCTGGACGGAGTTGTCCTGCAGCCAGCGGCGGCCGTAGAAGTATTGCCAGCGATCCCAGCGATGGTCCGCCTTGCGATCAAATCGCGCCGCGCCTTGATCGCTGCCGAGCCAGACCGCGCCGCCCTTTTCCTGTGCGAACACCATCAAGCCTTCGACCGGCCCGCGTTCCTTGTCCAGCCACGGCTTGCCGTCCACCAGCATCTTCACCGCAGCGGGAACTTCCCTGGAATCGAGCGGAAACTGCGTCGCGAACTTCTGCGTCTGGCCGACGGCGAGCAGCGGCAGGACGACGAACAGCCAGCGCGTGGATTTGAGAATGGCGAGCATAAGTTTGAAAACCGGACGCGAACAACCGTCGCGTTCTTCACAACAAAGCCGCAGCGCGCGCAGCGACACAAGCTTTCAGTCGGAGGTGACGCCAGGCCTTCCGTCGCGGCCGTGCAACCCAGCCCGCCTGACGTTCGCCTTGCCACGGATGCCCGATTCCCCTACTGCTACCGCCGATCGGTATAACCAATAACGAATCAACGAACCCATGTCATCGCTCGCAGGAAAAATCGGAATCGTCTTCGGCGTCGCCAACAAACGCTCCATCGCGTGGGCCATCGCCCAGGCCTGGCACAAGGCCGGCGCCAAACTCGCCTTCACCTACCAGGGTGAACGCCTGAAGGAGAACGTCGAGGAACTCGCCGGCACGTTCGGCGCCGACACGCTCCTCATGCCCTGCGACGTCACGAAGGACGAAGACATCGCGAACGTCTTCAAGACCGTGGGCGAGAAGTTCGGCAAACTCCATCTGCTTCTGCACTCCGTGGCGTTCGCGCCAAAGGAAGCGCTGGAGGGCGAGTTCATCAACACCAGCCGCGAAGCCTACCGCATCGCGCACGACATCAGCGCTTACTCGCTCGTCGCGCTCGCGCGCGGCGCCATGCCGCTCATGACCGAAGGCGGCAGCATTGTGGCGATGAGCTACTACGGCGCGGAGAAAGTCGTGCCGCACTACAACGTCATGGGCGTCGCGAAGGCTTCGCTGGAGGCCAGCACGCGTTATCTCGCATACGACATGGGTCCGAAAAAGATTCGCGTGAACTGCATCAGCGCCGGCCCGATGAACACGCTCGCCGCGCGCGGCATTGCCGGCTTCATGGACATGATGAAGCACTACGAGGCTCACGCGCCGCTCAAGCGCAGTTGCACGAGCGATGAACTCGGACAGACCGGCACGTTCCTCGCCAGCGACGGCGCGGCCGCCATCACCGGCCAGGTGATCTACGTGGACGGCGGCTACCAGATCATGGGGATGTAATTCCGCCTCGATTTCCGAAAACGAAACGAGCCGCTCCGTCATCGGGGCGGCTCGTTTTGCTTTTCGAATCGGTTCCGCCGACTACTTCTTCGTCTTCGTCGGCGCGGCACCTTTACCGGTCTTCACTTCAGCTGGCTTTGGGACCAAGGCATCAAGGCGCTTCTTGAGGTCGTCGAAGTCTTTGCGCAGATCGCGGTTGGCTTTCTGGAGGGTCATCACTTCGGTGCGCAGGGAACCGACTTCGGCCGGGACAAGCTTCTTCGTGTCGTTGATGGCGGTGATGGCGCGTTCCGCGGCGGCGCGCAGCGGGCTTTCCTTTGGCGCGCTGGACAGCTTTTCCAAAGCCCCAATTGCTTTTAGATCGCCGAGCGTGCCGAGTCCGTTGATCGCGGAGAGCTGGACGCGGCGCTTGGAGCTGTCGAGGTAGCGCAGGAGGAATTCGCGGACGGCGTCCTTCTTTTCTTCGTTGGCGGCAAGGCGCGCGAGCGTGTCGAGGCCGCGGCCGAATCCGCCGCTGGTGAAGTTGGCTTCGGATTTCTGGAGGGCTTCCATCAAAGGCTGGATGTAGCTGGCGTCGGCCTGTCCGCGAATGGCGGTGATGGCGGCATCGGCGACGTTGTTGCGATAGGAGGTGGATTGCAGGCCCTTGAGAATCGCTTCGCGAACTTCCGGCTTGGAGTAGGCGCCCATCGCACCTAGCGCAGTCGCCTGGATGTCCGGGTTCTTCTCGTTGGCGACCGTTTGCTTGAGGGCGTCGTAGCTCTTCTCGCGATAGAAGCCGGCGATGGACGAGACGACTTCGCGGCGGACGCGGGCGTCGCTCTGCTTCGCGGAGGCGATGAGGGCATCGAGGGCTTCATCGCTCTGGATGGCCCGGATGGAACGTGCGGCGGCGAGGCGCACGCCGTAGAAGGAATCGTTGTTCAGCGTGTCCTTCAATTTGGCGAGAGCCTCCGGCTTGCCGCTGAGTTGTTCGACTGCGCTGAGGCGGCCGAGCATGTCGTTCTTGTCGGCGAGCTGCGCGTGGAGCATCGCGGTGGGGACGTTGAAGGTGATCTTCGCGAGCAAGGTGTAGTTCGGGTCGATGCGGATGACTTCGGGCGCTTCGGGCAGCGTGATGTAGAAGTCCTCGGCTTTTTCTTTCACGGTCAGCGTGCGTTCCGTGATGGAGCCGGACTTGCCCTTGAAGCGCACCGGCAGCGGGACGTTGAAGAGCAGGACGTCGTCGCTGAGTTTCTGCACTTGTTGGATGGAGACTTTGGCGAGCTTGGTGCGTTCATCCCAGCTGTAGCTGATGTTCAGCTCGGGATGATGCGCGTGGTAAACGTATTGGTTGAAGAACTGGTCGAAGGATCGGCCGGAGAGTTCTTCGATGACTTTGTTGAGGTCCTCGGTGGCCACGACGCCGTATTGGTGGCGTTCGAGATAGGTCTTCACGATCTTGCGATAAAGATCCTCGCCGAGCTGGCTGCGGAGCATGTGGAGAATCCACGAACCCTTCGGGTAGGCGTGGAAACCGAACTGATCGTTCGGGCTGTTGAAGTCGCGGCGAACGATGGGGTTGGTGTCGTTCTGCTGGTTCAAGACGGCGCCGGCATTGCCGCGCATCTGGTAGAGGAAATCATCGAGCCCGTCCTTGTGCCGCGTGTAGAGCGCGTCGTAGTACGTCGCGAAACCTTCGTTCAGCCAGAGGTGCGACCAGTCCTTGCACGTGACCAGATCGCCGAACCATTGATGCGCCAGTTCGTGCGCGACGAGGCCCGTGCTGTCACGGAGATTCTCGCTGGCGGGCGTGAAGAGCGTGCCGTCGTTGAGGATGGTGATGCTGGTGTTCTCCATGCCACCGGCGGTGAAGTCGTTGACGCAGACCTGATCATACTTCGCCCACGGATACGGCACGCCGATTTCCTTTTCGAAGAAGACCATCATGTCCTTCGTGTCGCGGAAGGACGTTTCGGCCTGGGCGATCTGCGACGCGGGCGTCCAGAACGCCATCGGGATATCGCGATGCTTGTCCTCGATCTTTTTGAAGTTACCGGCGCACAGCGCGATGAGATAGGTGACGTGCGGCTTGTCCTGGAGCCAGCGCACAGCAACGAGGCCGGTGGCGGCGTCCTTCTCCTCCGACATCTTGCGGCCGTTGGAGATCACGACCATGCCTTCGGGCACGCGACAGGTGACTTCGCTGGTGAACTTCTCGTTCGGCGCATCGAAGCTAGGAAACCAATGACGCGCCTCGACTGGTTCACCCTGCGTCCAGATGTGAGTGTCAGTCGCTGGATAACCCATCTCCGGCGTGCGGAAGTAGAGGCCCATCTTCGGCACGGCGCTGTAGTGGATGGTGACGTTGGCTTCCTGATCGGCGGGGATGGGATCGGCGAAGTTGATGATCACTTGCTTGTCCGTCGCGTGCCAGCCGAGGAGCTTGACGCTGGAGTCCACGGCGGCGACGGCGAGGTCGACACCATCGAGCTTGAGATCGGAGAAGGGCTTCGCGATGGGCTTGAAGCGGAGCGTCGTCTTGCCGGCGACGGAACGCGCCTTGAAGTCCGGCGTGACATCGATGGCGACGTGCAGGATGTCAATCTCGCGGCTTGGGGCGTATTTGAGGAAGTCCGGCGACTCCGCGCCCGCGGCGAGCCAGCCGTGCCCGTGCGCGCAGTAAAGATGCTCGGACTCGGCGCGGGCCGCGCGGTGGCCGGAGAGAAGGACGGTGGCAAGCAGAACGAGGACGGCAAATCGAGTTTTCATGTTGGTGCTCAGCGCGGGGTTCTTAACAGAGCGCAATGGAGAGCGGAAGCGAGAACGCGCTGCATGGCGGGAGAAAAATTCACCTTGGAGTTGCGTTGCAGTTTTGGGACAACGTCTTCCAGCAAACAGGCGGGTCAGACGTTCCATGCAAAACAAGAACCTATGGACTGGTATTACTCGGTTGGTGGAGAGCAGAAGGGGCCGGTGAGCGAGGCGGATTTTCAGCGGCTGGTGCAGGACGGAATCGTCACCAGCCAGACGCTGGTCTGGCGACCGGGAATGACCCAGTGGCAGCCCTACAGCGCGACGGGTTCGGTGGGCGTGGTTTCCGAAGTTGGGCAGGCTCCGGCTTCCGGCGTGACGTGCGCGAGTTGTGGCAACCGTTTCAGTAGCAGCGACGTGGTTTCGCTGGAGGGACGCGCCTACTGCGCCACGTGCAAGCCGATGGTCGCACAGCGCTTGCGGGAGGGGTTGACGATGGACAGCGCAGCGGAGGAAATGCGCAAGAAGCATCTAAGTCACGAATCATCGGTTCGATCGGTTGGTGTGCTGTATCTGATCGGCGGAACTGGCTTGTTGCTGGTTGGTCTCGGGGCGGTGCTGACTGCCATCGCAGGCGACAACATCGTCGAAGGAGTTCTGTTTGGTGCCATCTTCCTGGTCCTCGGCGGCATGCAGTTCTGGGTGGGACTGGCCATCCGGCGCTTGAAATCCTGGTCACGCATCCCGACGGGGATTCTGTCCGGGATCGGTCTGCTCGGTTTCCCGATCGGAACCCTCATCAATGGCTACATCCTCTATCTCGTCTTCTGCGAAAAGGGGAAGATGGTGTTTTCGGAGGAGTATCGGGCCGTCATTCAGCAAACGCCGCACATCAAGCAAAGGACATCGATCGTGGTGTGGATCATCCTTGGCCTGCTTTTGGTGATTTTGGGATTCGTAATTCTCAGCGCCGTGTTGGGACAACGCTAGCCGAGCTTCGATTCCAAGGAGCCAGAGTCAGACCCCGATATGCTGGTTTACCGCGGTCAGCAACGCCTCCGCCTCGTAAGGCTTCTCAAAGTAACCGGCGGCGCCAAGTTCCAAGGCTCGTTCGCGGAAGCCCGGTTGTTTGCTGGCCGTAAGGAAGATGATCGGGATGTTGGCGGAGGCCGAGCGGCGGACGCGTTCGGCCACGGTGAAGCCATTGCCGGCTGGCAGTGAGATGTCGAGCAGCAGCAGGTCGGGATGGGCCGAGAGCGCGGAATGAACGCCGGAGATGGCGTCGGGCGCGGTGCTGGTTTCGTAGCCGGCAGATTGCAGGCGCAGGGAAAGAGCGAGGGCGATCTTCTCGTCGTCTTCCACGATGAGAACTTTCTTCGCCGCACCGCGACCGGGTTTCACGGCGGCTGGTTCCGCGGGCGGGGAGTAACGGGCGATCGGGCGACGGAACATGCCGGTCTCACCGAGCGCATGGCCGATGACGGCCAGCAGTTCATCCGCGTTGTATGGCTTCTCAAACAATCCTGCGGCGCCAAGGTCCATCACCTGTTCGCGCAGCTCGGGATTGCGATTGGCAGTCACGAAGACGAATGGGATTTCGCGCGTGAGCTGGTGGGAGCGGAGTTTTCTCGCGACTTGAAGGCCATCGCCAGCGGGCATCGAGATGTCGAGCACGACGAGGTCAGGAAGGTTTTGAAGCGCCTTGCTGAATCCGGTGAGCGCATCGCCCGCGCTCAGTGTTTCGTAGCCGCCGTCTTTGAACCGGACTTCGAGCGCGGCGACGATGTTCGGGTCGTCCTCGATGATCAGGATGGTTTTCATGGGCTGAGGCGCGGTGTGGTGGAGGACGGGTTGTGGGCGGCGGGAAAAGGAACGGGACTGAGAATAAGTTGGATCGCCGCGAGCAGCTGGTCGGCGTCGTAGGGCTTCTCGAAGAAGCCGGCGGCGCCGAGTTGTTGCGCCATCTTGCGCAGACCGGCGCGTTTGCTTGCGGTGATGAAGATGATCGGAATCTCACCGAGACCGAGATCCTTCAGGCGTTCCGCGACGGAGAAGCCCATGCCGACGGGCATCATGATGTCGAGCAGGATGAGGTCGGGGTGATGGGTCATTGTCATCTTCAGTCCGCTGAAACCGTCACCGGCCGAGACGACTTGGTAGCCGACGGATTCGAGGCGGATCCGCAGGGCGGCGGCGATCTTCTCGTCATCTTCAACGACTAGGATTTTTTTCATGCAGAAACGGGCTCCTTTGCTTTTCCTGGGGTTGGCGTCGGGGACGCCTGGGGATTGGTCTTGTGCTCGGTTTCGCCGGAGCGACGGCGGTCAACGCCACGCATGGTCTGCACCAGCTGTTCCATGGGACACGGCTTCGAAAGCACGGTGAACGGCGCCCACTCGAGCGCGCGGCTCAGGAGCGGGCCATCCACGTGGCCGGTGTGCAACACTACCGGCAACGCGCCCCATTCGCGGCGAATTTCCTGAAGTGTGGTCGGTCCGTCCATGCCGGGCATTTCGAGATCCATCAGGATCACGTCCGGCACGTGCTTGCGAATCTGGAGCAACGCCTGGTTGCCGTCCTCGGCGGTGGCGACGTCAAACTTCGCGCGTTGCAAAATGCTGCTGAGAATCTCGCGCATCGCCGGATCATCATCGACGAGCAGGAGGTTCGAGCGCGATTCCTCGGGCGCTTTCATCGGGAGCTCGAAGGTGAAGGTGCTGCCCTTGCCAACCGTGCTTTCCACGCGGATGTCGCCGCCGTGCAAGCGGACGAGTTCGCGGCAGATGAACAGGCCGAGCCCGACGCCGTGCTCGGTCGTGGCGTCGCCGGTCTTCACCTGATACAGGCGGTCGAAGATGCGGTCCGTCTGGGTGTCGGGAATCCCGCGGCCGGTATCAGTTACGGACACTTCAACGAAATTGTCCTTCTCGGCGGACGCGCCGACGCTGACGGTGATTTCTCCGCCGGCCTCGGTGAACTTGAGCGCGTTGTTCAGGAGATTGGTGATGACCTGTGTGATGCGGCTGTCATCGAGTTCCACGGGAGGCAGCCCGCCTTCGACGTCGCAGCTGAGCTTGATGCGTTTGCCCGTCGCGGCGGGAAGCAGCGTGGTGACGACGCGTTGCGCGAGCTCGCCAATCGCGGTCGGCTTCGGCTCGATGCTGAGCTTGCCGGTCTCGAGACGCGTGGCGTCGAGCAAATCATTGATGCAAACGCGGAGCTGGTTGCAGCTGTCCATCGCGATTCGGAGATACTCGCGCTGGGTGTCGTTCAAACTGCCGGCGAGGCCATCGATGACGATGGAAATGAATTCGCGCGCGGAAGTGAGCGGCGTCTTCAACTCGTGCGAAAGCGTGTGGTAGAAGTTCTGAATTTCCTCGTTCTTGCGCCGTAGGTCGGAGTTCGTGCGTTCCACCTGACCTTGGATGCGGCGCATCTCCTCCTCGGCGCGCTTGCGCTCAGTCACGTCCCAGCTGATGCCCTGGATGCCGAGCATTCGGCCCTCCGAATCGTGGAACGGGGTCTTGAGGATCTGCATGAAGCCGGTGCGACCGGACTTGGTCTCAAACTCCTCGATGCCCTCAAACGCGTGACCGCTTTCCATCACCTGCCGGTCGGTTCTGCCGGAGCGTTCCGCCGTGGCGGTGGTGAAGAATTCGTAGGCGGTTTTCCCTAGGATCTCCTCCGGCGCGATGCCGAAGGATTGGCAAAGGTGTCCGTTCGCGAACGTGAATCTTCCGGCGGCGTCCGTGCGCCAGATGTTCACGGGCAGGTTCTCGACGAGGGAATGGTAAAGCGCGCGGGAGTTCTTGAGTGCTTCGCCGGTTCGGCGGCGCTCGACGATTTCGCGTTGGAGGACTTCGTTGGCGTCGGCCAGGGCGCGGGTGCGTTCGGCCACGCGGATTTCCAGCTCGTCGTGCGCGTGGCGCAGGGCGTTCTCGACGCGTTCGCGTTCGAGGACTTCCGCTTGAAGGGCGACGTTGGCGGCATTCAGTTCGGCGGTGCGTTCGTTGACGCGATCCTCCAAATCATCCTGCGCCCGCAGCAGTTCCACCTCGGCGCGATGCCGAGCATTCATCTCGCGTTGTATGACCAGCGCGACGAGTCCGGTGCTGAGGACGGTGGCGGCGGCGGCCATCTCGCCGAGGCGATGGTAGGAGAGCACCGCGACAAGGATGAGAAGTCCCAGCGCCACCGTGGCGCCGAGGGCCGATTTGTTGAGGTTCGATCCGTTCATGCCCAATTCAACGAATGCCTGTAAGCAGGGCCGGGGCCGAAGTGTGCCAGAAATGTCTACGCAGGAGTACGGAGGGCGAAACACCATTGAATTACCCCTGAAAATAAAGGATTTCCCGCGGATTCAGGCGATGCAGGGCAGGGAGATGGGGGCGGACGATGGGGCCGCGAACGGAACCTTTCCGCCGCGTGGATCGGCAGAAGTCGCCCGGTTCAGGCGAACGTGCGCTTCAAGTATTCGATGCTCTTTGTGGCGATGACTTCCGCGCCTTCCTCGAATTTGAACACCTCGACCGACACCACGCCGTCGTAGCCGACTTCCTTCAGTGCGGCTGCGATCGGCTTGAAATCCACGTCACCAAAGCCCGGGCCTTTCAAGTTCACGTCGTTGGCGTGGAAATAGGCGAAGTGCGGCCAGCTCTCGCGGATGATTTGCGGGATGGGCTTCGACTCCGAGCTCATCGCCTTCACGTCGAGGATGATTTTGAAGTTCGGCGAATTGTGCTCGCGCACGAAGCGGATGCCGTCGGCGGCGGTGTTGATGAAATTCGTCTCCACGGGCGCGAGCGGCTCGAAGCAAATCGTAATGCCGCGATCCTCGGCGCGCTTCACGGAATCACGGAACGTGGCCGAAGCCCAGTCCCATGCCTGCTGCGGCGAGACGCCGTCCATGATGTTCCGCTGCTTCGGCGAGCCGACCACGATGGTTTTTCCGCCAAGGTCCGCGCAGAAGTCGACGAGGTCGCAGAAATACTTCGCGGTGCGGGTGCGGACCGCGGTGTCCGGATGGTTCAGATACATGCCCTCGGCTTGGACCAGCACCCAGTGGATGCCGGAGATGGCAATCCCGGCGCGAGCCGCCGCGTCCCGAATCTCCGTGCGGCGGGCGGCGGAGATATCCGTGACGTAATTCGCGATGGTGAACGGGGCGATCTCGATGGCGTCGTAGCCGGCCTTGCGGGCGTAGCTCATGGCGTCCTCGATCTTCCAGTCTTTGAAGATCTCGTTGCAGATGCCGAAATGCATGGGCGCGAGAATTGAGTGTGGGCCGGGGAAGTTCAAGCTTCAGGTGGGAAGGGACGACGGAATGGAGCGCCGAGCGATGCTCGGCGCTCCGTTTTCCTCCGAACTGCGTGAACTCCACCTTCGGTGCGTGAGAATCGCTCACTGCGTCCGGGTGGCTCCGGTCAAAAAGCCCGGAAAAGGCCGGATATTCAACCCGGCATTGCGCCTGCTAAACAATAGGCACAGCCACGCAACCCGCATGAAACCAAACCATGCCCAAGCCAGAATCGGGGGATTCACGATCGTGGAGGGTCTTGTTTGCGTGGTCGTGGTGACTGTCATGGCGGCGGTTATCCTCCCGACAATAATTAAACACAACACGAAGGCGGCGCGGGTTTCCTGTATAAACCATCTCAAACAAATCGGCCTAGGTTTTCGAATGTGGTCGAATGATAACGACGAGAAGTTTCCTTGGGATGTTCCTATTGATTCGAGAGGTGGTGGCGGGACGAAAGACCTTGTGGCAACGGGCGAGGCTTGGCGGCATTTTCAGGCGATTTCCAATGAACTGAATACTCCCAAGGTGCTCGTTTGCCCAAACGAAAAGGAGAGAACTCGAGTTACGGACTTTGCCACGCTGAACGACAGCCATCTCAGCTATTTCGTCGGCTTGAGCGCTGACGAGACGAAACCGCAGACCATTCTTTCAGGGGATCGAAATCTAGTTGCTGATGGCAAACTGATTCAGGGCAGAGTCGCCATAACTACCAACGCGATCCTTGGATGGGCTTCCTTCAATCATCTGGGCTATGGCAACACTGCCCTCGCCGATGGGAGTGCTTACCAAACCACGCCTGAAAGCGTGAACAAGCAGCTCCAAGCCGCCTTTCTCTCCACCACCCAGTCCGTGCTCCGGTTTGCCTTCCCTCAATAATACAATCCAACACCCAACCAAACAAAACTATGCAACTCAGAATGCTCCTTCGCCCGTTGGTGACGCCTTTCATGCCGGTGCGCTTTGCCACGGTCAGCAACTCTCGTCGCGGCGGCCCGTTTACCGCGAAGTCTCAACCCAACAGCCGCGGTATCTCGGTCGGTAAGGGCCGCCGCCACACGGCTTGAGCGGACCGCGACCGCCCGACTCGTTTCCTGCTCGGGCGTTCGCCGCCGCTCACACTCCGCTGGCTGCCGGCGCGACAAGATGTGCACGCGCGCGCCGGCACCAGCGGAACTTTTCGACGCACTTTTCGACGCACTTGTCCCGCGGGTCAGCGCACCGTCAAATCCACCGCCGCCTGCGAGAGGCGGATGTAGTTCCCACGCCGGGTGGGGACGATCAGTTCCAGCCGCACTTTTTCGCCCTTCGTCTTTCCGTGGAGTTTTTTGGCGGCCAGCACCACGTCATCGGTCGCCTCGCCGTCGATTCTTGTGATCACCATGCCATGCTGCACTTCGGCGTTGCCGGCGGGACTGCCCTTGTCGACGCCAGCGATGAGCAAGCCTTCCGTGCGAAAGAACCCCATGCTTTGCGCCAGCTCCGGCGTGAGCGCTTGCACGCTGGTGCCGATCTTTTTCCGGACGAGGTCGCTGTTGAAGAAGGTTTTCTCCGGCACCTGCCGAACGGTGATGTTGCGGCGGTCCTTCCCGCGCTGGATGACGAGGGCGAGATCACGCTGATCCTTTGCGGAGCGCAGGACGCTGGTGAAATCGATGAAGCTGCGCGGCGTGCGGCCGTTGAGTTGAAGGATAGCGTCGCCGGGTTTGAGTCCCGCCTTGTCCGCCGGGCTCTCCAACTGCACGGAGATGATTTGCAACGGCGCACCTCCGGGTCGCACGCGGGCGCCAAACCACATTCCGTCCATGCTTTCGGGCGAATAGATCTCCGCGAGCTTTTCGGTGACGCGTTTCACGGGAATGGCGAAGCCGATGCCCTGGCCTTGATTTAGCACGGCGACGTTGATGCCAATCAGATCGCCGCGCAGGTTCACGAGTGGGCCGCCGCTGTTGCCGGGATTGATGGCGGCATCGGTCTGGAGCCAGTCGGGCACGTCGAGCGGTTCGCCTTCGGTCGGTGGACGGCGTGTCTTGGAGCTAAGGATGCCTTTGCTGACGGAGCCGCCGAGCCCGAACGGATTGCCCAGCGCGAGCACGGTTTCGCCGAGCAACAGCTCGTCATCGCCCGCGAAGCGGATGGCGGAGAACTTCTCGCCGGCTTTCGCTCGAATCTTGATCAACGCAACATCCGCGCCGCTGCTGACGGCGACTTTATCCGCCTCGAATTCGCGTCCATCCGGCAGTTTCACCCACACTCGACGTGCGCGGCCAACGACGTGGAAATTGGTGAGCACGTAACCTTCCTCATCGATGATCACGCCGGAGCCGAGGCTGAACTGGGTGTTCGGCTGGCGGCGGCGGTAATAGGGATCGAAGAAATCGCGGAAGAGATTCTCCATCGGGTCGCGGATGGGCACGACTTCCTCGGTGGCGATGTTCACGACGGCGGGCATGACGCGTTGGACGGCTTCCACGGTGGCGTCGCGGCGGATGTCGGGTTCGGCGGCGAGAAGAGTGAGCTGTCCAGCAGCGCTGACGGCTGCGGCGCAGAGCAAGGCGAGGCTTCGATTCATTTTCATGGCGAACGAGCGTTACTTTCCAGTTTGCGCGACCGGATGTCGCGCGCGGCTGGCCAGAATTTTGTCGGAAGGATGACGGTAGTCCATAGGGCATTTGTGCCGGGATGGCGGAGTGCGTGGATTTCCAACCGACTGTTGAATCGGAGCTGGGCCGAATATAAAACACTGGACGCGTAAGTTTAACGTGGCGTTAACAAAATCGTTGCGCGGTCGGATGGGATTGTGGCTTTATCACCCCACGATTGCGCCGATGATACGCTGTGTTTATGAGCTTGTAAGTGGTGGGGAACGTCGGCCGGGTGTTAAACAGGCTGATGG
>CAZBIC010000042.1:0-60898 GCA_964491875.1 uncultured Bifidobacterium sp.
GCAGGAAGGCCCTAACGACCCAAGCTCAGCGACCCGGCCCACGGGACGCCACGATTGCAACCGAAGCGCGATGGCCGGGTTCGCTGGAGCGCCTGGTTAGGCGTTTCCTGGGCACTGCACTGGCGCTCGGCTGCTCTCATGGGATGGCGGCAATCATCGCGGCCATGCGCTCGTGCGAGTAGGCGCGGGCCTTGGTGGCGGCGGCGCGGGCGGTGGGAAGGTCGCGGCCTATTTGTGTAAGGCGTGCGGCGATTTGTGCGCCGGTCGTCTGGTCAATCTCGAACACCCAATCGTCCATTCCCAGGTCATACCACATGCGGCCCTTGCGGGTGTCGGTGGGCTGGCGCAGGAGGACGGACGGCACCCCGGCGGCAATACCCATGATGGGTGAATGCTGCTCGAGGCTGACGATGGCGGCAGCCTGAGCATACACGCTGCACGCCTCAGCGCTGAGCCAATAGCGATCGAGGAAGGCGACATGGGGCTTCACGTCGTCGGGCAGCCGGTCAAAGATGAGCGTGCGCAGCAGCGGCACCTGATAAGTCATCTCAGGCGTGAGCAGCACGCGCATCTTCGTCTCGCGCACCCATGCGGTGATGCCCTCGCGGAGTTTCGTGTGGTCGCGCTCGGCAAACTCTTCGTTGACCTTGATGCGTTCCAGGTTGGGCGGCGTGGACTCTGGATGAATCTCCCAATACGGCGTCCAGCGCAGGCGCGGGATGGCGCAGAGGAACGCGCCAGGCTCCATCCTGTGCTCCTTGAGGAGCGCCCTCGCCGCAGTCTCGTCGCGCAAATCAATGGCGAAGGTCGCATCGGGGCCAAAATCAATCTTCGGGCCAGTGATTCCGCTGGCTCGGACGGCACGCATGGAGTCGGTGTCGCGGAGAAAAACAAACCTTGCGCCAGCGAGCAACGCCCGCTGGTCCTTGATTTCGGCGTCCGTCATGGTGACGCCGCCGATGCCGTAAGGCTTGCCAGCCTTCTGGGCGAGCTTCAGCTCGGCCAGCCCCACGAGGAGCGGGCCAGAGCCGTGCAGAAAGAAATCGCACTCCGCCAGTGCCGTCTCCTGCTCGGCCTTGCTTTTGGCAATCTTCAACTTGGGAAAACGCGCCCGCAAAATCTCCTCCACGCCGCGACCTACGCTGCTCGGCCACAGAGTAACCTCGGCTTCGGGGCGATGCTTCGCCAGCAAAGCCAGCATTCCGGGAGTGTGGGCGATGTCGCCGATATTGACGGTCTGCCAAGAAGAGCGGAGCAGAATGCGCGTGGGTGGCTTGTGCTGACCGTGCAGCGTGGTGCTCATGCTGGCGGCAAGGGCAGTGTGGATGAAGGTGCGGCGGTTCATGGAAGCTGGATGAATTATGGCTTCATTCTCACAGGAGACGCGAGGAAGCGCCTAACTTTGATTATACGACGGGCCAG
The DNA here is from genome assembly GCA_964491875.1 of uncultured Bifidobacterium sp. GTDB lineage: Bacteria > Verrucomicrobiota > Verrucomicrobiia > Limisphaerales > JADJPG01 > JADJPG01. The sequence continues at coordinate 1,423 of CAZBIC010000042.1, forward strand.
TTGTATATTGAATATACAAATGGAGCAGGTCCGGGAGCGGGGAGGAGATTCGAAACAACAGAACAAAAGCTTCTTTGAAGCGGGTCTGCTGAATTGGATGCGCCACTCTCATTGGCAATTAGACTATTCCTTCATTAGAGACCCGCAAGCCGAAAGGATTCAGCGGTGAGTCTCAGACGCTGGGCAACTCCGATGCCATGGGCCATGAACCTAAGGTCACTTGGGAGGACTGCCCTCTTCTCGAAGGACAGAGGCAGGTCGGCTGACGTAGCAGCGGAATGAGCAGCCTTCCATATCGCAGAGGTAGAATTGTCCGTCCCGCCGCAGTTGCTTGCAGCAGTAAGGACAAAACCGTTCGCCGCGTAGTCCGTGCGATGGGTATACGATGTTGATTCGGTCGATGGTGTACTCCCTGCCCTCGAACTCCACGACGTAGTTCGCGTCCCACGATTTGATGAGGGCGACATCCCCGACCTTCAGCCCCTTGGGCAGTGGGTAAACATTTATTTCGGTGAGTCGGACGGTTTCGCCGGGTTGTGGGCCGTATCTGGGTTTGCGATTCATCTCGCGACGATACCGGGGTGGCTGGGACATTGGCGTTCCAAGCCGGTCGGCGGGCGCGCGTTCGTGATGCTTGAGCGCTGAAGAACGAAGCGCGAAGCACCATCACCATCGAGTAGCGCGAGCAGATATCGCAGAGACCAGATGAAAGGCCGGCTAGAGACGAGAGATCACCGACGTTGTTCTGGCTTGCGTCCCGGCCCGGGTCCACTGACTTTCAAAGCATGGGTTTTACAATGTCATCGCAAAAGGCTACGTCATGAGATTTGTAATTATTTTCCTTGGTATGGCCCTCGGTTCCGCGATTGCCGAGAGCGCCGTTCTGCCGGGTAGCAGTGCAACGAACATCCCCGTGTCCGTCAGCCAGACGGCTCGTGGTGAAGCCGGACCAGCCTCATTAAACATCGCGTTGCTGAAGGCAGCGGAGGAAGTGAACGAGAAAGCTGTCGCAGAATTGCTGCGACAAGGAGCGAATGCGAATGCCGAAGATGCCAGAGGATGGACCCCGCTGATTTTTGCCGCACAAACGGGGAATGTGACGATGGTGCGGACCTTGATTTCAGCCGGTGCGAACGTGAATCACAGAACGTCGACCAAACGTGGAAGTACTGCTCTGTGCTTTGGCGTGGGCGGTGGCAGCCTGGATGTAGTTCGGGCGTTTCTGGATAACGGAGCAGATGTCAACGGAAAGAGCCGGGATGGGATGACGCCCCTCTATTTCGCCGCAAGCCTTGGCGCACTACCCATCGCTGAATTGCTGATCTCCAAAGGAGCAGATGTCGACCTGTTTGCGAATGTGGATTCACTCGGAGGTTCATGGAACCCATTGATTGTAGCCGTCGACAAAGGTCGCCTCGAAATGGTCCAACTCCTGTTGAAGCATGGTGCGAAGTCCGATGTCACCAACAACAAGGGTTTCACGGTGTTCATGGAGGTAGCCAAGCGTCCCCATCCTGAAGTTTTGAAGCTGCTGATCGAGAAGGGTGCCAACGTCAATGCGAGGGGACCCAAGGGCCATACTGCGCTAATCTTCGCTGCTTACAATGGAAGGACCGAGAATGTTCGTCTGCTCATTGATGCAGGAGCAGATCTGCATGCACAGGCGGAGGATGAGGACGACCCCAGCGGGAAGTTGAAATTTGACGCGGGCGCCATAGCCTATCAGCGAGGGCACAAGGGGATAACGACCATGATTCAGCAGGCGGTTATCAAGCGACTGGGACGTTGACGTTCCAGCCAAGTCGATCGCCTGGAAGGATTATGTGTCCCGTGTGGATCAAGTTATTGGTCAAGTGGTTGAACGCTGAGGAAACGCGATCTGGGATTCTTCCCAGACGGCGCGTGGCGTGACGTGAGGTCGTCAGGTAGGTCAAAGTCTTATTGCGGTGAAACCAAAGTGTTCACGCAGACTCATTATTTTATGACGACAACCCTATCACCCTTGCCTTTGCAAGCCCGGTGGAAATCCTACCTCGCGGCGACTTGTTTCGTTCTGCCCGCCCTGGTTCTGTGGTCGATGTCGGCTGTGTTCTTCGCGCCAAAGCTGGAAGAGCTCTGGAGAACCGGTGGCGGCATGGAGTCGGATGCGCAATGGGTTATGGAGCTGGTTATGTTTCTCGTGCGCCACGGTGTGCAGCTTTTGGCGGGATTGATCGTGGTGATGGTAGCTTTTGAACTGAAGGCAGGCCGCTGGGCTCGGTATCACAAACTCACCCTTGGTTCCATAGTTCTGATCATCAACACCACGGTCCTGAGCGGCATTTGGTTCATGTGCCTTGCGGCATTGCTCATTGCCCCACAGCTGATGAAACCTCACTGATTGCACACCAGCCGAAAGTAAGGGGACGAAGTGACCGCTCCCTATTGGACGACGGAAGCAGGCCGGTTGACGTAGCAGCGAAATGAGCAGCCTGGGGTGTCGCAGATGTAGAACTGACCATCTCGCCGGAGTTGTTGGTGGCAATAGGGGCAGAACCGTTCGCCGCGTAGTCCGTGCGGCGGGTAAACGATGTTGATTTGGCTGATGGTGCCGACTTCGAACTGGACCGCGTCGATCCCCGCTTTCGTCTTCACCCGGATGTGGCCGCGGTCCAAGAGTTGCCCGGCACGGTGGACGTGCTCGGCGCTATCTTGTGGGAGCTCGGGCGGCATGACTGAATGCTTGGGGGTTTAGTCTCGCCCGCAACCAACTATCAACTTCCACAGACTAAGGGGTCGTGCTTATATCCTCTCGGTCAAATCACCAATTGGGGAAATATGAATGCAAGGCTTTTGGCACTATCATTCGCAGTGGGAGGAATTTTCTCTACGACATCAGCAGCGGGTTGGATTGAATGGTCCACGTCGGCTGGAGGAAACGGCCATTCGTATCTGCCAGTGCGAAGCGAGTCTCCGGTCACCTGGCTGCAAGCGAAGGAGCTAGCGCACAGCGCCGGTGGTTATCTGGTCAGCATCACCTCCGCCGGGGAGAATGCCTTCGTTTACAATCTGATTAGCGCACCTCAATACTGGAACGGAGAATTTGGCCCGCTGATCGGTGGAATCCAAACCAATAGCTCGATCGGCGCCGCCAACGGCTGGAGTTGGGTGAGCGGTGAGGCATGGGAATACACCAACTGGAGAGGCGGCCAGCCCGACGACGGCGGCATTCCCGAGGACATTCTCCACTTTTGGGGCGGACCAGAGTGGAACGACCAGAGTACCAACACACAAATGTTCGTCAGCTTCGTCGTCGAGCGCGACATTTGCACCCCTCACAAAGCGAAAGCCACGGCGGAATTGGTGAACGGATTTGTGGTCAACGCATCCATCACTGAGAGCGGATGCGGTTACACCAATGCGCCGCTGGTCCTTATTCAAGGTGGTGGCGGAAGCGGTGCGACCGCGCGGGCTGAAATCACCGAGGGTAAAGTGTCGCGTATCGTCATTACCTCCGCCGGCATCGACTACGAAACGCCTCCTCGCATCGTCATTGCTTCTCCGCCGTTTGTTCCAAGGCTCAACATCAGCGTCAGCATGGTAAAGGTCGCTCAGGAAATCGTCCTCGGCCGCAGGTATGTGTTGGAGTCCTCGCACAACGGGAAGAACTGGAGTGAAGCCCTCGCGCCTTTCACGGCGATGGACGAAAGCATCACGAATGAGTTCGACGCGGACGAAACTGGTCGCTTCTTTCGAATTCGTGAGGTGCCATGACTTTGCATCACCCGTTGTTCATGGCTCCGTTATCGAGTGACTGAGGAAGGAACAGAAACGCTCGCTTACTCTTCGACCATGGCAACCAAATGTAACCGGTGCGGAGTGGAATCCAGCCTCGACGCCAGCTTCTTCAAGGAGCCCAAGTCATTCTCAAGAGCGATCCGGACATACTGCCCCTCCTGTTGGGTCAAGCGACAGCACGCCACTCTCAAATGGGTGTTCCTGTCCAACATCGGAGTTGGTGCGCTCGGGCTGTTACTTTGGCTTACTAGGCCGCAACTCGGCACAGGCCCGGTCTTCGTCAATTTGTTCCTCTACCAGATCTTCCTGACTCTGACCATTCTGCCACACGAGCTAGGCCACGCCGGAATGGCGCGCTTGCTGGGCATGCGCGTCTTCAAGATTTACGTCGGCACCGGCAGAACGCTGTTCAGTCTTCGCTTGCTTGGATTCGAAGTCGAGTTTCGGGCAGTGCCAATGGGTGGTCTCGCCCTGGCCACGCACCGGACCCTGGATTACCTCCGCCCGAAACAGTTCGCGTTCATTCTCGCTGGTCCCACGATCAACCTGTTGCTGCTGGCTGCGGTTCTGCCGGTTCTGGATTTGGATCAGCTTTGGAGCTTTCAACCACTGGAGCAGGGCGTGCAGCTGGGGTTAATGTTCTTTTACGCAAATCTAACGGTCCTCATTGAGAATCTGTGGCCCCACGATATCACCACGTTGATTGGCAAGGTTCCCTCCGACGGCAAGCAGCTCTTCCTCACCTTTTTCCTCTCACGTGAGCAGCGGGTGCTGCATCACGCCTCGCACTTTGTAATGGAAGCCAGCGTCTGCCATCAAAAGGGCGACAATCATGAAGCCCGTGAGTGGTTGGAGAAAGGGTTGGCGCTGTATCCAGACAACGAAGCGCTCTTGAGCTGGCACGGTGTCATTGCCTTGGAGCTCGCCGAATATGAACAGGCGCGCGCCTGCTTCCTAGAACTGCTGAATCGGGAGAGCGCGCAACCATTGATGCGCCCTGTCATGTTGAACAACATCGCATACGCCGACGCATTGATTGGCGGCGATGAATTGCTCAAGGAAGCGGACGCACTTTCGAGTGAAGCCATGGCCGCAGTGAGTTGGATGCCCGCCATCAAGGGAACGCGCGGCACCGTGTTGGCCGCACTAGGACGGTATGACGAAGGAATTCCCTTATTGCAGGAGTCAATGTCCCAGGCGGAGAGCCCGAATCACAAGGCGCAGAACGCCTGCTTGATTGCCGAAGCAGAGTGTCGCCGGGGCAAACTGGATGTCGCGCGGAGGTATCTGGAGGAAGCTCGGAGGCTGGATCCAAAGTGCTCTTTGCTGTCTCGCGCCGAACGCGCCCTGCGCAGTGGACCGATCGCCAATTCTGGTTCTACTCCTTCCGCAGGCCGTAGCACTTGATCACGCCGACCGCCGGCACGGTCACCGTGTGAGTTCTGTGACGTGATCGGTGGCGCTAAGCGCCAGCGCGGCGTGCAAACACTGTATCCCCGTAACTACTGGTCCGAGCCATTTGACAATGCCGGCCTTCTGCTTTTAATTAGCCGCCGATGAACGTATTCGTTCTTAAGACAATTCAGACGGCCCTGAACACCTCAGGGTCAGTGAATTCTTTTAACTAGACGATTCGTACATCGTTCCACCAAGAACTCTCAAACCCTGACGCGTTCCGTCAGGGTTTTGTTTTTCCCCGTCGGATCGCGTCAGAACCGGAGAAATCCACATGAATGCAGGCAATACAACCGTGATCCGAAACATGTCCGTAACGAATGAATCGACGCTCAGGCAGGTCCGCAATATCGGAGTGGCTGCGCATATTGACGCAGGCAAGACGACTTTGACCGAACGGATGCTGCTTTACACCGGCGCCATCCATAAGGCTGGCAACGTAGACGACGGCACCACCACCACCGACTTCAATCCTATCGAGCAGCGCAAGGGAATCACCATCTTTGCGGCGGCGGTGTCGTGCGCTTGGACGCAAACGCCCCGAAGCGGTCTTACCAGTCTGTTCACGAACGTGCCGCACCGGCTGAACGTCATCGACACACCCGGTCACGTGGATTTCACCGCTGAAGTGGAGCGGTCGCTGCGCGTGCTCGACGGCATGGTGGCGGTGTTCTGCGCTGTCGGCGGTGTGCAACCTCAGAGCGAAACAGTCTGGCGTCAGGCCAATCGTTACCGTGTTCCTCGACTCGCGTTCATCAATAAGATGGATCGCGTCGGCGCGAACTTCGCCCGCGTGGTGGATGAAATTCGGCTGAAGCTGGGTGCCAATGCGTGCCCTGTCATCCTGCCGTGGGGCGGCGAAGACCAATTGCAAGGGCAGCTCGATGTGGTCAACGACCGCGCCTACTTGTTTGGTAAGAACGCAGGCTCTGATTACAGCGTGGAGCACATTCCTCCCGAGGCTCGCGAACTGGTGTCGTCAGCCCGCGCCGAACTGGTCGCAAGGGTTGCGGATCAAGATGACGAGGTCGCCTCGCTCTGGCTCACGAACAGCCCTGTGCCAGCGGCAACCTTGAAGGCGGCCATTCGACGTCTGACCATCGCGAACCAGCTCGTGCCCGTTATCGCCGGCAGCGCCTACCGTTTCGTCGGTGTCCAACCGTTGTTGGATGCCGTGGTGGATTATCTGCCGAGCCCGGCCGACATCCGGTCGGTGCCTGCGCACTTCGACAACGAGGTCGAGGGCACGATAGACGTCAGCAGTTCGGAGCCAGCCGCCGCGCTGGCCTTCAAGATCGTCCATGACGAGCAGGGCCGTCGCATGGTGTTCCTGCGAACTTACGCTGGCGTGCTTCGTAAAGGTGACCGGGTATTGAACACGCGGACCGGCCGACAAGAACGCATCGGCCGACTGCTACGTCTGTTTGCCGATCGGCGCGAGGACCTGGAATCGGTTAATCCGGGCGACATCGTGGCTGCCGTGGGGCTGACTGGGTTTAGCACTGGCGACACGGCGTGTGATCCGGCCCGCCCGCTGCAACTCGAACGTCCGGTGTTTCCGGAGCCGGTGGTGAGCATGGCATTGGAGCCACGTTCCAATTCGGACCGGGAGCGACTCGGCGAGGCGCTGGCTGCCTTGAGCGATGAAGACCCGACCTTCCGGACCTTCACCGATCCGGAGACTGGTCAGTCGATCATCGCCGGCATGGGCGAGTTGCACTTGGAAGTCATCCGGGAACGGTTGGAAACCGACCACGGCGTGGCCGTCAATGCTGGCGCTCCGGCCATTGCGTATCGCGAGACGATCTCGGCTCAGGCCGAAGCGGACCATCTGTTCAAGAAGCAGAACGGCGGGACCGGCATGTATGCGCGGGTCATCCTTGGGATTCGACCGAATGAACCGGGACGCGGGCTTTCCATTGAGAGCCTGGTGTCGGGCGGAAACATCCCCCCGCAATTCATGAAGGCCGTACGAAACGGCATCCAGGACGGACTGCGACAGGGTGTGCTTGCCGGTTATCCGGTGGTGGATCTCCATGTGGAGATCCTAGACGGCGCGGCTCACGCCAAGGACTCGAACGACGTGGCGTTCCGGCTGGCGGCCACGGGCGCAGTCCGTGATGCGCTGCGGAAAGCCAAGCCTCAATTGCTGGAGCCCGTCATGGCCGTCGAGATCGACACGCCTGGCGAAGCCCAGGGCGATGTCATTGGCGACCTCAATCGTCGGCGCGGTGACATTGTGTCGATGGAATCGGGTCAAACGACCGTGCTGTTGAAGGCACAGGTGCCCTTGTCGGAACTCTGGGGCTACGCGAACGCCGTTCGCAGCCTGAGTCGGGGTCGTGCCAGTTACAGCATGACGCCGTCGCACTTCGAGCGCGTGCCGGACGCGCTGGCAACGAAGCTCATCAGCGAGAACAGGTAAATCACACGGCGGGGCCTGCCCCATGGGCAAGCCCCGCCTTTTCGCATCCGTTGGAGACGGACTTAAGTAGATCATTCAGGACTCGCCCGACAACCCGTCTAAAGCGAATTTAAAGCGTTTATCCGGAGCAAATCTGTATTGAAATCTCCGCAGCACTCATCGCTAGGGATTCGTCTCCCTGGATTTCCTGTTAAACAATCTCGCGGCGCAGAGTGAGCGCCGGCGATCGTCATTCGTCATTCCGTGGAATGGCCCATTCCGTAAAGCTTCTGGCGCTGATTATTGAGAAGTAAGAATGACGAGCGGTCGGCACCGATGCGATGCGATGTGGCGCCGAGTTGCCATCGTAAGCACGAGCAGAATGCACAAGTTGAATATTGCGTTTGCTCCGAACGTTCTCTACTTAGGACACATGTAGCACGGTTGCTCCTGCGGCCGTGCCTGATTCGTCTAGATACGCTTTAAAACAGCGTGGGCGATGAGTGAGTGTGGTTGGGGAAAGTCAGGGACTTTCTATATTGGAAGTCAGATTCTGTTGAGCAGGCGGACCAGCAGGTTGATACCGAGGGTTCTCTTTTAACCCTTTTTGCTGAGCCCGCGAATTCTCCTCTCGGTTTCATAAAGTGGCCTCGCTGTTAAGTTCAGAAGCTACTCAAATCATTTTCCTGTGCGAAACGGTTTAACTTGTCTGCTGATTGACGAGAATCCGAACGACGGCGTCATGGTCCAGCGAGAACTTGGACGTGAGTTTCCATCGCTGTCGTTTCTACAATCCATTCCGAACCGGAACGCCGGGGACTGGATACCCACTGGCATTCAGCCAGACCTGTGCATTCTGGATTGGAGCATAGTGGAGAAGACCCCAGGCATCCTGCGCAGCTTGGAACAGCAATGGCCGGGCATGGCGCTCCTCGTCTTCTGCCGAAGCGAGTTGCTCCACAACCGATTCAAGTCGGAAGGGACGTGCGCTGGAGTACGGATTTGCGGGGTGGCAACAGACTACACCACGTTGCTGGAGGGAGCCCGAAAAGAAATTGCCGCCTTGTGTTCGACAGCGGGCATTGTTGAGGGTTCCGCGGATCGGGAGGCTGGCAGTCCACCCACACGAAGGGGCACCCGGACCGGACTGTGGGACCAATTGCCGTTTGGAGTCGCCTTGGTCTGCTGCCGAACGAATCAAATCCTTCACGCAAATTCGTACTTATCGAACTTGTTGGGCCTTCCGCGAACTCCCACCATCGGACTCAGGCTTGAGCATCTCCACCCAGCTGACGGTGTTCGAAAAATTACGACGGCCATTCGAGGGCTTCGTCGACACCTGAAACCGCCACCAGTGGAGGTGGTCCTCAATGCCGCCGGCCGCGCGCCAATCCTGATGGACGCGATCATCAGCGACGAAGGCGCCCAACGGGAGGACAGCGTCGTTCTCTACTATCAGGATGCGACCGATCGCCGTTCACTGGAACGGAAATTGAGGAGGGTGGCAGATGCAGTGGCCAATGCCGTCAGTGGAAATGAGTTCTTTCAAAGTCTGGTGGCTGCGCTCGCGCAGGTTCTGGAAGTGGATATGGCCCTCGTCTGCCGGGTAAAGGAGGGAGACGTCAAGGCCGTGGCAGCTTCAATTGATGGCAGTTTGAAAGGCAACGTCCAGATGCCTATCTCAGGATATCCGGCAGAACGCGTCATTCATCATCATTTGATCTGCATCACCAAGGACTTTCGTAAGGAGTTTCCCAACGCCGGTTGGATGCGGGAACGGGACGTCGAAAGTTACATGGGACTGCCCGTCTCCGGCCCAGGCGGAGAGATCATCGGCATGATTCAGATCATGCACCGCAAGCCACTCTCGAAGACCAAAGACCTGCGAGCAGTGCTGCTTATCTTCGCATCAAGGGTGGCCGCGGAAATGATCCGGCTGGCCAATGAGGAAACCTTGCAGGAACGGGAACGTCTCCTGCGGGAGGCTGAGAGCATTTCCGGAATGGGAAGTTGGGAATGGTCCATCACCGACGACCGTCTTCGAATTTCGAACGAGGGACTTCGGATCATTGGGAGAACGACCGTCCCGGAGACCGCAAACCTTGAATGGGGGTTTGAGGTGGTTCATCCCGACGACCGGTTGAGAAGCCGCGCACTCATCGATAATTCGCTTCAAAATCTTGGTTCATTCGACGACGAGATCCGGCTCACTCGGCCGACCGGAGAGGTCCGCTGGATCCAAATCCGCGGAAAGGCAATCTGCGACAGCGAAGGGATGCCGAAGCGAATTGCCGGGGTTTTTCTTGATGTGACGGAAAAGCGAAAGCTGTCGCGTCAAACCGAGGCATTCTCAAAACTCGGACATCATCTGAGCACAGCCAAGACCAAGGTGGAAGCGGCCAGGATCATCCTTGGCGTGGCAGGTGAGATTTTCGAAATCGAAGCCGCCGCATTCTCTTTGCGGGACCCGAAAGCTACCGACACGTTCAGCATCATCCTCAACTCGGACACCGTTGACGGAGTATTAAAAGAATTCGAGTCATCCTTGGTCAGCACACGCCGAACTCCGCTCCAGGAAATAATCGAGAAACACGGTCCGCAACTCATCCTTCGCCAGGAGAACCAACCGCATCGGGAACAAGTGTCGACCGTCCCCTTTGGAGTAGTCGAAAAGTCGTCCGCTTCAATCATGGCGGTTCCGATCCGGTACGCCGAGGAATGCATCGGCTATCTGTCCATCCACAGCTATCGATTCAATGCCTATACGGTCGGGGACCTGCCAGTTCTACAAGCACTGGCCGACCACAGCGCGGGTGCTTTGCTTCGGGTTGACGCGGAAGATGCGGCCCGGCAGAACCATGATCTGCTGAGGACGGTGGTCGACTCCTTGCCGGCCTATGTCGCCTACGCTGATGCAAAGCAGCGATATGTTCTGGTCAACAAGCGTTACGAACAATGGTTCAATCGTCCTCGCGCAGAAATTGAAGGCAGGCTGATTCGAGATTTTCTGCCCAGGAACATCTATCAGGCGTCGGTTCGTCACATCGAACGCGTCCTCCAAGGAGAAAGTGTGGAGTATAAGATCGGCACCGATCCCGTGGGAGGCAAAGCCCAGCATCTGCATCTTCATTATGTACCGCACCTCAATGCAACGGGAAACACCTTGGGATTCGTGGTCCTGGTGACCGACATCACATCGCTTCGACTAACAGAATCACGTTTAAAGGAAAGTATCGCCCTCACCCAATCCATCATCGATAACGCCGCCGCAGTGGTGTTCGTAAAGGATCGGGAAGGCCGATATCTCCTGGTCAACAAACGCTGGGAGAATGCCACCGGTATTCCCCGAGAAAATGCGATTGGAAATCGCAGTGACCAACTTCACTCCGCTCACGTTGCGCACCAACTCCAGACAAACGACAAAGACGTGATTGAATCGCGGCAACCAGTGGAGATCGAAGAGGTTATCGAACGGGACGGCGCAAGACGGACATTCCTGGTGAACAAATTCCCCTTGTTCGACACCGCCGGAAAAAATTTTGGGATCTGCGGCATCGCGACGGATATCACGGTGCGCAAGGCGACAGAGCAGTCGCTGATGGATACCAAACGTCGACTCGAAACCGCCCAACGCATCGCACATATCGGAAACTGGGACTGGGAGATGCCAACCAACCAGTTCTGGTGGTCGAGGGAGGCGCTCCGTCTGCTCGGATGGGAGGAGACATCAATTCCCACCCGTGACTCCGTGCTGTCCCGCGTCCACGAGATGGATGTCGAGCGTCTCAAGCAGGCGGTCGACAAGTGTATCGCTGAGAGTTCGTGCTACTCGGTCTCCTATCGAATTTGGCAGCCCAACGGGATGCTCCGAATTGTTTGCGAACATGGCGAGATAGTCGCGAGTGAAGAGGGCAGGCCGCGAATCCTTGCCAGCACCATTCAAGACGTGACGGAGCAACGATTGATGGAGGACGCCTTGCGCTACAGCGAGGAAAAGTTTCGTAGCCAGTATCAGGCCATGCCTCTTCCGACGTTCACCTGGCAATTCAACGGAGCGGATCTAACTCTGGTCGAAGGGAATCCCGCTGCGTGGCGCTTCAGTGACGGACTCCTTGGAATGTTTCTCGGAAAAACGGCAAAGGAAATCTTTTGCGAGCGGCCTGATATCGCAGAAGATCTGCTTCGCTGCTACCGGGAAAAATCGTACTTCGCCCGTGACCTGCTGTCGTATCGAATGCGGACGACCGGCAAGGTCAAACAACTCCACGCGCATGTGAATTTTGCAGCGCCTGATTTGGTGATGCTGCGCGTCGATGACATGACCGACCGACTCCAGGCGGAGGCACGGCAGCGGGCGATGCTCCAACTCATTCCAGATCGGCTCTTTCGCTTCGACCGTCACGGTGTCTTTCTGGATTTCCACACCAACGACATGGAAAAGCTGCTGCTCGACAAAGACAACATCATTGGCAAGAGCTTCCGCGATCTGCTGCCGCCGGAGACCGTTCGCATATTCGACAACGCCATGGCGGCGGCGGAGGAAACAGGCATCGTACAAGTTGTTTACTACTCCCTGATAAAGGCGGGCAATCGTCATTATTTGAAAAGTCGAGTGGTGCATTGCGGCAATTCAGAGTTTCTCGCGATTGTTCAAGACATCGCAGAGGCTGAATACGCGCAAGGCCTGAAAAATTCCCAATGAAACAGAGGTAGCTCCCGTTCCAAACAATAATTTTACCACCTTGCTCCCCATCGCCGCCGCAGCAGATTTAGGCCAAGGCCGGGTCGAATTACTTTCTTAAAGATTTCTTCTCAACTGTTTTCAACAGCCTCCGATTAGACTGGTGGTTCAGGGAAACTTGAACCAGCACTTCACCTGCTACTGGTGACTGCCGGACGACTATTCGTCTGCGTCAGTCGATACCCGAGGATTGAAGTGAGCCGGTCGGATCCCCCTTCACGCAATCTTGTGGCAGCCGTTTCGACTGCCAGAGACAAGGAGCGAATACCACGCAAATTCAAAGAGCGCCGGTCTGGTCAAATTTTTGGCCGTCCGCCCGACGTTTCGCGAATCCTCATGACGGCGTGGCGACATCCAGTTGGATGGGGCATGGCGGGAACAACAAAAGATCCCCCATGCAGAATTGGAACGTGCGGGTGACAGCCTGATAGGTCGGTACACCAGCGGGTGTGACCGCAATCACGGGTGCGCCGCGTGCGTGACAAGACAGTTCGAGTCCAGGGCGCCGAGGCGCCGCGAAAACTCGCGATTCTGTTTATGAAGACAAACCACGCCGTCGCCGTATGCGACCATCGAGCGAGCGCCACCAAACGGGCGTTGGGGGCCAGGTCCGGATCGTTGATACCCAGGCCCCGGATTGGCCGCGGAAGTCAAACGATTATCCAGAACCCAACGCCCTTCCCCGTCGTCCGGACATTGACGAATCAGCTTATCGAGGATGCGGCGGGGCACGCACTCCCCTTCCACCCTTTCATCAGGCGGCTTGAATCCAGTTTTGCGGTCGCTGTTCCAATCCACTTCCAACTGTTTCTATGAATTCACGTTCCCCCAATCATTCATCGCCTTCGTCGAAAAGCAGCCCACCGCCGGACACTTCTGCAGGGACACACCCGAACGTGTTAGCCTGCAAATGTCAGGACAGTGGTTACGGCGTCAGTTTCATCCCATGGGATAAACGCATTCGCCTCCAGGCCCCACAGCCGGGCATGAAATTGTCTCCGCACATCATCGGAACCATTTCACTTTCGGACTGCGTCGTTCCAGTGTTCGACCTCCGTCCTGAATCCACGGGGATGAAGGGAGATTACGAGGCTGCCTCCTATCTCCTCACCGTTTCAATGCTTAGCAGAGCAACGGGACCGATGGCGGTGGGGCTTCTTGTCGAAGCGGTGAACGGAAAGGTCAACATTCCACCAAATGCCATTCTGAACCTCGCGCGCAGCAACTGATCCCAGCAAGCGTCTCCATCAAAACAGTGGTGGTAAATCTGTGAAATCGACCTCGTTACCATATTTTGTGTGGGCCAGCTTCCAGCCGAAGAAGCGGGATGATTCGCGGCATTGCCCAGCCCGGTCGTCATTGGCTCATGCTCCAACGCCCGTGATGTTGTTATGCGTTTTCAGCATCACGGGCACCTCCTTCTCTCGAATTCCATTTGAGCAGCAATGAAACAGATCCTCCTCGTGGACGACAGCGGAGCAATCGTTCTTGCCGCCTCGATGGTGCTGAGCAAGGCCGGCTACCTTGTCCGTTGCGCGGGCAGTGGCTCCTCGGCAATTGCATCTTACAAGGAGGCTCGGGCCGATCTCGTCATTTTGGACATCATCATGGAGGACCTGGACGGATTGGAAACCTACAAGGTACTGCGGGCGATGGATCCTCAAGTAATAGTGTTGGGCATCTCCGGCCCAGGAACGCAATTCACTCCGCTGTATCTGAACGCGCTGCGCAAGTTAGGCGCGCAAGCCACCCTGGAAAAGCCATTCACCGCCGACGCCCTGCTTCAACAGGTCGACAACCTCATCGGTCCCGCCATGGAGACTAGACCACGGAAAGCAGCGTGAGCTGCGGCACCCCCATGAAGACTATGAAACGAATCCTGATCGTCGATGACAGCCCGACCATTCTGCTGTTCATCAACCGGGTGCTGAGCAAGGCGGGCTACAGAGTCGATTGCACGGACAAGGGCTCAGTGGCGGTCTCCACCTATGAAGCTACCCGCGCCGACCTCGTCATCCTGGATGTGGTAATGCAAGGGATGGATGGATTGGAGACCCTCCAGGCTCTTCAAAAAGTGGACGCGCAGGTAAAGATTCTCGCGATCTCTGGCCTCGGGACTCTCTTCCCACCGCTTTATCTGAGCATGATGCTTAAGCTCGGAGCGAAGGGAATCCTGGAGAAACCTTTCTCCGATGCAACCCTCCTGGAGGCGGTGGAACAACTGATTGGTCCCGCCGACGATCTCAAATCACCCGAAGCGGCATGAAACTTCCACCTGCCACCCCTTCGTGCGTGCGCAATTCCGCCCCCGCCCACTCGGGTCCAGCGGGATTGCCATCGCTTTGGTCAACATTACCTTTCTGCTTTCGCAAGGATGCGCTGCGGTTCCCATGGATGGGAATCACTCTTGTCCACCTGGATCCCTCCCATTCCACCCCCCCGCGAGGAATGGATCTTAAACCTAACTACCACACTCCATGAGCAACCCAACCGTCGAACCGCTGGCCGGAGGCAACAAAACCCTGGCGGGCAAATACCTCACGTTCACCCTTGGTCACGAATCCTACGGCATCCCTGTTTTGCAGGTACGCGAGATCATTCGCCACACGACCATCACCGCCGTGCCGCAGATGCCCGATTTCGTGAAGGGCGTTCTGAATCTCCGGGGCAAGGTCATCCCGATTGTTGATCTGCGACTTAAGTTCGAACTCGCCAGCGCTGAAATCGCCGAGCGCACCTGCATCGTTGTGGTGCAGGTCGCCCTCGTCACAGGGTCCCGTGTCAACATGGGACTCATCGTTGATGGCGTCGAATCGGTGGCCAACGTCGTCGCCAAAGATATCGAGCCAACCCCGGACTTCGGCGCGCAGATAAGCACCGATTACCTCCTGGGCATGGCCAAACTCGAAGATCGAGTCGTCGCCCTGCTCGACATCGACAAAGTGGTGTCCTCCCAGGCATTCGAATACACCCCCGAGCCTGCTCCCTCGCACTAACTTCAATTCATTTCAATCCACCAGATACACAAAGCCATGAAACTGAACGCTAAGATCCTGGCCGGTGCCGCCATCGCCGTCCTAGTGACAACGGTTGCCTCGATTATCACCGTCTATCAACTCTCCACCAAGAACCGCATCGTAGAGCTCCGCGAGAAGATGAGCTCCGTCATTGAGCAGTCCGAGTCCGTCGCCTCTAACATGGACTACATGCACGAGAGCAGGGCCTTCGACAGCGAGGGTCTGCTCAAGGCCGCTCGCGAGCAGGCCAACGGACGCCCGCTCTCCGAAGTTTACTCCTCGACGGCCTTTTACTCGACGATACCGATTGTCGCCTCGTGGAAATCTGTCGAGGCGACCGCACAGAAGTATGGGTTCAAGTTCTTTACTCCATCCCGTCCAGGCCTGCCTGCGAGAAATCCGAAGAACAACAACGGCGCTGAGTTCGCCGAGGCCTTCAAGGCTTTTGAAAGGGGAGAGAAGGAGTACTTCCTCCACGATAAAAAGAATCACCAACTGATCCTCGCCCGCCCGGTCCATCTTGCGTCCAGCTGCCTCTCGTGCCACGGCGATCCTGCGAAAAGTGTGACTGGCAATGGCAAGGACATCCTGGGCTTCCCCATGGAGGGCATGAAGGTGGATGACATCAAGGGAGCGTTTGTTCTCGAAGCTCCCATTTCCCACGATCCTGTCGTCCAGGCCACTGCCCTTTCCATGTCGATGGTCGGCGGGATTGTCCTCGTGATCTCCCTCGCCGGATTCTACGTGTTCAGCCGTAGGAGCATCATCCGGCCGATTTCACTCGCCCTGGAACAAATCGATTCGGCCAGCGAACAGACTGCAGCGGCATCCTCGCAGGTGGCCGGCGCCAGCCAGACCCTGGCCGAGGGTGCCAGCGAACAGGCCGCATCGCTGGAGGAAACCAGCGCCTCACTCGAAGAGATGACCAGCATGGTCAAGCGCAACGCGGAGGCCGCGGGCAAGGCCAAGGTCATCGCTGGTGAAACGCGCACCGCCGCCGATGCCGGCACCACCGACATGGCTGAAATGAAGAACGCGATGAGCGAGATCAAAATCTCCAGCAGCGAAGTCGCCAAGATTGTGAAGGACATCGACGAGATCGCCTTCCAGACGAACATTCTCGCACTCAATGCCGCGGTGGAAGCGGCCCGCGCCGGGGAAGCTGGAGCGGGCTTTGCCGTCGTGGCCGACGAAGTGCGCAACCTCGCGCAACGCAGCGCGGCTAGCGCCAAGCAGACCGCCGCCAAGATTGAGGACGCCATCAGCAAGAGTGAACGAGGCGTGCAAATCAGCAACAAAGTCGCCACCAGCTTTGAATCCATCGTCACCAAGACCCGCGAGGTGGATCAGTATGTCGCGGAGATTGCCAGCGCCTCGCAAGAGCAGGCTCAAGGGGTGAGCCAGGTGAACATCGCCATCACGCAGATGGACAAGGTTACCCAGAGCAACGCCGCCAGCGCGGAGGAAAGCGCTGCAGCGGCAGAGGAGCTCAACGCCCAGGCGGCCATGGTCAAGGAATCCGTCCAGACGCTCCAACAACTGGTGGGTGGCGCAGGCCAAACTCATGGGAGGAGCGCTCCCAAGCCGGCTGCCGCCCGTGCGCAGCGCCCGGCCAAACCCGCAGCACGAAAGCAAGCGCCTCCGGTCGCCTCCGCGGACGTTGCTCCCGCCAACGTTCAGCGTTCGGAACTACCCCTCACGCCCGACGACGATTTCAAGAACTTCTGAGCTCAACTTCTATTTACCCAAGAAAGATCCCTGTAATGAAAACACACCATCGCATCAAACTCCTCGCCGTCGTTCTCATTGGCTCGCTCATCACCGCGGCCCAGGCCGCCACACCGCTCAACAGCGACACCGCCCTCGCGGCGCTCAAGGACGGCAACGCCCGTTTCGTAGCCGGCAAACCCACCCGACCGAATCAGGATGCCGCCCGTCGGACGGACGTGGCCAAGGGCCAGAACCCTTTCGCCGCACTCATCTCCTGCGCGGATTCCCGAGTGGCGCCGGAACTGGTCTTTGACCAGGGCCTGGGCGACCTCTTCATCGTACGCGTGGCGGGCAACGTCGCGAACACCGACGAGATCGGCTCCAGCGAATATGGCGTCGAACATCTTGGCGCGCCGCTTCTCGTCGTCCTCGGCCATACCAAGTGCGGCGCCGTCGCCGCGGTGATGCAGGGCGCAGAAGTCCACGGCAACATTCCTGGCGCGGTGAAGAACATCGCGCCTGCCGCCGAGAAGGTGAAATCCGCCAATCCAGGCACCCCGCCTGACAAGCTGGTGGCGCAGGCGGTGCAGGCCAACGTCTGGCTCACCATCGACAATGTCTTTGAGCAAAGCTCCATCGTCCGCAACCTGGTCAAGAGCGGCAAACTCCAGGTCGTGGGCGCGGTATATGATTTGGAAACCGGTGCGGTAAACTGGCTCGGCCAGCACCCGGAACAAGGCCGCCTGCTAGCCTACACCGATGGAGCCGGCGCAGATCACGGGGCAAGCCACGGCGGAGCGGATGCTCATACGGCGGCGGGTTCGGGTGGATCGACCACCTCACATGGGACACCGCATGACGCCAATGCCACAGCTCACGCCGAGGCTGGCGCAATTGGAGTCGCCCATGGAACCACTTCGCACGCCGCAACCGGCGCGGAAGTGGAACCGCGAATCATGCGGTGGGTCATTGGGGTTGCCGGCGGCGTGCTCGGCGTGGCCTTGATCGCCTGGTATTTCGTTCGCAGCTTCATGTCGAGCTGGAGAGTTCCGCAACGGATCGCGGCGGGCTTTGCATTGATCCTGCTCGTTCTCGCCGGCGTTGGTTTTGCGGGGTACGAGGGGCTCCACAGCGCCCTTTTAGATTTCACCGAGTATCGCAAGGATGCCCGTCATAGTGTCGCTGCAGCGCAGGTCGTCGAACACTATCTGGACATGCGGATTGCTGCGAAGGATCTGGTGATCTTCCGCAGCCAGGATTCCATCGAGCGCTATGACCAGCACAAGCGGGATCTCCTTGAAGTCGTGAAGGCGGAAAAGCCAATCACCGAAGACCCGAAGCATTTGAAGGAACTGGACGCCATTGAGAACGGCGTGAAGGAACATGCCACATTGCACCAGCAATTGCGCGTTGCGACCCTGTCCAACAAGTCGGGGGAGGCAACCCAGATCAACAAGACAATGGGCTCCGTTGGTTCCGCGATCCAAAAAGCCGCCGAGGAACTGGAACACGGTTATCAAGCGGAACAAAACGCGTTGGGGCCAATCGTCAACCGCAACATGCAGGAAGCGCAGGCAGCCATCATTGCCCTCGGATCCGGCGCGCTGGTGCTGGGTATCTTCATCGCTTGGTTGATCAGCCGGTCCATCGTCGGACCGTTGCGGAACATCGCCGAGTCCCTGAACTCCGGCGCGGAACAAACTGCCGCCGCCTCGTCGCAGGTGGCCGGCGCCAGCCAGACCCTGGCCGAGGGTGCCAGCGAACAGGCCGCATCGCTGGAGGAAACCAGCGCCTCACTCGAAGAGATGACCAGCATGGTCAAGCGCAACGCGGAGGCCGCGGGCAAGGCCAAGGTCATCGCTGGTGAAACGCGCACCGCCGCCGATGCCGGCACCACCGACATGGCTGAAATGAAGAACGCGATGAGCGAGATCAAAATCTCCAGCAGCGAAGTCGCCAAGATTGTGAAGGACATCGACGAGATCGCCTTCCAGACGAACATCCTCGCACTCAATGCCGCGGTGGAAGCGGCCCGCGCCGGGGAAGCCGGAGCGGGCTTTGCCGTGGTAGCCGATGAGGTACGCAACCTCGCGCAACGCAGCGCCGCCAGCGCCAAGCAGACGGCGGCGAAGATCGAGGACGCCATCGCCAAGAGCGAACGTGGCGTACAGATCAGCAATAAAGTGGCGGTAAGCTTCGATTCCATTGCCACCAAGACGCGTGAGGTGGATCAATACGTGGCCGAGATCGCCAGTGCCTCCCAGGAACAGGCGCAGGGGGTGAGCCAGGTGAACATTGCCATCAGTCAGATGGACAAGGTCACCCAGAGTAACGCCGCCAGCGCGGAGGAAAGCGCCGCGGCGGCCGAGGAACTCAACGCCCAGGCCGCATCGGTCAAGGAATCCGTCCAGACCCTCCAGCAACTGGTGGGCGGGGGTGGAAGTCAGACTCAGGCCACGAGCGCGTCTCGTCCCGCTTCCGCCCGTCCCCAGCGGCCGGCCAAACCCACGGCACGAACGCAGGCATCTCCTGTCGCCTCTGCGGGCGTTGCTCCCGCCAGGGGGCAGCGTTCGGAACTGCCCCTAACGCCCGAGGAGGATTACAAAGACTTCTGATCGAAAGCGCTGCACCACCCGAGCCCGTGGCGGAGCCATCCGCCACGGGCTACCTCTGAAAATCAGACGTGCCCTTCGCGCGGTAGACCCTCTTTGAACTCATAGATTCGCACCTTCAGCACAACCGATTTCTCTACCCAGATGAATACCATTGTAACTCCCCCGCCACCTCACAAAGCAATCGAAGGCTTCACACGCGAGTCGGTGCGGGAGGTTTTCTTGAAAATGCTATCGCTCGAAATGGAAAATGCCGACCCGGCGCCGCTGCCTGACGACCCGGGTGGACAAATCGTCGGTTCGGTTGGCTTTATCGGGCAGGCCACCGGGTTCATCTATCTCTACTCGGGGGTCGGATTCGGACGAAGTATCACCTCCAGCATGCTCGGCTTGACCGAAACCGAGGTGGACAACGAGATGATTAACGATGCCTTCGGCGAGGTTTGCAATATGGTGGTGGGGTCGGTGAAGTCACAGCTCTGTGATCGTGGCTGGCCCTGCGTGCTTTCTCTGCCATCCGTCATGCGGGCGAATGCACTGAGCATCGAGTCTGTTGGGGATGTGAACCGATTTCTCCTTGGTTTTCGGACTGGCACACAACCGTTGATGGTGGAGGTCACGGTGAAGAAGCCCCAACCCTGAGAATAAGTATGAGTATCAAGATCCTGACGGTGGATGACAGCAAGACCGTTCGATTGATTGTCTCCAAAGCATTCAAACCGTTCGACTGCGTCATCCTGGAAGGTTCCAACGGGGTCGAGGGTCTGGCCGTCGCGGCGAAGGAGAAACCGGACATCATCATCCTCGATATCACCATGCCCATCATGGATGGATATGAAACTCTCACGAAACTCAAATCGGATCCCGAGCTGAAGGGTATACCGGTCATCATGCTTACCGCCGAGGCTGGCAAGGACAACGTCCTGCGGATCGCGAAGCTCGGAGTGCGCGACTACCTCATCAAGCCATTCAAGGAGGAGGTCGTAGTCGAACGGGTCACCCGCGTGGTGCCGCTCAAGCCCAAGGGAGAAACCGTCGCGGTGCCGAGGAAAGTGGACGATCCGGTGGGCATCCTCGTCGTGGACGACAAGCCGGCCATCTTGGACCAGATTCGCGCGGGTTTCGCAAACACCCCGTGGAAGGTATTGCCAGTGGCCCATACCGGCGAGGCAATCGATGCGTGCAACAAGTCGCCGGTCGATATTGCGCTGATCAGCCTTTCACTGCCGGAAAACGCAGCAATCCCGCTTTTCCAGACCCTGCGCGCAAATCCCAAGACCAAGAGCCTTCCTGTGCTCGGTCTTTCTGTCAAAACCGCCGTCGACGAGCAGACGCGAGCTCAACAAGTCGGCTTCGTCGGGATGGTGACTAAGCCGATTGATTTCGATGATTTGAAGACCAAGATCTGCCGAACCCTTTCACTCGATACGACCTCCCAATACTTCCAGCAACGCGACGGTGCCGTGGTGGTAAAGATTCCCGCAGCGTTCAACCAGGGAATCGCCAACGCCATTTCTGGCAGCCTAGGCAGTCAAGCCACTGCCGCCGTGGAAGCCGGCTTGGACAAAATGATACTGGACCTTGGCCAGCTTCAAAAGGCCGACATTGTGACCATCAAGCTCGTGATGGAAACAATTGAAACGTGTCGTGATATCGGCCT
Source organism: uncultured Bifidobacterium sp. (assembly GCA_964491875.1). Lineage (GTDB taxonomy): Bacteria > Verrucomicrobiota > Verrucomicrobiia > Limisphaerales > JADJPG01 > JADJPG01. Next base: position 22,799 of record CAZBIC010000042.1, read on the forward strand.
CCGACATGCATTGATCGGCTCTGCAGCCGTGAGCGCTGAGTGCAAGAATTTCGAGGAAACCCAAGGATTGTCCTTTGCTTCAAGCTTAGAGGAGGCCCTGGCCCGGCTGAATGCGAAACGGGAAGCGGCATGACGGGGGAAAGGCGCCGAAAGCGAAATGCGGAAACCCGCATTCGACGACGGTAATCCAAAAGATGGGCGCCGGCCCGGATAACCGGGATTCGTGTTCCACTCCAATGTTAAGTGCCATCAGCCGTGGTTCTAGCGAACTCTGAGCCATGTTCCACCACCGCCAATTTCCTCCGCCTCAGCAGTCCAGTGGAGCTGGGATTGATTCGTCAGGTCAGCCCAAGAATTGGCTACCGCTCGGACTCTTTCTACCGCGACAGCGGGACCTAGAGCGCTTTCCAAGTGATTCCCCGCTAAAAATTATTACCTGAGGGCAAGTAGGACTGCCGCTAACGTATTCACGGTCGCGGCGGGTCTTTTGGACCTTCAAGATTTTCAAGGAAGGCTTCGGATAGCCTTTTGGGGTTCAAATTTTCCAAGACGAAACCCATCGGCACAAGATCGCCCGGAGCCAAACGAGACCCCCTCCCCCCTTCGCCGACCATCGAAATCTTCGGGACGTTTGGCGCCACTGAATCGTGATACTGATGCGCGAATCCCCGCAACAAGCCAGGTGGAGCGGTCGAACGGAAAACACCAACATCGCCAATAGCCAACCGTCTTCGATCACCATCCGCGATCATTAAGAAAGTTCCTAGTCCACATTCAAGTCGCACTGCTTGCTGGCGTCCGCGGTCATGCTCCTTCCAAGCAGGTGAGTTGACGACTGATGCGAACTCATACCTCCAGAGATTCGGCTGTTCGGCAACGAACGAAATTTGCCTGAGACAGTCGACGCTTTAAGTCGGCGACCATCCACCATTCTCAGCCGACCGCGTCAGCCGCTACGTAATAGCAAAGCTAGGCGCCGGCTCGACCCGTCAGCACCAGCGGCAACGTAATCGTCACCCCCTTGACCGCCTTCTGCCCCGTGTAATTGTTCTGCGTCGTTCGCTGGTCTGAGTGCCCCGCGACCGCCTGCGCCGTATCCAGCCCGTAGGAGTCCCGCACCCACATGAGATACAACGCCCGCATCTCGTGCAGTGTCTTGCGAGTCTTCCAACCCCGCTCTCGCATCCACTTCGACGCCCGCTTGAAAATGTTCTGCGCCCGCAACCGGCAATCCGGGCCGCCCTGCCCCACCCTCGGCGAGGGTAAAATGTAACGCTCGTCCTCCGGATTCAATCCCACCTGCCTCCGTGCCTTGAACGCCTCGATCTCCGCCGCCACCCTCTCGTCGATCGGCACAATGCGACCAGCATCACTCTTGGCCACGTCGGGTGGCACCACCAGGCACGACCGCCCGTCGTTCTGCACCAGCCAGTCAAACCGTGCCAGCCCCGCCTCCCGTCGCCGCAACGACGACAAGCACAATAGCCAAGCCACGAACGCCTCCAAATCAGACTGCTTGAACTTCTCCACTTCATCAAACGTCGCCTTCAGCAAAGCATCTGACGGCGGAATCTTCACCACTTTCGCCCCCTTCTCCACCGCCCGCGTCATGAAGCCATCCAAATCCGGCAACCTCACCCCCTTCTCGCCGTAACGAGGCAACGCCGTCTTCTTGAACAACGAGCGCGCTTGCCGGATATAGCCCTCCACTGACCGTTTGTTCGCCTCGATGTCGCGCTTTTCGATCGCCGCCTTGCGCGCCATCCAATCCTCAAACTCTGACACCAGCTTGCCCGTCAGCACCGAAGAAGAAGAAGAGGCCACCGCATCATCCGACATGAAGTCATTCCCGAGCCCTCGACGCACCACCAGCCGGAACGAATTCAGATTCGCCCGCAACGTATTATCCGGCAGCTTGCCCACACACAACTGCCGATACGTCGCCATAACCTCGCCCAACATTGCAAACGCCTCCTGCACCACCGGCCGCGCTGGCTCCAGCTTTCCTGCCTTCGCCGGTCCAATCAAATCCTTGGTCGCACGCGCCACCGCCGCCAACGCGTTATTGGTGTCCAGGGAACGCTGGATGCGCTTTCCGTGAATGATCGTGTCGATCCACCAGTTCGAGTCTCGTCCCGGCTCCCGCTTCAGCAACGAATAGCGGCGGCCCTCAAACTTGAACCGGTAGCGCCCGGAAGCCTCATCTAAGCCCAGCTTCTCTCCGGACCGCCTCTTCACCCCTTGTAGTGACTTTTTGTCGTGTAGTGGATTTTCCACCCCTGTAGTGACTTTTGCAGTGGATTTCACAAGCCAGACCATGCCGGGATACGCCAGAGTACGCAAGCCGCAAATCAAGCGTCTGGAAATAAAAAAAGGCACTTCCCTAAGGAAATGCCTCATTACTGTAGTGAAATTGGCGGAAGGGGAGGGATTTGAACCCCCGGTACGGTTACCCGCACGCCTGATTTCGAGTCAGGTGCCTTCAACCACTCAGCCACCCTTCCAATCCGCTAATTTTATTGGCGAAAACCACCTAATTTCAGTTCTGCAACCTACGTCTTCTCTGCTGCTTTCAACATCATCGCGTGAAGGCCAATTCTTCGAATCGACCAACCCGCACTGGCAAAAGACGCCTGCTGCGAACCCTGTCCGCCACGTTCAATCAGGGGCGCATTATGCGAGAATCCGGTTGCGCGGCAAGCTGATTTGGAAGTCGCTCAAGACCGACTGGATTGGCGTCACCGAATTGCGCCGAGGTGATTTTCACAAGGAGGACCAACTATACGCTTCAGCACACAAAGCGGTATCTCGCGGAAATCATTACCTCTAGTAGAGAGGTAAAACATACCGCGAGGGACGTACAACCACCCTCTCAAAGTCGAGGCGAAGTTCTCGCCGCACAAATATCCTTCGAGATGGAAGAGCATGAGCATCCGAAATACGGGTGAAGAGATTCGCGGTGCTTGCAGCCGAGGAACACGCGGCAAAGAGCCTCGTTTGGGTTTTGGCCGGGGCACGGGTTGATGGCCTCTGCTGGCGAAACGGCAGAATGCATCCTGCCTCGACCTCGCAGGCGTCGTCGCGATTGCCGGCAAGACTCAAAGCGAAGGCGAACAGGCCCTCGTGATAAGTCTCGACTGCCAGTTCCAAATCCATGCGTCACGGGGACTAAGGGAAACGCTGAATAAAGCTTAGTTTTCGATTTCGAATTTTCTGCTGGGTGGAAGTGCGCCCGCAGCGGCGGAACATCTGTGTTCGACGGCTTGGGCTGACAGGTCGGTTCCCTCCCTTGGTCGGGGTGGATTGGCACCATTTCCCCTGGGCTTCGGCCCGCGCAGGCTTTCAGCTCGTTGCCTGGCGCTCTCCAATCATCACGTTGGCCAGTCCGAAGAGCGTGTGGAGTTGATGCCCCTGGCGGTGGAGGAGTTCCGTCGTCTTCGTCACGTCCGCAACATTGGCCGCGGTGACGACCACGGTGTGAACGAGCTTGCTGTCCCGATCCGCGCCTTCATCCTGAAATACCATTGGTTACCCTTTTTGGTCTGGTGCATTTCGGGGTCGCGTTTCTTTTCCTGATTCTTGGTGGAGGAGGGTGCGGCGATGAGCGTGGCGTCCACCAAGGTTCCCTCGCGCAGCAGCAGCAGGCCGCGGGCGGCCAAGTCGGCGTTGATGGCGGTGAAGAGGCCACGGCACAGGTCGTGGGTTTCGAGCAGGCGACGGAATTTCAGGAGCGTGGTGGCATCGGGCACGCCGTCGGCGGCGAGAGCAATGGGGCGAAACCGCGCAAAGCCTGGCTGTCGTAGAAGGCCTCGTCGGCCAGGCCATACCATTGCTGGAGGAAATAGACCCGCAGCATGCGCTCCAGTCCGAGGAGCGGGCGTCCACGCTCTCCCTTGGGATAGTGCGGCTCGATGACGGCCAGCAGTTGGGTCCACGGAATGACTTCCTCCATGCGGGCGAGGAACTTTTCGCGTCGAGTGATCCTCTTTCTGTCGGCGAACTCGACCTGGGCGAAACTGGTCTGGTGGATCATGCAGGCCAGTTTAGCCCCCCCCGGGATCCTGCATCTGTATTAAATCTAAGCCAGATGGATTTATTCAGCGCTTCCCTAGAAGCAGCACAGAATTCGATCGACGATTTCAGGATTCGTTCGATCACTTTCCTGTTCATCTGGATTGTCTCGGGTTTGGAATTCTGTAGGATCACGCAATCCATGCGAAACCCGAACCTGTCGTTATTGCTCGCGGCCTTCCAAGGAGCTGCGATTTGCCTGTGTCCTTCCCCAGCCGAAGCCCAGTTGTTGCCCGCCGAGGTCGGCGCGACGGTGAACGGTTTCCAGGATGACTTCGATGGCGCGACTCTCGATCCGAACTGGGCAGTGCGCGGCAGCGCTGCCTTCACGGTGAGCGGCGGGATGCTGCGGGTCACGACGGTGGCGGGCGACCCGAACCATCTCCTCTACGAGCTCGCGGGCTACAACTCTTCCGAGCAGGAAGTGCTCGCTCGGGTTCGCATCAACAGCTTCGGCACAGGCGATCCGTCGCGCGCGGGAATTGCCACGGCGGTGACTCCGGCGAGCAGCCAGGGCATCAACCTGATGTTTCGCGATGAGCCGAATCCGGGGCAGCGGCATTTCGAGTTCCTCGATGACACGCGGGCGTGGGGACCGGAGATGGCGTCCGCGTGGCAGGATAACACGTGGTACTGGCTGCGGCTGCGTCACGATCCGAACGCGGTGTCGCTGGGTGGGGCGAACGATGTCTTCGGGAAGATTTGGCGGGCGGATGGTTCTGAGGCGGAGCCGGCTGGTTGGCAGATGACTTACGATTACACGCCGTCGCGAGCGGCGCGAACCGGGTTCGCGGGCATCGCCGCGACGAGCACCGGAGGGACGGCGGAGTTCGATGTCGATTACGTGCTAATCAAGGCGTCGGGCCTGCCGAGCATCGTGGTGGCGCCGAATGCGTTCATCCAAAGGCCGGTTGCTATTACAAATCAGCCGGTGAGCCAGACGGTCGTGCAGTGTCAGGACGTGAGTTTCAACGTCGGCTTTCTCGGCACGCCCCCGGTGAGCGTGCAGTGGTATCGCGGAGCGGTCGCCATTCCGGGTGCTACGAATGCCAGTTTCGTGATTCCCAATGTGCAGCCGTCTGCGGCGGATGCCTACCGCGTCGTGCTCAGCAATGTGGCGAGCAACACCGCATTCAGCGTGACGAGTGCGCCGGCAGTCTTGACGGTGTCCACTGACATCTCGCGTCCGGCTCTCGCGGGCGCGCAGGCGGTTGGATTGTCGCAGGTGCTCGTGCAATTCCGCGAGCGGGTGGACGGGGTCACCGCGAACCAATCCGGGAACTACGCGATTACCAATCTGAGCGGCGCCATTGCCGTCAGCGGCGCACAGCTCGATGCCTCCGGGAGCAACGTGGTGCTCAGTGTGTCGCCGATGGTCGACGGTGCCGGCTATGTGCTCGTGGTGAATGGCGTTCTCGATGGTTGCACGCGTCAGAATGCGATTCAGGCGAACACCACGGTGTCGTTCTCGGCGTTGTCGCTGACCTCTGCGGCGATTGGCAATCCGCAGCCCGCGGGTTCGGTGACGTCGGTGGCGGGCGGAGTGGATATTTCTGCGGGCGGACGTGATATCGGTGGGACGAACGATCAGTTCCAGTTCAGCTACCAGCTGCGCACGGGCGATTTCGATGTGAAGGTGCGGGTGGCGGCACTGTCGCTGTCCGACGCGTGGGCGGAGGCGGGCTTGATCGCGCGGGAGGATGCGAACGGCGGCGGACGTTTCGCGAGTGTGATGGCCACACCGAGCATCAGCGGATCCTACTTTCAGTTTCGCGATACGGTGAATGCTGCGGCGGCTCTGGCGGGTTCGTATCCTGTCAACTTCCCCAGCACGTGGCTGCGGCTGCGACGCGCGGGAAATCAGTTCACGGGTTACGCGAGCTTGGATGGGCTGAGCTGGCGGCAGCTGGGGACGGTGGCGATTGCGATGCCGGCGACGGTCTCGCTGGGCTTTGGCGTGTCGAGTCACAACACGAACCAGACGGCGACGGCGGCGTTTCGCGATTTCGGGAATGTGACGGCGCCGACGATGGCCGGGCCACTACCGTTTGAGCCGCTCGGGCAGTCGAGTCGGCGCACAAGTCTGGTGATCTCCGAGATCATGTTCAATCCGCCCGCCCGGACGGATGGCCGGAATCTCGAATTCGTGGAGTTGTTCAATGCGCTCGGCGAACCGCAAGACATCAGCGGCTACCGGCTCGATGGCGCGGCGGATTTCAAGTTCCCGGCGGGCACCGTGCTGGCACCGGGAGCGTTTCTCGTCGTGGCGCGGAATCCGGCGGATGTCGAGGCGGTCTATGGAATCACCGGTGTGCTCGGACCGTTCTCGAACACGAACAGCCTGCCGAACAACTCTGGCACGATTCAGCTGCGGCATCGCACGGGCGCCGTGTTCCTCGAGGCGAATTACGATACGCAACCGCCATGGCCGGTGTCGCCGGACGGCGGGGGGCATTCGCTGGTGCTGGCGCGGCCTTCGTATGGCGAGGGCAACGTTCAAGCGTGGGCGGCGAGCGATGCGGTGGGCGGTTCGCCGGGGCGCATGGATCCGTTTACGGCGGAGCCGGCGCGCAATGTGATGATCAACGAATTTCTCGCGAACACCGACGAGCCGGAACTCGACTTCATCGAGCTCTACAATCACAGCAACGTGGCAGTGGACATCTCCGGCTGTTTCTTGAGCGACGCGCGCGATACGAACAAGTTCACGATTCCGGCCGGAACGATTCTGCCGTCGCGCGGCTTCATCGTGTTCAATCAAACGCAGCTCGGCTTCTCGCTGAGCTCGGGCGGCGAACGCATTTTCTTTCGCAATGCCGCGAAGCCGGAGTCCGGCGTCCCATCGCGCGTGCTCGATGCGGTGCGGTTCGAGGCGCAGGCGCGTGGGGTTTCGACAGGCCGGTTCCCGGATGGCTCGCCGGGCTTTTCGGAGCTGAGCACAAAGACGCCGGGGACGACGAACAGTCGGTTGCTGCTGCGCGATATCGTCATCAACGAGATCATGTACAACCCGATCTCGCGGGACAGCGATGACGAGTTCATCGAACTGTTCAATCGCGGAACGAACGCGGTGAATCTCAGTGGTTGGCGGCTGCAGGACGGCGTCACGCTCACGATTCCGTCTGGAACGACTGTGCCGGCGGGCGGTTATCTCGTGCTGGCGCGCAATGCGTCGCGGTTGATTTCGCGTTATCCGAATCTGAGCTCGGGAAACACGGTGGGCGATTACAGCGGCAGTCTCGACAATGGCGGCGAGCGGATCGCGCTGGCGATGGCGGACCCGGTGTTCACCACGAATGGCGCGGTGATTGTGACGAACTTCAACTACGTAGTGGTGGACGAGGTGACGTATCGCGATGGTGGACGTTGGGGGCGCTGGAGCGATGGCGGCGGGAGCAGTCTGGAGCTGGTGGATGCACGCAGCGACAATCGTCTCGCCGCGAACTGGGCGGACAGCGACGAGAGCGCGAAGGCGCCGTGGACGACGGTGGAAGTGCGCGGCGTGTTGGACAACGGCACTTCAACGGCGGATCAGTTGCAAGTGTTCCTGCAGGGAGCGGGTGAGTGTCTGATTGACGATGTGGAGGTGCGCACGATGGCGGGGGTGAATGTGATCGCGAACTCGACGTTTGAAGGCGGCGCGACGGGTTGGACGGCGGAAGGAACGCAGGAGCAATCCGGTCTCGAAACCAGCGAGGGTTTCAACAGTTCCCAGTCGTATCACATCCGCGCCGTGGCGCGCGGGGACAATCAGATGAACCGCATTCGCACGCCGCTGACGGCTACAGCGGCCGTGAATCAAACGAACATCATTCGCGCGAAGGTGCGGTGGCTGCGCGGGCATCCGGAGGCGTTGTTCCGGCTGCGCGGTAACTGGCTGGAAGCGGCGGTGAAGATGGACTTGCCGACGAATCTCGGTTCGCCGGGCGCGCCGAACAGCCGTGCGGTGTTGAACGCGGCGCCAGCTATCTCGGACGTGACGCATTATCCCGCGGTGCCGGCGGCGAGTGAGCCGGTTGTGGTTTCTGCGCGCGTCCATGATCCGGAAGGGATTGGTTCGGTATTGTTGCGCTACCGGCTCGATCCATCGGCGACGCTCAACAATGTGACGATGCGGGATGATGGTGCAGGCGGTGATGTTGTGGCGGGAGATGGATTGTACAGCGCGACGATTCCTGGACAGCCGGCGAATACACTCGTGGCATTCCATGTGCAGGCGACGGACGGCTTCACGCCCGGTGCCACGGCGACCTTTCCGGCCATCGCGCCGGCGCGGGAGTGCCTCGTTCGCTTCGGCGAGAGCGTGCCGACGGGTAATTTTCCGTCCTACCGGATGTGGATGACGCAGGCGACGTTCAATACGTGGGACACGCGGAACAACCTGAACAACTCGATGAACGACGTGACTTTCGTGCTCGGGAATCATCGCGTGATCTACAACACGGACGCCGTCTACGCGGGCAGTCCCTACATTTCGCCGAGCTTCAACACGCCGACGGGGAATCGTTGTGGTTACTCGATTGATTTTCCCGCGGACGAGCCGTTCCTCGGGGACAATGGATTGAACCTCGACTGGCCGGGCGGACACGGCAACGAGAACACGGCGATTCAGGAACAGATGGCGTATTGGATCGCGGACCAGATGAATGTCGCGTTCAGCCATCGCTATTTCATTCGGCTCTCCGTGAACGGCGTGACGGACATGCAGCGCGGCGGCGTGTTTGAGGCAGCGCTGCAACCGGGTGGCGATTTCCTCGAGCAATGGTCGCCGGGCGACAGTGACGGTGATTTCTTCCGTATTGATCGAGCGTTCGAGTTCAACGATGCAGGCGGATTGACCGCTGATCCGGAGCCGCAGCTGCGGGTGTATTCGACGCCGGATTTGGCGGCGGGCGGCGGTGTGAAGAAGAAGACGGAGAAGTATCGTTGGTACTGGCTGAAGCGTTCCTTTGAGACGGCCAATGATTACACGAACGTCTTCGCGGTGGCGGACGCGTTGAACACGACGGGGCCGGAGCCATACACGTCGCACACGGAGGCGCTGGTGGATGTGCAGCAATGGATGGGCATCTTCGCGGCGGAACATATCATCAACAATTTCGACAGCTGGGGCCACGACATCGGCAAGAACATGTACATGTACTTTCCCGAGAACGGCCGTGCGCAGGTCTACATGTTCGATCTCGACTGGCTGATGCTGGTGGCGGCGGGAAGTTACCCGGCGAATCCGGGCGCGAGCAGCGCGCAGCTGTTTGTTTGCGATGATCCGGCGGTGGCGCGGATGTATGCGCATCCGCCATTCCGTCGAGCCTATTACCGTGCGGTACAGAGCGCGGTGAGCAACGCCTTCGTCCCGGCGAAGTTCGAGGCGTTGATGGATGCGAAGTATGCGTCGCTCGTGGCGAACGGCATCACGCTTTGCGATGGACAGAATCTCGCGGCACCGACGGCGGTGAAGACGTGGTTCAACCAGCGGCGCACCTATCTGATGAATCAACTGACTGCGGTGGCCGCGGGCTTTTCCATCACGAACAACGGCGGCAATGACCTTACGGTCGGCACGAACTTGATCACGCTTTCGGGCACGGCGCCGGTCGGTGTGGCGGGAATCCTCGTGAACGGCGCGGAGTATCCGCTGACGTGGACGACGCTGACGAATTGGTCGATGCGATTGTGGCTACCATCGGGCGAATCGGTCTTCAACCTCGCGGCCTACGATGAGTCGGGGAACGTGTTGAGCAATCTCACGGACGTGATCCGGATCACGTCTACTTCGTCACCGGAAACGCCGGAGGGCAGGGTGGTCATCAACGAAATCATGTACAACTCGACTTTCCCTGACGCGGAGTTCGTGGAACTTCACAACACCTCCGCGACGACGCCCTTCGACGTGTCGGGCTGGCGATTGAACGGCGTCGACTACACCTTCCCACCAGGAAGCATCATTGACCCGCGTGGCTATCGTCTCGTCGCAAAGGACATCGTGTCTCTGATCAGCGCCTACGGTTCAAACGTTCCGCCGGCGGGGGTGTTCGCTGGGCTACTGGATGACGGAGGCGAGACGGTGAGTCTCATTCGTCCCGGCGCCACGCCAGCCGAGGACAGCGTAATCGACTCAGTGACTTTTGATGACGATGCGCCGTGGCCGGCGAAGGCGGATGGCGGTGGTGCTTCGCTGCAACTGATCGATGCGAACCAGGACAACGCCCGCGTCGCGAACTGGTCGGATGGATCGGGCTGGCGTTTCTACAGCTTCACTGGCGTGCCGGGCGTCAATGCGACGAACCTGACGTTCTTCATGGCGGCCGCGGGAGCGGTCCACATCGACAATGTAACACTTGTGGAGGGAACGGTTCCCGGGGCGGGTCTGAATCTGGTCCAGAACGGTGATTTTGAATCCGGGCCGCTTTCGCCGTGGATTGCCATTGGGAGTCACGCGGGTTCCATCGTGAGCGACGCGGCGGCGTTCGAGGGCAGGTACAGTTTGCGGCTGGCGAGCACGGGTCCGGGATCAAATGGCAACTTACTCAGTCAGTTCGTGGCCGGCGCTGTGTCTAACCTCACCTACACGTTCAGCTTTTGGTATCTGCCGAGCACCAACGGTTCGGCGGTGAACTTCCGCCTGAGCCTTCCGTTCCGGTCTGTTACTCCGATCAATTATCGACCGGTGGGCGCGACGCCGGGCCTGGCGAATTCGTCTGCTGCGGTTCGAACACCCTTCCCGCCGCTCTGGATCAATGAGATTCAGCCGGTGAACGTGACTGGCCTCGCCGACAACGCTGGCGATCGGGAGCCATGGGTGGAGATTTACAACGCTGGCACGAACGCCGTCAGCCTGAACGGATGGCATCTCAGCGACAATTACACGAACCTCACGCGCTGGGCGTTCCCTGCGAACGCGACGATTGGTGCCGGAGAGTTCCGCATTGTGTGGCTGGACGGCGAGCCGGGTGAATCGACTCCGGCTGCGCTGCACACGAACTTCCGGATTCCGCCGGCCAATGGCTCGCTCGCATTGGTGTTTCCGATGAGCGGCACGCCGACGATTCTCGACTACGTGAACTACTCGCAGCCGGTGGCAGATCGATCGATTGGTTTCCATCCGGATGGCGAATCAGGGCCGCGACAGGCTTTCTTCTATCCCACACCGGGCGTGACGAACAATCCGTCCGCTCCGCCGGTGCGCATCTACATCAACGAATGGATGGCGGCGAACGCGAGCTTCCTGATTGATCCGACTGATGCCGCGTTTGACGACTGGTTCGAGCTCTACAATCCGAGTGCTAGTGCGGTTAATCTTGCCGGGTACTCGCTCTCGGACCGGATCACCGGCAACGGACGTTGGACGATTCCGACGGGAACAAGCATTCCTGCCCAGGGCTACTTGCTGGTCTGGGCGGACGAAAATGTGGAACAGAACGGACTCGACGCTGACGCGCTGCACGCGGGCTTCAAGCTGAGTCAGGGCGGTGAAGCGATCGCGCTGTTCGGGCCGGATGGCAGTCTAGTCGATTCGGTGACGTTCGGTTCGCAGACGAATAATGTGAGCCAGGGTCGCTGGCCAGATGGGGGGGCGAACATCTACTTCATGGCGCCTTCGACTCCGCGAGCGGCGAATCGCATTCCGTCCCAGCCAGGAGAAATTCGAATTCTCGCCACCACGCTTGAACCAGACGGCGATCTAGTCGTGACGTGGAGCGCGGAAGCCGGTCGGACTTACCGTGTGCAGTTCAAAGAGGATTTGAACGCGCCGGGATGGACCAGCCTCGGTGAGGTGACAGCCGTTGGAATTGAAGCGTCGCTCACCATCGTGCGCGATGGCGGACCGCGACGCTTCTATCGCGTGCAACTCAGAGAACCGTGATCCAGGCCGCGGGCGCTACGGAGTGGCCGGCTTCGCGTCCGTCGAATTCCCGGCGTCCGCGGCGGGCTTCTTCTCCGTCTTCATGAAGAGCACCCAGTCGCCTTCGGCCGGAGTGGGGAACTGGCAGGTGTTCGCCGTGACGACCGCGACGGCGGGGCTCTTCTCGCCGGTGCGAGGATTGAACCACGTGACCTGCGGTGAAGGCGGCATGGAATCGAGTTTGATTTCCACGGTGCGATCTTCCGGAACGTAAACGACCATCAATTCCTTGTCGTCCGTCTTGGCGCCGGCGATGAACTTCGCTGGCTTCTGCGCGCCGGGATTGTTCACCACGACGATAGGCGCCGGACGAAGCTTGGACCAGTTGACGGACGCGAAAAAGTCGGCGAGATGCGCCATCTGCTCGGCGCCGGGCATCGTGAGCGCCTTCTGCCACGGCAACGGCTTGCCGGAGCCCGGATGATCCGTGGGATCTTTCGTTCCATCGTCCCAGCCCCAAATGCCGTGCCCGCCATACGTTACGCCTGCCGTCGGCGCGCAGAGCAGCGACCAGTAAATGGCGCGGCGGACGGTTTCGGGCGAGATCGGCTTCTTCGATTGATATGCGATGTGGTTTTCGTAGGGAGGCTCGAGGTTCACGAACGGGCGGTGCGGGAGTTTCATCCAGTCGTCCGTGAGCGGGCCTTCGGTAATCCATTTCAGCGTCTTGTCATCGTCACCGTGACCGCTTTGGTAGCTGTGGAAGCCGTACCATTTCTCGTCAATGAACTCCTTCCAGACCCATTGCATGCCGCCGGGATGCATCGTGACCGGAGCGTGATGGATGTCGCCAAAGACGGCGCGGCCGATGCGCTTCCATTTCTCTGCGCTCTCACCGCGATAGTTACCATCACCGGCAAGAATCCATGCCGTGGCGTTTCCGCTCCAGCGCGCGACCATGTAACGCGCGAGCAGGATGGCCTGATCTTCCGGAAGCGAGACGCCTGGGTTGACCTTGGGATTGCTGCCCGCGTTAATTGCCCAAAGCAGAACAGGCACGCTGAGCAGCCCGGCTTGGTTCATGGCGTCGACTTTTTCGTCGAGGCGTTGGAAGAACGCGGGGTTCAGGACGATCTTGTCGGTGCCAGTGTAGGCGAGTTGCTTGCTGGCGTCGCCATCGGGTGAAGCGCGCCATTGAGTGGTGACCCATTGCACGGCGTTGAACTTCTGGCGGGAACGTTCCTTGATGTAGAGTTCCCAGTCGGATTTCGACGAGAGCAAGGGACCGTTCCACGCGGTATCGCCGACCCAGAAGAACGGGGTGCCGTCTTGGTGAGCGAAATAGCGGTCGTCCGCCGACACGCGAATGGAGCCGTGTTTGGCGAGTGCGTTGTTGCCCGTCGCCTCAGTCACGGTGAACTGGCCACTTTGTTGATGAAGACCTTTGTTGCCTGCATCCGAGCAGGTGGTTTCAAATTTCCAGGTTCCGGTCTGCGGCGGCGCGAAACGAATGCGCCACGTCTTGCCGCCATCCCAGAAGCCGGGGATCTTGAACTTGCTCCCGGACGGGGCAGTGAAGACGGCCGTAAGGGACGCCTCTTGCAGCGGGTTCGCGTAGTTCGCGGCGCTCTCGAGGGATTGCTCGAAGCGATGGTGGAGCGGAACGGATTTGTCGGCGGCGTGAATCGAAGCGACGGCGAAAGTGATCGCCACGGCGAGGAGTTGAGAAACGAACGGAAGACCAAAGTGATGTCTCTTCATAGAGTTATCTCGGTTTTTGATGGGCGCATCTCACCTTAAATCGGCAGGAGTGTCAAACGGGCAAGGATAGGCGACCCAGCGGCAAGTTGACTCATGGAAAATAAATGCTGGAAAATCCGGTACGCATGGCGGGCAGCTCGAACGGCGAGGCGAGGAACAGCCGACGAGTGTTCGATCCGCATCGTTCAGACAGGAAGCGCAACGCCAGAATGCTTCGGAATGCTCAGAAGACAATAGCACCCGCCACGCGACTGCTCCTCACAATCTTCGCCTTTGATCTGGCTGCGTCGGAAGGCCGCTTAAATATAGCGAAAGCCGCGCTCGCAACCGGGCCATTAAGATTGGTGCCGTCACACCCGGCTACCTCGCCGAGAACTGCGTGACGAGTTGTTTCGCTTGCGGGAAGAGCACCGAGTTTTCGAGGTGGATATGGAGGTGCAGGTCGGTTTCGAGATCCTTCAGGCCTGCGAACAAGGCACGGTAGGTGTTGCACGCGTCGCTTGGAGGCTGGAAACCGTGACTCAATTCGCGCAATCGTTCTAGTGCCGCCCCTGCTTCGCTCTGCTCCTCCAACATGCACGCGATCGGGCCGTCGAGTGATACCGGGCCGCGCGCCTGCTGCGCCAGGTCCAGGATGGCCGGGAACAGAATCTGTTCCTCCTTCATTAGGTGCGTGGTCAGCTCCTCTTCGAGATGGCTGAACACCTCGTGCATCTCAACCAGCGACTGGGTGTGCCCGCCATGCACTCGAGCCACACGCTCAGACAAGGCGTGGAGTCGCGGCAACTCGTCCCACAGAAAACGGTGATGCGTCTGGAAGATGTAATCCGCCCGACGATCCGGCGGCAGATTGGCCGGGTTCGGGCTTTTCGGAGCGGATTTGTCTGCGAGCTCGGCTTCGAGCTGCTCGACAACGGACGCGATTGGCACGCCCTTGCGCTCACAGGCGTCACGCAACGTGCGTCCGCCCAGACAGCAGAAGTCGATGTTGAAGGACTGGAAAACGCGCGACCGACCGGGGCGTTCCGCGACGAGTTCGCCGACGGTGCGGTCCAGCAACGGAGTTCCGGGAGGAGAGAAAACATCAGGATGATGGATCATAGGTGTTTATCAGCTTTCGCGAACAGTTCGCGTTGATTCGTCATTGCCCGGACACGATGACATTCACTCGCTTGGGGTGAATTGACGTGGATCAAGCGCGGGGACCTTTTCTCCCGTCCGTGGGTGGCCTTCAGTGAGAAACCAACGGTGCCGTGCCGCTGCTTGATCTTGACCGGAGGAGCGCGGGCGCGGAGGCGCGTGGAGTCGAGTTCGACGGCGCGCCGTGCTTGGGCACTGCCCCGTGGATTTGGGTCAATCGTCGGGGTGATTTTCCATCAATCAGCTTTTGAACCGTAAACACGATGTCGCTGAGTGATTCCGCCTGAGCATTCAGCTCCTCGCTCGCACTGGCTGTCTCCTCCGCGCTCGCGGCGTTTGCCTGTGTGACCCGGTCCATTTCCATCACAGCCTTCGAGATTTGAGCGATGCCCTCGCTTTGTTCGGATGCGGCCGTGGCGATGCCCGACACGAACTGACTCAACTCGCGAACGTTGTTTTGAATGTCCTGGAAGTTGCGCGCCACAGCCTCGCTCAACCGGGAACCATCGAGACTCTTCGCCGCGTTGTCTTGAACCCGTTCGGCAGTCTCCCGCGCCGCCAGAGCGCAGCGCTGGGCGAGGCTGCGGACTTCATCCGCCACGACTGCGAAACCAGTGCCGGCCTCGCCGGCTCGCGCCGCTTCGACCGCGGCGTTGAGCGCCAGAATGTTGGTCTGAAAAGCAATCTCGTCGACGCTCTTGAGGATCTTCGTAATCTCCGCGCTCGACTTCTGTGCGGCATCCGTCGCAGCCAGCAGTTGTTGAACCTGGTCCATTCCAGCGTCAGCCGATGTCCGTGTCTGACTGGTCACTGACAGCGCCGCCTGTGCGTGCTCCGAGGAACGCCGGGTCATGCTCGCCATTTCTTCGAGAGATGCGCTCGTCTCCTCCAGGCTGGCCGCCTGCGCGCTGGCTCCCTCGGCGAGGCATTGGCTGGCCATCGAAATCTGTTGCGACGCGGCAACGATCTGACTCGAACCATCAATGAGACTGCCTGCGACGGACTTTAGGACGGCGTGGGTCGAACGGACAATGAGCGTTGTCACCACCACTCCGGAAACAACGGCCAGGATGAGTCCAAACAGGATCGCCTTTGTTCCCCGGCTGATCGCCAGTTCGGTTGCTTTGGTGGCGTTCGAGAGTTCCGATTCGTGGAATATGACGAGGTGATCCAGTGGTTCTTCCACGCCTTGAAAACTCGGCATCAGGGTGGATTGAGTCCAGGCCGCTGCCTCGGTGCCCTGGCCGGCTTTGCTGAATTGAAGCAGGCGGCTGAAGTCGTTCACAAAACGGATCCGCGCCTGCTTGAATGCACCCAGTTTCTGCCGGGCCTCCGGGGTGTTATTAATCGCCTCGCATGACTCCACCAAGGCGTCGATGCTGGCGACGTTGGCCTGAATCAGTTTTTCAATCGATGCTTTATCCGTGGCGTGTATGTGAGCCTGGGCCAGTCCGAGATTTTCCTTCAGTGTAGCCTGGATGTTGAGGATGGCGAGCGTGCCGGGAATGGAGGTTGTTGCCACGGTTTGCATCTGTGCATTGACCGTTCGAAATTCCCACAGCGCCGCGACCCCGAGGACCGCGACCCCGAGGACCGCGACCCCGAGGACCGCGACCCCGAGGACCGCGACTACGGAGATCACGACGAAGAATCCAAGCAGGATTCGCTGGCCGATGGTGCGTTTTTTCATCGGATAAAAAGCGATCCTCTTCAGCCATCTCGCGCACGATTCCGTGCGCCTTTGCCCTGAAGTTCTCCCATCCGCCCGGGAGAACCGGCTGCATCCTGACACATTCGTCTTTTGCCCTTTCCCAAGGCGCTTGATCGCTGTTCGAGCATTCGCTCATAGGGGACATCGGCGGGTCACACGAAAACCGATCACGGAAAGCGGCCTCGACTTGACCGAGGTCAAGCAATGCCGCGGCGTCCTCAGCAAGGTGGCTCCCGCAACATGTGACAGCGGAACGATGCAACTCGACTGGATTCACCCCGGCGTAACGCCCGATGTATAGCGTCTTTGCCGTGACCGTATGCGGGAGACTGCCTGGACTGCCCGCGCATTTTGCGCTTGTGGCACGTTTCTCGAGATGGTCGTCACGAAGTTCGCCCTCTTTGCGAACAGGACCCAGCGTCCATGCCGGCTTAGGCCGGTCGCAGTTTAAGGGCCGGCGAAGACTCCTGTGGGGCGGAATGAAGGGTGACGTTTAATCGGTCGCCGATCAACGGGCGCCTTGGTGCATGAGTGGTCGAGACTTCCTCGATGCCTATTTCAAGGCCGGTTCGCCGTTGCCTTCGTCGAAGTAGAACGTGCCGTTGACCTCGCTGAACTGCAGGTATTGTGTCCAGCGAAACAGGCCGGTCTCGCGGGTTGCTTCGAGCTTCTTCACATTCACTTTAGGCGCGGGCTCCTTGCTGTGGACGAGCGCCTCGTGGAGGACGCGTCCGTCCATCGGCTTGATCGGTTTCACCCCGAGCAGGTGGAGAATGGTCGGCGCTAGATCGATGTTGCCGCTGGGTACCTCGCTGATCAGGCCCTTCTTGATATTCGGTCCGGCGGCGACCAGCGTGTTGTTCATGTCGTAGCGGCTCAGTGACGCATGGGTGCCGCGACCGCGGGTTCCCCCGGCGGAGATGATCATCCCGGGCGCGCCGTTGTCGTTGCGACTGGCGTTCCAGCGCATGGAAATAACCACGTCGGGCGCCGTCGAATTGGTGCTGTTATAGCCAACCCGCTCCAGCGGGAACGTGCCTTCAATCGGCAGGCGGGAGAAAATGACGCCGGTGAAATCCGCCGTCTGCAAGAACTCGACGAGGCGTCGGATCACCGGTTCGTCGCGCTCGATGACGTAGAACGACGCGCTGCCACCCAACCCGACAACGACGACATCGCCGCGCATGGGATCTTCCAGCTTCTTGCCGGCGGCGAATTTCTGCTGCTTGAGGATCTTCTCGATGTCCGGTCCCGCTGTGATGGTCGAGAAGCCGTGATCAGAAACGACGAAGATGTCGGTCTTCTCGTACACTCCTTTTTCTTTGAGCGTCTTGATAACATCCGCGAGGTTTTTGTCGCTGTTCTCAATCGCCACCAGCGCATTGCTCGATCCGATGCCGTGCTCGTGCTGGCTTTTGTCCGGTTCGCTTAACCAAAGCAGCGTGTATTTCGGCACACCATTCTTCCAAAGGCTGCGCAGGAGGGAGCGGGCCGTCCAATTGTCCTGCGCTAGGTTCGGGTAGGTGATCGGAGTCGGGAACGCTTTGTCGTCATTCACCTTGGCCAGCGAGTCGGCCAGGTCGCGAGGGATGGTTTTGCCTTCAAACAACGTGACCGACTTCTTCGCCGCCTCGGAGTCCTTCTTCACGGAACGATCGTGGAAGAGCGCCACGGGCTTGGCTCCCGCGATGATCGTGGGAATGCCTGCCTGCTGCAGGGTTTCAGCAAGGGTCGGCAGCGTGAGATAATGTCCGCCCGTCAGCAGATCGCCACGCCGTACCGCGTCGAGACTTTCGGAAGCGTAGGTGGTGAGGAAGTTCAGCTCGGGACGGAAATCGACGTTGGCTTGGATGCCGTTGCGCCCTGGATTGGAACCTGTCGCGAGCGCGGCGCCGTTCGCCTGCGTGGTGCTGACAAACACACAATGGTTGCGGCGGAAGAAGGTGCCGTTGGTCGCCAGCGAGTAGAGCGTGGGACAATATTGCGGTGTAATGAAGTCCGGACGCATGCCGTCCCACACCAGCACCACGACATGCTCGGCCTGACCCTCGGCGGACGCGCGATGGACCGCGGACATTGAACCCAAGATGGCGATCGCGCACCACACCAGCGTTTTCATGTAACGATTCAGTTTCATGTTCATAAGCATCTTCATTTCGAAAGTTGTCAGCGGCGCTCCGCTTTGGCCGCGCATGCCATGCACACCGTCGCCTGCGGCTGCCCGTCATTCATGCGTGACCGCGGATGCAAGTTCCCAGTTGCACTCGATCTCATTCGCCCAAGGCTGCGCGAGATTCGATCATTAGCCTGTCCCAAGACTGTTCTGGTTCTTCCGCAACCCTTATTGAGGGTTCAAACCCGCCTGTCGATCCGATTAGCACCGATGTTTGAAAGAGCCGAACATACATGAGAATGACTGGCAAGATGGGGAAAAATCCATCCAAGTTTTTGTTCCTCTGCACTCAACAACGCTGCCGTTGTCTCGGGCAGGCACCTGACCGCCGTCGCTCGGCCACCTCGCGGAATGTTTTGTGGAATAACGCGCGGAGGCCATCCTCCTAAGGGAAACGCTGAATAAAGCTTAGTTTTCGATTTCGAATTTTCTGCTGGGTGGAAGTGCGCCCGCAGCGGCGGAACATCTGTGTTCGACGGCTTGGGCTGACAGGTCGGTTCCCTCCCTTGGTCGGGGTGGATTGGCACCATTTCCCCTGGGCTTCGGCCCGCGCAGGCTTTCAGCTCGTTGCCTGGCGCTCTCCAATCATCACGTTGGCCAGTCCGAAGAGCGTGTGGAGTTGATGCCCCTGGCGGTGGAGGAGTTCCGTCGTCTTCGTCACGTCCGCAACATTGGCCGCGGTGACGACCACGGTGTGAACGAGCTTGCTGTCCCGATCCGCGCCTTCATCCTGAAATACCATTGGTTACCCTTTTTGGTCTGGTGCATTTCGGGGTCGCGTTTCTTTTCCTGATTCTTGGTGGAGGAGGGTGCGGCGATGAGCGTGGCGTCCACCAAGGTTCCCTCGCGCAGCAGCAGCAGGCCGCGGGCGGCCAAGTCGGCGTTGATGGCGGTGAAGAGGCCACGGCACAGGTCGTGGGTTTCGAGCAGGCGACGGAATTTCAGGAGCGTGGTGGCATCGGGCACGCCGTCGGCGGCGAGAGCAATGGGGCGAAACCGCGCAAAGCCTGGCTGTCGTAGAAGGCCTCGTCGGCCAGGCCATACCATTGCTGGAGGAAATAGACCCGCAGCATGCGCTCCAGTCCGAGGAGCGGGCGTCCACGCTCTCCCTTGGGATAGTGCGGCTCGATGACGGCCAGCAGTTGGGTCCACGGAATGACTTCCTCCATGCGGGCGAGGAACTTTTCGCGTCGAGTGATCCTCTTTCTGTCGGCGAACTCGACCTGGGCGAAACTGGTCTGGTGGATCATGCAGGCCAGTTTAGCCCCCCCCGGGATCCTGCATCTGTATTAAATCTAAGCCAGATGGATTTATTCAGCGCTTCCCTAAAGATGAATCGCCATTGGTGCATTCTTTCGCTCACAGAACCACGCAACCAACCAATAAAGGGCGGCACGAAGTTCGTGCCGCCCTTGAAATAACTCCCCTGCAACTCAGCCCACCGACGGCGGCGCGAAGCCGGCGCGGTAGTTGCGCGACACGATCTCTTGATTCGCCTTGTCGCTGTTCGTGAACCGGAAGCTCTCGGCGTCCCAGCGCAGTTCCTGGCCGGGGTAACGCGTCGCCTTCACCGCGAGCAGCGCCGGCTCCGTGATGCGCCAGCCGATCTGGAACGGCGTCCACAGCGGTTTCTTGTCGCCGAGACAGTTGTCCGCCCAGTCTTTCCAGTGGTTGCGCGTGCCAATCTCCGGCATCGGCTCGTCCTTCACTTCCTTGCCCTTGCGGAAGATCTGCGGCATGCCGTCGGCCGCGAGCAGCAGCGTGCCTTCTTCGCAGACGACCATGGTGTGGTTCGCGCCGGGCTTGATCGGCGGCAGGTTCAATCCGGCGAAGGACGGCAGCAACGCATCGTCGTTGTAATGCACCACGAACTTGTCGCGGGCGAACTTCCCACCACCGGGATAAGTGATGGTGCTCATGTTGTGCGCGGTGTGGCCGGTGTTCGATGGCTTCGGAGTGTGCGTGATGACGGCTTCGGGCCGCGGCATTTCGTAGGCGAAGTAAAGCAGGTCGAGCAGATGGCAGCCCCAGTCAGCGAGCTGGCCGCCGCCGGTTTCCCAATACGCACGCCAGCGGCGCGGAGCGAGGTCTTCGTTGTACGGAATGTCGGTGGAGAGCGGGCCGAGCCACAAATCCCAGTTCAGATATTCGGGCACCGGTTGCGCGGGCGAGTAAGCGCTCCACGGATCGGAGAAGTAATGTCCCTTCGAGACGCCGCCGGTCCAGACGTAGGCGGTGATCGGACGACCGAGCTGGTTCTTGCGGAGGATCTCGACCGAGAGCATGCGGCCCTTGTTGCACGAACGTTGATTGCCCATCTGCGTCACGAGATTCGGACGCGCAGCGAGGCCATCGCGAATCATGCGCAGTTCATCGAGCTGATGCACCAGCGGCTTCTGGCCGTAGATGTGTTTGTTGTGCTTCATCGCCATGAGCATCATGGGCGCGTGATGGAAGTCCGGCGCTTCCACGATGGCGGCGTCGAAGTCCCCAGCGCGATTGGCGAAGGCTTCGCGGTAATCGCTCACGGTCCAGGCTGACGCGTGCTGCGTCTTGATCTTGTCGAGCTCACGGCGGTCGACATCGCAGAAGCCGGCCCATTCGACCATCGGATGGCCTTTGAGCCCGTTGCGTTCGAGACCCCCAATGCCGCCGACGCCGATCTGGAAGATGCGCAGCTTGCTGTTCTTGTTCGTTTGCGCGCGGGCCGGCAGCGACAGCGCCGCCACGCCTGCGGTGAGCACCGCGCCGGTTCGCAGGAACGTGCGGCGGGTAACGGGAGTGAGTTGGGACGTGGTATTTGTTTTCATAACGGGATGTGCAGACAGAATGCCCGGACGCTCGTCCGACTCAAGCAAAAGGATGGGCCGAATCCCCGCCCTGACCCAGTTGACGCCTCCCCAACGTCATCCCGGAAAAACGAAAGGCCGGACAACAGGTCCGGCCTCTTCACACAAACACACCTGAGAACTAGGCGTGCAACACCTCATCAAGGTATCCGATTCCTCGTCCCCAACCAGTCACCAGTTCTAGGGACAAGGAACGAATCGCAACTCACAGCAGCGGCACCAGCTTCGAGAACACCAGGCACACCGCCAGGCCGGCCAGGCTGTTCACCGTCACGGCGACGGTCCACGTCTTCAGCGTTTCCTTTTCGGTGAACCCGCTCAGCTTGCCCACCACCCAGAAGCCACTGTCGTTCATCCAGGAGCAAATCATCGCGCCGAAACCAATCGCCATGAAGATGTAGACCGGGTGATACGGCAGCGCCGGGCCGTCGCTCATGATCGGATAAATCATCGCCGCTGTCGTCAGCATCGCCACTGTCGCGGATCCCTGAGCCACGCGAATCACCGCCGCCACACCCCACGAGAGCAGCAGCAGGTTGACCTCTTTGCCCTCGACCAGCGCCTTCACCGCATCGCCCACGCCCGCGTTCTTCAGCATCAAGCCGAACGCACCGCCTGCGCTCGTGATGAGGATGATCACGCCTGCCGTGGCGAACGGCGGTTCAATCATCTCCGCGATGCGCGCGAGGGTAAGCCCCTTGCGCTGGCGGACGAGCACCAGCAGCGCCAGCACCGCGCCAATCAGCAAAGCAATGTTCCGGTTTCCCCAGAAAACGCCGTGCGTGTAAAACGTCGTGCTGATTCCCTCCGTCGGTGACAGCGCCGGTGCAAAGGCGTCTTCCAACAAGGAACGATTCAGTCGCACGAGGTTGTCTGCCTGCGGACTCTCCGCCTTCAGCGCGGCCGTCATTGGTCGCAGCGTCACACCTTGCAGCGCCGGTTCTTTCGCGAGTTGTTTCGTTCGAATGAGGTTGTTGAATTCTCCCACCACCGCTTCCTGCAGGGCCACGGCCGGCGCTTGCGCCGCGTCATGCTGGGCCAGCGCTTGTTTCGTCTTCGCCGAGAAGTGGGCCGTCACCGCTTGAGCCACCGGATCAGCCGACGCCTTCAGTCGCGCCACCAGCGCAACAGGTTCCTTAAAATCCGTCTTTTCGAAGCCCTTGCCTTGAATCGCAATCAACGTCGACGCACCGGAGATGAGCAAGATCGGCAGAATCACGGGAGTAATCGATGCCATGAAACCTGGCAGCTCGGACTCCGGCTTCTCCGCGTTCGCGCGCAAATCCGCCAGCGACATGCCCGGCACTTCACGCAGCGGAATCTCCATCCGGCGGTTCATCCACTTCATCACCGTCCACGAACAGGCCACTGGAATGATCCCCGCGACGATGCCGACCATGATCGTGAGTCCGAGATCCAGCTTCAAACTCTCCGCCATCGCCAACGGCCCCGGATGCGGCGCGATCAGCGAATGCGTCACCACGCCGGCACAGCAAATCGCCATGATATAGAGCATGTAATCCTTGCCCGTGCGCAACCTCATCGCCACCGCCAGCGGCAGCAGCAGCATGAAAAACGTGTCGAAGAAAATGGGAATCGAGAGAATGTAACCGCTCACCAGAATCGCCACCCCTGCTCGCTTCTCGCCAAAGACCGCCAGAAAACGCCGCACCACCTTGTCCGCCGCGCCACTTTCCATCAGGCACATGCCGATGATGGCCGCCAGCGCGATGACCACGCCGATCTTCCCGGCTGTGACGCCGAATTCCGTCGTCGACAGTTCGATGGCCTGCACCCAGTGACTCTTCTCTGGCTCGCCCGGCAGCGTCTTCGCCAGCAAGCCCGCAGCAAACGCCGCGAGGATCAGCGCCATGAACGCATGGACGCGCAGCACCGTAATGAGCGTGATGATCAGCGCGACGCTGATACCCAGCACCGCAAAGGGCCAATAATCCGGGGCGGTTCCGGCCGTCTGTGCAAGCAGCATGGTCATGGGAAATTTGAGATGCCGTAGTGCGACAGAAATCAACAGACGGGTCAAGACTGCGAACCACCGACGCTTGCCCTTGGACGCATCCGGGCGCTGCCTGCGACACGGGTGGCATGTCGGAGCGCAGAACTCCGATTCTGCGCGGTGGTCCAGTGGGTGGAACGCGACAGTTCAGAGCTCATCGCATGCGCTGGCTCGTCGACGATAAAAATCTTTTCAGCAATCGTCCGCTTCCCCCGCCATTGTCCCACCCCCTCGCGTAACGTGGCGGCACTATGAAGACACTTGTGAACGGAATGAATGAACCACGTTACTGGAATCACATCGCCAGCTTCGGTCAGGCGAAACTCGTCACCAATGCCGCCGGCCGGGTGGAACTGCTCGGCGGATCGCCCTCCGACCGCGCCGAGGCGCACGAATGGATCTCCCTCTTCTACCACGACGCCGTCCTGCAAAAATCGCCCGCGCCCTTCACGACGCCGAAGCCGCTGCCCTGCCGCCGCAAAGCCATCCGCCCCACTCCGCCGCAGACATTCTGGTCCGGATGTCGCCACGCCGCACATCGCCTCGCGATGTTGCTCGATTGATCCGCGGTTTCGTACATCGTCGGGTCGGGCGAGTGAATTGGGCTTTTCTTTCCGCCGGTCGAGGCAAAACTGAAAAGCGTTCCGAAGACGCCAGCGAGAGTTTCGCAGTGTCGCATCGGAGCACCACGGACATTTGAACACAGGCCCAAACATCGCCGCCGGACTGCATCTCTTCACCAGCAACAGGCTGGAGACGCTCGCGGATGATCTGGCGGAGCGATTAAAGACGCCGCTGGCGTCACCGTTGCAGCCGGAGACCATCGTGGTCCGCAACAAGGGCATGGAACGCTGGCTCAAGCAGGAACTGGCGCGGCGACATCGCATCTGCGCGAATGTGCGCTTCCCGTTCCCCGAGGCGTTCGGCCAACAGATCTTCCGAACGCTCTTCCCCGAACTCCCGGCGCAATCCGGCCTCGAGCGCGACTCCCTCTCGTGGCGAATCATGGGCGCGCTCCCCGGCTTGCTGACCGACGCAGCATTCACGCCGCTCAAGCACTATCTCGATGGCGCCACCGACGAACGCAAACTCGTCCAACTCGCGCTGAAGATCGCCAACCTCTTCGATCAATACCTCGTCTTCCGTCCCGAGATGATCGCGGATTGGGACGCGGGAAAAGGCACCGACTGGCAGCCGGTCTTGTGGCGCACTGTGGCCGGCGATTTCAAATCGGTCCACGCCGCCGCGCTTTGGAAACGCGCGGGACAACTGCTGCACTCGGCGGATTCCATTTCCGCAACCACGTTCGCGGAACGGCTCTCCATCTTCGGCGTGTCCGCGCTGCCGCCCTTCTATCTCGACCTCTTCGCGGGTCTCGCGCAACGCAGTCAGGTCAATCTCTTCCTGCTGCAACCATCCCAGGAATACTGGGGGGACATCACGTCGGCGCGCGAAGGCGAGCGCATCCTACGCAGGCGCAACGTGCCAGACGCCGACGCCTTTCAGCTGCATCTCGAAACGGGCAACCGTCTGCTCGCGTCGATGGGCTATCTCGGCCGCGATTTCCTGAAGCTGCTACTCGAAGCCGGCGACTGGATTCCTCACGAAGATTTTACCGAGCCCGGGGAGTCTACTTTGCTTCGCGCGATTCAGAGCGACATCCTGCACCTTCGCGATCGCGGCAAGGACGCCGAAACACCGCCGCTGGAAATTTCATCCACCGACAGCTCCATCGAGATTCACTCCTGCCACAGTCCGCTGCGCGAGATGGAAGTGCTGCACGATCAAATGCTCGACTGGTTCGAGCGTGACCCATCGCTCACCCCGCGCGACATCGTTGTGATGACGCCAGAGATCGAAACGTACGCGCCATTCATTCACGCCGTCTTTGGTTCTCCCGAGAGCGAACGCTGCGCCATCCCGTTCACCGTCGCGGACCGCAGTGCGCGCGGCCAGAGCCAGGTGATCGACACCTTCCTCCGCCTGCTCGATCTACCCAACACCCGCCTCGGCGCCACCACCGTTCTCGGCCTGCTGGAAGCTCCCGCCGTCCGCGAACGCTTCAGCCTCGCCGAGAACGATCTCTCCCTCGTTCGCACATGGATCGAAGAAACCAACATTCGATGGGGAATCGACGCCGAACATCGCGCTCGACTCAATCTGCCGGAACTGGAAGGCAACACATGGCGTCACGGATTAAACCGCTTGTTGCTCGGCTACAGCATGGCGGGACATGACGCGCACACGTTTCAATCCATTCTTCCCTACGATCCGATCGAGGGCGAATCCGCCGCTGTGCTGGGACGTTTCGCCGCGTTTGCGGAGAAGCTGTTCGCAGCGGTGGACTCACTCTCTGCCGAACGTTCCCTCAGCGACTGGGCCACGACCGGATCGCAGTTGCTCAGCGATTTCTTCGCGTCCTCCGAGGATGCCGCGCCCGAACTCCAAACCATCCGGGACGCTCTCGCCGCGTTGCGTCGACAACAGGCGTCATCCGGCTACGATGCGCCAGCCAGCCTCGCCGTCCTGCTCGAACGTCTGCGGCCTGTGCTCGAAGAGGACATTTACAACTCCGGCTTTCTCACCGGCGGCGTGACCTTTTGCGGGCTGAAGCCCATGCGCAGCATTCCGTTCAAAGTCGTCTGTCTCGTCGGGATGAATGACAGCACCTTCCCGCGCCCAACCCATCAGCTCAGCTTTGACTTGATGGCCCGCAAGCCGCGACTGGGCGATCGTTCCACCCGGGAGGACGATCGCTACCTGTTCCTCGAAACCATTCTCTCCGCCCGCGATCGCCTGTATCTCAGCTACGTAGGCCAGAGCATTCGCGACGACAGCGAAGCACCGCCCTCCGTTCTCATCAGCGAACTCATTGACTGCGTGAGCCAGGGATTTCACCTGCCCAATGAATCCGTCACCGCTCCCGCAGCGATGCGCGATCGGCTCGTCATCAAGCATCGACTCCAAGCGTTCAGCGCCGCCTACTTTACGCCAGGGAACAGTCTCTTCAGTTACTCCCACGAGAATTGTCGCGCCAGCGATTCACTCCGGCAGGTGCGGGAAGCCGCCAAGCCATTCCTCTCCTCGCCGCTCAACTCGCCCGAACCCGCGTCGAACGAAATTCGACTCGAGGATCTGCTCCAGTGCTTCGCCAATCCCGCCGGATATTTCCTCCAGAATCGTTTAAACATCGTCCCGCCGAGAACCGGCGAGGAACTCAGCGAACGGGAACCATTTCAACTGGAAGGTCTCGAACGCTACGCGCTGCGACAAAAGCTCGTCGAACACCAACTCCTCACTGGCCCTGGACAGAACGCTGGCGAGATTCCGTCCGCCGTCGGCACATTGCCGTTGGGCGAAGTCGGGGCGGTCAATCTCCAGCGCAACCACGACGTCGTGGCGAGATTCCTGGAACGTCTTCAACCATTCCGCCCCAGCGCACCGCTCGAACCGCTGACCATCGATCTTCACCTCGAGGGAATTCATCTCACCGGAGCGGTGTCCGTCCGCAATCCACAAGGTCCCCTGCTCTACCGCTGCGCAAAATTAAAACCAAAGGATCAGATCCGCGCGTGGATTACGCATCTCGCGGCGTGCGCCCAGCATCCCGCCGTAGCGTCGACGCTGGTCGGCGAAGACATCACGTATCAATTTCGCCCCGTCTCGAACGCGTCTGCGCTGCTGACGGAATTGGTCAAGCTCTTCAATCAGAACCTCACCTCTCCCTTGAAGTTCTTTCCCAATGCCGCGCTGGCATATGCCGAGACTGAAGAAGCGGCGAACGCACGCAGCAAACCGTCCCGAGCCACGAAGGGCTCCCTCGATAAAGCCCGCGCCGCGTGGGAAGGAAACGCCTTCCAAAATCGTGAAGGCGAAAAAGACGAACCCGCCTTCGCCCTTTGCTTCCGGGACGCGGAACCGCTGGACGAAACGTTCCAGAAACTCGCTCTGCAAATCTTCGCGCCGATGATTGAACATCGAACGGAGGTGGAGCCGTGACGCCGTCGCCCTCCTTCCACCTCGAAACCACGTCGCTCGATCCCGGGGTTACTCTCATTGAAGCCAGCGCTGGCACCGGCAAGACCTTCACCATCGCCGGACTGTTCCTCCGCCTGATTCTGGAACGGGATCTTTCGGTTCGGGAAATTCTCGTCGTAACCTTCACCGAAGCCGCGACAGAAGAGCTGCGCGATCGCATCCGCCGCACGCTCACCGACGCCGTGGCTGCATTGCGTCATGGCACTTCGCCGGATTCCCCAGCGGAACGTCTCGTGCGGCCACATCGGGATCGCGCCGAGGAAATGCTCGCCCGGCTGGACCGCGCACTCAGCGGCTTCGATGAAGCGCCCATCTTCACCATCCACGGATTCTGCCAGCGCACGCTGAAGGATCGCGCCTTCGAGAGCGGCGTGCTTTTTGACACCGAGCTGCTGAAGGACGATACCGAACTGCTGCAGGAACTCGCGGACGATTTCTGGCGCCAACAGTTCTACGAGACGACAAAGCTGAACGTGAGTTGCGCGCTCGCCGCGAAACTGAGCCCCGAGACGTTTCTCGAACTGCAACGGGAACACAATCGCCACCCACAGCTGAAAGTCCTCTCGTCGCTGGCCGGCCGTTCGCTGGACGAGATCGCCGGCGAGTTGCGTCGTGAATTTGATCGGGCCGGAACTCTCTGGCGAACGCAGCGAGAGACGATTCTCGCCACGCTCAATGATGGCGAAGGCTGGGCCAGGGGCGACCACAACAAGTCCGATGTCAATGCGGAACATGTCCGTCTCGCCGGCCGCTGCTTCGCGGAGGATGGGCCCACACCCGAATCGCTCGCCGCCCTAAATCATTTCGCCGCCGCCAGTCTCGAAGAGGACACAAAGAAGAACGGCACAACGCCCACGCATGCCTTCTTCACCCAGTGCGATGTGGTCAATAAATACCAGGCGAACTTCGTGATCGCGCTCCATCTC
The DNA here is from genome assembly GCA_964491875.1 of uncultured Bifidobacterium sp. Taxonomy (GTDB): domain Bacteria; phylum Verrucomicrobiota; class Verrucomicrobiia; order Limisphaerales; family JADJPG01; genus JADJPG01. The sequence goes on from CAZBIC010000042.1 coordinate 51,325, forward strand.
GCGTTCCTCGAGTTCGCCAAGGCGGAACTTCCGCGGCGGAAACAACACCGGAAGATTCAAACCTTCGATGACCTTCTCACACGACTCCACGCCGCGCTGCACGGTCCCGGCGGAGACGCCCTGAGCCTCCAGCTCCGCCAGCGCTATCGCGCCGCGTTGATCGATGAGTTTCAAGACACGGACCCGGTTCAGTATCAGAACTTCCATCGCATCTTCGCCACCGCTGAAAGCCGGGCGATCGCGCTGCTGTTTCTGATCGGCGATCCGAAGCAGGCCATCTACGGTTTTCGTGGTGCGGACATCTTTACTTACCTCGATGCCGCCCGGGCTGCGGATCGTCGCTTCACCCTCGACCAAAACTGGCGATCGGAATCCGGCCTCATCCACGCCGTAAACACCGTCTTCGCCCGCTCCAAAGCGCCGTTCCTGTTCGAGGCCATTCCGTTCAAACCGGTCCTCGCCGCGGGGAAAGCCGATCTCACACCGCTCACCGAAGCGAACTCTCCAGCGCCTCAGTTGCACTTGTGGTTTGTCCCACGCGAGCAGGACGCGAAAACCATCGCGACCAGCTATGGCGAGAACGAACTGCCCAAGATCGTTGCCGGCGAAATCGTCCGGCTGCTGAACAGCGAAACGCGAATCGGGAATCGACGGTTGACGCCGCGCGACATCGCGGTGCTCGTTCGAAAGAAGATACAAGCCCGCTGGGTGCAGGACGCGCTGCGCGAACTCCACGTGCCCGCCGTGCTCCACACCGAAGAGAGCGTCTTTGAATCCCACGAAGCGACAGATCTTTGCCGCGTCCTCGGAGCCCTTTCGCGCCCGCAGGACGAACGCCGAATCCGCGCTGCGTTGGTCACAGATTTTCTCGGATGGGGCGGCGTGGAACTGGATCAAACTGTCCGCGACGATCAGCGTTGGCAATCCACCCTGCAGGAGTTCCACGAACTTCACACCAGATGGATCGAACGCGGCTTCACGGCGATGTTCCGCCAGTGGCTTCACCGCAGCGGCGTGCGCCAGCGGCTCCTAACCCACGAGGACGGCGAACGCCGACTGACGAACCTGCTTCATCTCGGCGAGCTGATTCACCAGACGGCACAGGAACGACGCCTCACGCCGGAACCGCTGGTCCGCTGGATTGAAGAACAGATTAGCGCGGCGGAACGCAGCGCTGAGGAGCATCAACTGCGGCTCGAACGCGACGACGAAGCCGTGCGGCTCGTCACCATTCACAAGAGCAAAGGCCTCGAGTATCCCATCGTCTTCTGCCCGTATCTGTGGGGCACCGTTGAAGCGAAAGGGCGGCGCTCATCGCCAATTGACCCGGTGTTCGTTCACCGCCAGGAAACGGACGACACGGGCGAAACGCTGTCCGAGCTCATCTGCGATTTCGATTCTCCCGACCGTGACGCACACGAAGCTCTCGCGTTCCGCGAGCGGCTCGCAGAAGACCTGCGCTTGCTCTACGTCGCGCTCACCCGCGCGCGCAATCGCTGCTACTTCGTCTGGGGCGCCTTCAATAAATCCGGCACTTCCGCCGCGGCGTGGTTGCTCCACCCGACAATCGCCGCGGACGCAGACTTGCAGTCCAAAATGGCGGCACAGTTCAATGCCTTCACCGATGCGCAGCTGCGCGTGGATCTTGAATCGCTTGCTCGAGCAGCGAACACCTCGCGAGAGAAACCCGTCATTGTCGCTGCGGAGATTCCCTCCGCAAAATCTGAAATCTACATTCCCGTCCGCGACGAAAGCCCGACGCTGGCGGCGCGCGAATTCTCCGGCCAGATCGCGCGAGACTGGAGAATCTGCAGCTTCTCCACCTTGACCGCGAATGCGCTCGATGAGGCGCCGGACTACGATCGAGCGGATTCCACGACAGCAGTTGTTATAGCAGAGGAAATCGAGCCCACTGGAATCTTCGCCTTCCCTCGGGGCACCGCTGCCGGCACCTGCCTGCACAAGCTCTTCGAGGAATTGAACTTCGCTGAACCAAGTCGCGAAACCATCGAACAACTCGTCAACGAGACGTTGAGGGAGCACGGATTTTCACCGACGAGTTTCGGAAGCGCCGTGCTCGACGCCGTCGAGCGAACGCTCGATGTGCCATTGGCTGACGACCGGCCCGACTTCACGTTGCGTCACGTCCCGAATCAGGACCGTCTGAACGAGCTGGAATTCTTCTTCCCCATCCAACAGCTGTCCCCTGCCCTGCTCGCTGCTGGCGTTCAGGATTTCTCCACCCAGCCCGATCTCGTCACCAGATTGAAGCGCCTCAATTTCAAACCGGCGAATGGCTTCCTCAAAGGCTTCATCGACCTCGTGTTCGCGTTCGACGGAAAGTTCTACATCGTTGACTGGAAATCCAACTGGCTCGGCAATCGCGCCGAGGATTACGATCGTCCCGCGATGGATCGCGAAATGGCCGCCAAGTATTACACGCTCCAGTCGTTGCTCTACTCCGTCGCCGTTCACCAGTATCTGGCGCTGCGCCAGCCGGGCTATGACTTCGATCTCCATTTCGGCGGCGTGTTTTATCTTTTCGTTCGCGGCATCGATCCCAGCCGCCCTGAGCTCGGCGTCCATCGCCAGCGACCATCCCGGACGCTCATTGAAAACCTGAGTCGCGTTCTGCAACTCGGAACTGCTCCCAGCCAGACATGAACCTCGTCGAGTGCACGCCAGCAACGCGCCCGGTCGTTCCCGAGATTCTCGAATCGGAAACCTTTTCCGACCTCGATCGCGAGTTCTCCCGACTGATCGCCCGCCTGTTCCCCGATGCAACGTCCGCGGTCCTGCTGGCCGCGGCACTGGTCAGCCGCGCGCGCGCGGAGGGACACTCCTGTCTCGATCTCCGCGACGTGGCGGGCACCGTTCTCACTGCCCAACCCAACGATCCGAACGGCCATCGCCTGCCCGCCCTGTCTGCGTGGAAGGCGGAACTCCTTCAATGTCCCGTCGTGGGCAAGCCCGGCCAATTCACACCGCTTGTCCTCGATTCCGCCGGACGCCTTTACCTGCATCGCTATTGGGAATACGAAACGAATCTCGCCACAGCCATTCGGAGTCGCGCCGGAGTTCAGGTCGATCTACAACGCTCAGCGCAGGTTGAAAATCTGTTGAATCGCTTGTTTCCGCCGGGTCCTCACTCCAATCCCGCCCAGCGTCTCGCGGCTGCCGTCGCGGCGGAACGCGGGCTCTGCGTCATCACGGGCGGACCAGGAACCGGCAAAACTCGCACCGCCGCGTACATTCTCGCCTTATTGCTGGAGCTCGCCGGAGAGGCACCCTTGCGCATCGCGCTGTGCGCTCCTACGGGCAAGGCCGCCGCGCGACTTCAGGAATCGATCGACAAGCTCAAGCCCACGCTGCCTTGCACGAAGGCAATTCTCGATGGCCTGCCAACGGAATCCTTCACGTTGCATCGCCTCCTCGGGATTCATCCGATCACCAGCCAGCCGCGCTTTCACCGCAAAAACCCACTGCCGCACGACGTCGTGATCGTGGACGAAGCGAGCATGGTCGACCTTGCGCTCATGGCGAAGCTCTTCGACGCACTGCGTCCCTCCACGCGCATCGTCCTTCTCGGGGATAAGGATCAGCTGGCGTCGGTGGAAGCCGGAGCCGTGCTCGGCGACATCTGCCACGGCGCACATGTGCGCTCGGAACTTTCCGGCTGCATTGTTCAGCTCGATAGAAGCCACCGGTTCGCCGACCGCAGCGGCATTCTCGAGCTTAGCCGTGCCGTCAATGACGGCGAAGGGAACGCGACCAAGCAACTGCTGCAGAACTACGATTTCGGCCGACCCGGTCTGCGCGGCCGCGAGTTGCCAACGCCAAAAGCCTTGCCGGAAGTGCTCATCAAGGAATGTCTTCCCCGTTTTGCGGAACTCGTCCGCGAAACGAACCCGCTCCGAGCGCTGCAGCTGCTCGGGAGATTCCGCATTCTCTGCGCCGTGCGACGTGGGCCTTACGGCGTCGAGACCATCAATCGTTGCATCGAGCAGGCAGTCGTCGAAGCGACGGGCCAGCCGGCTCGGGGACCGCACTTCGCCGGACGTCCCATCTTGATCAAGCGGAATGATCCCAACCTCAAACTGTTCAACGGCGACCTCGGGATTCTTCTGCCTGACGAAGGCTCTGGGAACTTGCGCGCCTGGTTTACCGATTCGGATGGCAGCGTCCGCAGCGTGATCCCTGCGCGCCTCCCGGAACACGAAACCGCCTACGCGATGACGATTCACAAAAGTCAGGGGAGCGAATTCGAACGCGTGTTGATGATTCTACCGGACCGGGATACTCCGTTGCTCACGCGCGAATTGATCTACACGGGGATCACCCGTGCGATTCAGGAAGTGGAAGTCTGGTTCACCGAAGCGGTACTGATGAAGTCCGTGTCGCAAACGGTGAAACGAAATTCGGGCCTGCGCGACGCGCTGTGGTCCGCCGCGAGCCCCGCTGCGCCCGGCGGTAATCAGCCGTGAGTCGTCACCTCGAGTAGCTGTTTGCGGGTCGCCTGCAGGCGCTGGAGCATCACCGCGGACATCCGCTTCATCAGCTCAAGACCGAAGCGCGGATCTTCATCGCACTTCTCACGCAGACGAGTGCCGTAGAAGAAAATCGCCTTGGTCGCCTCCAGCGCCTTCGCTTCGAAGTTCCAATAATACGGCGGATAAAGCCACGACCAGCCCAGCACGTCGCCCGCGCCGATGGTCTGGATGTGCACGGGCGGACGATCCTGTTTGCGTGATTCCAACTCCACCTTGCCGGATTCAATCAGGTAGAAGCGATTGGCTGGATCGCCTTCGCGAAAGATGACTTCATCCGGTTTGAAATCCGCATACGTCGCGGACTCCAGGAGGATTTTGAAATGCTCCGCACTCATTCCCTTGAGGAACGGGTGCTGGCGAATGCTTTCTTCAAGTGTACCCATGACGCTATAACGGTTTAATTGAGACTCGCCACAAGCCGGCCGCGGACATATTTGTGACACTCCACGCAACTCATCGTCACCCGCACATAGGCCAGCGTTGCTCCATCGAGGTTCTTGTTCTTCGCCGCCTTTGTCAACGCGTCCACATTCCGACGGAACGCAATGCTCTGCTGCTCGTAGTCCGGGTTCTCAAATACCTTCCAGTCCGCCTGCTGGCTCATCGCGCTCAGTTTCTGTGAACGGCTGATGATCAGGTCGTAGTTCTCCACGGACAAGCCCTCCAGAATTCCCTGCGCCAGCTCCAGCTTGTCACGCATGAACTCCTTCGTCGCGCGCGACTTCTTGTTTTGCGCCAGTCCCACCGCAAGGCCTCCCGCCAGCAGACCGGCCAGCAGTATCGCCACAAATTTCGTTTTCATAACCGTGCTCCTGTTGAACGCTTGGTTCATGCGTGCTCCCTCCCCGGAGCCTCCGCTGATTGACTGAACAACTACGCGGCAAATCCGAACCGGAAGCGTTCTTCCTCCGGCTTGATTCGCAGCGACGCGCAAAGATGACGTGAAGCGAGCATCGCGGCAGCGTTCTTCACCAGCTTGTCGAACTCCGGCCGGCTCAACGCCACCCCTTCGTGCTTCACCTCGATGATGTGAAAGGCGCGCTCCAGCAGTTCGGTGAGGAACTCCTCGCAGCTCACCGGATCGTCCGTGGAGTAATGATAGGTCGGGGAACTTCTCTTGAACTGAATCCCATACTCGACTGTGTATTTCGGTAGCATAAGCCTGAGATGGTTGAAGGTTTCGTTTCTCTCTCGGCGATCAACCGACTTTGCTGACCGCCCACTCTTCTACCTCAACAGACTCCCCACATGCCCTCGTCGCTTAGCTGAAATTGCCCAACCCAGTCTCTTTCTTGGCACCGCGGAGTCGCAGGCGCCGCACTTCGATGTCGCCTCCCGCCCAACGCCGCGGTTCAATCCCCGCAATGACTCCAGCGACGGATCCTACCCCCGCTCTGTGGCGCCAATGCCCGGTCTGCCAGACCGAACGCGGCACGCCCGTCTGGATCAAGGGTCGGCTCCGCGTCGTCCAATGCCCCGGCTGCTCCATGCGCTACGCCAATCCAGTCGACGGGGAACTCGTGAACGGCGACTTCTACCATCGTCTCGGTGGCCCCTTCTACCTCTCGCCCGACAAAACCGCCGGAGACTACGCCACGATTCGTTTCGCCCGCGAGCGACGCATCTTTCGAAGGCATTGCCTCAGCGGTCGTGTGCTCGATGTCGGCTGCTCAACCGGCGGGTTCCTGCACTCGCTCAAGCGCCTGTTCCCGGGCGACTACGACGTCCTCGGCATGGACGTGGCCGGCCCCGCTCTCGACTATGCCAAGCAACAAGGCTTGAGCGTCATTCGACAGCCGTTTCTCGACGCGTCATTGGCGCCATCAACGTTCGACGCCGTCACCTTCTGGGCCGTGCTCGAGCACCTTCCTGATCCACTCGCGTTCCTGGCGCACGCAGCTTCCCTCATCAAACCCGGCGGACACTGTTTCGTCCTAGTGCCAAATCTGGAATCGCTTGCCACTCGAATCCTCGGCTCACGATATCGCTACGTCATGGACGAGCACTTGAATTACTTTTCCCGATCCACGCTGCTTCAACTCACCCGACAGGTCTCCGAGTTCGCCGTCGTCGCGATCGAATCGACCCATTTCAATCCCATAGTGCTCTGGCAAGACTGGCGTTCGCCGCAGGAACGTGTTCCCGATGCGGATCGCGCAAAGCTGCTTCGCCGAACCACCGGATGGAAGGAAAGCCCCGCCCTGCTCCCCGCGCGCTGGGCGTACTCCGCCGCGGAACTGCTTCTCGGGAAACTGAATCTCGCCGACAACCTGACGATTGTTCTGCGCCGCCGTTGAGCCGCGCGCGGAGAAAACTCCCTTTGACCGCCGAAAGCGCCACCGCTAGAAACCGGTCATGGACGATGACTTGTTTCCGTCCGGACCGTGGACCGGTTTCTATCACTACACCGGGCCGGAAGATCGTTACCGCATGGATCTCCAGCTCGAATTTAGCGCCGGAGTCATGACCGGCGCGGGCAGCGACAACATCGGCTACTTCCTAATCGACGGCAGCTACGACCCCGTCACAAAGGAATGTCACTGGATAAAGTCCTATCCGAAGTCACATGACGTCCTCTACCGCGGCTTCCGGGAGGGCGTGGGGATTTGGGGCACCTGGGAAATTCCGCCGGGGTGCCGCGGAGGTTTCCACATCTGGCCAAGAAAATTTCCCGAGGAGAAGAGTGATACCGAGACAGCTTCGCTGGAATCACCGCAAGCTGCTACTATCTGGGAACGGCCGACCTGAACGGCCGTTACTTGCTCAACCCCCGCTGACTGGTGCGGGCGAAGTTAATCAGATGTTCCAGTTCCGGCGACTTCGGCAGCTCCGTTTCGATTTTGATCAGCGCGTTGGTATTTGTGAGACCTTCCCGGAACAGAATCTTGAACGCCTGCTTGAGCGCCGACTGCGACTCCTCCGAGACGCCGCGGCGCTCCAGTCCGACCTTGTTGATCGTTCGCGTCTGCGCCGGATTGCCATCCGCCATCATGTAGGGTGGGACGTCTTGGACGACTTTCGAACATCCGCCGACCATGGACATCGTGCCCACGCGACAGAATTGATGGACCGCAGCGAGCCCACCGATGACCGCGTGATCCTCCACGGTGACATGTCCCGCCAGCGTGCCCACGTTCGACATGATGACGTGGTTGCCCAGCTGGACATTGTGCGCGAGGTGACAGTAGGCAAGGATATGATTGTGCGAACCGACCAAGGTCACTTCGCCATCGCTCGTCGCGCTGTGGATGGTGACGTATTCGCGGAAGGTGTTGTGGTCGCCAATTACCGTGCGCGTGATGCCGCCCTTCCATTTCAGATCCTGAGTCTTCAACCCGATGCTCGCAAACGGGAAGATCTCATTCTCGCACCCCAGCACGGTGTAACCGTCAACGACAACGTGCGAATGCAGTCTGCAGCCCGGGCCGAGAACCACGTTCTCGCCAATGACGCAGTACGGGCCAATCTCGCATCCGTCCCCGATCTGCGCCTTGGGATGAATGACCGCCGTGGAATGAACGTTGGTCATCACGCCTCGCGATCGATCAGCATGAACGTCACGTCAGCCTCGCTCACTGGCTCGTTGTCGACGGAACAAACGCCACGCGCCTTGCCGATCTTGCCGCGAGACTTCGTGAGCTCAACGTCAATGACAAGGCTGTCACCAGGCCGCACTGGCTTTCGCCATTTCACGCTCTCCGCCGACATGAAGTAGGCGAGCTTGCCGAAATTGTCCGCCTGTCGAAGCATGAGAATGCCGGCCACCTGCGCCATGGCTTCCAGCTGCATGACGCCGGGCATGATCGGATGGTTCGGGAAATGTCCGAGGAAATAGGGCTCGTTCACGCTCACGTTCTTCACCGCCGTGATCTTGTTGCCCTCGATCTTCGTCACCTTGTCCACCATGAGGAACGGATACCGATGCGGCAGAATCTTCATGACCTGGTTAATGTCCAGCGATGAACCGTCTGCCATCATCTTCTCAATCTCGGCAATGGAAAGCCCTCCAGCTTTCTTCTCTGCTGCGGGAGGCGGCGGCGTGAACGTCTGCATCGTCTGCAGCGGCTTTCGCATCTGGCCTTGAATCAGCCGGGCCAGTTCGCAGTTCGCGGAGTGACTCGGCCGCACCGCCACGATGTGGCCGCAAAGCGGTCGCCCCACCAGCGATAGGTCGCCGATGATGTCGAGAATCTTGTGACGGACAAATTCTTCCGGATACCGCAACGGCTCGGTGGTCAACACGGCGTCATCGCGAATTACCACGGCATTTTCCAGACTGCCTCCTTTGATCAAGCCGTTCTTGATCAGGTACTCAATCTCTTCGAAGAAGCAGAACGTCCGGGCCTGCGAGATCTCGCGCTTCCAGGTCTCGGGCGAAATCTCGACCGTGTAGAACTGGGAGAACCGTCCCGCTTTGTCGGAACTCGTGCAGGAAATCTTCAGGCGATCATGGGGGAAGATCGACATCAAGGTGTCGTCCGTCTGGAGCTGCAATGGCTCTGTGATCCGGTAAGGTTCGCGAATCTCCGCCTGCGGGGAAATGCCTGCGTGCTCCACCATCTTGCAATATTCGCGCGCGCTGCCATCGCCGATCGGCGGCTCGTTCGCGTCCACTTCGATCACCGCATTGTCGATGCCGTAGCCCGCCATCGTAGCCAGAACGTGTTCCACGGTCTGAATTTTCGCGCTGCCCTTGGCAATGGTGGTGGAACGATTCGTCTGGGTAACGTTTTCAATCCGCGCTTCAATCTCAGGCTTCCCGTCGAGATCCACGCGCCGGAAACGAATGCCGGTATTAGGCGGAGCCGGCAGCAAGGTCATGGTCACCCGGTTCCCGCTGTGCAGGCCGATTCCCGAGTAACTGACGCTCTGTCGCAAAGTCTGTTGCTGTGACACGCAGGCGATTTAACTGGCGTGAGATCACGTTGGCAAGCTTCCGAATCTCGATCGCTATACCAGCAGAGGTTGTTGACCGTGCCCCTGAGATTGGGCCGGAGATGAGTTGAGAGTTGGCTGCGATGGCG
>CAZBIC010000043.1:0-60493 GCA_964491875.1 uncultured Bifidobacterium sp.
GACCGGGGCCCGCGAATCAGGGCATGCCCGCCAGGTCGTCCTCGGGCCCGGCCACCCCCCCGCGGGGCCCGGCCCCGTTCGCCCCGGGGGCCGCCCCCCCCCCCGACCCCCACCGCGCCCCCGGAACCACCGCGCCCCGCCCGGCGCCTTCGTGTGCCACACCAAGACGCTCGATGCCGCGGGTCGGGCAGCTCAACGCGGCCCAAAGCTTTTGGTCGAGCTGATCGAGATTGACCAGATCGGCGCCGGATTCGAAGTGGACCTGTTCAAATCCGCCGGCGCGGAAAAAGTTCCATTTGTGGGCGGGACGGCGGGAGGAGGAGTCGTTGCTGGTCGTGGACATAGTTATCGAGCTTGCTAGTGAATGTTTGGGTTCTGCGTTTGGTGGATTTCAGGCGATCCGATGCCGGCGTTTCCCCCCAATCGGGTTTCAGCCCAGATTCGAGCTGCTGTTCTGGGACTAAAACTCCAGCCGGAGTCGGACAATGCCTGTCCTCACTGAGCGTAAACTTGGAATTGCTACCGCACGCGAACGAGCGGAGCACACCGGATTCCGGGGGAATTGCCAAGAGTTTTTTGGTGAAGCGAGGGGGTCTCGACGCGAGTATGGGTGGCCGGATTTTGTGTTTTACGGCCTCAAGCCAAGTGCCGGGTCGACCGTTGGAATGGGGAAGTTAGAGTTCGCGGGACAGCTTTTGCGCCGCGACCCAGACATGCGCCTCAGGCGCGTTATGAGTGACACCACACAACAGATCATTCGTTCACCAGCAGAGAAAACCGTCACCACCATTCGCGAGGCCCTGTCGCGTGGCGATACCGCGTGCGTTACGCAGGTGTTGGAGGTGATTCAGCAGATGTCTAACAAGGTGGACGAGCTTTCGGTTCATGACCTCGCGGATATCATTGGCCGCGACCTGACTACCGTCGCCAAAATCATGAAGGCGGCGAACTGCCTTGGCTACAATCCCGGCGCCGCAGAGGTCACTACCCTGCCCCAGGCGATCGGCGTCATTGGGTTTGAGACCATCCGGAATCTTGTCGTTTCCCTGCTGCTCATCGAGAGCGCCGAGAAGCGTTTCGGCGAAGAAAAGAGCCACGAAGTCGCAGCCGTAGCTCTCTCCACGGCGATGACCGCCCAGGCGATTGCCCAGCGGACACCTGGACTGAATCCCGAACAAGCCTTTGTCTGCGGCGCCCTCCGGCATTACGGCAAGCTGCTGCTCAGCACGTTCATGCCGGACGAGTATCTCGATGCGATGGAGCTCGCCCATCAGATGCCCGTTGATGCTGCGTTTCGGAAATCCGTAGGACTGACCCCATTGGAACTGGGACAACGCATTCTTGCTGAATCCAGCCTGCCGAAGATCATTCAACACGCGCTGGAGCCAGCCCGACCGGACCTGATCCGCTCCAAGAAATTGACCGACACCGAAAAGCTGCTCGTCGTCGCGGATTTCTCGGAGAAGTTCTGCGAGCTCATTGACCAGCCGGACCTCACCAACGTCACGTATGAAGCGGGGGTTGCCCAATTGCTGAAATCCTACGCGCCGTCGCTTGGGCTCGATGACGACGAGCTCAAGGAAGTCGTTGCCAAGGTCAGTCACTCCATGACCACGGTGGGCCAGGCCCAAGGCTTCAAATCCTTCGCCAGTGTCATCGTCAACCGGATGGAACGAATCGCGGCGGGACGACCCATCGAGAAGCGCCCGCTCAACTCCACTCCGACAGGCACTGATGGCGCCTCCGTCAATTCCGCCGCGCCTGATCTGCTGGCAATGGGCATTGCGGAGATCGAACGCCTCGTCTCCACTCCGCCGGTAGATACCCGCAAGGTCTACACCGTAGCTACGCGGGCGGTGCGCGCGGGCCTGCACGCCCGTAGCTGCCTTGTATTCCTTCGCGAACACGACACTCCCCTGTTCTCCCCGGTGGTTGGGGTCGGTCCAATGTTTCATGAATTGAGAAATCAGTCGCTCATCGATCCGGTTCACAAGGATGTGTTCTCCGTCTGCATCGCTCGCGGCGAGGACGTCCTGATTAAGAATCCTGACGAGCCCAGCATCGCCCCGTTCATCCCCGCCTGGTTCCGGGGCAGCGTCTCCAAAGGTCCCCTGCTCCTCCTGCCGGTGAAGGACGCGGCCGGAACGTTTGCCGTCATCTGTGCCGTCGTGGGAATGGCCGACCGCATTGAGCTCTCGGGCCCGCGCCTGCAACAGCTGAAGAAACTTCGAGCGTGCCTTGCGATATTGCGCGACGCGGGCTTTGATCGTCGCGCCGCCGCCTGACCAACCCTCGTCGAGGGAAACAAAAAGGCGGCCCGTTTCCGAGCCGCCTTGCGAAAGGAGAAAATCCCGTCAGCGCTTAGTGCTTGCCGCCCTGACCGCCTTCGATTCCGACGGCTCTATATCCACCGATTCCCTTGAAGTAGAGCAGCAGGAGGAGATAAACGGCCGCCATCGCCGCCGGAATGAACGAGTCAGCCTTCAGCGTCTTACGGTCACCGGCGATGCTGGCGTCCACCACAGCCTTCTGTTCCGGCGTCTTGGTGACGGCGGTTTGCGCTTCGGAGAGCTTGGTGCCGTCCAACCCGTGGACCTTGTCTAGGAAGAGAAATCCGCTCGCGGTTGGAGCCTTGTATTGCTCGTAAAGCGCCGGATTACTGGAGGCGAGTTGCTCGGAAGTGAAGCGGTCCTTCGCGTAGCCGAGACCGGGGCCACCGATCAATCCGGCCGACATCATGCCGATGCCGCCCATGATGGACATCGCAATCGCCCCGGTGCGCGGGAAACGATCCCCGACAACTGCAAGCATCGTGGGCCAGAAGAAGGTCTTGCCGACGGCATACACTGCCAGCGCCACCATTGCTCCAGCGAACGTTTCAATGCCGCTCACCAGTTGGAGGCCGACGACCGCAAGGGCCGCGCAAATCAGGAGCAGGCCGATGGGCGAAATCTTGAGGCTGTTTTCAATGAAGTGTGCACAGAAGCGCAGGGCGAACATCAGCAAGGATGTGAAGACGAAGAGGATTTTTCCTTGGGTCGGGGAGAGGATGTTGCCGGTGATGTTCTGAATCCAGCCGTCCGTGCCGAGCTCCACCGCGCCAACCAGGGCGTGGGTGATAAACAGGATGAACAACAGGACAGAGCCGACCGAAAAACGGGTGTTGCCACCGACTACCAGCCAGAGCAAGGCGGCGATGCCCCAAGAGATGCCAGTCCAGGCCGCCTGAGCGAAGAACGTGCTTCCGGTGAAGAAGGCTAGGATGCCGCCGAGCTGCTCCTTGATGAACAAGCCGATGAGCGCGCAAGCGACGAGGGAGCCGAGCAGGCCGACTTCCTTCATCATTTCGCTGACCTTTAGGCCTTTGGCTGCCGCCTCGGACTTCGGGAACGATTGGCCCATGAAGGCGAGACCGTAGAGGACGGTCGGGATAAGGAAGAGACCGAGTTGAATTTTCCAGCTGGTGCCGCCCGCTCCCAAGGTCCAGCCAATCAAACCACCCAGTACCAGACCGGCCGGCCAGGACGCGTGGAGGATGTTCAGGTAATGCGTGCGGTTCTTGGGAAACAGCGTGGAGACCAGCGGATTCGCAACGGCTTCGAGCGTGCCGTTCGCCAGGGCGAAGACGAAGGTGCCAAGGTAAAGGAACATATACGCCGTGTCCTGTGCCTGTCCTTTCGTGGCTCCGAACGTGATGAACGCCGACAACACGTGGAAGAGGAATGCCGCGAAGACCAGTTTGCCGTATCCCACCTTGTCCACCACGATTCCGCCGATGATGATGCCGAAGCAGAACCCGGTGAAGCCTGCTCCACCGATCGCTCCCAGCTGCGCCCCGGTGAAACCAAAGTCAGCGGCCCAGTTCGCCAGAATGCCGCCGCGGACGCCAAAGCCGATACCGGCGGCGAGAATCGCGAGGAAGCCAGCCCACAGCAGCCGTTTCGCGTTAGGTGCAATACCTTCAGATGTTCCTGACATAGTTTTGTTCTTGTTTGGTTATTGAGTAAAAGCGGGAAGTTTCACGATCGCGCCGCCCTTGAGCGCGGATTCATGCGCGCACAGGCCCACGCAGGTCCAGTTCGCGGATTGCTTGGCGTTCGGGAACGGCTGGCGGTTTTCCACCAGCGACATGACGAGCTCGTTCGCCAGATGCGGATGGCTGCCGCCGTGGCCCGCGCCTTGGGTGAAGCTGAGATGCGTCTTCTTGCCGATGTCGTAAACGCCCTTCGTGGTGAAGCGTTGGATCGGCTTCGGCAGGCGCTTGGCGAAGTCCGGCGTCTTGACGAGCTTCGGAATCTTCGGCTCCGGCAGTTTCGCCGTGTGCATGACGAGCGGCTCGTGCTCGATGAGCGGCCATTCGACGGAAGCTTTGCTGCCGTAGACGTCGATGCTCTCGCGATATTGACGTGCGGTGTCGAACAGCGAGCGGATGATGCGCGCGTTCACATCGGTGTCGGCGTATTTGATGTGCGCGGTCTCAACGGCAAAGGGCGAGCCGTAGTGTTTCTGCAATTCCTTGCGAACCGTGCCGGAGCCGAAGCAGGAGACGTATTCCGCGGGCTTGCCAATCAGGCCGGAAACAGGCCCGACGCAGTGCGTGGCGTACCACATCGGCGGCAGGCCGGGCCAGTAATTCGGCCAGCCGTCCATGTCCTGCTGATGGCTGGCCTGCACGAACTGGAGCTTGCCGAGCTTGCCGGCATCCAGCAGCTCCTTCATGAAAAGATATTCCCGGGCGTAGACCACCGTCTCCGCCATCATGTAGCGCAGGCCAGTTTTCTTCACGAGCTCGACGATCTTTTTGCAGTCCTCGATGTTCGTGGCCATCGGCACCGTGCAGGAGACGTGCTTGCCGGCCTTCAATGCCGCGATGCTCATCCAGCCGTGGTCGGGAATGGGCGAGTTGATGTGGACAGCGTCGACCTTCGGGTCTTTCAGGACGTCTTTGAAATCCGAGTAACGCGCCGCGATGCCGAACGCGTCGCCGATGGCGTTGAGCTTCTTCGGATCGCGCTGGCAAATCGCATACATGTTCGCATGCGGATGGCGCTGGTAGATCGGAATGAACTCCGCCCCGAAACCGAGACCGACAATGGCAACGTTGATTTTGCGCGCGCTCATGATTCTCAAAATTGGTAAAAGCCATGCCCGCAATACGTCCGTTTGCACGGAGGATCGGGAACAGCGAATGCGCGACATGACAACGATGGAGCACGAGACTGTCAACGGAAAATTCCCGCGCCAGAGGCTTCTCCGGGCGCGATTGCCAGAAGCTCGCGCCGCACTTTAGCCTTGGGTTTCGCGGAGGAATTGTTGAGATCGCGCGAATGTCTCCGGCGCTGATTCTCGCCTGCGTGGGCGGTTACTTCGCGTTCCTGCTGTTGATCGCCTGGTTCACCAGCCGCAACGCGAGCAACGCCTCGTACTTCCTCGGCAACAAAGCGTCGCCGTGGTACGCGGTCGCCTTCGGGCTGATCGGCGATTCGCTCTCGGGCGTCACGTTCATCTCCGTGCCGGGCAAGGTTGCGGCGGATCAATTCTCCTATCTGCAGATCGTCTTCGGTTACGTCTTCGGTTACGTCGTGATCGCCGAGGTCCTGCTGCCGCTTTACTACCGGCTGAACCTCACCTCCATCTATAGCTACCTGCGACAACGTTTCGGACCGCGGTCACAGAAGATCGGCGCGTTGTACTTCATCCTGTCGCGCACGGGCGGCGCGGCGGCGCGGCTGTTCCTCGCGGCGAATGTCTTTCAAACGTTCGTCTTCGACCAATGGGGCGTGCCGTTCTGGCTGACCGTGAGCATCACCATCGCGTTGATTTTGGCCTACACTTACCGCGGCGGCATCAAGACGCTCGTCTGGACGGATACGTTTCAATCCACCTTCCTGTTGCTCGGGGTGGTGCTGTCGATTGCGGCCATCGCGAGTGAGTTGAATCTCGGCGTCAGCGGGCTCATCTCCACGGTGCGCGAGAGCGAGATGTCGAAGACGTTCTTCTGGGACTGGCGCGCGACGAACTATTTCTGGAAGCAATTCCTCAGCGGCATCTTCATTGCCATCGTGATGACGGGTCTCGACCAGAACATGATGCAGAAGAACCTCAGCTGCCGCTCGCTGCGGGAAGCCAAGAAGAACATTTACTCGTTCACCGGCGTGATGGTGCTGGTGAATCTCCTCTTCGTATCGCTCGGCGTGCTGCTCTTCCACTACGCGAAGACGAAGGGCATCGAGATTCCGAAAGCCACCGATCATCTCTTCCCCACGCTGGCGCTGACGCATCTCGGCGCGTTTGCGGCGATGGTGTTTGTGGTCGGACTCACGGCGGCGACGTTCTCCAGCGCCGACTCGGTGTTGACCACGCTCACGACGTCGTTCTGCATCGACTGGCTGGGCATGGAGGAACGCAATGGTTTTACCGACGCGCAGAAAACCGCGCTCCGCCACAAGGTCCACATCGGCTTCGCCGTCGTGCTGTGGCTGGTCATCCTTGGTTTCAAGGCGCTCAACAGCAAAGCCGTCATCGACGCCATCTTCACCCTGGCCAGTTATACCTACGGACCGTTGCTCGGGCTGTTCGCGTTCGGTCTCTTCGCGAAATTCTCCGTGCGCGACGGCTGGGTGCCGCTCATCTGCTGCGTGTCGCCGCTGATTTGCTTCGTCATCCAGACCAACTCCGTCCGCTGGCTCAACGGCTACAAGATGGGTTTTGAGCTGCTCATGCTGAACGGCCTGCTGACCTTCATCGGCCTGTGGTTGATTCGGAAGCCGACGTCACCCGCCACCGCATGAGCCACCACGATCAATTTGCCGCGATGTTGAGCGGCCCCGATCCGTTGCTCGTGCTCGCGCCGATGCAGGACGTGACCGATCTGCCGTTCTGGCGCTTGATGGCGACCTACGGTGGCGCGGACGTTTATTACACGGAGTATTTTCGAGTTCACCCGACTTCCCACATCGAGAAAGACATTCTCCAATCCATCACCGAGAATCCGACCGGCCGGCCCGCAGTCGCCCAGATGATCGGCAACGACATTCCATCGCTCGTCCGCACGGCGAAGGAGCTCCAGCATTATCCGATTGTCGCGGTGGACCTGAACCTCGGCTGTCCCGCGCCCATCGTGTATCGCAAGTGCGCGGGCGGTGGACTGCTCCGTGAACCCAAGCGCATCGACGCCATCCTCGGTGCGCTGCGCGACGCGGTGAGCATCAAGTTCACGGTGAAGACGCGCATCGGTTTCGATTCGCCCGCCGTCTTCGAGGAACTGCTCCCCATCTTTGCCCGGCACTCAATTGACTTGCTGACGGTGCACGGACGCACGGTTGCCGAGATGTATCGCAGCGAAGTGCACTACGACTACATCGCCAGGGCGGTGGAAGCGATGCCGTGTCCGGTCGTCGCCAATGGCAACGTCCATTCTGCGAAATCCGCCGAGGCGATTCTGGTGCAGACCAAGGCGCGTGGCTTGATGATCGGGCGCGGCGCAATTCGTAATCCATGGATCTTCGGGCAGATTCGCCAGCACCGCCGGGGCGAGCCCACGACTTTGCCGACTGGGCGCGACGTGCTGCATTACATCGCGACGCTGTATGATGCGGTTTGCACGCCGGGAGTGCGCGAGGCGTCGCAAGTGCAGAAGATGAAGAAGTATTTGAATTACCTAGGCGTGGGCGTGGAGCCGACCGGGAAATTTCTCCACGACATCCGACGGGTTCATGCGCGCGCGGATTTCTTCCGCGTCTGCACCGAACATCTCGACCACGACCAGCCGATGCCGCTGGAGCCGTTCCCGATGCCGACGCCTGGCGATCCGAATTCCGAGGCGGCTTGATGGCCCGCTAAACACGCGAAACGACGCGAAAAAGAAACCTGTTACTGCCTGGTTCCGTCGAGCCACCTTTATCCACCAAGAGGATCTTAATCTGATTCTATTTCGCGTCGTTTCGCGTGTTTAGCGGGCTCCAAACTCCGCGTGAAATTCTAGGTGCCAGACTCGCTGATATTTTCCTAGTCTCTCCCCACATTTGAACAACGTAACTACGAAGACACACGACCTATGAACGCCATGCACGAGATCGACTACAAGGTTTACGGAGACGACATGCAGTTCGTCGAAGTGGAGTTGGACCCGATGGAAGCCGTCGTCGCCGAGGCTGGCGGCATGATGTACATGGAGGACGGCATCGAGATGGAGACGATCTTCGGCGATGGTTCGCAGCAGCAGGGTGGCGGATTTCTCAGCTCGCTCATGGGCGCGGGCAAACGCCTGCTCACTGGCGAGTCGTTGTTCATGACGGTTTTTCAGAACCAGGGTCAGGGCAAGAAGAAGGTCGCGTTCGGTGCGCCGTATCCGGGCAAGATCATTCCCGTTCACCTTTCGGAGATTGGCGGCGAGCTGATCGCGCAGAAGGATTCCTTCCTCTGTGCCGCGAAGGGCGTGAGCGTCGGCATCGCGTTCAACAAGAAAATCGGCGCGGGCCTGTTCGGCGGCGAAGGCTTCATCATGCAGCGACTGCAAGGCGACGGCTGGGCGTTCGTCCATGCGGGCGGCACTATCATCCAGAAGCAGCTCGCCCCCGGCGAGACGCTGCGCGTGGACACCGGCTGCATCGTGGCCTTCCAGCCGACGGTGCAGTATGACATCCAATACGTCGGCAAAATCAAAACCGCGTTCTTTGGCGGCGAAGGTCTGTTCTTCGCGACGCTGCGCGGTCCCGGTCATGTCTGGCTACAATCGCTGCCCCTGAGCCGTCTGGCGGATCGCATCGTCGCCGCTTCGCCACAGGCTGGCGGCGGTGGAAAGGGTGAAGGCTCGGTGCTGGGAGGATTGGGCCGGATGCTGGATGGGGATAATTAAATCATCTATGGGAGGGGAATTGCCTTTCACGATGTCGACCAAAGGGATCGCCGAATCGTTCAGCAACTTGGATTTTCACGACAGCACGTTCGTGGATTTTCGAGTGTTACCGCCAAGACGCCGCGGTGATTCCTCCAAATCGCTCATTGAAATTCGTCTGCTGCAATCTTCAAAGAGGGAGATTCGTGTCCTTCGATTCTCCGGTTGTTCCAATCTGAGAGTCTCCTTGGACTTCGATATCTTGGCCCATAATCTCCCACCCAACACGTCCGGGGTTGACGCACATACGAACTTGAATCGAATTCGCCATTTGATGGAGACGCAGAAGGGAGATTGGGGAGTTGAATACGGTCCCAATGTGTTGTCGCCACTGGATAGGAAGCTGGCGGCGGCGGATGATTTCGTTTCGTTTCGCGTGCAGCTTTTTGGCGGCTCGATCGAATTGGTTGCCCTGAGTTTCGAAGTCGAAACAATCCACGACAAGTAGGCTTCTCGCGCTTCCCTGCGTTTTTCGCATCCATTGGCTCCACTTCATTTGCGTCCGCCGCTAGCGCCTGCTAGAACGGGCGCGTGCAACCTGTTCTCGATTACCTGAAGAAGAACGAAGCCCGGTTCATCGCCGAGCTTTGCGACTACCTCCGTTTCCCCAGCGTCTCCGCGCAATCCAAACACACGAAGGATCTCGCCGCGTGCGCCGACTGGTTGGTGAAACGCTGCCGCGACATTGGCCTCGAAACGAAGCTCTGCCCGACGGAAGGCAATCCCATCGTCGTCGCGAAGACGCCGCGCCGCAAAGGCGTCAAGCGTCCGCACTTCCTCGTTTACGGCCATTACGACGTGCAGCCGGCGGAGCCGTTCGAGCTCTGGAAGACCCCGCCGTTCGAGCCACGCATTGAAAAGGGTCGCGTCTACGCCCGCGGTTCCGTCGACAACAAAGGCCAGCACCTCGCGCATCTGAACGCGGTGGAGGCGTATCTCAAGACCGGCACCGAGCTGCCGTGCGATCTCACCTTCGTCATCGAAGGCGAAGAGGAAGTAGGCAGCAAAAGTCTCGGCGGCTTTCTCAAGAAGAACATCAAGGAGCTGCGCTGTGACGCGGTCGTCATCTCTGACAACGGCCTGCCGAGCGTTGACCTACCGGCGCTCACCTACGCGCTGCGCGGCATTCTCGCCGTGGAAGTCATTCTGCACGGACCGTCGCGTGATTTGCATTCCGGCATCTTCGGTGGCGCGCTGGATAATCCGGCCATGGCGCTCTGCCAGTTGCTCGCGCAGCTTCGCGACAAGAACGGACGCATCGCCATCCCTGGATTCTATGCGGATGTCACGCCGCTCTCCGCTTACGAGCGCAAGCAGCTCGCGCGGTTGCCGCACAAGGATCGCGAGATGGCCAAGTTCCTCGGTGTGCCGGAGCTCTTCGGCGAAAAGGGATTCACCGCCACGGAACGCCGGAGCGCGCGGCCGACGATTGAAATCAACGGTCTGACCAGCGGTTACCAAGGTGAAGGCAGCAAGACGATCGTGCCGTCCTGGGCGCGGGCGAAGCTGACCTTCCGCCTCGTGCCCAATCAGAAGCCGGACAAGATTCGCGACGCGGTCCTCAAGCAGCTGAAGAAGCTTTGCCCGCCGACGGTGCGCATGGAGATCAAGGCCGGACACGGCGGCGAGCCTTACATCGTCTCGCCCAAGGGCATGCAGGCGCAGGCGGCGATGCGCGCGTTGAAGTCGGCGTTCGGTCGTGAGCCGATCCTGATGCGCGAAGGCGGTTCCATCCCGATCGTGAATGACTTCAAGAAACATCTGGGCGCGGACACGCTCCTGCTCGGACTGTCGCTGCCGGATGACAATCCGCACTCGCCGAACGAGAAGTTCGACCTCGCGTGTTATACAGCGGGGATGCGAATGGGTGCCTGTCTCTGGCAGGAGCTTTCCACGGTATAATATCCACTTCCGACTACCGTATTTCTGCTGGCGGGACTAAACGAAGGTTGGTCCCAACTCATGGATTTGGCGCGCTTTGGTTGGGTGCATCCTTCGGGTAAGCATCTCGTACTGATTAATTTGTATATCGCCTGATCGATGGCTTGATCTCCTTTCAAGGTTTCCTGGTGGGATAGCGTGACCGTCCGAGAATCTGCTGAAGAAATGTTATTCCGAACTTGAAATTCTTAATCGAAGGAGGTTTACTCTCCGACGCTTCCTTGGCAGATGAGGGCAGGACACCTCGTAATGAGATGCCTTGCCGATCGCCTGCTTCTTGTTCGCAAGAAGGCAGGCGGAAGAATCAGATAATCAGAAGAAATCAGTATAGGTTCGCATCGCGGTCAGGAATGCGAGTGGTGATGGAGCAAATGACGGGGCGCAATTCAGGCCTCTTCGTTTGCCAAATCAATCAACCCGTGTTCCATTAGTAGCATCCCAGAGATGTATCTCGAACTGGATGTTGAACCGGTGTTCAGGTGGCACGAATGCGGCAAATTTAATTTCGGTTTCACCTGTTTGAGAGACAACCAGTAAACGAACAACACACGATGTATATGCGAAATGCATGTTTGAAAGCCCTCACCCTCGCCCTAGCTGTGATTGGCTGGGCCACCTCTACCAATCAGGCGCAAGCGCAACAGTTTACCACCCTCATCGATTTTAATTCCACTTGGAAATACGACCGATCGGGCAATGATTTGGGGACGGCGTGGCGGACCAATACCTATAACGATACCTCGTGGCAGTCCGGTCCTGGTCTGTTGGGGCTCGAGGATGCTGCTGGAGTTGTCGCTTACACAGCGACCGCTCCTTCTGGCTTCGGAACTACCTTCCCTAGTCCGTTGTCACAGGTTGTTACGACCTATTACTTTCGCGCCACGTTCAACTTCTCCGGTTCGACCAACGTTACTGGATTTGCTCTTTATGCGACGAACTTGGTCGATGACGGTTGCGCAATCTACTTGAACGGTAGGTTGGCAGGCGGTGTTCGAATGCCCGCGACGTTCAACGCGGCGACGCTTTTTACGGGACCAGCTACGGAGGGTCAACGCGATGTCCTCAATCTTACCAATTTCCTCCGAAATGGTCAGAATACCATTGCGGTTGAGGTTCATCAATCGGGCGCTGCCAGCTCCGATGTGGTGTTGGGAATGAAGCTTGTTGCCATTACGCCTCAGGCCTTGACCATTACCAATCAGCCCCAGAGTCAATCCGTTTCGGCTGGCGACCCTGTCACCTTCACGGTTGGCGTTCAAGGTGGCCCAGTCATCTATCGATGGCAAAAAGACGGAGCAAATCTGAATTCAACGAGTAACACCCTCACCATTGCTTCTGCTCAGCTTGCGAATGCCGGGAATTACCGGGTGATCGTGTCCAATACGGTGAATGCGGTGACAAGCTCCGTGGCTGTATTAACTGTAAGTGCGGATACCGAAGGCCCTAAGGTTGCCAGAGCCGTTGTGGATAACGGATTCGGATCGAACAGCGTCAACGTAGTTTTCGACGAGGCGCTCAATTCCACTAGTGCCCGCACGATTGGCAATTATCGTCTCGTTCCGGTTGGCAATACAAATGTCTCGATTCAGATTACTAACATCCTCTACAGCACTGCCTTGGGTGCGCTTCTGCAGGTAAGCAATACAGATCTGAACTGGAATCCTCGCGGGAGCTATTTCTTGGTTCTCAATCGAATTGCGGATAGCAAGGGAAACAACATCGCTCCGTTCACCCGAGTCCCGGTTTCCATTCAGATTACGACGAATCTGACTCAGATGTCGGATACATGGAACTATTACGACTTCAACTTCTTTGATCCGAACGGGATCAATATTTACACCAATACGGTGAATCCTTGGTACGGCACCAATTACGTCATTGATGCAAATTGGGGCACTGGCCAGGGCATCTTCTACTTTGATCCCAACGCGCAAGGACTTGTTTGTGCCGGGGATACCTATGCTCGCCAGATTTCCGTTCAAGAAGAACCCACTTTGTTCCGCAGAACCTTCAACATGCCGGCCGGTTTCGGAACGAACGGAAGCTTCCGCCTACGATATGTCGTGGACGATGGCATGATCGTCTATTTGAATGGTGTTGAAATCCACCGCTACAATATGCCTGCCGGCCCGCTGACTTATTTGTCCAAGGCACTGACGACTTTTAATCCTGTAACCTGCGTGACAAACGTGACGGTTCCTGTTTCCGGGCTCAAAACCGGCACGAACGTGCTCGCTGCGGCTGTTTATCAGGCTTCCGTATCGGAGTTCGATACGATCTTCGGCTTGGAAATGGACGGCGTTTTCCTCAGCACGCCGACGATGCCGATCGTGGAACCAGGTACTAATCAGTTGCGTCTCACCTACAGCTACACCCGAGGGAATCGGAACTTGGTGCTCTCGTGGCCTACCAATTTCAATGGCTATAGCCTAGTTGCGAAATCTGCGGTTGGAACCAACGCTCAGTGGATTCAGGTAAGTGACCAGTCGAATCCCTATACCAACAGCGTCCCGACCGATGGCTTCCGGTTCTTCAACATCAAGAAGCTATAAAGCTCAAAGCTAACGGGATCTTCCTGACTGTTTGAAAGGGGTGGCGAAAGCCACCCCTTTCTTTTTCAATCGGCCCTTTGGGCCTCCCTGGCCCGAACCGCAGGCGCAGAAGAAGACGCGAGTACTCCAGCCTTCAGGGATCAATGAGAATCTCGGGTTTGATCCGAAAGTGGATCGGTCAGGCGGCATAACAACGCTGCGGCCCATTCAAAGAATCCCCTTTGGCGAGGCACCGCCCGGCTTCGTAGTCGTGAGTGTGCTGCGCGTCCTCTGCTTTGGATTGTGGAACGCCATCCTCAGATGCGACGCTAGTTCAAAACCAAACTGATTCGGAGCGTTGCCGCTGCGCTAACGAAAGCCTTCAAGGCCGTTCGGACTGCGGCCAATTCAAACTCCTAGCACGCGTTCAATTCACGCATTATGCGTGAAATTTTGAAAGACCCTCAGAATCTTTGGAAAAAACGCGTGATTTCATTGGGGAAATCAACTCATCGTACTGTGGCACTCCTGCTGCTAGAAATGAATCATAGTTGACACTCGGAATCTACGTAAAGTAAAAATAAGCCCGTTCCCAGAACGGATAAAGACACGAAATTATGAACCAACCTCGCATCGCCCGTAAAAGCGCCTTCACGCTGATCGAACTGCTCGTCGTGATCGCCATCATCGCCATCCTCGCCGGTCTTCTTTTGCCGGCGTTGGCCAAGGCTAAATCCAAAGCCCAGCGCATTACCTGCGTTAGCAATCTCAAGCAAATTGGATTGGCATTCCGCATGTGGTCCAACGATCACTCTGAACGTTTTCCATTTGAAGTTGCCCCTGCCCAGGATGGTAGTGCTGGTCTTACCGTGCTTTCACATTTCCGTGCGATTTCCAATGAGCTTAATACGCCTAAGGTTCTTGCCTGCGGAAGCGATCCGAGCCGAACAAAGGCGATCAACTTCGACCCCACCGCTGCTACAGGTCGGCTGGATTCTCAGAATACCCAAATCAGTTATTTCGTCGGCACGAACGCTAGCGAAGTTTTTCCCCAGACGTTGCTCACTGGCGATCGTAACGTGAAGCAGACTGCCGCTGGAACGACTGCAGTGACTGGTGTCAGTGCTACATTCTCACTTAACGCGGCCCAGGGAACTGCAGATACTGGTTGGTCTCCTGAAATGCACCAGAACGCGGGCAATATCGGATTGGCCGACGGAAGTGCCCAGCAGGCAACTCCTCAAATTCTGCAGAAGCAGATGGGTTCCCACATGATTTCGCAGGGAACGACCACCATGATTCTGGTATTCCCTAATTAGGTTCTTACCTCAAAATCGACCTTTTTCGTATTAAGGGCAGTCATAATGACTGCCCTTAATTCTTGGGAATACGTTGTGAATCTCCTCGTCTCACCGATGTGAGTTTAGTCCTTAGGTAAGGCAGTCGCCCAACAAAACATAAATCGAACGACAAGCAAACAGGTATTGACACAATATTTCGAGGTTTTTAATCTCTCTCAACTCAAGCCGAACTATATGAAACGCCCAATTATAAAATATCGTAGTGGATTCACGTTGATTGAACTGCTGGTCGTAATCGCGATCATTGCTATTCTCGCTGGTTTGCTGTTGCCTGCATTGGCAAAGGCCAAATCCAAAGCCACTTTGACGGTGTCGATCAACAATTTGAAGCAACTCGGTTTGGCAGTTCAAAGTTGGGCGAATGATCAGGAGCAATCTACCACTCCTTGGCGTTCTAGGGTCGGCTCGCGCTATTTGCCGGGCAGTACCACTGTCAACCCTCTTGCAAACAACATTTTCTGGAACTACATGTTCATGTCTAACGAGATCGTAAACCCGAAGGTGCTGGCGTGCCCGGCGGATAAAGAGGCAATCCCGGCGGAGACATGGGGTATGGGTGAAGGCGGATTGGCAAATGCGAACTATCGTAACATGTCGTGCAGCTATGTTATTGGCCTTGATGCTGGTGTAAAAGGTGGCGGCGATCCGCTTCCATTCGAGCTGGTTCAAGAGCACATGATCTTCTCTGACCGCAATCTAGAAGCGACGGCAGGTAGTAGTGTTGGTTGCTCTTCTGGAATTACACCAGTTGGCGGTATCTCTGGTGGCGCCGGTGTCATTCCGAATTCCAGCTGGCTGGTGAGGCCGAAGTATGGTCACGGCAACGTCGGTGCGATGGCGCTGTTGGATGGTAGTGTGCAAAAAACAGCCAAGTTTGAGCTTAACCAGTTTCTGGCCAAGGGCGACGACGGCGGAAGCGTTCACATGCAGTATCCGCGTCCTCCGAATCTCTGACCTTAACGGCAGTTGATTTTTTCTCCAAGGCGCACTCGTTTGAGTGCGCCTTTTTGTTTTGCCTCAAGCTCGTCGGTATGCACCGCCAAAACTGCTGCCAGAGCTCATTCGCTTCCTCGAAAACGGCCGTTAATCCAATCCCCGCGCCACGCCTTCCGCCAGTGCTTGTCGATATTCCGGGGTGGCGATCCGTCGGGCTTCGCCGGTGTTCGAGAGATATCCCCCTTCGACCAATACCGCCGGCCGGTTCTGATATCGCAACACCGCCATAAAGCGTGCCCGGCGGACGCCGCGATCAACGGCGCCAGTGGAACGCAGCAGGGAACTGTGGAGACGGGAGGCGAGTTGGACATTTTGTTGATCGAACAGGTTGTTCGGATGCGCCTGGCGAACGTCATCCTCGTCGTCCCGGACGAGATTGGATGGCAGCCCCGTTGGCGTCAGGCAGTAGGTTTCCAAACCGGTGAGGTCGCGATTTGGAACTCCGGAATTGAAATGGAGACTGAGGAAAACGTCCGCCTTTACCCGGTCGGCGATGGCAACCCGATCGGCGAGGGACAACTCGGTGTCGTTCGTGCGGGTCATCACGACATTCCATCCGCGAGCGGTGAGCAACGGCGCGAGACGGCGAGCCCAGTCCAAGGTGAAATACTTCTCGTGGTCATGCCCGATGCAGCTGAGCGCGCCGCTATCGCGCCCCCCGTGACCGGCGTCGATGACGATCGTGCGGTTGGTCTGGGGTAGGCGATAAACCGAGTCGATCATGGCCTGGAGCGTCTTTTGCGCATCGAGCGAATGGATGTAAGGAAAGCCCCGGATGAGCCTCGGCGCGAATCCCAGCCCGAGTTGCATGCCGGCGATGTTCACCGACTGACTGCCGATCTTGACGAGGACAAGCCCGTTACTGGATTGAAGTTGGTAGAGCGGCTCTTTCCCGCCCGACAGCAGTTGGGGCTTGGGTAACCCGTTGAATCGTCCCCAGCTCTCGAGCGGCACCCACGCATTGAACCAGTCGGCGGGCCAGGGACGCCCGTTGATGGTCGGACTTTCTCGGGGTACCGGCGCCGTTACGGTCGGAAGCGCGGAAGGCGAAACGACTGGACCGCCATTTGCAGGAGGAAGTTGAGGTGGTGGCAGCGTCAACGGAGCTGCGGGTGCCACTGTCATGGGCTCTGGCAGTGAAGTGGTCGTGAGCGAAGTCGAAGGGTTGACGGGACGCTCTGAAGTTGTCTGGCAGCCCGCGAACGCGAGCGCCGCACATCCCACCACAATCCATTCACGAATTCGCGACACGCAATACATCTGGCTGAGAGCTCCGCCCGAAACAAGTCAGTTGTCTCACGGACGACGAATTCCTCCCACGCGCGAACATCGATCGGGCTTGCTCCGCCCAAATATCCGCCGCCATAGTTTGATTCATGAAACGGGTAACTTTCCTGGGGCGGTTCAACGCTCCGACGCGCCACGCTGCGCCTGATGGCGAATGCTGAACGTGATTCGCAAATGGGGTGAATTCGTCAAGTTCTCCCACACCATCTTCGCCCTGCCATTCGCCCTGGCGGCCATGGCCATTGCTGCGCGGGAAAATCGCGGCTGGCCCGGCCTGAAAACATTCCTGCTCATCGTGGCGGCGATGGTTTGCGCCCGGACCTGCGCCATGGCCTTCAATCGCATCGTCGATCGAAAGTTCGATGCGGCGAACCCCCGCACGGCAATGCGCCATCTCCCCGCTGGTCAGATCAGCCTCGCGAGCGCTTGGACGCTTTGCGTGATGAGCGCTGCCGGTTTGATTGCCGCCAGCTGGTTTCTGAATCCCCTCTGCTTCTACCTTTCGCCCGTGGCGCTGTTCGTCGTGTGCTTCTATTCGCTGACGAAACGATTTACCGACTACACCCACGTCTGGCTTGGCATCGCGCTGGCACTGGCGCCGATCGGCGCGTGGCTGGCGGTGACGGGCAGCCTTCACTTTTCGCCAGTCCTTGGCCCGACGACGGCGCTCGTTCCACTTCTGCTCGCGATCTGCGTGGTGTTCTGGCTGATCGGCTTCGACATCATCTATGCGTTGCAGGATTACGAGTTCGACCGCCGGCAGAAGCTCCATTCCCTGGTCGTGGCCTGGGGACCGCAGAATGCACTCACCGCCGCGTTCATCTCCCACATGTTCATGTGGGGATTGCTCGTTGTCTTCGGTTTGCTTTGCCGGTTCCGGGTGGCATACTTCTGCGGCCTGATTTTCATCCTCGGCTGCCTCGTGCTGGAGCACTGGCTGGCGCGCCGGCGAAGCCTGAAGTGGATCAACACCGCCTTCTTCAAGCTCAACGCCGTCGTCAGCACTGTCTTCCTCCTCGTCACGCTGGCGGAGGTGGTCTTTCCGAACTTCAGGGTGATGAAATGAATTTTTCTCTGCGAAACAGCGAACTGCGCGACATCTACGATAAAGTCGTGGCCGGCGAACGCATCTCCGAAGCCGACGCCCTGCGCCTCTTTGAGAGCAAGGACCTGAACGCCGTCGGCGCCATCGCGGATTTCGTCCGACAACGCAAGGTGGGCGAGCGCGCCAGCTACATCATCAATCGCTACGTCAACTACTCGAACTATTGCATTCTGTCCTGCCAGTTCTGCGCTTTCGCCCGCAAGAAGCGCGATGCAGACGGCTTTCAGCACACGGTCGAGGAGATCGTGCAAAAGGCGCGCGAAGCCCTCGGCATCGGCATCACTGAGATGCACATCGTCGGCGGCCTGCATCCCTCGCTGCCGTTCAGTTACTACACGGACATGCTGCGGGGATTGAAGCAGCTCGATGCGCGGCTCCAGCTCAAATGCTTCACCGCGATCGAGATTCTGCACCTCGCCTGGCTGGCCAAGAAAACCGTGAAGGAAACGCTGACGGAGCTCAAGGCTGCCGGACTCGATTCCCTCACCGGCGGTGGCGCGGAGATCTTTCGCAAGGAAGTGCGCGCGGCCATCGCCAAGGGCAAGGAATCCGCGGAGGAATACCTCGACGTGCATCGCATCTGGCATCAGATGGGCGGTCGCAGCACCTGCACCATGCTCTACGGCCACGTCGAGTCGCTCGCGGACCGCGTCGATCATCTCCGCCAGTTGCGCTCGCTCCAGGACGAAACGCGCGGCTTCACCGGCTTCATCCCGCTGGCGTATCAGCCCGAGAACAACCGCATCCCCGTGCAAACGCCGCCGACCGGTTTCGATTCGCTGCGCACCATCGCCATCAGCCGCATCTACCTCGATAACTTCGATCACATCACTGCCTACTGGGTTGGGCTTGGCATGAAGCTCGCACAGGTCGCGTTGAGCTACGGCGCGGACGACATTCACGGCACGATCATCGAAGAACACATCTTTCGCATGGCCGGGTCCGGTGTGCCGCAGCTCCAGACCGAGACGGACATGGTGAAGGCCATTCGCGAAACCGGTCGCGTGCCGGTTCAGCGCAATACCTTCTACGAACCGGTGAAGATTTGGGATCAACCCACGTCGACGGACGACGGCGGCGGCGCCAAATCATCGTCCGTCCTGGAGAAGAACCTCGCCACTGCGTGAGCTGATTCATCGCATGAAGCCCTCTGAAGATCCATTGAACCTGCGGTCCTTCATGAGCGAATCGCCGGGCGATCTCGCGCGGCGGCTGGAGCGCGAACAGCTCATCAAGGTCCGGCAGCAGGAAAGTGATCTCGAGGACATCCCGCTGGCGCCTATGCGGGTGGGTTCGGTCCCCTACCTGAATTCTGTTCCGCTCACGCGCGGACTGGAGGATCAGATCGTTTTCGCCCCGCCCTCGCAGCTGGCGCTGTTGCTCCGAGAGGGCAAGCTCGACGCTGCGCTTGTCAGCATTACCGCGGCGTTGTTTGAGGACAGCTACGACATTCTCGACAATATCGCCGTCGCGTCTCTAGGTGAAGTGCGCAGTGTCTTTCTCGCGCATCGGAAGCCGTTGGAGGAAACGCATCACATCTTCTGCGACACCGCCTCGCTCACCAGCGTGAATCTGCTGAAGGTTCTGCTCGCCGAACGCGGATTGAAGCCGGACTTCTCGCCGCTGGCGAATTACGACGACGCGTCGCATCACGATGCCGTCCTGCTCATCGGCGATCCGGCCATTCGCTTCGCGCTCGCGCCGCACGAACATGAGATTTGGGATCTCGGCGCGGCATGGGCGGAACTCACCAAGCTGCCATTTGTCTACGCCGCCTGGGCGCTCCGCCGCGGAGTGGACACCACGAACATTCGCCGGGCGTTGCGCGAGGCGAAGGCGTTCGGCCTGGAGACGCTGGAATACAGCATCCAGCATCGCTCGGAGTTCACGAAGGAGTTCCGCCGCGATTACCTGAGCTGGCACATCCACTATCATCTCGGCGCGGACGAGAAGCGGGGCATCGCGAAGTTCGTCGAGCTGCTGCGCAAGCACGGACTCGGGACGGTCTACGATCCGAAGTTCATCAGCTGAACCTCATGGCGCCGTCGGCAGCATCCGGTAGAAAGCCGCACCAGCCGGTGCATTGGTGTCCTCAAAGAGAAAGTAGGGTTCCGACAACGTGATCGTTTCCAGCGTCGTCCATTCTGTCAGGTTGGTGGAGCGCTGGAGCTGATAAGGCTGGTTCGTCACCCCGTTGAAGCTGAACGTAAATCCATAGGGACTTAACGCCGTTTCGAGATAGGGGAAGCGCTTCGTCACCCGGAAGATCAGTCCTTGCCCGAGCTCTCCCCCAATCGGGGTCGTCCCGTAGAACGCGCCGTCCGCGCTCTGCCACAAGGCCGACGCGGACCGACCACCGATCGGATCGCTGTCGAAGAAATGGTGCAGCGCCGCGTAGCGAAGCCCGTCCTTACCAATGCGAAAGATCATCCCGCGATCACGAAAACCCCCATTGCGCGTGGTGCCGTACAGTTCGCCATCTTCACCTTCGATCAAGCTGGAGAACGGATTCGCTCCATCGCGCGAGCCGCCGCGGAAGCTCCGCAGGATGGTGAAATGCGATCCATCCTTCTCCACGCGAAAAATCGTGCCGCGACCGGCGAGCCCGCCGTTGGTGGTCGTGCCGTAGATGCGGCCGTCGCTGGCTTCGAGCAGTTTCGCCACCGGAACGGAACCATCGCCACCGTTAAAGCTGCGCAGCACGAGCAGATCAGTGCCGTTGGTGCTGACGCGAAACACGGCGCCGTTGGTGCGCTGCGGCGATCCAGCGGACACGCAGTAGAGCAGGCCATCGCTGCCTTGAATCGGTGACGCCCCGGCGAATCCGCCGTTTGTGCGGTTGAGCTGGTAAATCACTTCAAACGTCGAGCCATCCGTTGCGATGCGATAGAGCGTCCCGAACCCATTCGTGCCGGAACTGCCTGTGAAGCCGTAGAGCGATCCGTCCTGTCCTTCCAACGGCGCGCCGACGGGTCGAATGCCGTCCATGTTGATGCGGTTCACGGGAGATGTGAATGCGTGAAGATTCGTGAACTGCGTACCGTCCTTCGCGAGCTTGAAGAGAATGCCGCTCGTGAGCGTGGTGCCGTTGGTTTCCTCTCCGCTCGTGGTGCCGTAGAGGAAACCGTCGCGCCCTTCGATGAGCGCCGAGATGGGTCCGCGCCCTTCGTTGTTGGTTCCCATGAAGTCGTGGAGGATCGCGAAACCGCCGCCGCCTTTCTGCATGCGATAGACTGTCCCCAGACCGTAGTAACCACCGGCATCGGTCGTGCCGTAAAGCGCGCCGTCGCTGCCTTCGATGAGTTCCGAGCGGGCGTTCACGCCATCGCCACCGCTGATCGAGAAGCTCCATAACACGCCGTAGTCCGAGCCGTCCTCGCGCACGGTGAACATTGATCCGCCGCCGGAGCCGCCGCCCGCGAAGGTGATCCCGACCAAACGATCGCCGGCGATGCGGGTGAGGCCGCAGAAAGGATTCGCGCCATCGACGAATATCGTGCCGAAGCTGCGGAGAATTTCGTAAGCGCTGCCGTCCTTGTTGATGCGAAACAGAATGCCACCTTCGGCCGTGCCGCCACCCGCCGTTGTGCCATACAGCGCACCGTCGCTGCCCTCGACCAGCGCGCAGAACGGGCGAAAGCCGTCCCATCCACCGCCCCAGAAATCCCACAACACCGCGAATCGCCGGTCGCGACCCGAAACGCGAAAGAGCGTGCCGAAACCGGATACGCCGCCCTCGCGCGTGCTGCCGTAGAGTGCCCCGTCGCTGCCTTCGAGAAGATTCGCGACAGGGCTCGTACCGTCCGGGCCGTCGAATTCATGCACCACGGCGAAGTCGCTGCCGTCCGTGTTCAGTCCGAAGACGGTGCCCAAGTCATCCGCGCCGCCACGACTCGCCGTGCCGTAGAGCCGACCGTCGCGCGCTTCGATCAAACCGGCCTGAATGGCCGAGCCATCCTCCGCGGTGAGTTGACGCAGCGTCGTGTAATCGGTGCCGTCAGGACGCAGCCGAAAGATCGTTCCCGCATTCGTCGTTCCACCAGCGAAGCATGTCCCGTAGATCCAGCCGTCGCGACCGACGAGCAGATTGCCCACGGGATTGGCGCCGTCGCTGTCGTCCGCGCCGAACTCGTGGAGCAGCTCGAACTCCGTTCCGTCCTTGGCGATGCGATACGCAACACCCTTGTCCGCGGCGCCGCCCTGAAACGTCGTTCCGTAGAGCTTCCCTTCGGGCCCATCCACGACCTCGGCCGTCGGCAAGCTGCCGTTCGTGCCGTAGAAGTTGTGGAGCACGAGATAGCCCAGACCGTCGGGGCGGATGGTGTAAACCGTGCCTCGATTGCCGCGTCCGCCGAGACGCGCGGTCCCGTAAAGTCGCCCATCACGCCCAAGCGTGAGTGCCGCCTCCGGGCTGCGGCCGATCAAATTCGTGAAGCCGAACGAGTGCAGGAGTTCGTAGTCAACCGCCGCAGCGGAAACGCGGTGAGCGCCGGGCACGACGACTCCAATGAGTAGCAGCGCGAGGAAAAGGCAAAGTGAGAGGGAGTGAGATCGAGTCCATCGGATTCTCATAACGTCTGAAGTTGGCGCGACCGTAACAGGGCGATCCCCACCGGGCAACAGATTGCTGGCCTGGGAATGAAGCGCCGGTCTACGAGACTGCGTCGTTGTCCAATTACTTCATCGCACCAGCACGTGCCCGTTCGATGGCGAAGTCCACGAGCGCCTGTGACTGGAAAAAGCCTTCGTAGAAGTTGTGACCTTGCGCCCGCAGCACGATCAGCTTCACGAGTGACTCCGCGCCCGCGTCGCGATAGTGCCGAACGAACTCGCCGGAGTTTTGCGGCAGCGGAACGACCGTATCGACGTCACCGTGAATAAGCGTCACCGGGACGCGTGCTTTCGCCAGCGTGTCGATGCGTGCGATGGGGTTGAACTCCGCGAGCCGCGATTCCAGTTCCTGCTCCGATAATCCGTACGCCGGCGCGGCGTTCTTCAATCCGGGATACGTGCGGAAGTCGAACACTGGATAGATCCCGATGATGCCCGCGACGCGGTCCGGATGCGCGATGGCCCAGCTGCTCACCCATAGCCCGCCGCGGCTGCGTCCGAACAAACACGCCTTGGCGGCGAACCCGCGTTTCTCCGTCAGCTCGCGATGCAGCGCGCCGAAGGCAGCGTGACTGTTCGGGCTGCCGTACGCTTCGCCGACGTCGATTCCCGCCACCGCGATTCCCGCCGCGAGGAATTGCTCGTGCATCCAACGCTCCGCGCCATCCGGATATCCCGGCAAAGTCGGTGCGTAGAAGATCCATGGCTGCGGTGTTGCGCGCTTGTCCGAAGGTGGCAGGAACACAAACGCGCGACGGCCATCGAGCGTGAAGTCTTCCATTCCCGGCAGGATCAGTCGTGGCATGGGTCCGGACATCTTCGGCTTCGGTTTCTCAGCGAGACGCGCCTCGAGCCACGGCGAAACTCTCTCCGCCCATTTTGCACCGTGGACGCGCAGCCCTTCGCCGCTGAAGTGAACCCCTTTGCCGCCGCCATCGCGCAACGCGCCGGTCAACGCATCGGTGTCCGGACCTTCAAGCGCGACGCCGGATTTCCACAACGCCGCCTGCGCGGCGCGAATCTCCGCCGAGCCGGTATCTTCCGGCGTATGGTAGCTCGCCTGCGCGACGAACCACGGAATCTCCCAGCCCACTTCGCCGCGGGACGCATGGATGAGTTGTTCCATGAACTGTTGATACAAGTCGCCGGGCAAAGTGCGTGTCGCGTCCTTCTGATTCGCGTCGGATTCACCCTGGTGCCAGAGCACGGCGCGAAAGCCGCGCAGACCAAGTTGTTTCATGCGCGCGGTGCTGGCGCTGAACAGTGTGCCCTTGCTTTCCCATTCGCCGGAATCCAGACGCGTCACGTTGCCGGTGAGCGTGGGCGGTTGCGGAAAACGGGTGCCGCGCGGCAGCCACTCGCGAACGCTCGTCGCACCGACGCCGACCGCGACAAGGCCGACCGGCACTTTGAACTTCGCGGCGATCGCGTCCGCGAACGGCGGCAGGAAGCTTCCGCCGGAACCACTCGCGCCCGGCTGCGGATCGTTCGCGGGCTGCCAGTTCTTGCCCGAGAACGCGACGACGAGATCGGACGCCGGCTTCTGTTTCTCCTCGCCGTGGTTGGCGGAGTTCGACTGGCCGGCGACGACGAAAACCTCTCCCACGCCAACATGCGGCACGCTGGCCTGCGAAAGAAACTCCTCACCCAACCGCACGCGCACGACGAGTTGATGCCATCCACCGGCCGGAGCCGGAAGCTCCGCGCGAATCGACGACTGTCCCGTCTTCAGCTCGGCGACCTTCTGCCATTCCGGGCTGCTCTTGCCGCCGATCAGCAGCGCTTCGATGATCGCCGGACCGGTGACAGGCTGCGCCAGTTTGCCTTCGATCCGAATGTCACCGTTGGTTGCGCTGGAGCGCTGGAAGACTTGGAAGTCGAGCGGCGCAGTGAGGCGAAGTTCGACGCGGTTCGTGCCAGGTGACGCGAGCAACATCTTCATCCCGCTACCGAGCGCCTCGCCGACGAGCAGATACGTTTCCGCGTTGCCGAACTCGTGGTGTCCATGCGTTGGATTCGGCGAATCCTGTGCCGGGCGAACAAAATCGTGCGTGGAAACAAATGTCACGTTGCCGGCGAACTCAGGTCGCGCTGCGGCTGTCGCCTGCGCCTGCCGCAGCTTCGTCCACTCAGCGGGCGCCTGCACCCACGGGCCGGTGATCTCGCCGATGACCACGGGCAACGCGGGCGTGTTGAACTCGCGTCGCACATCTCGGATGAGGTTCACGAGATTCGTCTCGTATTGCGGGATCGCGTTCTTCGGGTCCACGCCGTCGTTCCAGCCATGATACCAGACGAAGCCCGCGAGTTCGTGACCGCGTCCGTCGTACGCGGGAAACTCCGTCTTCAAGTTCGCGAGCGCGTCGCGCACCTGCTGAATCATCAGCCGGTAATACTTCCCGACTTCGCCGCCGGACGACGGCGGTCGGAAGTCTTGATACAGACTCTTCCCGCCCCACGCGGTCTTGATCAACAGCACCGGTTCGTCGAGCGCGTCGCCGATGACATGGCCGAACTCCAGTTCCGGTCCGAAGTGATGCGTGCCGCCGTAGACAGCGAAGCCGATGCCCAACGGGCCGGCAAGGAGCGGACCGCGCTCGCGTTGGTAACGCACCCAGACGTCGTCACGTCTCGTCCACTGGCCGTCGGCGCCGCGGAGATGCTTGAACTTTTCGGCGAAGGCCGCGTCGCGCATCAAGACGGCGAGCGTTCCCTTGCCGTTGTTGTAGTCTTTGCCTTCAAGATCCGCGACAGCCTGGCCCTCCATGTTCGACTGGCCGGCGAGGATGAAAACTTTCAGCGGTTTCTTGTCCGCCGCGACGAGTGATGCGGTGAACAGGCAGGCGACGAGTGAAAGCGCGCGAGCGAAGCGGAGTTTCATGGTGTGAGCGTTGCAGATGGACCGACGAAACCCACGGGAATTTGTTCACCGCGGAGCGACTGTCAGTCTTCGAAACCGCGCCGAATCGCCTCGGGCAACAGGGGTGTTGCCCCGGCCTGGGAACAGACAAAGGCTGCGAGACGGTTTGCCTGATCGTTGATACGGTCCAGTTCCCAGCTCTTCAGCAAACCCAGCGTCATCGCGGCCGTGAAGGAATCGCCAGCGCCGATGGTGTCGACAACGGTGGCGGACACCCCGGGGTGTTCCGACCAGCGACCATCAGCGAACAACAAGCTCCCGGCATCACCGCGCGTGAGCGCGACGGCACGAAGGGCGAAGCGGGCGGCGAGTTGCTGAATCTGGGCGCGGACATCGCCGGTGAGCGCGAACCATTCGACGAGGCGCGGCAGTTCGGCGTCGTTCACCTTGAGGACATTCGCGAGCAAGAGCGATTGCTCGATGACGGCGGGCGAGTGGTAATGCTGGCGAAGATTGATGTCGAAGATGCGCAACGCCGAGCCTGGTGCCTTGCCAACAAGTGCCTGAATCGCCGTACGCGAAATCGCGCTGCGCTGGGCGAGCGAACCGAAGCACACGGCATCAGCCGCGGCGACGGCGCGACGCGCGGCAGATTCGCCGCGAATGGCGTCCCACGCGACGTTCTCGAAGATCTCGTAATGCGGCTGACCTCCGGCGCTGACCGTGACGCCGACGCTGCCGGTGGGAAGCTGTTCGTCGATCTCGACGCACTCGGTCGAGACACCGAGCTTGCCGAGTCGTTCCAAAGTCTCGCGCCCCAACTCGTCTTGTCCTACGCGCGAGACGAGACGTGTATCTGCGCCCAACGCCGTCGCATGGTAGGTAAAGTTGGCCGGAGCGCCACCGAGCTGGCGTCCGCCGGGCAACAGGTCCCACAGGACTTCACCGATGCCGACGATCTTGAAGCTCATCGACACCTCCGCGGCGTCGCCATCCGAATCTGATTCTGCATGGCGTTAAGCCGATGGGAAATTAGCGTTCGCGGCAAGCCGGGAAATGGCTTGTGGAACTCTTTAACCTTCCGCCATGTATTGAAATGGCTCGAGCAGACGGATGTTGTCGCAGAAGCACGCGATGAAAACTCATGTCGAATTTCGATCCTCCAAGTTTCCGCCCTATGAAGGTGAGGAGGAGCAGATCAACCCCGGGCTCTGGGGCAAGCGTCTCGCGGAGTATCTGGTTGAGAAGCTCCGCGACAAGGGCATCGAGGCCGAAGAAATATTTGCGGAGGATTGGGGCTGGTATGTACCGGTCCGAAACGACGGCTTCCGACTGGCGATTGGTTGCGGTCACCAGCACGGCGAGGATGATGAATTCATTTGCTTCACCGAGCCGAGCAAGCCGGTTGTGAAGAAACTGTTTCGAAAGATCGACGCGCCGCCGCCGCTCACCCGATTGACGGATGCGCTACGGGAAATTCTCGGCTCCGATCCTGACATCAAGGATGTGGTCTGGTCGGAGCCCGATTGAGCAGGCTTCCCAACTCACGGCGTCGCCAGCCGGTAAAAGCGATTCGCGTTCGGCGTGGCGTCCTGGATGGTCGCCGTCCAGTTCGTGGAGCGGGCGGGGACGGCCGTGAGCGTGTTCCAGCTACCGGGATTCAGGCTGTCGCTGAATTGCACGGAGTAAGTGCGATTCGAGATGGCGCCGAAGATCAGTGTCGTCGAGCCGGCGGCGGCGATGGCGTCGATCTTCACGAAGCTCGCGGCGTTCGTCGGATCGGTTCCGGCCTTTTGTTCCTGCGCGTTCGTCAGCCCGTCACCGTCGGAGTCGAGAGAGGCGCTTCCGCCCGTGCTGCTGCCGAAGAAGGTTTGTTCGAACAGGTCGGACAAACCGTCGCCATCGCTATCCGCGATCACCGTGACAGTGAAGGTCGTGCTGGCGCCTGGAGCAGAGAACGCAGCGTTGGTGACCACAATGCGGCAGGTGAAGTTCGATACGACAATGTTGTTGGTGAGGACGAAGCCCGCGGTGTTGGCGTTGACGGTGACAATGTTCACGCGGCTGTTGGAGGCGAGGACGTTCGTCACCGGGGTCGAGCCGCGGCGCCACGAGTAGCTGAACGGCGCCGGATTTCCGGAAATGCCGATGCTGAACGTGATGTCGCTGCCGGCGACAACGGTTTGGTTGACGGGGGGCTGAACGATGATCGGCGTGACCAACACGGAGAGCCGCGCTGGGTTGCTGGTGAGCAAACCAATCGCGTCGGTGACCTCGACATCGTATGAACCATCCTGCGCCAGCGTGACATTGCTGATGGTGAGCGAGGGCGTGGTGGCTCCGGGAATCGGTGCGCCGTTGAAACGCCACTGATAGGTGACGGCCGAGGAACTGTAGGCGGCCACGTTGAAGGTCACGCTGCGATTCGTGGTGCTGCCGTAGTCGATCGCGTTCGTGGACCCGCGCAGGCTGACGCTCTGCGGCTGCGCGAGGATCGCGGCGCCGTAGATAATCGAGATGATCGCGTTGCTGCTGACCACGGAACCGTTGGCGTTCGCGACCATGCACTGGTAGGCGCCGTTCTGATCCGGCTGGATGTTCGAGAGGAAGAGCAGTGCGTTTGTGGCGCCTGCCAGATTCGCGCCTTTGAAACGCCATTGGTAACGGAACGGTCCAGTGCCGCCCGCCGTGACGCCGAGCACGGGACTGGAGAACGCCACGACGGTCTGGCTCTGCGGTTGCGTGACGAGAACTGGCGCGCTTCCGGCGCCGACATGGCTGCTCGCGGCGGTGGGCTCAGCGGCGAGCCAATTCGCGGGATCGTTTCCATAGGAGGTTGCGTTGATGCGTTGGAGTGAGAGGCCGAAGCCATCGGCGCCTGCGGGCCAGGGAGAGGAATCGCCATAGCTCACCTTGTCGACCAACACATACGGCACGCCGGCCGGCAGCGGCGTGGTCGGCTTCTTCAGCTCGACATCTTCTCCGTCATTCGAGAGCTGGCCTCTGTAGGGACCGAAAATCTGAAGGCCCGTCGCCACGCCGAACTTCGCGCGGAACGCGGCCAGCTGTGCGACGTTGGTGGGATTGAAGTTCACCAGCAATGCGAACTCGCTAGGGGCGAGTACGACCATCGCCGGGAAGGTGAAGTCCACTCCGCCGCTGAGGCGCCAAGTGTTGGCTGGGTTGGCGGGATTGAAGAGCGGCACGCTGGCGCCGGAGATGTTTAGGATCTCAATGAACTCGTCGTCGCTGTTGTCGCTACCGTCGGCGAACTCGGCCGGATGATAGTGGATTTCGTTGATGATAATCGGCCCGACGCGCGGGCCTGAGTTAGTGGTGCCAAAAGTTTGAAACGATTGGGGAACAAAATGTTCCTCGCCGATGCTGGTCAGATGTCGCCCGAACGAAACCCCCGCCTCCGCTGCGCCGAAGCTAAATCCGTGTGCGTAGCCGGTGAAATTCCCGTTTGCGTCCGCCGAGAAGAGTCCCGCTTCGTCGCTGTCAGATCGAAACGCAAAGCCAGGGCCTCCCTGCCTTAGATCAGCCTCGGTCAATGTCAGGAATCCATGCGGCGGAATCACTGTGCCTCGTGGGATGACAAATGTGTTAAAGGGGATAATAAAGGGAGCGCCCGTGCCAAAGTCGTCCGTCAGGTACCAACCGCCGATGTCCACCGGACTCGCGTTGGGATTGTAGAGTTCGATTGTGTCGATTTGCGGAGGAGTCGAGGCTGACAACAATTCGTTGATCAAGATCGGCGGGATGTTTGGCGTTCCGGGATCCTCCCATGACGGCGTTCCGCCGAGGAATCCGCTGAGACGCCATTGTGAACGATTATTCCAGGAGTCAGGCACGGCGTTTTCGTCCACGACCACGAGTGAGAAGCCGAGGCCATCGGTCATCGGCTGCCACGAGTTGTTGTAGCTGAAGTCGAGGACCTCCTCGCCTGCGGCGTCGACGAGACGGATGCGTTCGCCGTTGTTCTCGAGGCTGCCGGTGTATTGACCGGCGACCAACGGCGCGTTCCAGCCGTAGCGCGACGCGAACGCGAGACCGTTCTTCACCACTACCACGCGTTGTCCCGGCGAGAGCGTGCTGCCACCGGCGTTGGTGAAGTCGAACTCGATGCCGCCGACGAAACGAACGCCGTTCAAGTTGAGGGTCACGGTTGGCGAGATGTTGCGCAGTTCGATGAACTCGAAGTCTTCCGCGGCGTTGGTGTTACCGGCGAGCGCCGTCGGGTGATACATGATCTCGGTGACGCGCAGAAACTGCTGCGCGAGGCTCGGTGCGCCGGTGTAGGCGAAGGTCTGTCGCGTGTTACCGAAGTGATCGACCAATCGAATGCCCTCACCGCGCGCTGAGAGCTGGCCACGATAATTGCCCTGCACGAAAAGCCCGAGGCCGCCGCGTGGTCCGGTGGTGCGGGCGCGGAAGGCGTTCACGTTTGGCGAGACATACATGACGTTGTTCCCGCGGACGACGGTGCCGGCGGCGAAGGTGTGCTGCACCGCGCCATCGAGTTGCCAGCCGGAGATGTCGACGGCGAACGGCAGCGCGTTGGTGAGGCAGATGTATTCCTCGGCCTGATTGCCGGACGTGGGATTAAAATCAGCCGCCGCGATCGCGACGCCGGCGTTGATGGGCAGCAGTTCAGGAATCAAACGGTCGGCGGCGGGCCGCGCCGTGTTGGTGACGGAGTAGGTGACGAACAAATCCGTGCGCCGTGTCGGGAAGTAGTTTTTGATGGCATTCACGTTGGCAAGAGTGCCGGGAAAAGCGTTGGACAGACTGCGATACCATTGGTCGACGCGTTGCTCAAACCAGCCGCTGGCCGCGGGCGTGCCGGGCGGCTGAAGGTATTGATCCATCAACGTACGGAGCCGGCGCAAATACATCTCACGTAGCGGTGGGTCGTTGAAGATGACTGTCCAGAGCACGCTGTATTGATTGGCGTTCTGCTTGGCGTGGAATTGATCGCCGAAGAACGGGTGACGGAGAAATGTGCCGCCGTCGCCCTCGATCCCGTAGGTCCAGTCCTTGTCCCACGGGAGGATGAACCATTCGCCGGTGCCTCGCGTGTCGCGATACATGTACATGTTCTTGCGTACGTCGTCGGAGTCCATGTTGATGGCGCGCACGGCGACGTAGTTGATCAGGTTCGGCACATTGGCGTTGTCGAAGAAGTGCGCGATGCGCGCGTTCTGGTCGGCAAGGTTCAGTCCGTTCACGAACGCTTGCAGGTCGGAGTTGTCCTCGTAGCGACGCGTGCGCTTCTGCACGCCGTCCGTGGAGTCGGAGAAGATCGGGTTCAGATTGCTCCGCTGGTCGAACTTGTAGAGCGCGCCCTCGGGATCGAGCCCGCGAGCTTCCAGATACTCGTCGTCTGGCTGTTCAACATAGATCGCGACGCGGTCCGCACCGGCGTTTCGGCGCAGCAGCATGTGATGCGAGTGAAGTGAGAGGCTTCCCGCGATGTGGAACGTCTCGAACGCGATCGGCGGGCGGAGCAGCGTGGGGTCAGAGCCACCGCCGTTGAGATTGATTTCCTCCACGCGGCCGACGAGGTCGCTGACCTTCGGATGCTGGCCGCGATTGAAGTCAAATTTCTGGCCGGAGGTCGTCGCTGAGCCGCGGGTGCGGACGAAAACGTTGTCGAAGAACTCGCCGTTCAACAGGACGGAGGCGCGAGTGCCGACGCGGGTGGTGGAGTTCGGGACATCCGCTGTGAACCATTCGAAGATCGGCAGCGTGCTGCTGACGGCGGGATTCGCCACGACGGTGCCGAGATATTCTGCCGAGCCAAGCGGATCTTCAAACAGCGGCCAGCGCGAGGTGCGGCCGGTGGCGTCGCTTGCGGTCACGAGGAAGCGAACCATCTGTCCAGGCGTCGAGGCGGACGCGGGAATGATCGCGCCGAAGACGCCGTCGCCGGCCACGCCATCGCCGTGGGCGCCGTCATCGAGCATGGGAAGGAAGTTGGTCGCGCCATACATCACGCGGTAACGAAGGGTGATGTTTGTCACGGCGCTGAACGATGGGCTCACGCGCGCCGTGACCGTAATGTCGTCCGTGTCGGACGGACGAGTCGGCAGCGCCGGGGTGAACTGCACGCCGGTGATGATCGGTCCGAGATCCGCCGACCCGACACCGTTGACGTTGCCGGCGGTCGGTTGAGTGAAATAGCGGGGAACGTTGCCGAGCGCGCCGAAGCAGGTGGCGGTGAGTTCCGCGTGCAGGAGAAAGTCGGAGTTGTCCGCGCTAATGTTCAGGCCGTGAATGGCGAGGACGTTCTGCCCGACCACGAGCGCGCCGCGAGCGTCATTCAGATTGAACTCCTCGAAGGCAAGCGCGGCATTGTCCGCGTGGCGGGCGGTGGCTGCGGCGTTCCAGTCGTTCGCGACGGCGGCGTTGGCGGAAAGGATCTCCTGACCGTTCAGATAGGCCACGAATCCGTCGTCGTAACGCAGCCGGAGCAGCAGTCGATCGACCTCGGCGACGTTGGTGACGGTGAATGGAAGACGCAGGTAAGCGGAGCTGTTCACGCCGTGCATCGCGGTGCGGAGATCGGTGCCAAGGAACGCCGTGTAGGACGCGCCGCCGCTCAGGGCGGTTTGATACTGGCGGGTGATCTCGTCGGTCGAGAGCGCGCGATTGTAGAGGGCGACTTCGTCGAGCAGGCCATTGAATGGAATGCTGATCGCGGATGGCACACCGGAATGATTCGCGCCGATGACGAGATCGTTGGCGATGCTCATCGAAGCGGTGTCATTGCCGCTAAGGATGGCGACGCCGTTGAGGTAGGCCGTGGTGAGACCGCTGGCGTTGCGGGTCACGACGAGGAAGTTCCACTGGTTGTTCGCCACGGTGCCGCCGGTGCCAATGAACGCGTTGTGATAAACGCTGATGGTGTTCGCGCCGGACGACGCCATGTGGATGCCGTAGTCGTTGCCGGTTGCCTTGTAGGTGAAAAGATCGCCGCGTGCGGTGGCGTTGGCTGGATTGAACCACATCGCGATCGAGTAGGCGCCGGTGCCGAAATCGAACGCGGCGTTGTCCGTGACCTGAATGCGGCCAGTGGTGCCGTTCAAGCGTGGCGCGGCGTTCGTTGTTTCGAAGCCGCCGAACGCGGTCGGACGCGGGCCGGGCTGATTCAACGTTGGGCTGCCTTGATACGTGGCGCTGATGGCCGCGCCGAGGGAACCGGAGTTGGCGGCGGCGGTTCCGGTGGTTTCGCTGAAGCGCCACCAGGCAATCGGCGCGGCGCTGCTGACAGCTGCGGAATAGAGATCTTCAACCGGGTCAGGCACGCCGATGTCGAAACCGACGGCGCCGGAGCCGGCGATCCACGACGAATCGTCGAACACGGGCAACGTCCACGCACTCCCCAGTGCGCCGTTCGCAGGCACCAACGCGCGCACGGCGGCGTTGGTGGGGAGCAGCGTGAAGGAGGTTGTTTCCAGGCCGAAGCCGAAGGAGACGTCGGTGACCTGTGCCGGGAACGCGGGTGAAAACTGGGTGGCGACGGTGACGCCGTCGGGCTCCACGAGCGCGAGATATTCGCCGCCGGCGCCGAGTTTGAAGTTCGTGTGCAGAGGCGCGCCGGGCGATCGGCGATTTTTCTCCGAGGCGAAGACAGTGATGAACCCGCCGGGCGGAACGTTGGTGGCTGGGAAGCGCCACTTGGTCGGTGAACCGGCGTTGTCGGTCAGCGCCCAGTTGAGCAGGTTAACCGTCGCCGAGGACGCATTGTAGAGCTCGATCCAGTCCGAGAACTCGCCGTCCTCGTCCGAGAGCGTGGTCGAGTTCGCGGCCATGAACTCGGAGATGATGACCGGCGATGCGGCATTGGCGGCGCATGGAGCGATGAGTGCGGACGCGAGGAGGCCGAGGGCAAGGATGCGAGTGCTGATATTCATAACGACGAGACTGGAGGTGTTACTCGCTGAGTTATCACAGAAATCACGAGGCCGGGCAAACGGATTGTGGCTCCGGCAAGGCCCGCCTGTGCGGAGAATCTCAAGACCCGCCGGCGAGCTTCGGTCCCCGGCGTGATGGCCGGGCGGGTGACGAATCGGGAGCGCGGGTGATGCGTGCTCGAAGCGCGGGCTACTTCGTCGAGCTGGCCGGAAGCTTCTCGACGGGCGTGGTGCTGAACGTCACGTGGGCGAAGCATTCCGGAATGTGCGAATCCCAGATGCCGTGGCGCGTCCAGACCCAGCCGCCGGAATCCTTCGCAGGCGGCGCTTCCTTGTAGGTGTTGAAGCGCGAAAAATCCATGCGCCACACATCGCCTTCCTGAGGCGGCAGCGAGCGGTTCTCGGCCTTGGCGAGCCATTCGAGACCTTTCCACGGGAAGGCGAGTTCCACGGTCCAGCCGCGATCGCGATCCTTGTCGTTGTTGATCGTGCCGTCGATGTGAACGGCGGTTTTCTTGCCGGGGAACGGCCAGTTGAAATTGCCGAGCCGACCACCGCGCGGATGTTTGGTGAAGCCGACGCCATTGAACGGCGTGAGTTTGTTGCGGGCGAACTCAGGCGCCTTCGAGAAGCCGCCGTTTTCGTAGGCGTCGTTCCAGATGAAGAAAACTTCGTAGGCGGTGTTGAA
Source organism: uncultured Bifidobacterium sp. (assembly GCA_964491875.1). GTDB lineage: Bacteria > Verrucomicrobiota > Verrucomicrobiia > Limisphaerales > JADJPG01 > JADJPG01. The sequence continues at coordinate 34,196 of CAZBIC010000043.1, forward strand.
ACCGTTGATCTCGAATTCGTAGTAGGCGTCGCGGCCGGCGATGAAGAACTCGACGTCGTTGTCGTAGTAGATCGGGTCGTTGTAATTCGTGTACTTCGCGTGGACGAACGGTTCCTCAATGTGGTAGGCGACGTAGAGGTTCGTTTCGTCCCAGACAACCATCGCGTGCGTATCGTGAATGGTGCGGCCGCCGGTGAGGATGTCCACGAAGCGCGGCGACTTCGGCGCGCGGCTCCAGACGGCTTCGTCGAGTTTGCCGTCGATGTGGATCGTCTCGGTAACGCGATGCGCGGTGTAGCGCGCGATCTCGTTTTCGGGGCAGGGAAACTTCGAGGCGTTTTCAGCGGCCTGCGTGCGGAGCGTGGCAAACGAAACAAAGGCGAACACGAGAGAGGCAAGAGTGCGCAGCGTCATTTGCCTTGTCGGATAATGGGTTTTGGCGCGGGCGGCAATCTGAATCCGGATGTGGCCGAAGTTCGCCATCGGCATGATGCCAGCCGTCAGTAGGCTGACGTGTTTTGGATGGAGGCAACATTTTGGCAAATTCTGGAATGCGACCACGCGATGAATGGACGATAAAGAGGGAATGAACACGCGCATCGAAGAATCCACCATTGCCTCGTCGACCGCTCCCACGACCACGGAAACCGCGAGTCCCAGCCCGGCGTCGGCGGACACCACCACCTTGCGGCGACGCAGTGCGGGCACTGGCAGGAAGCCCGCGAGCCCGAAAGTTCCGATCCAGGAATCGACGTTCAAACTCACGCCAGACGATTTTCGGCGTCTGAACACGCGCCGTGCGTTGATTGAGCTGCTGCGCTCGAAACGCATCCGCCTCCGTCGCGTCGTGAACACTCTGCGCTACGAAACCGAGCTGAAGGAACTGCAGGTCGAGCTCGTGAAGTTGCAGCGTTGGATTCAAGACAAGGGCAAGCGTGTGGCAATTCTCTTCGAGGGCCGCGACGCCGCGGGCAAGGGCGGAACCATCCGGCGCTTCACGCAACATCTCAATCCGCGTGCGATGCGGGTCGTTGCGCTGCCGAAGCCGACCAGAGAGGAGAACGGGCAGTGGTATTTCCAGCGCTACTCGCGTCAGCTCCCGAACGCGGGCGAGATCGTGTTTTTCGATCGCAGCTGGTACAACCGCGCGGTCGTGGAACCGGTGAACAACTTCTGCACGACCCTGCAATATCAGCAGTTCATGCGACAGGTGCCGGAGTTCGAGCACATGCTGTACGAAGATGGCGTGCTCACCATCAAGTTCTGGTTCTCAATCTCGAAAGCCGAGCAACTGCGACGCTTCGAGGCGCGCAAAGAGAACCCGCTCAAGCAATGGAAGTTCAGTCCCGTGGACGAAATCGCGCAGGGCCGGTGGGATGTTTACACGCGCTACAAGGAGGAGATGTTTGCGCGCACGCACACGGCGTTCAGCCCGTGGATTATCGTTCAGGCGAACAACAAGCGGAAGGCGCGGCTCGAAAGCATGCGCTACGTGCTGAACCTGCTGCCCTACGACGGCAAACAGAAGGCCACGGTGTCATTGAATCCCGATCCGAACATCGTCACGCGGTATCATCGCGAGAACGCTGGCGTCGATTAGTCGGCTTTCGTGGGGCTGGCCGTTGGCTTCTCTGGACGCCGGAAGTCGCTGAACGTCACCTCCGAATCGGAGTTCAGGGACTTCACCAGCAGCGCGCGTCCGCGCAGGCGCATGCTGAAGGACGCCGGCAGAAGTTCTCCAACCATTGGATCGAACGTGTAGGTCATGCCGACCCTCAATTCGCTGATGCTGAAGACACCGCGCTTGCCGATGCGCTCGGTGTTGATGAACTCGAATGCTTCAATTGCAGGCGAGGTTTTGCGCACGACCAACTGACCTTTCATCTTTTCGGCGATCGTCCGGATCTCTTGGCTGTCCGTTTTGAGTCGAACGGTACAGGTCATCTGGTCTTCGTCTTCCTTCTCGATCCTTACGCTGCTGAGGTCGACGAGTTCCTTCAGGTTCAACTGGCTCATGCCGGACTCGCGCTTCCGCTTCTTCGCGTAGTCGCGACGCTCGGCATCGGTTGGCGTCTTACCGTCTTTCGAGACGAGTTCCCAACGCCGGCCGCGCGGTGCGGACGGGTCGTGCTTCTCCACGGTCTTCTTCCCTTCGACCACAGAGGTCATCGTGTAGGCCCAGCGACTGACTTTGGATTTCTCCATCGCGACCAGCGCCTCCTTCACCAACGCGACGGGCGTTGCAGCCTCGTCGGCTGCACGTCCAGCGGGAGCGAACCCACACAGGACCAACGCAACGAGACTGAACCACCAAATGCTCCGGATGCACATAACCACGGACGCGCGCGATTCGTTTAAGGCTTGGCTTTCGCCTTGGCGAGAACGTCGGCAAGAGCCACCGGCTTGCCGTCCTGACGTTTGCTCTCGTCCGCAGCCTCCATGAAGGCGAAGAGCTCGATGGTTTCGGCGGGCGAAACCGGCGGCTGCTTGGTCTGGAGGAACTTCACGATTTCCACGACGAGCGGCGCGTAGCCATCGAAGGAGCCGACCGGCGACTCGCCCTTCTCGCCAATGGCTTTGCCACTGTAGCCCGGGCCTTCGCGGAAGATGCCGGTGCGGCCGCCCTTCCACTTGCCGATGACCTCGATCTTGCCATCGGCGGTTGTGCGGCGCTCGACGGTTTCGCAGCCGGTGCCCATGACGGTGAAAAGCGATTCGCAGCCGTGGACGCCGTACCAGAACAGGTCCGGATGATTCGGCTCCAGCGGCGACGGGCTCGACGTCTCGGCGCTGAGCACCTTGCCGATGCTGCCATTGCGCACGGCCTGGGTGGTCTTCGCGAAACGCAGAGAGGAGGAGCTGAAGATGGGAACGCCCGCGGCCTCGGCGAGGCGATAAATCTCAATCGCGTCACGCAAGGTGCCGCCGACTGGCTTGTCGAGGTAGAGCGGCTTCTTCGCCGCGATGACGATGCGGGCCTGTTCGAGATGCGGCCGTCCATCGACGGCGGTGATGAGCACGGCGTCGACGTTCGCGCAGACCTGCTCGATCGTTTCGTAAATCTTCACGCCGTATTTCTCGCGCAAGGCGGTGGTGTATTCCTCGACCTTGCCGATGCTGGACGGAATGTCCGCGCTGCCGCCCTTGAAGGCCGCGACGACGCGCGTGCCGGGCACGTGGTCCTTTGCCTTCTCGTTGTGGAGAATCTCGGTGAACGCCGTGACGTGCGACGTATCAAGCCCGACGAGGCCGAGACGGAGGTCGGCGGCCTGAGAGGTCGTCAGCAAGCAAAGCGACGCGGCCAGCAAGGAGAGGAATTTCATAAGTGGGAAGATCGACGAGCCCGGTCCGGATTCGATTCGGCAAGAATTCCGGTCACATTGGGAGACATGTGGACGAAACGAGGTTCTTCCCCGGTCAGGCGCCCGCGGAATCAGAGCCTCCTCACCGCGGCTCTTGCTTTACAGATCGTCCTCTTACACGTGCCGTCTCACCAGCGCCACCATTACGCCCTGAATCAACAGCTCATGGCTGGGATGCAGGTTGAGGTAGTGCGGATTCTCGGCGCGGAGGTAAGGCCGGCCGTTCTCGAACTCGAGCGTCTTGAGCGTGCTCTCGCGATCGATGAGCGCGGCTACCACATCGCCCTGCTTGGGCGTGCGGGAACGATCGATGATGGCGATGTCGCCGTCGCAGATGTGACGGTTGATCATCGAGTCGCCGCGGACTTCGAGCGCGAAGATCTTCGAGTCTGAGCGCAGGCCGAGCGTTTCGAGGTCGATGGCGACGGTGCGTTCGGCTTCCTGAGTGCGTTCGTCGGCGAAGCCGGCCGGGATGGTTCCGTAAAGCGGAACGTTGATGAGCGAACGCGGCACCATCGTTTGCATGGCGGGAATCACGGAATGGGACCGTGCTGCGCGCGGATGATGGACGAGGTAACCTTTTCGGCGGAGCGCGCGAACGTGGTCCGCGGCGGCGGTCATGCTACGGAATCCGAACTGACGCGCAATTTCGCGCATCGTCGGAACGACACCGTGCTGGGTTTGGCTGGTCTGGATGTAATCCAGAACCTGCTGCTGTCGTGACGTGAGTGCTTCCATAATTGACTCTCTCAGACTAGGCAAATGAACAGTTGTGTCAATGGTGTGACATGTTTCGGCCTGTAAATACGGACGGATTCCCGAGTTTCTACGTATCTTTTCGGAACGATCCTTCAGTCGGCAGCGCTCTCGCTGAGCAAACGTTCATAAACTTGCCGCGCATGCGCGTAAGCCGCCTTGGCTTGATCAATCTCCGCGCCCTTCATGAATTTTTCCTTCTGCGACCAGCATTGATCGACGGCTTTTAGGCACCATTCCACGCTGCGGCGTGAGGGGCGAATCGGCTTGCCGTCGACGATGACGAAGATCGGATTGGTGTGCGAGCTGGGCAGGACGCGCATCGCGACCCAGCTGCTTTGCTTGATGTCGACCTCGAACTCCAAGTCGTGGGACTTCCCGTCGGCGAGCAGATTCTTCTTCGCCACCGGGAATCCGTTCACCAGCACCTCGACCGGCACTTCGCGAGTGTTCCCAATGCGGGCGCGTTCGATGTCCCAGTAAGGCTTCTGGTCGACGCGCAGCTTCTGCATCAGCGGATCCGGTTGCTCGTTCAAACGCGCGGCAACCTTGGCTTTCACCTTCACTTTGCGCGGCTTCGAGAGCTTCACTTCGCTGCCCTTCTCACCAAGCTCGCGTCCGTGAACCTCGAACTCCATCAGGTGACTCTTACCGTCGCTGACGTAATTGCGTCCCTGCCGGATGCCTTCGCACCAGTCGTCGTAGTCGAGCTTGCCGTCGAGCTTCACATAGCTGCGACCGAGCCCGACCTTCTCGCCGTAGATACACGGGAAATCCGTTTCGCCACTGATCCGCGTGCGGAAGCCGGCGTTCAGAGTGTGATACCAGATGTTCAGTTCCCACGTGTAGGGCGTGTCGACGGTGGAAATGAAATCGACTGCTGGGACCAGCTTGCCGTCCGGGCCGGGGACGTCGTGGGTGACGTCGACGATGTATTCGTTCGCGCCAATGCCATCGAACTTTGGCAGCGAATAGTTCGGCAGCTCCAGTCCATCGACCTGCAAGCCCCAGCCCGAATGCGCGGGGCCGACGACGGCGCCTTGTTTCTTCGCCCACTTGAGCGTGTTCAGGCCGAGCTTCGGCCAGTGGTCCTTGGAATTGCCGCCCGGATACATCTGATCCTTCAGCCGCAGTAGCACGAGATGGCCGGACTCGTGCGAGCCGAAGCCGGACACTTCGATGTCGTATCGGAGAAGGTAGGGATACTTCGACACCTTGTCGTCCGTGCCGCAGAAGAACTGTTTCTGGTAATCGAAGCACGGACCCCAGGTCAGGTTCGCGCCGATTTTCAAATCCTCGCCGACGCAGTGACGATACATGTCCGGCGCGTGAACGCCTTCGGTCGGGTTCACGTAATGCGCGCAGCCGGCGGCGTGGATGTGATGATCGCCCGACCACCATTTCAATTTTGAGGGATCGATCCAGCGCTCGACCTTGAAGTTCGCTTCCGCGAGCTGCGGCGTGACGGCCATCTTGATGACCTGCGTGAGCGATTCCGGTCCGCGCGAGAACTCGACCGTGTAGGTGCCTTCGGGCAGACGCACCGTCTCGCCGTCGCCGCGGTAGACTTGCGGATGGAACGAGAAATCGGGCGCGAGCCGTTTGGCCTGCGATGGATAAATGCGGCCCTTCGCGTCGCGAATGACGAACGACGCCATCGTCGGCTCGCCGTTCTCGTCCTTCACCCGAAAGACGATGGCGCGCGCAGGCTTGCAGCGGAAGAGCACGTCTACTTCGCTCCGATAACCGAGGTCCTGCGTGCCCTGGCCGACGTTGAAGGTGAGCTTCGCTTCGCGTTGTCCGGCATCGCGGCTGTAGAGCGAGATGATGCGATACTCGACCTTCAGCCCGCTCAACGTTTCGCGCAGCGGCTGGCGATCATACATCTCGCCGTCGATCCAGCGATTGGCCACGTCGGCCGCGGGAGAACCGTGAAGCCGGCGGAAGTTCGGGCTTTGCACGGCGAGCCGCGCGGTGGTGCCAGAATCGTTCTCCACCTTCACGAGAAACACGCGCCATCCTTGTTCCATCAACTCGGCAGGCGCGGTGCCTTGCTGCACCTTCACGCGCATCTCGGGATTGATGTTCACTCCGAACAGACAGCGGACATCGAGAGCTTGCTGGAGACGAAAGGCGTCCTGTTGTTCCAATGCAGCGTTGATGTCGCGAAGTTCCAGCGCGGTGAACGGCGTACCGAGGTAATCTAGCGCTTCGACGACGCGCTTCACCTGCGCCGCAAACGGCTGCCACTCGACGTCCTTAACGACGGGCAACGGCGCGGCGTGCGCCTGGATGGCGCCGAGGAAAACGAGCGAGCACGCGATGGCGAATCGCGAGAACGAGCTGAGGCGTTGGCCGGACAAAGACATGAGCTGACACTGCGACATGGCGAATCCTTTCGAGGTCTGGTGTTAACGGGATAGTAACAGGGATGAAGCCCGTGCCCAGCGCGAAGTTGAGGAAACTTCGAACGCCGAACAGCCGTCCCGAGAACGCTCCGCCAACGCGGGAGGAATCAGCTCAGCTTGCGAAACTCCATGCGCAGCCCGTCGTCTTCGATGTGCAGTAGCGCAACGCTGCGTTCCAGCCGGAAGCGCGGCTTCCCCGAGTAGCCAGGATTCACGTAGAGCGTGCGCCCAATCACTTCGTTGTGCGGCTGATGGGAATGGCCGAACACGACAACGTCCGGCGTCTCGCGCTCGATGGCTTCGCGAATCACGCTGTGCGGCACCCGCGGAACAAGAATGTGGTGAACGAGAAATTTCTTCTCCGCGAGCGTGACTACTTCCGTTTCGCGGTAGTTCAAGCCGGCATCGTTGTTACCGAGCACGGCGGTGACGGGCGCGATGGATTGCAGCTCGAAGATGATTTCGTCGTAGCCGATGTCGCCGCCATGGAGGATGTGCGAAACGCCAGCGAAGATGTCGTGGACGCGCGGATCAAGATAACCGTGGGTGTCGGAGATCAGGCCGATCTTCATGCGGTGTGTTCGAGGCTGACGCGGGTGAGAGAACTAGGCCTTGGCTTCCTCGGGCGCGGTAGGCTCGGGCGCGTCGTCGGTCTCTTCGCGCGGTTCCGGTGCTTCCTTCTCGCGCTTGGATTCACTGGAGGCGGTGAGCTTCATCGCGCCGACGAACAGCCCGGTGAAGAGCCCGCCGCTGAGCAGCGTGTTGCGGAAGAACTCCCACGTCTGCGCGTAGCCGGCGGTGCCTTTGGTGAGCGCGATCAGCCAGCCGACGAAGGTTTTTGTGTATTCCGGGTTTTTGAACGGATTCAGGAACCACGCCGCCGTGTTCGTCACGAGGTAAAAGACGATGGCGCCGAGCACGCCGCCGCCGAGGAGCGTCGCGAACCGCGATTGCGCCTTGAGCTTCCGCCCGAGCAGGAAGAGCGCGATGTAGCCGGCGTAGTTGCCCGCCATGTAGAGCAGCGTGGTGGAGTTGAAGAGATCGAAGTCCGGCGATTGTTTTTGGTAGTAGACCGTCAACACCACGTCGGACAGCACCATGGTTCCGAGCGGCAGCAGCCATTCGTAACGACCGCGAAAGTACAGGCCGGTGCAGAACGCCATCGCGTAGACCGCGCTGAAGTTACTGGGCAGCAATCCCGGCCAGCGCGTCAGCGCCAGCAGGAGCATCAGCGCGACGGCGAGCCAGATATTCGACTTCTCTTTCACGTCGGCGAATGATACGTCGCGGAACTGCCCTGACAAGCCCGTGGCGGGCGGCAGTGCCGAATTGGATGAACCCGTTGTTCGAAGTGATTCACGAAGATGCGGAGCTGCTGGTGATTAACAAGCCGGCGGACCTCGTTTGCCATCCCACCAAAGGCGACGTCTACTCCAGCCTGATCAGCCGGTGCCGTCTCCACCTCGGCACGGAAGGCGAGCCGCAGATGGTGAACCGCCTCGACCGCGAAACGAGCGGCGTGGTGATGGTCGCGAAGACGCCGGAGGCCGCGCGCGAGCTGCGTCGACTGTGGGAGAACGGCCATGTCACGAAGGGTTACGTCGCGATCGTTCACGGGCGACCGAAACCGCCAGCCGCGTTGATCGATGCGCCGCTGGGGCGTGATGAGGCGAGTCCGGTGGCGATCAAGGACAAGGTTCGCCCGGACGGCGCGGCGTCGCGCACCGAGTTCCGGGTGATCCGCAACTTCGAGCGCGATGGGCGGGAGTTCTCCCTGTTATCCGTGCGGCCTTTGAACGGGCGGAAGCATCAGATTCGCATTCACCTCGCGCACGTGGGGCATCCAATTGTGGGCGACAAACTCTACGGCGGCGACGAGTTGAGCTACCTGAACTTCGTGGAAGGCCGGCTCCAGCCGGAACAGCAGGAACGATTGATCCTCGCGAATCACGCCTTGCACGCGGGCGAAGTGAGCTTCGTCTGGCGTAATCAGCCGACGCGCTTTCGCGCCGCGCCCGAAAAGGAGTTTCGCGACTTCTGCGCCTGGGGGCCTGCGGACGAGGCCGGGTAACGGCCTCGTCCGATGCCATACCTGACCGAAGTTATTTCTCCGCGATGCAGTAGAGGTAATCGTGGCCGCGGAGGAAGAGCTCGTTGCCGACGATGGCGGGCGAGGCGTCGAACTTCTCGTCGAGCTTGTTGGTGGCGAGCGTTTCGAATTTATCCGACTGCTTCAGAACCACGCTCGTGCCATTGCGGCCGGCGAGGTAGATCCGGCCGCTCGCGCCGACGGGCGAGGCGTAAATGCCGGACAGGCCTTCGAGCCGTTGTTCGGTGAAGAGCGCTTCGCCGGTCTTCGCGTTGAGGCAGGAGAGGATCGCGTTGTTGCCGGAGTAGAAATAAATCTTGTCCCCGTAAAGCAGAGGCGACGGCACGTAGGGCGTGGCTTTGGCGTGTTTCCAAGCGATGGCGTCGGTGTCGGTCAGGTCGCCGGTTTTGCCGAGCTTGATGGCCAGGAGCGATGCGCCGCGGAATCCGCTGATGGCATAGACCATTCCGAAGTCGCTCACCGGTGTTGGGATCACGTTGCCCGTCATGCCGCCGCATTCCCAGAGCTGCTTGCCGGTGGCGAGATCGTAGCTGCGGATGCGTTGGGTGGCGGAGACAATGACCTGCGCCTTGCCGTCGTGCTCGACGATGAACGGCGTGGTCCAGGTGGTGCGTTCATCGCGCGGATTGCGCCAGAGTTCCTTGCCGGTGGTTTTGTCGAGCGCGGCGATGAAGTCCTCGCCTTCGTGGTCCCAGTTTACGACCAGCGTGTTGCCGTGGAGTGCGGGGGAATTGCCTTCGCCGAAGGTGTTTGCGGTGCGGAGCTGGCCGAATTCCTTCTGCCATTTCAGATTCCCGTTCAGATCGTAGCAATGCAGGCCGCGTGACCCGAACCACGAGTAAACATGCTGGCCGTCCGTGATGGGCGAATGCGACGCGAACCCGTGGTCGCGGTGGTGACCTTCGTGAGGGACTTCCTCGCGGACGGTCTTTTGCCACTGGATCTTGCCGGTCGCGCGATCGAGGGCGAGTAGCACGAACTGGTGGAACTCGGTCGGCTTCTCGCCGCGACCGAATCCGCCGCCTCCTCCGCCCGGTCCACCGGGTCCGCGACGGCGGCGCTGGCCATCGCCAGGCGGTGGCGCGTTGTTGCCGGGATTTTGCGCCTGTCCGAAAACCTGGGGCGTGTAGACGCGCGCCTCTTTCTTTTCCGCTGCGGGTGGCTCGATCTTCTTGCCCGTGGCGATGGCGCTCTGGAGGAAGATCTGGTTGCCCCAGATGATTGGCGTGCTGAAACCCTTGCCGGGAATCTTGGCCTTCCATTTCACGTTATTCGTTTCGCTCCACGTGGTGGGCGGGTTGCCCGCTGGTGCGATGCCGTTGGCGAGTGGTCCGCGCCAGTGCGGCCAGTTGGCGTCCGTGGCGGCGGTGGCGGTGAGCGCGGTAACGCACGCCAAGCTGAGGACGGTGATAATCGAGCGGGCGGCGAGTTTTGTAGTTTGGCTTTTCATGGGGATCGTTGGTTCGAAAGCTGTCGTTGCGAGGGAGAATCCGAAGTGGTCTACGTCTGGTTCACTCCTTGGCGTTGGTGATGATGCCGTTCATCAAACCGGAGTAGTCGCCGCCGGACCACGTGCCAGCGTAGGTTTTGTCATAGACGAGAACGCGTGCGGAGTAAGCCGTCTTTCCACCGGGCATGGTCATGCCGTCAACGGTAATCACCGGCGTGTCGCCGGCCCATTTCACCTGAATCGGCAGCGGCACGGTGAAATCCTTTTCGCCGTACTGAATGCGCGTGTGAATGATCCACGTATCGCCGCCGAGCTTGTTCACGCTCACGATCGTGTATTTGTCCTCCTTCTCCGGCGTGAGCTTGCCATCCTTGATGCCGCACCAGCGTCCGCTCAGGGTTGCCTTCGTCATGGTGGCTTTGAACTTCGCCTCCAAGGCCTCCTGCGACAGCTTTGGTGGAGCTGGAGTCGTGTCGGCTGGCTTGGTTTCCTGCGCGGACAGGCGGAGCGCGACCGGGCCAAGCAAAGCCAGAAAGAAGGCGACGAAACTTAACGCGCGTTTTGTCATAACGCTTCTTATGACTCGATTCGCGGGAATTGGTTTCGTCGGATTGCGACGCTCGCTTTCGACGGTGGGAACGGAGGAGGTAAAATTCCGGTGACGCGACGGTGACGATTCGTGCGCTGGACGTGGTGTGGCACGCGATTTTAGGTCCATCGACTGGCGAGTTCCTGTGAGGCGTAGAGCTCTGAGAGAAATCGAAATATTCCCCTATCCCCGGAGTTGGGTGCGTGTTATTTAGAAACGGTTCTCACTAGACTCAAATTCCGTGTTGCTCACTGTCATCAGAAGCACGCCGATGTTGTTCAAACTTCCAACGCTTGTTCCCATGCAAAGTCCTCAGAAATTCCATTGGCACGTCGCCGCACTGGCCTTCGCCTTGACCGCATCGCTGCGGGCCGCTGAACCCACCGTAATCGTCACCAGCCCGCCGCCGGACGCCACGGTGCGCGAGCTTCGCTTTGTGAGCGTGGTCTTCAGCGAGGGCGTCACCAATGTGGATGCGGCCGATCTGGTGATCAACAATTCCGCCGCGACGAATCTGCTCCGGGTGTCGACGCTCGAGTATCAGTTTAGCTTCCCGCAACCGCCGACCGGCGTGGTCTCCGTGGCGTGGGCAACCGGCCACGGGATAACCGACCTCTCGGGGAGCCCGGTGCCGTTTGCGGGCGGGAACTGGATCTACACTCTGGACCCGAATGGCGGGCCTTCGACCTTGGTCGTCTCCGAGTTCATGGCCGACAATGAGAACGGTATTCAAGACGAGGACGGCACGCGTGCGGACTGGATCGAGATTTACAATCCCGGCCCGGCCGATGCGGACCTCGCGGGCTGGTTCCTCACCGACGTGTCCACCAACCGCACCAAGTGGCGATTCCCGGCCGTCACCCTCGCGGCGAACAAATATCTCGTTGTCTGGGCCTCCGAGAAGAACAGGACCAACGCCCTCGCCCCGCTGCATACCAACTTCAAGATCAGCAAGAATGCCGGGAGCTATCTGGCGCTCGTCAATCCGGCCACCAACGTGATCTCGGCGTTCAACGGCTACCCAGTGCAGTACGGGGACATCACCTACGGCCGGGACGCCGTTGATCCGGACATCCTCGGTTACTTCTTAACCGCATCGCCCGGCGCGCAGAATCCCACGACCGGCGTGGGCTTTTCGGCCGAGCCGGTTTTTTCCTGGGACAGCGGCATCTACACCAACAACTCTTTGACCCTGGAAATCTCGGCTCCGGCTGGCGCGACCATTCGCTACACGACGAATGGCACGCTGCCCTCGGCGACTTCGACGATTTACACCGGCCCGCTCACCCTCATTGGCAACGTGACGGTGAAAGCCCGTGTGTTCCAGGCGGGCTTCTTCCCCGGTCCGGTTCGTTCGCGTAACTTCATCCTGCTCGATTCCACGACGCGCACCTTCAACTCCAACCTGCCCATTCTCATTCTCAGCTCGGAAGGTCGGACGATCGTTTCCGATCAGGTCAGCGGATCGACGAATCGCACTAAAGGCACGTTCGCAGTCTTCGACACCCTCCGCGGACGCGCCTCGTTTGAACGAACTCCGGACTTTCTCGGCAACGCGCAGTTTGAAGGCTTCGGCCAGACCAGCGCCGGTTGGCCCAAGCGACCCTACAACGTGGAGATCAACGATGATCTCCAGAATGACATCGACGTCTCCATTCTCGGCATGCCCGCTGAAGCTGACTGGAAGCTCCGGAATCCATGGACGGACAAGTGCATGATGAACGACTTCCTTGCATTCGAGTTGTTTGAGCAAATGGGTCATTACTCCGTGCGACGCCGGTTGGTGGAAGTTTTCCGCGACGAGGGTGGCGGCAAGCTCTCGTATCCTGGCGATTACTACGGCGTGATGCTGCTGGTCGAGAAGATCGAGGCCGGCAAAGACCGCGTCGACATCACGAAGCTGACGCCATCGCACACCAACGAGCCGGCGATCACCGGCGGCTACATGTTCAAGAAGGACAAGGACAGCACCGGCGATCTGAACTTCAGCACCACCGGGCACAATGGCTTCGCCGGTCAGGGCCTCAAACTCCATGAGCCCAAGCCGCGCGAAGTGAACAACAACGTGAATCATCCTCAAGTCCAGTGGCTGCGCAGCTACCTCAACCGTCTGGAAACGAATCTCTATTCCGCCGATTGGCTGACACGCACGGGCACCAACCATTACTCCGCCTACATCGATGTCGATGCCTTCGTCGACCAGCACTGGATCGTGGAGTTTCCCAAGCAGATCGACGGCTACCGCCTCAGCAGCTACTACCGCAAGGATCGCAACGGCAAGGTGAAGCCAGAGCCGATTTGGGACTGGAACCTGAGCTTCGGCAACGCGGACTACCTCGAAGGCGGCAAGACCAATGGCTGGTATTGGGCGGTGCAAAGCCAGGGGATGACCTCGGTCGAACACATCTGGCTGCGTCGCCTGATTTACGGAAATGCGACGGTCACGCCCAGCGGCAGCGCCAATGGTCCGGGCGACCCGGATTTCCGACAGAAGATTGCGGATCGCTGGGGCGAGCTTCGCACCAATGTCTTCAACGGCCCGCGACTGCTCGCCCGCATTGATGAAGTGGCAAACATGCTCACCGACAACGGCGCGCCGAGCAGCCCGGTGACGCGCAATTACTCGAAGTACAACACCCAACTACTCGGTGTGTATCACTGGCCGAACCCCAATGGTCCGCCGAACTGGGACGTCGATTACGTGCGACCCACGAACTACGCCGGCATCATCAGCGAGATGAAGAAGTGGGTGAACGGCCGTTATCACTGGATTGAAGGACAGTTTGCGAAGAGTCCGACGCTCAGCCTTCCTTCGGGTCCGATTGTCGCGGGCACGAACCTCACCATCACCTCACCGGCGGGTGTGATTTATTACACGCTGGATGGCACCGATCCGCGCGCCCCGGGCGGAGCCGTGGCGGCAAACGCGGTTCAATACACTGGTCCTATCACGCTGACCGCGAACGCCAGGGTCTTTGCGCGTTCGTTTGTGGAGAACACCAATCTCTGGAGCAAGTGGAGCCCGCCGGCGATTGGCACCTACGTGGTCGAAACGCCGCGGCTCGTCATCACCGAGATCATGTATCACCCGCCGCCGCCCGGGCTCGGCAGCACGAATGTCGACGAGGATTTTGAGTTTGTGGAAGTGCGGAACGTCGGCTCCGCTCCGCTCAATGTGGGCGGCTTCACGATCAGTGGCGGAATCGATTTCACGTTCCCGAACCGCGTATTGACCGTGGGTGAGCGTGTGGTCGTGGTGAAGAATCAGGCGGCGTTTAACGCGCGTTATCCTGGCGCGGTGGCTGCGGTCGCCGGAGTTTACACCGGGAACCTCGCCAACGACGCCAATCGTCTTGTGCTGAGGGGCCGTCTCCATGAACCGATCCTCGATTTCACATACGAGGATGACTGGTATCCGGTGACGGATGGATTCGGCTTCTCGCTGGTAATTATCAATGACGCCGCCGCTGCGGATACGTGGCGCTTGGGCGCCAGCTGGCGACCGAGTGGCGCTTTGAATGGATCACCTGGGGCGGCGGATATTGCTCCGGCTCTCCCGCAGTTGGTGATCAATGAAGTGCTCACCCACAACACGACTCCGCCGCCGACGGACACGGTGGAGCTTCGCAACCTCGGCGGCACGCCGGCGGACATCAGCTACTGGTATCTCACCGACGATTTGGATACGCCGAAGAAGTATCGGATTCCCGCCGGAACGGTGATTCCCGCGAACGGTTACCTGACGTTCAACGAATCGCAGTTCAACACGCCATCGAACGCACCGACGAGTTTCGCGTTCGGGTCGGCGGGCGATGAGGTTTATTTGTTCTCCGCGAATGCGGCGGGTGAACTGACTGGTTACCTGCATGGGTTCGATTTCGGCGCGGCGTGGAACGGTGTGACCTTCGGTCGTCACGTCACCAGCACCGGCAACGATCACCTGGTGGCTCAAGCCAGTGTGACGCTTGGCGCGGCCAACTCCGGTCCTGCCGTGGGGCCGGTGGTGATCAGTGAAGTGATGTATCATCCGCCGGACGTGCTCGTGAACGGCGCTTACTGGGACAACGACGAGGACGAGTTCATCGAGCTGCAGAACATCAGCGGTGCGAGCGTGAACTTGTTTGACCCGGCGTATCCGACCAACACCTGGGAATTGCGCGACGGAGTGGAATTCAAGTTTCCCGGCGGCGTGATACTGCCGGCGGGAGGTTATTTGCTGGTGGTGGGATTCGACCCCGCGAACACGGCCGCCTTGGAGGCGTTCCGCGCGGCGAACAATGTGGCGCCGGGCACCCCGATCTACGGTCCATGGAAGGGCAAGCTGAACAATGACACCGCGAGCATCGAACTGACCCGCCCGCGGACCCCGGAGCCTGCGGGCACTGCGAACGCTGGCGAAGTCCGACAAGTGTTGGTCGACAAGGTGAAGTTCCAGGACGTCGCTCCGTGGCCGATGGGACTGCCTGATGGCCTTGGCGCTTCGATTGGTCGCATCACTGTGGCGGCCTACGGAAATGACCCGGCCAATTGGCGGACCTCCCCGCGCACTCCGGGCGGACCGTTGCCAACCGGAGGTGTCGCTCCCGCCATCGTGACGCAACCGACGAACTACATCGCCATTGAGGGTCAGTCCGCCGTATTTAGTCTGACCGCAACCGGCTCGGGCCTCGGATACATCTGGACCTTCAATGGCAAGCCGATTGCCGGGGCGTCCACGGCAATCCTCACGTTGAACAACTTGAATCTGAATCAGGCAGGTACCTATGCCTGCTTTGTGTTCAACGCGGTGGGGGATGTGCTGAGCAGCAACGTGAATCTGAGCATCCGAATGATTCCGCGCATCACGCAGCATCCGGTCAGTCGCGCCGTTTACATCAAGCCGGATCCGAAGGCCGCCAACCTGCCCAACGGCACAAACGTGACGTTCACGGTCGCCGCGACGAGCAGCGAGCCGCCGATCGCCTACCAGTGGCAGTTCAACGGCGTGAACATTCCGGGCGCCAACGCGTCTTCGTACACGGTTACCGATGTGCAGCTGAATGAGGAAGGTGATTATCGCTGCGGCCTCATCGATGGTACCGGGACTCTTTATTCGCAGCCGGCGCGGCTGGTTCCGTGGATTTCCCCGACGATCGTGCTGAAGCCGACCGATTTGACGGTAACGGCTGGCGGAGATTTCTCGGCGAGCATTGAAGTGACTGGGAATCCTGCGCCGTTTGCCTATAGCTGGCGGCGTAATCTCGGTTCCTTGGTCATCAACACCAACAGCGGGAACTACAAGACCAACTTCGTGACGCTGAATACCACCACGTCACTCTTGCTGCTTACCAACAACATCCAGTCCTCGAATTTCGTGATGCGCATTGTCGTGTATAACGACGCGAACACGGCCCCAGGTGTCACCACCACGTTCAATGTCACGGTGCTGGAGGATTCGGATCGGGATGGCATCCCGAACGTGGTGGAACAGGCGCTGGGGCTGGCGACGAACAATGCTGCCGACGCGGCAGGGGATTTGGATCTCGACGGCATGAGCAATCGCGCCGAGTACGTCGCCGGCACGGATCCGGCGGACAACCAAAGTTACCTGAAGATCGAGCAGAGCATTGGGCCGGGGGACTCGACGTTGCAGTTCGCCTCGGTGTCCAACCGCACCTACTCCATCCAGTTCACGGACGGGCTGGATCTGGGGAGCTGGCGGAAGCTGGCGGATATTTCGGCGCGTCCTACCAACGCGGTCTACGTGATCACAGACCCGGGGTGGACGACGAATCGATTTTACCGGGTGACCACGCCGCGGCAGCCCTAACGTTCCTGCCTTTAACCCTCTGCACAAACCGCCGATGACTCGTCATCGGCGGTTTTTGTTTGGGCGGGACCTGAGAATTCGTCGTCGGCAAGAACTTTGTGTTGTCCAGAATGTGTCAATTGTGCTACAAAAGCAGTAATCACCCTTTGCGGCGGAAGCCGTGTTTTTGCGTTTTATTTGTCGTGTAATGAAGCAGTCCGAGATGGATTCAGGATTCGGGTCGAGTTGTTCCCGTCAGCCAGCGGTGGTTGATGGCGCAGAATCAACCGAATCTGCCACGTCGAATCAAACCGGCAGCTCCCCGGGATTCGCCTCCGCGATCCCGTCTCTCAGTTCCGAAACCTCAACCCCCACGTTTGTATCCATGCAAACCCTATCAAGGTTCATTCGTCCCATATCCCTGGCGGCCGCCGTGGCTGCTTTGGCGGCGGTCTCCGTGCAGGCTGCTGAAATCATCCCGTTCCGCTCCGGCGGATGGAAATATGTTCTGGGCACCCAGGAGGCCTCCAACCCCACTGACGTCTGGCGGTTGCTTTCCTTTGAGGACTCCGCGTGGCTGCCGGCCGGATCCACGGCGAGCGCGCCGGTTGGTTACCCGAGCGGTGGCGCCACCGGATTGGAAGCGGAGATTCAAACAACCCTGCCCACCAGCGCGGCCGGTGCCTATACCAGCGTCTTCCTGCGCAAGCAATTTGTCGTGGCCAACGCCGCCGAACTGACGGGCCTGACTTTGCAGGTGCAGTATGATGACGGCTTTGTGGCGTGGCTCAACGGAGTGGAAGTCGGCCGCGCGGGCGTGGCGGATCCATTGACGATCGCCACGCTGGCCTCCGATCACGAAGTGACCGTCGGCGAGGCGACGTTGACTCCTTCCACCGGCCTGCTGAACACCGGCACTAATGTGCTGGCGATTCAGTTGTTCAACAGCGGAACGACCAGCAGCGACATCTTTGCGGACGCACGCCTGTCGAGCACTGTGGACGACGCGCCGTTCGTGCTGGTGACGGAGCCGCCGCCGTCCGGCATTGTTCAGGATCTTAGTTTCGTCACGATTGCGTTCAGTGAAAATGTGAGCGGAGTGGACGCCGCCGATCTCCGGATCAATGGCGTGGGTGCGACCAATGTGGTGCAGAACAATCCGCGCGAATACACCTTCCAGTTCCCGGCGCCGCCGACTGGCTCGGTGGCGGTGGCGTGGGCACCGAATCCGGGCATCAGCGATGTCGACGGCCTTCCCACGGCATTCGTCCCGGGCGCTGCGTGGTCTTATACGCTGGACCCCAATGCCATCGCCGAGGCGATCATTATTTCCGAGTTCATGGCGGACAATGAAAACGGAGTCAGTGACGAGGACGGTACGCGGTCTGACTGGATTGAGCTCTACAATCCCGGTCTCGTGGATGTGGGTTTGAACGGCTGGTATCTGACGGACACTGAAACCAACCTGACGAAGTGGCCGCTCCCCAATTTCATTCTCGGCGCCAACAAGTATCTCCGCATCTGGGCGTCGGAGAAGGATCGTCGGAGTCCCGCCGCGCCGTTGCACACGAACTTCAAGTTGAGCAAGAACGCCGGAAGCTTCCTCGCTCTGGTCGGTCCGGGCGGAAGCATCATCTCCTCGTTCTCCGGAGTCACCTATCCGGCGCAGCAGGCGAATGTATCGTTCGGTCGCGACCGCGTGGACCCGAACATCCTTGGTTATTTTATCGTCCCGACTCCCGGAGCGCAGAACGCGACCAGCGGAACGGGATTTGCCCCGGCGCCCACCCTTTCACTCGAGAGCGGTGTTTACACCAATACCTCGATGAGCCTCGTCATCACGGTCCCATCCGGAACCACGGTGCGGTACACGACCGACGGCTCGGCCCCGACCAATACGTCGACGGCGTACGCCGGTCCGATTACGTTGCAGAACAACACGACCTTCAAAGCGCGGGCCTTCCCGAACGCGATCGGCCTTTTCCCGAGCGAGGTGATCGTTCGCAACTTCATCTTCCTCGATGCGACGACGCGGGATTTCAATTCCAACCTGCCGATTCTGATCATGAGCACCGACGGTCGCACGATGGTGGAAAGCGTGGCGGCTGGTTTCCCCCGCACGAAGGGCACGTTCGCCGTGTTTGACACCTTCCGCGGCCGCAGTTCGTTCGGCCGCAAGCCGGACTACATCGGGCCCGCAGACTTCGAAGTCTTCGGCCAGACCTCAGCCGGCTTTGCGAAGCGCCCGTACAACGTCGAGTTGCAGGATGCGTTGGGTAACGACAAGAAGGAATCGATCCTCGGCCTGCCGGCTGAAGCCGACTGGAAACTCCGCAATCCGTATGCGGACAAGTGCTTGATGAACGATTACCTCGCCTACGAGCTCTTCGAGCAGATGGGCAACTACTCCTGCCGGCGCCGTTTCGTCGAGGTCTTCGTCGACACTGGCGTGGGCCGCCTCTCCTATCCCGGCGACTACATCGGTGTGGAAGTTTTCCTCGAGAAGATCGAGCGCGGCAACGACCGCGTGGACATTGCCGAACTGACGCCGTCCCACACAAACGAGCCGTCCATCACGGGCGGTTTCATGTTCAAGAAAGACAAGGACAGCGGCGGCGACATCAACATGACGGCCGGCGGCGCGAGCATCAAGCTGCACGAGCCCAAGCCGAAGGAAATGCGCAGCTCGCTGACGGCCGCCATCACCACGTGGCCGGGACCCGGCTATACGCCGAGCGCGAGCAACCAGTTGACCTACCTGGTGAATTATCTGAACGCGTTCAACAACGCGATGAACGCGGCGGATTGGACCACGCGCACGGGCACCAACCACTACTCCCATTACATTGACGTGGATTCCTTCGTGGATTCGCACTGGATCGTGGAGTTCCCGAAGCAGATCGACGGCTACCGCATCAGCAACTTCTTCCACAAGGATCGGAACGGAAAGGTGAAGAATTCGCCGATCTGGGACTGGAACCTGGCTTTCGGTAACGCCGACTATCTCGACGGCGGCAACACGAATAACTGGTATTATACGCAGCTGGGTGCTGCGGATCACATCTGGCTGCGCCGTCTCGTCGGTGCGGCCGCCTTGCCGGCGAGCGGTGGCGATCCGGACTTCATCCAGAAGATCATCGATCGCTGGGGCACCCTGCGCACAAACGTCTTCAACGGTGAACGCCTTACCAACCGCATTGATGAAATTGCGAACGAGCTCACCGAGGCTGCCGGACGCAACTTCACCAAGTATAATTACCTGAACACGTATCAGTGGCCGAACCCGCAGGGTCCGCCGACCTTCCACGTGGATTACACGCAGCCGACCTACGCGCTGATCATTTCGGAAATGAAGAAGTGGACCTACGGTCGCTACCTCTGGGTCGACAGTCAGTTCCCGAAGGGCCCCACGCTCAGCCTCCCTGAAGGCGACATCACGGCCGGTTCTTCGCTCGTTATGATCGCCCCGGCGGGAACGATCTACTACACGCTTGATGGAACAGATCCTCGCGCCAGCCAGGCCAATGGCGCGGTTGCGGCGGGTGCTCTCACCTACAACGCGCCGGTCACCCTCACGGACAATGCCCGCGTCTTTGCCCGCGCCCGGGTTGGCAACGTCTGGAGCCCGCCGGCAATTGCCACCTACGTGGTGCAGCGCCCTCGCCTTGTCATCACCGAGATTATGTATCATCCGCTTCCGGCTGCGCCTGGCAGCACGAATGTGGACGAAGACTTCGAGTACATCGAGCTGCGCAACGTGGGCTCCACTCCGCTCAACGTGAATGGCTACAAGCTCAGCGGTGGAATTGACTTCATCTTCCCGAACCGCGTGGTCGCAGCCGGTGAACGCATTCTCTTGGTGAACAACCAGGCGGCTTTCAACTCCCGCTACGCCGGACTCAGCGGCGCGGTGGTGGGCGAGTTCACGGGCAATCTCGCCAACAATGGCAATCGTCTGGAGCTCAAGGGACGCCTTCGCGAGCCCATTCTCGACTTCAGCTACGATGATGAATGGTATCCCGTCACAGACGGCTTCGGCTTCTCGCTCGTCATTGCCAATGATGGCGCCGCGGCGAACACTTGGGGTCTCGCCTCCAGCTGGCGCCCGAGCACCGCGCTCGGGGGCACTCCCGGCCAGGGCGATGCCGCAGCTCCGTCGATTCCGCAAGTGGTCATCAACGAGGCGCTCACGCACAGCGATCCAGCTCCGCCGACCGACACGATCGAGCTATACAATCCTGGAGCCACCTCTGCCGACGTCAGCGGTTGGTATCTGACGGATGACTTCCGCAGGCCGAACAAGTTCCGCATTCCCGCCGGCACGATCATTCCGGCCAACGGCTATGTGACTTTCGACGAGTCAGCGTTCAACGCTGGAACTTCCGGAAACGTAGCCTTCTCGCTCAGTTCCTTTGGCGAGGAAGTCTACCTGTTCTCCGCCGATGGCGGCGGCGCTCTTTCCGGCTACATGCATGGATTCGAGTTCGGCGCGGCGCCGAGTGGTGTCACGTTCGGCCGCTACATTACGAGCGCTGGCGAGGAACGCTTCGTCGCCCAAGCCAGCGCGACGTTGGGCGCGGCCAATTCCGGTCCGAAGGTCGGCCCGATCGTGATCAGCGAAATCATGTATCGTCCGCAGGAAGTACCGGCCAACGGCGCCTATTGGGACAACACCGAAGACGAGTACATCGAGCTCCGCAACATCACTGGTGCCCCGGTAAATCTCTTCGATCCCGCCCGTGCCACCAACCGCTGGAAGCTCGATAACGGCGTGCAATTCACATTCCCGCCCAACACGATCATTCCGGCGAATGCCTACCTGTTGGTGGTGAACTTCAATCCGACGACGGACACCGCCCAGCTCGCTGCCTTCCGGGCGAAGTACGGCATCAGCGCTGGCGTGGCCATCGTTGGTCCGTACTCGGGTAACCTGAACAATTCCGGCGAGAAGGTCGGTCTCTACCTGCCCGACGCACCGGAAACGACCGGCGGCAACGCTGGCCAAGTGCCGTGGGTGCTCGTCGACGAGGTTGATTACTCTGACGATGCTCCATGGCCGACGGCGGCCGATGGTTTGGGCCAGTCCCTGCACCGGGTGAACGTCGCGGCCTACGGCGACGACGCGGTGAACTGGGCGGCGGGCGGACCGTCTCCGGCCGCTGGTTACACCGCTGGCTCTGCGCCCGTCATTTCCGCTCAGCCCAGCAATCAGCTCGTCGGCGACAGTGGAACGGAGTCGGCCACCTTTACGGTCGGCGCGATTGGCGCAGGTCCGATTCGGTATCAATGGCTGTTCAACGGCCAGATCCTGAACGGCGCCACCAACAGCACGCTGGTCATCCAGAACGTGAAGCCCTCCCAGGCGGGCCAGTATTCAGCGTACGCGCTGAACCCGTTCGGCGCGGCGCTCAGTGCCCCGGCGAACCTTGTGGTCTTGATCGTGCCGAGGATTACATCGCAACCTGCGGCGCAACGCATCGCGGAAGGTGGCTCCGCCGCCTTCACGGTCGTGGCTACCTCGCTCAATCCGCCGCTGACGTATCAGTGGATGAAGAACGGAAAGCCCATCCCGGGTGAGACAACGTCCACGCTCGTCCTGAACAACGTCATCTCTGACGTTCACGATGGTGATTATCACGCCGTGCTGACCGACGGGAATGGCTTCACCGTCACCTCGACAGCCCGCCTGACCGTGCTTCTCGCGCCACAGTTGATCAATCCGGTTCCCCGGTTGGATCTGACTGCGGTCGTCGGGCAGCCCGTCACCCTGGGCGCCGAAGTGCGCGGCACCAAACCCATTTGGCTCCAATGGCGCAAATTCAGCCTCACTGGCGCGAATCAGGGCCTTGTCCGCGGCAGCTTTATCAACACGAACCAGGATTACTTCACCACCAACATCGTGTCGACCAACGCCGTGGGCATCTACACGGTGCAGTTCACGAACATCGTGGGTGGCGGCCTCGGTTCAGGCACGCAACGCACCAACGCGATTCTCACCATCCTCGGCGACGCGAATGGCAATGCGATTCCAGATGACTGGGAAACGGCCTACTTCGGCTCCGCCACCGGCGCGGATCGCGATGCGGACACCGATGGCGACGGCATGAAGAACTGGCAGGAATATATCGCGGGCACCAACCCGACCAACGCAGCGAGCTATCTCAAGGTTGAGACTGTGTCGCCGACGGGTGGCGCGGCGATTTCGTTCCTCGCCGTCTCAAACCGCACTTACACCGTTGAGTACAAAGACGGATTGGATACGCTCATCTGGACCCGTCTCGGAGACGTGGTGCCGAAGAATGTGAACTGGACGGCGACCATCACGGATCCGTCGCCCGGCACCAACCGCTACTACCGTCTCGCGACTCCGCGACGCCAGTAAGCGAAGCCATTGCAGAAATTCACTCCCTCTCCTCTGCCAAAGAGGAGAGGGAATTTTTCTGTACATGGAGGAAGAGGATCGCGGCGATTACGTCGTGGGCAACGCGCGTTCCGCGATGGATGCCCGAGGCGTGACCTCGGCATCCGGCAGTCGGACCACCGCTTAAAGCGGCCGGTGATGAATGTGGTTGTGACAGGCCGCGATGAATCCGCGAAAGAGTGGGTGCGGCTTGTTCGGCTTGCTGAGGAATTCCGGATGGAACTGGCTGGCCATGTAGAACGGATGATCCTTGAGCTCGACGATCTCCACGAGCTTCCCGTCGGGCGACGTGCCGCTGAAGGTCAGGCCGGCGGCCTCGAACTTCTCGCGATACGCGTTGTTGAACTCGTAGCGATGGCGGTGGCGTTCGTTGATCACGAACGCGCCGTAAAGCTGCTGCGCCTTGGTTCCCATCACGAGCTGGCAAGGTTGCGCGCCGAGGCGCATGGTGCCGCCCTTCTTGGCGACCTTGCGCTGCTCGTCGAGCAGGCAGATGACCGGTTGCGGTGTATTGGGGTCAAACTCGGTGGAATGAGCCTTCTCCAGCTTCACCACGTTCCGCGCGAACTCGATGCAGGCGATCTGCATCCCCAGGCAAAGACCGAGGTAGGGCAGCTTGTGCTCGCGGCAGTAGCGCGCGGCTTGCACCTTGCCTTCGATGCCGCGTTCGCCGAAGCCGCCGGGCACCAGCACGCCGCCGAGGCCCTTGAGCATTTTCTCCGCGCCAAATTTTTCGATCTCCTCCGACTCAATCTTCTCAATCTCGACGCCGCAGTCGTTGGCCACTCCGCCGTGCATGGTGGCTTCGTAGACCGATTTGTAGGCGTCCTGCAGCTCGATGTATTTGCCGACGACGCCGATGCGAACCCGGTGCTGCGGAGCTATGAGCTTGCGGATGATGTCCTGCCAGTGCGACATCTCGGCCTGCGGCGCGTCGAGATGGAGATACTTGCA
The DNA here is from genome assembly GCA_964491875.1 of uncultured Bifidobacterium sp. Taxonomy (GTDB): domain Bacteria; phylum Verrucomicrobiota; class Verrucomicrobiia; order Limisphaerales; family JADJPG01; genus JADJPG01. The sequence goes on from CAZBIC010000043.1 coordinate 58,034, forward strand.
AACCAGCTCGTCCATGCGCTCGCGCTGGAGCATGAGCGGCAGCTCGTAGATGGAATGCTCCACGTCCTTCACTTCGATGACGGCCTCGTAGGGGACGTTGCAGAACATCGAAATCTTCTGGCGCAGTTCCTTGTCGAGCGGGTGTTCGCAGCGGGCACAGAGAATCTGCGGCGTGATACCGATCTCGCGCAGCTTGGCGACGGATTGCTGGGTCGGCTTGGTCTTCAACTCGCCGGCGGCTTTGATGAAGGGCACGTAGGTGACGTGGATGAAGAGCACGTTGCCAACGCCGGCTTCGAGTGCGAATTCGCGGATCGCTTCGAGGAACGGCAGCCCCTCGATGTCGCCCGTGGTGCCGCCGATCTCCGTGATCAGCACGTCGCACTTCGTCTGGTCGGCGATGGCATGAATGCGATTCTGGATTTCGTCGGTGACGTGCGGAATCACCTGCACGGTTTTACCGAGATACTTTCCCTCGCGCTCGTTGTTTAGAACCGTCTGGTAAACCTGGCCGCTGGTCAGGTTGTTCATCCGGCTGAGCTTGGTGCTGGTGAAGCGTTCGTAGTGGCCGAGATCGAGATCCGTCTCCGCGCCGTCATCGAGCACGTAGACTTCGCCGTGCTGGAAGGGCGACATGGTGCCGGGATCGACGTTCAGGTAGGGGTCGAACTTCTGGATGGTCACCTTGAGCCCGCGATTCTCCAGCAACGTGCCGAGCGCGGCGGCGGTGAGGCCTTTGCCCAGCGAGCTGACCACGCCGCCGGTGACGAAGATGTATTTCATCGGTTTGGTGCTGTTCATCGTCGTGTCTTTCCCAGGTTGTTCGAGTGTGAAAGCGAGAAAGTGGGAACGGGTGTTGTTCCCACTTTCTTGCTTTCGCGATTGGTTGCCTGCGTTCTATTCCAGTTCACGCCTTCAAAAGTTTCTCCACCCGCTCGACGTCCCCGGGGACGTCCACGCCCACGCTGTCGTGCTGCACGGTGACCACCGCGATCTCGATCCCGTTGTCCAGCGCCCGCAACTGCTCGAGCTTTTCTGCGGTTTCCAGTGCGGACACCGGAAATTTCACGAGCTTCAACAACGCCTCGCGCCGGTAACCATAGATGCCGAGGTGCTTCAAAAAAGGAAACGCCGCCAACTGCTCCGCAATCGGGCGACTGGCGGCATCACGCACGAACGGGATCGTGCGACGGGAAAAATATAGGGCGCGGCCCGCGACGTTGACAACGACTTTTACGACGTTGGGGTTGTCGTACTCCGCAAGGTCCTTGATTCGCGTGGCGGCGGTGGACATCGGCGCGTTTTTCAGTGCTTCGGCGACGGTGTTGACGACGCCAGGATCGATGAGGGGCTCGTCCCCCTGGATGTTCACGGCGGCATCGCCTTCGCAGCGTTGCATGACCTCGGCAATGCGATCCGTGCCGCTGGGATGCTGGTCGGAGGTCATCTCCACGCGGCAAAACTTCTTCGCGACTTCGGCGATACGCGGGTCGTCCGTCGCGACGATAATCTCGGCCAACGCCGACGCCTTCTGGCAGCGCTCCACCACATGCTGGATGAGCGGCTTGCCGGCGATGAGATGAAGCGGCTTGCCGGGAAACCGGGTCGAGGCGTAGCGGGCCGGGATGATGCCAAGAATGCGCATGGCCCTGATTTACGGGATGCAGGTCCCCGAACGCACGAAGAAAGCGATCGGGAGAAGGATTGCCGGCTAATCTTTCAGAATGAGCTCCGCGGCAGCGGCAATATCATCTGCGACCAGTGCTCGCGATGCGACGTCCGGATTGCCGAGCTCGACCTTGGCGCCGTATCCCGTGCGGACGAGGATGCTTTTCTTCACGCCGGCGTTCCAACCGCATTCGAGGTCGATGATCTTGTCTCCGACCATGTAGCTTTGTGAGAGATCGATGCCGAATTCATCGCGCGCGTCGAAGAGGAACTGGGGACTGGGTTTACGGCCGCGGCTGGGCTCTTCCGGTGCTTCGGGTGCGTAGTAAATTTTCTCGAAACGAATTCCTTCGCGGGCCAGTTCCGCGCAGAGCTTTTCGTTCACTGCGTGCATGTCAGCCAGCGTGTAGTAACCGCGACCGATGCCGGACTGATTCGTGACGATGAAGAGACGGTAACCAGCTTGCATGAGGCGGAGAAGCGCCGCGCTGGTGCCGGGAATGATGATCAGTTCAGCCGGGTTGCTGAGGTAGTTCTTGTCCACGTTCAGCGTCCCGTCGCGGTCCAGAAAGATGGCTCGATTCATCACAAGTTATGAAGGGCGAGTTTAGCCGGAGGACAGTCTGATTACCAAACAAAACACCCGGCCAACGATTGCTCGCAGGCCGGGCGTGGAGGAACGATTGGAAGAGTTACTTCACGAGCTGGAAGAAGGCGTTGCCGACGGATGCAGGCAGCGTGACCATGTCGCGATCGCCGATGCGTTCGACACCGGCATCGATGGGCAGCCAG
>CAZBIC010000044.1:0-58955 GCA_964491875.1 uncultured Bifidobacterium sp.
GACATGACGCCGCGCTCGCACAGCCACGCCAGCCGCCGCGAACTCCGCGTCCCCAAACTCGCGGAGCAGTCCGAAGACGTTCCGATAAATCGGTTCCGACCAGACACCGTCGCGGTGGTCGAAGTACCCACTGACCAGCGCGACATCGATGCGCGGATCCAGCGCGGCGGCGTGGAGCGCAACCAATCCGCCCTCGGCATAGCCGGCGATGGCGATGCGCGCCTTGGAGTCCGGCGCCTTCGCGGCTTCGGCCGAGAACCAGTCCACGGCGGCGAGCGCTTTCTGCACTTCGTAGCCGATGATGTGGCGCCCGAGTTCGAAGGCCTGACGATAAATCCATTCGCGATGCGGAAGGTTGGTGAAGCGCCGCAGGGCCTGGTTGCCCGACCACGTGTCCTTGCGATCAATCAGCACGGGGACCAAAACCTGGCAGCCATGTTCGGCGAGGCGACGCGGCAATTGGGACGCCGGCGCGACACCGGCAGTCAGGCCGCAGATCATTTCGGGCGTTTGGTCGGCATCCGGCAGCACGACGATGCGCGCATTGATCACACCTTTGGGTTGCAGCAGGAGGCCTTCGCCATGGACGCCTTCCAGCACCGGCCAGCGCACGGCGCGGATGGTGTAGAGATCCGTTTCCGCGACGAGAGATGGTTCCAGCGTGGTTTCGATGAACTGCAGTTCCGTCACCGGCAACCGGGTGTCCACGACGCCGATGATCTTCCGCAACCGCTCACGATTCGGCGCGATGGAGTTCTCGTAAGCTTCGCGCGACGAAAAATCCGGCTGCCAGAACCGGGCGCGATTGGTCTCGGCGCTCTCGATCTCGTGCAGGAGAAACTTGGAGATGCCTTCCACCATCTGGGCGGAAAGATCGCCATTCACCGTCAGGGGCTTCGTCCCGGCGAGCAGGCCATCCTGTGCGCCAGCAGAGGTGACAAATCCCAGCAACGACAGGCAGAGGAACGTGTGGAGCGTTTTCATGCGCTTGATGCCCGCATCATGGGAGAAGCCCAAAACGACTGTCGAGTGAAACATCCGGAGTTGCGTGTCAGCCGCGTTACCCGGCTGGGCAACAGAGTTTGAATGCTGCGGGCGCTCAGCCAGTCAATCCACCCGTCATGCACCCAGTCATTCGTTTCGCCTCCGTCGCGTTTGTCGGCCTCCAACTCGCCGCAGCGCCGTCTTCCTTCGCCCAGGAAACCCAGAAGCCCGCCGAAAAGCCCAAGCCGTCCGGACCGATTCCCAGCGGCCCGCAAACAGACGGCGCATTTCGCAAAGTGATTCTCGACGCGGACTCGCTGGTGAACGGGCAACTCGAAGACACGGTGAAAGACCCGATGGAAATGGCCGTCACGCCAGATGGCCGGGTTCTCTGGGCCGAACGCGCCGGCGTGGTGAAGATGTGGAAGCCGGACACCAAGTCCACCGTCGTCGTGGGGAAGGTTAAAGTATTCGACGGCCTCGAAGACGGCATGCTCGGCATCACTATTGACCCGAACTTCGCCAAGAACGGCTGGGTGTATCTGAACCATTCCATCCCCGAGACCACCAAGGACGAAAAGGGACACAAGCAGGGCGTCATCCGCGTCTCGCGTTTCACGCTGAAGGGCGAGCAGCTCGACATGGATTCCGAGAAGAAGATTCTCGATATCCCGACGCAGCGCGACGAGTGCTGTCACGTCGGCGGTTCTCTGGGCTTCGACGCAGCGGGCAATCTTTACGTCGCCATCGGCGACAACACGAACCCGTTCGATTCCGATGGCTTCTCGCCCACTGACGAGCGCCCCGGTCGATCCGCGTGGGACGCGCAGAAATCGTCCGCGAACATGAACGATCTGCGCGGCGGCATCAGTCGCATTCACCCGGAACCGGACGGCAGCTATACGATTCCGAAGGGCAACCTCTTCCCGCCCGGCACACCCGGCACGCGACCTGAAGTTTACGTGAAAGGCACGCGCAACGGTTATCGACTGTCGGTGGATCAGCGCACTGGCATTCTCTATTGGGGCGACGTCGGTCCGGATGCCGGCGGCTTCGATCAGAAGCGCGGTCCGGGTGGGTTCGACGCCGTCATGCAGGCCAAGCAACCGGGCTTCTTCGGATGGCCGTACTCGCGCGGCGATAACAAGGCTTACGCGAAGGTTGATTTCGTGGCGCGCGCCGAATACTCGAAAGCCCGCGCTGAGTATGACAAAGCGAAATCCGCCTACGACAAGGCGGTGAAGGCCGCGAAGGAAAAAGGCGAACCCGCCCCCGCCCCGTTCGAACTCAAGCCGCCGACTTCTTACACGGCAGGTGAACCTAATTTCTTTGATCCGGCCAAGCCGATGAACACGTCGCCGAACAACACGGGCGTGAAAGAACTGCCGCCGACGCAGCCAGCATTCATCTGGTATCCGAACGGACAATCCACGCGCTTCCCCGTCGTCAACGGCGGCGGCGGTCGCACCGCGATGGCCGGACCAGTCTATTACTACGACGAGAAACTGAAATCACCGCACAAGCTGCCGAAGGAATTCGACCGCACGCTGTTCATCTACGAGTGGTCACGCAACTGGATCATCGCTGTGCATCTCGACGAGCAGAGCAACATCGCCAAGGACCCCAGCGGCAAGCCGCGCATGGAACGTTTCTGCCCGAACATGACCTTCAAGCGCCCGATGGACATGGAACTCGGCCCGGATGGTTGCCTCTACCTGATCGAGTTTGGAACGGGCTGGGGGAACAACAAGGACACGCAGATCGTCCGCATCGAATACACTGGCGGCAGCGACCACGCGGCGAAGTAAGAACGCGCGGCGTCTGCTCACCGCTTGAGCATCGGATCGTCAATGCTCTCCTGCCATTCAGTAAGGCGCTTCTGCAAGCGCGCCTTCGTCTTGGCGAAATCAGGCACTGCGTAAAGATTCCGCAACTCGCCCGGATCGTCGCGGAGGTTGAACAACTCGTCCGCGCCTTCCGCCGAGTGACGCACGAGCTTCCAATCGCGCGTGCGAATCATCCGCATCGAGTCCTTCGCGTCATTCTGAAGATCATACTGCGCGAAGATGGCGGCGTGCGGCGTGAAGATTTTTCCGCGCAGTAGCGGCGAAAGATCCACACCTTCCTGCGGCACGCTGGCGGGAACCTTCACTCCAAGCATGCCGAGCATTGTTGCATGTGTATCAATGTTGGAGACGCGTTGCGGGATGCGTTGTCCGGGCTTGGTGACACCAGGCCAGCGAACGATCCACGGGATGCGTAGTGATTCCTCGAACATGTTCGGACGCGTCTGGCGTCCGGCACCCGCCAGTTTGTCGATGCGATACGCGTTGCCCTTCGAATGCAGTCCGTGATGGCCAATCATGTAGCCGTGATCACTCGTGAACATCACGATGGTGTTCGCTGCTAGGTTCAATTGATCCAGCAGCGCAAGAATTCGGCCAAGGTTGCGGTCCACCGAATGAATCGCCGCGTAATAGGCGCGGGTCCATTCCTTGACCTGCGCCACGTTCGTACCGGCAGCGATGGGCACGGTCGGATCTAGATTCGCGAACGGCGCGGCGTCCACGTCCGGCACCGGACCGTAAGGCAAATGCGGCTCGCGATAATGCACGAGCAGCGCAAACGGCGCGGCGCGGTTGGTCTCGATGAATTGCAGGGCGGCGTCCGTGAGAATGTCCGCGCCGAAGCCCTCGACTTTCGTCAACTGCCCGTCGCGTTCCAGCTCCGGATCCTTCGGTCTGAAACTTCCGCCCAGCGCTCCGAAGAACGTGTCGAAGCCGAGCCGCGTCGGATGATTCGTCGCCTGCGAGCCGAGATGCCATTTCCCAATCAGCCCGGTCCGCCAGCCATTCTGCTGAAGCAATCGCGGCCAGGTGACCGCGTTCGTGGGCAGACCGAGTCCATCCTGACCCTGCTTCGGCGTGATCCAATCCGTGATGCCGAGCTGGGTTCCGTAACGTCCGGTCAGAAACGCCGCGCGGCTCGGCGAGCAAACCGGCGTGCAGGTGTAGGCATTCGCGAATCGCGCGCCCTCCCGGGCGAGGCGATCCATGTTTGGCGTGCGGGATTCCTTGTTGCCGTAGGCGCCGACCGACCACTCGGATTGATCGTCGGTGACGATGGAGATGAGGTTCATCCTCGGCGCGGCAGAGGCGGGAACCAGCAGCCACAGCAGCAGCCACAGCGCGTTCGCCGTCGGAGTTATGAATGAAAGAGGCAGTGGTAGTTTCATGAGCGCGGCGGAGAATGGGGCGGCCGGTTGTTCCGACTGCGCCACACGAACCAGAATCCAGCGAATCCCCCGAGTCCGACCATGATCAGGGTCAACGGCCTCAAGTCAGCCAGGTGGGCGAGGAAATAGGACAGGCTGTCATCGTAGGCGAACGGGAAATGGCGCCACTCCGCGAACAGACAAAGTGCGAGCGCCACGACGCCGCAGATTGCGGCGACAGGGAAATTTCGCTGCGTCGCCACGAAGCCGCCTCCGAAACCAAGCAACACGCCGGGAATGGCTGGCGCGTAGCATCCTTGCGAAACCAGCCATCCGAAAATGAAATATCCGATCACTCCGCCAGCCGTTGCCGCTGCCAGAGTCAGCGCAGCGTTCAAGCCGGGCGCGTCGGACTTCGATAAGGCATCCATGACTTTGCCGGATACTCATCAAACGGCGGCGACGACGCAAGCGCCGCAGTCGGCATTCTTGGCCGCGCGCAATCTTGCGTTCCCGCCGGATTCTCTTACCTTCCCGCCCGATGCCGAACCTGTTGGAAAAGTTTGAAGCCAGCGCCGCTGCGCGCCTCGACGGCTATTCGCCAGCCGAGGACCTAGCCCGCTACAAAACCTTCCTCAAGGTCGAATCACACCGGCTGAAGATGCGCCATCGCGCGGGCGGCAGCGGGCTCGAAGTTTGCCGCGGCCGGGCCATGCTCGTGGACGTGCTCATCCGGCAGCTTTGGAACACCGCGAAGGGCAGCATGTCCGAGCAGGCGCAGAAGGAATTCCCGCCGGTGACGCTGGTGGCGCTGGGCGGTTACGGACGCGGCGAGCTCAATCCGCTCAGCGATCTCGACATCATGTTCCTGCACTACGGCCAGGTCGTGGTCGGCACCAAGCCCCTGCCCTCCTTGGCAAAGTTGATGGATGGCATTCTCATGCCGCTGTGGGATCTGGGATTCAAGGTCGGGCACTCCGTTCGCACGATAGCCGAGTGCGTCGACGCGGCGAACTCGAAATCCGACCCGAAAAGCATGGAGAGCAAGACGTCGCTGCTCGAAGCCCGGCTCGTGGTCGGCGACGCCAAGCTCTTCGACAAGCTGGAGAAGACCGTCGTCGCAAAATGCGTGGAAGGATTCGAGGACCAGTATATCGCAGCGCGAATGGTCGACCAATCCGAGCGGCGCACCAAGTTCGGCAACTCCGCCACCATGCAGGAGCCGAATATCAAGAACGGCTGCGGCGGCCTGCGCGATGTGCAGAACCTGCACTGGATGACGTTCTTCAAATACCGCACGCGCACGCTGGCCGAAATGTTGGAGCGCGAGTTCATCACGGCGTCCGAGCGCAAGCAGCTGGAGACGGCGTATGACTTCCTGCTTACCGTGCGCAACGAGATGCATTATCTCTCGACCTCGCCGAAGTATCCCTCCGACAACCTGACCAAGTCGCTCCAGCCCACCGTCGCCACCAACCTCGGCTACACGGATCGATCGCCCAGCGTCCGGCTGGAGAAGTTCATGCGCAATCTTTACAGCCACATGCGGAATGTCTTCCTGATCACCCGCACGCTGGAGGAACGCCTCGCCCTTCTGCCGAAGCAGCATTTGCTCCCGGATCTGCGCAAGCTCGGCCGATTCATCCCGGCGCCGTTCAAGAAGGCGCCGCCGCAGGTCATCGACGGATTCAAGTTCGTCGGCGACCAGATCCAGATCGTCTCGAACCGCGTCTTCAAGGATCAGCCGCGCCGCCTGATGCGCGTCTTCCTGCACGCCCAGCAACGCGGCCTGAAGCTCCATCCCGATCTCGCCCAGCTCATCCGTAAGGATCTCCCCCTGGTCGATCGCACCTTTCTTTACGACGAACACGTTCGCGAAACGTTCCTCGAAATCATGGGGCAACGCGGCAACGTCGCACCCGTCCTGCGCGCCATGCACGAGGTCGGGATGCTTGGGAAATACATTCCCGAGTTCGGCAAGCTGACCTGCCTCGTGCAGCACGAGTTTTATCACCAGTACACCGCGGACGAACATACGCTCCAGTGTCTCGCCCAGCTGGACAAGGTCTGGGAATCACAGGAGCCGGTTTACAACAATTACGCGGATATCTTTCGCGAAATTGATCATCCGTTCATCCTTTACCTCGCCTTGCTGCTTCATGACGCCGGCAAGGCCCTTCACACGGGAGATCACGCGGATGTCGGAACGAAGATCGCCCTGCGCGTGGCGAAGCGGCTGGCCCTGGACGGCACCACCACGCACTCGTTGCGCATCCTCGTCGAGCAGCACCTGACCCTGGCGATGATCTCACAACGTCGCGACCTCGAAGATCAATCCGTGATCCGGAACTTCGCCGGCATCGTCCAGACCCAGGACAATCTCCGCATGCTGGCGTTGCACACCTTCGTCGACTCCGTGGCCACCAGCGACAAGCTCTGGAACGGGTTCAAGGATTCGCTGCTCTGGTCTCTTTACCAGAAAGCCATGCAGGTGCTGCAAGGCGGCACCGATTTCATTCGCGCCGAGGCGAAGCACCGGCAGCTGCTCGCGGAGGAAGTTTCCAAAATGATTCCGCGCACGTTCCATTCGGACGAAGTGGAGGCGCATTTCAACACCCTGCCATCGCGGTATTTTCAGATCCATCAGGCGAAGGAAATCTTCGAGGACCTCTCGCTGGCGCATCGTTTCATGCACCAGCAGATCGAGGAGGAGGACAAGGCGCTCGAGCCCGTCATCGCCTGGCACACCGAGCGGGACCGCGGCTACAGCACCGCGAAGATCTGCACCTGGGACCGCGCCGGACTCTTCAGCATCATCACCGGCTCCTTCAGCGCAGCCGGCATCAACATTCTCAGCGCGCAAATCTTCAGCCGCGGCGACGGCATCGTCATCGACACGTTTGAAATCACCGACGCGACCGCCGGCGGCGTGGTGCATCGCGAGGAACGCGAACGTTTCGAACGGATCTTGAAACAGGCGCTCGTCGAGGAGGGACCGGACTTCCGCACGCTTATCGCGAAACGCAAATCCGCCCGACCGCTCTACCAATCGCTGCCCGGCGACCGCATGCCGACGCGCATCTTCTTCGACAATGACACGTCCGAGCGCCGCACCGTCATCGACCTGGAAACCGAGGATCATCTCGGTCTGCTCTACGCCGCCGCCAGCGCATTGACGGATGCGGGCCTGGACATCTCGCTGGCGAAGATTTCTACGGAGAAAGGCGCGGCCATCGACAGCTTCTACGTCTCCGAGATCGACGGCCAGAAGGTCACCGACCCGCTGCGCCAGCGCTTCATCGCAGAAAAACTGATGTCCGGGCTGCGCACGCTGTCCTGATCGTTGCAGCGGCACGCGGTCCTAATCGCAGCGATAAGCCGGCCCATTCGCTCAATAGTCTTGCTTGGAATCCCGCACGGACGTTTGATCGCTCCATACTGTTTATGGCGCTGAACTCTGAAGTGTTGGCCAAGCTGCGGTCCATCGTGGGACCGGAAAACGTTCTCACCTCGAAGGAAGATCTCATTCCCTATTCCTTCGACGGCACTGCGGCGCTCCAGCAGATGCCCGGCTGCGTCGTGTTCGCGCGGAACAAGGATCACGTCCGCAACGTCCTGCTACTCGCCAACGAAACGAAGACACCCGTCATCACCCGCGGCTCCGGCACCGGCCTGAGCGGCGGCAGCATTCCGGCGCAGGATTGCATCGTGCTCTGCACGGTGAAGATGAACGAGATCCTAGAAGTCGATCGCGCGAACCTGACGATGCTCGTCGAGCCCGGCGTAACGACGCTCCAGATCGCCGACGCCGCGACCGCCGTCGGACTGTTTTACCCGCCCGATCCAGGTTCGATGAAGATCTCCACCATCGGCGGAAATGTCGCCGAGAATTCCGGCGGTCTGCGCGGTCTCAAATACGGCATCACACGCAACTACGTGATGGGCCTCGAAGTCATCCTGCCCGATGGCGAGGTGCTCTGGACCGGTAACAAGTGTGTGAAAGACGTCGCCGGTTACTCGTTGCGCGATCTGTTCGTTGGCAGCGAAGGCACGCTCGGTGTCATCACCAAGGTCTTGCTCCGGCTCATCCCGAAGCCCGCCGCGAAGAAGACGATGGTCGCGACCTTCAACGCGATGGATCAAGCCGCGCAATGCGTGTCGGACATCATCGCCGCGCAGATCATTCCCTGCACGCTGGAGTTCCTCGACCGCACTACGATTCATTGCGTCGAAGATTTTGCGAAGGTTGGCCTACCACTCGATTGCGAAGCGCTGCTCTTGATGGAAACCGACGGTCATCCCGTCGTGGTGAACGAGGAGGCAGCGAAGATGGAGGAGATCGCCCGCAAGAACGGCGCGCTCGAAGTTCGCGTTGCGAAGGACGACGCCGAAGCCAACAAGCTCGCCACGGCCCGCCGCAGCGCGTTCAGCGCATTGGCTCGCGTGTCGCCGACCACTATTCTCGAAGACGCCACCGTGCCCCGCAGCGAACTGGCGAAGATGATTCGGTTCGTCGAAGCCGTCGCCAAGAAACACAAGCTGCGCATCGGGACGTTCGGTCACATGGGCGACGGGAATCTCCACCCGACCTTCCTCACCGACGAACGCAAGAAGGACGAAATGCAGCGCGTCCATCATGCGTTTGAAGAGATTTTCGAGGAAGCCATCCGCCTCGGCGGCACCATCACGGGCGAGCACGGCATCGGCCTGGCGAAGAAGGATTTTCTCCCGAAGTTCGCCGGCAACGCCCAGATGCGTGTGATGCGCGAATTGCGCCGCGCGCTCGATCCGAACGGCATTTTGAATCCAGGCAAGATGTTCGATTGACCCATTCGCGACTCTCAACTCCCTTGTAGCATGGAACTGCACAAGCCCACCAAGGACGAACGCGACTTCGTTCAAGTCGTGAAGTTTTCCACGGCGCTCGGGCTGGGGTTGATGGCGGCGTTTCTCTATTCGCTCAAGCAGGTGCATCCGAACATCGTGCTCGAATTCGGCTTCGGCACCGTGCTGGCATTTCTCGTCACCGCGGTGTTGTCCTGGCTGTTCTGCAATGTTCTCTTCAAGGGCGAATTTGACGAAGGTGACAGCGCCCAGGCCACCGCGTTGAAGAAGCGGCGCGTCACGCGTTGGGTCATCTTTTTCATCGTCATTTCCAGCCTCCTCACCGCCGGCGCGTTTCTCTATTCGTTGAAGGATCTCGCCGCCGACAGCCGGCGCGATGTGATTCAGGGCGCGGGCTTCGCCGTATTCGTGCTCTCCATCGGCGGGTTCTTCATTCACAAGTCGGTCCGCTTCTTTGAGGAACAGGATCGCATCAACATGGAGCTCGCCCGTGAACGTGAGGAAGAAGAGCGCGACGACCTCAAATAGCACGGAGCCCGAACCGCGACCAAAGCTCCACGTCGCGCCCGTGAAGAAACGGACCGGCGCCGCCATCGAATAATCTCATGACCTTCCGCTCCATCAGCTTCGTACTTGGCGTTTTTACCCTCGCCGTGGCGCACGCTGCCGAGCCCGAGGTCGATTCCACGGAGATGCCACGCATCCCGCCCACGCCGCCCGAGCGCGCCCTTTCGACCTTCTCACTGAAGCCCGGCCTGCGCGCCGAACTGGTCGCCGCCGAGCCGCTCGTCGTCGATCCCATCGCGATGAGCTTCGACGAGAACGGTCGCCTCTACGTCATCGAGATGCGCGATTACTCCGAACGCCGGCCGGAGCGCCTCGGACGGGTCCGGCTCCTCGAAGACACCGATGGCGACGGGCGCTTCGATCAAAGCAGCGTCTTCGCCGACGACCTGCCGTGGCCCACCGCCGTGGTTTGCTGGGACGGCGGCGTGTTCGTCGGCGCGACTCCGGACATCCTCTACTTCAAGGACACCAACCGCGACGGCGTGTCCGACGTGCGGGAACTTATCTTCAGCGGCTTCGCCAGTGACTACGCGCCCTACGCCACGAACAAGCTGAACGTCCAGGCGATGATGAACTCGTTCCAGTGGACGCTCGACAATCGCATCCATGGAGCAAGCGGCGGCAGCGGCGGCAAGGTGCGCCGGCTCGACTCACCTTTCACCCGCGATTGGCGTCAACGCGCCGGCATCCAGTCTTCCGCAGTTCCCCAAGCCCCTCCGCCAGTCGACGTGCGCGGGAAAGATTTCTCCTTCGATCCGCGCACGCTGGAATTCCGCGCGGAAAGCGGCGGCGCGCAGCATGGGATGAGCTTCGATGACTTCGGCAGAAAATTCGTCTGCTCGAACAGCGATCACATCCAGCAAGTGCTCTACGAGGATCGTTACCTCGGTCCGAACACGTGGTTCACTCCACCGCCACCGCGCGTCAGTATCGCGGCCGATGGCCCCGCCGCGCCTGTCTTTCGTCGTAGCCCAGATGAACCATGGCGCGTGATTCGGACCAAATGGCGCGTGTCCGGCGCTGTCCCCGGCATCATCGAAGGCGGGGGCCGGCCGAGCGGTTACTTCACCGGCGCGACCGGCGCGACCATCTATCGCGGTGACGCGCTGCCAGAATACAGGGGAGACGCATTCATCGCAGACTGCGGCAGCAATCTCGTTCACCGGAAAAAGCTCCGTTCCGGCACGAACAGCCTCGCGCTCATCGCCGAACGCGATCCGTCCGAGCAGTCTGTCGAATTCCTCGCCAGCACCGACAACTGGTTCCGCCCGGTGCAATTCGCGAACGCACCCGACGGCGCGCTCTACATCGCCGACATGTATCGCGAAGTGATCGAGCATCCGTGGTCGCTCCCGGAATCGATCAAGAAGCATCTCGACCTCAACAGCGGCAGCGACCGCGGCCGCATCTACCGCATCGTCCGTGAAAATCACCAGCAACGTCCGCTCCCGCGCCTGAGCTTGCTGAGCGCTGTGGAACTCGTGCCGTTCCTCGAACATCCCAACGGTTGGCACCGCGACACCGCCGCACGACTGCTGTATCAGCGTCAGGATCCGTCGGCGCTTCCGGCATTGCAGGAGCTCGCCGTTTCAGGAAGCGGCCTGGGCCGGATGCACGCGTTGTATGTCTTGAGTGGGCTCGGTGCGCTGCGAGAGAATCTCGTCACCCATTCGCTCGGGTCCACCTTTCCCCAGCTCCGACGTCACGCTCTCCGTCTCGCGGAACCCTTCGCCGGCGCTCCGTCCGAAAGTCTCGTCGCCGAACTCCGCAATCTCGCCACGAGCAGGAACAACGATGCTGAGTCACTTTCGGTCGACTTCCAGCTGGCTTGGACGCTCGGTCGCGTTCGCCCAACGGATCGCGACACCATCGCCGATCAGTTTCTCGGCCGGTTGTATCGGGAGGGACATCCTGGCGTTCGGCAAACAGGCGGCAGCAGCGAACCGTCCTCATGGTTCCATCCGGCGCTCATGAACTCGCTCGGCAACGATCCGATCGACGTCCTCTGTCGTACCGTCAGTCGTTCCGGCCCGACCTTGCCGCTTCCACCGCTGGCCGGGAATCAGCCCAGCCGCATGCCGCAACTTCCCACCGTGCGCCGGCTGCTGGGCTACGAAGAACAACGAGCGATCGTCGCAAAGTTCGCCCGACTCGTCGGCACGAGGAACGCATCCAACGAAGTGCTCCGCGCGCTCGCCGAACTGGAGAAGACTCCGGCCAACAGCGGACGCGCCGGAAACAATCTCAGCCTGCGGGTCGGCTTCGAATTTCTCGCGAGCCTTGCGGAGGGGCTGGAGGAAAGCGGCGGGGCCATCTCTTCTCATGGCAGCCGCCTGAGCCTGACCAACCTCCTGCGCGAAGCGCGGCGGGTGGCATTGGACAGCAAAACTCCTGGCACCCTTGATCGTCCCCTGGCCCTGCGCGCCCTCGCTTCCCTGCCGGAACACGCGGATCGCACCAACGTGCTCGCGCTTGTCTCGTCGCCAGCCGAGACAACTGAGATTCGTCTCGCAGCGCTCGCAGCACTGAATCGTCCGGCCTTCGGCGACACCGCGCGCGACGTCGTGACGCGCTGGCCGCAACTTCTCCCCACACAACGAACGCTCACCATTGAAACCTTCCTCAAGCGCGCGGATCGCACCCGCGCGTTGCTCGCCGGCATCGAGAGCGGCGTGGTTCGCGCCAATGAACTCTCCATCGCGCAGCAAACTGCGCTTCGCTCACATCGCGACGCGGCGATTCGCGAGCAGGCAACGACGTTGGTGGGCAAAGCAGCCTCCGGTTCACGCGATCAAGCGGTCGAGAAGTTCCGCCCGGCGCTCAGTCTTGTGGGCTCGGCCGCAACCGGACAGAAGCTGTTCAGCGCGCGCTGCGCCACCTGCCACAAGCTTGCCGGCGAAGGCCACGCGCTCGGTCCCGATCTCGCGAGCGTGCGTTCCAATGGAAAGGAGAAACTGCTCACCAGCATCATCGATCCGAACCGCGAAGTCGCGCCGGCCTTCGCCAGCTACGAGATCGAAACCAAGGACGGCGAAAGCGTGACGGGCATCCTCGCCAGCGAATCCGCCAGCACTGTCCTCCTGCGTCAGGCGGGCGGACTGCAAAAGGAACTGGCCCGCTCGAACATTGTTTCGCTCCGCAGCGAAGGACGCTCGTTGATGCCGGAGGGTTTGGAGGAAGGCCTCACCGCCCAGGACATGGCCGACCTGCTCGAATACGTCCTCACCGCGAAGTAGCCGTCGCGGAGACCGATTTCAGGCTCCGCCCGTCTTCCGCATGTCGAGATAACGCTTCACCGTCCTTCGATCCAAATTCGCCCGGCGCGCGACCTCTTCAATAGTGTGATGTCGCTGATGCAACAGTGTGCAGTAGCCGGCAAGCAATCCATCCGCATCCAGTGTACCGCGATCTAGGTCGGCCATGAGCTGGCTGCGCAGATCTTGGGCAACTCCCGCCGTGTCGCCCGCGTAACGGCTAGTCAGGAGGATTCGTCGCACCGCTTGTTCCAGTTCGCGCACGTTGCCCGGCCAAGCGTAATGCAGGCCCACGCTGGCGCGGAGTGAATCCATCACCAGCGCGACCAGCTCCGGCGCTTCGCTGCCAATCGTGCGCGTGACGAGATGGTTCACTAGGAACTTCAACTCGGCCGGCGTTTCCTGAATGCGCTGTCGCAGCGAAGGCACGGTGATGACGTCCGAGCTGAGGCGGTAGAAGAAATCGTCGCGAAAAAGTTTCTCACTGCGCAGCTGGTCGAGCGGCTGGTTCGTCGCCGCAATGACGCGTCCGCGAAACCGCAGTTTCTCGTGACTACCGACAGGTGAAAACGTCCGCTCCTGCAGCACTTGCAGCAGCTTGATCTGCACGGGCGCGGAGACATCGCCGATCTCGTCGAGGAAGATCGCGCCGTGCGGACTGCACCGCGCAAAGATGCCTTGATGCGCCTCCACCGCCCCGGTGAACGCGCCTTTCTTGTGCCCGAACAGTTCGGACTCGATGAGCGTCTCTGGATACTGCGAGAGGTTCAGCGAGACGAATCCGCGCGTGAAGCTCTCGGCGAAGCAGCCTTTGCGTTCCTCGAACGGGATGAAGCCGCTGCGTCCGATGGCGGCGGCAGCGGTGCCTTTGCCGGTGCCAGTCTCGCCCAGCAGCAGCGTCGAGAAATCCTCCATGCGATTCCACAGGTAGCGATCGTACCAGCGAATGTCGTGCGTGAAGACGTTGTTCCACAGATGGAGACGGAACGACTTCATGCAGTCGCTCTCGCCGATGAGCCCTTGCACGATGAAGTAGAATGCCCGGCGCACTTGATAAAAGATCGCCAGGAAGCGTCGCGCTTCTTCCGCCGAGAATCCACGCCTCGCGAGCAACGCCAGCACCTCGTCGGCAAACGCCACGCGCACCGGAGCGTCGCCGGCCTTCTCCTGCGCGATGATGAGTTCGTCGAGCCGCTCGAAGTAGAGATGATACGCCTCGAAGAGAAACGCGTTGCGCATCAGCTCTCGTTCCTCACCCGCGAAGCGCCGCAAATCCGCCAGCCCATCCGCCGCGAGTTTCTCCACGCGCGCTGAGACTGTGCGCTTCAGGAACTCCGCGCGCTCGGTTTCATCCTTAAAGGTCGTGCCGGCGATCTTCTGATCGACCTCCAGTCGCTGCGTGCTGAACGGATTGGTGAAGGCGGCTGCGGCGACCCATTGGAAGAATTCGCGATCCTTGGCGGGAAGAGTGGCTTTGGTCGGCACGCATAAAATGATAGGCTAATAATCATTTACTGTCCACACAGCAGCACCTCCAGAGCGCAGAGGTTTCAGTCAATCCAACTCCATTCGGTTTAATTTCAATGAGTTATGGTCACTGCAACGGCTGTGGCATTACGGCTGCGAAAGGCAGCACCGTGAACGAAAACGCACTCCAAACTATGAAGACAAAACTGAACCTCCCGCCATTCCTCAAAGCCACGGTGCTGGGCGTCACTCTCGCCACGCTCGCTTCCACAGCTACCGCCCAATCCAACGCCACCGAACGCATCGGCATCTACGATTCACGCGCCGTCGCCGTGGCCTACGCCGGCTCAAGGTTTCAGCAGGCGAAGATGAACGAACTCGTCAGCCAGCAAAAGAAGGCGAAGGCGGCCGACGACAAAATGGAGATCGCGCGCCTCGAAACCGAAGGACGCGCATGGCAGGCGCAGTTGCATCGCCAAGGTTTCGGCACGGCGCCGGTGGACGATTTGCTGGCGCACATCTCGAATGAACTTCCGAAGATCCAAGCCGACGCCGGCGTCACCCAACTCGTCTCCAAGTGGAACGATCCCGAACTCCGGAAACACGCGAGCGCTGAGAAGGTCGACGTCACGATGAAGCTCGTAGACGCGTTTCATCCGAACGAGCGCCAGCGCAACTACGCCGTCGAGATTCAAAAGAAGAAGCCCGCGAAGCTGAGGGAGTAATCAGCATCGCTCCCGCAGAACCCATTTCCTCCCCACCAAACTAAAACCTCGAAATCCAAAACCTATGAAATCGCACCTCAACCGTTGCCTCGGCCTGCTGCTGGCCGCTGCGACGTTCGTAACCGTCAACAGCAGCCCCAACACTGAAGCCGCCGGTTTGCTCATCGCGGACGGCGGACTCGGCGGCGTGCTCGAAATCAAGGAGCACGACGTCAAGGTCACGATCAACAACGGCGTGGCCGTCACGAAGGTCACGCAAATCTTCAAAAACACCGAGCAACGCCAGGTCGAGGCGCTCTACACGTTCCCGGTGCCGAAGGGCGCGTCGGTCGCGAACTTCAGCATGTGGATCAACGGCAAGGAAATGGTCGGCGAAGTCGTCGAGAAACAGCGCGCCCGCGAAATCTACAATTCCTACAAGGCCGTGCGCCGCGACCCCGGTCTGCTGGAGCAGGTCGATTATCGCACCTTCGAGATGCGCATCTTCCCCATCGCGGCGGGCGCGGATCAGAAGGTCGAGATCACCTACTATCAGGAACTCGATTTCGACCATGACTGGGCGACCTACGTGTATCCGCTGGCCACCGCCACGCGGAAGGGCGTGGACACGCGCACCACGGGCAAGTTCGCCTTCGCGCTCGACACGAAGTCAGCCGTGCCCATCGCCGCGCTCGAAAGCCCCAGTCATGGCAACGCCTTCGTCGTCGCGAAACATTCCGACGATTACTGGCAGGCGAGCCTCGAAACGCGCGGTGGCAGTCTCGCCCGCGACATCGTCATCGCGTATCACACCTCGCGTCCGCAGACCGGCATCGATCTCATCACCTCGAAGCAAAGCAACGAAGACGGATTCTTCTGCCTCACGCTGACCGCCGGCGAGGATCTCGCGAAGCTCGACGACGGCATGGACTACGTCTTCCTGCTCGATGTCTCCGGCAGCATGGCGGACGACGGCAAGCTGCTGCTCTCGAAGGACAGCATCGGCGCATTCATCAACGAGCTCGGCGACAAGGATCGTTTCGAAGTCATGACCTTCAACGTGCAGCCGTATCTCGCCTTCAACAAACTTCGCGCCGCCGATGCGCAGGCGCGTCAGGACGCCACCGCGTTCCTCGCGTCGCAACAAGCGCGCGGCGGCACGGTGCTGAATCCCGCACTCACCACCGCCTACAAATACGCCGACGCCGATCGTCCGCTGAACGTCGTGATCCTCAGCGACGGCATGACCGAGGCGCAGGAACGCGCCACGTTGCTCCAGCTCATCGGCCAGCGTCCGCGCAGCGCGAAGGTATTCTGCATCGGCGTCGGCAACGACGTGAACAAACCGCTGCTCGAACAACTCGCGCAAGATGCCGGCGGCCTTGCGGCGTTCCTCTCGCACGGCGATAACTTCACGCGCCAGGCGCAGGCGTTCCGTCGCAAGCTCACGCGCCCGGCCGCGACCGATCTGCAACTCGATTTCGGCGGGCTGAAAGTTTACGACGTCGAGCCGCGCGTTCTGCCGAACCTCTATCACGGTTCGCCGATTCGCGTTTACGGACGCTACTCCGGCGGCGGCGAAGCGCAGGTCGCGTTGCGCGGTAGTATCCGCGGCGTGGAGCTGAAGAAGTCCGCGAAGCTGGAGTTCCCGAAGCAGGACGCGACGAATCCCGAAATCGATCGCATGTGGGCCTCGCACCGCATCGATGGCTTGCTCAAGCAGGCCGACCGCGGCGGCTCGCGCGCGAGCGTGACGGATGAAGTCATCAAGCTCGGCGAAGGCTATTCCATCGTCACCGAATACACTTCGTTCCTCGTGCTCGAGAACGACGGCGAGTATCAGCGCTGGAAGATCGATCGCCGCAACGCCTCGCGCATGGAACGCGACCGCCGCGCGCACGACCAGACGCGCATCGACCTCGAGAAGATTCGCAACAAAGCGGTGGCAGGTCTCGGCCCGCAGCAGGAAATCCAGCTCGCCTCGGCGAAACCGATGGTGCCTTCGAGCGTGAACGCTCCGGCGACACCTCGTCAGGCTCCCGCCAGCAATCCTTCGTCTGCGCCGAGTGCCGCACCGCAGAACAAACAGAGCTTTGACCTGGGCTTGGGTGGTGGAGGCGGTTCCGGTCCCGTGGGTCCGTTGTTTGTCGGCTTGCTGCTCCTGCTGCGCCGCCTGCGCAACCAACGCGCCTGACCGGAAACAAACCAGCGGGATGGCGGAGTGAACGCCGCCATCCCGCTGAACCATTTCTCAGAGCCACAACAAAGCACTGGAGCCACAGATGAGACACGGATTGAACACCGATTGCCGGAGCGCGGGATGCGCGATGGCATGTGGCCAAAGCATCGTCCCGACCGCGCTTGGTCCGGCGCTCACTGAGCTCGACCACTCGCTCCGCCATCAACTCTGGCGTTGTGAACTTGTCCTGCTCGGCGCGCTCCTCGTTGCGTTGAACCTGCCACTGTTCGCTGGCGAATTCTCGACCCGCTTCATCTACCACCCTGCCCCTCTCGCCGCTGGAGAATGGTGGCGTTTGTTCACGCATCCTTTCGTTCACGTCTCGCCCTATCATCTCGCGCTGGATGCCGCCGCGTTTTTCCTCGCCTACGTCGAATTGAAGCATCGCAAGCTCTCGTCGCGAATCACCCTACTCGCAAGCGCGACCGCAGGCGGATTGCTAGCCGCGCTCGCTGCGTCGCCCTTGATTTCCCCCCACGGCCTGTGCGGCCTGTCCGGAATCGCCCACGGTCTGACCGCCGTAGTGAGTCTTGAACTCCTTCGCCGCGCCACTGACCGCATCTCCGCATGGACTGCCGCGCTCTGTTTCGTCGGCGTGGTCGCGAAGAGCGTTCTCGAAGCCGCGACCGGTAACGTGATGTTCGCCTCCTGGCATCTCAGCTCGCTCGGAACACCCATCGCAGCATGTCACGCAGGTGGGATTCTCGGCGCACTCGTCACATGGATGCTTCTTCGCGATCCGAAACTCGATCGGCCCAGCGACGCCCAGGCTTCGATCGTTCGGGAATCCGCCAGATTTCGTCTGACAACCCCGCAGCCCTTTGCTGGAATGGCGTTCCAAAGCCATGCCAACTCCTCAATCGCCACTGCGCGTCGCGTCGGTCCAGATGGAAAGCCTGCCGGCGGATAAAGCCGCGAACCTGCGCACGATCGAAGGTTTCGTCGAACAAGCCGCTGCGCAAGGTGCCCGGCTCGTGTTGTTCCCGGAATGTTGCATCACCGGATACTGGTTCATGCGCAATCTCAACGTCGCGCAACTGGCGGAGCTCGCCGAGCCGGTTCCAGCCGGACCCAGCACGCAACGCATCATCGAACTAGCCCGGCGGCACAACCTCAGCGTGGGCGCCGGCTTGGTGGAAACCGGTCCCAATGGAACGTTCTACAATTCTTACGTCGTCGCGCTGCCCGATGGCTCCTGGCATCGCCACCGGAAGATTCATTCGTTCGAACACTCGGCGATGCGCAGCGGATCAGAATACACAGTCTTCGATCTGCCGGAAGGCTGGCGGGTCGGCGTGCTGATTTGCTACGACTGCAATCTCATCGAGAACGTGCGCCTGACCGCCCTGCGCGGCGCGGAGATCTTGCTGGCCCCGCACCAGACCGGAGCCGTGCGCAGCCGCAATCCCAACCTGATGGGGCTGATCGATCGGCGTCTCTGGGACAATCGAAAAGCCGACCCCGAAGCCATCGAGCGCGAATTTCGCAGTGACAAGGGACGCGGCTGGCTGATGCGCTGGTTGCCGAGTCGTGCCCACGACAACGGGTTGTTCCTCATCTTCAGCAACGGCGTCGGCGTCGATGACGACGAGATCCGAACCGGCAACGCGATGATCCTCGACCCGTATGGCCGCATTCTCGCCGAAACGTGGAAGGCCGAAGACGCGATGGTGATGGCCGACCTCGACCATCGCCTGCTAGCCGACGCCACGGGCCGAAACTGGATTCGTGCACGACGGCCCGATCTCTACGGCCCGATGACCGTACCGACCGGCAACGAGTGCGATACACGCCAGCTGAAGTTCGAGGAGTGAAGGGGGTCGTCTGGCGGTGCCGCCCCAAATGGCAGCCGAAGTCTCTTCCATCAGGATGACCGACTTGCAGTTGTCACACGAAAAGTTTGCGTGGTAGCGGCCTACATTTCGTCTGACAAGCCAGCGTCCCTGTGATGGGATGATGTCTCACAACCATGATTTGCTCGAACCGCTCCGGCGCCAGCCGACTAGTCGCCCTTCTCGCCTTGCTGCTCGCGGGGTTTCACGCCCCGGCGGCTGAACGCAGGGCGACCATCGATTTCGGTCAGGACATCCGGCCCATCCTGTCGGACAACTGCTTCACCTGCCACGGGCCGGACAAGGACCAGCGCAAGGCCGGTCTGCGGCTCGACACGAAGGAAGATGCGTTCAAGAAGCTCGACTCGGGCGATTACGCCATCGTTCCCGGCAAGCCAGACCAAAGTCGTGTGCTGGCGGTCGTCACGCTGCCGCCTGACGACGATGATCACATGCCGCCGACGAAGACAGGCAAGAAGCTCTCGGCCGCACAGGTGGATCTGCTGCGACGTTGGATCGCGCAGGGCGCGAAGTGGGCGGAGCATTGGTCCTACGTAGCGCCGGAACGTCCCGCCGTTCCCGTCGTGAAGAACAAGAAGTGGGCGCGTAATGACGTGGACCGCTTCATTCTCGCGGCGCTCGAGAAGAGCGGGCTCAAACCGAATGCCGAGGCCGATCGTTACACGCTTATTCGCCGACTCTCCCTCGATCTCATCGGCCTGCCGCCCACGGTGCAGGAAGTCGATGACTTCATCGCGGACAAGAGTCCGAACGCCTACGAGAAAGTCGTCGAGCGGTTGCTCGCGTCGCCGCACTTTGGCGAACGTCTCGCGCTCGCTTGGCTGGACCAGGCGCGTTACGCGGACACCAGCGGGTATCACTTCGACGGCTTCCGCCAGATGCATCTGTGGCGCGACTGGGTGATCAAGGCGTTCAACGACAACAAACCGTTCGACCAATTCACCGTCGAACAACTCGCCGGTGATTTGCTCCCGGACGCGACCATCGATCAGAAGATCGCATCGGGTTTCCACCGCAACGTGATGACCAACGACGAGGGCGGCGCGGACCCGGACGAATATCTCGCCAAGTACGTCGTGGACCGCGTGAACACCACCGCGCAAGTCTGGCTCGGAACGACGGTCGGCTGCGCGGAATGCCACGACCACAAGTACGACCCGATCTCCACGAAGGAGTTCTACCAGTTCTACGCATTCTTCCACAGCGTGCCGGAGAAAGGTCTCGACGGCACGCGCGTGCGGAATCCTGCGCCGGTGCTCAAGGTGCCGTCGCCCGACCAAGGCTCACGCCTGATCCGGTTGCTCGACCTCATTCCCAAGGCTGAGAAGTCGCTCGCCGACCGCGAAGGCGAACTGCCGAAGGAACAGGAAGCGTGGGAGAAGGAACTTCAGAAGCAGGAGATCCCTGAACCCAAGATCGACGGACTGTTGAAAGCCTTCGCGTTCGACGAGTCCAGCGGCGCAGCGACCAATCGCGTTCCTGGCAAGACCGGTCAGGCGCTGTCGTTGCGCGGCAGCACGAATGAGTTCCTCGACGTCGGCCAGGCGGTGTCATTCGACAACACCAACGCCTTCAGCTACGGCGCATGGGTGAAGCTCCACGGCAAGACCGGCGCGGTGCTCAGCAAAATGGAGGAAGGCCCGGGCTATCGCGGCTTCGATTTGCTCCTCAACGACGCGAAGGCCGAGGTGCATCTCGTGAACAAGTTTCCCGACAACGCAATCAAGGTGGTGACCAAAGACGCGCTCCCAACCAACGCATGGCTGCACCTCATGGTCACCTACGACGGTTCGAACAAAGCCGGCGGCCTCCGCATTTTCGTCGATGGCAAGAGCCGTCCGCTCGACACGCCGACCGACAAACTCTCCGCCAGCATTCGCACGGAAGCGCCGTTGCTCATCGGCACGCGCATCAAGGCGTTTTCGTTCAGCGGCCTAATCGATGACGTGCGCTTCTACAATCGCCGACTGAAGTCCGAGGAGGTCGCGAAACTTGCGCAGCACGCGAACCTGTTGCTCGCGAAGATTCCCGCCGACAAGCGCGACGACGAACAGAAGTCGGTGCTCAAGGATTACTTCCGGAAGAACGCCGCCACGAACTTCATCGCCGCGCAGGAACGCCTCGCGAAGTTGCGCAAGGACAAGGACGATCTGATGGAGGCGATTCCCGACACGATGGTGATGGATGAGCTGGAGAAGCCGCGCGACACGTTCATTTTCGTGCGCGGGAATTTCCAGAGCAAAGGAGAGAAAGTCACCGCCGGCACGCCCGCCGTCTGGCCGCCATTGCCGACGAACCAGCCGACGAACCGCCTCTCGCTCGCGCGCTGGCTTGTCGCCACCAATCAACCGCTCACGGCGCGCGTCACGGTAAATCGTTACTGGGGCATGCTCTTCGGCACCGGCCTCGTGAAGACGGCGAACGACTTCGGCTCACAAGGCGAACGCCCGAGTCACCCCGAACTGCTCGACTGGCTGGCGAGCGAGTTCATGCAGGGGAGCGCAACCACAGGCTCTAAACCGAAGCCGCACGCGTGGGACGTGAAACATCTCCTCCGCCTGCTCGTTACGAGCGCAACGTATCGTCAGTCCGCAGTCGTCACCAGGGAGAAGCTGGAACGCGATCCCTACAATCGCCTGCTCACACGCGGTCCGCGCGTGCGGCTCGATGCGGAACTCGTCCGCGACAACGCGCTTGCGATCAGCGGGCTGCTCAATGCGAAGATCGGCGGCCCGAGCGTGAAGCCGTATCAGCCGCCGGGGATTTGGGACGGCACCGATCACAAGTATGAGCAGAGCAAGGGCGCGGACCTCTATCGTCGCGGCATGTATGTCTTTTGGAAACGCGCGGCGCACTACCCGAGCTTTCAGACCTTCGACGCGCCGAGCCGCGAGACCTGCACTGTGCAGCGCCCGCGCACGAGCACGCCGCTCCAATCGCTCGTCGTGATGAACGACCCGGTTTACGTCGAAGCCGCGCGCGCGTTCGCTACACGCATTCTGCAACAACGCGGCCTCAGTCTTGAAGAACAGCTCGCGTTTGCCTTCCGCGTCGCGCTGGCGCGTCCGCCGGAAAAGAAAGAGCTCGCCGTGCTGGAGAAGACCTATCGCGAACAGAAGGCGAACTTTGCGCAGGACAAGAAGGCCGCGGAGGACTTGCTCACCGTCGGCGAATCGCCACGCCCGAAGGACCTTGATGTCGTCGAACTCGCTGCGATGACCGGCGTCGCGAACGTCCTGCTGAATCTGAACGAAACCATTACGCGCTGAATCTCATGAACTGGATCGAAGACTTGAACACTCTCGCGTCGCGCCGCGCGTTTCTGGCGCGCAGTTCCACCGGACTCGGCGCGCTCGCGCTTGGCTCGTTGCTGAATGGAAAACTCGGCGCCGCCGAAGCGAAACCGTCTGCGAAGACCTCCGGCGTGATCAAGACGCTGCACTTCGCGCCGAAGGCGAAGCGGGTGATTTACCTCTTCATGTCCGGCGCTCCGTCGCACATCGATTTGTTCGACCCCAAGCCGAAGCTGAAGGAGCTGACAAATACCGAGCTGCCGGCGTCCGTGCGCAAGGGCCAGCGCATCACCGGCATGACCAGCGGCCAGAAGCAGTTGCTCTGCGTCGGGTCGCCGTTCGAGTTCAAGCGCCACGGCAAGTGCGGCATGGAGCTTAGCGAACTGCTGCCGAACATCGGCAAGATCGCGGACGACATCTGCCTCATCCGCTCGATGCACACCGAGCCGATCAATCATGATCCCGCCGTCACGTTCTTCGCCACCGGCAATCAACAACCAGGTCGGCCCGTGATGGGCTCGTGGATCACCTACGGTCTCGGCAGCGAGAACGCGAACCTGCCCGGCTACATCGTTCTCCTCAGCGGCAGTGGAGGCCAGCCGCTTCAGGCGCGTTACTGGGGAAACGGCTTTTTGCCCGGCGATTATCAAGGCGTGCAGTTCCGCGGCGCGGGCGATGCGGTCCTGTATCTCTCGAACCCGAAAGGCATCTCCAGCAAGACGCGGCGTCAGCTCATCGATTCGATGCAGGAACTGAACCGGCGCCAGCTCGGCGTCATCGGCGATCCGGACATCGCGACGCACATCGAAAACTACGAACTCGCCTACCGCATGCAGACGAGCGTGCCGGACTTGATGGACATCTCGAAGGAATCGAAGGCCACGCTCGAAGCCTACGGCGCGGAGCCGGGCAAGGCGTCCTTCGCAAACAACTGTCTGCTCGCGCGCCGGCTCGCGGAGCGCGGCGTGCGCTTCATCCAGCTTTGCCATCGCGACTGGGATCATCACGGCGATTTGCCCAAAGGCATCCGCACCCAGGCGAAGAACACCGACCAGGCCAGCGCCGCGCTCGTCGCCGATCTCAAGCAACGCGGCCTGCTGGATGACACGCTGGTGATTTGGGGCGGTGAGTTCGGACGTACGTCTTACAGCCAGGGCGAGATCAAGAAGGACAGCTTCGGTCGCGATCATCATCCGCGCTGCTTCTCGCTCTGGATGGCCGGCGGCGGCATCAAGCCCGGCATCACCTACGGCGCGACGGACGACTTCGCCTACAACATCACGGAAAACCCGGTCCACGTTCACGACTTCCACGCCACGATGATGCACCTGCTCGGCATCGAGCACACGAAGCTGACCTATCGATTCGAAGGCCGCGATTATCGTCTCACGGACATCGCAGGCGAACTGGTGAAGGGAATCCTCGCATGACACGCGCATGAGACTCGCCTTCGCATTGTTCGCGCTGTTCGGATTCCAAGCCGGCGCCGCCGACATTGCTGCCAACACAGCCGTCCCGGCCGACCACGCTCAACGCATGGTCCGGGGCGCGGAGATTTTCGAGAATCAAGTCCGCTCCCTCTTGATCGAGCACTGCATGAAGTGTCATGGAGGCGAAAAGACGAAGGGGGATTTCGACCTCGTGACCCGGGAGGGCCTGCTCAAGGGCGGCGCTGAAGGTCCCGCGGTGAAACTGTACGACTCAAAGAACAGCAGGCTCAACCAGCTCATCACTCACGCGACGGAGCCGCACATGCCGTCGAAGGCGGACCGGCTTCCCGCTGCTGCCATCTCCGCCATCGCAGAATGGATCGATAACGGCGCGCCCTACGACAAGCCGCTCATCGCAGCGGCGGCGACTCCGAAGAAGGACCGCGGGGCGATTACCGAGAGCGACCGGCAATGGTGGGCGTTCCAGCCGCTGAAGCAGTTCTCGGCATTCGGCAACTTGAACCGCGACGGCGCATCGGTGCGTTCCGCCAAAGACGCCGACCGGCACCCCATCGACTCTTTAGTTATCGCCAATGCCGGCGGGCAAAAGCTGAAGCTGCGGGGGCCGGCAGATCGTCGGACGCTGATTCGCCGGGCGTCGTTTGATCTGCGCGGGCTACCGCCGACTTCCGAGGAAGTAACCGCCTTTCTCCAAGACAAGTCGCCAGACGCGTGGTCGAAACTCATCGCCAGCTTTCTCGCCAGCCCGCGTCATGGCGAGCGTTGGGCTCGCCACTGGCTGGATGTCGCGCGCTTCGCCGAGAGCTCAGGGTTCGAGCACGATTACAATCGTCCGAACGCCTACCACTATCGCGATTTTGTGATCAAGGCGCTCAACGCGGACATGCCTTACGATCAGTTTGTGCGCTGGCAACTTGCAGGCGATGAACTCGCGCCTGACGATCCGCTGGCGCTCATGGCCACGGGTTTTCTGGGCGCGGGAGTTTTCCCGACGCAAATCACGGCCAACGAAGTCGAGCGGGCTCGCTACGATGCGATGGATGACATGCTCGCCACGACGGGCACCGCGATGCTGGGACTCACGATCGGCTGCGCGCGCTGTCACGATCACAAGTTTGATCCCATCCCGATCCATGATTACTACCGGATGCTCGCGAGCTTCACGACGACCGTGCGCAGCGACATCGAACTCGACTTGCAGCCCGAGGCGAATCGCACGGCGAAAGAGGCATTTGAACGTGAACATGCGCCAATGGTTGACGCGTTGAAGTCCTACGAAGCGGGCGAGCTTACGGCGAAGTTCAACGCCTGGCTCGCCGACGGCGCGCCGTTGCCGAAGCCCGCAAGCTGGGAACTGCTCGAAGCGACTGCGCTGACTTCGAAAGCCGGCGCGACGTTCAAGAGGCTTGATGACGGGTCGTATCTCGCTGAAGGGAAGAACGGCGACTCAGACGTCTACACCTTCACCGCGCAGATTCGTTCCCGCGATATTCGCGCGCTGCGGCTCGATGCCATGGCGCACTCGAGCATGGTCAAGGGCGGACCCGGACGCGCCGGAAATGGCAACATCGGACTCAGCCGCATCCGAGTCTTCGCGTCGACACCGGACGGCAGCATCAGCAACGAGGTGAAGATCGCCTCGGCCCGCGCCACCTTTGAGCAGAACTCCGACAACCTCTCCATCGCCTCCGCACTCGACACCGATCCGCGCTCCGGCTGGGCTGTGGATCCCAAGTTCGGCACGAACCACGCCGCGATCTTTGAATTCGAAAAAACCGTCGGCTTCCCGGAAGGCACGCGGCTCGATGTCCGGCTGGAGTTCGAACTCAACACAAAACACAACATCGGGCGGCCGCGACTCTCGCTGACCACGGCGACAAAGCCGGGCTTCGAGGGCGAAAGCATCCCCGCCGGCGTGGCGGCAACGATCGAGAAACTGAAACGCACCGGAGAAACCGCCGCGAAGTTGTCTTCCACCGAACGCTCTACGCTGCTCAACTGGTGGAAGAACTTGGAGCCCGGATGGCGGGCGTTGCAGGACAAGGTGGAAGCCCACGCGCGTCTGGCGCCGAAGCCGAAGCTCACCAAAGTTCTCGTCTGCGCAGAGGGATATCCCCCGCTGCGAATGCACACGCAGGGTGCGGACTTTTTTAACGAAACCCATTTCCTGCATCGTGGCAGTTCCGACCAGAAGCGAGGCGTCGCCGCGCCAGGCGTGCTGCAGGTTCTGTTGCGCAACGCGGATACCGAGAAGCGCTGGTCGTGGCAACCACCGGCGGGCGCGAAATTCTCCGGACGCCGGACCGCGTTGGCCAACTGGATGACTGACAGCGAGCGCGGCGCGGGACATCTGCTCGCGCGAGTAATCGTCAATCGTCTCTGGCAACATCACTTCGGCCAGGGCCTGGTCGCCACGCCGAATGATTTCGGCGCGCAAGGTGCCCGGCCGGCCAATGCCGACTTGCTCGACTGGCTGGCGGGCGAGCTCATCCGTGGCGGCTGGCGACTGAAACCGATCCATCAGCTCATCATGACGAGCGCGGCCTACCGGCAAGCTTCAGTAAACAGTAGGTCATTGACCAGTAAGCAGAAGCCGGACGGTTCAAACACTGATTCACTGATGACTGCCTTCTCGCCGCAGCCACGCCGTCTCGAAGCGGAGGCCGTGCGCGATTCCCTGCTGTTCGTTTCGGGCGTACTGGACACCAATATGTTCGGCCCCGGTACACTCGATGAAGCGAGCCGGCGCCGGAGCATTTACTTCACGGTGAAGCGCAGCCAGCTCATCGGCGCGATGCAGGCGTTCGACGCGCCGGAGCCGCTCGTCAGCCAGGGCACACGACCGTCCACCACCGTCGCGCCGCAGGCGTTGCTGTTGATGAACAGCCCCCACGTCCGCTCCTGGGCCGGTGCGTTCGCGAAGCGCTGTTCTTCTTCGCCGACGGAGTCGCTCGCCGATGTGGTGACGCGCGCCTATTCGCTCGCACTGAATCGCGTCCCAACAAAGCGCGAGCGCACGGACGGGACGACGTTCATCGAGGAGCAGCTCGTCCGTTACCGCGATGAAAACCCCGCCAAAGCCCGGGAGCTGGCCGTCACTGATTTCGCGCAAGTCATCCTGAGCCTTAACGAATTCATCTATGTGGACTGATTCTTCGCCGCTCAATCGTCGGGAAATGCTCCGTCGCGCCGGAAGCGGCGCAGGGTTGCTCGCGCTTGCCGGATTGTTCCAGGACACAGGCCTGCTCCTGCCTTCGGCCCGAGCTGCCGCCGCCAATCCACTGGCGCCGCGCCCGTCTCATTTTCCTGCGAAAGCGAAATCGGTGATCTGGCTGTTCATGAACGGCGGCCCGAGCCAGGTCGACACATGGGATTACAAGCCTGAGCTAGTCAAGCGCGACGGCACCGAGCTGGCGGGCTTCGACAAGAAGACCGGGTTCTTTACGGAATCGGTCGGGCCGCTGATGAAGTCGCCGTTCGGCTGGGCGCAACACGGGCAGAGCGGCACGTGGGCCAGCGACCTTTTCCCGAACCTGGCGCGGCACGTCGACAAGATGGCGTTCATCCACTCGTGCCACACGGAATCCAACAATCACAGCCCGGCTCTGTTCATGATCAACACCGGCACCACGCGCATGGGCGCACCGTGCGTCGGATCGTGGCTGACCTACGGCCTGGGCAGCGAGAGCCGTAATCTCCCGGCGTTCGTGGTGATGAGCGATCCACTTGATCGCGGACTGCCCAAGGGCAACGCGAGCAATTGGGGAGCGGGCTTCCTGCCGAGCGTGTATCAAGGGACGTGGCTGCGTCCCAAGGGCGAGCCGATCGACAATCTGAAACGTCCTGCGGGCATGGGCGAATCCGCGCAGCGCGCCCAGCTGGATTTGCTCGCGAAACTTAACCGCCATCACCTCGCCCAGTCGCCCGTGGACAACGAACTGAGCGCGCGCATCGAGAGTTTTGAACTCGCCTACCGGATGCAGACCGCGGCGCCGGAGGCGTTCGACATCGATCGTGAGCCGGAACACTTGAAGCAACTCTACGGGCTCGACCAAAAACATTGCCGGCATTTCGCAGCCCAATGCCTGATGGCCCGTCGCATGGTCGAACGCGGCGTGCGTTGCGTGCAGATTTATTCCGGCGGAATGGAGAACCAGCGCAGCTGGGACGGTCACGAGGACATTGTGGGGAACCACCGGGGCTTCGCTCGAGAGACCGATCAGCCGATCGCCGGCCTGCTCGCAGATTTGGAGCAACGCGGTTTGCTCGACGAAACGCTGGTGGTCTGGGGCGGTGAGTTCGGGCGGCTGCCCATTTCCCAGAAGGGCAAGAATCCGGGGCGGGATCACAATCCCCACGCATTCACCTATTGGATGGCCGGCGGCGGCGTGAAGGCGGGAATGCATCACGGCGCCACGGATGAACTTGGCCACAAGGCTGCCGTCGACAAGGTGAGCGTGAACGATCTCCACGCCACCATTCTGCACCTGCTCGGCTTCGACCACGAGCGCCTGACCTATTTCCACAACGGCCGGAATTTCCGCCTCACCGATGTTGCCGGGGAAGTTGTGAAGGCCGTGCTGGCGTGAGCCCGAAGGCAGCCCCACTTTTCTGGAGAAAGTTTGCGGAACCCGCCCGCAGAACGCGCATTGAACGTTGATACCTGCCACAGCCCATGGGTGAGGACTGTCCAGATGAGGTCGCAGCCCTTCAACACCCGGTTAAATCCTTGTAACCGGGCGGCTTCACAGGTGTCTCAGTCGTGTCATCCGTCGGTAAAAACCAACTCGGTCATGCTTTTATGCACCTGAACCTGCGTCACTTAGGCCTCACCAGCCTGCTCATCCTCATCGCCACCACGGCAGCCTTCGCCCAGGCACCCGCGAATGACAACTTCGCGGACGCCATCGTACTGAACGGCCCCATCGCCACGACCACCGGCAGCAACGTCGGAGCGACCAAGCCATTTGGAGGTGGGGGAGGCGGAGAGCCCTCCATTCCGCCGCAATCGCTGGGGACCTTTGGCGGTGCCTCCGTCTGGTGGCGCTGGACCGCGACCGCGAGCGGCACGACCACGGTGGACACCGAAGGCAGCAGCTTCAACACGCTGCTGGGTATTTACACCGGAGCTGCCGTTAATCAGCTTACCCTCGCGGCTAGCAACGACGATTTCGAGGGCAACCCATGGAGCAAAGTCACCTTTGAGGCCGTGGCTGGTACCACCTACAACATCATGGTGGACGGATTCCGGTCCGGCGCGGGCTTTGGCGCACCCGCCACCGGCAATATCGTTCTCCACGTCAAAGGCGTCGGCGGGCTCGATATTTCCCTCGCCAACGGCTCAATCTTCAATGTCGGCGATCCGATTCCCGTCTCCGTCAGCTTTACGGCGGACTTTCCGAACCCGCCCGCGACACGCGTCGAGTTCTACCGCCAAAGTAGCCCCTTCACCGCGCCGGTGCTCGTGACCACGGACAACGCAGAACCCTTCAGCGCAACCATCGAAGGCGCTCCGGCCGGAACGAACAGCATCTACGTGGTGGCCTACGACAGCCTCGGTGGACCCGTCGCGTCACCGGTCGCCAGCGTGCTCGTGCAGAACATCGGGGTCACCTTGCTCACGCCGTTTGAAGACACGGTCTACGCGACCACCGCGCCCCTCACGGTCACCGCCTCCACGTTTCTACCGGCCGGGAACATCTCCAGTGTCGAGTTCCTCGTCGACGGCGTGAAGTTCGCCGAAAGCACCACGGCGCCCCACAGCGGAGTCTGGAGCAACGTCACGGGTGGTTCGCATCGCTTCACCGCCGTCGCCCGCTCGGAAGCCGGCGCGCGCTACACCTCACAAGCCGTGAATGTCGGTGTCATCACCACCCTGTTGCCATTCGGCTCCGTCTGGAAATATTTGGACAACGGTTCCGACCAGGGCACGGCCTGGTACGCGACCGAGTTCGACGACAGCTCGTGGGCGAGCGGCCCGGCGCCATTCGGCTACGCGGATTCGAACGGGCGCTTCCCCGCCACGACCAATTCGTTTGGCCCTGACGCGAACGCGAAGTTTCCCACCACCTATTTCCGCCAGGCCGTCGAGATCGGTGACACCGCCAGCTTCACCAGCGTGCGCTTGAACATCGAACGCGATGACGGCGCCATCATTTATCTCAATGGCGCGGAGCTCACCCGCTTCAACATGCCGACCGGCGAAGTGACCTACGCAAGCTTTGCCGCCTCAAACGCCAATGACGACGGCGGAACGGTCTTCGGCTTCAACATCGATCGCAGCCTGCTGCGCCCGGGCGTGAACGTATTCGCCGTCGAGATTCACAATGACGCCGGGAACAGCTCGGACATCTGGTTCCAGATGAGCCTCGTCGGCCAGCCTGTCATAATCCACAACCTCTCCCCTGTCGTTGACGTCACCACGCCAACCAACGGCGCCTACTTCCTCGCTCCTTCCCAGATCGCGCTGGCGGCCACGGCGTCTGACGGCGACGGCAGCGTCGCGAAAGTGGAGTTCTTCGCGAGCGGCGTGAAAATCGGCGAAGACACCGAAGCGCCCTACGAAGCCATCTGGAACAATCCTCCCGTCGCCGCGCATCAAATCACCGCCGTCGCCACCGACGATCAAGGTGCCACAACGACATCTGCGGAAATCGCCGTCGTCGTCTACGACGCTGCGGGAACGCCCGTCGCGAAAGTTACTGCGCCGCCCGACGGTCATATCGTCGAAGGCCCGACCAACATGGTCGTCACCGCGACGGCGAATGCCGTCAACGGCGTGGCAAACGTCGAGTTCTTCAACAACGGCGTGCTCTTCGCCAGCGACAACACCGCGCCCTACTCCGCGATCTGGCCGGCACCATTCGGCACCAACACCCTGACCGCCGTCTCGATCGATACCGGCGGCGTGCGCGGCACTTCGCCTGCCGTCACGGTGGTCTTCACCATCCCACCGACGAACGTGATCTCGCCCACCGTCTTCCGGCAGACCCCGCTCGCGAGCGCATCCGTCACCAATACGCTCACCAGCATCAACGTGCTCTTCAGCGAACGCGTCCTGAACGTCGACGCCTCCGACCTGCTCATCAACGGCGTGCCCGCCACGAACATGACGAGCAATGGCAGCCTCACGAATTACACCTTCACCTTCCCGCAACCGGCCTATGGCACCGTGAACATTACCTGGGTCGAGAACCACGGGATCACCGACTACGGTTATCCGTCCAATCTCGCGTTCGACACCACGGCGCCCGATGCGACGTGGAGCTACATCCTCATTGATCAGCTCGCCCCGCGAATCGTCGCACGCACGCCCGCACCGGGTTCCACCGTCACGAACCTCATCGAGATCACCGTCGCCTTCAGCGAACCGGTGAGCGGAGTGGACGCGGCTGACCTTCTCGTCAACGGTTTCGAAGCCACCGCCGTCAGCGGCTCCGGCGCGAACTACACCTTCACCCTGCCTCCGTTCAGCACGGGACTGAAGACCGTCACTTGGTCCACCAACAACGGCATCGCGGATCTCGCCGTGACGCCGAATCCATTTGATCGCGCGCTGGCGACGAACAACTGGAGCTTCACGCTCGATACGCGCTACGTGTTCATCCAGACCAATGCGAACTGGCATTTCATCAAGGGCTTCGCCGAAGCCTCCGAACCCACCAACGCCTGGCGCCAGCTCGCCTACGACGACTCCAGCTGGTCGAACGCGCCGGCGCCGTTCTTCTACGGAGAGACCGCCATCACGAACGCCGCCTTCCCCGGCACGACGCTCAGTGATATGCAGAGCAACTACACCACGATCTACCTCCGTCGGGAGTTCGTCGTGGAAAAGCGCGGCAACATCACCAACCTGATCTTCCTCGCGCAGGTCGACGACGGTTTCGTCGCCTGGATCAACGGCGTGCCAATGACGCGTTTCAATGCTCCGGCTGGCGATTCGATTCCCTACAATGCCGTCGCGACCGCGCAATCCACGGAGCCCAACAACGCAGGCGCCGCATGGACTGTCTTCCAGATGCCCGCGTCCGCCTCGGCGCTGGTCGATGGCACCAACGTCATCGCCGTGCAGGCGTTCAACCAGAATCTCACGAACAGCAGTGACTTCAGCTTCAACGCGCAGCTCTACACTTATCTGCTCGATCCCACCACGGTCGGCCCGCGCTTGCTCGAGCCCGAGCCGCGCCAGGGCGATACCTTCGCGCTATCCAACATCCTCATCACCTTCAGCGAACCCGTCCACGGCGTGAAAGCCAGTGACCTGCTCATCAACGGCACGCCCGCGACGGAAGTCAGCAGCACCACGAACACGACCTACCTCTTCTCCTTCCCGCAGCCGCCGTATGGCGCCGTCGTCGTGAACTGGGACACCAACCACGCCATCGTGGACTTCGATTCACCGCCGCGCGCCTTCGATGCTCTCTCCACCAACTCCACGCTGCGCTACTTCCTGATCAATCCGAGCAACCCGAAGATCGCGTCCCAAGTTCCGTCCGCGGGATCGACCGTCACTGGCCTGACCGCCGTGGTAGTTACCTTCACGGAAGCAGTCTCCGGGCTGGAAGCATCCGACCTGCTGATCAACGGCACCGCTGCAGCATCGATGACCACCGCGGACAACACCTCCTTCCAATTCGCGTTCCCGCAACCGGCGTTCGGCGCAGTAACCATTCGCTGGGCGACCAATCACGGCATCGTCGATGTCGAGGCAGGAAACGCCTTCGACCCGACACGCTTCGGCGGTCAGTGGAATTACACCCTGATCGATCCAGTGCCCTCTGTCGTGTTGACCAGCCCGACGAACAACACCTTCTTTCTGCCTCCGGCGAACGTCACCCTGCGCGCGACGGCGTCTGACAATGACGGCACCGTGGCACTCGTGGAGTTTTTCCAGAGCGGCGAGAAGCTCAGCGAAGGAACGAACGCGCCCTACACCCTCGGCGTTTCAAACCTGCTCGTCGGCAGCTACACCTTCACGGCGCGCGCGACCGACAACCAGGGCCTGCAACGCACCTCCGCCCCGGTCGTCATCAACGTCGTTACCAGCCTGCCCATCGCGCTCATCCGCGGACCGTATCTGCAAATGGGTTCGCCCACCGGCAGCGTGGTTCGCTGGCGCACCGACGCGATTTCGGACGGCCTCGTCTATTACGGCACGGACTTGAACAGCATGACGAACATCGCCTGGGAACAAAGCGTGACCAACGAACACGTCGTCAAGCTCAGCGAGTTGGAACCCGGCACGAAGTATTACTACTCGATCGGCAGCGGCGCTTTCCGGCTCGTTGGCGGCACCAATGACGGCGCGAACTATTGGTTCGAAACCTCACCTCCCGTGGGGACGCGGAACCCGACTCGTCTGTGGATCCTCGGCGATGCTGGAACCGCGGGCAACGGTTCCCCGGACCGTCAGCGCAGCACGCGCGACGCCTTCTACAACTACGCCGAAACCAATGGCGGCGCCGCCGACCTCGTGCTGATGCTCGGCGATAACGCCTACAACGTGGGTTCCGACGCGGAACATCAGGCCGCGGTGTTCGACATGTATCCGACCACCCTGCGAAACAAGTTCCTCTGGCCAACCATCGGCAACCACGAAACCTCGCAGTCCACCACGGCGACCGATTTCCCGTACCTCAACATCTTCTCACTGCCGACCGCAGGCGAGGCCGGCGGCGTTCCGTCCGGCACGGAGAAATATTACTCGTTCGACTACGGCAACATTCACTTCGTCTGCCTCGACTCGATGACCAGCGGACTCACTGGCACCACGCCCATGGCACGCTGGCTGGAAGATGATCTCGCGAACACCGCGCAGGAATGGGTCATCGTTTTCTTCCATCACCCGCCCTACACCAAGGGCAGTCACAACTCCGACACCGAACAAGACCTCGTGCAGATTCGCCAGAACCTGGTGCCCATCCTCGAAGCCAACGGCGTGGACCTCGTGCTCTCCGGCCACAGCCATTGCTACGAACGTTCCTACCTGATGGACGGCCACTACGGACTCTCCGGCACGCTCACGGAGTCGATGAAGATCGACGGTGGCGACGGAAGCGAGGACGGCGACGGCGCGTATCGCAAGAATGATGAAGGCCGCGGCGTGATTTACACCGTCGCCGGCAGCGCGGGCCAGGCAACGTTCCTCCAAGCCGACGCTCCGCTTCCCGCGATGCAGGTCACTCTCCTCGAGCTCGGCTCCATGGTCGTCGACGTCACCGGCAACCGTCTCGATGCCGTGTTCCTTCGCGAGAACGGTTTGATTCAAGATCGGTTCACGCTCATCAAGCCGTCGCCGTTCCCGGCGGCGCCGCAGAACCTCGTGGCCGCCACGGTCAGCACGAGCGAGATCAGTCTCTCGTGGACGGACGCAACCGAGAACGAACTCGCTTACGTGGTCGAGCGCTCGACGGATGGCGTCAACTTCACAGCGATCCAAGCCCTCGTGGCCAACTCGACGAACCTTCTCGACTCCGGCCTGGTCGCCAACACCACCTACCTTTACCGCGTGCGCGGCACGAACAGCATCGGCATCGGTGATTACTCGAACATCGCGGGCGCCAGCACCGTGCTGCCGGACAGCCTGCCCGCCGCACCCGTCGGCCTCGTGGCTCACGCGGATGACGGCAGCCAGTTCTTCCGCCACACGATGGTCCTGCGCTGGCAGGATCGTTCCACGAACGAATCCGCGTTCCAGGTCGAACGCGCCTCGGACGGCGCAAACTTCCTGCCCGTGGCTTCCGTCGCGGCCAACCAGAACACCTACATTGACCGCAACCTTGAATCCGCCAGCTACTACCACTACCGCGTGCGCGCCGTGAACGCCCTCGGTGCCTCAGCGCCGACCGTCATCGCGACTGAATCCACGCATCCCCAAACGCAGCTCGTGCGCGAAGGCGGCAACGCCGTGTTCCACGCCGGTGCCGAAGGTGCGGCGCCCGTCCGTTACCAGTGGAACTTCCTCGGCATTCCGATCGCCGGCGAGACCAACGAGACTCTGCTCGTCGAGAACGTCCAGCCCGGCGACGAAGGGGACTTCGACGTGATTGTCCGTGACGCCAATGGTCGAACCGACAGCAATCCCGCCTTCCTCTTCGTCCTCTCGCCCCCAAGCATCGTCACGCATCCCTCGGATCTCGTGGCGATTGCCGGAACCACCGTGGCCCTCGAAGCTCAGGCCACCGGCACCCAGCCGCTCATTTATCAATGGGTGAAAAACGGCACGCCGATCAACGGAGCGAATGGCGCCGCGCTGGATTTCAGCAGCGTCCAGATTCCCGATCGCGGCCGTTACTATCTCACGGTGCGAAACGACTTCGGCGCGACGACGAGCCAGGTCGCCCAGCTGGATGTCTTCTTTGCGCCGACGCTGGCGGGAGTTCCGGACACCATCGGCGAAGTACTCAAGCAGACGACCATCCGCAATCGCGTCACGGACATGAACGTCCCTCCGCTCAATCTGCTCTACACGCTCGAAGCCGGCGCGCCCACCAATGCCACCATCAACCCGACCAACGGCGTCATTCGCTGGCGCCCGAATCGCGCCCAGGGCCCGAGCACGAACGTCATTACCGCGCGCGTGTCCGACGAAGATCATCCGTCCGTGAACACCTCGGTTTCGTTCACCGTGGTGGTGAAGGATTACGTCGAGCTCACCATCGGTCAGGGCATCCTCCAAACCGGCGAGACGAACGTCGCGCCGATTCAGCTCTTCTCCAGCACGCCGATCGTTGATGCGCAGTTCCAAATCAACTTCGACGCCACGCGGTTGACCAACCTCTCCGTCGTGGAACTCGCGCCGGAACGTGCCAAGGTCTCGCTCCAGCTCACCGCAGCGGACACCGCCAAACTATCGATCGTCTCCGAACCCGGCGTCTCCCTGCAAGGCACACAACAACTCGCGCAGCTACAGTTCGAAGCCACCGCTGGCGTCACCTCTGCATTCGTTCCGCTCCATGCCTCGCTGGAAGCCGGCACTCGCGCCGAAGCGGGGCTCGAACCCACGCTGCTCGCCAACGACGGACGCGCTGTCGTGATCGGCACGCAACCGTTGCTGGAGCCCACCTTCACCTCGCCGACCGTCCGGCAGATGATGCTCTACGGCCGGCGCGGCACGACCTACACCGTCGAAGCCTCCACCAACATCGCCAATCCGCTGGCCTGGAGAGCCCGCGGCACCCTCCCGGGCGCGACCATGACCAACTTGTTCCGCGTGCTCCCGTTGCCGGCCACGCCGGCTCCACCGGTCTACTACCGCATCCGCCAGTAGAGATCGTGTCCTTGCGAAAAGCGTTATCACGGTGACTTGCGGACAGCGATGTCCGCAGTCACCGTAACTGTCAGGTATGCCCATCAAGAACCACCGTTGCCTGCCTGTCCTGCTCACCGTCGCGTTCAGTCTCGCGACGGCAACGGTGGGCCGCTCACAAATCACCAACCCGGCGGTCGCCGTCCGGCCGACCACCACTGTGGCGATGGGCGATCGCGGCGGGAAAATCTTCGGCCAAGCTCCTGACCCGACAAAGACGCGTCACTACTACATCGCCGCGGAGCCGCAGTTGTGGGACTACGCGCCGCTCGGACAGGACCCGATATGCGGCAAAACATTTCCGCCACCGATCGTAGCGAATCGCCGCGGCGGCAAGATTCGTTATGTGCAATACACCGACGCCTCTTTCCAGGCGAAGGTGATCGAGACACCGCGACTCGGCCTGCTCGGTCCGGTCCTGCGCGGCACGGTGGGAGAATATCTTTCCGTCACGTTCCTCAATCGCGGCGGGCGTCCACTCTCGATGCACCCTCATGGCGTGAAGTACGACAAGGACAGTGAGGGTTCCTACTACGAACCGCGTCCCGGACTCGGCGCCGCCGTCGCCAGCGGTGCCAAATTCACCTACGTCTGGCATCTCGACGAACACTCCGGTCCGCTCCCGGGCGAACCGGCGTCTCGCGGCTGGCTGTATCACAGTCATGTCGACGGCGACGAGGAAGCGGGTCTCGGCCTCGTCGGGTTCATCGTGGTGACCGATCCCAAGCGCGCCCGGCCCGACGGAACGCCGAACGACACCGACCGCGAAATGGCCGCGTTGTTCATGCTGCACGATGAAAGCGGTGTGGGAGCCGCAGCGCGTGAGGCCGCGGAGTATGGCGCAGTCGGAATGAACGTGCCGCAGCTCACCTGGACCCAGGTGCAGGAACGCACCGAGCAGGGAATTCGCTCTGCGATCAATGGCTACATCTTCGGCAACGCACCTGGCCTGGAGATGAACCAGGGCGAGCGCGTGCGTTGGTATCTCTTTGCGCTCGGTTCTGAGCAGGATTTTCACACCGCCCACTGGCATGGCTTGCGGGTGATCGAGGAAGGCCGCCGCCGGACGGATGTCGTGGAACTTCTGCCCGCGAGCATGAAGGTCGCCGACATGGTGGCGGACAATCCGGGTTCCTGGCTGTTCCACTGCCACGTGGCCGATCACATGATGGAGGGAATGTTCGCCCGCGTGACCGTCCATGCCGAGGGTGCAAAACAAATCAGCCGCGCTCCCGAGCACGCATTCTTCGGCCTGCCCAAGGGCCTCGAATCCCTCAAGCTCACCCGAGCGGAAGTGCAGTTGAGTTCCCGCGCCGATGGTTCTCCGACCGGCGAGCTGCGCATCGAAGGCAGCGTCTCCGTGCATGAAGCCTTCTCGATTTTCACCCAGACCGTGCAGGTTCAACTCGGCGGCAAAACCGAATCCTTCAAACCCAACCGGCTTGGCGTCGCCACGTCTACGAACGGGAGCTTCACGGCCAAAAACGCGGGACGATTCGGCGTGGTTTACGGCGGACTGCTCCAGTTCGAAGCCGTCATCAGCCGCACCGACTTCACCGATGAATTGAAAGCGCTGGGCTGGGATGGAAATGCTCAAGGCGAAGCCCGCAAACTGACTGCGCCCATTTCACTCGGCGTCGGCGCCGCTCGCCACAGCGCCACCACCGAGATCTCCATTCAGCCCCTGCGCAATCAGTAAATAGACCCGCGCCACGTCACGCAGTATTGGATCGAGCGGGGATTGAGGTTCGGATTGCCAGCCGGCCACATGCAGTGCCATAAAATTCGCACTCGAATGCGTTCACTCTTCCCTGCTCTTGCGTGGCCAGCCCTCCTTCTCGCGCTGTTTAGCTGCCTCGCTCCCCAGTCGCACGGCGCCGGCGTCACCGTGATCACCCACGGCTTCAATGGGGATGCCGACGGTTGGGTGCTCGGCATGGCCGGACGCGTCCGCAGCTACAGCACGTTCCCGGGCACAAATGCGATCTGCTACGAAGTCAGCGTCAGCTACGACAGCGGCTACGTCGTGCGGTCCCGAAAGATTTCAGGCGGCAATCCCGCGACCGATCCCAGCGCGGAGATCGTCATCAAACTCGACTGGGGTGCGCTCGCCGGATTCTTCTCCCAGTACGACACGTATGAAGTGGCCTCCGCCCTCGTGCCGCGCTTCCTGCAAACCAACTTCATCGCGGAATTGAACGGTCACGCGCTGGCCGAACTTCCCCTTCATCTCATCGGACACAGCCGCGGCGGTTCGCTGGTGTGCCAGATGAGCCGCCTTCTTGGCACCAACGGCGTCTGGGTCGATCATCTCACCACACTCGATCCGCATCCGGTAAATGAAGATGGAAACACCGATCCGCTGTTCGTCTCGGACGCCCCGCTGCGCGTCTACGAGAACGTGCTCTTCGCCGACAACATCTACCAGGACTTCGGCGGCTATCCGCACGGCCAGCTGATGCCCAGCTCTTACAATCGCCGGCTGACTTCGCTCCCGGGCGGTTACAGCAGCGCGCACAGCGACACCCATCTCTGGTATCACAGCACGATCGATTTTCGTTCCCCGGCCAACGACACCGAAGCAACCCTCTCCGCCAGCGACCGCGCAAGCTGGTTCAACACCTACGAAAGCTCCGGCGCCCGCGCGGGATTTCATTACAGCCGCATCGGCGGCGCGAATCGGTTGAGCAACGACAAACCTGCCGGGACCGATTCCGTTTCCGAAGGCTACAATCAACAGTGGGACTTCGGCGCTGGCACTGGGCCCGGCCCGAACCGCACTTCGCTGCCCCGCGTGAGCAGCGCGTGGCCGAACTGCATCAAGGCCAGCCTCGCCGGAGCCACGCAAATGTCCGCCGGCCAGACCAACGCCGTTGCCCTCCACTATCAATGGGCGCGCCCTGAGACGCAGCAGGCGGCCATCAGTCTTTTCCTCGATGACGATACCAATCCTTGGAACGGAAACGAACGCCTGCTCCAGCAAGCAACCGTCGCGGGAACCACGTCGAGCAACGTTTTCGCCGG
This sequence comes from uncultured Bifidobacterium sp., assembly GCA_964491875.1. Taxonomy (GTDB): domain Bacteria; phylum Verrucomicrobiota; class Verrucomicrobiia; order Limisphaerales; family JADJPG01; genus JADJPG01. The sequence goes on from CAZBIC010000044.1 coordinate 39,203, forward strand.
CTCCCTGCCCTTCACCGTCAACGAAGTTAGCGCCGCGCCCGGCACGCACACGCTGTTCGTCCGTTTCACCGCGGAAGGCCGCACCCGCTACCTCTACGCCGCAGAACGTCTGACCATGGTTTCGCCGACCACACCGCCGGTGTTGTTAACAAGCAACGAACCCGATGGCCGCATCCGCGTCACCATCAACGGCAAGATCGGCCAACGAATCGTCCTCGATCGCACCGCGGATTTTCAGCAATGGGAACCCATTGCCACCAACGTGCTGACCTCCGAGTTCTGGAATTACCTCGCCGATCCGCTCGCGATTTCCCCAAGCTTCTACCGCGCCCGCATGGAGTAAACCCAGCGTCGGCGTCGGATTCAGAACTGTCAGCGCAGCCCTCCAGCGCGAAAGTTCCGCATTTTACAAGCGCGTGACAAATCTCCTCTGCTGCCCGGCTATTCTCTGGTAACAAATGGCCGACCGCCGATTACCAATGAGAGCCAGCCGCGCATCCCAGCCCAGCTTCTTCTGGCAGGGGCTGCTCATCGTGCTACCGGTCGTCGTTCTCGCCGGGGCCGGACTGTTCTCGCTCCGCCAGGATCAGGCCATGGCCCGCCGCGAAGCCGTCGAGAAAGCCCAGGCCTACGCGGATCAGATCGCCGAGACACTGTGGCGTGAATTCACCGACCCTTCTCGCCTCGTCGAGTTCAGTAATCACACGTTCCGCATCGATGCCCGAGGCCGATTGATCGATCCACCGCCGGCTCCAGCTGTGCCCGTTCCGCAAGCGCCCGATCTTTCAACGCTCTCGGAATCGCAACTCCGGCTCTGGCACACCACGCAAAGCGAGGCGAACAATGCGCAGGCACGTTCAAATGCAATCGCGGCAGGACGAGATTTGCTGTCGACTCGTCTCTCTCCGGCGGCCACGGCCTTGGTTCAATACCGGCTGGGACTGATGCTGGCATCGGCCGGTGACGCCAAGGAAGCCGCCGCTGCGTTTGACGCGGTGGTCTCCCATTACCCCGACGCCATCAGCGAATCCGGCCTGCCGCTGGCGCCGTTGGCTGAATGGAAACGCCTGCAACTTCCGTCGCCGTCGACTACGAACCTTGCAGCCGCCCTGGAAATTTTCTGCGCCCGGCTGGTGGAACGACCATCGTTCCTCACGCCGCGACTACTGGAAGAAGTGAGTTCGCTCCAGCGCCGTTCGCCGGAACTCGCGGGATTCGACGCGACCAAATGGCTCGAACGCTGGCGCAACGAGAATGCGCGACGGATCCTCGCCAAAGCGGCGCTGCTGGAGACGAAGGTTCCGGTGTTGAGCAACATCCCCTTCGTCTCATCTCTCTTCTCCAACACGACCTCCGTGCCCAAGATGTTCTGGTTTGAAGGGCCAGGCCCTGACAAGGCGGTCGCGTGGATCACGGGAATCCAATCGAAACCTACTGGGCGCAGTAGCAATTACAGAGCAGTCCCCCTTTATGAGAAAATAGGAGCACCAACCAACGGGGCTCTCGCGAGGGCACCAGGGGAGTCTGACAGTCTTTGGATGGCCGTAAGACATGATGCCGACCGAGGTGAACACCTAGTATTTTGTCGGTACATCCAAAGGAAAGAGTTTCCCGATATTCGTTTGTCGACTTCCTGGTTCCGAGTCGAAGGCTTACTCCCCGATCTACCCGATTGGTTTTCATATTCGCTTGAGGTGGCGGGGAAGGCGTTGGTGCCGAAGGAGGATTTGCAATCGTTCGTCCTCGCTAGCGGTGGAAAAGGCTCTGGGCTGCATTGGACGAAGCGACGTTTGACTGTCGCGCCCGAGATTCTCGCAGGCGCCTCCCGCTACGAGCAAGGTGTGGAGTTGTTGCGCGTGAACATTCACCTGACAAGCCCTCAAATGCTCTTCGCCCGCCAGCGCACGCGCAGCCTGCTTTTCGGCGGGCTCATCGCCGCCTCGGCGCTCGCGGCAATTATCGGGTTCATCTCGGCTAGACGCGCGTTCTTGCGCCAGCAGCAGCTCAGCGAAATGAAGTCCAACTTCGTCTCCAGCGTGTCGCATGAACTGCGCGCGCCCATCGCCAGTGTGCGGTTGCTGGCGGAGAGTTTGGAGCGCGGCAAGATCGCGGAGCCGGCCAAGCAGCACGAATACTTCCGGTTCATCGTGCAGGAATGTCGCCGGCTCTCGTCGCTCATCGAGAACGTGCTCGACTTCGCGCGCATCGAGCAGGGGCGAAAGCAATACGAGTTCGAGCCGGCGGACCTTCCCGCGCTCCTGCGCCAGACAGTGAAGTTGATGCAGCCCGCCGCGGCGGAGAAGCAAATCGAACTGCGGCTCGAGCTGGGCGAGGCGATGGGTTTGACGGCGTCTGTCGACGCGTCGGCGATTCAGCAGGCGGTGATTAACCTGATCGACAACGCGCTCAAACACTCACCGAACGGAGCAGCGGTAAGCGTGGTGCTTGCGGTAACCGCCGAGAGCGGAGCGCCGGCCTCTGACCCGGCGCGTTCTGGTGAGGGAGCCGATCGCGTTGACTCAGAGACCGGCATTCCAAGCTCAATGGTGTTGCTGTCAGTCTCCGACGCCGGTCCCGGCATTCCACCGTCCGAACACGAAAAGATTTTCGAGCGCTTCTATCGCCGTGGCTCTGAGCTGCGTCGTGAGACGCAGGGCGTCGGTATCGGTCTCAGTATCGTGAAGCACATCGTTGAAGCGCATGGCGGCCGCGTGAGCGTGGAGAGTGAAGTCGGGAAAGGAAGCCGGTTTGTCATTGAACTGCCCATGAACCCAGGATCGATTGAGTCCGCGAAACACGCTAAATGACGCGAAACCAACTTCCAAACAACGGTCACAGCATGACTTTCCACTGCATTCCCTTTCGTGTCGTTTCGTGTGTTTCGCGGGCAATCCATTCATGAACTCCCGTCTCCTCATCATCGAAGATGAACTGCCCATGCGCACCGCGCTGGCCGATGCGCTCGGTGGTGAAGGTTACCGCGTGCTCACCGCGGCGGATGGCCAGAGCGGACTCGACCGCGTGCTGGCTGAAAAGCCTGACCTTATCCTGCTCGATGTGATGATGCCGCGGCTCGACGGATTCGCCGTGTGCGCGGAACTGCGTCGGCTCGGTCATGCGACGCCGGTGCTGATGCTCACGGCCAAGGGACAGATCGAGGATCGCGTGAAGGGTCTCGATGTCGGCGCGGACGATTATCTGGTGAAGCCCTTCAGCACGGAGGAGCTGTTTGCCCGCGTGCGGGCACTGCTCCGGCGTTCCCAACGATCGCTCAAGCCGCTGCACGAGATTCAGCTCGGGGATGTGCGCGTGGACTTCATTCAGCAACAAGGGTGGCGCGGGAAGAAACCGCTGCATCTCACCGCGAAGGAGATCGCCATGCTGCGACTGATGGCGGAGGCCGGCGGTGAAGCGATCAGTCGCGATCGTTTTCTGGATGTGGTGTGGGGCTACACAGCGTTTCCCACGACGCGCACGGTGGACATGCACATCGCCACGCTGCGCGGGAAGATCGAAAAGAATCCGGAGAAGCCGCGTTTCATCCACACGGTCCATGGGGTGGGATACCGGCTGGAACTGGGAGAGGCCCGCTAAACACGCGAAATGACACGAAAGGAGAAAGCATGAAAACCAAACTCACGTTGTTGCTCATCTTGATTGCGCCATTGATGGCGCGACCGGCGGATGAACTCACCACGGCGCTGCAGAAGGGTCTCTTCGAGGAAGAGGCGAACCAGAACCTGCCCGCGGCCATCAAGGCGTATGAGTCGTTGCTCGCGGCGAGCGACGAGCAGCGCAAGCTCGCCGCCACCGCGCTGTTCCGCCTCGGCGAATGCTACCGAAAACTCGGTAAGACCAACGACGCCGTCGCACAGTATCAACGCCTGCTTCGGGACTTCACCGACCAGACGACGCTGGCGACCTTGAGCCGCCAGAATCTCATCGGACTCGGCGTTGGACCTACGCCTGCATCCTCCGTGTCGGTATCCTCCACCGTCGTCTCCTCGACTTCTATCGAGGCGCAGGAGCTGGCGCGCACGGAACGAATTCTTGCGCAGCTCTCCGGCCTGGATTTCAGCCAGGCTCGCCGTCTCCTGCCCACGCTGGTGCCGGACGCGGATTCTGAGCGCTATGAAAAGCTGCTGGTGGACGCTCAGGAGAGGATGGAGCAGGCGACCGGTGAAGAGAGGGAAGGATGGGTCACGAAGTTGGATCAATTCAGGTCCAGATTGATGCAGCGATTTGACGAGATTAAGCAGACCTTGGAAAAACGGGTGGCTCAGTTGCGTTCCGAGGTCGCCAAGCAGTCCGCCCAGACTAGTCGGGAAACATCTCGTGCCGGCGCAGCACAGGCAGCAACCGCCGGATTGCGCGCCGAAGCTGTGCGAGCGGACTCCTTGCTAAAGCATTTGCAGTCCATGAATCGATCAGAAGTCATTCGTGTCCTCCCGACCGTGGCACCGGATGAGTTGCTCAATTCACTGCTGGAAAATCGCGCCCAGGCCGAACGAGATCTGGCGACGCTCAAGGTCTCCTTCGCCAGCACGCACCCGGACGTGAAGACCGCCGAGACGACGCTCAAGCATCTTCACGAGCAGATTGCCGAGCGCGTCGAAGGAATAATGAAGGGACTTGCCATCAAGGCAGCCGCCTTGAAGCAGCAAACGGACGAACCGACCGTCACCGCCGCTCCCATCGACGAGGAGGAACAGGAAATCCGCCGCATCCAGGCCCTGATCAAGGACAGCCCGGACTTGATCAACGCGCCGAACGTCGAGGTGACCCGCATCCGCTCCGGGGAAATGATGGTGCCCAAGAACGGCACGCTCCTTCACAAGGCGGCAAGCCTCGGCCAGCTTCGCGTGGCCACCTTCCTTCTCGATCAAGGCGCGAGTGTGGGAGTGAAGGACGAGATGGGTTACCTGCCGCTGCACTGGGCGGCGAACAACGGCCACCGGGCGATGAGCGAGCTGCTGCTTTCCCGCAAAGCTGAGGTGAATGCGACGGTTGCAAACAACGCCCGTGCCGAGAATGGTTCGACCCCCTTAATGCTGGCGGCGACAAAAGGCTTTCGCAGTGTATGCGAAGTGCTGCTCGCACGCGGAGCGAATCCGAACCTCAGCGACAGATATGGTAACACCCCGCTGGGCGAAGCGGCTGAACGTGGAGATGAAGCCACTCTTCGTCTGCTGTTGGACAAGGGTGCCGAGGTGAATCGCAAGACCAGTTCCGGCTCCACTGCTTTGCACTTTGCGAGTTCCACCAATGTCGCCCGTCTCTTGCTGGAGCGTGGGGCGGAGATCAGCGTTCAGAACAACGAAGGTCAAAGCCCGCTTCATGGGAGCGCCTCGTCCGGGAATCTGGAGCTGGTGGAACTGCTGTTGGAGAACAAGGCAGACGCGAACCTGAAGAACAAGAATGGCCTGACTCCTCTGGACCTCGCTGCCATCGAGGGCAGAGCCGGCGTGATCGCGCCTCTAATTCAGGGCGGCGCGGACCCAAACAACCGCGAGGGTCGCACTTCCTCTCCGCTGCATCATGCCATTCGGAAGGAATCCAATTCGCGAACGGGATCGTCGGACTACCCAGCAACTCTCGCGGCTCTGCTCGCGGGTGGCGCGAACCCGAATATGCACAACCGGGATGGTTCGACACCACTTTACCTCGCTGCAAGCGAGGGCCTTGATCGATTGGTTGAGATACTTTTAAAGGCCGGTGCGAACCCGAACCTTAAAACCGACAACGGGTATGGACCGATCTACTTCGTCCTTAAAGTGGGCAAGGAACGGATGCTGGAAACGCTGCTGTCGCACGGTGCGGACCCAGGTGCGTACGGCGGCGGCGGCGAAATACCCTTGGAGAGCGCTGCGGAGTCAGGTTCGAAAGAGGCAGTCGCTCTGTTGCTCAAGTATAAGGCGGACCCTAATGGCAAGACTCGTCAGGGCCGAACTCCGCTTCACGCGGCAGTCTCGCTGAACAGGCATGACATCGTGGACTTGCTGCTCGCGGCCAAAGCGAATCCCAACGCCACGGATGCGCAGGGGCTTTCGCCTTTGGATTACGTGAAGCAGCGTACCCCAAGTCAGCTACAAGGATCGCGTAACATTCGATCCGTTGTGCTTCAGCCCGCAGGTGGCGGTTCTCTTGGGACGCCGAGTTTGGATGTCTCGAGCGCTGATCTTGCCGACAAGCTCCGACAGGCGGGTGCGCGGGATTGGGCGCCGCGTCCGGGACTAATCACTGTCACCCGGCGGAGCACTGGCGCGAGCGTGGTGGTGTTCACCAAGGGCACGAACGTCTGGAATCGTCACTCGCTGCTGGAGGTAATGGGCTTCACGTTCTTTGGATCAAGCTCCAGCTTTCCGTTCCCGGACTTCTCAAAGCTAAAGGTCACGCGCCTCGATCCAGAGAAAGGGGGCGTGCGGGAGTTTACCATCGATCTCCCCGCTGCACTGGCGAAGGACGGCTGCGCGGCGGACCAATGGCTGGAGTGGGGAGATTTAATCGATATTCCTGAAGGCGAGCACAGGCTGGATGAGAGATGGGTGGGGCTTCGCTCTGAAGACCGGCAATCCTTTGCCAATTGTCTTTCGCGGAAGGTGACGATCAGCGTGAAAGCCAAAACCAACACCGTTGAGCTGGTGGCCCCAAGTAACTGGGTGATGCCGGTTGGGGAGAGTTTGGCCAGTCGATATCAGGCTGCTGAGAAATTCTGGCTGAACCAGACCGTGAAGCGCAGCGGGCTGCTTCTCACGTCCTCTGACTTGTCACGGGTGGCTGTGAGACGGCTCGACATTGAAACCGGCTCTTCCCAGGAATGGACCTTTGATCTCACCAAGGAGCCATCGGTCGGCAATGATCTTTGGCTGCGCGACGGCGACGTAATCGAGGTGCCGGAGAAACAGTAATTCAGTAGTCCCTGAAACATTAATCAGTGGAGCAACGAACGAATCGCAGACGAAGCCTGCCTACTGTCTCACTGACCTACTGATTACTGTTTCACTGGCCGACGGTGCAGTTTGTGGATCGCCGCCTGGTCGGTGCATTTGATGACCATTTCGTCGATGCACACGTGCGCGGGACGGCTCGCGACCCAGACGAGGGTTTCGGCGATGTCTTCGGCGGTCAGGGGTTCGACGCCTTCGTAGACTTTCTTGGCGCGCGCTTCGTCGCCCTTGAAGCGGACAATGGAGAACTCGGTCTCAGCGAGTCCAGGATCGACGGTGCTTACACGCACGCCGGTGCCGGAGAGTTCGAGGCGGAGGGCTTTGGTGATCTGGAGTTCGCCCGCCTTGGCGGCGCAGTAGGCGGAGCCGCCTTCGTAGGCGACGCGTCCAGCGATGGAGCCGATGTTGATGATCGAGCTGCCGGGATTCTTCACCATGAGCGGGAGGCAGGCGCGGGTCATGCGGAGCACTCCGAGCACGTTCGTCTGCATCATGAATTCCCAGTCCTCGTCCTTGCCATCGGCGACGGTTTCCAAACCTTTCGCGCCGCCGGCGTTGTTGATTAGCACGTCGAGCTTGTCGGTGTGGCGACGTGCGAAATCGGCGAACGCGTTCACGCTCGCGGTGCTGGCGACATCGAGTGCCGCGAATTGCGCATCAGCGGCACCGAGCTTCTTGCATTCGGCGGCGACGGCTTCGAGGCGATCAATACGACGGGCGCCCAGCAGTAGCTTCGCGCCTTCGCGGGCAAAGGCTCGGGCGGCGGCGGCGCCGAATCCGCTGGAGGCACCGGTGATGAGAACCCATTTGCTGGCGAGTGTTGATGGCATGATGCAGTGAAGATAGCGGACGACGATGCGCTCTTGGCAATCACCAAGTCATGACCATGATGAGGTGGCCCGGAGGCTCGAACATCTCCAGATGCGCACGATTCTTCTGAATGGAAAGCTGATCTTCGACGGGCAAAACTGCGGTTGTTTGGAATGCCTTGCGCGAGAGACACGCGATTCGCCCCGGATCGGCACCGGTTCGCAAAAATTCACGGGACCTTCACCACTCACCGGTTGTTAAACGGAGAAAATCACTGATGGTGGTCGGATGATTTTGTACACCCGGCTGCCGCGCTGCATCTCCAACGGGCTTTACGTGTGTGTTCTGGCGTGGGCGCTGACCATGTTCCCAGCACATGCAGCGGTGACGAATGATCCGCTGTGCAGCCTGACGAACATTCTTCAGCAGCTCCGCCTGGACCCCGCATCGCCCCTGAGCACCCGGCAGATGGTGGAACGGCTGGACGCGCTCCGGCAGGCTGCGGACCCACGGGTCGTCCCGTTCTTGAACGACCAGTACGTATCCATCCTCCAATCCAACCTCTCGGTGGTGACGAATCTCCAGCAGCAGATGCCTCTGCGTTATCAGTTGGGCATGCAGTTGTTGAATGCGGGCAGAAGCGAGGCGGCGCTGAAGGAGTTCGAGGGGATGGAAACCGCGATTGCCGCGGGCGGTGGGACATTGGATCCGCGCGGCCGGGCGCAGATCCGTCTTCGCAAGATTGTCGCCTCGCTTCGCATCGGAGAACAGGAGAACTGCCTCTCGGAACACAACCACCTGTCGTGCCTCTTTCCCCTGGCCCCGGAGGCGTATCACCGCTTGCCGCGTGGTTCGCGGGGAGCGGTGGCTTTGCTCCAGGAGCATCTGCGCGATTTTCCCCGCGACCTGTCCGCGCGGTGGCTGTTGAACCTCGCCTACATGACGCTGGGCGAGTATCCGGCCAATGTTCCAGGCGAGTGGTTGATCCCGCCCTCGGCGTTTGCCTCCGAATACGATTTGCCGCGCTTTCCGGATGTGGCGGCAGAGCTGGGCCTGGCGATAGATGATCTCGCAGGCGCCTGCATTCTGGATGATTTCAACAATGACGGCAACGTAGACATCGTGGCGTCAGCCTGGGGAATGACCGGGCAGCTTCGGTACTTCCACAACGATGGCAACGGCCGGTTCATCGAACGCACACGCGAGGCGGGACTGACGGGTCTGGTGAGCGGGCTGAACATTCAGCAGACTGATTACAACAACGACGGTCATCTCGACATCTGGGTGTTGCGCGGGGCGTGGCTGGGCAAGCAGGGGCGCTTTCCGAATTCACTGCTGCGCAACAACGGTGACGGGACGTTCACCGACGTGACGGTGCAGGCGGGGCTGTTGAGTTTTCATCCGACGCAGGCCTCGGTGTGGTTTGATTTTGACGGCGACGGCTGGCTGGACGTGTTCATCGGAAACGAGAGCACCGACCGCAAGGATCCCGATCCGTCCGAGCTGTACCGCAACAACCGTGACGGCACCTTCACGGAATGCGCCGGGGCGGTGGGCTTGCGCGTCTCCCGCTTCGTCAAGGGCGTCACCAGTGGTGACTATGATCAGGACGGACGTCCGGACCTGTATCTCTCCTGCCGGCACGAGGGTGCGAACATGCTCTTCCGCAATGCGGGTCCGGTGAATTCCGGCAGCTCGAATGTGTTTGGCTGGAAGTTCGAGGAAACCAGTCGTTCCGCAGGCGTGCATGACACCAATCTCATCAGCTTTCCGACCTGGTTCTTCGATTACGACAACGATGGCTGGGAGGATCTCTTCGTATCCGGCTACATGATTGAGAATGTCGGTGATGTGGCGGCGGATTATCTTGGGCTTCCGCACCAGGCCGCGTTTCCGCGTCTCTATCACAACAACCGGAACGGCACGTTCTCGGACGTGACCGTGGCAAAGAAGCTGAACCGCGTCTGCCTGACGATGGGCTGCAATTTCGGCGATTTGGACAACGATGGCTGGCTGGATTTCTACCTTGGCACCGGCAATCCCGATTTCACCACGCTGGTTCCGAACCGGATGTTCCGCAACGCCGAGGGCCGCTTCTTCCAGGAAGTGACGACGGCGACGGGTACCGGGCACCTGCAGAAGGGTCACGGTGTCAGCTTTGCCGACCTCGACAATGACGGCGACCAAGACATCTACACGGTCATCGGCGGCGCCTACACGGGTGACAACTACCGGAACTCGCTCTTTCTCAATCCTGGCAATACCAACCGCTGGCTCAAACTGAAACTGGAGGGCGTTCGCTCGAACCGTGCCGCCATCGGAGCGAGGATCAAGGTGACCGTTTCCACGCCATCGGGACCACGTTCCATTTACAAGACCGTCAGTGGCGGCAGCAGCTTTGGTGCGAACCCGCTGCGGCAGGAATTCGGGCTCGGGAACGCCACGGCGGTGACAGAGGTGGAAGTCAACTGGCCGGCCACGGGAACCGTCCAGAAGATTTCAGAGGTTGAAATGAACCATGCCTACCGAATCCGGGAGGGGGACCAAGCCGCGGTTCCCATGGGACATCGCCGGATCACTTTTGATTTGAGCGCGAAGCCGGGGCATCGGCATGCACACCCGGTCGCGCCATGATGGAGCAGCCTCTTCGCATCCTGATTGTCGAGGATGAGCCGCTGGCCCGCGAACGAGTGCACCGGCTGCTGCGCATGGCGCCGGGTTACCAGATTGTCGCCAGCGCGGAGGATGGCAGCCAGGCAGTTGTCCTGTCGCGTCGCCACCGTCCGCACATCGTCCTGCTTGATGTTCAACTGCCCGGCCTGGACGGCTTCAACGTCCTGTCGACTCTGAGGAAGGAGCAGTCCCCGCCGGTGGTCGTCCTGCTCACGGCTCATCGGGATCATGCGGTGCGGGCGTTTGATGCGCAGGTGGTGGATTACGTTCTCAAACCCTTCACCCGCGAGCGACTGCTCCAGGCGCTGGCGCGTGCGCGCATCCTGTGCGCACCACAGCAGCAGATGCTGACGTCCCTCAAGGCGGATCAGACCTGGCAGGATCGCATCGCCGTCCGCTCCGGAACGCGCAGCATCGTCCTGCCGTTCGACGAAATCTACTACGCGATTGCCGCGAACACCTGCTGCCATATTTTCTCCGCAAGAGAACGCGCGCGCATCAGCGAGAGCCTTTCCGCGCTCCATGCGCGGCTGCCCCGGGAACGCTTCGTGCGCATCAGCCGGTTTGCGGTGGTGAATCTCACGCATGTCAGAGCGCTGAAGCCCAAGTCCAATGGCGATCAGGAACTGTTTCTTGCCGAGGGCGCTGTGCTGACGCTGAGCCGGACGCGCCGCGCGGAGTTCGTCATGCGCTTGAAGCAACAGGCGTAGTTGTCCGCTTCAATAGATCCACGGGATCAGGCGGGCGGCGCGCCTCCGGTAGCCGGAGTAATCGGGATACATCTCACCGAGCCAGCTCTCTTCCAGCCGCGCTTTGCGATCCAGCACCACCGCAAGCCCTGCCCCCAGCGCGAGCGTGGCACCGCTCGACCAGACGAGAGCCCAGCCGAACGACAAAAAGATCAAGCTGCTGTAAAGGGGATGGCGGACAAACCGGTAGATCCCCGCTTGCACGAGTGAGTGGTCGTCAACGGGCCTCGGGAACGGACTGCGATTGCGACCGAGCGCGTGAACACCGGTGATGCCGAAGATCGCGCCCACTGCGAAAAGGACGATTCCAAGCACTCGCCACGGCGACGCCCAATCTCGTGCGCCGTGGATCGGACCAACCGCCACCACCGCCAGCGTCAGCACATTTTGAACGACGACCCAGAGGCCGCCTTTCCGGAGAAAGGAACTCATGCGTTTCAGGGAGCGTCGCGGGAACTTTCCGGAGACGCAACGGCGAGTTGAAGCTCGGAACCGAGGAACGAGTCTCGTCTTGCGGCGCACCGCGCCAGTTACCTACGCTCGGGCTGTTCCAATTGATTGAGCCGCGACCCTCTCAAAACCCGATTCTCATGAAATCCAAACGCGCTCCCCACCGCAACGGCCGTTGTCGAATCGTTCTTACGGGCGGACCGGGCGGTGGCAAGACGACCGCGGCGGATCTGTTTCGGCGCGAAATCGGCGAACGCGTCGTCATCGTTCCCGAGGCGGCGACCCTGCTGTTCTCCGGAGGTTTTCCGCGCTCGAACCGCGAACTTGCCGTCCACGCGGCGCAGCGGGCGATTTATCACGTGCAACGGAATCTCGAGGACACGCAGGCGGCGCTTTTTCCCGGCCGGATTCTCCTGTGCGATCGCGGCACCGTCGACGGCGCGGCGTACTGGCCGGACGAGCCCCATCATTTCTTTGGGGCGGTGGGCTCGACGCTGGAGGATGAGCTCGCGCGCTACGACGCAGTAATCTTCTTTGAGACGGCCGCCGCGGGCGGACTGGGCATAGAGGGCGGCAATCCGGTGCGGAACGAAACCATCCAGCAGGCACTGGCCGTGGATCGGCGCCTGCGCACGCTGTGGTCGCGGCATCCGCGCTTCGTGCTGGTACCGCACAACGCGTCGTTCTTCAAAAAAATCTCGTTCGGCCTCGCGGTCATCGACGGCATGGTGGCCGACCTCTTGTGCGATCGTGGAACAACGACAAAACGAAGCCGGACAAAGGGAAAGTGACCCATTGCCCGAACCGGGATGCAGCTTGTGCGCGACCCGGTTTTTGTACATTCTTCCGAAGCTGTGAAGTCCCCTTGGTTCCATTCGCCTTCGGTTAACCGCGCCTCAGCTGGCGCGCGGTGCGCGGCGTTGCTGGGCATGATTCTCGGGCTGGCAGCGACGGCGCTCGGAGCTTCGACGGCTGGCGTTCGCGCCACGAATTCCGCGGAGATTGAAGTTCAGGATTTGTCCGGCAAATCCATCAAGCCCCTGGCGGATGGCGGGCAAAAGGCCACGGTGTTGTTCTTTGTGATGCACGAATGTCCCGTGGCCAACGCCTACGCGCCGGAGATCGCCCGCATCATGACTGAATACGCCGCCAAGGGCGTGCGCAGCTACGTGGTGTATGTGGAGTCGGATTTGGCCGCGGAGAAAGCCCGGGCTCATGCGCGCGACTTCGGTTTCAAATCGGACACCATTCGCGACCCGAAACACCTCCTCTCGAAAGCCGCTGGCGCGACGATTTCTCCCGAAGCCGCCGTGATCTCCCCGAAAGGCGAGGTGCTCTATCTCGGACGCATTGACGACCGGGTGTCGGATTTCGGCCGCCGTCGAGTTGAACCAACTCGCCGTGATTTGCGTCTGACCCTGGACGCGGTGCTCGCCGGCCAGCCGGTGCCGGCGCGGACGACGAAAGCCATTGGTTGCTACATTCCGGAAGATCACTCGCTCAAAGCTGAACATTGAAGAGATGCCCATGAACCTCATCACCTCATCCCTCATGCACGCGGCGCTGTTGACCGCCGGCACGTTTGCACTCCTGACAACCGGCACTGCCGTGGCAGGAAATCTCAAACCGCTGCCGGACAACGTCACTTTCAGCGAGCACGTCGCGCCCATTCTCTTCAACAACTGCACGCGCTGTCATCGTCCCGGTGAAGCCGCGCCGTTTGCGCTGATGAATTTCGACGACGCGAAGAAGCGTTCGCGGCAGATCGCCGAGATCACCCACAAGCGGATCATGCCGCCGTGGCACGCGGAGGCCGGTCATGTGGAATACGCGAACGAGCGTCGCCTGACCGAAGATCAGATCGCGCTGCTCGGGGCATGGCATCAGCAGGGCGCGAAACCGGGCGATCCGGCAAAGACTCCGGCGCTGCCGAAATTTCCCGAAGGCTGGCAGCTGGGCAAGCCCGACCTGGTTCTCAAGATGCCCGAGCCCTTTGAAGTCTACGCCGAGGGCAAGGATATCTACTGGAACTTCGTGCTGCCGCTGAACCTCCCGGAGGACAAGTGGGTGCGGGCGATTGAGTTTCGCCCCAGCGCCCGCTCGGTGGTGCATCACGCGCTGTATTATCTGGATACCTCGGGCGACGCGCGGAAGTTCGACGCGCGCGATCCGAAGCAAGGTTACAACGGCATGAGCCGCTCGAACCGCCAGTTTGAATCGCTCGGCGGCTGGGCCGTCGGCGGTGAGGCGTTGCTGTTGCCTCAGGAGCTTGCGTGGCACTTTCCCACGAATGCCGACTTCGTCATCCAGACGCATTTCCATCCCAGCGGCAAAGTGGAATACGAAACCTCGACCGTCGGCATTTACTTCGCGGACAAGGCGCCGACGCGGAAGTTCGCAATGCTCCAGCTGCCGCCGCTCTTCGGCCGGCTGAATGGTATCAGCATTCCGGCAGGGGCGACGAACTACACGGTGAAAGATTCCTTTGTCACGCCGGTGGATCTCGAAGCCTTCTCCGTTTCGCCACACGCGCATTACCTCGGCAAGACGTTCCTGCTCACCGCCACGCCGCCCGGCGGCAAGACGCAGACCTTGCTCAAGATCGCGAACTGGGATTTCAACTGGCAGGAAGACTGCGAGTTCAAGAACCGCATTCCGCTGCCCAAAGGCACGCGCCTCGATGCCGTGATCACCTACGACAACTCGGCGGAGAATCCGAATAACCCGACGAGCCCGCCGAAGAAGGTGAAGTGGGGCCCAATGTCCACGGACGAAATGGCGGCGATCACTCTCAGCGTCATTCCCGCCCGCAACGAGGACATCGCCGCGCTCAAGAAGGCCAAACGCGAACGTTCGGTCGACCTGTTCATCGACCGCGCCCTGGAGGACACGCGCAACACCGAACGCATTCAGCTGATGAAGGCGACCTTCGACAAAAATTCAGACGGCAAGCTCGACGATGAAGAGCGTCCCGCCCTGCGCGCCTTTCTCGAAACCAGCGGAATGTTGAAAGGCGTGACGGACGGCGGATTTTGATTCGCAGCGCCGCTTTGATTGAACACTTGAGCGGCGCGTCACATCCTCGTAGCTTTCGCGCATGAAACTCACGCGCTGCCAGCTCCTCGGGCTTGGGACTTTCGCCTCACTTCTCTCCACCGGACCCGCCGTTGCGGAATCATTTTACGGGGAGGGATTATACGGCTGGTATGAAGCGGGACCTGCGCTGGTGGAGAACGCCAAGATCCGCGACTTCTTTGGCGAAGACGTGGCGGGCAACCGCGTCAAGTTTGATACCGGATTCCACTTCGGCCTCGGCATCGGCCGCGAGATCACCGACTACTTCCGCGTCGAGCTGGAGAGCGGTTTCAACTACAATTCCCTCAAGACCATCGACGCGGCCACCGCGAGCAGCGGGAACATTTATCGTGTTCCCGTCATGGGCAACATGGTCCTGCAATACCCGAATCGGACGCGCATCACTCCCGTGATCGGCGCGGGCGTGGGCGCCCACTGGCTGTCGCTCGATGCGCAGAACATCGAGCTGGAGTCCACCGTCCTGGATGACAGCAGCAGCACCTGGGTTTTCGGCTATCAGGGCTACGGCGGATTGCGCTATGACTTCAACGAGCGCATGAACATTGGCGTCTTCTATCACTACTCGGTGGCCGACGGCCCATCGTGGGAGTTCGATTCCATCCCCGGAGGCAACTTTAAGCTGAACAGCCTGCGCACCCACACGCTGTCGTTGACGTTCGGCTGGTATTTCTGATTTCGAAGACACGTCTACTCGGCGTCAGCGGAGACATTCTCCCGGACTTCATCACTCAATCGAAGTGACGCGGAGTGTGTTCCATTTTTGACACCTCGGCATCCAGCTGCCAATCTTGGCACGATGTCGTTTCTGCGTTGTTCGCTCCTTTTCCTGCTGTGTGTTCACCCGGCACTCAGCCAGCCGTTCGGTTTATCCAATCGAGTCGGCAATTCCTCCCTCCGTCTACCGTCCACCCCGCCCACGTATTCCTACGCGCTGACGAATGCGTTTGGGAACATCATCTTCCCGAATCCCGTCGTGCTCACCACGCCGCCCGGTGAATTGAACCGGTTGTTCATTGCCGAACAGGCCGGGCGCGTCACCGTCATCACGAATCTCGCCGCACCCACTCGCGCAGTGTTTCTCGATCTTTCATCCCGGGTGATGGCCGGCGGCGAACAGGGCCTGCTGGGACTGGCCTTCCATCCAGGCTACGCCACGAACGGATACTTCTTCGTCTTCTACACGGACGACACCACGACCCGCGCCGGCACTGGACGGCATCAGGTGCTCTCGCGCTTTCAAGTCTCCAGCAACAATCCGAACACCGCGCTGGCGAGTTCAGAATTCACCCTGCTCACGATGTTCGACGATCACGGTGACCATAACGGCGGCGATCTGCACTTCGGACCGGACGGATTTCTCTACGTTTCGCTGGGTGATGAAGGCAACCAGAACGACAGCCTCGATAACAGCCAGCGAATCGACAAAGATTTCTGGTCCTCGATGCTGCGTCTGGATGTCGACGAGCCGGCGCGGCCATCCAGCGTGATGCCAAATCCGCATCCGGCGAACACGAACCACGTTGGACGTGCCATTCACTATCGCATCCCCGCCGACAATCCCTTTATCGACGCCACCTCCTTCAATGGCACGGCCGTCAACCCCGTCTCCGTGCGGACCGAGATGTTCGCCGTCGGCTTTCGTAATCCGTGGCGATTCTCGATCGACTCCGTCACCGGGAGAATTTACTGCGGCGATGTCGGCGGTGATGCGCTGGAGGAAATTAACGTCGTCACCAAGGGCGGCAACTACGGCTGGGCGTTTCGCGAAGGAACCAACGCCGGGCCGAAATCCGCCAGCCAGCCCGGCGGTCTGACCTTGCTCCCGCCCATCTTCAACTACCGCCACGGCACAGCCACCAATCAAGGCAACGCCGTCATCGGTGGACGCGTTTACCGGGGCGGGCGCATCCCCGCGCTGCAGGGCAGCTACATTTTCGGCGACTTCGTTTCGGGCAACATCTGGTCCCTGCGTTACGACGGCACGAATGTCTCCAACTTCATCCGCATCGCTGACGATCCGGGCATCTCCGTGTTTGGCGTCGATCCATCGAACGGCGATCTCCTGGCGGCCGATCAAAACAACGACATCATCAAGCGGCTCATCGCAGTACCGGCCAGCGCCAGTTCCCTTCCCGCGACGCTCGAAGAGACGGGGGTGTTCGCCAGCCTCGCCACACTCACGCCGCACCCAGGCTTCGTGCCCTACGACATCAACCTGCCCTTCTGGTCGGACAACGCGATCAAGTCACGCTGGTTCTACGTGCCGACCAATCGCACCATCACATTTGGCGCGACGAACAACTGGCTCTTCCCCACCGGCACCGTTTGGGTGAAACACTTCGACATGGAGATGACCAATGGGGTGCCGGAATCTCGCCGTCGGCTGGAGACACGTCTGCTCGTGCGCCACAGCAGCAACGACGGATCGGAAGTTTACGGCCTGACGTATCGCTGGAACGGAACACTCACCAGCGCTTCGCTCGTCCCGGAGGGCGGGCTGGATGAAAACCTCGTCATCCACGATGGCGGCACCACCCGTAATCAGCTCTGGCGCTACCCGAGTCGCTCCGAATGTCTCCTCTGCCATACGCGCTCCAGCCAGGGCGGTCTCGCGCTCGGCTTCCACACTCCGCAGCTCAATCGCGACTTCAACTACGGCGGCGTAACCGACAATCAACTCCGCGCCATGAGCCACGCCGGTTACTTCTCGGCACCGGTCACGAATCTCAATTCGTTGCGCGCCCTCGCCCGTCTCGACGACGAATCCGTGAGCGTGGAGCAACGTGTGCGTTCATATCTCGCCGCAAACTGTTCCCAATGCCATCAACCCGGCGGGGCCGGCTGGGGGCAGTTCGACGCGCGGCTCTTCACGCCGCTTTCAGCAACGAAGCTGATCCACGGCACCCTGAACAATCCCGTCGGCAATCCCGGCAGCGTCGTGGTGCATCCGGTCCGGGACGATCTCTCAATGCTGCTCGCGCGCATCTCCACCTTGGAAACGGGACGTCGCATGCCGCCAGTGGGTTCCTCCGTGCTCGACACGCAGGCCATCGCGCTGGTCTCGCGCTGGATCACCAATGACCTCGCGTCCTACCGCTCCTTCGCCGAATGGCAGGTCGCTCAGTTCGGTTCCACGAACACTCCAGCGGCACAGGCGCACGCCGATCCCGACGGAGATTCCGCGGACAACTGGACGGAGTATCTGACCGGCACCGCACCGGAGAATCCCAATTCGTTGTGGCGGATCGACATCGATCGCGACGCCGCTGGAGTGGCGGTTCGGTACCAGATCATTCCGAACCGCATCGTCACCATCGAACAACAAAGTCAGTTCGTCTTCACCAACAGCTGGCAGTTTCTCGACCTGATCGAGAATCGCCCGACCGCTCCCGTGGAATCGTTCATCCACGAGTTCTTCGATCCGTCCGCCGGCAGTCTCCGGCAACGAAACTACCGCGGACGCGTCACCGAGCCTTGAGGCTCTCGACTCGCAAAATGAAAAACGGTTCCGCGGACGAATCCACGGAACCGTTCGAAATCGTTGGTTGAACGTTTACTTGCCGAAGGTCTTCAACACGTCCACACCCTTCTGGAGCGTCGCCGCGCTGTCACGCCATCCCGGAGCATACTTGTCGAAAGTCGTTCCGAGCAGATTCTTCTGCGCATCCGTGAGCTTGGCCTGGGTCCAAATCTTCTGGAGAGCCGGCAGCGCCTGCGTGTAGTTACCCTTCCAAACTGAGTTCACCACGCTCGTCACTTCAGAGTTCATCCCTTCGAGACTGGAGAAGTTGCGTTGGGTCACAAGCGCGGCGGCCGCATTGTAGACGTCCTTCGCCAGCGTGGACTGTTCCGGCGTGAGCTTGCTCTCGGTAATCTTGCCGAGGGCGCTGACCGCATCCGTGTCCTTCTTGCCCAAGAGCGATTCGAGCGCGGTGTTCAACTGGCCCTTGACCGTTTCATTGGATTGCAGCGAATCACCCAGCTTGGACACGCGAGCGCTGAGGTCCGTGCTGATGTTCTTGAGCAACGAATCGGAACTCGACTGAAAACTGGAAGTCAGCTGCGAGCTCAGGTTCTGGTAAACCGCCACCGCCTGCTTCTGCACTTCCGTCGCCGTCTCAGTGGCCTGTTTCTTCACTTCAGCGACCGCTTCCGTCGCCTGCTTCTTAACCTCGGTCGAAACTTCCTTGGCCACTTCCGCGGCGGTCTTCTTCACTTCCTCCGTCGGCGTGGGAGTCGGCGCGGTTCCGGAGGACGCGGCGGGCGGCGTCTTGGATGAATCACCGCAGCCAGCCAGCAGCAGGCATCCGCTCACAGTAACGAGACTGACTATCGAATTCTTTTTCATATCGGCGGAAGATTAGCGATTCGCTGCGGACAGCGCAAATGTTCCCGCGACTCGCTGCTGGATTCCATCTCATCCGTGGCTACCGAAGGATGCAGGCCGCCACAGAAGACTCGAAGCCTTCGAACGTCACGGATACACGGAGCGATAATAACGCTGCGGCGAGCCGACCGGCGGCGTATCGATGAACTGGAATACGCCGAACGAATTCGCCGTCGCCGAGCCGAGCGCCTGCCACTGAGGATCGTCGACGTTGCTGTTCCATTCGATGCGATAGGTGAGTCCAGGAATGCCATCGAAGCGAATCAGATACGAACCATCACCGCGATCGGTGAGGATCAGATTCTGGCTCGGCAGTTCGTCATTGCCCACCGTCACCAGCACCGTGCCTTGCGCCGTCGCGCCGCGACTGTCGGAGATGGTGTAGGTGAAGGCATCCACCAAGGCCAGCCGGGCCGCCGGCGTGTAATAGATCCAATCTCCATCGCGGGTCACACTCGCGCCATTGGTGCTCGTGGCGGTGAAGGAAACAAAGCTCACCACATCGCCGTCCGCATCCGAATCATTCGCCAACAACGCGGAGACGAGCACCTTCGTGCCGTTGGTCAGACCGCGCTCCAACGAATCCAGCGTCGCCACCGGAATGCTGTTCACCGATTGTACCGGGCTGAGAGCGTTGGTGA
>CAZBIC010000045.1:0-55794 GCA_964491875.1 uncultured Bifidobacterium sp.
CGCCGCTGGCGGGGGCCACCGCGCCGAGGACGTTTTGCCGGATGTGGTCGCCCAGATAGGGGACGGTGCGCGGCTGGCACGGCTGCACCCAGCACCGGCGCGGTCGTGGATCGCGCACACGGTTCATGTGTGTTTTGTAGGGGGATTTTGGAAAAAGGCCACCCACCCTCCGTTCAGAAGGAGGGCGGCCATTCATAGTCGTGTCAGGGCTTGCGCAGGCGGAAGAAGCCGTTGCCTTTGCCATCGTGTTTGTTCGTCACGCTGTAGTTGCCACCCACCACGACGGGTGGGGTGAAAACGTTGGTGAAGACGGACAGGACACCGTTCCCACCGAGACCCGGCTTGCCCTGCAGCTCGAATCCCGGATACGCCGTGCTCCAGTGCAAGCGCACGTGGTCCGGTCCGGCGTCGTTGGCGATGTGCAGGCGCGGTTGTTCCTGCGGACACGGCAGGCCGAACAGTTCTAAGCCGTAGCTGCCGCAACCTTCCTGAGGCGTCCGCTCGGTGACCAGGACCGTGAATCGCGCCCCCGCCGGGACGGGGAACGAGAACGCGGAGCCTTCACCATAGTACATGTGAATCCCCTGCCCCATATCTCCCAGGTAGTTTCCGCAGAGGTCCGCGGGATTGACGTCACCCAAGTGCGCGGAGAAGAAGAGGGCTTCCGTCCAGCCATTGCAGGGTAGCGTGGCGAGCACCGTCACGCACGTCTCAGGTCCATCGTTGGTGAAGGAGTGCGTGTTGTAGCGAAACGGACCGGTCTCACTGGTGGTGCCGGGGCAATGGTTGATGTTGCCACAGCCACTGGCCACCACCGTTCCAGTTAACCGCTTCGGCATGGTGGGCGTGGATTCGGAGAACGAGCCCGTCAGTCGCGTGGTGCAACTTTCACAACCGCCGCCCCCATCCGCGCAGACCGCACGAGCGAGCTCCAGCGACCAGCATTGCAGCGCGCCGACATTGCCGGCGACTTTGTCCTCGACCGTCAGCGTCCAGATGCCGCCGGAGGAGCGATTGACGAACGGACTGAGACTGTTCTCCGGAACGTACGTTCCTGCAAAGGGCGCGCTTGCACTGGCGATGTTGACCGCCGCATCGTCGTCGAAAACCGTCGGGCTTTCGCAACTGATCCCGTAGTTGTTGCCGGCTCCGCCGCGATTGGCGGCCAGCACCACTTCTTCACCCGACGGATTTCGCAGGCGAAACCTCAGATTGCCCGTCGCCGGATGCGTGGCGTGAATCTTCACGCGCACCCGCCCGACTTGAAAGTTGTTCGGCCAGTCGATGGTGGATTGCGCCACGCCGAGATCCGGAACAAAGCGCGGCACCTCGGAGCTCTCAACGGTTTGCAGTTCGCCCGGCGTGCCGGCCAGCAAACGGATCGGCAGGGCGAAGGGACCGTGGTTGGCGCTCTGAATGATCAGATGCAGATCAACGGCAGAGGCGCACGGGTAACCGGACGCGATGCGAATCTGAAAGGCGGTGCGATTGGTGCGGGAAGCGAGACCATGAATGTCTCCGTATTCCGACTCGGCTTGGGTAACGGCGATCCGCGGATCGAGCGACTCCAAGCGCGCAGAGACATCGTCCAGCGTCAAGGCGCCAGCATTCTCTAGCACGACAAACAGATCGTTGCACTCGTTGGGATCAATGCGCCCGTTGCCGTTGCCAGCCTCGATGCGAGTTGAGGCGACCTGCAACGGCAAGTCTCCGACGGCCAGCACGATGTCGTTGCCGGTGTCTCCGGCGTAAGTCAGTTGCAGCGGAACATCATTCCGGATAATCACAGCGCCCTCGGGCCTTCCGTTGAAGGTGCCGGTCACCGCGCCCGGCTGGGTCTTGTTCCCGAGAACGAATGTCTGTCCCGCCAACGGCGCAAATCCGAGGGAGACGGACAAATTGGCACCGGTGACATCCACCGCGCCCGAACTCCGAAACCAGTTATGGCTCGGATAGAATCCAACCTCATCTGGAGTGTGCTGGAGTTCGACAGCGAATGTGGAGTTCGGCAGAAAATTTACGCTCGCGATGTCCAGTCGGCCCCGCGGATTCCCGGGGCGCAGCGTGCCGGCGATGCTGAGATTTCCCACCTCGCCAACGCCGCTCAGGATTCCCGTCGGACCGACGTAGATGTCGCTATCCGGTTGCTCTCCATCGACGACAAGCGTGCCGTCGTCCACCAGCGAGTCGCCGGTGTACGTGTTCGTGCCAGTCAGCGTGAACGTCCCCGCGCCTGCCTTTCGCAACGAACCACTGCCGGAGATGTTTCCCTCAAAAGCCGTGGAACCACCGTTCTGCCCGGTCCTCAGCTCCGTGCCGCCGCCCAGCAAACCGACGCGCCCCACGCCGGCGAGTGAACCGATCGTGTCATCGGCGAGGAACCGAAGCGCACCCGAAGCGCTGACGGTCACAGCAACTTGGTCGTTGATCTGCGAAGGCGAATGCACCTCCACCACATCCGCCTGCAATCCGCCCACGCCGTCCCCGACGATCAACGGCCCGGAGATTGAACGGTTCGCGCCGCCGGTCCGGTCGAGTTTCAGCGTACCTTCATTCACGATGGTAGCTCCGATGTAGGCATTCGATCGGGTGCCGGAGTAAAGCAACGTGCCCGAACCAGCCTTGATCAATCCACCGAAGCCATTGATCGATCCGCTGAAGTTCAACGTGCCGTTGGTGTTTACCGCAACAGTGACGGTCTTGCTCAAGAAAACCGTCCCGGACCAACTGTTACTGTTCATGCTGACCAAGGCGCCAAGCGGCGGGACAGCTCCCGGCCGGTTGGTGACCGTGGAGTTCAGAAACAAACGTTCATCTTCCACATCTACATAGTTGACCAACCGGAGCGTTCCGTTGCCCGCGACAAAGGTATCGCCGTCCGGAGTGCCAAGCGCATGGTCATCGGTGATGGCCAGCTCGCCCTCCTCCACCGTGAACGAGCCGGTGAAACTGTTGGATGCCGTCAGCGTAGCCATCTCCGGTCCGTCCTTGATAATCGAAGCATTACCGCTGACTTGCGCGTGGATGAAGAACGCCACGCCGTAAGGGAAATCATCTTCCTTGTCAGAAGTGATCCGGGCGGTGGCTCCGTTGCCAAGCCGCAGTCGACCATTGATGACTGCATTGTCGGAGAACGCCGTCCGAGCACCGAGCGCGGTGATGGAAGAATCCACGGTCAGCAGTCCCGTTCCAGTCTCGACCCGTCCGCCGCCGACAAAGGTCAAGCTGTCGACGGATTCATTATTGCCATCGAGCTCGTAGCGGCTGTCCGCATGCAACGTCACCGCGCCGCTGACATTCGCGCTGCGCGTGTGGCGCGCCGTCGCGGTGGTGTTGGTGGTGCCGATGATCAAATCTCCCGGAACCGACGCGCCAAGCGTCTTGCTGAAGAGCAGCAAACCGTCCTTCGCCAACATGGCACCGGAGTAAGTGTTCGGAGATTTGCCGGCGAGCTCCAGAGGGCCTGGGCCGATTTTTGTCAGCGGACCATTGCCGCTGATCGTTCCGTCGATGAGAAGATTGCCGCCGCCGATCGTGTTGATGGTCGCGGGAGCGCTCAGGACGATGTTGGTGGCTATGGTCGCGCCACTGCCGATCCGGATCGCGCCGCTCGCGCCGCCGATCCCCGCGCCAGAGATGGTCAGCGGTTCGCGCAAAGTACCCACTGAGGTTTCGATGAACAGTTCCGCGCCGGCGGGAATGGTCGTGTCGCCATTGGGCGCTCCCAAAGCCGTGTCGCTTCCCAAACGGATGGTGCCAGCGTTCACCAAGGTCGGCCCAAGGTAAGTGTTTGTTCCTCGCAGGCGCAGCGTGCCAGCCCCCGCCTTGGTGAGCCCGTGTCCGCCGTTGCTCCCGATGTTCGCCACGATTTCGAGGTCCACAGCCGCCGGGCCATCGGCCACGTCGAGCGTAGCGGAGTTGTTGAGCAGAATCTGACCGCCAACGCTCGAACCGTTCGCTGAAGCCTGACTGGCGATATCGCCATTGAGCACCAGCAGACCACCGTTCATGATCACATCGCCGCCCCGCATCACCAGGTCGGTGAACGCATCACGCTGGTCGAAAAAGTTCAGCTCCGCGTTCTCCAAGACCGTCACCGTCGCCGTGTTCGCAATCTGATCATCGTAGTTAAGCCTCACGATCACGGCATTCGTACCGTCGCCCACGATCAGATTCCCGGGCACCGCAATACGGCTCGCGACGGTGAGCGGCACGATGCTCACGGTCTCGCGCTGATTCAGCGCCAGCGTGCCGGCATTCACAAACGTCGTCCCGCGATAGGTATTGTCCTTCTCGCTGAAATACGTGGCCAGACCGGAGCCGTTCTTGATCACATCGCCACTGCCGCTGATGCCGCCGCGCAGGCTGAAGTCTCCCGCGCCGGCCAGTGTGAGGTTGGCGTTGGATAGCACGAGATCGGAGTTGACCGTGAGCTGTCCCCCCGCCGACACGCTGAGAGACTGCGAGCCGTGCAGCGTCACCGAGGTGACGCTGAGGGTGTTGAGCGCATCTGCCGCCACGGTGATGCCATTGCTCACCGCCAAGCTCATGCCACGCAGGTTGAATCCGCCGCCGAGCCCGAGGAATTGAATCTCGTGCAGGCGCAGTCCAGCGATATTGTTCGTGTTCACCAAACGCGCCGCGCCGGAGGGAAACACCACGGTATCGCCATTCGCCGGCACCGCGACGCCGCCCCAGTTTTCGCGCAAGTTCCAGTTCGCACTGGAGGCATGGCCGCCGGTCCAGATGCGCGTCGCCGCTTGGCCGGAGATTCCGCTTAGGCAGGCCATCAGGAGAAGTATCCATGGCAACACGACGCATCGATGCGTGGCGCGAATCGCTCCATGCCCGAAGCCTGAACGCCGATGCCGAGGACTGCGATGCCGGTAATGATGAATTAAGTGTGTGAGAAGTTTCCGTGTCTTCATGGGGAGCGTCGAGATGTCGTGGTTCTTTCGTTTAGCGTGCGGCGGTTCCCGGCGTTAGTGCGCGAAGAACCGGCGTCTCAGAGTTATTAAGGATTTTTTGGTGGAGGTTAATCGATCCGGTGGGGCGCCTCCGCGGACGAAATGCAGCCGGAGAGGCAGGACCATCTTCCAGACAGTCCCCACTCCACCTGAGGCAGATTCATAGTGCGGCGAACGCACTCGAACTGAATGGAGAAGCGGCGGAATGGTGAGTCGTCGATCAGACGGCGTGATCCCTGTCTCTGAACTTCTGCACCAACTCAACCAGTCTCGTCCAGTGGTTCTCCGTCGCGAAGAACATGGCTTGTCGAGCGGGTCGGAACCAGCGCCGCAGGCGGGAGCGAAGCGAACGATCTTGCAGATGGTGGACGATCTGAGAGCGCAACCAGTCCTCGTCGAAACCGGTCCATTCTCCGGTCGCAATCAGGAGATTCTGCGAGACGACCGGAGCCACCTCGACACTAAAGACGTGATGCAGCTGTTCAATGCTGAGTCCGGACTCCGCCATGACACGGGCAATGCGCTCCAAGTCGGCGGGCGAAAGCTCGGTATCGAGCCACAGCTCGGAGAGGGCAGTCCACAACGGCAGGCGTTGACGAATCTGCAGATCGTTGAGCATCGACTGTTACGCTGCCTCCGCGTTCATCCACCCAGATCATTCACGAGATCGCCTCAGGAATCTCAAGATGGTTGCGTTCAATACCACCAGCATGCTGGCCAGCCAGAGATAGAAGCCGGGACCGTAACCGATGACGGCCGTCATGTTTCCCGCTTCGTTTCGCGGAAGTTCCTCGATGGCCACGGTGTTCAACGCCACGGCGAGAGCGGCCGCCGATAGGATGGCGGGAACAAAGGACTTCTTCATGGTTCCCAGCGTGATCAAGCTGGCGAAGTAAAGTGGGTTGGCATACCACGCGAGTTCGCCAAAGCCGAACAACAGGCACACGAAACCCAGCAGGAACCCTGAGTTGCCCTCTTGGAGAACGAAGGGCGGACAGAACAAGGCGATGGCGTAGAGGATCGCGCTCAATGACAGCGGCAGGCGCCGTCTCTTCAGTCGTTCGAGAAGTATCGCTCGAACTGCGTGCAGTCCCGTGATCGGCGGCGGCTGTGGAGTCCGACGCGTCTCCGGGACAGCATGGTGGAATGAGTTCTCTGGTTTCATGTCAGTTTTCAAATGTCCCGGCTGGCCGAATTCTCCAGCGAAATGGCGTCCGTCTTGCGCGCGCCGAAATGGCTACCCTCTCCCGGTGGAGCGGGCAGCCATGAACGCGGGGTCTCTACGGCTTCCGCAGACGGAAGAATCCGTTGCCTTTTCCGTCGTGCTGATTGGTTACGCTGTAGTGTCCGTCGATGACGACGGGGGCGACGGCGATGTTGGTGAAGACGGAGAGCACACCGTTCCCACCGAGACTCGGCTTTCCCTGCAGCTCGAATCCCGGATACGCCGTGCTCCAGTGCAGGCGCACATGGTCCGGCCCGGCATCCTTGGCGATGTGCAGCGTGGGCCGTTCCTGCGGACACGGCAGGCCGAAGAGTTGGAGCGAGTAGACGTCGCAACCGTTGAACGGATCGTAGGTATTATGCTCGTTCACCACCACGGTGAAGCGTTCGCCGGCCGGGACGCGGAAGGAGAATCCCCCGGAAGCTTCTGAGACCGTATGACCGGAGTGGCCAAGGAGGTTCGCGCAGAGAGCACCGGGGTTGAAGTCGCCCAAATAGGCGGATGCGAAGAGCCCGCTGCCAGGTTCTCCGCAGGGCGACGTGAGCATGACGGCGACACAGGCGTCGGGGCCGTTGTTCGTGAAGCTGTGTGTGCCGTAGCGATAGGGAGGATTCCAGGTACTCCCGGTGCCGAGACAGTCCGGAGCGTCTCCACAGCCCGACGGGTAACCGCCAAGCAAGTATTCGGGCATCGTGGGACCGTCATCATTCAAGGTGCCGTGGACGGTGGCCAGGCAACTGACGCAACCGCCGCCGCTCGGGGCGCATTCCGCCGGGGCAAGTTCAAGCGTCCAGCATTGGAGCGCACCGAGCCCGCCGGCGACCATATCCTCGGCGAGCAAGGTCCAGGTCCCCAAGGAATCGAGGCCAACGAAGTCACCGAGATTTCCGTCCGGCGCGAACGTGCCGGAGAACGGCGCGTCCGCCGTGGTGATGCTGACGAACGCACTGTCCGTAAACACGGTGCGCCTGTCGCAGCTCTGGCCGTAATTATTGCCCGCGCCGCCCTCGCCCTCGGCGAGGAGGACTTCCATCCCTTGCGGCGAGATCAGTGTGAATCGCAACTGCCCGGCGGAGGGATGCGTGGCGTGCAGAGCCACGCGGACTTTGCCGACCTTGAACGGAGTGGTGACTTGAAGTTGGGAGCTCAGGGCGCCCGCGTCAGGAATGATCGCCGGGCCCGCTGCGCTCTCGAATTCCTGGAACGATCCCGGAGTGCCCGTGGGGAGCGTGACCGGGATCGCGAAGCGTCCCTTGCCCACGGTCTCAAGGACAAGGTGGAGCTCGACATTCTCGCCGCAGGGGAAGTTCGGGACGGTGCGAATCTGGAAGGCCGTGCGGTTGGTGCGGCTGCCGGAAGCTGGCACCACGTCGTAGTCGGCCGCCGCCTGCGTCACCACGACGCGATTATTGAGCGACTGCAAGTAGGCCGCCGCCACGGTGACCGCCGCGCCAGTCGGATTCTCGATGGAGATGTGGAGATCGTTGCATTCGTCGGGTTCGATCCGCCCGTTTCCATTTCCTGCGTCAACCCGCGCGATGCCGAGTCGCAAAGGAAGTCCTCCCACCGTGAGAGTGATATCATTGCCGTCGCCACCCACGTAACTCAGCACCAGCGGAATCTGGTTGCGAATGAGCACCATCCCTTCGGGTTTGCCGAGGAACGTGCCCGTGGTTGGGAAGTCGCTGCGATTCGCGCCGAGGACGTACGTCTGCCCCTCCGATGGCGGGAAGGCCAGGGTGAGTTCCAATTCAGCCCCGGAGACGTCCACCGCCGCATGACCGAGAAAGGAGGAGTGCCCGTCCGGCATGAAGTAACCGGTCGCCGGGCGGGCCACCAACCGCTCCGTCATGATGCTGCCGGGAAGAAAATTCACCGTCTGCGCGGATAACCGTCCGAGCGGATTGCCCGGGCTGAACGTTCCCGCAATCGAGAGATCCTTGACGGTGCCGATACCGCTGAGCGTCGCCCCCGGACTGACGATGACATCGCTGGACAACTGCGCGCCATTGATGAAAAGCGTTCCGTTCTGAACCTGCGTATCTCCGGTAAAGGAATTCCCGCCATTGAAGGTGACGGTGGACGTACCGCTTTTCCGGACACCGCCCGAACCAGAGATGAAGCCGTCGAAGACCGCTGACTTGCCGCTGTCCAAGACCAAGGTGGCTCCGTCCAGTTCCACGGATCCGAACCCGGACAAGGTGGCGATGCGCTGCTGCGTCCCGGGAAGTTCGATGACGAGCCGGCTCCAGTAGTTCAGAAAGATATCTGAGCCCTCGCTGATCTGGGGCACCGGGCCAGTTGCCTCCACCACATCATACTGAGGGGCGCCGACAGTGTTTCCGACAAAGAGATCCCCTGGTATGGAGCCATGCGCAGTGGTGCGTTCGAGGCGCAGCGTACCTTCGTTGACGATGGTTGAGCCGAAGTAGGTATTCGATGCCGTGCCGGAATAAACCAGCAGACCCGGACCTGTCTTGGTCAATCCGCCGAGGCCGTTGATGAGTCCAGCGGCGTTCAATTCACTGTTGGTCGCCACGTTCACCACCGTGGTCTGTCCAAGGAAGATCGAACCCGTCCAGTCGTTCGTGCCCTGACTGCGCACCACGCCGACGTTCGCTTTGCCGGCGGCATTGAGGAATAGATTCTCGTCCACGGTGAGATCGCCCGACACATGGAGGATCGAGTCGCCGGTGAGCACCGTGTTGGCGGCCGTAGAGCCGAGCGCGTAGTCATTCGAGATGAGCAATTCGCCGTCCTGGACGGTGAGCTGGCCGGTGAAACTGTTCGACGCGGTGAGGCTGAGGTCGCCCGGGCCGCTTTTGATGATATCCGCTGTGCCACTGATGCGGGCGTTGATCCGAAGATCAGCGCCGTCGCCTCCGATTCCTCCCGTCTCGGCGACGATGAACTGGCGCGAGCCGACGCCGACGCCGAGCCTACCGTCAATCGTGCTGGTGGTACCCGAGAGCGCGAGCGGCGGGTTGACGACGACGTCCCCATCGAGAGTCAACATCCCGGTGCCGGTCCGAACATCACCGCCAGCGTTCAAGGTCAGCGCGTCGATCGATTCATTGTTACCGTCGAGATCGTAGAGGCTGCCGGCGTTCACTGTCACCACGCCGCCGAGATTTGCACTCCGAGTGTGACGCGCCGTAGCGGTGGTGTCCGTGCTGCCGATGATGAGATCGCCCTGCACCGCGCTGCCGGCGAGCTTGCTCAGGAGCAATAATCCGTTCCTGGCCATAAGTCCTCCCGTGAAGGTATTCGCCGAGCTTCCGGCCAATTGGAGCGTGCCAGCGCCGATTTTTGTCAACGGCCCCGTGCCGCTGACCACGCCTTCGAGACTCAGGCCGCTGCCGAACGGGACATCGATGGTCGTGGACGCGCCGAGTGTGACGGTGAACTGGATGGCCGCGCTGCCCGCGACGCGCAGGGCGGCATTCGTGCCCCCGATGCCTGCACCCGACAACGTGAGGTGTTCTTCGAGCGTGTCCACTCCGTGCTCCAGCAGCAATTGCGCGCCGGCTGCCACAACCGTCGTGCCATTGGCAGTGCCGAGCGCGGAATCGTTGCCCGCGTTCAACTGGCCTCCGTTCACACTGGTCGTTCCCTTGTAACTATTCGTCCCGCCCAGGCGCATTATGCCCGAGCCGGCCTTGGTGATGTGAGCGATGCCGCCGTCAATGTTCGCGCGCACTTCCAGGTCGATGGTCGCCGGGCCATCGTCGACGGAGAACGTGCAGTCGCCTCCGAGCAATAGCAGCCCGTTGATCACCGCGTTGTCCGGCGAGGCCAGTGACGCCACGTTGCCGCCCAAGGTCAAGGTGCCGGCGCCGGTGTTAATGACACCGCCTTTCAGCACGATGTCACCCACGGTGTCGTGATGACCGTTAAGATTGAGACTGGCATCCTCAAAGATGGTGACCGCGCCACTATCGGCGATTTGGGCATCGAAGTGCGTCGTCGCCTCGACCGAGCCGCTGCCGTTGCCGAGAATGAGATTTCCCGGCACCGCGATGCGGCTCTCCTGCGTGAGCGGCGCGAGGCTGGTCGTCTCAAACTTGTTCATCGCCAGCGTCCCGCTCGCGATGGTGAGTGAACCCGTGAAGGTGTTGTCCCCCGCGCCGGAGAGTGAAAGCTGGCCCGCGCCGGTTTTCCTGATGTCCCCGGTTCCAGTAATGGCACCGCGAAGCGTGAGGTCGCCGATGGCGGCCAGGTTCAAGGTGGCACCGGCGAGCGCGATGTCGGAGTACACCGTCAAGACCGCTCCCGGGGCGACGTTGATGGTTTGCGCTCCGCTCATCGACAGCGAATCAAGGCGCAGGGTATTCACCGAGTCCGTGATCACGGTGATCCCGTTGCTGAGAGAAACGCTGTTCCCACGCAGGATGTAGCCGCCGCCCGCGCCATCGAACACGATCGAGTGCAGGCGCAACCCGGCGATGTTGTTCGTGTTAAAGAGTCGCGCCGCGCCGGACGGAAACACGACGGTGTCGCCATGAGTCGGCACCGCGACGCCGCCCCAATTGTCGCGCAAGTTCCAGTTCGCGCTGCTCGCGTGGCCACCGGTCCAGGTGCGCGTGGCGGCGTGAAGGTTGGAGAGGCTCATCCCGGCAAGCAGGCTGATCAGAAACGTGAGATGAATGCACAAACATCGGAGAGTGCCGGCGAACGATGGAATGAGGTTGGTTGGTTGCATGATGGTGGCTGTTCTATCTTTGGTCTGTGTGTGTGAAAGGGAGTGCGGTGAAGCGATTGAACGGTCAGTGCGCGGCGGCGAGTCGGGCCGCCGGTCCACCTTCCGTTCGGCCACCGGTTGAGTGAGGTGTTGTCGCTTTGCATGTTTCTTTCGCGCCGTGGTCCAGGGCGGTTTTGCCTGTTGAACCGGCTCTCCCATGTCATTAAGAATTT
Organism: uncultured Bifidobacterium sp.; assembly: GCA_964491875.1. Classification (GTDB taxonomy): domain Bacteria; phylum Verrucomicrobiota; class Verrucomicrobiia; order Limisphaerales; family JADJPG01; genus JADJPG01. Next base: position 11,107 of record CAZBIC010000045.1, read on the forward strand.
AAAAGCGGACGTTAATCAGCGGCCACTGACGCAGCAGAAGTGATGAGCGAAGACCCGAACAAACCAGCCTCGGACCCGGTGTTTGTCTCCACGCACTGGAGCGTGGTGTTGCGCGCGGGCCGGTCGGATTCGCCGGAAGCGCTGTCGGCGCTGTCGGAGCTTTGCCGCATTTACTGGTTCCCTCTTTACGCCTACGCGCGCCGTCAGGGCTGCGATGTGCATAACGCGCAAGACCTGACCCAGGAATTTTTCAGCAAGCTGATCGAGAAGAACTATCTGAACGTGGCCGATCGACGCCGCGGCAAGTTCCGCTGGTTCCTCCTCACCGCGTTCAAATGCTTCCTCGCCAACGAATGGGATCGCACGCAGGCGCAGAAACGTGGCGGAGGAAAACAAATCGTGTCGTTCGACGGGATGAGCGCGGAGGAGCGGTATCTCCACGAGCCGCTCGACGCGCTCAGCGCAGACCAGCTCTACGACCAACGTTGGGCGGCAGATCTACTGGCCGGGGCGCACGCGCGTTTGCGCGCGGAATACATCGAGGGCGATCGCGCGGAACGATTCAAGTATCTGGAAGCCTACCTGCCCGGAGGTCAACCGGGGTTAAGCCAGGCGGAGGTCGGCACATTACTCGGCCTGACCGAAGGCACGGTGAAACAGGAAGTCTTCAAAGTGCGCCGCCGCTTCGGCGAACTCCTGCGCGAAGCTGTCGCGCGAACCGTCGCCCATCCAGACGAGGTGGATGAAGAGATCAGTTACCTGATCGATGTGATGTCCCGGCGTTAAGTCGCCCGCTAACCTCGGCGCTGATTTGCTTAATTCCCTCTGTAGAATGCCCAAGCAACGTGGATAAGCCAGCATCAGGCGCCTGTTCCGAATGTGGTCTGCCGTTACCCTCCGGCGCCGGCGGAGCCGTCTGCCCGCGTTGCTCGCTGCGACTGGCGCTGTCCCCGGAGGCGTTGACGCCGTTGGAGGCCAGGCGCCCGATGCCGCCCGGTCTCAAATCCCGCTTCTTCGGTGACTACGAAATTCTCAGCGAGATAGCGCGCGGCGGCATGGGCGTGGTCTATCGTGCGCGCCAGCTCGGCCTGAACCGGCTTGTCGCACTGAAGATGATTCAGTCGCATCATCTGCTGTCGGACGAAGCGCGCCTGCGCTTCCGTGTGGAAATCGAAGCGGTCGCGCAGTTGCATCATCCTCACATCGTCTCGCTCTACGAAAGCGGCGAACATGATGGCGCGCACTACTTCACCATGCGCCTCGTCGAAGGCGACCTCGGAAACTTCATTCAACGCCGGCCCCCGCTGCGCCAGCTGATCCATCTGCTCGTCAAAGTCTGCCGGGCCGTCCACTACGCTCACCAACGCGGCATCCTGCATCGCGATCTCAAGCCGTCGAACATTCTCGTGGATGAACAAGGCGAGCCGCACGTTGCCGACTTCGGCCTCGCCAAATCGCTCGATCAAGAAACCGGTTTCACCTTCACCTCGTCCGTGCTCGGCTCGCCGAACTACATGGCGCCCGAGCAGGCGTCCGGCAAGATTCGCCAGCTCACCACCGCCGTGGATGTTTATGGGCTCGGCGCGATTCTCTATCACCTGCTCGCCGGACGGCCTCCATTCCAAGCCGCCACGCCGATCGAAACGCTTCGGCAGGTTCTGGATCGCGATGCCCCGCCGCCCGGCTCGTCGATGCACGGCGCCGACAACGAACTCGAAACCATCGCGCTCAAATGTCTTCGCAAGGAACCCGCCGCACGTTACAGCTCGGCGGAGGAACTGGCGCAGGATTTGGAGCGCTGGCTCGCCGGCGTCCCCATTCTCGCGCGGCCACTCGGTCCAATTGCCACTGCATGGCGCTGGTGCCAGCGGCATCCGATGGCCACCGTGCTCGCCTCCGCGCTCACCATGGCGCTGATGATCATTGTGGTGGGAACAGCCTTCGGCATCGTGCGCATCCAGTCCGCCAACGAACGGACGGAGGCGTTCATGACGCGGATGCAAATCCAGAAGGCGGAAGACTTGTTCACCGACGGCGAGACTTCCAAGGGACTTGCCATGCTTGCCCATGTGCTCCGCAAGGAGCCCGCTCACGCTCCTGCCACGCTGCGATTGCTGTCCGCCCTGCAACACCGAGCCTATGCGCTTCCGGTTTTCCCACCCGTCTCCCAACGCTCGCCGCTGGCGGCATTCACCACCCTGGCAGAAGGACGCGAATTGTTCACCCTGACGCAGGACGGCGAAGCCCGGCGTTGGAGTCTCGCCTCCGGGAAAGCGATCGGCTCCGTGCTCAACCTGAATCGCCCCATCAAATTCGCCACCGTAACAGACGACGCGCAGAAGATGTTCATCGGATTTCGCGACGGCGTCGCGCAACTGCGCTCGGGCCCGGCGTTGGACACGGTTCACCAACTGTCCGTGCTGCCCGACGGGATTGTGGCGGCAACGTTCAGCCCTTCCGGAAAAATGGCCGCCGCTGCTTCCGTCCAACTGGCACCGTCCTTCCAAGCAGGGGTGGGAATATGGAGCACCGCCACTGGACAGGCTTTGACCGAGATGCACCTGCACCAACTGCTGGTGACGGATATTGAATTCACGCGCGACGAACAGCATCTCGTCACAGTCTGCGCCGACGGCAAGATTCGTTTCTGGCCCGTGTCGGGAACCGGTAAAGCGCCATCATTGGTCCTGACGCAACCGGCTTGTCTGACCCTGTGCTTTGATCATTCGGGCCGCTGGATGGCCGTCGGAGAATACGAGGGCGGGATCAAAGTTTGGGACATGAAGGATCTGTCTCAGCCGAAATGGTCTTTCCAACACGCGCGACGGATCAACGACCTGTGCTTCAGCGCGGATGCAGGCCTCCTCCTCTCCGCATCCATTGATGACACAGCGCAAGTATGGAACCTCGCCACGGGTGCGCCTCACGCGCCCGCGCTGCGCCACGGCAACATCGTCAACTCCGCGCGCTTCAGTCCGGATGAACGCCACGTCGTCACCGCCTCCAACGACAACACAACGCGCCTGTGGGATACCGCGACCGGACTGCCTTTGACCGAGGAATTGCCTCACGAGAACGCTCTGCTTCTCGCGACCTTTACCCCCGACAGCCAGCGAGTCCTGACCATCAGCTTTGGCGGAGCGTTCGGAGTTTGGGAACTGCGGGAGCCGTTCCATCCCACACTGCGCGTGAATCACACCAGCTTCGTCTCCCAAGTTCAGTTCAGTCCCGACGGGAGAAAACTGGTTTCAGGATCCTTTGACGGTGAGGTCCGCATCACCGACGTGCGAACTGGAGGGCTGCTGCGTCAACTCCATCGAGATGGCCCGGTACAGCCGGTAGCCTTCAGCCCGGATGGACGGCTGATTGCCATGGGAAGCTCGGAACGCGCCGCACAACTGTTCGACGCCACCAGCGGCGAACCGGCTTCACCGCCGCTTCGTCACAATTATGCGGTCGAGAAACTGGAGTTTGATCGCACGGGCACACGGCTCCTGGTGACCGCTGAGGTTCAGGCGCAAGTCTGGGACACGGTCCATGGACGTCAGGTCGGCGCATCGATTTCACATCGCGACATGATCCGAGGCGCACAGTTCAGTCCCGACGGTCAGTTGATCGTCACCGCGTCACGGGATCGCACGGTTCGCTTGTGGTCGACGGTGACCGGAGAACCTGTCGGCCCGCCGTTGCGTGACGGAGAACTGGCGAACTCGGTGCAATTCAGTCCCGACGGAAAAAGCGTTCTCGTGGCTGGGCGAGCTTACGAAGCGTTTGTCATCTCCATCGCCACGCGTCAGGAAATCGGAGCGCGAATGCGACACCAAGGCAGCGTGTCCCATGCGACGTTCAGCCGTGATGGCACACGCATCGTCACCGCCTCCGAGGATCAAACCGCCAAAGTCTGGGCGCCCGACTTGCCGAACCCGTTGCTTCACAGCTTTCCGCATCGTGCCCGCGTCAGCTTCGCGGAATTCAGCGCTGATGGCCGGACGATTCTCACTCTCTCCTCGGATGGAACGGTGCGTTTGTGGGACACGGGCAGCGGACATCTCATCGCCGACTCCATCCGGCTTCCGGGCGCCACCTTCGCCTGCTTCAGTCCGGACAGCCGTCGCGTTGCGGTCAGCGCGACAGATGGAACTGTGCTTGTCCGAACTGTTCCCGAGTGGCCGGGCAACGAAGTCGGCTGGCTGATCACCCTGGCGGAACAGGTCGCACGACAACGCTTCCTGCCTCCGGATCGCTTTGACCCCATGCCGCCGGAATCGCAAATCCTTCTCAACCCGGCACGGCCCACAAGCCGCGAGGACACCATGAGAGAATCAATGTACCAGTGGCTTCAAAGCCCCGTTCCTCGATAAACGCATTTGCCCCGTGACTTCTCCAGCAAGAACGCCCGCACGATGGCGTGTCTTGTAATCCGTCGCCGGTTGGATGAATCAGTAACTGCAGGCCTCATCGAATACGTTCAAGAGGAGAACGAACCGAACTGGCCACCGTGGATTCCACTCAAAACCGAACCCCGCCAATGAAAACACCAACAACCGAACATACACCCGTCGCTATTGAAGCCACGCCGTTTGATGACGGGGCGCTCTATTATCTTTTCTTCGAGCGGCTCGATCTCGGGGTCGATTTCTATCTGGGGCTCGCGCGAGCAGCGGAGGAGGCCGGTGCTCGACGTGGCCTGCGGCACGGGACGCATCATGCTCCCATGCCTGTAAACGGAGATCGAAGAGTGAAGCGGGTGGCGCTCGAATCTAACTTTGAAGAGCAACAATCACCTGCCTCGCGATGCGGCACTTCGTTTTGCGGATGGAGATCCAGCCGGACTCGAAACAAGGGATCGGTGTCTCATCGGAAGTTCTAAAGCTTTTAATGCGACTTCCAATTCGACCAGCGCGTGAGCGAAAACACGACAGGCACGATCACCAAATGTGGTCGCGTAGACACGTCAATGAGAATGACCGGTCACTACTCGCACTTACTCGGGTAAACCATGTCACTACTCGCTATCGGAGATCAGGAGAAATGCCCACAATCCTATCTCATGAACAGCAGTTCCTCTTTTAAAGAAATGCAGTGGGCCCCCTGCGATCAAGATGCGATTGGGGCGAGACTCGTATGCAAAACGAAAATAATAGCACGATCGTTCTTGGGGTGGTCGGGAGCAATCCGATGTTATGAATCCTTCTCTGGAGACCAGGCGGCGAGAGCAATTCTTGATGGCAAGGCAATCCCGGTCGAGTTGTGCGGGGATGAGCCTGAAGCCGCTTTTTTGCCGCTAGAAAACCACCAGAAATATTCAGCATAAATATCTGAATATCAGATATTTAAGTGGTGGCTGAGGACGGAATTGAACCGCCGACACAAGGATTTTCAATCCTCTGCTCTACCAACTGAGCTACTCAGCCACATCGACGAAGGAGCGACATTGAACTTCTTGAAGGTCCAGTTGGCAAGGGATATTTGCGCCAATCCCGCCCACTTCATGCCCGTCCGGACAAACCCGCAGCAGGGTGCCGGGCGGGTGCCGGATAGATACTTGCGCAGCGGCGCGGATTCACCGATAACTGGTGGGCACTAGTTTCGAGCCCACCTGAAACTGATTATCAACATGGACAGATGGAAACAAGGCTGTGTCGCTCTCTTGGGAGCGATTTTATTAATGGGGACGTTCGCGGGATGCTCGGCCGAGGCCAAGAAGGCGCGGCATTTGGAGCGCGGTGAATCATACTTCAAGGCCGGTGAGTTCGAGAAGGCGAAGATCGAACTGCTGAACGTTTTGCGGCTGGAGCCGCTAAACGCCAAAGCCATCCGGCAAATGGGTTTCATGCTCTATGAACAGGGCGCGCCGCTGTCGGCGTATAAGTTTCTCTCCAAGGCGGTCGAACAGAATCCTCAGGATACGGAGATTTCCCTCAAGCTGGCGTCTGCTCAGGTGGCAATCGGTGAATGGAAGAAGGGGCAGGATCTGGCGATTGCCGCTCTGGGAAAGGATTCCGGCAACACGGATGCGATCGCGGTGCTCGCCGAATCGGCGATGAATCCCGAGTTGACGGCGACGGCGTCACAGTGGTTGGAACGCATCCGACCCAGCGCGAGCAAGAAGGCGGTATTCCATCTCGCATTGGGTCAGCTGGCCTTGCGTAAGAAGGACATGGTGGCCGCTGAATCTCACTTGCGGCAGGCACTTGCCACGGAACCGGGCTCCATTCACGCCCGCATGGCGATGGGTGATTGGTATCGTTCGAAGACGAACTTTCCCCTGGCCGAACAGGAATACAAGGCGGCGATGACTGCGGCGCCGGCCCGTTCGCTCGCACCGTTGAAGTACGCGGAGTTAAAGGCGAATACGGATGCCATCCCGGAGGCGAAGAAGGTGCTGAAAGAGGTCACGGACAAAACGCCCGATTATCTGCCCGCCTGGGGCTTGCTCGCGCAAATCGCTATGGCGGAAAAAAACTACGACGAGTGCATTTCCATCTCGGAGCGGATTCTGAACGCCGACCAATTGAATTTCCGTTCCCGCCAAACGATGGCGCAAGCAAGGATGGCGAAAGGGCAAACGACCCAGGCGATTCAAGAACTGGAGAACCTCAACACTTTGCTGCCGAAATCGCCGCAGACGAAGTTCCAGCTCGCCGTCGCTTATTTGCAGACGACCAACATCGACCGTGCCGCCACTGCGCTGGAACAGGCGATCAACCTGAATCCGAACTACACCGAGGCGATCATCCTCCAGGGCCGGTTGAACCTGAACAAAGGCGACGGCGCAGGAGTGGTCAATTCCATGCTGAGCCTCGTGAAGCGCCAGCCGGACGCGAAGGCAGCGTATGTGTTGCTCGCGGACGGTTACCGCCAATTGCGCCGGCCTGACGACGCAATCGCTGTGTTGCGCGGGCTGGAGAAAAGCTACCCACAAGATCCGCAACCGCCCTTCTTGCTGGGCATGATGTTGCGCGAGCAGGGGAAGAACGAAGAAGCCCGAAAGCACATTGAGAGCGCTAACGCATTGGCTCCGGACAATCTGCCGATCCTCTACCAAATCGTGGATCTTGATATTCTTAAGAAAGATTACGCCGGAGCGTTGAAACGATTGCAGGGGGAAATTCAACGCCGGCCGAACGTGGCTGGATTGCATTTCCTCGAAGCCCGCGTCTACAACGCCCAGGGTAATCTCGCCAAGTCCGAGGAGTCTTCCAAGAAATCGCTTGAGCTCGATCCGGACTTCGTCAGCGCCTATCAACTGCTGGCACGAACTTACGTTTCCGGTCAGAAGCTCGACAAAGCCACCGAACAGTTGGAAGGGCTGATCTCCAACAAGCCGCGCGACGTCAGGAGCTTGTTTTTGCTGGGAAACATTTATGAGCAGGCGAAGGATTACGAAAAGGCCAGAGACACCTATGAAAAGCTGCTCGCGGTCAACAGCCTCTTTGTTCCGGCGTTGAACAACCTCGCCTACCTTTACGCGGAACGGTTCAACAATCTCCAAAAGGGTCATGACCTCGCACGCAAGGCGCGCACGCTGGATTCCAAGGATGAGAACGGTTTCCTCGCCGACACGCTCGGATGGATTCTCTACAAGCGTAAGGAATATCGGGAAGCACTGACTCTCCTGCAGGAGAGCGCCTCGAAATCCTCGTTACCGGAGATCCAGTTCCACCTCGGCATGGCGCATTACATCATGGGGCAGGCGGAACCTGCGAAGCTGGCTTTTCAACGCGCGGTTGCCTCACCCGACCCTTTCCATGGCAAAGAAGAAGCGCAACAGCACCTGGCGCTGCTCTCCGGCAACGAACCGCCAGCCAATGCTGATTGGGCCGCCGACCTCGAAGTTACTTTGAAATCCAATCCAAACGATATCCTCACCCGGATGCGGCTCGCTGGATTGCATGAACAACGTGGCTCGCCGGAAAAGGCCGCGAAATTGTATGAGGAAATCCTCGTCATCAATCCGCAAAGCACACAGGCACTTGTGAAATTGGCGCGGTTAAACGCCGGGCCGTTGCGCGATCGCGAAAAGGCGATGTCATTGGTCAAGCGCGCGCGCGATCTGAGTCCAAATGATCCCGAAGCCACTCATCTTCTGGGCAAGCTGGTGTTCCAAGGCGGCGATCATTCCTACGCCTACAGCCTGCTGCGTGAAACATCCCTGCGTCAGACGAACAGTGCCGAACTGTTTTACGACTTGAGCTGGGCCGCATACAGCATCGGGCTCGTGACGGAAGCCAATCAGGCCATGCAACGTTCGCTCGCCGTTGACCCACAGAATCCCGCAGCAGATGCGGCCAAATGGTTCTTGATGATGATCGCCATTACCGATTCCACCGCCGATCCGGCAGCCTCAGAGCCGCGCGTGAAAGATTTGCTGAAGGCCGATCCAACTCATGCGCCAGCCTTGATGGCGTTGGGGCAGATCCACCAGCGGCGTGGAGAAAATGCACCAGCGGCAGACGCCTACGAGAAGGCTTTGGCACGTTTCCCAAAGCTCGCGCAGGCCCAGAAGAATCTCGCGATGATTTACTCGCAGACGCCCGGCAAGGAAGCCCGTGCCTCTGAACTTGCCACCAGCGCGAGGACGGTGCTGCGGAATGACCCCATGCTGGCGAGAACGCTCGGACGCCTGAGCTACGCGCGGAAAGATTATCGATACGCCGTGACCTTGCTCGACGAAGGATTGCGCAGCGGACCGCCCGATGCCGCGTCGCTCTTCGCCCTCGGCATGAGCCACCATCAATTGAAGGATTCCACAGCGACGGCGGCGGCGTTGCAAAAGGCGTTGGCGGCCGGCTTGACCGAACCTTCCGCCACCGAGGCACGGCGCGTTCTCACCGAAGTTCAGAAACGGTAAAGCTGACACAGCGGACTCAAGGCATGAAAACGAGTTCGTGACCTCGCTTCCTACCATTCAACTGGTCGGCACCGTCTGGGCACTCCTGCTCGGAGCCGTAGCGCTGGCCAAGTCACCTCGAACCATCGACCGCTGGGCGTTCGCCGCCGGCATGCTGGTGCTCGCTGTCGAGTCGGCACTCAGCGCCATCGCCATCACCGCATCGACACTGGAGTTGGAGGTCCATTGGCTGAGAGTTCGGCACGTTGCAGTTTCATTTTTGCCGCTACCCTGGATTCTATTCGCGGTGACCTACGGCCGTGGAAACTACGCTGCCTACGTCAAACGCGTGCGGCCCATCCTCGCGATTGCCGCGCTGATTCCCCTGGTTCCGATCATTGGATTCAGCGAAGTCGTCAGCCTGCAGTCGCTCGAACTGGTCCCTCAACCGAACACCGTTATCGTCCGCGGATGGCCGGCGAACTGGACCAACGCGTGCATGGTGGCGACGGCAGTCTTGGTCTTGATGAATCTCGAGAGAACCTATCGCGCTGCGGTGGGTGTGATGTTGTGGCGCATCAAGTACGTAATGATGGGACTGGCGCTGCTCTTCGCCGTCCGCATCTACACAAGCAGCCAGGCCCTGCTTTACTCCACCTTCAACCTGAGCCTGGAATCGTTCCGGGCCGGAGCCCTGCTGCTGGCCTGCTTGTTGATGACGGTCGCCGCGCTGCGCGCCGGAATGTTCGGAGCGGACATTTACCCGTCACAGACGGTCATTTTTCGATCCCTCACAGTATTTATTGTCGGGTTGTACCTGGTCATGGTCGGCGTACTCGCCAACGTGGTCACGCGGTTCGGCGGAGATCCAGCATTCCCCATCAAGGCTTTCCTGATTCTCGTGCTGCTGGTTACCTTGGGCTGCCTCCTAGCCTCGGCGCGATTGCGGCTGATCGCGCGACGTTTCGTCAGCCGGCACTTCAACCGCCCAATTTATGACTACCGCCAGATCTGGCGGAGCTTCAACGAGCGCACCTCCGCGATGCCCGACGAACTGGGGCTTTGCCGACAGGCGGTGAATTTTGTTTCGGAGACGCTTGACGTGTTATCGGTCACCATCTGGCTCACCGACGAACAGGGCAGCCGGCTGGCCTTCGGCGCCTCCACGTCGGTGCAGGACGATCGTTCTGGGAAACTCCTCAGTTCTGGAGCCAACGCCGAACATCTGATCGCGATGATTCGCGCGCGTCCGGAGCCGCTGGATTTGAACAACACCACCGAGGATTGGGCGGCTGAGCTTCGCCGACTGAATCCCGATTACTTTCCCCGGCAGGAAGGCAATCGAATGTGCGTTCCGCTCGTCGCCAAGGATCAGGTCCTCGGGTTGTTAAACGTGGGCGATCGCGTCTCCCGCGTGCCCCTCTCAATCGAGGATATCGAGTTGTTGAAGTCTCTCGCCGATCAAATCGCCGGTAGCTTGCTCGCGCTGCGGCTGTCCCGGCGCGTGCTGGAAGCAAAGGAATTGGAGGCGTTTCAGAGCATGGCGGCATTCTTCGTCCACGACCTCAAGAACACCGCGTCGAGCCTTTCACTGATGCTGCAGAATTTGCCAACCCAGTTCGACAATCCGGAGTTTCGGCAGGACGCGGTCCGCGCGGTGTCGAAGGGCGTGGGCCGCCTGAACGACCTCATCACGCGCCTGAGCACGCTACGACAAAGCGGGCACATTCAGAAGGTTCAGTCCGATCTGATGGCGTGCGTCGTCGCGACTCTCGACATGCTGACCCTGGCACCGGGAATCGTCGTAAAGAGGAACTTCGCCCCGGTCCCGCCGCTGATGTTGGACAATGAACAGTTCCAAAAAGTCGTCACGAACCTGCTGATCAACGCGCAGGAAGCGATGAAAGGTACCGGCGAAATCGAGCTGACCATCTCGAAGCGGGATTCGTCGGCCGTATTCTCAGTCCGCGACACCGGGTGCGGCATGAGTCCGGACTTTGTTCGGCGCTCGCTTTTTCGCCCGTTCCAGACGACAAAGAAGACCGGTATGGGCATTGGAATGTTTCATTGCCGGATGATTGTGGAGGCGCACTCGGGGCGCATCGAAGTGGAAACGGAAGAAGGGAAGGGCTCGGAGTTCCGGGTGGTCCTTCCTTTGACCAGGGAATCTGTATGAAGCCAGCGCTGTTGATTGTCGACGACGACGAGGATATTCGCACGCAGCTCAAGTGGGCGTTGTGCAACGATTACACGGTTTTTCTCGCCGAGGACCGCGAGACGGCGCTCGAGCATGTTCGCACGCAGCGACCCTCGGTCGTTATGCTTGATTTGGGCCTGCCGCCCCACCCCGCGACTCCCGAGGAAGGCTTCGCTGTGCTGGCACAAATTCTCGCGTTTGAAAGCCAGACCAAGGTGATCATCCTCAGCGGCCAGGGCGAGAAGACCAACAGCCTCCGGGCCATCGGCGAAGGCGCCTATGATTTCCTTTGCAAGCCCCCGGATGTGGAGGAACTGAAGATCATCCTTAAACGCGCTTTCCACGTCGCCCAACTGCAAAGCGAGTATCGCGAATCCGTCGAGCAAGGCGCCGGTGGTGGATTTGAGGGAATGATCGGTTCCAGTGCGCCGATGCAGACGGTCTTCGAATCCATCCGCAAAGTGGCCAGCCGAGATGCTTCCGTGTTGATTCTTGGGGAAAGCGGCACAGGAAAAGAAATGGTGGCCCGGGCGATTCATAGACGCAGCCCACGCAGCAAAGGTCCGTTCGTGGCGATCAATTGTTCGGCCATTCCGGAAACGTTGATCGAAAGCGAGCTGTTCGGCCACGAGCGCGGAGCTTTCACCGGAGCGCATACGCAGCGCGTCGGACGCATCGAAATGGCAGAGGGTGGCACGTTGCTGCTGGATGAATTCGGCGAACTGCCCCTGGCAATTCAGGTCAAACTGCTGCGCTTCCTGCAGGACCAAACCATCGAACGCATTGGCGGTCGAAAGGAAATCCGCGTGGATGCCCGGCTCGTCACCGCGACAAACGTCGACCTGAAGCAAGCAATGGCCACCGGCAAGTTTCGCGAAGATCTTTTTTACCGGGTGGCCGTCGTGACCATCAAGCTTCCACCTTTGCGGGAGCGTCTGAGCGACACCATGGTGCTGGCCCAGTCGTTCCTGAAAAAATATGCGGAAGAGAACGGCCGCGCCTCGCTTCGCTATCGTCAGGATGCCATCCGCGCGATCGAACAGCACGCTTGGCCAGGAAATGTCCGCGAGATGGAGAATCGTATCCGCCGCGCCGTCATCATGGCCGAAGGCGCCACGGTAAAGGCGGAAGACTTGGAGCTGATCGATTCTTCTGCAGAAGCTCCACCACGCAGCTTGAAGGAAGCTCGTGAAGAGGTGGACCGGCGGATGGTTCAAGACGCGTTGAAGAAACACGGGGCGAACATTACCGCTGCGGCCGCTGAGTTGGGAATCAGCCGTCCTACCCTCTACGAACTGATGGAAAAGCTCGGAATGCGGAATGGCTCGTAGGATTGGCGCTCGGCAAATTGCAGGCGCAAGTTTTATTCACTTCTGACGCCAGTAACTTTCCTCCAAGTAGTTCTACGGTAGTGGCTTAAGAAACTGTCGGAGAGCTTTACAAACTCAGAAATCGAGAACGCTTAAAGCACTGTTCGGAAAAACAGTTTTCCATCACAAGATACTTTCCGAAAGTAACTTGGCACATTTTAGCCTCTCAATCACCAATCCCGGCATCGTCTTAGCTATTTGAGACCTGCCCACGGAGGGGGAACAGTCATCTGTATTGATTGTTCCGGTTAACCCAAAGAATCGAAGTTAAAAGTTGTATGAAAAAAGTCGTATTAGCCTGCTTGGTTGCAGGTGCAATGTCAGCAATTAGCGCCTCGGCGGCGACGGTGAAGTTCTCTGATGGTATGGGAACAACAGGTGGCGGAGAATTCCGTGCAGACGTAAGCGATAACGGATTCGGAAGCACTGACTACATTACCTTTTGCTTAGAGTATCGCGAGAACCTCGAAATGGGAAAAGTCTACCAATACGAAATCTCCCAGGCAGCGATGTACAATGGCAACGGCACTGTAGACCCTATCTCGCGCGCGACGGCCTGGCTTTACACCCAGTTCGTCAAAGGCACGTTGGCTGGAATCAACGCGGCGGGCTCGGTCCTCGGTGGGCTCTACTCGAATAGTAACGCCGAAGATCCGAACCACCTGCAGAAGGCGATTTGGTATCTCGAAGGTGAATCTCAAGGTGCCAACAATGCCTATGCCCAATTGGCTGTCGCTCAGGCCGGTATGGCGGACAACAATGGGTATTACAACGTTGGAGTCATGAACGTTTGGGAGGTCGACCGCCGCGGGAATCGAATCGCCCGTCAGGACCAGCTCGTTCACATCCGCGTCCCAGATGGCGGCACCTCCTTGGTGCTGTTGGGTATGGCGATGACGGGTCTGGCTGCTGCCAACCGCCGTTTCCGCAAGAGCTAAGCGTCGCAGCTAGCAATCGTTTCAAGCAAAAGGCAGGGCGATTCGCCCTGCCTTTTTCATTTTCAAAATTCGCAGTTGCTGCAGCTTCAAAGAGGCTCCGCCCTTGCATCCCGCTTCAGCGGTTACTTGAGCAGTTCCTTCTGCCACGGCATCAGCTCAATGTCCGAATCCCCTTTGTCAGCGACCAAAGCCACCATGGCGGCGCGGCTGGCGATGAGCGTTGGGTCAATCTGCAGTTCATCTGCGCGTTTATTTCGACGCTTCTCGATGTCTTGGAGACGCCGCTTTTCCGATTCGTTGAGACGATGTCCTTTGCGACGGAGCGGCATGGGCGGGTGCTTCTCAGCAAGGCCAGCTTCCACCGCAGCCGCAATTCCTTTGCGACGCCGGGTCGTGAGATAGTGGGGGAACAACCGTTCCAGTTCATGGCCGGCGACGGCACCCTGTGCGATTCGCACCATGATTTCCGGCGAAATAATGAAGAACGGCGGTTTGTTCGAAGCGACGGCTTCCTGTTCGCGCCATCGCCAAATTTCACGCAATACTGCCATGGCTGGTGGAGCCAGATGATGACTGCCTTTGACCCGCCACACGGTGTCTGGATCCGGCTCGCGAAGGACGGCGCAATCGGCAATCAGCTGGGCACAAGATTGCTGATGCCAGGCCAGCCGGCCCTTTGCCTTCAATTCAGCGGACAGAAGATTTACCAACGGCTTCAGGAAATGGGTATCGTTGCGCGCATAAGCCTCCATCCGCTCGGTCAGGGGCCGTCTGGCCCAATTAGCCTTCTGCGGGCCTTTTTCGAGCGTCACGCCAAGGAACTTTGAAACCAGATTGCTCAACCCAAACTCGCGCACGCCCAGCAAACGACTGGCGAGCATCGTGTCGAAAATGGTGGTAGGAACAAAGCCACAGTCGCGCCGCAGCAGGCGCAGGTCGTAATCCGCCCCGTGCAAAATCAGCTCGTGCTGGCTCAAAATCTCAAACAACGGCGCGAGCTTCAAACCGGCCAGGGGATCGACCAAATAGTCGGAGCCCTCGATGCTAATCTGAATGAGACAAAGCTTTTCAGGATAGGCATGGAGGCTGTCGGCCTCGGTATCGAGGGCAATCCAGCTGGCGGCGCTCAGTTGCGGAAGAAAGGCTGCCAGCTTCTCGTCCGTATCAATCACGGCGCGAATATAGGGAAAACCGGGCCGGGCAAAAGAGAAAATCCATCAAACGCCCGATAACGCTAATTCTGCGGCTGTTGACCGCCCCCGCGCTGCCCCCTAGCCTTTGCCCCGTGCGAACTGGCATCGTCGTCCCGCCGGAAGAATCCGATACCGCGTTCTTTTGGAAAGGTTCGCTGGCCCGCGGCTATTTCCGCTTCTTCGGCCGGCTGCTCGTCCGCTTCATCCTGTCCGTCCATGGCATCGGTGCCTTCGCGCTGATCACCTTCGGCGTCATGCTGAGCAAAATCGGCGTCGCCACGGCTGTCGTCCGCCCGTTGACCCTCCTGCAAATCGCCCGCTCGGGACTCCGCTTGCTGCCGCTGGCCAGCTTCCTTGCCCTGGCTCTCGGCCTGATCGTCATTGGCCAAACCGTCTCCGTGCTCAGCCGCGTCGGCGCGAATGACCTGCTTGGTACAATCATGGTCGCGACGGTGGTGCGCGAATTGGGTCCGCTCCTGACCGCCCTGCTCGTTCTCTGTCGAGCTGGAACCGCAACCGTGGTCGAACTCGGCACGGCCCGCGCGACCGGCGAAGTCGAAGCGCTCGAAGTCCTCGGCATTGACCCGATTCATTACTTCGTTGTCCCTCGGGTGATCGGCATGGCGGTGGGCATTTTCGCGCTCACCGTTTACCTGATCATCGGGGCGCTCCTCAGCGGTTACCTGTGGGCGTTTCTGCAAGACGTGCCGCTCTCACCCGGAGATTATTTCAGCCAGATGGCGGCCGCGTTGACCGGACTGGACTTCGTTCTCCTCGGCGCTAAATCCATCGCATTCGGCTGCGGCATCGCCGTGGTCATGTGCTATCACGGACTCGCCCAGCCGCTGAGCCTTGGCGAAGTCTCCCGGGCGACGGTGCGCGCCGTCAGCCAGAGCATCGTGCTCTGCGTGCTCATCGAAATGTTTTTCATCATCGTCTACCTGCTGGCCGGATGAGCGCCTCCCCGACTTCAACCCCCGCGTCTCCCGCAGTGCCGGCGTTCGAAATGCGCAACGTCACGGTCACCGCGTTGCGCGATGCGTCCATCGTTGTTCTCGAGCAAGTGAACTGGACGGTCGAAGTCGGTGATTTCTGGGCTGTCGCTGGATTGCTGCGCTCGGGGAAAAGCGACCTCATGGCCCTCGCCGCCGGCATCAGCCGCCCCGCGCGAGGTGTGCATCATCTCTTTGGTCAGGAATTGATCGCCGGTTACGAACACGAACGCCTCGCGTTGCGCCTGCGCATCGGGCTCGTCTTCGACGGCGGCCAGCTGCTCAACCATCTCACCCTCGAGGAGAACATCGCGCTGCCCCTCCTTTATCATCGCGGCGTGACTCCCGAGATTTCCGCGCGTCTGGCGGCGCTGATGGAGCTCACCGGACTCGAACCTTGGGCGAGTAGTTTGCCGAGCGCGGTGAACCGCAACTGGCAACAACGCATCGGACTGGCGCGCGCGCTGGCTTTGAAGCCGGAAATCCTCCTGCTCGACAATCCTTTGACCGGACTCGATCCACGCGACGCCGGCTGGTGGCTCGAGATTGTGGACTCGCTGGCGGCTGGCCATCCCATCATGGACGGCAAACCGCTCACGCTCGTCGTGACCGGCGATGATCTGCGCCCCTGGCGACAACGCGCGCGGCAGTTCGCCGTGCTGCGCAATCAACAATTCATCCCACTTGGCCAGCGAGACCATCTCGATGGCCACAGCGAACCGCTCCTCCGTGAATTGCTCTCCTTGGAATCGCGTTCGTTACCACGCCCAACCCAAACCTGAATCCCATGGCTCTCCAGGATCTCACCCCTCAATTGCGCACCCGGCTCAGCCGCCTCGAACGCATCGTCGGCATCTTCGTCGCCATCGCCACGTTGCTGATGATCGCCGGGCTCGCCTACTACATCTACGAACGCGCCCAGAGCAAGGGCTGGGGAAAGCGCCGGCTGCCTTACTACACCTTTGTCCAAAATGCCGCCGGCCTGAAGCTCGGCCAGAAGGTGAAACTGATGGGATTCGACATCGGCGAAGTCACCGTGATCGAAGCCCAGGAACCGGGCGCCTATTATGATGTCTACGTCGCCTTCAGTGTCGTTGAGCCTTACGACGGATACCTTTGGGAAGACTCCCGCGCAAAAATCGCCGCCAGCGATTTCCTCGGCAACCGGTTCATCGAACTCTCGAAAGGCACCAACGGTCCCGCCACTTACATCTTTCACCCGATTCGCGAATACACCCTGGAACAAGCCGCAGCCCTCACGCCGACGAACTCGCTTCGATTCGCCGCTGAAGTATTCGATGGCGGTCGGACCAATCTCCTCGTGAAGATCGGCGCTCCGTTCTCCAGCGAAGCCCTGCGTACAATCACCGACGCCGCGAGCGTTACTTCCATTTCCCTTTACGACACCGGCATCTCCTCCAAGCGCGCAACCGGCATCTGGGATTTTCGCGAAGCCCGCTATCGGGACCCGAATGAATCCGCGGAAACCCGCAAAGGCTACTTCCTCGTCCCGGATGAAGCGCCGGCCTTGAACGAGCGACTGGAAACCGTCGCCGCCCAAGTCGAGCGCATGGTTGGCGTCGTCGAAGGCTCGCTCCCCAACATTCTCGAACTCACGAACAAGATCAGCCGTCTGCTCGACGAAACCGCCAACACGGCTGAACGCGCCGATGACCTCCTCGCCGACGCAAAACCAATCGTGGAGAACCTCGCCAAGATCACCGGGAACCTGACCGAACCGGACGGTTCACTCGGCCAGTGGATTATCCCCCCCGAAATCAACCGGCAGCTCACGCAAGCGCTCGCCAACGCGAATGTCCTGCTCACGAATTCGGATGCACAGATCACCACTGTCGCCGGAGAACTCGATCGTGCCATCGAAAACCTTGCCGACATCACCGCCAACCTGAACCGTCAGGTCCAGCGGAACACGAACATCGTCAGCGAAGTCTCGAAGCTCATCATCGATACCGATGACATGGTCCAAGGATTGAAGCGCCACTGGCTGCTGCGCTCTGCGTTCAAGAAGAAGCCGGAGGAGTCGAAACGCCCCCGTTCGTTCAACGATCAATTTCGTCACCGCGGCGACATCGATTGATCGGCATTGGCGTCACCAACGTCCGCCGCTCCGCATCAAGCGCCGGACGTGATTAGATCGATCCGAACAACCGTTCGATCAGCCAGAAAAGACCGGCGCCCGTCACCATCACCGAACAAACCGGAACCAGTCGATGCTTCCACGCGGGAATTCGGCCCGCCCAATAAATCAGGGGCGCGATCAGAACCACGACCAGCAGCTGTCCCAGTTCGACACCGAGATTAAACGAAAGCAGCGGGACGATGATGCCAGACGAGACGCTTCCCACTCCGAGATCCCGCAAGACCGAGGCAAAGCCCAGTCCGTGGATCAGGCCGAAGATGAAAACGAGTAGAATCCGGCTTCGTCCGATGTCACGTCGGACCAGGTTTTCCACTCCTACGAAAACAATCGTCGCGGCAATGAGCGGTTCGACGATCTGGGACGAAATCGTAAGGACATTCAGTGTCGCCAACGCCAGGGTGATCGAATGCGCCACCGTGAACGCAGTGACCAATTGAACCGTCGGGAGCAGCCGGTAGGAAACGATTACCAGGCTAAACAGGAACAGCAGATGGTCGAACCCGATTAGAATGTGTTTCAACCCCAGGCCCACAAAGTCCGGCCAAGTTCCGATTGTTTTCGTTTCCGTGGATTCAGCACCACCCTGTGCCAGCTCAACAATGACCGAGTCCGACGTTGCGCTGAGCAGCCGCTCGGCGAGAACAGTCGAAGGTTCTGCCTCCACCGACACAAACTGCCGGTGGCCGGCCGGAAGCGCATCCAGCCAGCGCGACTGAATCTCCAACGTCTTTCGAAGCCGCGCTTTCACGTGGAACCGCAAGGTGGCGTTCGAGTCGTTGTCGAAATCACACGTCGCCGCGTCAGCCTTCACCGGCTTACCGTCGACCACAAATCGCGTC
This sequence comes from uncultured Bifidobacterium sp., assembly GCA_964491875.1. Lineage (GTDB taxonomy): Bacteria > Verrucomicrobiota > Verrucomicrobiia > Limisphaerales > JADJPG01 > JADJPG01. The sequence continues at coordinate 29,630 of CAZBIC010000045.1, forward strand.
TCCGATCCCGCCCGCTCCGCAAGGATCACTTCCGCGATGACATCTCCCTGCACCGCGCCCTCCGTTTTTCGGGCGAGCTCCCGCGCTTCCTTCGCGGAGAAGACGAGCGTGACATCGAGCCCGTCCTTCAACACCCGCACTTGCATCGTGCTGAGCCCGGGTTCATGGGCCGCGACTCGGAACAACACAGCCATCCCGATGGCCACAACGAGGAGCAAAGATCGAAGAGTTCGCATAAAGACGGAGGCGATTCGCAGTCGATTGTAGACGGGGCGGTAGAATAGTTTTCCTGAACCGCCGGCGAACTACGATGAATCCGCCGGCGAGTCCAGGTGAGTTGTTTTACGGATGCATGTTATTGCGTCCGTTGTGAGGTGTGCCGCCGTAGGGGAACACCTTGTTGTAGCCCGAGTCGTTCTTGCTCACGCCGTCGATGCCGTCCGCGACGCGGATGACCAACGGGCCGCGCAGATCGCTGATGAGCGCGCTCACCGCGATGTCGATCACGTCGTCACCAAAGCGACGACCATTCGGCCAGCCGCCGGGAATCAGTCCGCCGTTGCCGAACGGATCTTGAATGGTGCTCTGCAGCACATCGCCACCGAACACGCTCAATCGCGAGAAGCCAGCGTCATCGGGATTGACCGGATGATCCGCTCCGCTGCCGGCCACACGCACCGGTCCGGTCGAGAGATCGACCTTGATCAAGTCCGGGATGAAGATGCCCGCGATGTCGGTCCGGTTCGATTCGATGGCCGGTCCGTTGCCGTTGAAGACAAGGATATTGATCAACTTCGCCAGCTCGGGAGTCTCCGCATACTTGCGGAACAGCGCGTTGTCCACCGCCGGACTGGAACGGTTGTAACGATCCTTGTCCGCGATCGCGACGAGCGCTTCGCAGAAGAGCGGGTTGCCCTGACGTCCCACCTGCACCCAGGGTCCACCGGTCGCGTCACCGCGTTCACGAATCAGCCGGATCTGACGGCGGCTCGTGGTGGAGTAAACACCGACGACCTGCTGATCACCGCCGAGTTCGCTCACGGGAATCACGAGGCTGATCAGATGCATGTTGAAACCGCCCTGCGAATCCTTGCCCGGACTGCGGAGCTTGAGCAGATCGAAGATCGACTGGATGTCGCCATAGAAGCCGTCCTCGCGCTGTCCGGCGAACGCCCGGTAGCCGTTGGTATAGACGAACGTCCCTTGTTGCGTGTAGCGGTCGAACTCAGCGAACGTCGCCCGCCCGTCCTTCGCCGGGTTCTCGCCGTTGTCACCTTGATTGTAGAACGGCGTGGCGTTGCCCTGATTGTTCGGTGGCACGATGCCGGCGCCGATCAACGAAGTCCGGGACGCGCGGCGTTCATACTTGTCATTGTATTTGTCATACTTGTCGTCCTTGCCCCGGGGCTTGCGCGGACGGTGGTCCACCTTCGTGATCGTGTAGGTCTGGACGAGGTTCTGCGCGGCGTCGCCGACGTCATTCACGACGCCGAGGTACGACTGAAGGATCGTTGCCTTCGACTTGTACTGCGTCTTGAACTCGAACTGGTAACTGAACGTCGGCTTTCCTTCCGCCACGTCGTCGCCCGTGGCCACGTGGATTTCATAGAGCACGTTGTCATCGAAGTTGTACTTGTTCGGCCCGATGCCCGGCTCCTGGTGCGGATACACGCCGAGCGCGGTGACGAGAACTTTTTGGCCCGCGGCGTTGCGCACGAAGGCGTAGACGTCGGTCGTGTTCGCCGCCGGATCGAGCGTAACGAGCGGTGCGTCCATGTGGCTGGATGCCAGCGCGGACGGCGCGATAAACGCCGGACCGGCCATGACGCCGGCCAGCAACACCGAGAGCGCCCGGCTGCAGGGGTTGAGTTTTGATTTCATTCGTATTTCTCCTGTTCTGTTTTTGCTGAGTTGGTTGTTGTCAGTTTTTCAGCACGAGCCAGTGATCCGGCTCGGCGGAAAATGGGTTCTGTCCGGAAGTCGTCAGGGCTGTGCAGCCTTGGCGGTGGCGCCGAGAAGCTCCTTCACTTCGCGCAGACGAGAAAGTTCGGAAGGCAGCAAGCGCGCGCGAGCTTCCTCGGCCCGACGAAGCCAGCGTTCCGCCTCAGCATGTTGCCTGCGATGAAAGGCAATCACTCCGGCGTGAAGCCACAAGCGTGGCTCGGGCGTTTCTAATTGAAGCGCCTTATCCATGTGAACAGCGGCATTCGAGAACTCACCGGACGCCGCTAGCGCCCACGCGAGAGCGTCATGGCTAAAGACATCGGCCCGCTCGGCCAGCTCCTGACGCGCGAGCTGTACGGCGAGTTCCGGTTGCTGCCGACGTGTCGCCAGGAACAAAGCGCATCCGCGCGCATCGCTCGCCGGACCGCGGGAAACGATCTCGCGTTCGACCGTTTCAGCCTCGGAGACGTCTCCGAGCGCGCGCATCGCATCGGCCAGAGCCCATTGGTATTCGGGAAGAGGATTAAGCTGCGCGGCGGTTTGCAGCGCGGTGACCGCCGGAGAAACGTTGCCATCGGCGAGATTGATTCGTCCGTGCAACAAGAGTGCCGGCGGATAATTCGTGCGGAAGGCAATCGCCGATTCAATGCAACCCAGCGCTTCAGCGCTCGCGCCGGACTGCCAGAGGTAACGCGCCAGTTGTGTGTGCATCCATGCCGCGGATTCCCCATCGCGCGGCGAACTACCGGCCACCGCCATGCGCATGACTTCGATGGCGCCTTCCAGATCGCCTTTGAGCCAGCGCACGTGTCCGGCGCGGGCGTAGCCTTGCGGATCAGGTTTCAGATCCAGCATGGATTGATAGGCCTGCTCGGCTTCCGGGACGCGACCGACATCCATCAAGACATCGCCGAGCAAACCGAAATCAGCGGCGAGTCCGCGAGCGGAGACGAGCTGCCGGGCGAGCGCTTCTGCCTCGGCAAATCGATGCTGGCTGTGAAGGGCGTGACCCCGGAGGAGCAGCGCCGCGTGGCTGCCAGACGCGTTTCGTTCCAGCGCCAGCCCGCATTGTTCCGCGAGCGTGTAGAAGCCCGCATCGAAACTCTCGCGAGCCTTCGCCACGTAAAGCCAGCCGAGCCGCTCGATCGCCGCCTCGCGATTGAAGTTCGAGCGGACCTGTCCTTGATAATCTCGGATCTGGATATCCACCCGATTGCTGCCTGCATGTGGCGCGAGCACGATGGCGAGAGGATCGATGGTGGCGGGAGATGTATTCGCCGCCGGCCTGTTCGCAATCGTCGCGTCGCGGGAGCAGCCGGCGAATCCGAGTGCAACGAACAGGGCTACGGTTTCAAGAAGGCGCGAGGCCGAATTTTTCGTCCGTGAAGTTTTCATCGTGGTCGACGTGTTACGTGAGGCATTACGGCGGCGCGCAGAAACTGGATGCACCGAGGGCGAAGAAAAGTTTTGACTGCATCCAAACAACCAGCGCCAGCGTATGAATGGAGATGCGAGTTGATTTTGCAGAGGACTTGGAGACTGTTGGCAACTGCATGCAGGCCGAAACCCAGACGTCGCCGCGTCGATCGAATCCCCCCGAAGACTATTCGCTTCTCTCCGCACTGCGTGACCGTCGCTCGCGGCGTTTCGGACTCGGCATGAAGATTCCAGCCGGTCCGCTGGCGTACGAAAGCAAGCAGGCTCCGGTGCCGTTGACTGAGGATGAAGAAGCAGCGCTCGTCTTCGCGGCGTGCGGCATCACGGGCCATGCACTCGCCGATCTCACCTACGGTCGCGGTGGAGGCGGGAACATCATGGGCGGCCTGGTCGCGCGCACGATTGCCAGCGGGGACGGACTGCAGACAGTCGCCTTGGTGGTCACCAACGATTCCGGAACACACCTGGTCCGGCGTCCCGCCGAGCTGCCGGCCACTGAGATTCCGAAGCTCATCTCGATGGCGAAGCGCAGCGAGTTCACGGAGGCCTATCGCCGCACGCGGGTGAAGATCAAGGACGGCCGCGCCGCGCCACCGACGGAGCCGCTGTTCAATATCAACGCCAATCGTTGGGCCGCCCATGCGCCGGGCACGAGCTATTTTCTCCCGATTAACGATCTCACGTTGATGTACATCAACGGGCTGCTGGAGATTCTGAACGAAGACACCGGCGTTTTCGTGCTGGATGAGCGGAACGGTTATCGCCCGGCGGGATCAGCAAAGTTTGCGCGCAGCCGCGGCGGTCACTTGCATGATGATCCTACGAAGCTGCGCGTAGCCACCATCCGACAGGTCGAACAGTTCGTGACGGAGTTTGTGACCGCGGAGCAAGGCATGATGTTGCAGAACTTGGGGCTCATGGCGCAGGCGCTGGGCTTGGGCGGTTACCCGAACTTCGCCAATCACGAGTTCGGCTGGTTCGAGGCGCTCGGGTTTCGCATGCAACGTATGCCGGCGAGCAGCTACCTAGGGGTCAGTTCACTGATTGCACTTGGGATGAAGCTGACGCGACGCGATGTGGAAATCCCCTATCCGGTGGGACTGGAACGCAACGGTGAGGTGTTGCTGAAGCCGTTTTGCCCGCCTTACTTCGCAACGATGAGCGACGCCGTGCGCGCGGTGGTGGAACTGAAGTTCGGAGCAAACGGGCTGTTTCGCAGCGACGGACACGGCAGCGCGTGGGCGAATCACCGCGCCACCACGAACGCCGTCCCCAAAGTCAGTGACGCAGCCATTGCAGCGACAATCGCCTACTGCGAATACGTGTGGGGTCGTTACGGCCGGTTCCCAGTCTACATGCCGCCTTACAAGACGGTGCTGGGATTTCAGGCGTGCCGCCTCGATGCGGAATTCTACGAACGCTTCTATCGCCCGGAGGCGCTGGCAGAAACGCAACGGCAGGATTGGAAGAACCAGCAGCGCTGAACCACGCGCTCAGGCCATCGCGAATTTCGTGAGCTCGTGATCCAGCGAGAGCACGGCCAGCAAGGTGCAGCCTTCGTCGGAGTAGTTGACCGGGTGCTCGGTTCCCGCGTCGCAGTGATGGAAGTCGCCGGGGCCAAGTCGCCGACCAGCAATTGTTAGATCTCCCGTGAGCAGGAAAATTTCCTCCGGAGTTGCATGTGGATGAGCCGGGTACCGCACGCCTTTCTCCAGCTTGCCGAGCAACACAGCATAACCGCGCTCGCGATCCGCCGAGAGCAGCTTGATGGATGCACCGGGCACGGGAAGATTCTTCCAGCCGGACTGGTCCCGCGCCGCGATGAAGAAGAACGCGGGATCGACCGCAGGTCCGGTAAACGGAAGCGGACTCGGTGCTGAAGCGGAAGCCGTCGCCCCGACGCTGCCCAGCACGCGGTCGCGCAGGCTGGGAGGAGGATTGGCCGCAGGAACGGCCTTGGCCATCAGCACGCTCGTGGATTCGAGGTCGCGCACGAGGGAGAGCAATTCAGGCTGGGCACGCAGTTCCGCCTCGAACGCCAGCCGTTCGCTGGCGCCAAGCGCTCCCAGCACATAGAGGCTGGCTTGTTCCTGTTGTTGCTCGCTGATCATAGGTAAGCTTGCAGGCTCTCGCGTAACTTCAGCATCCCGCGCCGGATGCGAGCCTTGATGGTTCCCAAGGGTTCTTTCAGCACATCGGCAATTTCCTGGTGGGACATGCCGCCGAAAAACGCCATCGCGATGGCCTGCTGCTGGTCGGACGGAAGGTCTGCCACGGCTTTGCGCACCACGGCTTGTTCCTCCGGACTGAGATCGCTTGCGGTGAGCGGGGCGGCGGTGGTCACCTCGACTTCCGATTGGTCCACCGCGTCGTCGAAGACACGCGAACGTCGCTGGCGGGAGCGGAGCCGGTCGATGCAGCGATTGCGAGTGATGCCGAGAATCCAGCTGAGCGGATTCCCAAGGGCGCCATCAAAGGTCTCAGCCTTGTTCCAAATCTGGAGAAAAACATCCTGCACCACTTCCTCGGCTTCGCGGCGGTCGGACAGCATGTGCAAGGCGTTGGAGAACAGGAGTCCGGCGACCCGATCGTAAAGCTCGGCGAAGGCCCCGTGATCGCGCCGGGCGACTCGGCGGAGGAGGTCCGCTTCGGGATGCTCAACTGTAGATCGGTCTGACATGGTTTTTCCGGCTCCGATTCGAGGCGGCGCCGGATGGGCAGGGGCCATTCTGGCGCAGCGCCGTTTTCCGCGCCAGTGACAAATAGAATGTCGATACGTTTCACCATCTATTACTACGACCGGCCGGCCGCTCTGGATGCACAACGCGAAGTCACTTCGGCGCGAATTCCGGCCGAGGAAGGCGCCGCCGCCTCGTGCCGTTCGCTTGATGGCCGCGCGGACCGAGGTGAGGAGTATTCATGGCCCGGGAAAGCTTGGGGGTTGAAACTCCACTTCCGATTTCCTAGCCTGCGCGTCGTGAATCCTTTTACTCACAATTCGCCCCCCGCCGCCCCGAAGGCGCCGTCTGTTCTTTGTCGCCCGCTGGCGACACTGATCCGTGTGCTGCCGCTCGTCACGATTTCGTTCCTGCTGGCGCTGGGAAGCGTTGGCTGCAGCAAAAAGTCAGACGATGTGATCAAGGTTGGCGAATTCGCGTCGCTCACCGGCAAGGAAGCGACCTTTGGCACGTCGTCCCACGAAGGCACCCTGCTTGCGATTGAGGAACTCAACGCCACGGGCGGCGTGCTCGGGAAAAAGATCGAGCTGATTACCGAAGACAACCTTTCCAAGGCCGGTGAATCCGGCACCGTGGTAACCAAGCTGATCGACCGCGACGGCGTCGTGGCCATCCTCGGCGAAGTCGCCTCCAGCCGTTCCCTCGAAGCCGCGCCCATCTGCCAGCGCAGCCAGATCCCGATGATCTCCCCGTCGTCCACCAATCCGAAAGTCACCGAGACAGGCGATTACATCTTCCGCGTCTGCTTCATCGATCCCTTCCAAGGCACCGTGATGGCCAACTTCGCGAGCAAGACGCTTAAGGCGAAGAAGGTCGCCGTCTTCACCGATGTGAAGAGCGACTACAGCAAGGGCCTCGCGAAGTATTTCAAGGAAGGTTTCACCAAGGCAGGTGGCGAAATCAGCGCCGAGCTCGACTTCAACGGCGGCGACAAGGATTTCAAAGCGCAGCTCACCGCCATCAAAACAGCCGCGCCGGACGCCGTGTTCGTTCCCGGTTACTACACGGACGTGGCGCTGATTTGCATCCAGGCGAAACAACTCGGACTGAACGTTCCGCTGTTCGGCGGCGACGGCTGGGAATCGGATGACTTGATCAAGATCGGCAAGGAAGCGGTGGAAGGAAACTACTTCTCCACCCATTACCATCCCGAAGTCAGCTCGCCCAAGAGCAAGCAATTCGTGGAAGCCTACAAGAAACGTTTCAAGAACCAGGACGGCTCGCCCAAAGCCCCCGATGCGATGGCCGCGCTGGGCTATGATTCCGCGATGATTCTCGCCGAGGCAATGAAGCGTGCCGGCACCACCGAAGGCGCCAAGGTCCGCGACGCACTGGCCGCGATGAAAGATTTCGAAGGCGCGACTGGCAAAACGAACATCAACGAGAAGCGCGACGCGACCAAGCCCGCCGTCATTCTCCAGGTCAAAGGCGGCGTGTTCAAATACGTGGAAACCATCAGCCCGTGATTGATCGCTCGATGGTCCGCCTCGATGCCTGACAACCCGAGCGCCGGCCCGCCGCTCTCTCAACCATCAACTCTCCGACCCTCAACTAATTGGACTGGCTCCAACAACTCATCAACGGCCTCGCGCAAGGCTCCATCTACGCCCTGATTGCGCTCGGCTACACGATGGTCTACGGCGTCCTCCGGTTCATCAATTTCGCCCACAGCGACGTGCTGATGCTTGGCGCCTTTGCCGCCTTCTTCCTCGCGCCCGTCGTCGGCACCATCCTTCCTCCGCAATCCTATCTCGGCGCCTTCATTATCGTCATCGTCTCCGCGGCAATCTGCGCAGCCATCGGAATTCTGATTGAACGCCTCGCGTATCGCCCGCTGCGGAACCGTCCCAAGCTGACGGTGCTCATCACCGCCATCGGCGTCTCCCTCTTAATCGAGTTCACCTGCCAGCACAACGCCGTCTTCGGCGCGCGAACGCGTCCGTTTCCACGGTTGATTCCGGAACACAACTTCCATCTCGGCAACATCGTCATCGCCAACCATGACGTCCTCGTCCCCATCGTCACCGCTGCGCTGCTCGCCCTGCTCTGGCTCGTCGTCCAGCGCACGAAAATCGGCATGGCCATGCGAGCAGTCGCGTTCAACCCGCAAGCCGCAGCGCTGATGGGTGTGAACATCAACCGAGTAATCTCCTTCACGTTTGGCCTCGGCTCCGCGCTTGCCGCGATCGCCGGGATTCTCTACGCGATGCGCGCGCCCGGCATTGAACCCTTGATGGGCATCCAACCCGGCCTGCGCGCCTTCATCGCCGCCGTGCTCGGTGGAATCGGCAATCTCCCCGGAGCCGCGCTGGGCGGGCTGCTTCTAGGTCTGCTCGAAACGTTCGCGGGTGGTATTCCCGGCATTTCGAATTACCGCGACGGCATCGCCTTTGCGATTTTGATCTTCATCCTGCTCTTCCGCCCGGCCGGTCTGCTGGGCGAAGTGAAAACCGAGAAAGTCTGATGCAACTGGGCGCAAAACGATGGTTGATTGCCGCAGTTCTGGTCGCCTTCGGCGTCTCGGCGCTGTCCGGTTACTTCAATCGCTACTACCTCGGCATCGCCATCGATGTCGGCATCAGCATCATTCTCGCGGTCAGCCTCAACCTCATCAACGGTCACACCGGTCAGTTCAGTCTCGGCCATGCCGGCTTCATGGCCGTCGGAGGATTCACCGCCGCAAAGCTGACGCTGGAGCTGACACCGTCGGTTCCAGAGGCGGCTCAGCCCGCACTCTTCGTCGGCGCCATGCTGGCCGGCGGATTGGTCGCCGCGCTCGCGGGCCTGGCGGTTGGTCTGCCCTCCCTGCGGCTCAAGGGCGACTACCTCGCGATCGTGACGCTGGGCTTCGGCGAAATCATCCGCGTCATTTTCCAGACTTCGCCCGCCTTCGGCGCCGCCACTGGTCTGACGGGTATCCCGAAATTCACGACGCTCTTCTGGACGTGGAGCGCGGCTGCCTTAACCGTCTATGTCGTGGCGAGCCTGGTGAATTCCACCTACGGCCGTGGCTTCCTTTGCGTTCACGATGATGAAGTGGCCGCCGCAGCGATGGGAATCAACCCGACCCGCTACAAAGTCACCGCGTTCGTCACCGGCGCGTTCTTCGCCGGCATGGCCGGAGCGCTCTACGCGCACCACAAGCAAGTGCTCAAGCCGGACGGATTCGACTTCATGAAGTCGATCGATGTGGTGGTGATGGTCATCCTCGGCGGCATGGGGAATACCGTGGGCGTGATCCTCGCGGCCATTCTGCTCACCGTCCTGCCCGAACTCCTCCGCGGATTCGCCGACTACCGGATGATTGTCTACTCGCTGCTCATCATCGGATTGATGCTGCTGCGGCCGCAGGGGCTCTTCAATCTGCGCCGTCGCGAGAGCCGCAGCGCCGCCGCCAACTGAACTCATGAGCGCTTCTGCAGAACCGAATCCGGACAGCCTGCTGAAGATGCAGCGCTGCACGATTCGTTTCGGCGGACTGACCGCGGTCTCGGAACTCGATCTCCGCATCGGCGGTGACGAGTTGATCGGGTTGATCGGCCCGAACGGCGCCGGCAAAACCACGGCGTTCAACATGATCACCGGCGTTTATCAGCCGACCGAGGGCGAAATTCATTTCGCTGGCACGCCGCTCAGCGGTCAGGCGCCTCAGGAGATCACCGGGCTCGGCATCGCGCGAACCTTCCAGAACATCCGGCTGTTTCCCTCGTTGAGCGTTTTCGACAATGTCCGCGTGGCGTTTCAACTGCGGCAAACGACCGGCATGTTCCAGTCATTGCTGCGCGGCGCGGCGTTTCATCGAAACGAGAAGCTGATCGAGTCGGAGGTATTGGAGATTCTCGATATTTTCAAGCTGAGCCGGTTTCGCCACACGATGGCGAAGAACCTGCCTTATGGCGATCAGCGCCGCCTGGAAATCGTCCGCGCGCTGGCCACCAAGCCGAAGTTGTTGCTGCTGGACGAACCCGCCGCTGGCATGAACCCGACCGAGAAAGTGGAACTGACCCGGCTGATCGGTTTCATCAAAGAGAAATTCCGCATCTCAGTGCTGCTGGTCGAACACGATATGCAGGTGGTGATGGGCATCTGCCAGCGCATCGTGGTGCTCGACCACGGCGTGAAGATTGCCGAAGGCAGCCCCACCGAAGTGCGCAACGACGCGAAGGTCGTGGAGGCTTACCTCGGTGATTCGCATTTGAAAAAGCCCGCAGCTGCCGCGGATTAGACCCGCTGCGAGAGAACGATTCCGAACTTCAATCAAGGTTCGATCCGTGCTGGAAATCAAAAATCTAGTTGTGAACTACGGGGTCATTACGGCTCTGCAGGAGATTTCCCTGTCGGTGCCGGCCGGCGCCATCGTCACGCTCATCGGAGCCAACGGCGCTGGAAAAACCACGACTCTGCGAGCCGTCTCCGGCCTGCTCAAGGCGCGCACAGGCGAGGTCATCTACGAGGGACGCAAGATCACCAACCTCCCGCCGCACGAGTTGGTCAAGCTCGGCATCGCGCACGTTCCGGAAGGCCGGATGGTGTTTGCGAACCTGACCGTTCTGGAGAATCTGCGCATGGGCGCGTATCTCACAAAAGATCGGGCGGCGGTCAGCCGGGAGCTGAGCTACGTCTTCGATGTCTTTCCGCGCCTCAAGGAACGCGAGAAACAGATCGCCGGCACGTTGTCCGGGGGCGAACAGCAAATGCTCGCCATTGGCCGCGCCCTGATGAGCAAGCCCAAGTTCCTGATGCTTGATGAGCCGTCCCTCGGCATTGCGCCGCTTCTGGTGCAGAAGATTTTTGAGAAGGTCGTGGAGATCAATCGCGACCACAAAATCACAGTGTTGCTGGTCGAGCAGAACGCGAATCTGGCCCTGGATGTCTCGAGCTACGGATACGTGCTGGAGACTGGCCGGATCATTCTGGCGGATACGTCCTCTTCATTAAGGACGAATCCGCAGGTGAAGAGCGCTTACTTGGGCGGAAGCTGAGCGGGGTGACGGACGAGAAGAAAGACTTGGCTGGCAGAGCCAACCTTACTTGCCCGCGTTGAAGTACAAATCGATTCCGATGTTGGACCGCATCTGATCGTATTCCCGACGGGAGACGTATTCAATGTGGCCATCCATGAACGAAATGTTGGAGCGCTCCCCGTGGAAGATCACCGTCCGCTGCCGAATCCTCGGAGCAAACCGGGGGTCAAAAGCCGGCGAAATCATCCCTTCCGGCTCCTCATTCACGAGGAGAATTTTGCGGGACGGGTCAGTTACCACTGTCGTCATGAGACCACGAGGCGGGACTTTGCCGTTACTGAAATCACGACCGGGCTCCATCCAGGCATTCGCGCTGTAATTCACGCGAAGAGCTTCCCCCAACTTTCCTGCGCTCGGACACCGGTAAACCGGGGTCGGCTCTTTGAAATAAGGATCGTAATCCTTCTTCGGCTGGCTGGTGACGTAGGGGTATATCGAACCGCACTCGGCATTATGGCCAAAACCGGGAACACTCGCGGAAGAAATGGCGATGGGGGTGCTGGACATCTCCTGCGGAGTCGCCAACCAGTCCGGGGTGTAAGCGTCGGGACTGCTAATCGCGCGGCCAACCGCCCCGGGCCAAGGGAAAGTTTCTTCGTTATCCTCGGCGTACATCAGAAACGCGAGGCTCAATTGCTTCATGTTGCTGCGGCAGGCAGTGGAACGAGCGTGTTCCTTGGTCCGAGACAAAGCCGGGAGCAGCAGGGCCGCCATGATTGCAATCACCACAATGACAACGAGCAACTCGATCAAGGAGAAGCCGGATACACCTCTTCTGCGGCTTTCGAGGAAGGCACGACCGGTTGTCGATGAGAGGACCATGTAACTTTTTGGTCGCTGAGTTGTCTGGTGTTACTACACTCCTTTTAGGCACCTCCCCGGAATATGCAAGCCCGCATTTCCAAAAGTTTTTCACAACTCATTCCCACCCCGCCGTTTCCCAAGTGCTGCTCCAGCGGGGTTGCCCAATTGGCCCTCGATGGGCGGCGATGAAAAGCCGCCTGCCAGAACCAAGGGGCTAGCTCTTCAACTTCCGTTCGAGCATCTCGCCGACCAGCCCAGGGTTTGCCTTCCCTTTGCTGACCTTCATCACCTGACCCTTCAGAAAATTGAGCGCCGCCACCTTGCCTGCTTTGAAATCAGCCGCCGGCCCTGGATTCGCCGCGATGACTTCATCGCAGAATTTCTCCAAGGCTCCCGTATCGCTGACCTGCGCCAGACCCTTTTCTTGAACAATGGCGGCGGGGGCCTTACCGGTATCAAACATCTCCGCAAACACCTGCTGCGCCGCGGAACTGCTGATGGTCTTTCCCTCCACCAAACCCACCAGCTCAACCAACGCTGTAGGCTGAAACTTCAGATCCGCCAGCGTCGTCAGCTTCATATCCGCCGCCTCGAGCCCGAGCGCACCCTGCTCCTCCGCTTCCTTATGATTCGCCTCCGTCAATTTCGCGCGAAGGTTGTTGATCACCCAGTTCGCCACCGCCTTCGGGTTCTTCGACTGCTTCGCCACCGTTTCAAAATAATTCCCCAGAGCAACGTCGTTCTTGAACGTTTCCCCGTCCGCCGCAGGCAACTGGTAGTCCCGCATGAACCGCTGCTTGCGGGCCAGCGGCAACTCCACTACCTGCGCCTGCACCGCCGCCAGCCAGGCATCATCGGGAGCAAACGGCATCAAGTCCGGCTCCGGAAAGTAACGATAGTCGTGAGCGTCTTCCTTCGTCCGCATTTCTTCGGTGATACCCGCCACGTCATCCCATCGGCGCGTGGACTGCACGAGCTTGCCACCCTTCTGGAGGACTTCGATCTGGCGGGGAATCTCATACTCCAACGCCTTCCGGGCGCCGGAGAAAGTGTTCATGTTCTTGATCTCAATTTTCGCGCCTAGCTCCTTGGTGCCCTTGGGACGCACGCTCACGTTCACATCACAACGCACCATTCCCTTCTCCATGTCGCAATCGGAAATGCCGCCGTAGACCAGAATATCTTTCAACGCGTTCAGATACTCATAGGCCATGTCCGCGCTGGTGATATCCGGCTCAGAAACAATCTCCAGCAACGGCACGCCCGCGCGGTTGAAATCGACACCGCTGTGCCGGTCAAAATGAATGTTCTTTCCGACGTCCTCCTCCAAATGCGCACGTGTAATCCGCACCCGCGCCGTCCCACCCTGAAACTCGAAGTCAACAAACCCGTTCATCGTGGACGGCTTGTCGAACTGCGTGACCTGATAATTCTTCGGCGCGTCGGGATAAAAGTAATTCTTGCGATCGAACTTCGCGTAGCGCGCCACCGAGCAGTTCAGCAGGTAGCCCGTCAACGCCGTCAGACGCAGCGCCTCCTCGTTGGCCACCGGCAATACTCCGGGCATGCCCAGGCAGACGGGACAGACGTTGGTGTTCGGCGGCGATCCAAAGGCATTCGCGCAACCACACCACATCTTTGACTTGGTCTTCAGCTGCACATGCGTCTCCAGACCGATGACTGCTTCGTATTCCATAACGGGCCGTGATTGAACCACGACTGACGACGGATGAAAACAGAGAACCGCCTGAGCTCCACTCCCGTGAACCTATGCTCCATCGTTCCCAATGGATTCCGTTGGACAGGATTCCAATCCTTTCTGCGCCCGGGCCACTTCGTCCGCCGTTACCGGCTGCCGGTGAACAATTGAGTAGCCGCCTTCATCGAATCGAGAAAAGAACTCGGGAGCGACTGTTCGGCACATGTCGCAGTCAATACACGAGTCATCCACATAGAATTGTCCCGGCACACTCTCCGGGGTCTTTTGATTTCGGTTAGCCATAACGTTTTTGCCTTTCGCGAGAGCAAGATGCCGCATGACTTTATTTGAGTGAAATTCATTAGTTGAATATACTAATTCTCAGAATGAATGACTTCCTGTCCACCGTCCCGTTCGATCTCTACGAGCTCAGCCTGTTTCATCTCGTGGTAAAGCATCGCAGCTTTACGAAAGCTGCCGAAGCAGCGGGGATTACCCAAAGCGCAATCACGCGCCAGATGCAGGGAGTGGAAGACCGCCTGGGAATCAATCTGCTCGAACGCACCACTAGAAGCGTGCGAGTCACGACAGCCGGTGAATTCCTCTATCGTGAATCGGGACGATTGCTTGGCGATGTGGACCAATCCCTACGGCGACTGAAGGAAGAATACGCGAATGCTCCCAAGGAGGTTCGCATCGGGGTTTCCAGAAGCATCAGCATGGCGCACTTGCCGGGTTTCTTTCATGCGAACGTTCGACAGCAGCAGCAAGTCGCGTATCACGTCTCGTATCAATCCAGCCCCGAGATTCTGAGCGCCATTGAAAACAACGAAATGGACCTCGGAGTTCTGTGTCCCCCAAAGCATTTCTCCAAAGCGGTCTCCGTCACGCATCGATTCAACGACTCCTTCACCATAATCGCGCCAACTGCGAAAGCCGAAGCGTTTCATCTACTTCCCAAATCCAAGAACTCCCGCATCGATTGGCTTAAGGCTCAGGATTGGCTGCTGTTGGAAGATGGCACCAACACTGGCAAAGAATTGAGACGCTGGATGAGTCGGACTGGATTGAAGGTCGAGCCCAGCATGCAACTCGACAGCTTTGATCTTATCATCAACCTCGTTTCTCTGGGGATGGGTGTCAGCCTGGTTCCCGTGCGCGCGCTGGCCCTCTACGGGCGAAAATCGACTCTATCGCGCCTAGCTTGGAAGGAACGTTTCACTCGTGAAATTGTCGTGGTGATGCGCCGCCATCGCAAACAGCCTCCGCATCTCGCGCAGTTCGTTCGGAATATCCTCTTTTAGTTCAATCGTGATCGAACCTTCGTCCTCAGCCAACTCGCTCTTTGCCGACCGTCACCTTCACACTTGGCGGGATCTGCGGAGCCGCCTTAGCATGGCGCAGCGAAATTGATTTCCGACTTATGCCAATCTACGAATTCTCCTGTCCGAAGTGCCGGGTGATATTCAGCTTCCTCTCGAAGCGCGTGAACCCGGATCGCCTCCCGGTTTGCCCCAAGTGCGGCAACAAAAAGATGGCCAAACAAATGAGCGCCTTTGCCATGCCGAAGGGTTTGAGCGAAAGCGTTGCGGCACCTGATGGTCCCGATCCCATGGCCGACATGGACAATCCAAAAGTCATGCGCGCGATGGCCGAACTCGAGCGCGACATGGGACATCTCGACGAGAACAATCCCAAGCACATGGCGCATCTGATGCGCAAGATGAAGGACGCCTTGCCGCCCGGCACCATGCCCAAGGAACTCGATGTCGCGATCAAACGCCTCGAGGCCGGGGAAGATCCGGAAAAGATCGAGGCCGACATGGGTGATGTGTTTGGTGATTTGGAAGGCGGTCCCGGCGGTGCCGCCAGCGCTGGTGGTTACACCCGGGATTCGGGACTCTACGACTACTGAGAGTTTTCCCGGCGCTCCACACCCGAGCAGTGAATCGACACAGCCGGTCGCCGACGAGTGCGGTTCCGGCAAACAGTCTTTGTGCGCAATCACGTTCATTGCTATCCTCCGCCATTGCATGAGCGCTGCTGACATCGCAATCGGAAACGCCCCAACCACCCAAACCCATGGGACGGCGGGACGGCGTCTGCCTGAATTGCTCGCGCCCGCGGGCGACTGGGAATGCGCAAAAGCCGCGGTGGAGAACGGCGCCGATGCGATCTATTTCGGGCTGGAACGGTTCAATGCCCGCATGCGCGCACAGAACTTTACGGCCGCGGTCCTGCCGAAGTTGATGGAGTTCCTGCACCGGCGTGGAGTTCGCGGTTACGTGACGTTCAACACGCTCGTATTCCAGAATGAGATGGAAGAGGCGGCGAGGTATTTGCAGTCCATCATCGCCGCTGGTGTGGATGCCGCAATTGTTCAGGACGTCGGCATCTGCCGGCTGATCCGCCAGCTTTCGCCCGATTTTCCAATCCACGCCTCCACGCAGATGACCGTGACCAGCGGCGCTGGCGTGGACTTCGCGCGGGAGCTGGGATGCAATCTCGTGGTTCTTGCCCGCGAATGTTCCATCGCGGAGATCGAGACAATTCAGTCAACACAGGCCGCAGAGGTTTCCGGCGAAAACCGACTGGCGAACCCCCTCCCCTTGGAAGTTTTCGTCCATGGCGCGCTCTGTGTTGCTTACTCCGGGCAATGCCTGACCAGTGAAGCTCTCGGCGGACGGTCTGCGAATCGCGGCGAATGCGCGCAGGCCTGTCGCATGCCCTACGACCTCGTCTCAGATGGCCAGCTCGTTCCCCTCGGTGATCGGAAGTATCTCCTCAGCCCGCAAGACCTGGCCGGGCTCGAAGTGCTGCCGGATTTGGTGAAAGCCGGCGTGGCTTCCCTGAAGATCGAAGGCCGGCTGAAGACGCCCGAGTACGTCGCGAACATCACGCGCGCCTACCGACGAGCATTGAACGAGTGCGCCGCCCGCCTCGCGGCACAAAATGATTTACCCGTTGCCGCCGCGCCCAACCCGGCGGAAACCAAGTATGATCTGGAAATGGCTTTCTCCCGCGGCCTCTACACCGGATGGTTTCGCGGCATCAACAATCAGGAACTGGTGCATGCCCGCTTCGGCAAGAAGCGCGGCGTTTATCTCGGCGAGGTGTCGCGCGTGCAAGGGTCGAAGGTCGCGATCAAACTTGAAGCGCCGCTGAAACTCGGCGATGGCGTGGTGTTTGATGCGGGTCATCCCGATCAAAAGGAGGAGGGCGGGCGCGTGTATGAGATTCAGATTCTGAAACCAAGCGGAGCCACCGCAACGGCCAGCAAGATTCCCGAAGCGGTGCTCGCCTTTGGCACCGGCGATATTGATTTCTCCCGCGTCAAAGCCGGCGATAAGTTGTGGAAGACGAGCGATCCAGAGCTGGACCGTCGGCTGCGCCAGAGTTTCGATGGCGATGCTCCGCGCTATTTCCGCCCAATCGAAATGGAGGTTCACGGTCGCGCCGGCACACCACTGACGCTCATCGTGCGCGACGAATCCGGTCGCGTCGTTCAGGTGGAATCCGCCATGCCGCTCGCCGTTGCAGCCAAGCAGCCGTTGAGCACGGAACGGTTGAAGGATCAGCTCGGACGCCTGGGCGGGACACCCTTTCAACTGGGCGCGCTCGCCAACCGTCTCGAAGGCGAGGTCATCATTCCTGTCAGCGAGCTCAATCGAATCCGCCGCGACGCCGTCGCGCAACTGGAAGCTCTGCGCACGCAACCGCTGCGCTGGCAGCTCAATGAGATTCCGTCGGAGCGATTACCAAGCATCCCGTCTCCCGGCCGTGCGGAAGAATCCGCTACTCCGGAACTGACCATCCTCGTTCGCAACCTCAGCCAACTGGAAGCCGCGCTGAGATGCGGAGCCACCCGGCTCTACTGTGAATTCGAGGATCCAAAGAAATATCGCGAAGCGGTCCAGATGGCGCACGAGTCATTCGGCTGCGCTGGTCCCAACAAAACCATCTGGGTCGCGCCGCCGAGAATCTTCAAGTCAGGCGAGGAATGGACGCTCAAGCAGGTGCGCTCGGCCAACGCTGATGGTTATCTCGTCCGCAATTACGAACACCTCCGCTTCTTTGCCGACTCCCGTCGTGTCGGAGATTTTTCATTGAACGTCGCCAATGCGCTGACCGCGGATTACTTCATCCGAAAGTTCGGACTTGAGCACGTGACAGCGTCGTATGATCTGAACGGCGTTCAACTGGAGGCCCTCTTGCAGGCGGCGCCGGCGGAGTGGTTTGAAGTCACCATCCATCAGCACATGCCCATGTTTCACATGGAGCATTGCGTGTTTTGCGCCTTCCTTTCCAAAGGCACGGATTACCGGAATTGCGGTCGCCCGTGTGATGTCCATGACGTGCGCCTGCGCGACCGAGTCGGCGCGGAGCATGTCTTGAAGGCAGATGCCGGTTGCCGAAACACCGTATTCAATGCCCGCGCCCAGACCGGTGCGGAACACGTGTCGCGACTGATTGAACTGGGCGTCCGGAAGTTTCGCGTCGAGTTCGTCAGTGAAAGCGCCGGCGAAGTTGAAAAGACCGTCGCGATGTATCGGGCCCTGCTGCGGGGCGAAAATTCCGGCACGCAGCTCTGGCGCGAACTAAAGCTTCAGAATCAGCTCGGCGTCACTCGTGGCACCATGGAGCGCCGATAGCGTTCCCTCCGTCTACCGCCCGCCGTCCCCGGCAAGCTGTCCCAATTCCAGCCAGTCGCCAGACAGAATCCGGCTAAAGGAAGTTCTCCATCCGCCGAAGACTAGGAGGAACAGAAGTAGAACAGCGGGCAGTTAATCAATGGATCTCTGCAACATTTTGCGACGAGACCCGGAACAGGCGCCATGGCCTGCGCCGTGCTTGCTCAGCTTTTGAAGGACAATACGTTTTATGCCCTCATTTAGTTACGTAGCTCGGGAAGCTGGAACGGGAAAAGAGATTCGCAGTTCGCTCGACGCCCAGAACGAGCAGGCGGCGGTGGCGGCGCTTCTGAACAAGAATCTCCTCGTGATGTCGATCCAGGAGAAGATGGGCAAGAAGGGAAAAACCGCCGGCGGCTCCGTGGCTCTCGCGGACCTCGTGGTCTTCACCAGACAGCTCGCGACGATGATCGATGCCGGTCTCGCGATGGTGCAATCCCTTCAAGCACTGGCCGAGCAGACCACCAACAAGGTGATGCGCGACACCATCAAGGACATCTGCACGCGCGTCGAAGGCGGCGACAGTTTTTCCGAGGCGCTCAGCAAGCACCCGAAAACGTTCAACAAACTTTACGTCTGCATGGTTGGTGCCGGCGAACGCGGCGGTTTGCTCTCCGAAATTCTTTCCCGTCTTGCCACCTACCTGGAAAACACCGCCAAGCTGCGCAAGAAGGTGAAGTCCGCGATGATGTATCCCGTCGCGGTGACCATTATCGCCATCGGCATCACGATCTTCCTGCTCGTAAAGGTTGTTCCGGTGTTCGGCGAAGTTTACAGCGGGTTCGGATCCAAGCTGCCGGCACCCACTCAGATGCTCATAAACTTGAGTGAGTTCGTTCAGTCTTACCTCGTTTACATGCTGGCAGCCGCGGGCGGCGCTGTTTACGCATGGATGGCGTGGCTGAAGACCCCCAAGGGGCTTGAGTTTTGGGACAGCACTCGCATCCGCCTCCCGATCTTCGGCGTCATCGCCCACAAGATCTGTCTCGCCCGGTTCACCCGAACACTTGCCTCGCTAATCCGCTCTGGCGTTCCGATTCTCGAAGTTCTTCAAATCGTCTCCAACACCGTCGGCAATGTCGTGATGGAGAAAGCCATTCGCGCGTCAGCCAGCGACATTGAACGTGGCGAAGGCATCTCCGCCGCTCTTGGCAAGCATCCAGTGTTTCCCGTGATGATCATTCGCATGGTTACCGCCGGTGAGCAGACCGGTAAGATCGAAAACATGTTGGAGCGTATCTCCGACTTCCTCGACGACGAGATTCAGACGACACTTTCCGGCCTTACATCGCTGATCGAACCCCTGCTCATTGTGTTCCTCGGAGTCACCGTCGGCGGCATCGCGATCTGTATGTTCCTCCCGATCTTCAAGATGAGCGAACTGGTGAATCCGCGGAAATAGTCCACGAGTCACCACAATCACTTGCGCAAAGCGCGGGATTCGTCCCGCGCTTTTCGTTTCCAGTAAGAGAGCGTTTACTGGGAAGTAAAACGAGGCTTGAGGTTGAAGATCGGCATGGCATCTTTGCGCCCATGCTGCTTCGTGCGCGAGTGGTGAAATGGCAGACACGCCAGACTTAGGATCTGGTCCCGTAAGGGGTGGAGGTTCAAGTCCTCTCTCGCGCACCACTTAGACGCAAACGCGGCTGTCTCTCAGGAACCAAAGTCACGGATGAAGACTTCGACACTCTCCAATAGCTTCTGCCGTCAGCTCCCCGGCTTGTCCGCATTGATTCTAATCCTACTCACGCTGACACCAACTCAAACCATCCGCGCAACAACTGTCCTCGCGCCCGGGTTCTCAGGCATGGTCACTGGCGCGGAACGCATCTTCGCGGGCAAGGTTACATCGGTTCGCTGCGATTGGACCATTCGTTCCGGCCGACGCGCCATCGTCACCACGGTGCAGTTCAAAGTCGAACGCACACTCAAAGGTTCAGCCACCGAAGAGCTGCAACTGGAGTTCTTCGGCGGGACCGTGGGCGAGGACACGATGGAGGTACACGGCGTGCCGAAGTTCATCGCGGGCGAACGCGTCGTTCTGTTCTCGAGAAACAACGGCAAGGAGTTTTGTCCACTGGTCGGCATTTACCACGGAAAGCTCCTGATCGAACGCGACGCGCAGTCCGGTGCGGATGTGGTGTTGCGCCACAATCGTCAACCCATCACCACCGCGACCGATGTCGGGTCCGATCCGAAGCCATCGATTGCTGCTGCCGGCAGTTCCCCCGTCCATCCACCGATGAAAATCGAAACTCTATTCGACGCGGTAGACAAGGAACTCAACGCTGGAGATCGCCGATGAACGCGATTCGATCCGCCTTCTCCATACGGCCGCCGGCATTCAAGGGCCTGAGCCACCTGGGTGTCCAGTGGGCGGGACTGAGCTTGGTCACGCTTGGCTGCCTGACGCCTGGCGTGTTCGGTTTTGTGATTTCGAATCCCGACGCCAAGTGGCCGATTGGAGAGATCAAGTTCCGGACGTTGCTGGGAGATGCAGGCCGCGTGTTGAGCGATGGGAAAACTTCGTGGGATGACGTCGCCATCGACGCTGCGTCTCTCTGGAACGAGGATCTGCAACCGGTCCGCCTCGCGGTAACACCAGCCAGCGGTTCTCCTGGTTCGCGCGATGGAGCAAGTCAAGTGGCCTGGAGCGACACCGTGTACGGCCAGTCGTTCGGCGGTGCCATCGCGGTGGCCATTACCTGGAGTTCAGGCGGCAAGGTGGTGGAGTCCGACATTCTAGTGGACGAGTCCCGGACCTGGGATTCGTTTCCGGGACCTCTCGCCGGGCACGGCTTCACGAACGATTTGCGCCGCGTGCTCGCGCATGAGTTTGGCCATGCATTCGGCTTGAACCATCCCGATGAAGCCGGACAAAGCGTCGAGGCGATCATGAACAGCATCGCATCCAACGTCGACGAACCCGCGGCCGATGACATCGCCGGCATTCTGTATCTGTTCCCGCCGGAATCCACGAAACCCACCGTGGCCGTCAAATCTCCCACCTCTGGTGCGCGACTGCTGGATGAGCTGGTGACCGTCAGCGGAACGGCCACCGACAACGCCTTCGCCGAGCGCGTCGTGTATCAGCTCAACGGAGGTCCGGTCACCGACGCCGACACGACCAACGTCGCGCCTTCCATCAACTGGTCCGCAATCGCAACGCTGCGCCCCGGAAGCAACACGTTCGCCGTCTACAGCGTGGACACGTCAGGAAACGTCTCCACCACGTCATCTCGCAGCCTGTTCCGGATCGTGAGCAACGTGGTCCAACTGCTCTCCGTCGGCGCGGGGTCAGTGAGCCCGAACCTCGACGGGCTGGGTCTGGAAATCGGCCGCAGCTACACTGTCACGGCCATCCCATCGGCCGGACACGTATTCTCCAACTGGACCGGCGGCATCACATCGTCTTCCGCTAGGTTGACGTTCCTGATGGAATCCAATCTCCAGTTGCAGGCGAACTTTGTCACGAATCCCTTCGCGCCGGCCGTCGGCAGTTTCAGCGGGTTGTTCATGGCCACCAATGAAGTGCGCCACGAGAGCTCTGGCAGCCTGACGTTCAAGCTGACCGACAAAGGCACTTACTCCGGCAAGCTGCTGCTCGCCGGCAAGAGCCATTCGTTCAGCGGCGCATTTGATCTGGCTGGAAGAACCACCAACCAAATCAAACGCAGCGGCACCAACCTCCCACTCTCACTCTCGCTTGAGCTGGGCGTCGGCATTGGGAAGCCGAACCAGCTGACCGGCAGCGTGAGCGATGGAAACTGGACGTCACAGCTGCGCGCGAATCGTTCCGTGTTCAACGCCGCAACGTCCCCCGCGCCGATGGCCGGCGCCTACACCTGCATTATCGCCGGCACCAACGATCCGACTATCGGACCGGCTGGCGACGGCTATGCCGCAGGCAAGATTGATTTGGCGGGCGGTTTGAAACTGAGCGGAAAACTTTCGGACGCCACGAGCCTGTCGCTGAAGGCCGTGGCATCACCGGACGCCGAGTGGCCGCTCTATCTGTCGCTCTACTCCGGGAAGGGATCGATCATCGGCTGGATGACCGTGACCAACGATCCCGTTGCGACTTGGGGAACGATCCACTGGTTCAAGCCAGCGACGACGAAGGGACTGCATGCGACGGGATTCACCAGCCAAACCGTGCTGCTGGGTTCGCTCCATACGCCGCCAGTGACGAAGACCAATCGCGTGCTGAATCTCACCAATGCCGTCGTTACCTTCAGCAGCGGGAATCTCGCCGCACCCGTGGATTACACGTTCACGTTGAGTGCGGACAACAAGGTGACGTCGACCAACGCGGGGTTCAACCTCTCCTTCACGACCGCCAGCGGCCTGTTCAAAGGCTCGTTCACCGATCCTGAAACTCTCCGCAAGCGCGCGTTCAGCGGAGTGTTGCTGCAAAACGCGGGAACCGGCTCCGGCTACTTTGCCGGCACCAATCTCAGCGGATGGGTGTTGATCGAAGCGGCGCCGTAGCAAGCGCAACGGCAGCGCAGATTACTCGCTGAGCCGGACGCAACCGCTCTGATTGGTCCCTAAGAAGAAGCCCCAGCCTTGATTCTGCTTCTGATGAACCGCGCCGCGGAACGGGAACGACTGCGAACCATCAGGCGCCGTCACCGAGCCGGTGAACAAGCCGGAGGAAAGATTGATCGAAACGTTGAGCTTGTTGGTGCCGAGATTGGCGACCTTGTTCTCGACGAGCGAAATGCCGTTCGAAAAATCTTCGACGAGATTCCCCGCGTTGAAACGCACCTTGCCCGCGCTGAAGTTCAACACCAGATCGTTCACGTTCGTGGGAGCAAAGTAGCTTGATCCCGTCAGCTCATGCCGAACGGCAAATCCTTCCGGATACAGGCGGTCAGAGGCATTCGCCGGCTTCACCCAGTTCAACTCGCCCGTGAAACTGGCTTCGTTGCTTTCCGCGAACACCACCCAGCTCAGCACCGAACCGCGACCGGTATACAGCGGCACATACAACGGCCAGTAACCAATCTTCGAGAGGTTCGCGCTTTGCGAAATCTTGGTGCCATCCGCCAGCGTGGCCGACAATTTCACTTTTCCACCGGCATCCACATTCACGGTTCCGTAGGAGAACCCGGCCGGCTCGGCAGCGGGATCTTCGTCGTCACCCGGAATCACCACCGTGTATTTGCCAGCCTGCGGCGCCGGGTTTGTCTTCTTGTTGAAGAGGACCCGATCGCACAGCACCGACGCAGTCCAATCACCATCGCTCACGCTTCCGGTGATTTGATCGCTGCCGTTGGCCAGGTCGATGGCGAGAATCAGAGTCAACGCGTTCGTCCCGGCTCGGGGCAGAGAATTGGTGGCAATCCCATCGGCAGCAAACTTTCCGCTGAACGAGTAACGCACGCCACCGAGCGTCAGCCGCGCCGAGTAAGCACCCGCCTCGGTCGACTTCACGGAGAGAAAACCCGCGCTGGCATGGCGATTCACTTCCGCGTCATAGCAAAGACCTTCGTAGACTCCGGCCACAGCAATGAACGGAATCACCCGGAAATTCGCCTGCAGCACAAACCCCGTCTGCATGGTGAAGGTAAACGGATTTGCCGTGGATTCGATGTAGCCGCTCCAGCCGGTGAACTCATTGCCGCGAGCCGGTTTCGCCTGCACGGTGTAGCTCTTGCCGACATCCAGCAACGCTCCATCGACCAGCGGTTTGACCGTTCCACTCCCATTCACGACGAGCGAGATCGGGCTGACCTCGACATACACGACAGTGCGCGTCACTTCCGTCGGCTCGTTCGAAGCATCGTGCGCGCGAACGCGAATCGTGTTCGTGCCGGGCACCAATCCCGCGAGCGCCACCGACCAGTTTGCCGTTCCGTCCGCCGGGATGTAATCACTCGTCTCAAACTCATTCTCCAATCGCGCTTCCACCAGCGTGACCGCCACGTTGTCAGAAGCCTTGCCCGTCACCACGATTGTGTCGTTCGTCACCCGTCCATTCAGCGCGGGACTCGTGATGCTCACCATCGGCGCGGTTTCATCCGGCGGCGGCTCGGGCAGCTGCGTCACCGTCACCACTTTGCCCGCAATGTTGAGCTTCGCCGTGCGCGCGGTGGAGCCCTCATTTGGATCGCAGCTCAACACCACTTCGCCATTACCGGTTCCGGACGCTCCGGAAATAATTCCCAGCCAGGTCGCCCCGGCCGTGCTGTTCACCGCCGTCCAGCTGCAGCCCGTCGTCGCCGTGACCACGATCGGTTCTGCGCTGCCGCCACTCGAAGCAAACACCACCTTGTTCGTCCCCACCGCATAGGAACACGTGTCGTCATCCGCAATGGTCACCGTGGTGCTGGCGATGCCTTCAACCACGGAGGAACCGGTAATGTCGATCAACACCGTTTCACTCTCCTCATGCGTTTCATCATCGATGAGCGGCACGTAGAAAAACAGGCTCCGCACTCCCGGGCCATACGTCAGCGTGCCATTCGTCGGATAATAATCTCCCTCCGGCTCAGCCGTGCCGCCGCCGCTGTCCACCGTCGCGAAATCCACCGCCAACGTGCCGCTCGTTCCGCCGCTCCGCGTCACGGTTACCTTGATCGCGCCAGAGGACTCCTTGCCGGAATAGGAGCTGGCGCTAAACCGGAGCGTGCCCGACTGCGCGGCGGACGTCAGGATGCCCGCGAGCAGGAACAGGACGGGAACCAAGGTTCGAAAGGGAATCGTTGACTGGAACTTCATAGTGGCTGGCGCGTGGAATCGTCTTTCATTGGCCGCCGCGTCCGAACGCAGCGAGGTTCACTGGATTCGGGGAGGTTGTCCGGCTGCAAGCGGTTTATCAATCATGAACTTGGCTCCGACGAAGCCTGTGAAATCCGACTTCGCGCCACTGCCCCCGGACGAAGCGAACTCCCCGTCCCCGTCAGAGACGAAATCTTTGCCGACCCACCGTCTCACCAAACGCCATTTAGCCCCCATCGGTGCGACATCCTGCGGACGATGCCGCTCCTGGCGGAGCTGGGGAATTAAATGGGAGACCTGCTTCTACAAAGATGCCGCGCCTACGGCGCTGAATGCTGGAACGCCGTTCGCGTTCACGGCGAAGCCATGCCCCAACGGGGCAAAGGCAATCAGCCCAAGGTTGGCGAGTCGGCGAGCCTACCTTGGGTGAACGTGGATAAAGAATCCCGCTACCCCGAATGGGGTTGCCGCGGGGTGGGTGGAAGGGTGGACACAACCCCGTTGGGGTAGGAGGGGAATGGGGTGGACCGTGGACCCAGGGTAGCGCGCAGCGCGCAACCGCTGGGCTGAATGACAGAACGCCGTTGGCGTTCCCAGCAAGGCGGTGTCTGTTGCCGCGACGTGTCCGCAGCCCCGGCTGGGGCGGCATCGTTGTAGCCGCACGGTGTGGGGATGTGGATGAGCCCCGGCGGGGCGACATCGTCCGGAAAATGCCGCGCCTGACGGAGCTGGAGATTCTCTATAATAGGTGACGCGGTTCTACAAAGATGCCGCGCTTATGGCGCTACCGAACCCGGCGGTGCGGCGGGGGCCACCGCGACGGAACGCCGCCGGGTGCGGAGGCGCCTTGGCTATATCTTCCTGCGTTCACGCTCTTTCATCGCCGCGAGTATATCCGGATGCAGTTTGTCCCCCATCGACACTTGTGATCGCAGTGCAGCGATATATGCCTGCAGTCGATCATCGGAATATTGTGATGAGTCTACGAAGGGCGTCTCCTCTAATATGTGAAGGCGAGTTCGTGCTGCCGAGATGCTCTCCGGCTCATCTACAGCATTTCAACAAAAACTATATCCACAGGAGGCAAACCAACCGAGCGCGT
>CAZBIC010000046.1:0-14075 GCA_964491875.1 uncultured Bifidobacterium sp.
AATCGTTTTGGTGGCTGAGGCGATGGAGAGCAGATACATGAGGCGTACACTCTCGCTGCCTTCGCCCCGGGAGCTTTTGAACACCTGTGCCGGCGAATTGCCCGCGGGTGCTAGTTCTGGGAAATAGTTACTGCCAAGGAGAACCTCGGAACGAGTTTTGATCCAGTTATCGGTGAAGGCGGCCTGCATTTGGGCAACGGCGGGGCCTTCGATCTGGTAGTGCGAATCGCGCCAGTGATCTTTTGAATCGGCGTGGCCGTCCCACTGATCCGCGATGCCCACTCCACCGGTGAACCCGATCCGGCCATCCACCACCAGGAGTTTGCGATGGGTGCGATTGTTCATCCGCCCCAGATTGTACCAGCGCAGCGGGTGATACTGCTCTACTTCCACGCCAGCGGTTTTCAAATCGTCGAGATACTTGCCCTCCATCTTCCCGCAGCCCACCCAGTCCAGCATGACGTGGACTTTCACACCGCTCCGCGCGCGCTCGCACAGAGCTTCGGAAAACTTCTTCCCAATGTCGCCGGACCAATAGATGTAAGTTTCAAACGTGATGGATTCGCGAGCGTCGCGAATCGCCGTCAGCATGGCGGGGAAAATTTGATCGCCGTTTTGGAGGGCCGTGATGCGGTTTCCCGGCAGGATGCCGGGACCGAGCAAATGTCCCATGGTGTTCAGAAATTGCGGGTCTTCCACTCCAAGACAGTGCGGGAGCTCGTAGCGAATTCGCTTTTCTCCCGCCTGGAGACTGAGGAGGGAAACGGTCAGCAGGACGACTGCGAGCAGGGATATCAGCAGGGAGATGCGCATTCCAAGTTTCTCCTCTTCAGGTCTTCGTCCTCTCATTCCGTCCCGTCTGCCGGGCTTGAACACCTGAATCTTGACGTCCAGCTTTTCTCACAAGTCCGGAGTTCAGATTGAAATGTCTCGTGTGCACAGTGGTTTGCCCGCCGCAGCGACACCCGGTTCATTTCGGCGCTGCGCCGTGCTCTCAATTCTTCGCACGACCCGTCCCGTTGGAAGCTTCTGGCTGAACTGCTCATAAGATTGAATTCAGAACCCAACGGCACTCTTCGTAGCTCAAGAGGTGGCGCGTAGTCGGGGTGTTCGTTGGGTTCATCATCAGAAGCTTTCCTTTGGCCTGCTTAACGACCGGCGACGAGCACCGCTTCTCTTTTTCCGTTCAGACACAATTTGGAATCCATACACTTCACCGCGCAGACGGCGCCGCATCGTCCGCACAGCGCCGCGATGAGCGGTGTCGGTGCGGTGCGTCTCCACGAAAAGCACCGAATGATCTTTGGCCAGACGCGAGAGAAACTGTTGCGGGCGTTGCCACACCCAGTCCCAGTTCAAATGGCAGATGGCGATGAGGGGCGACTTCGGTAGGGTCAGAGTGGGCCGGGGTGCCGGCAGGGGTCGGGTCGCCGGCTTTTTTGATGAGTCGCCATGCGAGAAAATATCCAGGACATCTTGGGGTGAGAGGAATGACATACGATCGTGAATGGTTGGCAATGTTCAGGCGCCTCTTGTGGAGACGCTGCAGTGATTCAAACGGCAACCGCTCGTTCGGATCCACGAGTGGATTTGCTCTGGGTGATGAGTTAAAGTCAGTAATGAGGATGCTGCGATGTTGAGAATGGGCTGTTGATTCCGTTTCATAATAATTGTCTTGAGAGACCGTTCTGTTTTCTGTTCGCAATATTGGTTGAGCATCGGCCGGTTTTGTATGGGGTGTTCGCCTATTTGGGAAACTACCCACTTCGGTTGCCTTGCGATTTGAGTTGCCGCGTGTCTGGAAGCGGGGAGTTCTTTGCCTGCCGCAAATCGGTGTGAATGCAGTGCTTTGGAAACTCGGCAGAGTCGGCTATCTCGTTTCTTAACGATAATGTTTCCGCGCAGAGCCGCGTCTTCGTGGAATCGCTTGAGTACGGCCGGCTTCGCGTGTGCGAAGTGAAAAAATGGGAGGTCAAGTCGATGTGGGGATCAAATCCGTTCAGGCTTCGCGTCCTGTCGGCGGGTGGTATGGACCACTCACTATCGTTGAGTCAAATGGCAGAACGCAAAAGACTCTTTGCGAAGTGCAAAGGGATGCACGGAACGTTCCTATGTTTTCGGTGGGAACTCCGTCGGCGTGATGATGCGCGCGCCGCGCTTGTAGGTGAAATAGGAGTAGGTCCATTGCAGCAGCACGGCCGCCTTGTTGCGAAAGCCGACCAGAAACAGCAGATGCACCACCAACCACGCGCCCCACGCGGCAAAACCGGTCAACTTCATCGGGCCAATTTGGGCTACCGCGGCGGACCGGCCGATCGTGGCCATCGTTCCCTTGTCGAAATAATTAAAAGCTGTTCGGGGCATACGATTGTGGTGCGCGGATGAAAGTTCGTCTTCAATGATCCCGGCGACGTGGGCCGCCTGCTGCATCGCTGCTGGTGATACGCCCGGAACTGGTTTTCCATCCTCCTGTAAAAAGGACACCATGTCGCCAACGGCGAACACCTCTGGCCGTCCCGGCAGGCTTAAATCCGGAGAAACCTTCACGCGGCCCGCCCGGTCCAGTGCCACCCCCAACTGCTGCGTCAGCGGGCTGGCGGCGACACCGGCGGCCCAAAGAATATTCTCCGCCTCGATGACTGCGCCATTGTCCAGTTCCACCCTGCTTTGCGTGATGGACTTCACCCTGGTCGAGGTGCGCACCTGCACCCCAAGTTGGCGAAGTTGTTCGGAGGCGTTGGCCGCAAGATCCGGCGCCATGTGCGAAAGGACATCCGTCGATGCTTCGATGAGCACCACGCGCGCCCTGGATGGATCGATGCGGCGAAAGTCCCGCTTCAACACGACACGGGTGAGTTCTGCGAGCGCACCCGCCATTTCAACCCCCGTCGGGCCGCCGCCCACTACTACAATCGTCATCAGTCGGAGCACCGCCGCCGGATCGGGCTCGGTTTCCGCCCTCTCGAAGGCGAGCAACACGTCGCGTCGAATACGCAGGGCGTCTTCCAGCGATTTCAATCCCGGTGCGAACTCCGCCCATTCCGGGTGTCCGAAGTAACTCGTGCGACCGCCCAACGCGAGCACGAGATAATCGTATTCAAGAACCTGCCGGCTCAAGGTCACGCGCCGCTTCGCAAGGTCCAAGGTTTGGACCTCGTCCATCAGCACCTTCACGGCAGGCTTGTCCGCTAAAATACTCCGAATGGGCTGGGCGATCTCCGGCGCGGACAGTCCCGCCGTGGCCACTTGATAGAGCAGAGGTTGAAAGAGATGATGATTTGCCCGGTCCACCACTGTCACGCGCGCCCTTGGATGATGAAACTTTTGGCAAAAGGTCAAGCCACCGAAACCTGCCCCCAGCACAACAATGTGCGTCCTTGGTTCATGCAACATGTCGGGACACTTGACGTACGGGATCAAACGGTCAAGGAGTCACGACGCTTTCGCAGTCACATTTCCCAGTCCTCACCCATCCTGAATAATCTCAGCGCGGGGACGAACATCATCTCCTTCAGAGTGTGACTGCGCTAATTCGGCTCCCTGACGCACGACTATGCACCCGCGATGGGCAATAGCTTGCTCGAGTTCCACCCGCACAAATTCCCTAATCGAGTCCGTGATTGACGGGCCGGGTGGCTTACCGGTGAGTGCAATCCCCACTAGGGTTTCACCCCATGGCATCACCGCTTCCAGCCATGCAGTTTGTTAACTGTGGGTAAACACGACAGAGAGTTGAAGAAGGATGAACGGGACACATGCGCAGCAAACGCTCGGAGGGCGGGACGGGAATACTGGCGACTGTGAAAACCCGAAATCACCTCCACTAGGGAAGTTTTACTCATCTTACAGCGGAAAAACTCAATCAGACACCAAATGAAAATAACCAAAATAGCAATTCATAAACATAGTTGGCTGACGTTGATCGTAATGGCTCTGGCCTCGGCGGCTGCATTCGGCGGGACATTTTCCGCTGATTTTAATGACGGCGCCGTGCCGGCGGGCTCCGCAGTGTATGGCAATACGGTGATTGGTAGCACTGGCGGCGCGGGTGGCACTGGAGTTCTTAAAATTACCCAAGCGATCAACGCGCAGAATGGTTCCTTCGTCATCGACGATCTCGATCCGGGAGCTCCGCAGGGTCTGAACTCGTTTACGGCGGCATTCAAGTTGCGCGTGGGCGGAGGCACTTCCACTCCAGCGGACGGATTCAGTTTTGCGGTGGGAAATGATCTCCCCGCCGATGGATGGGGAGAGGAAGGTCCCACTACCGCAGGGCTGACGGTTGCTTTTGATATTTACGACAACGCAGGCGGTGAAGCACCGGCCATCGACTTGAAGTGGAATGGTATTGAGTTTCGCCACACTGTGGTCCCGATCAGTTTCCTCCGTACCGGTGCAGAATTTGTTGATGTTTTGATTAAACTAGATTCGGACGGAACCTTTGATCTGAACTACAACGGGACTTTGGTTTACTCGAATATCTTTGTTCCGAATTTTTTCCCGATTACTGCGGCGAAGTTTGGCTTTGGCGGTCGTACGGGAGGTTTAAATGAGAACCAGTGGGTGGATGATCTGAACATCACCACCACCACCGGCGGCTTGCAATTGGCGGTTACTCAGCAACCTTCTGACATCACGGTCCTGGCCAATTCCCCGGCAACATTGCGCCTCTGGGTTAATAGCTCGGACCCCTTCCTGAGCTATCAATGGTTTAAGAAAGCGTCGGGCGATCCTGACTTTACCGCCATCGCCGGTGCCACCGAAGCAACACTCGTTACCTCCCCTCTCTCCGTTGCGGACAGCGGAACGCAGTATCGCGCGTCG
This sequence comes from uncultured Bifidobacterium sp., assembly GCA_964491875.1. GTDB lineage: Bacteria > Verrucomicrobiota > Verrucomicrobiia > Limisphaerales > JADJPG01 > JADJPG01. Next base: position 4,825 of record CAZBIC010000046.1, read on the forward strand.
ATCACTGGAGACAGCGAGGTGATATCTGGTACCGCCACGGTTACGGTGGTCGAGATTGTCCCGCCGTTGACGCCTACTCTAAGTCTCAATTTCGACGACGGAACCTTGCCGGCAGGAACAGCAGTTTTCGGAACCGCCGCAGTTGGAACGGATGGTTTCCTGCATCTTACCGAGGCAGTGAATGATCAGAATGGCACATTCACTATTGAGGATTTGAACGGTGGGCAGGCGGTGGACAGCCTCTACGCCAGCTTCAAACTCCAATTGGGTCCTGGCACTCCAGTTCCCGCGGACGGCTTCAGCTTCAATTGGGCGAACGATTTTCCGAATGCCGTCCTCGGCTCGGCGGAAGAAGGCGCTGGCACCGGCTTAACTGTCGCCTTTGATGTGTGGGACGGCGGCGGTGGTGAAGCTCCTGCCGTGGATGTGAAATATGGGGGAACGGTTCTTGCCTCTCATAAGCTTTCCATCAGCGAGCTGTCTCTTGCGCGATTTGCCGACGTAGTAATTCGCCTGCAATCCAATGGTCAGGTAGATGTCGCTTATGACGGAATTCTTCTTCATCAAGGCGTCCAATTGCCGGGCTTCACCGCAATCGCCGGCGGCCGATTCGGCTTCGCGGCGCGCACCGGCGGAGCTAACGAAGCGCATTTCGTCGATGACATTTCCATCACCACCACAATCTTCGCCGGACCGGTGGGTTTCCTCCGCCAACCCAGCAATACGGTCGCGCTCGTTGGTCAGGCCGGGACTTTTTCCGTGGAGGTTAATGACCCGGCCCGCTCCACCTATCAATGGCAGAAACGTGGTCCGTTGGACGCCGGCTTCAGCGATATCCCCGGCGCGACGACTGCTACTTACACCACTCCTCCGACTGTTGCTGCAGATGACGGGACGCGCTTCCGCGTGGTGGTCACGAGCCCGGTCAACACTGTCACCAGCGCGGAAGCCATGCTGAGTGTGGCGGATCTCGTGCGTCCGATTGCCGGTGAGATCAATTATGATTTCAATGATGGCCTGGTTCCGGTCGGTGCGGTGATCGCCGGTAGTGCCGTGGTGTCAGCCACTGGGGGAGTGGGCGATTCAGGCGTGCTTCATCTTACTGATGCGGTCAATGACCAGAACGGCGCATTCATCATCTCCGACTTTAACACCAACCAAGCGGTGGGGAGCTTCACTGCGGCCTTTCGCATGCGCGTGGGTGGTGGCACGGAACCCCCGGCCGACGGCTTCAGTTTTAACTGGGCCAACGACTTGCCGACGGGTCTTCCGGGCGAGCCGGAAAACGGAGCGGGCACCGGCCTGACCGTGGGTTTCGACATCTATGACAATGCGGGCGGCGAAGCCCCATCCATCGACCTGCGCTGGGACGGCGCGCTCATCGCGTCCAAAATGGTGGCGTTGGATTTTATTCGCACTGGTGTCGAATTCGCCGAAGTGCTCGTTCAATTGAATCCCAATGGAACCGTCACGGTTGTTTATGAAGGGAACATCGTCTTCTATAACATTGCGCTACCAGGGTTCACCGGGCTCGGAGGCGCCAGTTTTGCTTTTGGTGCGCGCACCGGCGGCTTGAATGAGAATCAGTGGGTGGACGACATCGCCATTGACACCTCCTTGTATCTCGGCCCCGTTTTGTTCACGGAGCAGCCTGCCAGCAAGACGGTATTGGAAGGCAGCACCGTCACGCTGAGTGTCGCAGTGAACGATCCCGCCCGCGCGTCGTTTCAATGGCAGCGAAAAGGTCCGTCGGAGACCGCATTTGTCGACATCGGCGGTGCCACCACCAACAGTTTCACGACTGCTCCGCTAACGCTTGCCGACTCCGGCACTCAATTCCGTGTGGTGATGACCAGTGCCGTCAACGTTCTCACCAGCAGTGTTGCCACCGTCACGGTCATCAACCTTGAACTGCCGGCGGGTCATATCGACTTCACCTTCGATGATGGCGCCTTGCCAGCCGGGGGCGCGGTCTTCGGCACCGCCGCTGTATCACCCACGGATGGTGTGGGCGGCGGTGGCACGATGAAACTCACGGTGGCGGCGAACGATCAAACCGGCGTCTTCATCCTGAATGATCTCAGCGCCGGGGCGAACATTGACACCCTCACAGTGTTCTTCAGAGCACGCGTCGGCGAAGGCACGGCTTTGCCAGCGGACGGATTCAGCTTCGTCTGGGCATCGGATCTCGCCGATGGAACTTTTGGCGAAGACGGTGCAGGCAGCGGTCTCGTGGTGAGTTTTGATACGTGGGATAATGGAGGAGGGGAGGCTCCCGCCATCGACGTACGTTTCAACGGCGGAGCCGTCGCGTCCCAGAAAGTGCCTGCTTCGCTCCTCGACACGGCCGGTGAATACGTTCCGGTATTCATCCGAGTGCAACCGGACGGAACGGTGGACGTCGTGTACGATAACGAAGTCGTCATCTTCGATGCGCTTATCCCGAACTTCGTGGGCCTGGCCGGCGCACGCTATGGATGGGGAGCCCGCACCGGAGGAGCCAACGAGAACCACTGGATTGATGATATCCAGATTAGTGCGTCTACGGCGCTCCGAATCTTCAGCGCGGAGCGTGTGGGAAATGAACTGCGCCTCACCTACACCGGCGTACTACAGTCCGCCGCGGTAGTGGAAGGGCCTTATACCGACGTCGTGAATGCCACTAGCCCGGCACTCATTCCCATTACAGAGGGCAATCGGTTCTTCCGCACACGGGCGCCGTAAGTTCGACTTCGTATGCTGATGTAAAAGGGAGGTCGGACTTCGGTCCGACCTCCCCAATTTCTTGAATGAGCCGTCTGGTGACCTGAGAGCGAATCGAATTGCGAATCTGTATTTGCCTGCAGCGCCAGGTAAACTGCGGTCGAAGAGTAGGGGCGGTGGCGCAAATTGCGAACATGATTGTGCTAGTTACACAGTAGGGAGGAATTCGGCTATTCCTGAGTAACGATAAGCCACGACTATCGGTAGCCATGAATGTTAACGGCGCGAATTTATTCCGCTCTTACATCTGCGGACGGTCGAGCGGGTTCTTGTGGCTGGCCCAGTTGCCGTGAGAGTTGCGGAGGAGAATGTATTTCCAAACAAATTGATAGTGAGTCTGGTATTAGTGGAGATTTCGACGGCTTCGCGGAAAAGAAAAGTCCACTGCGGAGTGGCTTCGAACTTGAGAGCCCGACGAAACCTGCCCCACGCTTCAAAGGGACTCACACGGTGGCACGTAGCACCCCGCCATTCACGCGCATCGCGCTCCGTTCGTGGCGCTCGCCAGCAGCGAGCACAGATAAGTCACCATGCTGGCCACTTCATCCATCGGCGCGAATCGTTGCAGCAACGACGTGGGACGAACGCTGCGGAAAAACTCCTTCTCAAGTTTCGCCGACGTTTGCTTCGCGCCTGCCGCCAGCGTGTTCAAAAATCCGTCACGCCCTTGGTGTCGGCCTGCGGCAGCACGGCAGCCGCGATCATCTGCAATTGGTGCGTGGCACAGGGTCGCGGTTTGAATCCGTGGAGGTGGGCCGGCACATTCGCGCTGCCGGTTTGGAGCGGGCACTGGCTCAGACCACCGTGATCTTGGAGAGGTCTTCCTTCGGCCTGGGCCATGTCATCTTCAAACCTTCCATGGCCTGAACGGTCGTCCGGGCGATGATGTAGTCGCGATACCAGTTGCGGTCGGCCGGCACAAGATTCCACCGGGCGTGCGTGTGGCTGGTGGCGTTGAGCATGTCCTGGTAGGCCGTGATGTAGTCGTCCCAGCGCTGGCGGGTCTTGAGATCGGCGTGGGAAAATTTCCAGTTCTTCTCCGGGTTGGCGAGGCGTTCGCGGAAGCGCTCGGCCTGTTCCTCCTTGCCGAGGTGCAGATAGAACTTAAGCAGCACGACGTTGTTTTCCACGAGCATCTTTTCGAAGTCCACGATTTGTTCGTAACGCCGGGACCAGACCGCGCGCGGGACGATTTTCAAGACGCGCTCGGCCAGCACGGCTTCGTAGTGGGAGCGGTTGGACACGCCGATGTTTCCGTAACGCGGCACGGCTTTGTGATGGCGCCAGAGAAAATCGTGGGCGCGTTCCTCGTCGGAGGGGACTTTGAAATTCGCGGTTTCGACGCCGGCCGGATTGACGGATTTCAGGACGCGACGGACGGAGCCGTCCTTGCCGCTGGCGTCCATGCCCTGGAACATGAGGAGCACGGCGTGCCGGGAATTGGCGTAGAGCAATTGCTGCAGCTCGCCGAAGCGCCTGCCGTATTCAGCGGTCTTTTCCTTGGTCTTCTCCTTGTCGAGGCCCGCGCAGTAATTGGAATCGAAATCCCGGAGGCGGATTTTCCCCTGAATGATGGTCGGCTGCTTTTTCACGTCCCCACCCAACCACAACCTGGTGTCTTGGGCAATGGCAGGTGGAATGTGACGCGATCGATTCTGTGCGGCATTCGGCAATCCAGGGCTGGCCGCTCCGCCGCAGGTTGGCGCCGCATGAGACCCAGCCTGGCGCGGGACGTCTGGAGGTGGTTGTTTCTTCCGTTGCTCGTTCCGCCGCTGCTCGCCGCGGAACCGGAATCAACGACCGATCCCGGCACTCCAGTCCACCCTGCCGCCCCGGAACTGAGCGATCTTTCGGTGGGCAACTTGTTCACGACCGGCTGGGACGAGCGGTTTGTGAAGCGGCCGCATCCCGACGGCGCACCGGACCTGACGTTGCTGCGGGTGCAGTCCAACTTGCTGCTGAGTTCGACGCGCACGGATTACTTTTGTGAGCGAACCGTGGATTCGAGCCGGGACCGCAGCATCCAATTCGTCAATGAGTTGGTGGAGTACAGCCTGAACCGGCGGCTCATGCTGGCGGCGTTTCGGGAGGGGAATGTTCTGGTGTTCCTACTCCCAGAGTTCTCTATCGTCGGATTTGATAGAAGACGCTGCCGGCCGGGGGCGCTGGATCGACGAACCGGATCGTATTAATGCTCCGCGAGACTTCCGGATTGAGCACCTGCTCCCACGAAGAAAGATTCCCGGATCTCCAGAGCGTGAGATCGGTGCCGGGGATATCATTACATTCCACCGTAACCCGGCCACCTTCACGGGTGGCGCGGGAGATGAATATCCAGGGTTGTGTTGGAGCAGGAATCTCGAGCAGGCCAGCCCATTGCGAAAAGTCCTTGTTCACAAAATCCTGAAAGTTATTGAACCGGGCGCGCTCCTGTTCCAGAGCAGTTCGGAGAGCGGGACTGGCAACTGCGGCGAGGGCCGACCAAAGGACGTTCAGTTGGTCAATCATGTGCTGAGTGATGGGAGAGGACTGGCCGTTGCCGGAGAGCAACGCTGCGACTCCGGGCTGGAACGTGGTAAAGACGCTGGCTGCCTGTTCTCGCAACAGCGAATTGGCGAACAACAGGCGCAGCACTTCCGCCGTGTGCAGCCAATAGAGGTCCACCAATCGCTGACCTTCCGGCGTTTGCTTCATCAAGGATTGCAAGGCATAGAAGGCGGGTAGGGAGATCTCGGGGACTGCGTTGCCCTGGGCTTGATTCAGGCGGGATGCCGCTGCGAACGGAGAAGGGCTGCAGGCGAGGGCAGGCACGAAACAACTGCCGCTAACAAATGAAACTTGGACCACAGCCGAAAGTTGTCCGGATCGAGCGCGTACCCAGCAGCATTGAACGATCGGGGAAAAAATTGATTGAACGCCGGTGCCAAGGATACTTCGAGAGGGAAATTCGCTTGTACGTGTTCCGAAGATGTCGCAGGTGCTCATCCATTCCGTTTCCAGCCTTTCGACGCGAAGAAACTGTCCGTTGGAGAACTGCCCGCCAAGAATGAGATCGGAATCAGGTTCGGCGATTTGGATGACATAGCTGTCGTGGTAAGACATCTCCGGCGGGCGAGGAGGAGGATTGTTTTGAATCATACGACCAATTTTCAATCCTGTTAAATATGGGAATTGCACGTCCCGGGTGATCGTCTGGACACGAGTTCTAGTCGCATCGGTCAGCGTGATGGTGATGGCTCGACGTGGGTAGCGATCCGAGGCATCTGTAAACCAGTCAGGTGTCAGTTGATCATTGTAGTATTTTATATTCCTCAACAAGGCCACGATGCTCTCATTGCTGGCATCGGAATTCAGATCTATAGTGATTTCACCGTCGTCTTCTGAAAACCCAGAATAGAGTAGTCCCTCCCCGATTCCAAGGTTTAGGCCCTTGACCTTCAAAACGCCATTCGCCCAGTTCCCGGCTGGCAGCGGGAATGAGGCATCGCTTGCTATCGGACATCCTCCTTTGCCGCCTAGGTAGGAACCAAGTTCGGAGAAGCGATACTCCAACACGGGGAATTCGACGACGGTGAGACTGACGGCACCGCTGGCACTCAACTGCTGGCTGTTGACTGCGTCGGGGTTATTGTCCGTGACGCGGAAGGTAGCGGAGAAAGTGCCCGGTGCTTGCGCGCCGGTCGGTGTCCACCGGAACTCGCGCGTGGTGGGATTGAAGGTTGCGCCGGCCGGGCCGGACATCATTTCGTAGGTCAGAACATTGGCAGGAAGATCCGCGTCGCTGGCGTTGATGGCGAACACCAGTTCGACTTGTTCATACACCGTCTGCGAGCCAGGGAGGGCCAGTTGCGGGGCGAGGTTTACCTCATTGACCGTGACGGAGAAACTGACGGTGTCTGTCAGAGCTGGCGAGCCGTTGTCTTTGACGCGCACGGTGACATTGTGGACGCCCGGCCCCTGCGATTCAGTCGGTATCCAGGTGATCACGCCGGAGGAGGCATCGATGGTCATTCCTGATGGTGCGCTGTCGAGCGAGTAGATCAGGGCGTTGCCTGGCATGTCGGCATCGATAGCTGTAGCATCGATGGAAATGAGCACTTGCTCGTCGGTGGTTTTGTTGCCCAGTTGCGTCAGCACTGGAGGGAGATTCACCTCGTCGACCGCGACGCTGAAACTGGTGGTATGAGTGAGCGCCGGAATGCCGTTGTCGGTCACACGCACGGTGACGTTTTGGACGCCCGGTCCCTGCGCTTCGGTGGGTGTCCAGGTGAGCAAGCCGGAGGTGGGGTTAATGGTCATCCCCGACGGTGCAGTATCGAGCGAGTAGGTCAGGGCGTTGGCCGGCAAGTCTGAATCCGTGGCGGTGGCGCTAAGGGAGAGCAGCGTCTGCTCGTCGATGGATTGGTTGCCAATGACTGCCAGCGCCGGAGCGAGATTCACCTCGTTGACGGTGAGGTTGACGTCACCGGTGGCGCTCAGTTGTTCCACGCTCTCGGTGACTCGGAACGTGGCGGTGAAGGCGCCTGGTCCCTGAGCTTCGGTCGGCGTCCAGCGGAACTCGCGCGTGGCGGGGTTGAACGTTGCGCCTGTGGGACCGGACACCAGCGCAAAGGTCAGGGCGCTGACGGGCTGCGTGGGGTGGGTGGCAGTGATGGTGAACACGAGTTCGGTCTGCTCATCTACGGTTTGCGAACCCGGCAGGACCAGGACGGGGATGAAGGCCGGCTCGGTCACCGTGACGGCAAAGGCCCTAGTATCTGCGAGAGCCGGCGTCCCGTTGTCGGTCACGCGCACGGAGAAATTCGCCACTGTGCCTGCCGCCGCCAGCGGAGCGGTCCAGTTGACCACGCCGGCGGGGCTCACGGTTGCGCCGGCTGGTCCGCTCACCAGCGAAAACGTCAGGCCGTTGGCCGGCAGATCCGGATCGGTCGCGCTCAGGGTGGCCGAGAATGTGTTACCTGCGGAAACCTCCGCGTCCGGCGCGGCCACCAGAGTCGGGGCGAGGTTCACTTCGTTGACCGTCACGCTGAAGCTGGTGGTGTGAGTGAGTGCGGGAAGTCCGTTGTCCATAACGCGCACGGTCACGTTGTGAACACCTGGTCCCTGCGCTTCAGTCGGCGTCCAAGTGATCAAGCCAGACGTGGAGTCGATCGTCATGCCCGATGGCGCGGTGTCCAGCGAGTAGGTCAGGACATTGGCCGGCAGATCGAGGTCCGTGGCGGTGGCGGTGAGCGACAAGAGCGTTTGCTCGCTCACGGTTTGGTTGCCAATGGTCGCCAGCGCTGGAGGTAGATTGCCTTCGTTGACGGTAATGGTGACGTCGCCGGTGGCGCTGAGCTGCTGCGGGTTCACCGCGTCGGGATTGTTGTCAGTGACGCGGAAGCTGGCGCTGAACGAACCCGGTCCCTGCGCCTCGGTCGGCGTCCAGCGGAACTCGCGCGTGGTGGGATTGAAGGTCGCGCCCGCGGGACCGGAAAGCATTTCGTAAGTCAGCGTGTTGGCGGGGAGGTCGGCGTCGGTGGCATTGATGGTGAACGCGAGCTGGACTTGCTCTCCCACGGTCTGGGGAGCTGGCAGGACCAGTTGCGGGGCGACGTTCAGCTCGTTGACCGTCACGGTGAAACTGGTGGTGTGCGTGAGAACGGGAAGGCCGTTGTCCGTGACGCGCACGGTCACGTTGTGAACACCTGGTCCCTGCGCTTCAGTCGGCGTCCAAGTGATCAAGCCAGACGTGGAGTCGATGGTCATCCCGGTCGGCGCAGATTGCAGTGAGTAGGTCAGGACATTGGCCGGCAAGTCTGGATCGGTGGACGTGGCGGTGATCGACAAGAACGCCAGCTCGTTGACCGTTTGATTGGCGATGTTCGCCAGGGTCGGGGCCTTGTTGGCCACGATCAACTGAGCGCTGGTCGCGTTGTATTGGACACGCCAGGCGATCCGCTCCGGTTCGGCTGATTGAACAGTGGCGAAACTGCCGTTCCGCGAGGCGTAGGTGAGCACGGTGAACGCATCATCTTTCGTCGGCGAAAAGCCATTGACCAGGATGGCTCGAATTGTGCCGCCGAGTTGTGCCGCTCCCGAGACGGCGAGCCGGTCGTGTTGCAAGCCGGGCGTGAATCCCCCAATCTCCATAGCCAGCGTTCCACCCGCCGACTGGGGGTAATCGCCGGTCACGCCCAGCGTGCCCGGCGACGCTCCAGGGGCCACGGTTCCTCCGTTGGCGACTGTTGCTGCGCTGGAGAAATCAAATGTTCCCGTGCCGCTGAGCAAGCCGTTGGCAGCGTTCACCAGACCGGCACCTGACAAAGCAAAGGTCGCCCCGGCCAACACCCGGACCTCGCCGCTGTTCTCGATTGAGACACCTGACACCGCCAGCCTGCCGACCGTCACCTCAATCAACCCGCTGTTGCGATGGTTGCCACCGGGTCGCTGCAGATCCACATCGCGGCCGACTTCGAGTGTGCCGCGGTTGTCCAGGTCGACGTAGA
>CAZBIC010000046.1:14175-55160 GCA_964491875.1 uncultured Bifidobacterium sp.
CACTGGCCACCGTCAACGTCGAATTGCCTGTAATGGCGTTGCCCACCAGACGCAGCGTCCGACCAGCCGACACGCCAAATGCACCGCAGACGGCCACCGTTCCGTCGACCAGCAAGTCGCGGTTGTTGTCGATGTCGGCGTTGAACGTCCACCCGTTGCGCAGGGTGAAGACCGGACCTGCCGGCAGCACGAAATGTCCTGGGCCATTCACTGTCAGGGAGCCCTCCATTCCAAACGAACCCACCGTAAAATCCGCTTCCAAGATCAGTGTCGAATTCAGGTTGAACGTCCCGCTTCCCGTGATCGAACCGCCTGATTGATGAGTCCAGTCTCCGCTGGTGACATTGAGCCGCGTTCCCGTGGTGAGGCTCACCAACCCGCTGTTACGATGGTTGCCACCGGGTCGTTGTAGATCCACATCGCGGCCGACTTCGAGTGTGCCGCGGTTGTCCAGGTCGACGTAGAGATAGCGCGCGCCGCCGGTGCCTTCGAGCACGCGCACGATGGCGCCCGCAGCGTTGGTGAGTGGACCTGTGGTGAGGTTCAGCCAAGCCCAGTATTCGCCGTCCACGCTCGTGAGCTCGATGGTTCCCTGGTTTTCAAAACCACTGGCCACCGTCAACGTCGAATTGCCTGTAATGGCGTTGCCCACCAGACGCAGTGTCGCGTTGGGATTGTCCATGACCAGTTCGCTGACTGATTGGCTCCCGGTCAACTGGATCATGAAGCTGGCCGCGCCATTCACGACGGCGCTGTCGTTCTCACCTGGCACCTGTTGCGGTGACCAGTTGGCGGGAACCTCCCAGTCGCCACCGGCGGGGTTATTCCATGTGATGATGTCGGCGGAGACGGGGCCGGCGAGGGCGAGGGCAATCAGGAGGCCAGCGCATCGCAGCAAGAGGGATTTAGTTTTCATGGGTCGGAGGAGTTCGTGATTTCAGTTGAACTGATTGGAAGTTTTTCCCGTTGCCGGATTTCGAACTAAGGCCGTTCGGTTGTTCGAGACTTTCACGCGGTCCCTCGGGAAAAGGGCGCCAATGCTCGCCGGACGCAGCAGACCCAGATCGCTGGAGACGAAAGCAGCCAGTTTAAGTTGAGGAGTCCGGTTCATTGAGTGCGGGATTTCAGAATGATTCATGGTCGATCCGTTCTGATTGGATCCGGCCACACTCCTTACTTCAGAAGAATCAGCGGAAGGTTGTTGAGAAACTTTGGTGCCGGTTCACCAGAGAGAAAAATCTGAAACAACCTCTGAGGGCGGCCTCGGTTACCGGGGACTTCGCAAGCGGTGCCACAGCTCTCGCAATTGCTGACGGCCCAGCGGCACCAGACCGCTCTCGCCATCAATGCGACGACCCGACCACAGTTGAGAAAGTCCCACGAGGTCAGCCGTGGGGCGGTCATCCATATCGGGAGCCCAAGGCCAGTCGTTTGACGCCGAAAAGATTTCTCGAGTTGGAATCTCCGGCGGGCGACCGGGCAGGGTGATGAGTTGGCCCGTGGCGAGATCCCAGAGACGCGCTTCGAGCATTTCGTCGATCGTGACCAGGAATGTGCCGGTCGGGTCGAAGGCCGCGTGCTTCACGTAATTCTCATGCGACATGGGTGGAGCCGACAGTTTTCCAGTCCGCCAGTCCCACACGCGCACGGCCTTGTCGCTGCTCACAGTGGCGAGACGATGCCCCGTGGGATTGAACGTGAGAAACTCCACTCCGCGCGGATGCAACAGCGCCGGGCCCTGAAGGCTTCCGTCGCCCGTCGACCAGATCTTCACCACACCATCCAGGCTCGCGCTGGCCAGCCATGCGGCGTCCGCACTGAAATTCACGCAGCGCAGTTCGCTGTCGTGAGGCAGCGGCGGACTAAGTGGTTGGCTTATGATGGCATCCCAGAGGCGCGCCTGACGCTCCGCTCCGCCGGTGGCAACCCAACGTCCGTGAGGGCTGAATGCCAGCGCGCTCACCCCCAGCACGTTGGTGATCTTGGGCGACTGGGTCAGACCGTCGGATAAAGCATGAATCGCGACCTCACTCGTGCTCGTTACCGCGAGTAGACGGGTGCCGTCGGGTGCAAACACCGGCGCGGTGTTACAGGTTTTGCTCTTCCAGAGGGACCCGACGGGAACGCCCTTCATCACGTCCCACAGGCGATGAACAAAGTTCGTGTCCACCGTCAGCAGCCGGCGGCCATCCGGGGTGAAGGCGGCGTACAATACCTCGGCGTCGTGCTCCAGCGTCCCGGTCACGGCGCGCCGGGACGGAAGGTGCCATACACGAGCCTCGTTCCGTGCGTTCATGGCGAGGACGAGGTGGCCATCGGTGGTAAAGGCAATCGATCGCAGGTTTCCGGGCATCTCCTGCGCTCGTTCAAGCGGGCTGCGGGCAGGCAGCGTCCAGAGCCGCACTGCGCCGTCTTGGCTGGCGGTCAGGAAACGCTGGCCGTCGGGATGAAACGCTGCCGAGGAGAGAATGTGATTGTGTGGCAGCGGTGGAGACAACGGCGCGCCCGTCTGCGCGTCCCAGAGGCGCGCGGTGTTGTCGAAGCTGCCAGTGAGGACTCTTCTTCCGTCCGGGCTAAAGCGGACGACATCCACCAATGCATTGTGAGCCAGAGTAGGAGTGATGGGCTGACCGGTAATCGCATCCCAAACTCGAGCCCGTCCACCACCAGCTGCCGTCGCGACGCGGCGGCCATCTGGACTGAAAACCGCGCTCCGAATCTCGAAAGGCTGCTTCATCGGCGCGCCGACTGGCTCACCGGTTTCCGCATCCCAGACCTGGGCAGTTCCATCATTGCCACTCGTCACGACGCGCGTGCCGTCCGGGCTGAACGCCACGCGTCGCGCACCATTTTTCTGAGGCAGCGATTTCCCGACCGGACGATGGGAGACGGCATCCCACACTTGCACATGATGTCCCCGCGATGCAGTTGCGACGCGGCGCCCATCGGGACTGAATGCCGCCCAATCCACCCGGCTCTCGTGCCGCAATGGCGAGCCCGAGGGAAGACCGGTCTCCGTGTCCCACAACTGTGCGGTGGGATCGCCACAGGCGGTTAAAATGTGGCGTCCATCGGGGCTGAAAAACGCGCTCTGGACATTGTTACCGTGCTCGAGGGCCATGCCGATTTGTCGGCCGGTTTCGGCATCCCAAACGTAAACCGAATAATTGCACGCCGTCAGCAGCCGGCGTCCGTCACGGCTCCAGTCTGCGTGTCGGATGCGCAGAACGCGATACTCGGCACCATTTACGACAACGTAGTTCGTGTGCGCCAGCGGCGGCGTCAACGGCTGGCCGGTGCGCACACTCCAGATGCGCGCCACTCCATCATGGCCGCAGGTCACAACGCGTTCACCCTCGGGGCTGAATGCCGCGAAGGAGGCGACGTTATCGTGGGTCCAGAGTTGTGTGAGTTGCGGGCACTGGTGCAGAACGGCATGGAGACGCATTCGATGGGATGTTTCGCGGGACGCCTCTCCGGCTTCGAGCCGCAAGGCTTCGCCGAGCCAGGGCAGTGCCATGAAGGTATTTCCGGCCTCCAGCTGTTTCAGGCCGGTGGCGACATTCAGCCGGACCAGTTGACGGCGGTTTTGTTCCGCCTGTTGCCGCGCTTCATCGCGCGCCGCCGCGATGCGGAACGACATCAACGTTGCGATAATGGCAGTCGCGACGATGAGCACCGCAACCGACGCCGTCAGCGTGGCAATGGCGGGTTTGCGCCTGGACCAGAGCCAAAGCCGCTCGAGCGGCGTAACCGGACGGGCCATTACCGGCTTGCCCTCGATCCAGCGGTCCAAATCTTCCGCCAGGGCTTCTGAGGAACCGTAACGGCGTTCCGGTTCCTTGCGCAGGCATTTGAGGCAGATGGTTTCCAGATCGCGATCCACCCCGGGCCGGATCGCGCTTGGGGGTGTCGGTTCCGAATGACGAACCAGATCAAGCGTTTCGAGCGGGGTCTCGCCTACGAAGGGCGGTCGCCCTGTGAGTATTTCGTAGAGAATCGCGCCGAGGCTGTAGATGTCGGCCGCCGTCGTTACCTGTTTCGCTTTGCCGCTGGCCTGCTCGGGTGCCATGTAATTCGGCGTGCCTAGCACGGCGGCAGTGTGGGTGAGGCTGCTGGCGCACTCGACGATCTTCGCCAGACCGAAGTCGGTGAGATGCGGTTCGCCCTGGCGGTCGATCAGGATATTGGTGGGCTTGAGATCACGGTGCAAGACGCGGCGTTGGTGCGCGTAGTGAACGGCGCGCGCCATGGTGGCAAGCAGCGTGGCGGCGTCGCGATTGGAGACAGGCGATGATTTATCCGCAATCCGTCCGGCCAGCGATCGGCCTTCGATCAGCTTCATGCTGAAGTAGTGCTGCCCGTCGTGCTCGCCGATTTCGTAAATGGGAACGATGTTCGGATGGTCGAGCCGGGCGGCGGCCTCCGCTTCAGCCTTGAAGCGTTCGATGTGCGCCGGCCCGGCCCATTGGCCGACGAGGATGAACTTCACCGCCACGATGCGGTTAAGACTCTTCTGCCGGGCGCGACAGACGACGCCCATGCCGCCGCGGGCGATCTCCTCGATCAATTCGTAATTTCCAAACTCCCCCAGAAGCCTTGGTGACTGAACTCCAATGAGTCGGCCGGGCTCACCCAAACTGTCGGAATAGCCGTGAACGCCATGCTCGAGCAGGCAGGTCGAGCAAAAGCCGGCCGGCGTCTTCTCCGGAAGGCGCGAGTTGCAACGCTCACAATGCACGGCATTCAGCATGGACAGTATTCGTCATTAAGGGACGGCATCTCTTACTTCAGGAAAATCCTGACAAGGTTGCGACGCATCGCTATTTTTCCGGAACGGTTGCTGGCCCGGGGCCCAAGCCGGAACGGGAGACAGTTAACCGCTCAACACATTCAACAAATGCCGCAGCTCATCGTCCACATCCAGACGGCTCGCCACGGTCTTTGCGACTTCGTCGTGCAGCAACTCGCGATAGCGGCGGCGTAGGCGATGCACCGTGGATTTAATGGCGGACTCGCTCAATCCGTGACGAACTCCAATCTCGACCTGTGAAGAGGCGGACTTCTCGCCGTAGAGAAAAATTTTGAGCTGCTCGAACAACTCACCCTTCGCTTCCGCGACATACTCACCACGCAACGTTTCCATCACCGCGTCGAGCAAGGTCAGCGTCCAGCGCCGTTCATAGATGCGGTCGGCTGTCAGATTGTCCACCAGTTCGAGTTGGTAACACTCTTCGGCCCTGATGAAGTCGAGCGGGAGGCAAACCTGTCCGCCTCCACGCTTTTGAGCCTGGGTCCGCTGCCATTCGTTGACCAGGAACCGCTTCAACGCGATGAGCAGGAACGATCGGAAGCGACCCTTCTCCTGCACGGCTCCGGCGACGAAATCTTTTTCGATCAGCCGGAAAAAGAATTCCTGCGTCAAATCCTGCGCGCTGTGCAAGTCGTGGCCATCGCGTCGGACGTAGGCATAGACCGGATACCAGTAACTGTCACACAAGCGAGCCAGCGCCTCGGCAGCCTCCGCCGAGCCCCCTTCGCCCGCACCCAGAACCAGACTCCAATGCGTGGTTGGAAACGCGGCTGCCATCGTCTGGGAGGGGTTGGTGTTGTCCCGTTGAAATCCCATAACCGTAAAGTTTCAGTCGATCCTAGCCCGATCGATTCTTTTTCATCTATCCATTCTCAGCTTCACAATTTTTCACCATGCAGATCAATCATGAACGTCCCCGTCGCGCTTTTGCTGACGCAGAGCGGGGACTCCCCCAACGGTGGCGGCCGACGCGAGGGAACGCTGCCGGGATTGGTTGGCGTGCGGCGAGTTCACGACAGGCGTCCTTGTTACTCCGGACGAGCAGCCAATCCGATCGTCGTGACCCGGTGAACGCTCCCCAGGGGCATGGGATTTTCCAACGCCAGAAGAGCTGGAACCCGGAGCGGTGCCATTGAATGACAGTGCTCGGCTGAACGAAGCAGAAGCGGATCTTCCAATCCGCCCAGGACTGCGAGAGCCAAGTCCAGAGGGCGCGGTCCAACGAGGTTTTCGAGGAGAAGATTCCGGCGGGAATTGAGCCCGGCGAAAGCAATCCGGACCTCCATTATCAGCCAAGCGATCATGGGTTTATGGGTTTATGAGAACATAAAAAACCGATTCTCTTCAGGGTGTAAGGAGTTTTCGCCAAACACAGGCTAAGGATTGCTGTCAATCGAGTAGTGGTCGGGCAGTCTCGATTGTTGGTTCTAGCGAGTAGTGGGAGAGTCGTGGGGTGTAGTAACCTAGAAATGACAGAATAGTGGCTCCAGAGGAAGGACTCGAACTAACTTCCTCTTGTTCTCCAAAGAAAACAACGCTCTTTTAGCCCATATTTGGCGTTGCTCAAGTTGAATCACGCAAACCAAATCCTAACGAGTTTGACGTGACCTCGCCAAAGTGAGCCCGGATGTGAGACTCGCGGAGACCGAAGACCACCAAAACAAGGACGGGGCTGTGAAGGTCTGTATGGCTAGGGCATTGCCGAGTGCGCCAGTGCCGCAGTGTCCCGAAAAGCCGGTGGTGAACGTTTGCCAAAGCATCATCCAGATGCAATCGAGGCGAATCGTGGCGAGCACGAACCACGTAGGGACCGAAGAACGTTTCACGAGGAAAGCATAGGATTGGTTGGGTCTGGCCTGAAACAACGTTCGCTCGCACCGCCGACCACCTCTGAAGCGACGTTGCCTCCAACAACGAAAATGGTGGTGCTGGATGTAACATGGAGCAATCGGGTTATTTGATTGCCGATAACCACGACTATCGATTGCCAGGAGTGTTAACGACGCGAACTTATTACGCTCTGACATCTGCACCCGATCGAGCTGTTGAGCGTTCCACGGACTAGCGGCGGCCATCGGTGCCGCGGAGAACCATGGGGAGATGGTTTGACGTGTCGACATTAGCCGGGAGACGGGGTGTCGAGCGATACGCGATCAGCATAGGGCTGCTGTCCGTGGAGACAGCGATCAACCCGAGTAGAGCTTTTTCTTCTGCAAAAGGCAGGACGAGCTCCATGGCGCAATCTCAATCCAATTCAGATTGAAATCACCGACCACCATCTAAATGCGGAGGCGGTGGACGCCGGCTGCAAGGCTCACGCCCGTCGTAGTCACTGTGGTCCACATTTTGTGAGCCGGCGATGCGGGGGACGATCACGTTACCGGTTTTGTCCACGCCATCTACGAGCACGCGTAGGGTGCAGCTTCCTGCTGGTTTTGAGCGCGGTGCGGAAACGCAGTTGGGAGGTTCCCGCTGTGGTTAAATCAATCGTATATCCCAGCCATTCAAGTGCTGCGATCAAGCCAACGGTGAACCCGTCGTCGTCGTCGGTCGCGGGCTGGATGTCGACATCAGGACCGCCCTGATCGAAGTTCTCCGCTTCGATGCGTGTAACAGTTTCGTGGCTGATGGAATCAGGGATTGGCGGCGTTACCGACCGTGTTTTGCCCGACTGGGATTACCGGAACGATCTCGATCCAGTTCAGGTTGAAGTCGCCGCTGGTGATATCCACACGAAGGATATGCTCTCCGGCGGGGAGTTCGAGCGGTAAGGACTCCACGGTGGTGTAGACTTCCCAGTTGCCGGTCGCGGGAACGACCATGCTTCCCGTCTTGTCCACGCCATCTAACAGGAACCGAATCGTGCGGCTGCCGGAGGAGCCCCGCGAGGTCCGTGCGCGCAGCCGATATTCGCCCGCCTGCTCCACTCGGATCGTGTATGCGAGCCATTCACCCGCGCTCACCCCCAGCGTAGGGCCACCTGCTCCATCCGTAGTCGTTCCGATATCGACGCCTTCCCCTCGGTAAGCACCATAAACGTTTTGCGGATTCGTATCGTGGTAGGCGACGCCTTCGCCGCCTTGATCGAAGTTCTCTGCTTCGATGCGCGTTGTCCCGGTGCCGCTGACGAACCAGAGATTGCCGTCGTTGCCGAAAGTCTGGGACCTTCCGGCGCTTTCACCCGTTCCACCATCGGGCGCCATACCGGCACTGCGGACCCGGACTAACTGAGCCTGTTCCAGCGCCGGTATGACGCTGGAATAATTGGGCGTGGCAGGTGCCAGCGGATACCAATCCCCGCTGGACAAGTCGTCCGTGGATTCTACGACGTACGGTGGCAGGCCATTTATCCAGCGCACGAAGTAGTTGCCATCATTTTGGTGGTTGAATTCCGTGATCTCTGGCAGCGCTCCGGGTAAAACCGCCGGGCCAAAGCGTGCTTCGGCCATGGAGTGTGCAAAATGTCCGAACTGTCCGGATACGCCGGCTAATTCTGGCACGATCCACGTCTTCAGCTTCGAGGCGCCGAAGTTTACCTCCACCACCGTCTGGTCCTCCCCGACCCGGATCACAACATCATACTCGCGACCGGGAACCCACGGCAATGCGTTGGTTCCCCACGTCGTTACGCGGTCGGGGTCCATGCCGGACCAGAAATCGGCCCCGGACGGTTCCTGCCCGGCGGGCAGATGGAATGAACGCAAGCGCATCCCGGCCGGGGCCGTGCCCCAGTTCACGTCGTTGCTGGCCGTATGCCGCCAGTCGAACAAGTGGAACGAGCCCCGGTTCTGAAAGCCAAACACCACTCCAATCGCGCCGGAACCAGCCGTAGGAGTAATCTTCGTGCGGATGACCTGCCCCGATTCCGCGAGGCCAGACAGTGCAAGCGATGGATCGCCGTTCCCTGTTTGAACGAGTTCGCGGTTGGCCCGATTTAGCGACCAGGAGACTTGAGGAGCCGCTGTTAAATCGAAGTCAATAGTCTCGGAAGAACCGAGGTCCAGACTTCCGGGCTTCACAAACGGGGCGAGCGCAGCACGCTGCCGCAGGTATTCCTCAACTTGGAATCGTTCCTCCACCGACAGAACGCGGTCGTAAACCAGCCATTCCACGAGATCCCCGGTGAAGCCGTAGGTGGCGGTCACGTACTTGCCGAGCACGACGTTGGTGGCTGAGGCCGAGTACGCGCGGCCCACGGTGGTGCGCGATTCAACCAACGTGCGCCCATCCACCGCCAGCCGGTGCCGGTCGGGGCCGCCCTCCCCGTATACCTGCGAGAAGACACGAAAGCCGGTGCCGGGGACTGAGTTCGGCGCGAAGCGCGCGACCGCTCCGTCGTAGTGGTATAGGTCGTCGCCCCCTTGGCGGGCCAGGGTCATCATCAGGCCGGAGAAGTTGATTGTGCCAAAGGAGTAGATGTAGCGGTCGCCGTTGGCATTGTTGAGGTAGCGGGCAACGGTGAAGATCGTGGCGTTAGAAAGCGTGCGGTTGAGGTTGCCGTGGAGTCGCGGCGTGCTCGCACTGTCAAAACGGATCGCCGGCACGCCGGAAGTGGAATTGGCGACCCACGCTGGGCGGGTGTTGGTGGAAGAGGGCCGGAAGACGAAGCCGTGAGCCGACTGGTCGGTCCACGAGACAACGTTCGTACCGTCGAGTTCGACGCCTGCATCGGCGCGTAGCCACACCAGAAGATTGTTCAGTGCGGGCAATGCGCCCGGCGCAGTGGCAGGATCGGCCAAACCGGACAGGAAAAGGACCATTGTGCCGGCCTCCTGCAGGTTCTGGAGCGGCCGACTCAACGTCAATGGCAGCACGCTGACGACAGTGGCAAACTCCTCCGCGGAGCCACCGGGATCGATCACCACCTGGTCGCCCACAGCAAACACCGGCTTTCCGACGGTCCACCCCACCTCCGCGTCGGGCAGCACGGGAATTACTTTGGTTCCGGCCTGCAAGTCGTCGGTGATGTAGGTGTAGGGTGAAAGCTTCAGGCCAGTGCCGGCTGTGCCCCCGCGAACCTCTTCCGGCGTGGCCGGACGCCACTGTCCGCCGGCGGCACCGGGCGGAGGGACTTCGCGCTCGTTCACCCAGCCGGCAACAGTGAGTTCATCCAGAATGCCGAGAAGCTCGTCGACAGCCTGATCGGAGGCAGCCGCGCGCAGTGCGGCGGTGCGATGAGTTGCTCGAAGCGAAGAAGGCGGGGCTGCGGGCGCCGGATCATAAACTTCCGGCTGGCCAT
Source organism: uncultured Bifidobacterium sp. (assembly GCA_964491875.1). Taxonomy (GTDB): domain Bacteria; phylum Verrucomicrobiota; class Verrucomicrobiia; order Limisphaerales; family JADJPG01; genus JADJPG01. The sequence goes on from CAZBIC010000046.1 coordinate 24,228, forward strand.
CCGGTCCCATGCGCACCGCTTTGCCGGACGTGCGGTCTGCCTCGGCCTCGAGCTCACCGGTCATGCGCGCGAGGGCGCTGACGGTCACAAGAGGGGCGATCTCGCGCCGGATGGCGTTGGGCAGGGCTTCCGAGGCGGTGCGTTCGAGGGTGTTGACCTCGGTCAGCGCGCCCTCAAGGAAGGAGAACTCGCCCTTTCCGATTTTCAAGGCGGAGTTGGGGCCGCCGGCGATGACGGACAAGTTGTCTCTGAACTGTGTGGTGAGCAATTCGCCATAGGGCGTCGCCGCAAGCATCTTCTCGCCGTCGCCGCCGTTGACTCTGGGCGAGCAACAACGAAGGAATTTTTCACGGAGCGCCTCCTTGAAGAAAGTGAACGACTCCCCGTGCTGCATCCCGAGCGCGACCATCTTTTTGTAAACGCGCAACCGCTTCAATAGGCTCGGCATCGTGCCGTCGGGGTTCAGGATGGCGAGGAAGTCAATGTCACCGGTGATGGGTTTGAAGACGCCGGTGCCATCGTCCATCAGCAGCCGGTAGGCGACACGTGGTTGCCCGGTGATCGGGTCGTTGAAATGATGCGGCTCGAGCCGGGCGGCGCGTTTGGCTTCCTTGTTTGGCAGGAGGAACTTCCCGAGGCCGATCTGCTGCTTTTGGGCGTGGAAGTTTACATCAATCCCTTCGCGGCTGTACTTGATGAAGTTATTCGCCTGTTCAGGGTACTGCTCCATCTGGAATTTCAACCGCTGATACACCTCAGATCGCAGCGAGTGGGAGGCGTCGGTACCCAAGTTCAGCTCCGGAAAACGGTTAAGGTAGTTGTTGGCCGCGTCAATGAAAGCGGGGTTGTTCGGGTCAATCCACGGAATCGGCGGCTCCACCAGCACGCATTCCGCCTCGAATCGGGCAGGGTAGTTGAAGTACTTCACGTCGATCTCGCTCACCGTCTTGATTGAGACGCCACCGGCCTTGAGTAGATGCGTTGGTGGGGTCGCATCAAGAAGCGCAGCCGCCTTCGGAGATCGCGAGCGGAACGCAAGGATGACACCTTCCTCCTTTGCGACCTGCAGAAACCCCTTCACTTCCTCCGTCCGTGCGCCGTAGGCATCCCGGTACACGCGGGGTTCGTTCACGACGTTGATCCCGGTCGGCAGGTCGTCGCTTTCGGGAAGCTTGGCAAGTTCTCCGCGAGCGGCATGGTCGTCCACCGTGTTTCCAATCTTGCGGGCAGCGCGCTCCTGGCCCTCCTTGAGCGCCTGCTTGGCGGCGGATTCGGCGCCCTCGCGCACGAGCATCGCTTTGCGAAGAGCTCGCGCGGCGATCAGCCCTTCGAGCGGCAAGTCAATGTTCTCGCCCGTGATGCGGGCCAGCCCGCCGGCGATCTGCTTGAAATCACCGGTCTCTATTGTGCGACCGGTATCAATGATGGCCCGCTCGATGGCTGGTCCGATTCCCTCGATCGCCAGTTCGACGCCATCGAGCGACTCAACGCCGACCTGCTTGAGAGCCTGGAGGTCTATGATGAGTTCCTCCGCCAGGCGCGCCCGTGCCGCCGGGTCTTCAAGACCGTCGAGCGTCTGCTCGAGTGCCCAAAGGCCCCAGCCCATCATCCGAACCGATCCCACTCCGATCTCCTTGAGTCCCGCGCCGGTCAGCATGAAGAGGCCCACCATGCTGCCGCCGGCGTTGCCCAGCCCCTCCGTGAAGCGACACGACACGAATCCACCGAAGGACAGTTCAGTCGGACAGGTAAGCCACGGATCCGTTAACACCGGCACGCCAGCCAGCTCAACCTCGTGTCGCGCAGACCAGCCTTCCGTGACCTTTTCGACAACCTCAACTTCGTCCGGCCGCGTCCGGCGCGGCTTCGGTCCTTCGCCATGGACATACCCCACAACCTGATAGGTGACTGCGACGGTTGTGTTGGTGGTCACTTCCGCGGTCGGAATGATGGCGCTGATTTCAATCTCCTCGTCCGGCGCGACCATGAAAGCCGTCGGCGCCTCGGGCGTGCGGCCACCGCTGCCTTTCAAGAATGCATAGCCAAGGGCGCCGTTGCCCTCAATGGTCGGATAAATCACCACGCCCACTGTCTTGCCCTCGTCAATAACCTCGCCTCGGTTGTTCTTGAAACGAGAGACGTTTTTGAGCGTGCCGAACACCCGCACGACTTGGCCGGCTATGTATGGGCGGTCCTCGATGTCGAAGCGCGCTTCGATCAGCGTCTCCCCGCCTACCGTGACCAGCCCCTCGCCGCGCGCTTGTACCCCGGCGTCGCCCACCTTGCCTTGGAGTAGGATCGAGGCTTCTGCATAGGTGCGGTCGGTGGCCACATAAACGTTGGTTCTGCGGATGCCGTTGGCAGCGCCGGGCGCAATGGTGCCGAAATCGCCCGGTGGAACGTTGGTGGGGAAGAACCAGATGTTCAGGTCCTGCGCGAGGCTCGTGAGCTGGATGGGATCATCCACGATGACGGCCTTCACTTCGGTGACCTCCTGGCGCGAGACGTTGGTGATGCCAACGACCAGTTCGACGAGATGGTCGAGGTCGTTGGTGGTGCCGTCACCGTTGTTATCACCACCGATAACAACCCGCGATGGCCTCTGTTCTATGGCGGCAATTAGCGCGGTGACCTGTCCGCGTGTTGAGGCTGCCGTGCCGGACACCACGCGGTTCGTCGCGTCCCGACCTTGCACACCAGAGGTGGCCAATGTGAACTGGCCTGCCTGGTCGGCTCGCAAACGCCAGTCCATCTCCCGCCGTTCGCCTGGTTGCAGAGTGCCGATGTTGGTCGATGCGGGTGTCTGAAGCACGGTGAAGAGTCCGGGGATCGTGAGCGCCGGTCCAGTGAAGGCCAGCTGCGATAACGCCCCGACGCCGTCGTCGGTGGCCGAAACGGACACGCGGACGGTGAACTCTTCGTCGATCTCAATCCGATTGCCCGTGTGCTTGTTGAGCAGGCGCACGGAAATCACCGGCTTCGGGGCGGGCACGACGATGGTTGTCGTGGCACGATTGGTCAGCGTGTCCGAATCGGTCGCCGTGAGCGAAAGGATAAAGGATCCCGGCAAGGTGTAATGATGGCTCACGGTGTTGCCGCTGGCCGTGCCGCCATCGCCAAACGCCCAATCCTCGGTCACCGGGTCGCCCTCCGGGTCGGTTGAACGCGACGCGAAGCTCCAACGCCCTGGCTGCGCGGGGTCTGCCTCGATGCTCTTGAAGGCTGCGAAGGGTCCGCGCCGACGGACCTCCACATACCAGTCCGGATGCTGTTCGCCAATCGCCGTCGGGCAGACGGCGTCAAGATTGCCAGTGTCGATGCCGTTGAAGTAGCAGTAGAAGCGGAAACGCCCACCCGGTGGAACGGAGTTCTGCGGGCTGGGGATTGATTGAAGGCCCGGCGTGTAGATCGTGTAGGAAGTGCGGTTGGTGTAGTTCAGGTACGCCGGCCATTCGCCATAGAGTCTGACTCCACACGTCTTTCGGGTACCGGCCTCGTTGATGTTGCTGTAGGTTTCCCGCACCTTCTCGATGGGTATGGTAACTATCGGGCCGAACTGCTGCGCTTGGGCAGCTGAGAAGAGGACAAGTGTAAGGGCGAAAAGTGAGGCGCAGCGGAATGACAAAAAAGCCATCCGAAAGTACATCGGCTTCATTGTGTGGATTTGCTTCTAAAATTGGTTGAGTTAAACCGCCGACAGGGACTTTTGATGCTGGCATATTCCTCCTTCCATGGCGATCAGAAAATGATCGTCCTCCAACCGTTTCAATGCGTCCGAAATGTTGAAGTCGATGGCATTCGAATTTGGAACGACTCGATGACAGAAGATGACGACGCGCAAGGTCTACCGCAGGTAGAATCCGGATTACCCGGTCGTAAATGGCCTGACTGGCAAGGTGGATGTATATCTACTCCGATCTACGTGTGGGGTGTTACCCGATTCGTCTCACAGCACCGGATTCATGATCTGGTAGTTATGGAAGCTATCTTCAATGATGGGTCGATTGCGAAAACAGAGATCAGCCAGCTCAACGAGTTGCGACGGATTGTGCCGTAGGCGGCGATCTGCGGTTCATTCTCTCCACTCTGATTGAGCCACCTACAAGCAGGGATTCTTTACCAGTTCGTAACCGGCATTGTTGGCAGAAGCGACGCGTCGCACCTCCTCTTGAGGGCAATCGCCACTCACCTGAATCACGTCTCCGAATGCATCGTGAAAGGAAAACCACGGTTCTTCTTGGGAAAAGCCAACGACATGCCTGCAAGAGTCCGTCGGATTGTCTCCCGGTTTCACCGCTCTCAATAAATCCATGACGAGCTCCTTGGAATATCTCACCTTGAAAACTACAGCATTCGGAAAGTCCTCATTTTTAACCGTCTGCAAAGCGTTGGTGACAAACTTGTCCACCGGAAGGGAGTGCTGCGCCAGAACTCGGTTCGCTGGATTAGACGCTTTAAGACCTGCGAACACAAAGGTCTGATGCTGACCGCAGCCAATCGGCAACGACTGACGGAACGTTCGGAGATCACCAGTATAGCGAATCTCGTAGATTAGCGGCGTGCGGAGGGGTAAGAACATAAAATTTCCATCTCTCGGGTTACGAATACCGGCCCTTCATTGTGTTGTTCATTGTAAGCGGTCGAACATATCGAGGTGCGCTGTTACCTTTTGGATCCGACTCGGACACCGCCGCCGGAAATGCCCGGTCAGCTGAAAGAGTCACCAACAAATCGTGTGCGCGGACGGGAGGAACATCTATGGAAGCAGCCAAGCCGAGAAATGGACGAGAGGCGAGGCTCGCGGGTGGCAAGGACACCCGCATCAGCATTTGGAAAGGCGAACCCCGTGGTATAATCAAAACTTTCTGCCCTGATTCGGCTTGCGCATTCCAGCGACGACTTTACCGACAATCCTTCCATTGGGTGATGGTGGCTGCCCTCAACTTGATGAATTTCTATTAGCCTCTTTCCCCTCAAATCTCGCTATTGAGGAGTGACATGAACGATTGATTGCGTGATCGTCGAAACGTTTCGCTGCTGGGCGGGAAAATCTCGGTGCTGGAACTTTGCGACTATTGATGAGTTCTGACCTGCATAGCGACGTGGCCATCTTTGCCGCGGCTCTCGACCTGCCGGAACAGGAGCGTGCCGGTTATCTTGCCCGCGCCTGTGAAGGGGACATTGCTTTGCGTGAGAGGGTGGAAGCGTTGTTACAAGCCCATGCGAGGTTGGGAGATTTCATGCAGGAGACGCCTGGTCTCGCGGGAGGCTTTCCGGAGCGGACCATTGGTGAAGCGGTGGGGGATCGAATCGGCCGCTACAAGCTCCTTCAACAAATTGGCGAGGGCGGCTGCGGAATCGTGTTCATGGCCGAACAGGAGGAGCCGGTCCGACGTCGCGTCGCGTTAAAGGTCATCAAGCCGGGGATGGATACCCGAAGCGTGATTGCCAGATTCGAGGCGGAACGGCAGGCGCTGGCGCTGATGGATCATCCCAGTATCGCCAAGGTGTTTGATGCCGGTGCGACGGAGTCGGGGCGTCCCTACTTCGTCATGGAACTGGTCCGGGGCACCAAGATTACTGATTACTGCGACGAAAACGCTCTCACGACCGACGAGCGGCTTGATTTGTTTGTCTCGGTTTGTCAGGCCATCCAGCACGCGCATCAGAAGGGAATCATCCATCGGGACATCAAGCCCTCGAACATTCTCGTCACGCAGACGGCTGTGGGCATGCCGCTGCCGGTGGTGATTGATTTCGGCATCGCCAAAGCGACGACGAATCAGCAGTTGACGGACAAGACGCTGTTTACGGCGTTTGAGATGTTGATCGGTACGCCGGCGTACATGAGCCCGGAGCAGGCGGCATTGACCAATGTGGACGTTGATACGCGTTCGGATATCTACAGCCTCGGGGTCCTGCTCTACGAGTTGTTGACCGGGACGCCGCCGTTCGATCCGCGACGACTCTTGCAGGCCGGACTGGACGAGGTGCGTCGAGTGATTCGCGAGGAAGATCCGGTCCGCCCCTCGACAAAGCTGACGCGGCTAGGCGGACCGGAGTTGACGACCGTGGCCCGCGCTCGACGAGCGGAACCTCCCAAGCTCATTCGCGCGGTGAGTGGGGATTTGGACTGGATTGTCATGAAGGCGCTGGAGAAAGACCCCTGCCGTCGCTATGAGACGGCGAACGGTCTTCTGCAGGATATCCGGCGCTTTCTTGGCAATGAGACGGTTTCGGCACGGCCTCCGAGCCGACTATACCGGCTGAAAAAACTAATCCGCCGGAACCAGTTGTTATTCGTCTGTTTGGCCGGAGCTCTCCTGCTGCTTGTGACGAGCTTGATCGTAGCGACGGCATCTCTCGCCAAGGAGCATCGAGCACGCAGCGAAGCGGATGCAGCGCTTGCGCAGGCGCAAAAGGACAAAGCCACGGCGCAAACTGAGGCGGCGAAGAGTCAGCAGATTACCCGATTTCTGCAGGAGATGTTACAGGGCGTCGGCCCCGCGGTCGCCGTTGGGCGCGATACGACGATGCTTCGGGAGATTCTGGATCGGACCGCCAGCCGCGTTGGCGAAGGAATGACAAACCAACCCGGAGTGGAGGCGGAGCTCAGGAGAATTGTCGGCCGCCTCTGCCTTGAACTGGGAAGCTACGACCGCGCGGAGGCGATGCACGCGGCGGAGTTGGTGATTCGCCGCAGACTCTGGGGAGCTGAGAGTTTGGAGGCCGCCAGCACCTTGAATGACCTGGGCAATGCGTGTTGGAAGCAGCGCAAACTGGCGGATGCGGAGAATGCCTATCGCGAGGCGTTGAGGATTCGCCGTCACCTTTTGGGAGATGCCCACGCCGACGTCGCCACGACGTTGAACAGCCTGGGCGCGGTGTTTCGACGGCAGCGAAAGCTGGCGGAATCGGAGTCCCTGACGCGCGAGGGATTGGATATTCGAAAGCGGCTGTATGGGGATGAACACCTGGAGGTCGCGGATTCCTTGCGGAACCTCAGCATCATCCTCGTCGATCGCGGGCAGCGCGAGGAAGCGGAGCGAATCGCGCGGGACATGGTCGCCATGCGCCGCCGGTTGCTTGGGAACGAACATCACCTCGTGGCGTCGGCCTTGGCAGATCTCGCGTGGGTGATTGGATCGCCAGGCAACATGGCGGAGGCGGAGGCGCTTGAAACCGAGGCCTTCGGGATTCAGCGAAAGATCATGGGCGATGATCATCCCGATGTGGCCCGATCGATCTATTTGCTGGGCGATCGAATGCGGAGCCGTGGCAGCTTGACCGAGAGCCGCGCTGTGTTGCTGGCGGCCCTCTCGATCCAGCGCAAACTTCTCGGGAGTGACCATCCGGACGTCCTCGCCACCATGCAGAGTGTTGCGTTGGTGCTGGAACGAGAGAAGGATTGGGAGACCGCGGAATTGGTGAGACGCGAAACGGTTTCGCTGCGAACCAAACTGGACGGAAAGGAGAGCCCGCGAATCCTGAACGACGTCGAGGCGCTTGCCCGGACGCTGCTCAAGCAGAGCAAGACCGACGACGCCTTGCAGATGCTCGATGAAGCGTTGACGGCTTCGCAAATCCAGAAGCGGTCGAGCATCGGTCTGATTGAGTTGCGGCTGAACATTCTCGGGAGCCGTGCGCAGTGGCGAGAGGCTGAAACCAATGCGGCATTGCTGCTAAAGCTTCAGCCTGATGAGAGCATGCGCCATCTGGTGCTTGGAACCTTTCTGGCCCATCGACGTTCTTACGGAGAGTACCGCGAACTGTGCCGCGATTTTCTCGCGAGATTCCAGTCATCTTCCAACGTTTACGTCGCGGACCAGCTCGCGAAGACATGCTTGCTGGTGCCGAATGCCGAGCTCGATTCGCAGGCGATGGATCGCCTGATAGACCACGCTCTGGCGCACGGAAAGGGTGACAGATCGGCGATGCCGTTCTTTCAGCTGTGCAAGGCTCTGGCGCAGTATCGACTGGGCAGGTTCGACGAAGCCGTCAGCTGGGCGGGAAAATCCCTGAGTGGTTCGAATCGCGATTCCCATGCCCACGCTTCGGCAGTAATGGCCATGGCCCAGTGGAAACTCGGGGACCGTGTTCAAGCGCAGGCAATGCTGGAGCAGGGGAATCGCATGAGCCGGGAGAGCAGCCCGACCCGCTTGAGCAATGACGCGAGTGAAGCATGGTTGGGCTGGATGCTGGCGCGAATCTCGTTGGATGAGGCGGAATTGATGATCCTGACTTCCACACCTTGAGTGACGTTGCTGTGACGACCGCAATTCGCATTGGCGTAGCTGCCAAACATGAAGCAGTCTCAGCGGAGGAATGCGTTGTTCCATCTGACATGAGCGACGCCACGCGTTTACTGTCGGCGGTCAGCGAGGGCGACCGGGATGCAGCCGAGAAGCTGCTCGCGGTCGTTTACGATGAGCTGCGTCGCTTGGCGGCCAGCAAGATGGCTCGGGAAACGCCTGGTCAAACTCTCCAGCCGACTGCCTTGGTGCATGAGGCATGGCTCCGCTTGGTCGGCGCGAACGTTCCGAAGTTTGCGAACAGGGCGCACTTTTTCGCCGCAGCCGCGGAAGCGATGAGGCGCATCCTGATTGATCGTGCCCGCCGCAAACTTACTGAACGCCACGGCGGAGCGTTCGGTCGTGTGAACATCGAGGACCACGACCTAGCTGCCCCCGGGCCGGATGAGCAACTGCTGGCCGTGCATGATGTGCTTGATCGTTTTGCGCGGCAGTATCCGGCCCAAGCTCAGGTGGTAAAGCTGCGCTATTTCGCCGGCATGACCAACGAGGAGACCGCGCAAGTGCTGGGCGTCAGCGTGGCGACAGTCAAGAATTACTGGGCCTTCGCGCGTTCCTGGATCTTCAACGAGATCAAAACCTCGTAGTCGTGCTTCGCCGCGATCGTGGCTTGGCAAAAAAAGTTGAGGTCGTTTAGCCACTTCATTCCTTTTTCTCGCACTGATGTGTGGCGGGGCAGTCCGCCAGATCACAGTGACTCCAACCCAACCATTCGAATTGAAAAGGCACCCAGCGCTGCTGGCGAATGCCGGCTCGCGTTGGGAGGAGCGTTCAATCCGCATTGAACACGCGCCGATCGCGGAGCGTTCCATTTTTAGCTTTCACAACTCGCGCGGAGATTCGGTTGTGAATGGGAGAGTTCAACAAACCAACAGGAGAACCAACACATGAGCTACATCACGACTAAAGACGGAACAACCATCTACTACAAGGACTGGGGACCAAGGAACGGCCCAGTCATCACGTTCAGCCATGGGTGGCCGCTATCGGCTGACGCATGGGAATCCCAAATGTTCTTCCTCGCGTCGCACGGCTGCCGTTGCATAGCTCATGATCGGCGTGGTCATGGAAGATCAAGTCAGCCTTGGGACGGCAATCACATGGATCAGTACGCGGACGATCTGGCCGAGCTTTTCGAGGCGCTGGATCTGCGGAAGGTCATGATGGTTGGGCATTCGACTGGCGGTGGTGAGGTGGCCCGATTAATCGGTCGGCACGGGACGAAGCGAGTCGCCAAGGCTGTGCTCATGGGTGCTGTTCCTCCAATCATGCTGAAGACCAAGAACAATCCGGGAGGCCTGCCGATGGAGGTGTTTGACGGATTCCGCAAGGCCTACCTCGAGGATCGATCGCAGTTCTTCCTCAACGTTGCGAGTGGCCCGTTCTTCAACTTTAACCGACCTGGCGCGAAGGTTTCGCAGGGGTTGATTCAGTCATGGTGGATGCAGGGCATGATGTCAGGGCACAAGAACGCGTACGACTGCATCAAGGCATTCTCGGAAACCGACTTCACTGAAGATCTCAAGAGGTTCGACGTGCCGACTCTGATCATTCACGGCGATGATGATCAGATTGTTCCGATCGATGCGTCCGCAAAGTTGTCGGCCAAACTCGTGAAGAATTCTGTGCTGAAGATTTATGCCGGCGGCTCACACAGCCTCGGGGACACCAGCAAGGATCAGTTCAACCAAGACCTTCTCGATTTTGCCCGTGCCTGAGTTTGCGGCGAGTGGTCCCTGACGATGCCTTAAAGGCATCGTTGCGCGAACAACACGGTATTGGGCGGATTCTTGAACCGGGAGTAGAACCAAGATCAAACAGTAGAACATCAACCAGTCGAACCGAACATGAACACAAAGATTGCAAACAGACTTGAGGGCAAGGTCGCGATCGTCACCGGCGCTTCGAAGGGAATTGGCTCGGCCATCGCGAGGCAGCTTGCGGCAAACGGCGCCGCGGTGGTGGTGAACTACGCTTCCAGTAAATCTGGCGCGGAGAAGGTTGTGTCAGACATCGTCAGCGCGGGCGGAAGAGCGGTCGCGATACAGGCGGATGTCGCGAAGCTGGCAGATGTGGAGCGACTGTTTGCCTCAGCCAAGGAGGCGTTTGGCCGACTCGACATTCTGGTCAACAACGCAGGTATCTACGAGTTCTCGCCATTGGAGGGCATCACCGAGGCGCACTTCCGGAGGCAGTTTGACCTGAACGTTCTCGGTCTCATTTTCGCAACGCAAGCGGCGGTGAAGCTGTTCGATTCCGCTGGCGGCAGCGTCGTCAACATCAGCTCGGTGGTGAGCACGCTCGCGTTCCCCAATGCTTCGGTTTACAGCGGGACCAAGGGCGCGGTCGATGCCATTACTCGTTCGCTCGCCACGGAGCTTGGGCCGCGGAAGATTCGGGTCAACGCCATCCGCCCCGGAATGGTGGAGACTGAGGGAACTCACGCCGCCGGCATCGAGGAGAGCGAGATGAAGAAGCAGGTGCTCGCGCTAACGCCACTTGGCCGCCTCGGCCAGCCGAATGACATCGCGGGAGCGGCTGTCTTCCTTGCCTCTGCTGATTCGGCGTGGATCACCGGTGAAACCTTGATCATCGCGGGCGGTTCCCGCTGAAGGATTGGCTTTATGCTCGCCCTCACCACACTTGGGATCGGCCATACCGTCATCAGCTTGGTTGCACTCGGCGCAGGGTTGTTTGCGCTGATTCGAGACAAGCAGATTAGCGCGCGCACCCTTCTCGGAAAGGTTTACGTTTGGACGACGGTGGTCACTTGCCTCACGGGATTTCCCATCGTGCAGCACGGCGGTTTCGGCAAGCCGCATGCACTAGGACTCATCACGTTGTTGGTTCTGGTCATCGCCGCCTTCGCGGCCCATGGCCGGTTTGGCCGCTGGTCACGCTATGTCGAAGTTGTGAGTTACACCGCCACAGTCCTGTTCCATCTCATTCCCGGTTTTGTTGAAACCACGACTCGGCTGCCGCTCAACAATCCCCTGATCAAGGATCGCGAAGGTCCGGAGTTGCAGGCCATCACAGGTGTCTTGTTTGCATTGTTCTTGATCGTTGCGACGTTGCAGATCCTGCGATTGCGCAAGGCCCCCGGCTTTCCGACCTCTGCTGTTCCGTCTCCGTAAAACATACTGCCTATCAAACAACTCCCAAACTCATGACAAAAATCCTCGTTCTCTACTACTCCCGCTACGGCCACGTGGCAAAGCTGGCTGAAGCTATTGCAGAAGGCGCTCGCGGTGTGACCGGCACCGAAGTCGTCATCAAGCGAGTGCCGGAATTGACCCTCGATGAAGATGCTGAACGCCATGGCTCGTCTCCCGTGCCGGCTGCCAACGCAGAAGAACTCGGCGATTACGACGCCATCCTCTTCGGGACGCCAACGCGCTTTGGCAACATGGCTGCCCCGATGCGGGCGTTTCTCGATCGCACTGGCGGCCTGTGGGTCAAAGGCGCGCTCGTTGGCAAGCCCGGCAGTGTTTTCACCAGCACCGGCACGGGTGGCGGCAACGAAAGCACGATCATCAGCTTTGCCACCACGCTGATTCACCACGGCATGATCTTCGTCGGTCTGCCTTACGCTTGTCCGGAACTGGCGGATATCAGCGAGTTGAAAGGTGGCTCGCCCTGGGGCGCGGCAACGATCGCCGGGGCCGATGGTTCCCGTCAGCCGTCCGCGAAGGAGATCTCCCAGGCTCGATTCCAAGGCAAACACGTTGCCTCCATCGCAGCGCGATTGAAGCAATAACAAGCAACTCCTTTCGGCATCTCATTCCCAACATAAACCTCAAACAAAAACAAGATATGGCGAACTACAATAAACTCTACACTCCTGAAGACAGTGCGGTTGTATTCATTGATCACCAGCCTCAGATGACCTTTGGCGTCGCAAACATCGATCGCGCCGCACTCATCAACAACGTCACGCTCCTCGCAAAAGTTGCGAAGGAGTTCAACGTCCCTGCCATCCTGACCGCGGTCGAAACCGAATCGTTCTCCGGCTACATCTGGCCGCAGTTGCTTGACGTGTTTCCCGGCCAGCCGGTGGTCGAACGGACGTCGATGAACTCGTGGGATGACGCGGGCTTTCGCAAAGCCATCGAGGCGACCGGACGCAAGAACATCATCATGACCGGGCTCTGGACCGAGGTGTGCGTGACGTGGCCGACGATCGAGATGCTCGGTGCCGGCTATAACATCTACGTGGTTGAAGATTGCTGTGGGGCCACATCACCTGCAGCGCAGGAGGCTGCGCTTTCGCGGATGGTGCAGGCGGGCGCGGTCCGAACCACGACGATTGCGGCGTTGCTGGAGTGGCAGCGTGATTGGAAGAACCGAGAGCACTACAACAACCTGATGGGCCTCCTGAAAGGCCAGGCAGGCGCGTATGGAGTTGGCGTCGAGTACGCCTACACGATGGTGCATCACGCGCCGCAGTCGGCCCAGAAACCCCAGGTGGTGCCGAAGAAGAATCACTAAACCGAAGCGCCCCGGCCCGGCAGGCGGGCCGGGGCGCTCTCGTCCTCTTATGGTGAACAATGCTTCGACTTCATCGCCCTGGCTGGCGCTACGACACCCGTTGTTTCGAGCCCTCTGGTTCGCGAGTGTTGGTTCGGGCATCGGTTCCACCACGCACGACACGGCTGCGGTCTGGTCGCTGACGATGGCGACGGATCAGGCGTGGGTGGTGACGCTGTTTCAAACACTGCTCAGCGCACCGCTGTTTCTCTTTGCGCTGCCGGCGGGTTCTCTCGCGGACATTGTCGACAAGCGCACCTTTCTGATTGGTGTCAACGTGGTGGGGGCGATGGTCGCTGGCGCGATGGCGGGGTTCGCCATCCTGGCTCCGCTGCCGCCGGGAGCGTTGCTGGCAGGAGCATTTCTTCTGGGTACAACGATGGCCTTCGGCATGCCGGCCTGGCAGTCCCTGATGCCGGAGGTGATTGAAAAGCCGATGATGGCCAGCGCCATAACGCTTGGCAGCATCGGTGTGAATTTATCGCGCGCGCTGGGGCCGTTCTTTGGCGGGCTTGTTGTCGGTCAGTTTGGTCCGGCTCCCGCCTTTACCTTCAATGCGGTCACATTCCTTGGAGTTGGATGGGTTCTCTGGCGCTGGCATCGGCCCGCTCCGGCGGCGAAACCACATGCGGAAACCGTGATTAGTGCGATGATCGCCGCCATCCGCTACGTACGGTATTCGCGAGCGATACAGCATGTGCTTATCCGCCATGCGTTGTTTGCTTTTGCCGCATTTGCGCCGGTGGCGTTGCTGCCGTTGACGGTGAAACAGCTCGGCCTGCCGGCGTCCAGCTTCGGTTTGCTGATGGGAACCTATGGTGCCGGCGGAATCGTATCTGCGATCTTCGTTTTGCCGCGGTTGCGGCAGAGGTTCTCCGTGGACCAGATCGTTTTTGGGGCGGGTGTCGTTGCGCTGGCCGCTGCGGCGGGGATGCCGTTCGCGCGGACGGAGTGGTTGCTGGCGGCAGTGTTGTTCCCCGCGGGAGCCGCATGGCTGGTCACGATGGCCCAGCTTAACTTCGCCGGACAATCGGTGTTCCCGCATTGGATTCGCGCGCGCGCCTCTGCGGTGCAGTTGCTGGCGTTTCAGGGCGCGATTGCTCTGGGCGCGATCCTTTGGGGGCAACTGACCGGCCGTTACGGAATAGGGGTGGCGTTGTTTGTCGCTGCGGGCGGACTGATTGTTTATCTCGTTGCCACGCGCGCGTTGCCTGTCGATCGGTCGCTGATGGCGGACTTAAGTCCGGCGGCGCACGATCATCGGCATGACGATCTGGCTCTTTTGCCGCAGCCGGATGAAGGCCCGGTGCGAATCGTGGTGCGCTACGAGGTTCGCGAAGGGGACGAGCCGGAGTTTTTTCGTGCGATTGCCGAGTTGCGGGACAGTCGATTGCGGGACGGCGCATATCGCTGGCAACTGTGGCGGGACCTTAAGAATCCGCGCGTGTTGAGCGAGGTGTTTCTCGTCGGCTCATGGCAGGAACACTTGCGTCAGGCGGACCGCACCACGTTCAACACTCGGGTCATTGAGGAGCGTGTCATTCGATTTCACCAAGGCAGTCTCCCTCCCGAGGTGCAGCATGGTTTGCATCTGGAGCCTGGCGCCACCGGATGTCCGATGGCAATTGATGCTGGCAAGTTCCCTTCCCCCCACTGAGCCATGGCCTGCGCGGAGCCAATCTCCAACTGCCGATGCTGGACGCTGGTCCAACTCACGACGCATGGCCTGGTCGTGTTGATCGGTGGAGCCTTGTTGGTGCGTGGATCTTCGCCGGAGCCGTGGGACCGTGTTCCGCCCGTCGCCGATGGCTGGTTCTCTGATCAACTTGCGTGGGGTGACGCGCCGGGATGGCGATTCACGCCAAGCGGTCATGCCCGAACGATGGTGGAGGTTTATCGTAATCCCGACTTTGGACTCGGCGGATACTCGAGAGATTCCTGGTTGCACCAACGCTTGCAACTGGGACTGGCAGTCGATTTTCGGGACCGCGTTGAATGGTTCACCGAGCTGACGTGGGGTGATCTCGCTGACAAAGAGCAACCGGCTGCGCCGCCGGATCGCGATGATCCCGATCTGTTGCAGCTCTATCTTCAGGCCCGTCAGCCTATGGGCGATTCGCAAGAGCTGGTCGCTCGGGTCGGTCGACAGGTGTTGTATTATGGGTCCGGTCGTTTGATCGCCCATCGGGAGGGGGCCAATCAAAGGCTGACGCACGATGCCGTGCGACTGTCGTGGCGCCGTCCTGATTCCCGCTGGCAGGTCGATGGCCTTGTCGCTTCGCCCGTGCAGGTTAAGCCGGATGCCTTCGACAACCAGTCGCACGCGGGCGACGTGCTCTGGTGGGGAATTTACGGCGTTGGGCCGGCACCGTGGTCGCTCGGTGGAACTGCGCGCGCGGATCTCTATTACCTCGGGATGCGCGCGGAGGAGTCGCTGCTGGCGGGGGCGCGAGCGACGGAACTTCGTCACACGGTGGGGGCGAGGTGGTGGGACAAATCGGAGCCATGGATCTTCAATCACGAGTTGATTTTTCAGTTCGGAGACGCAGGTGCGCGGACAATCATTGCCGGGGCTGCGAGTCTGGGGGCCGGATACGTGTGGAATTTTACTTCGTGGAAGCTGACGCTGGGCATCAAAGGTGACGTGATCTCCGGCGGTGATGCGACGGGCCGGGTTCACACCTTCAATCCGCTCTTTCAAGCGAACAATTACTTCAATGAAGGCGGTTATGTGTCCCCTTCGAACCTCTACAATCTCAACCCAGTGGTCACGATCGAACCCCTCCGCGGTTTCACCATCACTGGAGGCGTGAACTTCTTGTGGCGCTTCAGCGGCGATGACTTCGTGTACGGGCCACCGTTCACGCGCGTTGCTCCGCCCGCGGCGGACGGTGAACGATTCCTCGGCACGGCAACGAATCTTTCTGCGAGCTGGGCGCCGCATCCCTCCATCGAGCTGGCGGCGGGTTACACGCACCATTTCGCCGGCGAGTCCCTGACCGCTGTAGGCGGGCGCGACGTGGACTATTTTCAAACCTCCTTTCGCATCCAGTTCTGAGCTTATGAACCGCCGCCGATTTCTCCGAGACACCGCGAGCCTGGCAGCCGTCGCGGCGATTTCCGGCTGCAAAACCTCCACGCCAACCTCAACTCCTATGAAAGACACGCCCGACCTCATTCTCCACAACGGCCGCATCGTCACGCTTGACCCCAAGTATCCCGAAGCGAGGAACGTCGCCATCAAGGACGGACGGATCGTCGCCGTGGACGAAGCTGAAGACTACGAACCAAGCCCGCACACCAGGGTGATTGATCTCAAGGGACGGAGGGTGATTCCGGGTCTCAACGACTCGCACCTGCACGTCATTCGTGGCGGGCTGAACTACAACATGGAGCTGCGTTGGGACGGCGTGCCATCGCTGGCGGATGGATTGCGCATGTTGAAGGAGCAAGCGCAACGCACGCCTCCTGGTCAATGGGTGCGCGTGGTCGGCGGCTGGAGCGAGTTTCAGTTCGCCGAACGTCGGATGCCGACCCTCGATGAAATCAACGCGGCCGCGCCGGAAACGCCCGTGTTCATTCTGCACCTGTACTGCCGGGCGTTGTTGAACAAGGCGGCGTTGCGCGCGTGCGGTTACACAAAGGACACGCCGAATCCGCCCGGAGGGGAGATTCAGCGTGATTCATCGGGGAATCCCACGGGGCTGCTCATTGCGCGACCCAACGCCACGATTCTCTACTCCACGCTGGCGAAAGGCCCGAAGCTGCCGCCGGAGCATCAGTTGAATTCCACGCGACATTTCATGCGTGAACTGAACCGCCTCGGACTGACCAGCATCATCGATGCAGGTGGCGGCTTTCAGAACTACCCGGAGGACTACGCCATCATCGACGAGCTGCACAAACGCGGCGAACTGACCGTGCGCATCGCTTACAATCTCTTCACGCAAAAGCCGAAGCAGGAAAAGGAGGACTTCGCGCGCTGGATCAAGATGACCGGGCCAGGCAAGGGGGACGATTACCTGCGATGCAACGGAGCAGGGGAGATGCTGGTATTCAGCGCAGCAGATTTTGAGGATTTCCTTGAGCCGCGGCCTGACTTGAACGCTTCCCTCGAGGGCGAGTTGAAAGAGGTTGTATCGCTGCTCGCGGCGAACAAGTGGCCGTTTCGACTGCACGCCACCTATGACGAGAGCATCACGCGATTCCTGAATGTGTTCGAGGAAGTGAATCGCGATGTGCCATTCAAAGGCTTGAACTGGTTCTTCGATCACTGTGAGACGATTTCCGATCGAAACCTCGAACGCGTGAAGGCGCTCGGCGGTGGCATTGCCGTGCAACATCGCATGGCGTTCCAAGGGGAATACTTCATGGATCGCTATGGCAAACAGGCCGCCGAACGCACGCCTCCAGTCCGCAAGATGCTTGAACTGGGTGTGCCTGTCGGCGCGGGCACCGACGCGACGCGTGTAGCGAGTTACAACCCGTGGGTGTCGCTCTACTGGCTCACGACGGGCAGGACCGTGGGTGGTGTCTCCATGTATCCGGACAGAAATTGTCTGAGCCGCGAGGAGGCGCTTCGACTCTACACGCAAGGCAGCAGTTGGTTCAGCACGGAGAGTGCGAAGAAGGGGTCGATTGCGGTGGGGCAGCTCGCTGATCTGGTGGCGCTTACGGATGACTACTTCGCCGTTCCGGATGGAAGCATCAAGGCCATCCAGTCAGTGCTGACCGTGGTGGGCGGGAAGATCGTTCACGCCACGGACGAGTTCGCGCCACACGCTCATGGATCCATTCCGGTGTTGCCCGAGTGGTCGCCGATAAAAGTGTTCGGAGGTTACGGTGCGCCGCTCGATGTGCGCAAAGCCGCCCGTGCGGGAGTGCCGATGCCGCAGCATCAACACAGTGAAACCTGTCATGAGCACGGATGTTCCCATTCGCTGAAGCAACTTTTCGCCGGGGCGGAGGCGGCGCGGAATCGCTACGCGGAGTTCTTTGGATTGGGGTGCGACTGTTTTGCGTTTTGATACCCATGAAGACCACGCTTCATCAAACGAAGAACAATCTGAGTGAGAAAGTTCGTCGAACCAGTATCGGATTGCTCAACCAGCAGTTGGCGGACGCGCTCGATCTGCAGCTGCAGGCGAAGCAGGCCCACTGGAACGTCAAGGGTCCGCACTTCATTGCCCTGCATGAGTTGTTCGACAAGGTCGCCGAAGAGTTCGCAGGATTCTCGGACGACCTGGCTGAGCGCGCGGTTGAACTGGGCGGCGTGGCGCTCGGAACGATTCAGGTGGTTTCGAAGGCTTCTCGAATGAAGCGCTATCCGGTCGACATCGCCTCCGGACCCGTGCATGTCGAAGCTCTCTCCAGCGCGTTGGCGGCATTTGGAAAGACCAGTCGCGCGGCCATTGATGCGGCTGCCAAGATTGGTGATGCGAACACGGCAGACCTGTTCACTGAAGTATCGCGTGGCGTAGACAAATTGCTTTGGCTGGTCGAAGCCCACGCGCATGCGTGGGAATAGCCGCGTGAGATTCAGCGGATGGATGGTGGGGTGAAGCTGTCTGTCTGCACTTCGAGTATTTGCAATGGAGTCCGGATTCTGGACGGGCATCACTGTAGTGCAAACTCCGGAAGCGCCGGGGTTGAACATACGTCCCGCGCCTGGAGGCAAGGTCGTCTTGTCCTGGCCGGTAACGGTGGATGGATTCGTGCTCGAAGAGAATCCTTCTCCCGGTTCACTTCGATGGGCTCGAACGCAGACCGCAGTAATCGACACCCGGACCGAGCACACGGTGACCGTGCCGGCGGTCGGCGTGATCAAGTGCTACCGCCTGCGGAAGGAGTAAAATCGCGATCGGTCTGCGGGGGATGGATAGAATGTCGCTCTAACAAATTCGTAAACCATTGCTGAAGGCTGCGCTCCCTTGGCGTCGCCAGCTTCGCACGATAGAGATACTTGAAACGGGCCGTCTTCAAAATACGGCAGGCCACTCGCGCAGAACATGTCCCGGCGGCGGTCAGCCGTTGCGCCAGTTCCCGCCGCGCCCAGACCCTTTTTCGCATACGGCCTCCAAGATCCGGTTCTTGAGCAGTGACTCTGCTAGCATCTTCTTCAACTCACTGTTCTCACGCTCCCGTTCCTTGAGCCTCCGGGCTTCGTTCAGCTCCATCAATCCGAACTGCGCACGCCACCGGTGATGCGTTGCCTCCGAGATGTTCTTCTCCTGGCGCAATTCCCGCACGCTGCGGCCACCGTCTACTTCCCGAAGTATCCGAATCTGGCGCCGCTGACTACATCCGCAAGCCATCGGCTTACGCTCGCAGTTTGGATCCCTCCGCTCGCGGGCAATAGATTCCCAACGCATATCGCACGCTCTCCGATACGCTCGAATCGTTCAAGGCCATCTGGACGCCGCTCGCGGCGTTCAAGCGCTCGGTCACGGCCTTTGATAATTGTCTCGAATCGATTGATGAACTCGCCCGCATTCAGGCGGATAGATCCGGTGCCGGCGCGGAAAAGGCGCTCTGCCTCGTCGCCCTGGTCACGGACGCTCACAGCATCGGTAGCGCCGTGGCCGCGCTCGCCTCGGACACGAACGACGCGGCGCTCGCCGCCAAGGTGGATTTTTCCCGCTCGGATCTCGCACGCGGACGTGAAGCGCAGATCATCACGCGGTGCGAGAACATCCACGCCGCGCCGCCACGGAGAATCTGGACGCGCTCGACGACGAGTATGGCGTGACGCAGGCGAAGCTGACCGCGTTGCAGACGAAGATCGATGCGTTCCGCTCGGCACAGCCGGAGCCGCGTCGCACGCGGGCCACGAGCAGCGCGGCCACGGAACAGTTGCGCGCGGCTTTCACGCAGGCGGTTCAGATTCTCAAGGGGAAGCTGGACAAGTTGGTGGTGCAGTTCGAGGCGGACGCGCCGAAATTTTACGCGGAGTATGTTTCGGCTTGTCGAGTCGGTGAGGCAACGACGCGGTCCGCGAAGGACAAGCAGGGGACGTTGCCCTTGCCGAAGGCGGCATAAAACCCGTACGGGCCGCGACCACGAACCGGAGCGCCGAGCTTTGCTGGGCGTGGAAAACTCGGCTGCCTGGCAGGAACCGAGGTGACGAGACTCAAATCCTTTTCGCGCGATCCGCTTCGTTCCTCAAAAGAGCAGAGTCTCGTTACCTCGACTCCTACTGGAAAAAGTCTTCCAGCAATCCCTTACGCTTCCGTCAGCTTCTCGAAACTTTCCTCGATGAAGGTGGTGTTTTGGATGCGCGCGAGGCGGGCGTAAAGACCGTCAAGCGCAAGCAGTTCGTCGTGGGTGCCGCGCTCGATGATTTGCCCGGCGCGCAGCACGAGAATCTGGTCGGCGTTGCGAATCGTGCTGAGGCGGTGCGCGATGACGAAGCTGGTGCGGCCGGCCATCAGGCGTTCGAGCGCTTCCTGGATGAGCCGCTCGGTGGCGGTGTCCACGCTGGCGGTGGCTTCGTCGAGGATGAGTAGCGGCGCGCTCTTCAACAGCGCCCGGGCGATGCTGACGCGTTGCTTCTCGCCGACGCTGAGTTTAACGCCACGTTCGCCGACGCGGGAATCGTAGCCTTCTGGCAGGCGCGTGATGAAGTCGTGGCAGTTCGCGGCTTTAGCGGCGGCGATGAGTTCGGCCTCGGTGGCGTCGAGTTTGCCGTAGAGGATGTTCTCGCGCACGGTGCCGTTGAAGAGGAACGGTTCCTGGCTCACAACGCTGATGTTCGTGCGCAGGGATTCGAGCGACGCGCGGCTGATGTCCTGTCCGTCGATGGTGATGCGGCCGCCGGTGGCTTCGTAGAACGCCGGAAGGAGATTGACCAGCGTGGACTTGCCGGCGCCGGTCGGACCGACGAGCGCGATCATCTGGCCGGGCTTCGCATGGAGCGAAATGTCACGCAACACGACGCGTTCCGGGCCGTAGCCGAACTGCACGTTCTCGTACACGATCTCGCCGCGAATGGGCAGGCGCAGGCTTTCGGTGCGGCGGGCGCTGGCGGATTCGGTGGTGGCATCAAGGATGTCGAACACGCGTTCGCCGGCGGCGCGCGCGGCTTGGAGCATTTGGTTCAAGCCGTGCAGGCGACCAATCGGTTCGTAGAAGAGCGTGAGGAAAAAGAGGAAGCCGACGAGTTCGCCGAGCTTCATGGTGTTCGCGATAACCATCTGGCCGCCGAACCAGAGGACGAGTCCGCTGCCGAGCGCGGCGGCGAAGCTCATCGCGGGAGAGTAGTTCGCCCACACGCGCATGACGCCGAGCGTTCCCTTGCGCAAGTCATCCGCGCGGCTGGCGAAGCGCGCGTCTTCGTGCGTCTGCTGGCCGTAGGCTTTGATCTGGCGCACGCCCTGGAGGTTGTCCATGAGCAGCGCGTTCATGGCGCTGGAGGCCTGGCGTTGCGCACGGTAACGCGTGTGTGCCGTGAGCGTGTACCACAGCGCGCCGCCCGCGAGGATGGGCAGGGGAATGAGCGCGATGCCGGCTAGCGCGGCGTTTTGGTAAAGGAGAAATCCGAGCACGCCAAAAATGCTGAGCAGCGCGACGGTGCCTTGCTCGGTGCCGTCAATGAGCACGCGCTCGACAGAGTTCACGTCTTCGATCACACGCGTCATGAGATCGCCCGAGGCGCGTTGGTCAAAGTAGTTCACCGGCAGGCGTTGCAGCCGGCCGAAGACTTCGCGGCGCATGTCGTAGATGACATTTTGCTCGAAGATGTTGTTTACGCGGATGCGCAGGCTGTTGAAGAGATCGCGCAGGAGGAACGCGCCGAGCAGCGCGAGCATCACGGGTGTCATCAGGTCGGGGCGACCGCCGGCGATGACGTCGTCGATGATGAACTGGGTGAGCCGAGGGAACGCGAAGCCGCAGAGCGTGGAAAGAATCGCGCACAGCATGGTGGTCAGCGCCATCCATTTGTAGGGCTTCAGGTAAACGGAGACGCGCCGGACGATTTCCCAAGTGCTGCGCGACTTGGCGGAGAGGGTGGGATCTGGCGTGCCGGAGAGATGAGTGTGACGAGACATCAGATTAATAGTTTAATACCACGGATGGACACAGATAAACACGGATGCGAGACACGAATTTCACAAATTTGCACGAATGCAGAATCTGATTCGTGAAGATTCGTGTAATTCGTGTCCAGCTCTGCCTTTGAATCCGTGTGCATCGGTGTCCATCCGTGGTTAAAAATCAGGCGCGAGTTTGAGTCTGAAGACAGTCCACCATCGCCTTCGCGAATGGCGCGAGGTCCAACGGCGTGCGGCTGGAGACGAGATTGCCGTCGACCACGACGGGTTCATCCACCCAGATGCCGCCGGCGTTTTCCAAATCGTCCTTGATACCACGTGAGCCGGTGACACGCCGGCCCTTGAGAATCTTCGCGGAGATGGGAATCCACCCGCCGTGACAGATGAACGCGACGAGCTTGCCTTGCTCGTGGAACTCGCGCGTGAGTGAAAGCACCTTCGCATCGCGACGCAGCTTGTCCGGCATGAAGCCGCCGGGAATCAGCAGCCCGGCGAAGTCGGTCGAGCGGGCGGCGTCGAGCAATAGGTCGGCCTTCGCGGGATAACCGTGCTTGCCGGTGAAGGTGCGGAGTTCCTTCGCGGCGAGGCGCGTCGAGTAGCCGGCCTCTTCGAGCCGCAGCTTCGGATACCAGAGTTCCAGGTCCTCGTAGATGTCATCCACGAACGCGAGCAACGTCTTTTGCATGGCGCGGATTGAAGCAGAAGCGGAAAGAAGTCACAGGGAAAACGTATATCCTACTAGGCGAGCGGAAAATGCAATTAATCAGAGCGCCCGCTCTGAGAAGAATTTTCTGATCGCAAAGCCTAGTGTTTTCTATTGCAGCCCAGGGAGAATCAGTGGAAGTGGGCGAGGTTGGCTAGCTTTGCCCTGAAGGAGCTTCAGCTTCACGTATACTTTAATCAGTGGATTTTTGAATCGGTAACGGATGTTCTTCGATCGCCCAACCACTTCGAGGATCGAGGCGCGCTCCTCAGTGCAAAGCTTTCCAACGGAGTAAGCGAGTGACTGCCTCTTCACGGTTTGCCCTGTTAGAATGCGGAATGCGTCGATCAAGTCGTTCATGCTGAACGTTCGATGCTCGTCTTCCTCGGCAGTGGCTGCGGCACTAATAACGTCTTCAAACCGAGAGCTATCTTTGGATACGATCGTGGCTTTCTGGAACGCCCCTCGAATGCTCTGGTCGGCGTTTGTAAGGCTTTCGTTGATTGCGTGGAGAAAGTGAGTCTTTTCAACAATGCGGCTATCGTCATTTAAGGCGGCGGTAGCCGAGTATTTTGACAGTAAGTGAGTATAGTGGGGAAAGCCGATTGAGAACTGAACGATCATCGATTTTACCTCCGAGTTCATTTCGATTTGAAGGGCGGAGAGTCCTTTATCGATGATCGCCTGCAATTCATCGTCTGACATTCTTGGCATTTGAATTTGTTTAATGCACCTCTCAAGAGAACGGTGCTCTCCGATCAGGCTGGTCACATTATCCCCAATACCGACGACTAGCAGCGTAATATGGGGTGCGTTGTCAGACAACGCCTTCATAGTGTCCGCTAGCATGGTTTTAGTGGATTCGTCCTTGATGCTGTCAAACTCATCAAAGATGAAAAGGAGTGGAAAAGCGACCGCCTCCAGCACGTTCTGGATGTCAAGGGGTCCGATTTCGGGTTTATCTGGTAGGAAAAGGTCCAGCTGTACCACTTCTGTCCGTTCGATCGGCTGGAATCCCATTCCTTCAGACGAGTTAACAAATTTTACTTTCTTGAGAGCTTTATCCCAAATCTCCCTGAAGCCCTCCGATCGGTTGCAGGTAACCTTGACCGCAAGGACGTTTTCAATGGTGAACTTCAGCATGTTGGCGAGAGATGTTTTTCCAACACCTCGCTCTCCGTACAAGATCGCGTGTTGGCCGCGCTCGTTAATTGCGTCAATGATTTTATCCAACTGGTCGGAGCGTCCTAAAAAGAGATCTTTTGAGGTAATTGGCGCCGACGGCGAAAAGACGTTTCCTAGAAGTCTTAGTTTCTCTGTTTTTTGCTCACTCACGTCAGGGTTTGTAACGGTTTACTTGGGAAGTTGGAATGACAAATTGAATGGTTGTTTTCAGGTTTTTTCCCACCGCAGCTTCGACCAAATCTGTCGGTCAGGTTTGATCGTTTTCTGCTGAGGAGATCGATTAGTCCTCGACACAGTGAACTGTTGAGGCATACGTGCCGTTCCTACTTTTCTTTTGCGATGATGGGCTCGTTGAGACCATTCTTCCGCCCATGAACTTGTTGCCTTTTGGAAAGTTGCCGCCGTTTGCGCCGCGGGAGTTTGTGCCGGTGGATGCGGACCTCGGGAATTGGTCCCAGCTCGCGCCGTTGTTTGATCGACTGGAGGCGCGCGCGGCGAAGGCGGGTTCGCTGGCGGAGTTTGAGCAGTGGCTGCTGGCGTGGGGCGAGTTGAGCGCGGCGCTGGATGAGGAATCCGCGAAGCGTTACATCGCGATGAGTTGTCACACGGACAACTCGGAGGCGAAGCAGGCGTATCTCGATTACGTGGAGAAGATCGAGCCGGAGCTGAAGCCGCGTCAGTTCAAGCTCTCGCAGATTTACCTCGCGCATCCGTGCCGGGCGCAGTTGCCGAAAGCGCGCTATGAAGTGTTCGATCGCGATACCGCCGTCCACGTCGAGTTGTTCCGGCAGGAGAATGTGCCGCTGGAAACCGAGGAGGCGAAGGTCGGTCAGCAGTATCAGGAATTGTCCGGCTCGCTCACGGTGACGTTCCGTGGCGAGGAACGGACGTTGCCGCAGATGGCGAAGCATCTGGAGGATCCGGATCGCGCGTTGCGTCAGGAAGCGTGGGAGCTGGTGGCGAAGCGGCGCTTGCAGGAGGCGGAGAAGTTCGAGGAGCAGTTCGACCAGATGGTGAAGCTGCGCGAGAAGATTGCGGCGAACGCGGGCTTCGCGAATTACCGCGACTACGCGTTCCGTTCACGCGGGCGCTTTGATTATACGCCGGACGATTGCCTGGCGTTTCATGCGGCGGTGGAATCGGAGATCATGCCGGTGGTGCGGGAGATTCAGGAGGCGCGTCGTCAACAGTTGCAGTTGCCCTCGCTGCGTCCGTGGGACATGGATGTCGATCCGCTGAATCGCGGACCGCTCAAGCCGTTCTCCGACGTGGGGCAGATGGTCAGTCGCACGCAGAACATTTTCAACAAGCTCGACGCCGGGCTCGCGGCGGGCTTCCAGAAGATACAGGACTTGCGGCTGCTCGATCTCGATAATCGCAAAGGCAAGGCGCCGGGCGGTTATCAATCGACGCTGAACGAGTCGCGCCTGCCGTTCATCTTCATGAACGCGGTCGGTCTGCAGCGCGATGTGGAGACGATGTTGCACGAGGCGGGGCACGCCTTCCACGCGCTCGCGACGCGGAACGAATCGATCTACCCGTATCGCCATGCGCCGATTGAGTTCTGCGAAGTGGCGAGCATGAGCATGGAGTTGCTCGGGAACGAATTCCTCGAAGAGTTCTATTCGCCGGCGGACGCGAACCGCGCGCGCATCACGCATCTCGAAGGCATCGTGAAGTTCTTCCCGTGGATGGCGACGGTAGATGCGTTCCAGCATTGGATCTACACGCATCCGGGTCACACGCGCGCGGAGCGAACGGCGGCGTGGCTGGACTTGATGAAGCGCTTCGGTGGCACGGTGGATTGGAGCGGCTACGAAGCGACGCGCGCGAATCTCTGGCACCGGCAGCTGCACATTTTCCTCTACCCGTTCTACTACGTGGAATACGGCATTGCGCAGCTTGGCGCGTTGCAGGTGTGGGCGAATTCACGTCGCGACAAGGCGAAGGCGCTGCGCGATTACCAGGCCGGACTGGCCTTGGGTGGCTCGCGTCCGTTGCCGGAGTTGTTTCAGGCGGCAGGCGCGCGACTGGAGTTCACCGCGCAGACGATCAAGCCGCTCGTGGAACTGGTGCGCGGGGAACTGCGCCGGCTGAAGGCGGGGTGAGGAGGCCAACTCAACAGAAGCCAACAAAGGGAACGAAGTGGAAGTGAACTGAGAGGTTTCAGTTCGATGCTTTGCTTCGTTCTCTACCTTCTGTGAACAAGCTCAGAACCTTTTCCCGCCTTGGATCAGCGTGACGATGGCGTCGCGCATTTTGGCGAGGGCTTTGGAGCGATGGCTGATGGCGTTCTTCTTTTCCTCGCCGAGTTCAGCGAAGGATTCGGTTCCGCCGACGGGGATGAAGAGCGGATCGTAGCCGAAGCCCGCGCCGCCGCGAGGTTCTAAGGCGATGTGGCCTTCGCAGGTGCCTTCGAAGAGATGGCCGGCGAGTGAGGGCTGCGGAGGTTTCACCTGCATGAGCGAGAGGACGCAACGGAAGCGCGCGGCGCGGCGTTCCGTCGGGACATCAGCAAGCAGGCGGAGGAGCTTGGCGTTGTTGTCGGCGTCGGATGAGTTTTCGTCCGGAGCAGAGCCAGCGTGATCGAGTGCGGCGAAGCGGGCTGAGTGGACGCCGGGCGCGCCGCTGAGCGCATCGACTTCAAGGCCGGAATCATCCGCGAGCACGTAGGCGCTGGCGCCCGGCACGCGCAGGTCAAAGCCGGAGAGGTATTGCAGCCACTTGGCGAGTTCGCGCGCTTTCTTCACGGCGTTCTTCTGCATGGTGGGCTGGTCTTCGACCACTTTGGGCGCTTCGGGAAAATCCTTCAGGTTCATGTAGCGGAAGTCACTGCCGAGCACGGCCTGGATTTCCTGAACCTTGTGCGCGTTGCGGGTGGCGATGATGAGAGTGGTCATGTGGCGCTCAGTCCGGGCGGAAGTGTTTGCGGAAGCTCGCCATGGTTTGTTGGGCGGCGGTCTCGGAATCGGGCAGGGGAAGGATTTCAGCGGACACGTAACCGTCATAGCCGATCTGGCGGAGCGCGTCGGCGATGGGGCTGTAGTCCGTGTGGCCGAGTCCAACAGCCTGACGGTTGCTGTCGGCGAAGTGAACGTGGCCGAGATCGCAGCCGGCGAGTCGCAGCGCGTCGGCCATGCTGGTCTCCTCGATGTTGGCGTGAAATAGATCGACGAGCAGCTTCACGTTTTTGGTCCGGAGCGGCTTGAGGAGTTCGAGCCCGTCGGCGACGGATTTGACGAGATTGGTTTCGTAGCGGTTGAGTGGCTCGATGAGCAGCGGAACGCCCATGGCGTGGGCGCGGGGGGCGAGTTGTTCGAGGGCTTCGCGGAGCCAGTTGAAAGCTTGCTCGCGCACGACGGTGCCTTCGCTGCGTCCTTGCATGGAGCCGATGATGGCGGGGGCGCCGAAGCCGCCGGCGAAATCGATGATGCTGGCGACGAAGTTCCGAGCGTGAGTGCGGATTTGGGCGTCGGGATCGGTGAGGCGGAGTTTGTGAACCACCCAGCCGGCCCCAGTGCCCATGGCGGCGAGCTTGAGCTTGTGCTGTTTGAGCAGTTGCTTGAGCTGCTTGGCGTTCAAATCCTTCGTGGAGCGGGGGAAGATTTCGACGGCATCGAACCCATGCGCGGCGGCGCGGGCGCATCCGGCGGCGAGGTCATCCCAGAAGACGAACGGTCCGCCGCGGGCTTCGGGCACGAGGGAAATGGTGACGGCGCTACGAATCATGGAGATGGAGAATTGGTAAAATGCGGGTGGGAGAAAAGGTAAAACTTCTGAGGCGCGGCCCGGGCGTTTCGCGCTTCTTTTTACTCGTCAGCGTGGGGTTGGTGGACTAGTTTTCGCCAGTTTTATGAAAACTCTCCCAGTCAGCACCTTGAGCGTGGCCCTTGTGCTTGCGGTTGTTTCCTCATCGCCAATGGCGGCACAGACCGTTCCGCCGAAGCCGCCCTTGCCGACGTCGTCGCCCATCAAGGTCACGCCGCGTCCGGCGCCCGTGCGTCCTTTGGCGGCTGCTCAGCCGGCGGCTCCGATTGCTCCCGTCGCCTCGCCTGCTCCTGCAGCGCCGCCGCGAGTTTCTCCGCCTGTCACCTTGCCGTCGCCACTTGCGGCGACGGCAATCGCGCCGACTGCGGCAGGAGACATCAGCCTGATCAAATGGGATTCGGAGACGAAAGAATATTCCGCCAAACCGGGCGAAGCTGAATCGCGATTCACCTTCTGGCTGACCAACACCTCGCCATCGGAGATCTCGGTGAACAGTGTCCGCACCTCCTGCGGTTGCACGACGGCGAAGTTGCCTCCGATGCCGTGGAAGATTGCGTCCGGTTCAGACGGTCCCATCGAAGTGGTGATGAATCTCGCCGGGAAGAGCGGCATGATCGCAAAGGGTGTGACCATCGACACCAGCCTCGGCATCAAACAACTCACCGTGCGCACACATATTCCAGGAGCCACCGCGCCGGGATCGCTGCCCGTGCAGAACTCAGGAATCATGGGCGACACTGAGCGTCTGAAAAACATGCAGCTGGCTCTCGCGGATCGTCAGGTGGTTTTCAAGAACGCCGACTGTGCCAAGTGCCACTCGGAGCCGGCCAAAGGCAAGACAGATGGACGCTTGCTCTACGCGGCGGTGTGCGCCACCTGCCATAATTCCCACCATCGCGCCGCCCAGGTGCCGGACTTGCGCACGTTGCCGCATCCGACGAACGCCGATCATTGGCGGAAGTGGATCGCGTACGGTCGTGCGGGCTCGATGATGCCGGCGTTTGCGGAATCAGAAGGCGGTCCGCTCAACGAACAACAGATCAACGCGCTGGTGGATTTCATGGTGAAGGCGTTCCCGAACCGGCCGCAGACACTTCCCGCGCAGCGTCCAGTTTCCGGACCTGCCGCGACGCCCAGCGCCGCAGTGCCACCCGCGCCGACGGCACCTCGTTCGAACTAGATTTCTTCGAGCACGCCAAAGCTTGGCATCCCCTGTTGTCTCGTGCTGAACTGCCGGTGTGACCGGCTTGTTCATTACGTTTGAAGGCACTGAGGGTGGAGGCAAATCCACGCAGATTCAGCTACTTGCTGATCGCCTCCGAGAATTGGGGCGCACCGTTCGCGTCCTGCGCGAGCCGGGCGGCACGCCGATCGGCGAGGAGATTCGTCACACGCTGAAGCACAGCGAAGCCAATCACGCGATGACCGCTGAGGCGGAGCTTCTTCTCATGAACGCCAGCCGTGCCCAGCTCGTTCGCGAAGTGATTCGGCCAGCATTGGAGGTGGGTGAAATCGTCCTCTGCGATCGCTTCTACGATTCCACGACGGCGTATCAGGGCTATGGTCGTCAGCTCGATTTGGATTCCGTCCGGCGAGTCATTGATTTTGCCGTGGGACTGACGCGGCCTCACCTGACCCTGTTGCTGCAAGTGCCCGTCGCCGTTAGCGAGGAACGCCGTCGAAGCCGGAATGCTCAAGCGGGTTCCGGGTTGGCTGCAGCACCGCTACGGGATCGGATGGAGGAGGCGGATCGGGCGTTTTTCGAGCGAGTGGAGGCGGGGTTTCTGGCCATTGCCGCCACTGAGCCGAAGCGGATTCGAATAGTCGATGCGACGCGGTCGGTCAACGAAGTCTCGGACAACATCTGGGAGCTGGTGGCTAGACTGGTAACTCGCTGAGAAGTCACTTGGCGACACAGCAGAGGAACACTCTGCGTTACGCACGCAGTGATGCCCGCCACTTTCGATTGCGCCCCGGAGGGAATCGCACCTTGACGCTCATGAATGAAAACCGAAGACTACCGTCCATCTTCTCGACCTTTATGAAATATTACCTGGCATTGTCGCTTTGTGTTGTCGTTGGAATCTCCGGGCTTGTCGCGCAGACCTTGGAGCCGAAACCGGCGGCCGACTACTTCGCGAAGTTCCAGCCCGTCAAAGCTCCAGCTCCCGCCGGGCTGCTCCTGAAGAAGGGTGATCGCCTGGCGATTTGCGGTGATTCCATCACCGAACAGAAGATGTATTCGCGAGTGATGGAGACGTATCTCACGGTGTGCGTTCCGGAGCTCGAGGTGAGCGTGCGCCAGTATGGCTGGGGCGGTGAAACGGCTCCGGGATTCCTCAAACGCATGACCAACGACTGCCTGCGTTTTGATCCGACCATCGCGACAACCTGCTACGGAATGAACGACCACGGCTATCGTCCCTACGAGAAGTCGATTGGCGACCGTTATCGCGAAGCCCAGACGGCGATTGTGAATTCATTTGTCGCCAATGGCACGCGCGTCGTTCTCGGGTCCGCTGGTGTCGTCGGGCTGCGCAAGGACTGGGACGCCGCTTCGGTGGAGTCCAAGAATCTGAATCTTTGCGAACTGCGGAACATTGACATCGATATCGCCGCGAAAACCGGCGTGGCCTTTGCGGACGTATTCTGGCCGATGTTGAACGCCGGCTATCAGGGGATGCAGAAGTACGGCGCTGATTATGCCATCGCCGGAAAAGACGGCGTGCATCCGGGATGGTCGGGCAGCTTTGTCATGGCGTATGCGTTTTTGAAAGGGCTCGGCCTGGAAGGTTCGATCGGCACCATCGAGGTCGATCTGACGACCGGCAAGGCGACTGCAAGCAAGGGACACGCGGTGGTGGATTCAACCGCCGGCGAAGTTCGCATCAAGAGCTCGAAGTATCCGTTCTGCGCCACGGGCGAATTGAACAAGGATAACTCCATCCGTTCCGCGATGACGCTCATCCCGTTCAATCAAGAGCTGAATCGCTTCAAGCTGGTGGCCAAGAACGGTTCCGCTGCGCGTTACAAGGTGACTTGGGGGGAAGCGTCCAAGAGTTATTCCGCCGCGCAGCTGGCGGTGGGCGTGAATCTGGCCGAAGATTTTGCGAAGAATCCGTTCTCCGAGGCGTTCGCGAAGGTGGACGCGGCGGTGGCGGCGAAGCAGGAATATGAAACGCGCCAGATCAAGGTGCAGTTCCACGGACACGAAGCCAAGGTCGACATGGCGGCGGTCGAGAAGTTTACCGAGAGCTTTCGCAAACCTCTGGTGAAGGCGGTTCGCGATGCGTTTGCGCCAGTGACCCACAGCATTCAGATTGTAGCCGAGTAACAACGTTATGGATTGTTTGAATCGCATGGCAAGTGTCGTTGCAGGTCGCCGGTT
>CAZBIC010000047.1:0-53303 GCA_964491875.1 uncultured Bifidobacterium sp.
TTCGCGCAAAGGGAATTATGGAACAGCAAATTCCTCCCGGATTGTCCACCGCTGGACCGGCAATTCTCATTCAGGCTGTCCGTGCCCATACGTGTCCGAGGAATCAGTGATGCCATACGCGCACATCGATCAAAGCCGGCAAACAGCGACGCCGAGGCGAGGTTGGGGTTGCCGGTGGACAGGTTGTGACCGATTCGGGAGGGGCGTGTCAAGGCTGCGCCGGTCAAGGTTCGTAAAGGCGTTTGTTCTTCTTTGAAATGGGTGAACATTTCTTGCGCCGGACCGCAGCCTCAGATGTCTGCGACGTTCCTTCCCCATCACTGGACAGAAGAGGACCGTCTCGAACACCTGAGGCCTTGGTTACCGCCTTTCCTTCCGCGTCTTGTAGGTCAGGAGCGGGCGCAACGTGGCGATCACCGAGATGATCCCTGCCTCAACGAGATCCCCGATCACCACTTCGATGTTTTTATAGGCCATCGGTGCTTCTTCGTAGAGGAGGTCGCGTTCCTCGCAGATCACGCGGCCGCCGAGCGGCGTTTGGACGAGTTCCTGGTGATGGAACCGTTCCCGCACCCGCAGTCGGCTCTCGCTCCGAGTCCACTTCCGACCGGCCCCGTGCGCGAGGGACCACGCGTGCGCAGCGCCGTCTCCGATGGGTTGAACGAGGTAGCTCAATGTCCCTCGCGAACCCGGAATCACGATCGGTCCGGTTTCCGAAGGCGCAGCGCCTTTGCGATGGAGCCACGCGGTCTCGCCGTCCACGTTGCGACAGGCGATGCTATTGTGGCAGGCGTCCGTTACCGGCCGGCTTTCGCCTCCGAGAGCGCCGACGAAACGTTCCGCCAATGTCGCGCGGCTGGCTTTCGCCCAGTTCACCGCGTGATCGTGCAGCAGGAGATAATTCGTCGCCGCTTCGGATGACGCTTCCGCCCCGCTGGCGCCGTGTTCCTCCACGTAGGTTTCGAGCACGGACTGGCCGAGTCCGCGCGATCCGCTGTGAACGAGCGTGACCAGTTCGTCCTTCGCGAGACCGAGCTGAGCGAGGGCTGATGCATCCTCGACCTTCTCGATGGCCTGCAACTCGGCGAAGTGATTTCCACCGCCCAGTGTTCCGAAGGAATCCACGAACTGCGTCGTGCACAGTCCGGCGCGGGCGAGACGTTCGCGGGCGTCGCCTTCCCAGGGATGTTCGAGGTCGAAGCGCAGCGCGCTCCAGCGGTCGAGCTTTGCCTTCCGGCGCAGCAGGCCCGTGGAGAACAGCGCCATGCCACAGCCGATGTCGCCGCCAATCAGATACGGGTAGATGACATCGCGCGTGACAAAGGCCGCGCCGATCGGGCCGCCCTTGCCGGGATGCAAGTCCGGCAGTCCGACGGCCAGCGTGACGCCGGGCAATCGGGCCGCGGCGCAGAGCTGCCGGACGGCTTCGCCTTCGATCCAGTTACGCGAGGATGCGATCAGGCGGGTGTTGGTTTCGGTAATGGTATTCATAGGTGAGGAAGTCGTAGGCCCGCGAACCGCAGCGAAGTCCGCGACGGCGTTTGAAGTGAGCGCGTCAAGGGTTCGCTGAGATGGGCGGGCGGAAGTTTCAAGAGCGGGCAAGCGCCCAGAGCGCCTTGGTTTCGGCGAGCGTGGGCGGTTGGGGTGGGCTGTTCGTTTCGAGTTCAAGAACGGGTTTCGGATCGGGTTTTGGCGCGGTGGATGGACCGGCCGGAGTGATGGAACGGTCGGTTCCGGGTTGGTTGCCGGCAGCAGCGGCCGGCGCGGGAAAAATGAAGTTCATGGTGGGGTGGAATCGAGATGGGAACAGCGATGGGTGAAACGCGGCGACGCGGTCCGAAGACGACGTCGCCGCACGGGATGAAACACTTTGGCCTACGACTGCTTTCGCAGCGGCCCGGCTCGGGTCAGGCGGAACGTGAGACCCGGTTTCGCGCTCAATCGGATGCGAAGGACGCGGCTGGGCTTGTAGCTCTTGCGGTAGAGCAGCTGGCTTTGGAAACGGAGGATGGTGCGCATGGTCTTTCCTTTGGTTTGAGGTGGAACAAAAAAGCGAAGCGCGCCCGGGTTGCAAAAGCCCGGGCGCGGGGATTGGAACGGTTTCGGAACGAGGCTTATGAGAGGAACAGATCCCACTCGGGTATTCCGTGCGCGTTTCGGATGAACGCCGTGGCGGGCAGTTCGCGGGGCGCGGCAGGAGAACGCAACAGCGTGAGCCCCGCCTCTTCGGGCAGGCGATTGCCCTTGCGGCTGTTGATCTCCTTGCAGGCCCACACGCAGTTTTCCCACGAATCGCGTCCGCCCCGGGAGCGCGGCACAATGTGGTCGATGTTGCCCTCGCCCGGACCGAGCTCGCGGCCCGTGTATTGGCAGCGGTTCGCGTCGCGCTGGCGGATGTTGCGGGCGTTCAGGCGCGGTCGGCGCTTCGGCACGCGGGTGTAGTTCACGGCCACGATGATGGTCGGGATGCGAACGGCGCCGCGCACCGTCTGCACGGATTGGTCCTGCGCGCGAACCGGCAGACGCACCCATTCCTCCCACGTGACGGGCCGGATATTGTCGCCATCGACGTCGAGTGCCGTGGCCACGCCGGTGGCCAGTTGGCAGAAGGAATCGGCCGGCGTCCGCACATTGATGGCCTGCCAGTGACGGTTCAGGACAAGAACGGTGGCTTTATTCAGGAGGGTCATTTGCTACCTTGGGCTTGATTCGCGGATCGTTTCTTCACACATTGAGGCGTCCGCAGTTCAGGTTCCTAATGCGTGGCGCAGCACGAAGGCGCTACGACGAGACAGAAAAACAGTTGCCAATGCGTCCGATGCGGGGTGTGTGGGACGCTCTTCAGAGTGGCAACGAAATCCGGGGAAGAGCGAGAGTCGCTTCATCGACCCGCCGGCTTCCCAGAAGCCATCGCCATGACAAAGAAAAAAACGACCGGCATCAAAAAGACCAACGTTCCGCACATGTTTCGCGTGAACTACCCGCAACACGGCCAGGTGGGCTACGTCGTCCGCCTGCAGCGGCTCGACAAACGATTCTACGAAATCTTCAACTTCAGCCAGTTCGCCAACCAGCTCGTCTGCCGCAAGGCCGCCGAGAAGCGGGCGAAAGAGCTCGCAAAGAAATATCCGCTCCTCTCCCGTCGCGAACGCGCCGAACGCCGGTTGAAAAAGGCGGGCGGGTCGAACGTTCCCGGGGTGCGCCGCATCATCAAGCGCCACGGCGACCGCGAGTATCCCTTCTGGGAAGCCCTCTGGTGGCCCAAGCCCGGCGTGGTCTTGAAGAAGAGCTATTCGATCTTCAAGTACGGCGCCAAGGAAGCCCGTCGCCTGGCCATCGAAGCCCGCCGCGCCGGCATCGCCGCGATGAAGGACTGACCGCGCGGGCAGTTGCGGGTGCTAAGTCGCCGTGTGCTCGCAGCTGGGAAACTGGCTGCTGATGCTGGTAATGCTCCAGCCCTCCCTGTGTCAAAGACAGGTGTGCGACTTCCACACTGATCGGCAGATTGGTAGCCCGTGCTGGTAACTCTCCAGCGTCTCCTCTTTGTAAGAGAGGCGTTCTCATTTTGAACCAACGGGCCATCGGAATGCGGAGCGGGGAGTGAGGAACAATGCGAGCTGACACGACCGCAATCTGTTCCGCATTCCCCGTTCCGCGCTCCGCGTTTGAATTGGTGGAGCCGGAGGGAGTTGCACCCTCACCAAGTCCGGTTAAAAGCCGGGTGCCGGTCTGCTGTGGCTTCGACTCCAAAAAAGAACATCCCCGGCCGGTCTCTTCCACCGGCTCAATGCCTCCGTGCACTTCACGCAACACGCATCACGCGTCACGTCACGAAGGTCGCTCGATCTGCTTCGCGCTCGGGGATGTGAAAATGGAAATGGTGCGCGCGTCCGGTAACGCTCCGGAACCCGGCACTGATCTAGTGCGATGCGGGGTATAAGGCCGCCGGCTCTCTTTGAGCTACGCGCGCGCTTCAACTGGGTTTGAGACGAGGTGACGAGGCTCTGATCATAATCCGTTCGATCAACTTTGAAGTGAGCCTCCTCACGTCGTCGCCTACGATTCAAATGGCGGAGCGCCGTGGACTCGCACCACACGCCCGAAGGCGCGCACTCGTTAGCACCGAGGCCCGGTCCGCTCGTCCGGTTGACGCTCCCTTGATTAGTGAATCAGTAATCAGTGGGCCTGTATTCAGTGTCGCGCTCCATCACGCTTACTGACCTACTGAACACTGACTCACTGATTGCTTTCCAGAAATGGTGCCGCGTGAAGGATTCGAACCTTCAACCTTCCCGTTCTGAGCGGGACGCCTCTCCCAGTTGGGCCAACGCGGCGAATTCGTTAATCGTAATTCCGAAATCGTAAATCAAACTGGTGCTCCCGGCAGGACTCTCACCTGCAACCTCCGCGTTCGAAGCGCGGCGCTCTGGTAATTGCGCTACGGGAGCTAAGAGACAAAGGGAGGCCGCAGAAGGCAGAGGCCCCTCGGCGCATCCTGCGCGTCGGACCTCTCCACTATTTTTCAATCTGCCAATCCTCCCTCTGAAATTGGTGCATCGCCAGGGACTCGCACCCTGACCGCGCGGCTTAAGAGGCCGCCGCTCTGCTGCTCGAGCTCGCGATGCGTTGAAACAATGGTCGCAGTCCCCGGTGCCGCCCCGGACCCGGCTGGCTTATGAAACCCGCCTGGGCACTGGCCCGACTGCGCGATGTCAGTAATTCAGTTGGTCAGTGAAACAGTAATCAGTGCTGCCGCCGCGGAGCCGACTCACTGATTACTGACGACTGATTCACTGTTCACTGGAATGGTGCGGCAGCCGGGAATTGCACCCGGACGATCTGTCTGGAAGACAGCCATGCTCCTGTTCAACATCACTGCCGAAAAAAATCTTGTCTGGTCGGATCGCCGCACTCCGATTCGGCGTTCCGCTGAAGTCGTCCAGAACATCTCCGCGCTCGCCTCAATTCGTGTCGCCCGGCAACCTGCCTTTGTGAAACCGCCCGCCGCACTCATCGACAAACTTCGCTCCGCTCGACGCCTCACCGTGCTCACGGGCGCGGGTGTTTCGGCGGAGAGCGGCGTGCCCACCTTTCGCGACGCGCAGACCGGTCTGTGGGCGAACTTCAAACCCGAAGACCTCGCCACGCCGCGCGCGTTCCTGCGCAATCCGAAACTCGTCTGGGAATGGTATGCGTGGCGTCGAGGCCTCGTTGCCACCGTCCAATCAAACCCCGCGCACCTCGCGCTCGTGGGCATGGAGAAACTGTTTCCCGAGTTCACCCTCATCACGCAGAACGTCGATGGACTCCACCAACGCGCCGGCAGCCGGAACGTCATCGAACTCCACGGCAACATCACGCGCACGAAATGCTTTCAGGAAAACACCGTCGTCATCGACTGGCCGGACACCGGCGACGTGCCGCCGAAATGCCCGCGCTGCGGCGGCCTGCTCCGCCCCGACGTCGTGTGGTTCGAAGAAGCATTGCCTGAGAAGGAACTCAACGCAGCGACCCACGCCAGCCTCACGTGCGACGTGTTTCTCTCCGTGGGCACCTCCAGCCTTGTTTATCCCGCCGCTGGGCTACCCGGCGCCGCGTTGAATGCCGGCGCCACCGTGGTGGAGATCAATCCACAACCCACACCGTTCACCGATCGCGCTCACTTCGCCCTCGCCGGCCCCGCGGGAGTCGTCCTGCCCGAACTGCTCATGCTGCTGCGCGCTACGCCGCGAGGTGATGGAGAATAAAGACTGGTTCATCCTCACCCCAATCCTCTCCCCAAGAGAGAGAGCGAATAACGCGCTCGTTCAACCAATGCCTTTCTCCGCGCGTCAAACGGGAATCCCGTGCTGGAATCGCACCAGCCTCTGCGGTTCTGCAAACCGCCGCCTGAACTGCTCGGCCAACGGGATGTGAAACTCGAAGGTTGCCTTCCGGCGGCCCCGAATGTCTCCTGACACGATGAGTATGAAGGTTTATCTCTGCGCGGGTTTGATCACGTGGCTTGTGTCATTCGCGAGTAGCGTCGGCGCCGCGCTTCGCTACACGGGTGTGAACCTCAGCGGTGCGGAGTTTGGTCAGGCCATTCCCGGCACCTACAACGTCGACTACATCTATCCGAACCAGGCTGAGGTCGATTACTTCCAGCGTCGCGGCATGAACATCATCCGCCTGCCGTTCCGCTGGGAACGTCTCCAACGCACCACCAACGCCGCCTTCAACACTGCCGAGTTCAACCGCCTGCACGGCTTCGTCAGCGCCACGACGGCGAAAGGCATGTTCGTCATGATCGAGCCGCACAACTTTGCGCGCTACGAGCAGGGCGGCGTGGCCCAGGTCATCGGAGGCAACATTTCCCATGCGTCCTTCGCGGACTTCTGGTCGCGCCTCGCCACCGTTTATCGCACGAATGATCACGTCTTCTTCAACCTGATGAACGAGCCGAACACCATGCCCACTGAGCAATGGCTGGCCGGGGCCAATGCCGCCATCGCCGCCATCCGGCAGGCCGGCGCCACGAATCTGATTCTCGTTCCCGGCAACGCATGGACCGGTGCCTGGAGCTGGCAGTTGAACTGGTACGGCACGCCCAACGCGCAGGTCATGCTCGGCGTCATCGATCCCGCGAACAATTACGCCTACGACGTGCATCAGTATCTCGACAGCGACGCCTCCGGCACCTCCGCCACGATTGTCAGTCCCACCATCGGCGCTGAACGTGTCGCTGGTTTCACCCAATGGCTGCGCGCTCACAATCGACGCGGGTTCCTCGGGGAATTCGCCGTGGCGAACTCCACCATCGGCGCAGGCATCGGCGACGAGGCCATCACGAATCTCCTCAGCCATCTCGATGCGAACAGCGACGTGTGGCTCGGCTGGACGTGGTGGTCCGCCGGCCCGTGGTGGGGCGATTACCAGTTCACGCTTGAACCCATCGGCGGCGTCACCCACCGGCCTGCGATGAACGTGCTCCTGAACTTCATCCCTATTCCCGTGCCGGAACTCTTGCTCACTGCGCCGCGCCAGTTTCAGTTCCAAGCCCGCCCCGGCTTTCGCTACCAGGTGGAGAGCTCAGGCGCCGTCACAGGAGAGCCCTGGTTGAACTTCGGCACCGTCATCAACGGTGCCGGCCAGACCGCGAACGTGAACATGCCAGTCGAGAACGGTGCGGAAGGATTCTTCCGCGTGCTTGTTTCACGGTGAAAGCTCAGCCGTGAAGAGAGGACTCAGCGGACGATCGTTCCGAACTCTCGGGTCGCGATGGAGCAGCGGCGTGGAAACTAGACTCCCGTGCTGGAATAGCACCAGTTTCTTCACGCCGTGCGCCAGCACCTTTGCAGGCCGCCGCCTGAACTTCTCGGCCAACGGGATGTGAAAAGAGATTGTGCCGTCGCAGTGGGTGATTACCTCGGCGTGTCTTCAAGGGCTGAAAGCCCGACAGATGATAGCCCAGGGCAAGCGAAGCAACGCGAGCGCCGCCCTGGGTCTGTCCAACAAACCATCCAAGCCCTGTAAGGGCGACCGAAGCGAGCAAGTCTCCTCCCAAGACTCATTCGCGGTACAGTTTCAGACATCCTCTCAACTCCTTCGCCATGCCATCCGGAAGTTTCAATTCAACTCTCGACAAAACAGATTGAATCTTCTCGATGTCCATCTGCGTCGGCGGGACGAAACTCCGATTGAACCCGAAGAACCAGTCTCGCACGGCCCGTGTAGCCAGGCTTGCCAACTTCCCGTCATTGTCCACGCACGTAAGAAGCAGCAGTGGGAGCCTTTGCCACTTCCCCACAACCAACATCAGAGCAAGCGCGTTTCGTCGCGTGTGGAAGTTCGACCCAGTTTCGACAAGTCGCTCCAAGTCCTCGATGGGAATCTGTCTCACCCTTGAGAGCAGAGCTTTCATTGCTTCGCGCGCGATACTTGCTTTTTCGTCTGACAAGAAGCCGACCAGGCGTGACAAGTGACCCTCCGTATCCAGCTTAGCCACAGCGTAGACAGCTGCCCTCCGAATCTTCGGCACCTGTGAGTCAAGAAACGGAGCGATCCGGGACGCGTCCGAAGACTCTCCAGTCTCACCTAGGCCACAAATGGCGGCGTATCGATTCGAATCGGTTCCTCGCTCCAAAGCTTCAATGTAGAAGCTTCGTGTGTCGGCGACATTTGCAATCGCCACAAACTGGCGCGCAACTTCACGCATTGAGACGTGACTATCGAGCAACGCCCGCCGCAATGGCTCAGCCGCTAGGTCAGGTCGTTTGGTTGCGACGGCCCAGAGTGCATCACGCCTGATGGGCATGAATTTGTCGTTGAGCAGCGGCAGCGCAACGTCAGGCAGTTCATCAGGCAACACATTTGGGATAAGGTGCCGAACAGCCCAAGACCGAGCGACGGCGTCCGGGTCGGTCATCAAGGCGCGGACAATCTCCAAGCGTGTCGAGGGATCAGCTTCAGCTGCGAGTTGGTAACTGATTCGGCGAATCGCCCTGTCTTCAGAATTCATACCGGCGCGCAGCGCTTCCTTGCACTCGGGCAGTCTCAGCAGACCACAAATGTCATCCACAAACTTTCTGTCCACCCGCCCACAAGCCCGGAGATGCAGGACAAGACCTATGTTGGCAAGAAAATGAACCGCATAGTCTGTGGAGATCCGTTCCGTCACCGCCAGCTCCGCGACAGAACGAACTTGAGTGACCCAATCATTTAAGCGGATGAGCAGGAAAGACAGTTCCTTGCCGGAGCGTTGCGCAGCCAATGCGCAAGTAGCTGCTTCCCGCACGTAACCGTTGGAGTGCAAACTCGCCAAGCCCAGTAGGCTCGCCGCGAACTTCGACTGCGCCAGCCGGCTGATATCCGATGGCCGCAGGGCTTGCCAGTTGTTTAGGTCGTAATACCGGTATGCCACCCAACTCTCACGCACTCGTTGGTCGAGCGTCGCCAGATCCAGTGGCGACAATTCAGATATGATTTGGTGAATCTCTTCGTCATCCGCGCTTTCGAAGAATCGTCTCCACCAACTCGCGGACTTGGCGAGCTTCCTAAGGAGTTCGCTAGTTTCGTCTGGCTTCATATGTCGGTTCATATTTGTCCTAACGCCTGTCTGAATTCGAGTGTGCTTCTGACGCCCCTTCAGGGCTTGTTAAACCTTTAGGACGGTTAACCCAGGGCGGCGCGGACTTCATCTCGCTTGCCCTGGGCTATTCTCTTTCGGGCTTTCAGCCCTTCTGAAATTGGAACTGCGTTGCAGTAAGCGCGGGCGGAAGCCTTCGCCTCCACCCGCGTTGTTGTTTCTGAACTACCTCCCGCCTACGCCGCGCCCTTGAGGCTCGCGTCCGCGTCCTTGATCACGAAGCGCGCTTTGAGCCGGGCGACTTCGCTCGCCAGTCCGGCGGCTTTCACCGAGTCCAGCACGGCGTCGAAGTCCTTGTAGGCAGCGGGTGCCTCGTCCTTCGGATACTGGCGGCAGTTCGTGAGGATGTCGTGCGCCGTGAACTCGTCGTCCACAGTCTTCTGGTCGAGTGTGCGGTCGGCCATCTTGCGGCCCATCGCACGGCCCGCGCCGTGGTTCACCGAATACGCGGCCACGTGCGCGCCCGCCTCGGCGGTCATGATAACGCTGCCGGCGGTCGGATTGCCGGGGAGCAGGATCGGGTGACCGGTGTTGGCGAACGGCGTTTCTTTCAGGGACGGATGTCCCGCCGGGAACGCGCGCGTCGCGCCTTTGCGATGCACCCAGCCTTCGCCGCTGAATCCGCCTCGGCCGTCCGGGAGCAGTTCCTTGCGCGCGATGTTGTGGCTGATGAAATACACCAGCGACCCTTTCACGCCGGGAATCACTTCCTGGAAGGCTTCGAGCACAAGCGCGTTGATGAGCAGGTGATTGATCGTCGCGAAGTTCGCGCCGAGCGCCATGTCATCGAGATACGCGTCGGCCTCGGGCGTGCCGAGTGGCGCATAGACGAGTTCCTTGTCCTCGCCGGGCAGCGGGATGTCCCACGACTCGAACTTGCGCTGGAGATCGCGGAACTGTCCGCTCGCCAGCGCGTGGCCGAAGCCGCGCGAGCCGCAGTGCGAGAGGAAGCCCACGCAGCCATCGCGCAGGCCGAACACGTCTGCCGTCTGTCGCGCGCGGTC
Source organism: uncultured Bifidobacterium sp. (assembly GCA_964491875.1). Lineage (GTDB taxonomy): Bacteria > Verrucomicrobiota > Verrucomicrobiia > Limisphaerales > JADJPG01 > JADJPG01. The sequence goes on from CAZBIC010000047.1 coordinate 10,132, forward strand.
GTTGTCCTTCGCGACGCGCACCACTTCACATTCACCGAAATGATTGCCGCCGCCGTAGGAGCCGAGCTGCGTAATCTTTTCGAGGAAGTTGGAGAAGCGGTTTGCGCGCAGCCATTCGAGACGGAGCGCGAGCGCGTCGTGCGTGCCGTCGTGGCCGGTGTGCGCCGCGTCTTCGCAACGCTGCGCCCAGTCCGTCGGGATGCCGAGCGCGTAGAGGACTTCGGCCGAAGCGCCGTCCGTGGCGACCTTCACGCCGAGATCCTCGCCGATCTTGCGGGACTTGCGCGCGGAGCGTTGTCCGCGACCGGGTCCGGTGGGCGTGCGTTCGAGAATCGCGTCGATGAGCGCGCGACGGACCTTGCGGTCGGCCACCTGGTCCGCCGGCAAATCCAGCTGGAGAAAACTCATGGAGCATTTGATGTCCACGCCGACGGGGCCGGGATAGACGTGCGTGGGCGAGGTGAGCACGCAACCGACCGGCGCGCCGTAGCCCGCGTGCGCATCGGGATTGAGCACGAGGTCGGTGACACCGGGCGCGCTGCGGGCGTTGAGCGCCTGTTGCAGACACGTCGCGTCGAAGCCGGCGCGAATGGAGTTCGTGCCGATGACGGTGATGGGCTTGCCTTTGTCGCCCGGCGCGGGAATGAAGCCCGTGGCTTCACCCGTCGGATGAATCTGGGTTGGGTTGGTCGTGCTCATAACAATTGCTTTCTATAATCGGTTCAAATCGTCAATTCGGCAGCGCGGAGCTGGCTCTTGGAGAATCCCAACGGGATTCCGGCCATCAGCCCAAGGTTGCGGCCTGAGCCGATCCGGCGAGGAACGCTACCTTGGGTTAACATTCAATACTTCCCACAACCCCAACGCGGGTTGCGTCCAGTCTTCGCGGCGCAGCCACAACTCCTTCAGAGTTGTGTCATCTATTTCACCTTCACCCAGGGTAGCTCGTGCCTCGCAACCCTGGGCTAAGTGACGAAATCCCGTTGGGATTTGTCCGACTCACGTCGGATGCTACGAAGCGGGGGAGCGGGCGGAAGCTTTCGCCTCCGCCCGCGTTCGTTAAGTGGCCTCATCGTTTCCGTCGCGCTTCGGGCCGTTCTTCAGCGGCACGAAGCCGCCGGGCATGCCGAACACCAGCGTGTTGCCCGCGCCTTGCGCCGCGCTGAGCGACTGGACGAGGCGCAGGTTCATCAGGGCCGGGTTGCCTTCGAGCACGCGTGCGGCGTTCGCGAGGTTGCGCAGCGCGGCGCTTTCGCCACGGGCCCGTTCGAGCGCCGCGAGACCTTCCTGCTTCGCCTTGAGCGTGTCGGCAAAGGCGCGCTTAAGGTCCGCCGGCAGCATCACGTCCTTCACCTCCACCGCGTGGACGGTGAGGCCGATCTTCGCGGCGTCCGGCTGCACGCGGGCGATCAGTTGCGGTGCGAGGTCGAGTCGCTGCGTGAGCAACGCCTCGACGGTAATTGTTCCGACCACGGCGCGGAGCGCGAGCTGCGCGCTGGTGTAGAGATCGTTGTACCAGTTCTGCGTCTCGTGCGCGGCCTTCACCGGGTCGGTCACCTGATGCGTCACGACCAGCGTGAGCTTCACAGCGATGTTGTCTGCCGTGAGGACATCTTGGCTGGCCACAGCCAGGGTGGACTTGCGCAAATCAGTCCATGTCGCAGTGAAGTTGCGGCCCCAGCGAACGTGACGACCGGCGGCGAGAGCCTCCACGAACTTCCCGTGCTGGTAGAGCAGCCCCATAAAGCCTTGCCCCACGATGAATTCATGACGGAGCTTAGGCAGCTTGGACAGCGCACCAACGAGGAACAAGATCGCGACGACCGCGATGACGATTACGAAGATGGTTTCAGTGTTCATACTTTTCTCCTTTCCAACTATCAGCCGGCTGAGCCGGCACTTTAATTTGAGCGGACTCACGTCCGCTGCTACAGAAACAAAACTAGAAGTCCCGAGCGGCAGGCCACCGTCCAACGGCGGGAGAAGCGCGTGAGCGTTCTCGCTGGGCCGTCTTCAGGCTGCGCTTGCGCGCCGGCCTGACCGCTCCGAACCATTTGTGTGCTGATGGGATTCGAACCCATGACCGACGGTTTATGAGACCGTTGCTCTACCACTGAGCTACCTCGAGCCGGCCCATGCGCAGGACCAGTCCCGCGAACGGCGAGACGGCTGCTGGCTTGGCTCAAATTGAACTGCGCGTTTTCACCGCTCATCCTCTCCGCAGTTTCGGCCCGCTGAATTGCCCCGTAAGTGGCATTGCCCGAGCGCGCGGAAATTGGTAATTCTGGCAGGATGAAATCTAAGGAATCGACCGGCCTGAGCCGGATGGGGCGCGTTCTGACATTTACCGTGCTGCTGGCCTTCGTCGCGGCGACGGCAGGCTGGGCCGGGGCGCAGGGAATCGATCCCAACCTGAAGCTCGGAATCCGGCGCACGAACCAGAACGTGATCCTGAATTGGTTTGCCTCCAATGCGGTGCAGTATCAAGTGGAGTCGAGCTTCACGCTCACGCAGTGGAACAACTCAGGATTGGTTATCACCGGCCGCGGCGGCCTGCTATTCGTCACCAACGCCATGGGCCGGGCGACGCACAACTTCTATCGCGTGAAACGACTGCCAGCCGCGCCAGAGATCATTACAGCGAACTTCGATCCGATTACCGGCGTGCTCACGGTGTTCGGAGATGACTTGGACAACGTCATCACGGTGAGTCGCAATGCCGCGGGACAAATCCTCGTGAACGGCGGCGCGGTGGTCGTATCGGGCGGCACACCGACCGTCGCGAACACGACGCTGATTCGCATCTTCGGCAGAGACGGGAGCGACGCGTTGACTCTCAATGAAGCCAGTGGCGCGTTGCCCAGAGCCGAGATGTTCGGCGAGGTCGGCAACGATACGCTCACGGGCGGCTCGGGCGGAGACACACTGGATGGTGGTCCGGGGAACGACACGCTGCTTGGCAAAGGCGGTTTCGATTTCCTGCTCGGTCGCGCCGGGAACGACACTATGACCGGCGGTGACGCGGACGATCAGGTCAGCGGCGAAGAGGGCGACGATCGGATCATTTGGAATCCCGGTGACGACACCGACCTGAACGAAGGCGGCGACGGCATCGACACCGTCGAGGTCAATGGGGGCAATGGAGCTGAGGTGTTCACCACGACGGCCAACGGCACGCGCGTGCGTTTCGATCGAATTGATCCGGCGCCGTTCTCCATCGACATCGGCGCGTGCGAAAAACTGGTCGTCAATATGAACGGCGGCAACGACTCCTTCTCCGCGACGGGCAATCTGGCGGCGTTGATTCAGATCACCGTCGATGGCGGAACGGGCGACGACACGATCCTCGGCAGCAATGGCGCTGACCTTTTAATCGGTGGCGACAACAACGATTTCGTCGACGGCCAGCAGGGCAACGATACGGCGCTTCTGGGCGCGGGCGATGATGTGTTCCAGTGGGACCCGGGTGATGGCAGTGACACGGTCGAAGGTCAGGCCGGCACAGACAAGCTGCTCTTCAACGGGAGCGCCGCGAACGAAATCTTCGATATCTCGGCCAACGGCGCTCGCGTGCGCTTCACTCGCAATCTCGGCAATATCGTCATGGATTTGGACGACATCGAAACGCTCGACCTGAACGCACTCGGAGGCACGGACAATGTTACTGTCAACAATCTGGCCGGCACGGACCTGGCGATTGCGAATGTGAACCTTGCCGGGACTATTGGCGGCGCAGCGGGCGACGCCGCAGCGGATGCCGTCATCGTCAATGGCAGCAACAGCGACGACGTTGTCGACGTCTTCGGCGCGGGAACTTCCGTTTCGGTGCTTGGGCTGACGACTCGAGTGGACATCACCAACTCCGAGGGCGCGAATGATTCGCTCGTGATTAACGCGTTGGCCGGCAACGACGGTGTGACGGCGACAACGCTGCCTGCGGGCGTCATCAAGCTGACGCTCGACGGCGGTGCCGACAAGGACACGCTGCTCGGTTCACAGGGAGCGGATGTGTTCCTCGGCGGCGACGGCAATGACTTCATCTTCGGCGACAACGGCAACGATGTGGCCTTCCTTGGCGCCGGCGACGATGTGTTTCAGTGGGACCCCGGCGACGGCAATGACACCGTGGAAGGGCAGGACGGTGCGGACTCGATGATCTTCTTCGGCTCGAACGCGAGTGAGAGTATCAACATCACACCCAACGGCGGTCGTGCCCTGTTCCTTCGCGACATTGCGAGCGTCACGATGGACCTCGACGACGTGGAGAGCATCGATTTCCGTGCGCTCGGCGGCGTGGACACCATGACTGTTGGCGACCTGACCGGTACGGACTTGAAGCAGGTGGGTCTCGATCTACGCGGCCCCAATGGCGGCGGCGATGCAGCCGCGGACACCGTCACCGTCAGTGGCTCCAATTCCAACGACGTCTTCAGCGCCTCGGGAGATGCTTCCGGCGTGAGCGTGCTCGGACTGCAAGCTTCCATCAGGATCTCCAATGCCGAAGCGGCACTCGACCGTCTCATTCTGAATGCAATCGGCGGCGATGACGTGGTCAACGCCTCGACCCTCGAAGCCAGCGGCATTCAACTCTCGCTGAACGGCGGCCTCGGTGCCGACACGTTGATCGGCAGCAAGGGTGGCGACCAAATCAACGGCGGCGACGGCAATGACACGGCTCTGATGGGCGCTGGTAATGACACGTTCACGTGGAATCCGGGCGACGACAATGACGTCATCGAAGGTCAGTCCGGCACCGACACGCTGCTCTTCAACGGCGCGAACGTCGCGGAGATCATCGACATCTCGGCCAACGGCGGGCGCGTGCGATTCTTCCGGAACGTTGCCAACGTGGTGATGGACCTCAATGACACTGAGATTATTACCTACAACGCCCTGGGCGGAGCAGACGCCATCGTCGTCAACAGCGTTTCCGGCACGGACGTGACGACGGTGAACCTCGATCTCGCGAGCACCATCGGCGGCGCGTTGGGCGATGGTGCGGCGGACACGATTACGGTCAACGGCACGGCGGCGGTCGACGTTTTCAACATCACGGCCAACGCGGGTGTCGTCTCGACATCGACCATCGGCGCCGTCGTGAACATCAAGCAGTCCGAGGTCGCCCTCGATCGACTCATCGTCAACGGCCTTGGTGGCGTTGATCTCTTCAGCGTCGGAGCTGGCGTGAACACGTTGATCGGCGTGACGACGAATCAGTGAACGCCGGCGAATCGCTGAACACGTTCGATGGTCAGGAAGCCGGGATTCGCACCCGGACCGTCTCCGTCACAAGGAGAGATGCTGCTGTTACACCACGTTCCTGAAATGACCTGGAGCCTCTGGTCGGACTCGCACCGACGAATGGCGGTTTACAAAACCGCTCCTGTGGCTGCTGAGGCACAGAGGCTGGGAAACTGGCGCTCTCACGTGGATTTGCACCACGAGCTTCCGCCTTCGCAAAGCGGCGTGCAGAACTGATTACACCTTGAGAGCAAATGAAACTGGCTGCCCCGGATGGATTCGCACCATCAACATCCGGTGTCAGAGACCGGCGTTCTGCTGATTGAACTACAGGGCATTGGCATCCGTGGCCGGACTCGCACCGGCTAGGGTCTGCTTGAAGGGCAGGCTGCTCGAGCTGCTTTGCATTCACGGACAGATAATTGAAATTGGCCCCCGGAGTTGGTATCGCGCCAACGTCTCCTCGTCTTCAGCGAGGCGCTAATCTGTCTCAGCTATCCGGGGTGCTTGCGCACCGCGATGATTGGTCGTCCGGCGCGGTAACGCTCCGCGGTCTTCCGGTTATCAGCCGGGCGCTCTGCTTTTGAGCTACGGGACGAGATAAGGATGTCGAGAGACACCGAGAGATGTCTCCCGACGGTTGTGGTTCAGTCCAGGAAGGCGACGTTGGCCATCGTGCGGCTCTGGTTCTCCGTGTTCATCAGCACACGGTGCCAGAACGGCAGCATGATGGTCGCATGGTCGCTGTGGCGGACGGTCCCGTGAGCATACACGCCGGGGTTGCGGCGCATCACGCGCCAGCCCCAGTGCATCGCCTTGGGATTCACCTGCACGAGCGCGTGATACTCTTCGTCGGTGATCCCATTGGGATACTTCGTGCAGACGCGCACCACTTCGCCGCCGCTGCGGAAGAGCTGCTCGACGAGATGGGGCTTACCCCCGCCGCGACGCAACGGCTCATTGCGCAGAACAAGTTTCTCATCCACGACCATCGATGGCTGGGGAACGAAGAACCATTCGCCCTGGCGACGGAACGCGCGGTTCTTGCGCGCATAACGTTTCCGCGAAGAAACGTCGCTGCGCGCGAGCGCCTCGCGCACGGGCGCCGGTTGCAGACGATCCATCGCCTGGCGGACGCTCGATGCGCCTCCCGGCACGGCGGCGACGAACCATTCGCGTTCGTCGTGTCCGCACAGGAAGCGGTCGAGCTTCGGCTCTTCCTCCGTTTTGCGCACGAGCAGGAGCAGATGACGCTGCTTCGGCTCGATTTGCTGGACGGTGGCTTCGACCTTGTCCGCGAGATGCGTCGGCAGGCGGAACTCGAAGAACTCACCGTGACGATCATGCTGGATGTCCACGGCGTAATCCATCGGGCTCAACCACTGACGGTCGCCCTGCGTCCAGCGGGAGGGAATTTCGCGCACCTTCAGGCGCGCGCCCATCTCGCTGAAACGGGACTCAATCTGTTTGGCATTCATACTTTTCAATTTGTGGACCGGCCCGCGTGGGTCGGAACGTCAGGTTCCGCTTCGCGTCCGGTCGAATTCGGATAATTCGGTTTGGCTTGTAGCTCCTGCGATAGAGCAACTGACTTTGGTAACGGATTACGGATCTCATGGTGTTCCTTTGGTTGAGGTTGGGAAAAATTGGCGGAAGGCGTCGGTAACGCTCCGACCTCGGCGTGAGCCGATCCTGTTTTCGAGACAGGTGCAGCCAGCTTGTATCTGCCTGCCTTCCTGAATTGGCTGCCAGGGCTGGACTCGCACCAGCACCGTGCGGTTTAACAAACCGTCGTGCTACTTTGACACCACCTGGCAATGGTGCTGCCGGCAGGACTCCCACCTGCATCGTTCCGTTTAGAAGACGGATGCCTCGTGTATTCGACCACGGCAGCAAATTGAAAATGGTCGGAACGGCAGGATTTTCACCTGCGGCCTTCCGGGCCCAAGCCGGGCGCTCTGAAGACTGAGCTACGCTCCGTGAAATTGGTCAGCGCGGCAGGAATTGCACCTGCGGTCGCTCCGTCCCGAACGGAGCATGTTGCTGCTACACCACGCGCTGTTTGCCCCGGCGTGATTCGGAAGAACGCCGGGGACTTGTTTTTCGTTGGAAGCGAATCGCTCCGTCCCTGGACGGCGACTCGCGGTGAGATTCTGGCGCTCCCGGCGGGACTTGCACCCGCACTCTTCCCGCAGACAACGGGATGCTTTTCTATTCAGCTACGAGAGCGATGGAAATGGTGGGAGGCGCTGGTAATGCTCCAGTCGTCGCTTCCGGTTTGTTTTGCGACACCTGATTTACAGTCAGGCAACCGGAACACCTCCCTGAAGAAATTGAATTCGGGTGGATCTGTGCGTTAATCTCTGCTCTGTGATAATCCACGCGGACAAAATCGAAGAAGGGCCGCCTCATGCGTTAAGCAGGCGTGACGTCCGCCTTATATTTGAAACTGTGCCTCGCGATTGGACGCAGGGGATTACAGAGGTCCGAATCGCCAACTCTCTCGAATGGCATTCTCGTACTTTTTTCTCCCGCTACAGTAACTGCCTCACCATTTATTCTCGCAATCGAACTAAAAAGCGAGCGCTGGCAGACGTGCTTTCTGAACTTGCCGCACTTTCAGCGGGTCTCGACCGGGGGTTGAGGCGTCGTCCAAAGGCGGTTCGCTGCCAGCTGGAAAAGATGACGTCACCTTTTATGCAGCAATTGTTGCCGATCATAGCGCCGCCACAGCTATCAAAGGGACACGTCAGTCTTGAAGGGTTTAAGGAAGTGCGATTCCCATTGGTTCCCAACGATACTGAATGACAAATTGGTAGCGGGGGTGGGAGTTGCACCCGCCTCTCGGAGTTTATGAGGCTCCGCTCTGTGCTTTGGTCGAGTTCCCCGCAAATCAGTGAGTCAGTGGGTCAGTAATCAGTAAAACTGTGAACACATCGTCGCTCCCATGTGCTGAAGGACTGGTTCACTGCCTACTGATCTACTGATTGACTAAATTTGGTGGAGTCCGGCGGGTAACGCTCCCGCTTGGCACTGCTTGCAAGGCAGGCGCTTCACTTTTCAGCCACGGCCCCACACGAAATGAAAGTGGCACGCCGCCTTGGTGCTGCCCCAAGCGGGCTGAGTTTTGGAGACTCTGCTGCGCGAGCTGGCGCGCGGCGTATCAAGATGGGTTGAGAGTTGAGAGAGGTTTTGAGTTGAGGGGCGGAGATTGTCTCGACGCTCAACACTCAACTCGAAGTTCTCTCAACTTGGTTTGGAAATTAAAGGGCCGGGAGTCGCGGCGGCTGATTGCCGTCCGCAAGGACCTCCCGGCCCGTGCCATTTCAAAAAAGAACAAACACCTCTTGGTGATCTTTCGACCCCAACCCGCGGTTTCACGGCGGCTGTTTCGGTGTTTTGAGGCACACCTCCTCCGAAGCCCTTAAACTGTAAAGTTTGGGAAAATCCGGCTGGCGCACTCGCCAGCCACGCCCGGCCTGTCTTAGGCCCGGCTCTGTGATTTCCGTTATCAACTGTCTGTCGTCTTGCCTTTCGTTGGCTGTTTTCCGGGAAACAAAAAACCCTGCTTACTCGCGGTAAGCAGGGTTTGGAGAAACTCAAAATCTGGTTCTTCTACAACCTGCTCACCTCCGGCTCACGCGCATTGGTCATGGGTTCAATCCCACAGGAGCCAAATAGCGAACCGCCTTGGTAGGCGACGCCGACACTCAGCCAGTCATGACGTGTCGCTCTCGCGACCGTTGCCGGCATCTGTGTCGTTATGTGTTTGCAGGTTTTCATTAACTTCGCGGAAAGAAATACACGGAGTGCATTACGATTGCAACTGATACTTTTGAGACGCGCTAATCTTGAATCGTGATATGCGGATGCGTGCATGGAAGAAGGGAAATGAATCGCGGCGGAACGTCGCATCATTTCCGCCGGATGAGTTTCAGCGTTGCGGCATCGAACCACACTTCGCCTTCACGCGCGCGCAGTTCGCACACCAGTTCCTTTTCTTCGCCGCCCGCTTCGACTTCGAATTCGTACTCCAGCGGCGTCCAGTCGGAGGTGCCGAGTAACTGCTGCGTCCGCTTGCCTCCGGAAATGCGAAGCCCGGCGCCGTTCGCGAGCTTCACGTCATTCGTCAGCGCCGTTACGCCAGCGACGCGAGCCATGGTTTGCAGTCGGTAAATGCCTTCATCCAGCAGCACGCTTGTGCGCCAGGAAGCGATGGTGTCGCCCTTCACGGCGCGAATGTGAAACGTGGAACGCCCATCGAGCTTCGCTTCGTCCTGTGTCCAGCGGTCGCCAGCCTCCTTCTGTTTCCAGCCGGAGAGCTGAGCAGCGCTGTTCGAGTCGAACGCGAGTGGCTGCGGTTCCGGCTTCGCCAGTTGTTCTGCAATGTTGCGGTGGCGCGCGACAATGCGATTGCGCATTTCGTTGCCGTAGTTCTCAAACTCGCGCGCTTCATTCTCAGTGCGCGCGGCGCGCTTCAGGTTCGCGATGGTTGTGTTCACGCGATTGGTCATCACGTCGACGCGAAAAGTATTCGTGTAAAGCTGACGGACGCGTTCGCGATAGAGCTGTCGGCCTTGCGGGGTTTGAATCACAGCTCGCGTGATGATGCTGCTGCGAGGGGGATCGATTGGCACGCCTGTGTCAGCATAGGCCCAGTCGAGGCCGTGAACGAGGAAGTTGAACTTGCCGGTGCTCGGGTCGTGGTAAAGCCGGTAGTTGTTCCGGTTCCGGGCGTAGCCGTCCGTGTGCGACGCGAACAACTCCAGCACGAGATGCGAAATGTATCTGTCGACTTCGAGAACTCTCTGAAGCGCCTCCCAGCGTTCGATTGGCTTCTTGATGTTGGCAACGGCGAGCAGATTAGTGCGGTCCGCCTGTGTGGCGTCTATGCCGCCATCCTGATCGAGACGCTGGTCGATGTCCTGCAGGTAAGCCTCGTAGAGATTGCCCTTCGTGTTGTGGAAGTATTGCTTCAGGAAATCCTTGTTCATTGCCTCGATGGCGACATAGAGCCCGAGCGCGCGTCCGTTCACTTCCACGAACGCGTGCGTGACGCGTGCGGCGGGCTGGCCGGCATCGCGGAACATTTGAGTCGCGATCTGTTCTGCGAGATACGTTCCGTCCTGGCTGGAATTGTTGAGCATGAGTTTGCTCAGCCCGTGGAACTCCTGTTTGTCGACATACTTGTCGAACTTCACGGCGAAGCTCGGCTTTTCGTTGAAGGGCCGGAAGCTGCCCATGCCTTTCAGATGAATGCCCACGTCCTTGTAGACGTTTGTGCCTTCCGTGATCGTCGCCTTCACGTAACTGCGGTCGTTCTTTTCCAGCACGGGCAGTCCGGCCGGGTCGACCGTGATCTTGAACGTGCGCACCCGTCCGTCGTTGAAGAACTCGTGCGCGGGAGGAAGCTTCGGCGCGGCCGCCATCTTGGCCGCGAAGGCAACGTAGAGTACGAATGCCAGGAGCTTCCTCATTTTCTTAATCCTCCTTCACCGCCGTCACAATCGCCTCCGCTCCGCTGCTGCCGATGACCCGCACCCGCGTGCCTTTCGGCAGCATGTCGCCTTGTGAAATGACATCGATGATCGCATCGCCGAACTGCGCCTTTCCGCCGGGACGAAGGGCTGACGTGGTGACGCCGATTTGTCCCTGCAGAGACTTCTGCTTCGCCTCTAGTAACGCCTCGGTCTTCATACCGGTGGCGGATTGCGAAACCATCGCGCGATACATCGGTGTCTTCGGCAGGAGCAGGCTCGCGATCCAGATCGCCAATCCGCCGCCCAGCGTCGCAATGCCGAGATTCTTCAGCGGCAGTTCGAACTTGTCCAAGCTCGGCATGGACGGGAGCACGCCCGGAGTGGTGGCTGGATATAGATCCACCATCGCCATGATCAGGGCCGCGAGCATCAGCGTCGCACCGAGCATCCCGATGATGATCGTGCCCGGATAGACGAACAGCTCCACGATGATCAACGCGAGGCCAAGGACGAACACCACCACCCATTCCGCGCCGGACAGGCCCGCCACGTAACCGCCGAGGAAGTAGAGCGCGAACGCGGTGATGCCGACGATGCCTGGCAGACCGAAGCCCGGGGTCTTGAACTCGATGTAGATTCCCGCGATGCCAATGATGAGCAGCAGCGGACTGATCATGTTCAACCACGAACCAATCTTCTCCATGCCGGTCGGATCGACGCGATGCGTCGTCGCACCCGCGTAGCCAAGCTGCGCGATGAGTGTATCAAGATCCTTCACCGTGCCGGAGGAAAGCAGGCGCTTCGGTGGATTCCCATACTCCTTTTCCGCTTCGGTGTTCGTGAGCGTGAGAATGTCGCCTTCCTTCGCGATGATGACGGCGTTGGTGGCCTCCGCGGTGACATTCGTCAGCACCAAGCCACGTGTCTTGTCGATCATCGCTTCGACGACGGCGATGTTGTGACCGTTCTTCTCAGCCGTGGTGCGCACCATCGCCTTCACGGCGGACGTCATCTTCTTCTCGTAAGTGTCCGGCATTTTTTCCACGCCATCTCCGCCAGGGGACATGATGATCGGTGCAGCCGCGCCGATGACACTCTCCGGCGCCATATAAATCCTCTTCGTCGCCACCGCGATGAAGGCACCGGCGGAAAACGCGTCCTTGTTCACGAACGTCACCGTGTCGCCCTTGAACTCGTTGAGGATACCGATGATCTCCCGCGTCGTGTCCACGCGGCCCCCGTTCGTCTCCATGTCGAGCACGAGCAAATCCGCCTTGGCTTCCATCGCTTCCTTCACGCCGCGGCGCACGAGGTAAACGAGCGGCGGCATGATGTCGTCGCGGATGGGGAGGATGTAGACCTTCTTCGCGGCGTTGGTGGACGCCTCCGCCGCGACCGCTGTTGAAGGAATCAACGCGGGAATCAGGACGGCCAGCAACGCCAGCAATGCTCTCATGCGCCGAGGTTATCGCACGGATATCGATGTCGCAAGAGCCGCCCCGTGACGATTCGGCGTGCGAGCTACTTACCCGCCAGCGCCTGCAAATCCGCCACGAACTGATCCACGTCCTCCGGTTGGGTGTCCCATGCGCACATAAGACGGCAGCCGCCCTGGCCAATGAACGTGTAGAACTTCCAGCCCTTGCCGTGCAGACCGTCGATGATCGGCCGCGGCAGCTCGACGAAGACGGCGTTCGCCTGGCGCGGGAAGAGGAACTTCACCTGCGGGAACGGCTTCAGCTTCGATTCCAGATACTCTGCCATCTTGTTCGCGTGCCCGGCGTGGCGCAGCCAGACGCCGTCCTTCAGCATGCCGACCCACGGCGCGGAGATGAACCGCATCTTGCTCGCGAGCTGACCGCCCTGCTTGCAGCGATAATCAAACTCGCGCGCCAGCTCGCTGTTGAAGAACACCACCGCTTCACCCACGTGAATGCCGTTCTTCGTTCCGCCAAAGCACAACACATCCACGCCCGCCTGCCACGTGATCTCCTTCGGCGTGACGCCGAGCGACGCCACCGCGTTCGCGAACCGCGCGCCGTCCATGTGAATCTTCAGTCCGAGCGATTTCGACTTCGCCCAGATCGCCTTCAACTCATCCGGCGTGTAGACGGTGCCAAGCTCCGTCGATTGCGTGAGGCTGACCGCGCGCGGCTTCGGGTAATGAATGTCCGTCCGCTTCTTCACCATGCGCTCGATGCTCGCGGGCTCCACCTTGCCGTTCGCGCCTGGCATGAGTAGCACCTTGGTGCCGTTCGAGAAAAACTCCGGCGCCCCGCACTCGTCCGCCTCGATGTGCGCGTTCTCGTGACACAGAATGCTGTGGTAGCTGTGGCACATGGAGGACAGCGCGAGGGAATTTGCCGCTGTACCGTTGAAGACGAAGTAAACCTCGCAGTGCGTTTCAAACACCTCGCGGATCATGTCTGTCGCCTTCTGCGTCCACGCGTCATCTCCGTAACCGGGTGCGTGACCTTGATTGGCCTCGGCGAGGGCGGCCCAGGCTTCCGGGCAGATGCCGGCATAGTTATCACTGGCGAAATGGCGGCGGGGAGCGGCGGTGTTCATGCGCGCCGAGAATTAGAGGAAAGCTGCGGAGGAATCCAAGAACCAAAACTCAGCAACTGACTACGATTGCGGCGTAAGGCAATCGATTCGCGTAGTCGGCTTACGCGACACCGACTGATTGCTCACCATCCTAAACTCGAAAAATAGCCCCGATAGAATGCCAAGATCATGGCTACTACTCCAGCAAGCCAGCAGGAGATAGCGCAACTTCGCCGCCAGGCAACGGCATCCCGACGGGCGTGAAGAATGCCCAATGCAACAGTCATCGGCGCGAACAGGTATTGAAGCAGTCCAACTCCCGAGACCAGTCCGCACAGGTCATCACGCGGCGTGCCTTGAAGCGATATGCGCCATTTGCCGTCTTCCATGTCACGACGTGGGAGATAGAAATCAGCTCGCGCGTTTTGAATCTCGATTACGCTGGCGACAACGCTGACCCAAAGGCCCAGCCCTGCCAGGATTGCGAACCGAAGAGACGAACGTTTGATGGAGTTCATGTCGCCACACTTTTCAGTGACGCAGTTCCGAACGGCCCGGAACTAAATCTTCGGATACTCCCACCCGCGGCGATACTTCCGGTAGAGCAGCTTGTTCGCCTCGGCATCGCCGATGCACTGCTCGTTCTCGCCGTCCCAGTGAATCGTGCGACCAGTCTTGAGCGCGAGCATGCCGAGCAGGCTCATGTTCGTGGAGCGCTGGATCTCGCCAATATCGCTGACCGGTGTGCTGCCGGTCTTGATCGCCTTCAGGAAATCCGCCCACAGCTCCTTGATGTTTTGATCGTCGGGCTTGTTCAACTGCGGCGCTTCGCGAATCGCCGGCTCCTTCGGGTCCACCGGATAGAACGTCCAACCGCCCAGCCAGCCGATGTGCAGCGTGCCCTTCTCTCCATAGAAATAGCAGCCCACGCTCTCGCCCTTCTCCGCGTTGTTTCCCGCGAACTGCCGGTGCTCCCACGTCGCCGTGAACTTCTCGAACTCAAACGTCGCGATCTGATGATCCGGCGCGTCGCTCGTCTGTTCGGTGTCGGTGAGGATGGCGGGGCCTTTGATCGCGCGGCCGCCCGTGGACGAAATCTTGCGCGGCCATTTCTCGCCGGTGATCCAGAGGATCTGGTCCATCCAGTGAATACCCCAGTCGCCGAGCGTGCCGTTCGCGTAATCTAGATACTGCCGGAAGCCGCGCGGATGGATGGACCCGTTCCACGGATTCGCCATGTCGAGCGAGCCGTTGAATGGTCGCAGCGGCGCGGGCCCGCACCACATGTCCCAATCCAGCTCCTTCGGCGGCGCGATGTTCTTGCGCGGCGTCTCCGCGCCGCCGCCATAGTGAACAAAGGCGCGAACCATGCCGATCTTCCCAAGCTTGCCGTCGCGAATGAAGTTACGCGCCGAAATGTTGTGCGGAGAAATGCGTCGATGCGTGCCGACCTGCACCACTTTGAGGTAGCGCCGTGCGGCGTTCACCATCGCCCGACCTTCGTTGATCGTATGACTGATGGGCTTCTCGACGTAGACATGCGCGCCGTGCTTGAGCGCCTCAATGGTGATGAGCGGATGCCAGTGGTCGGGCGTCGCGACGATCACGATGTCCGGATACTCCTCCTTCAACATCTCGCGATAGTCCTTGTACTTGCGAGGCGTGGAGCTCGATTCCTTAGTCACGCGATCCGCAGTGGCATCGAGCAGGCGCTGATCGACATCGCACAACGCCGTGATCTTGCATTCGCCGCACGTCATCGCCTCGCCGAGGATGTTGTTGCCCCACCAACCGCAGCCGACCAGCGCGGTGCGCTGCTGGCGAACAGGCGCCTCCGCACCAATGAGGGGAATGGCGTTAAAAGCGAGACCGGCGGCGGCCGTGGTCTTCAGAAAGCGGCGGCGAGATTGCGGCATCATGACATTGACTCGGGTTTTGGCGTTTCGACTTTAGGCGGAAAGTATGGGTGAAACTGAATTTTTCGTGGCAGGTCCGTCAAGGCTCAATGCGCGGTCGCGCGGTCGCAGTCGCGGAAGCAAAGCATTGAGCAAGCACCAGAGCCCCGATAGCGTCCGCCTATGAACTGCCACCTGCCCCACGTCGCCCTGATTCTCTTCTGCGCCGTTATCCTCGGCCCCGATTCTTCTCACGCTGCGGCCGTTGAGTGGACCGACATCCGCCTGCTCGGCGTGGAAGGCCAAGGCTGGCGCGATACGAAAGCGCCGTTCGATCGATTGCCTGCCCGCGCGGAAGGCAAAGTGCGCGATGCCGTCTGGAACCTGAGCCGCAATTCCGCCGGGATGCACGTGCGCTTCATCACTGACGCCACGAACATTCACGCGCGCTGGGCCGTGACATCCTCCAACCTCGCGATGCCGCACATGGCGGCGACCGGTGTGAGCGGTCTCGATCTCTACGTGAAGACCGAGAAAGGCGACTGGCGCTGGCTGGGGGTCGGAAAGCCGGACAAGCAGACGAACAACGCGGCGTTGGTCAGCAATCTGCCGCCCGGTCGCCGCGAGTATCTGCTCTACCTCCCGCTCTACAACGGCACGCACTTTGTCGAGGTCGGCATTCCCTCCGGCGCAACGTTGCAGAAGGCCGGCCTCTGGGGCGACACGCCGCGCAAGCCGATCCTATTCTACGGCACGTCCATCCTGCACGGCGCGTGCGCGTCGCGTCCCGGGATGGTTCACAGCGCGATCCTGGGACGACGCTTCCAGTTCCCGCACATCAACCTCGGATTCTCCGGCAACGGCAAGATGGAGCCTGAGCTCGCCGAACTGCTGGCGGAACTCGATCCCAGCGTCTACGTCCTCGATTGCCTGCCGAACATGGACGCAAAGGAAGTCACCGAACGCGTTGAGCCCTTCGTGCGCAAACTCCGCGCCGCGCATTCCACGACGCCCATCGTGCTCGTCGAAGATCGCAGTTACGCCGATTCGTTTCTCGTCGCGAGCAAACGGGAGCGCAACGACAGCAGCCGCGCGGCGTTGAAGGCGGCGTATGATCGGTTGCGTCAGGCGGGCGTGAAGGAGCTGTATTACTTGAAAGGCGCGAATCTGCTCGGCGACGACGGCGAAGGTACGGTGGACAGCTCGCATCCGAACGACCTCGGTTTCATGCGGCAGGCGGACGCGCACGCGACGGTGCTTGGGCCAATCTTGAGAAAGCTGTCTCGGTAGCGGCGGTTCAAGCCGGAGGAGCAGCCTCCGTGGTAACCCGCTTGACCGATCCTGAGAATCAGCCGATCCAGCTTGGTTACGATGGCCAACACGCCTGACCAATTTCTGACGACCCGCTGGAGCGTCGTCCTCGCCGCGACCGGCGAGGACTCGGCGGCGCGTCAGGCGAAGGAGAATCTTTTCCGGGAAGCGTGGCGGCCACTGTATGCGTTTGCCCGACGCTCAGGCTGCTCGCAGCACGATGCGGAAGATGCGGTCCAGGGCTTCATCACCTCCCTGCTGGAACGAGATTCGTTGCGCAACGTCGCCCCCGCGAACGGACGATTCCGCTCCTTCCTGCTCGCAGGAATGCGGAACCATCTCATCGACGTGGCAGCCCGCGCGGGCGCGCAGAAGCGCGGCGGGAATGTCGAACACATGCCGCTCGATGGTGACGCCGTGGAGCAGGGTTACCTGGCGGTCGCCGCCCAGCTGCCGACTCCGGAACGCGCGTTCGATCGCGTGTGGGCGCTGGGCGTTCTGGAGAAAGCCAAGGCGAAGCTGGCGGAAGAATGCGCCGCATCCGGCAAGGGCGCGCTGTTCGCCGCGTTGTTTCCCGAGAAGGGCGAACAGGCCGAGGACAACTACGCGACGCTGGGCAGCCGACTGGGCGTTTCCGAAACCGCGCTGCGCTCCATCGCGATGCGGTTGCGTCGGCGTTGGCGGGAACTCATCCGCGCCGAGCTGGCCGAGTTGGTCGATTCCCGCACGGCACTCGACGAGGAGATGGCCAATCTGCAGTCGGCGTTGATGGATTAGAGCCGCGGGGACGGGGAGCACTCCGGCTAGCAATATTTCCTGCCACAAACGCCGACATTCCCCGATGAACTCGATGGGCACACACAGAAGAAAGCCAATGCACCCATGACATCTCTGAATCAATCATTACGTCCTGCCCAGGTTGGCGGACTGTTCGTCGCCGTCGTCCTGTCGCTGCCTGCCTTTGCGCAAGCGGACACCATCACCATCGCGAAGAGCAAAGCGCCCAATACTCCGGTCGTGGGCGGCGATACGGTGCTCAATTTCACCGGCGGAGTGGGCCAACTGCCGCAGCCTACACCCGTCCTGAACGATCGCGGCGAAGTAGTGTTCCTAGCCTCGCTGACCGGGAACTCATCTTCGAACGTCGCCATCCTGCGCGGAACCGGCGGGTCGCTCGTTCCGCTGGCGCGCAAGGGCGGCCTGACGCCGGACGGTACCGACACCTACGGTCAATTGCGCCAGCCGGCCATTAACAACAACGGCCACGTTGTGTTTCTTGGCTATGAATTACTTTCCAATAAGGGAACCCTTTACCGCCTGTCCCTGACGAATGCCCAGGAAGTGATGCAGGATGGCCAGGATGTTCCGGGCGGACTCGGCAGCTTTCTGACAACTCCGTTCGGGGCGCTGTCGTTTCCGCCGCGCCCGAATTCGCACGGGCATCTGGCGTTCTCGACGACTTTTGACGGCAACCAACGCAGCGTCATTCTCCATTCCGACGATTCCGGTCTGCACACGGTCGAGATTGATTTTACAAGCAACCCTCTCGGCGGGTCATGGCGCAGTTTTAGTGGGGTCAACTCGATCAACGACTCCAACCAGGTCGCCTTCTTCGGCATGGCAAACTATCCTGCCCTGAGCCTGCGCAGCGCGATTTTCGCTGGTCGCACGGATGGGCCGAAGGACACGGTGTACGGCTTTGAAGGCAACCCAGATCCCAGTGGCGACGGGATCCAAGGCGATATGTCCGGGCCCTTTGACATCAATCCGAACGGAGAATTCGCCTTCGGCATCCGGCTCACCGGCAGCAGCGGCGGCACCAACAACGACTACGTTCTTTACCGTGGCAAGGTTTCCAACCCACAGGTGCAAATCGCACGCCGAGGCGATCTGGCTCCCAGCGGTGTCGGGAAGCTCAATTTCTCCGGCATCTTCACGCCCAAGATCAACAAGTCCGGCCAGGTGGCATTTGCCTCGGAGCTCGCCGGATCTGGCATTGGGACCACCAACAACACCGGCATCTTCGTCGGCAGCGGCGGGCCGCTCACGCAGATTGTTATCGAGAACCAGCTCGCGCCCACCACCACGAACACCTTCGCCGGCCGCTTCGACAGCTTCCCCTCCGACTTCGCGTTCAACGACGCCGGGCAGGTCGCCTTCGCCACCACCACGCCGTTGCGCGGCGTGAACCATCCCACCCTCGGTTCCGCCCATGGCGTCTTCACCAGCGACGGCATCGACTTGATCACCGTCGCGCGCACCGGCAACGCATTTGAGGACGCCTTCCTCGCAAGCTTCGCGGTCGGACGCGACGGCCTGAACCGGCACGGGCAAATCGTCTATCATGCAGCCCTCAGCACATTCAGAGCCTCCGCGCTTCTGCTCTGGACGCCCGACCTATACTGGCGGTTTCACACGGATGGTGCGTGGGACGCGCCGCTCCGTTGGACGCTCAGCCTCACGCCCGCGGCCATGCATCGTGTCTTCATCCAGCCCACCAACGCTGTGACCGTCACCGGCCCCATCAGTGATGTGACTGTGCGCTCGCTGCATCTGGGCAACGTGGCGTTGCAACTTCAGGCGGGCGCCACGCTCACCGCGACCGGCGGCGTGACCATCGCCACGAACACCATCCTCAGCGGCAACGGCGGGATCGTCGCCAGCTTCACCAACTTCGGCACCATCAGCCCCGGCGCGGGCGCGGGCGCACTGGCGGTGACGGGGGATGTGACCTTTGCTGCGAGCAGCGTGTTCGTCGCTGAACTCGGCGGCACTGTGCCCGTGGACTTTGATCAACTGCAGGTGCAGGGCAGCCTCTCTGTCACCGGTGCGCTCCAAGTCGCGCTCATCAATGGCCACGTTCTCGGCTCCGCGCAGAGCTACCCCATCTTGACCGTCAGCGGCACGCGCACCGGGCAGTTCACGGGCCTTGCCGAGGGCGCGCTCGTCGGCAGCTTCGGCGGCACGGACCTGTTCATCACCTACACCGCTGGCGACGGCAATGACATCGCGCTCCAGACCGCAGGACCGGGCCTGCCCAACCCGAGCGTGGTCTTTCAATCCGGAGGCGCGGCGGTAGACCTCACTTTCTATGGCGTGCCCGGCCAGTCATATCTCTTCCAGCGGACGGAGAGCTTGAACCCTGCGAACTGGATCACGCTGCAAACCCTCACCGCCGCCGCGGATGGAAAGGTCAGCTACACCGACGCGAATCCGCCCGTTGGCGGTGCCTTCTACCGCATCACGCCGCCGTGATTTGACGGAACGTCGGCCATGGCTCGGCTCGAATGATCATCTGCTCAGGCTCTGCCACACTGGCGTGCTTTTGCCGATGGAACAGGTGAATGACCTTGAGCTATTCTCAGTCCGCACCTCGCGTCAGGTGCCGCCAGCACTGAACCATGTCACCGACTGTCCTGCCTCCTTCACGCTGCGAAATCTGCGGCGCGCGTCTGCCTGTGGGCACGCCGGCGGGGCTCTGTCCGTTCTGCGTGCCGGAGGAGGACATGGCGGATGGCACCACGCTGCGTCTGCTCGGCGATTACGAGTTGCTCGAAGAGATCGGCCGCGGCGGCATGGGCATAGTCTGGCGTGCGCGCCAGCGGACCTTGCAGCGATTTGTCGCGGTCAAGACTCTGCCGGGCGGTGATCTCGCCAGCGAGGAAGCTCGCGCGCGCTTTCGCAATGAAGCGCTCGTCACCGCGCGGCTGAAGCATCCGAATCTGGTCACCGTTCACGAAGTCGGAGATGCGGACGGCGTTCCGTTTCTCGTCATGGAGATCGTGGATGGCCGGCCGATGAGCGAAGTCATCGCCGGTCAACCTCTCGCTCCACGTCTGGCCGCGCGCTGGCTTCAGGACGTGGCGCTCGCCGTGCAGCACGCTCACGAGAACAGAGTTCTGCATCGCGACCTCAAGCCTTCGAACATCCTCATCGAAACCGGCGAGGACGGGGGGCGGCCGCGAGTAATGGATTTCGGTCTGGCGAAACTGGCCGGCGTGGAGAGCAGCTTCACGCGCACGGGTTCCGCCGTGGGCTCGCCCGCCTACATGCCTCCGGAGCAGGCGCGTTACGGCGAATACACGGTGCGCAGCGATGTCTACGGACTTGGCGCGGTGCTCTACACGGCGCTCACCGGACGCCCGCCGTTTCAGGGCGAATCCGTCGCGGCGGTCCTGGCCCAAGTGGATTCGGACGAACCGCTCGCGCCACGACGTCTTCACGCCAGCATCCCGATCGATCTCGAAACCATCTGTCTCAAGTGTCTCGAGAAGAATCCATCCCGCCGCTACGAATCCGCCCGCGCCTTCGCGGACGATCTCACGAGGTTCTTGCGCGGCGAGCTGGTTCAAGCGCGGCCGGTGGGTCCGCTGGGCCGCCTGGCGCGGTCCGCATCCCGACATCCCTGGCGCGCCATGGCTGTCCTTCTCGCCGCAGCAATGTTCATCGGCGCCGGCATCACGCTGGAGCGTAATGCTCGCATGGAGCGCCAGCACAATGCGGCGCTGAAAAAGGAACAAGCCGCGACGCAACTAGCCCTGATGCGTGCTCAACTTGGCGAAGCCCGCGCCATTATTCGACTGCGCCAGGCGGACAGTCGTCCGCGCGCCGAGGCCATTGTGGAACGGGTGATGGAGCAGCATCCACCCGCGGAATTGCGGGGTGAAGTGCGCGACGTGGCGCTGGCGGCGCTGGCGTTGCCCGGGGCTCGTTATGAGCCGCTGGTGGGTGACGGTGTGGTGTCGGATGACTGGACGCTGGCTTGTGGGGATCTGCCGCGAGATCGCTGGGCTCTGGCCGGATTCCGCGGGCCCGTGGTGTTGCGCCCGGTCAACGCCGCATCGAACACGCTCTCCTTCGCCGTCGCGCCGCGCCAGGTGACGGCGCTGATCGGGTTCAGTCCGCGCGGGCGCTGGCTGGCGATCCGTCACCGTGATGAGCTGGGCATTTGGGACACATCGCTTGTTGCCACCCAACGACTCGCCTTTGTGGCGCGGCCATGGTCGCGCGATCGATCGTTCAACTTCACCAAGGTCGCGTTCGCTCCGGATGACCGCGCGGTGCTCTGGGTGGATGGCAATTCCGTGGTGGCCACGTCGTTGCCGGATGGCGCGGAGATCTCTCGCTGGTCGGGCGCGGTGGAAACCATCGCATTCGATCCATCGGGAACGTTCTTCGCCGCGGCGCGTGCGGACCAAGCTGCGGTGGAACTGCGTTCCTGGCCGGATGGCGCGGTGCGCCGCGTTTTCAGCGGGAGTTTTCCGCAGCCGTTGTGCGCTCTTGCTCTGACCGCCGGTGCCGAACGCATCGCCGGTGGTGATCGGGCCGGGCGCGTCACAGCGTGGCGCGGTGACGGCCGACAGGGTACGTTTACCGAACTGCGCGGCCATTCAGAAATGATTCGCGGGCTGAGTTTCTCCGAGGACGGCCGACTGATTGCGGCGACGAGTGAAGAGGGAATGATGCGGGTGTGGGACAGCGCGGGCGGCGACGAACTGGCGAAGCTGAACTTCGACGCGGCGGCGCTGACTTTCTCGTCCGATGGCGCTCGTGTCGGCGTCGGCTACGGAGGCGGTCAGCTCGTGCAGGTGCGGCTGGAACGTTCGCCGGTGCTCCACACCTTTCGTCCAGATCCGGCGCCGGAAACGCCGCAGGTAGTTTCGTTCCATCCCGACGGAAACGCCGTGGCCTGCCTCGGCTTGCTCCAGGCCTTCTCCTGTTCCGTGCCGGACGGACGCGTCCTTGCCGAGTATTCCTTCCCGCGTCCCTTCAGCGTGCTGGCCGAAGGCGTCGAGGGCGGCGGCGTGCTCGTCAGTGGTGGAGAAGGAGTGTGGCATTATCCGGTAGGCGGCATTGGTGCGCGAGCGACGCTTCTTCCGAGTGCGCGCTGGGGCTGGGACAGCCTTACGCTCAGCGGTGATGGCAAGTGGGTCGCCGCTTCCGATAACGGCGGATCGCGGGTGGCGGTGTGGCCCGCGGGCAGTTTGGAGCCGTCGCGAATAAAGTTCCTGCCCACGGGCGGCTCGGGCCCGGGAATGATCGCGCTTTCACCCGATGGCTCGAAGATTGCCGTGGCTTCTCGGTATGATGCCTGGCTGAACATCATGGACGTCGCGTCAGGCGATTCGAAAGAACGGCTCGACCTTCCCCCACGTCACGCGCTGAGCTGGAGTCCCGATGGCCGCTGGCTCGCCGCTTGCGGAACCACGGCGCCAATGTGGGACACCGCGAGCTGGCGACCAGTGATCATGCCGGAGTTGGAGGCGAATCACCCACCTGCGGGCGACGTCGCGTTTTCCCCGGCGGAGGGCGGCGTCTGCCAATGGATGGCCGTCGTCGCGGGTGGCAGCCGCGTGGTGTTAATCGACCTGGCTCGCCGGGAAGTCGCAGCCGCGCTCGAAGCACCGTCGCGCCGTTTGATTTACAGACTCGCCTTCTCACCCGATCGCCGCTGGCTCGCTGCCGCCTGTGCGCGTGGTGAGATTCAGCTGTGGGATTTGAACGTGGCGAGCCAGCGCATTGCCCCGAACGAAGTCGCCCGCCATTGAACTCTCCAACGCCTTGCGATCGCGGCTGCAGCAAGGCAAATCCACAGTTGCGTCACCATGGATCGTCCAATAACGTGCCACGGTTTTTGCGTATGAAAATTTACATCGACGGAAAATATTACGACGAGAAGAACGCCAAGGTGAGCGTGTTCGATCATGGTCTTCTGTATGGCGACGGCATCTTTGAAGGCATCCGCGCCTACAATGGTCGCGTCTTCAAGCTGAAGGAACACATCGACCGCCTGTTTTATTCGGCGAAGGCGATTCTCCTCGAGATTCCCATCAGCCACGCGGAGATCATGAAGGCGGTCGTCGACACGTGCCGGAAGAATAAACTGCGCGACGGTTACATCCGCCTCCTGGTGACCCGCGGCATCGGCACGCTGGGTTTGAATCCGAACCGCTGCAAGCGCCCGTCGGTCATCGTCATCGCCGACAAGATTCAGCTGTACCCGAAGGAAATGTACGACAACGGCATGGCGATCGTCACCGTTCCCACGACGCGCAATTTGCACAACGCTGTCAATCCGGCCATCAAGTCGCTCAATTACCTCAACAACATTCTCGCGAAGATCGAGGCGAACATCGCCGGCGTGGAAGAGGCGATCATGTTGAACGCCGACGGTTATGTTGCCGAATGCACGGGCGACAACATTTTCCTCCTCAAGGGTGGCAAGATGTTCACGCCGCCGCTTTCTGCGGGTGCGCTTTACGGCATTACCCGCGGCGTGGTGATGGACATGGCTCGCGAAGCGGGCATCGAAGTGAGCGAGCCAAACTTGACCCGCTACGACGTCTTCAACGCGGACGAATGCTTCCTGACCGGAACCGGCGCGGAGCTGATTCCCGTGACGAAGGTCGACGGACGCGTGATTGGTACCGGCAAACCCGGACCGATTACCAAGTCGCTCGTGAAGAGTTACCACGCGCTGACGCAAATCTCGGGCGAGCCGATCTTCTGAGCGCGTAGAGAATCTAAAAACGAAGAAGGCCGGACGCATCACGCGTCCGGCCTTTTGTTTTGGGAAATGCTTCAGCGCAACATGCGCGCGCGATAGAAGCGCTGCGGGGTGTTGCTCGCGGCGCTGTCGATGAACTGCATCGCGCCGCTGGCGCTGGTCAGGTTCGTCGAGATCGGCGTCCAGACCTGATCCGCGATGTTGGTCGTGGCTTCGATTACGTAGGTGTGGTTCGGCGGGCCGCTGACGGAGAGCTGGAAGGTTCCGTTGGGCAGGAACTGTGCGGTGGCGGAGGCGGTCCAGTCTTCCAGCGTCACGGTGCCGGCGGCGAACAGTGCGGTGAGGTTGGCGCCGTTGGTCGAGACGACCGATTTGGAAACGGGCTGGTCGAGGAAGCCGATGATGGTTTCAGTGCCGGCTGGCGTTGTCGGATTCGCATCAAACATCACGTTGGCCAGTTCCAGCGAGCTGCTCTGCGGCAGTTGGTGGCCTTCCGCGAGGGTCAGGGAAACTCCGAGTTTGCCGCTGGCCAGCAGGCTGGTGTTGAGGCTGATGGTCGCGCCTGCGGTGTTGGAACCGACAGCAACGCTCGGGTTGCTGAGCACGGCGGGATCAAAGGACACGGAGAACTTGTAGGTGCGTTCATCGCCCACGGCCTGCGCGTGCAGCGGGAGCAGCGCGTTGCCGGCGAGGGGCGCGGTGATGTGGTTGATGTAAACCACGCGCGGATTATCGAGCACGATCAGGTTGGCCGGCGCGCTGGTGACGGCGCCGAAGGCATTGGTGATGACGCAGGAGTAACCGGCAGTGTCGGTCGCGAAAATCTTGCCCATCGTCAGGCTGGTGGTCTGTGAGCCCACAACGTGCGCGCCGTCGTCGATCAGATTGGTGCCGAATCGGCGCCATTGGAAACCGAACGGCGCGGAGCCATCCACCTCGACCCGGAACTGCGCGGTGGAACCGGCAATGAGGTTCGTGCTGACGGGCTGCTTGAGGATCACCGGCGCCCGCGGTCCGCTCCAGTTGAGCTTCACCGCGCCGACGCTGAGTTCGCCCGGGAAGCCATCGACAGCGATCCGGTAAGTGGTGCCGCTGATTGCTTCGAACTGGACCTTGGAGGAGTTGAAGGGACCGCTGTTATCGTCGCTGACGACCGGCGTGAGCGGAAACGCGCTGCCGGTGTAGACCGCGAGCAACGTGTCGAAGCTGCTGCCGACGGTGTCGAAGGTGAACGGTCCGTTCGTTGGTGCGGTCCACGTGTACCAGATGGAGTTGGTGCTGTTCACGCCCGCATGCAGCGGTTCGCTGGCCTGACGGGTTGCACCACGGGTGCTGCCGCTGGCGGTGCCGGAAACGCCCGTGATCGTCACTGGGCGCGCGAAGTCATTGTTCCACGCGGGATTGATATTTAATTGGACGCCACCCTGTGCCACGCCGGTGCCGGCATCATAACCGTCCACCGCGATGCGATACGTCACACCGCCGATGGCGCTGAAGTTCGTGAGGCTCGTCTTGCCGACGCCGCTGTCATCGTTCATCGCAACGACGGCCAGCCCGTTCACCGTGCTGCCGGTGTAGATGGCGAGCACCGTGTCGATGCTGCTGCCTTCGGTGCTGACCACGGCGTTCATGTTCGACGGAGCCGTCCAGCGATACCAAATCGAAGCGCCGCCGGCGTTACCGTACTTGTGCAACGGTTCACCGCTTTCCTTCGTCGCGCCGACGTTGGAATCCATGAAGCTCGCCGTCATGCCGGTGACCACCGTGGCGTTGGTGAAGTTATCATTGGCCACATTGGTGGCACCGAGGAACGTCAGGTCGATCAGGATCCGAACAACGTTGTTGGACTCGTTCGATTCGATGATGCGATTATCAGGATCCACATCCGCCTCCAGCCAGTAGCGCGCCGGGGCCACGCCGGTGATGTCGATCCATTGATCGAGCAAGGTCGCGCCGTAGACGTCGGCCCAGCCGACGGACATGCCCTGCACCAGGCCGCCCTCATAGTTGGCTTCCGAGGGGAATCCGGGCAGCGCGCTGTTGTAGATTTCCAAATCGATGATGGCGAAGCTCGTCTTGTTGCCTTGCACGACGATGTTGCCGACGCCGTTGCCGGAGAGCACTTCGCGCAAACGGAAGTTCAGCCAGTTGTCGAAGTGGAGGTGGCCGTGTCCCGGGTGGAAGGTGAACGTGCCCGCGTAAACATCGCGATAACCACCGTCGCTGCTGTAAATGCGCTGGTAAACGCCCGGAGCGATCGAGGAACCGATCAATTCGAGCGGGCCGGTTCCGGAGTTGATGGACGCGGTCGAGGCTCGGAGGAGCATGCGTCCGGGCATCGTGGGTTCGCTGCGGTCAATGTACCAGTCGTAGAGGTAACCCGCGGATTGGTCGGCCCACAATCCGACGTCAGGGAGAAGGTCGAACCCGACGCCAGCGGGTTGACTCCAGCTCAACGTGACGCCGCCTCGGGCACCGTTTGCGCCGCGGACTTGAATGCGGTAAATCGTACTTTGCGTGGCGTTGAAGACCACCCGGCTGGTGTTGTTGCTCCCGCCGTTGTCGTCGCACTGAATAGGGGTCAATGTCGCCAGGTTGCCTCCAGTATAAACACAAAGAACCGTGTCGAAGGCGCTGCCGGCCGTCGTGATGGTGACCTGTCCGTTCGTGATCGCTGTCCAGCGATACCAGATCGAGTTGGTTCCGGTGAAACCGCCGGTGGGCTCGCCCGTTTCGAAGGTGGCGCTGCCATTGCCGCCGTTCACCGTGCCAATCGCGCCGACCAGAACCTGGGCCGCCGCGAAATTGTTGTTCGCCGGCGGCGGGCCCGGTGTGTAGGCATCGGTGATCAGCACATCGTCGATATACCAGCCTTCGCGTTGTTCGGAGACGTCGGCATTGAAGATGAACTTGAGCGTGTGCGAGCTGCCGACGTAGGCCTCGAGGCTGAGAACCACTTGTGCCCAGGAACCAGCCTGGGTGGTGTCCTTCTGCCAGAGCACCGTGTCATCCATCAACACTTGCGCCGAGTCGTAGCCGCTCTCGATCGAAGGAATGCGATACCAGAAACTCAGCGTGGCATTGGTGTAACCGGTGAGGTCCAGCGTGCGAACCATGTAGCCTGACATGTCCGCCTGATAGTTTGGTGATGTTGTCGAGCCGACGTAGCCCGTGGCTGCGCAGTAGGCTTTGAAGCTTCCCGTTCGCGCGCCTTCGCCGCCGAACGTGGCGTTCACGATGCCGAAATAGCACGGCGGACCGTCGATATTGTTGTCGCCCGTCAGCCAGCCGTTCAATCCGTTCTCGAAGCTGTCGGAGAAAATGACGTTCTGCGCGTGGGCCGCCGAAGTCGCAAACAGCATCGTGCAGAGAATCACCATCCGGGGAAATGCAGCGAAACACGAGGGTACGTCAAAAAACTTCATAGCTCGTTCGAGTTGATTAAGTATCGGGTGAATCATTGCATAGGAAGAGTACCTTGCCAAAGAATTCTTCCTGCCAATCATTCGACCGAAATTGCCCCTCCTCAGGCAGTTTTGCGGCGAAAGTACACCAAGACTGGACCGCCGAGCGACCTCCGCTTGAAGCGTTCAGCTCCAGGCATCACGCACGAACCGCAGGAAGTTTCCGTGCATAATCCCTTCTATATCAGCCGCCTTAAAGCCCTTAGCCCGGAACAGCTCCGGAAGCTTCTGGAGGTCCGCTATGGTATCCAGATCCATCGGGCTCTGCTCACGACCGAATCCACCGTCCAAGTCCGTCCCGATGCCGCAATGCCGAGCATTCCCGGCGAGCTGGCAGATATGGTCCACGTGCTCGACGAGCTTTGAGAGCTTCAAGCCGCTCGATTCCGGCGTCGTCTGGGCGCGAATCCAGTTCGGGATCATCATCCACGCATCCAGCGGCGCGCCGATGACCGCGCCGCGTCCGATGAGTTCCTTGAGCTGCTCGTCGGTGAACTGACGGTTATGCGGCGTAAGCACGCGGCAGTTCGAATGGCTCGCCCAGACCGGTCCCGTGAAACAATCCATCGCCTCGCGGAAGCTCTGGTCGCACAGGTGCGTCGCATCGAGAATGATTCCCAGCCGGTCCATTTCCTTCAAAAGCTCGCGGCCTTTCGCGCCAATCGTTCCCTCGGAATCCGTCCCGAATGCGTACGTGCCCGGCCCGTAATGCGCAGGCCCGACCGCGCGCAAGCCTTGTTCATAACTCCGCTCCAGATGCGCGAGCGTCACGATGGAATCCGCGCCTTCGAGACTCAGGATGTAGCCGATCGATTTCTTGTCGTTCGGCGTGGCGGCTCCGCTTCCAATCCACAAATCCAAGTGCTTCTCCAGTCCCGCCAAGTCGCGGATTTGCACCATCTCGCCCGCCTCCTCCATCGAGCGGTACCACGCGAGCTGGCCCTGCGTCATCGCCCACGCCTGACGCGGCGAATTCCAGCCCTGCAACGGATGCGTCGGCTTCGAGTAACGCGCGATCTGCGTCGCCACCACGAGCCCGATGTTCCCGCGACGCAGTTCCGGCAAACACACCGTGCCGCGACCGCGATCCGGACGGTCGGTCATCCCCGCTTCGCGGTCGCGAATCTCCCGGATGGGCCGCGTGAGATCGCGATTCCACTCCAGTGCGTTCATCGAGAGATCCAGATGCACATCAAATATGAACATAAAATCTGTCAGGTAGTTTGCGTCAGACGATTACATCCAGCGCCAGCACCAGCGCCAGCGCCACCACGGAAATTACCGTCTCCATCACCGTCCACGTCTTCAACGTCTGCGTCACGGTCAGGTTGAAATACTCCTTCACGAACCAGAACCCGCCGTCGTTCACATGCGACAACGTCAGCGACCCCGCGCCCATCGACAGCACGAGCAGTTCGAGATTCGTGCCCGGTTTCACCGCCACAATCGGCGCGAGAATACCCGCCGCCGTCGTGATCGCCACTGTCGCCGAGCCCGTCGCCACGCGAATCAACGCCGCCGCCACCCACCCAAGAATCAGCGGCGACACAGCCAGATCCTTCACCATGTCCGCAATCGCCGTCCCCACGCCGCTCGCAATCAACACGCCGTTGAATCCGCCGCCCGCGCCCACGATCAACAAGGTTCCCGCCACCGGCCCAACGCAATCGTTGGTGAACTTGAGAATCTGTTCCGAGTTGAATCCGCGTGCCGTGCCGAATGACCAGCACGCAAAGAGAAACGCCAGCGTCATCGCCACGAGCGGCTGTCCCAACGCCATTACCCACGCACGCACTGGATTCTCCTTTGGCAACGCGATCTCCGCGCCCGTCGCCATCAGCATCAAGCCCACCGGCAACAGAATCGTCAGCAGCGACAGTCCGAAGCCCGGTGCTGAACCCGGCGGGTTCGCCGCTGTCAATGCAGCCGCCGGACCACCATCCAGACTCACCTCATGCCGCGCTGCTAGCCAGCGCGCGCAGAACGGTCCTGCGACAATCGCCGTCGGCAGCCCAATCAAGAGCGAGTAAAAAATCGTCCGTCCCACGTCCGCCTTCAACGCGCCAATGGCCACCATCGGACCCGGATGCGGCGGCACCAACCCGTGCGTGACCGACAATCCCGCCGCCAACGGAATCCCCAGCACGAGCAACGGAACCCGGCTTTGTCGCGCGACGGTGAAAAGGATCGGCACCAGCAGCACGAGCCCGACGGAAAACCAAACTGGAATGCCCACCGTGAACGCCACAAGCAGCATCGCCCACGGCAGCCGCTTCTCGCCGAGCGAGCGAATCAACGTATCCGCCACCACGCGCGCACCGCCGGATTCCGCGAGCAACTTCCCCAGCAACGTGCCAAGCCCGATGATCATCCCGATGCCGCCGAGGATTTTTCCCACTCCATTCTGAAACGCCGTCGCCACGTCGCTGAGGTTCATGCCCGCCGCGATTCCCATCGCGAGCGACGCGAGCACCAGCGCCACGAAGGCGTTCATGCGAAACCGCGCGATCAACACCACCAGTCCGACTACCGACAACAACGCGGAGATCAACAAGCTCGCGTGCTGGCTCAGGCCGGGAATCGTCATGCGTCAAAGGTCAGAGAGTGAACCGGCGCGCGCGAGCCGCAACGTTCCAACGCTCCACCGCCTGACCGCCGCGCACCGCGACCACCGCCGCGTGCAACGCGACCGTCGGGCAGATGTGCCACGGGATGCCGTAGAGACAATCGCCCACCGCGAACTCCGCCGCCCGCGTCGTCTCGATCACCAAATGCTCTTCGCTGTGCGTCACGGCCTTCGCGTCCGGTAGTTGCGGGAAGATCACGCGCGGCTGCGGCATCTCGGACGCCACCGCCTTGTGACCAAGATCAAGACACAGGCGATCGCCACCCGGCTTGCTCACCACACGCGTCAACAACGCCGCAGCGACGAGGAAATCCATGTCCGGCATCTTCGCGCCGTAGCCTGCATCCCAGAACACACACGTGCCCGGACTGCACTCCACATCACCGCGCTTCGCGTGAATCGGAAACGTCGGCGTGCCGCCGGCGAGGATCTTCGCCACGGGCAATCCCGCCGCGATCAGATCGCGTCGCAACTTCTCCACTGGCGCGAAGGCCGCGTTACAGTTCGTCGTGCGCACCGCCAGATCCGCATCGTGAATGTGCCCGTCGTACGCGTGCAATCCGCCGACGCTCAACCCCGGCATCGCCGCCACGCGCCGATACAACTCCATCGCCGCCAACCCCGGCTCGATGCCGCATCGATGCTGACCGCAGTCGACGTCGAGCAACACCGTCAGCTTCGCGTCGTTCGCCACGAATGCCTCCGACAACTTCCGCGCCGCCGCTTCATCATCGACCAGCGTCGCGAACTGCGTCTTCGGATACTGACGCGCGAGCTGCACCATGCGCGTGACGTTCGGCCCGACCGGCTGATACGCGAGCAACACATCCGCTGCGCCGCTCGCCGCCGTCATCTCCGCCTCCGCGATCGTCGCACACTTGAACTTCGTGATGCCGTGCTTGAGCTGCAGCCGGATCATCTCCGCCATCTTGTGCGTCTTCATGTGCGGCCGCAGCCGCTCCACGCCGCCCGCGATGGCGATCATACGCCGGATGTTCTCCTCCACGCGCTCCGGATAAACGAGCAGCGACGGCGAAGGAACCTCGTGGACGTTCGCGACGGTAAACCAGTTCGAAGTCTGAGCACTCATGCGGTCTTCACGAATAACGAACGCAAATCAACGGTGCTTCGTCACACCAGCTCGAAGATCACCTCAATCTCCACCGCGATGTTACCGGGCAACGGCCCCATGCCGACCGCGCTGCGCGCGCCGATGCCGTTCTCCGGTCCCCACACGTTCGCGAAGAGCTCGCTGCAACCATTGATGACCTTGGGATGCTCGAGGAAATCCGGCGCGCTGTTCACCATGCCGAGGATCTTCACCACGCGCTTCACCTTGTCCAAGCTGCCGAGCTGGTCGCGCAGCGTTGCGAGAATGGCCAACCCGACCTGCTGCGCCGCGGCCTTGCCCTGCTCAAGCGTGAGGTCCGACCCGACACGCCCGATGATGAGCGACTTGTCCGGCTTGAGCGGACCGTGACCGGACACGTAGGCCATCTTCTCGACGACGACCATCGGCTTGTAGACCGCGACGGGTTTCGGGGCGGGCGGGAGTTCGAGATTCAGTTTGGCGAAATTAGCTTCTGCGCTCATGAGAAATGTTGTTTGAAGTCGGGCGACAGAATTTGGTCTGTAAGAATTCGAGGCAAGCCATTTCCATGCGCTACCCGCACATCCGCACAAACTCCGCCTCGTCGATAATCTTCACGCCGAGCTTCTGCGCCTTCTCCAGCTTTGAACCCGCCTCCTCGCCGGCGAGCACGTAATCCGTCTTCTTGCTCACGCTGCTGCTTACCTTGCCGCCGAGCGCCTCGATCTTCGCAGACGCCTCCTCGCGCGACATCGTTGGCAACGTGCCGGTCAGCACGAACGTCTTCCCCGCGAACGGCCCGAGCGCCGCCGCCGGGTTGTGCAGCGCCGATTTGAAGTTCACGCCCGCCTTCTTCAACCGCGCCAGCAGGTCACGATTGCGCGAATCGTCGTGCCATTGCGTCAGGCTCTGCGCGATGACGCCGCCGATGTCCTCGACCTCCGCCAGCTTCGCCGGACCCGCCGCGAAGATGTCTTCAAGATCCGCAAACGCCCGGCCCAGACTCTTCGCCACGCCTGCGCCGACGTGGAAGATTCCGAGCCCGAACAATACGCGCCACATGTCACGCTGTTTGCTCGCCTCGATGCCATCGAGAAAGTTCTGCGCCGACTTCTCGCCCATGCGTTCGAGATTCGCCAGCTCATCGAGCTTCAGCCGGTAAAGCTCCGCAACATCGCGCACCAGACCGCTCTTCACCAATTGCGCCGCCAGCACCTCGCCGCCGCCCTCGATGTCCATCGCGCCGCGCGCGCACCAGTGCTCGATCCGGCCACGCACCTGCGCCGGACAATCAGGGTTCACGCAACGCCAGTCCGCGCCCTCGTCGTCCGCCACAGCGCCCTTGGACACACTCGAACCACACTCAGGACATTCTTTCGGGAAATGAAACAGCTTCTCAGAACCCGTGCGCTTCTCCGCGACCACGCGCACCACCTCGGGAATGATCTCACCCGCCTTCTGAATCACCACCGTGTCGCCTACGCGCACGTCGAGACGTTTGATCTGATCCTCGTTGTGCAACGTCGCCCGCTTCACCGTCGTGCCCGCGAGGAACACCGGCTCCAGTTCCGCCACCGGCGTGAGTTTGCCCGTGCGCCCGACTTGAATCGTGATCGCGTTCAGCTTCGTCTCCGCCTGATCCGGCGCGTACTTGTAAGCCATGCCCCAACGCGGTGCCTTCGCCGTGACGCCCGCCTTCCCACGAAGCGGAATGGAGTTCAACTTGATGACCGCGCCATCCGTCTCGTAGGCGAACTTCCCGCGCACCTTGTCCAGCTCGTCGATCGCCGCGAGCAGTTCATCAGTCGAGCGACAAAACCATGTGCGCTCCGGGGTGGGGAACCCGAGCTGCTTCAACCACGCGAGCAGTTCGATCTGTGTCTTCGGAGCGCCGATTGCCAAATCGGCACGCGCCGAACTGGAGTTCGGCGCTCCGTTGAAATCAACCTTGCCCGTCCCATACAAAACGATCTGCAGCTTCCGCTTCGCCACGAGGCCGGAATCCAGCTGCTTCAGCGTGCCCGCCGCCGTGTTGCGCGGATTGGCGAACAATTCTTCTCCAGCGGACGCGCGCTCGGAGTTGATGCGTTCAAACTCCGCCTTCGTGAAGTAAACCTCCCCGCGCACCTCCATCACTGCGGGCAGGCTGTGAGACGCCTTCAGCTTGAGCGGAATGCCGCGGATGGTTTTCAAGTTTACCGTGATGTCATCGCCGTGCGTGCCATCGCCACGCGTCGCGCCCACAGTGAAGACACCGTTCTCGTAGCGCAGATTGATGGCCACGCCGTCCACCTTAGGCTCCACCACCCATTCCAGCGTTTCGTTTGGGAGAATCTTCTGCACGCGCTCGACAAACGCCCGCACCTCTTCCTGCGAGTAGGTGTTATCGAGGCTCATCATCGGCGCGAGATGCTGCGACGACTTGAATTCACTCAGCGGCTTCCCACCGACGCGCTGACTCGGTGAATCCGGCGTGACGAGATCCGGAAACTCGCGCTCCAAATCGATCAACTCGCGGTTCAACGTGTCATACTCGAAGTCCGAAATGACCGGCCGCGCCTCGACGTAGTAAGCGTGATCGTGCTGGCGGATCTCTTCCGCGAGTTTGGCGTGGCGGGCTTTGGCTTGGGCGTGTGTCACGGCGAAATTGTGTCAGCAGGTTTCAGGCGATGAACAGGATTTTTTGCAGGAAGCGCTTCCTCTCCTTCGCCCCGTAGCATCCGGCGTGAGCCGGATCTGATCTGAATCCGAAACGGACGATCGAGAAGTGATCCGGCTCACGCCGGATGCTACAAATCAGGTAGCTCAATCCCGCTTCCGCTGCGCCTTGCGCTTGGCGTCGAGCAGGCGGCTCGTCGTGCTCTCGGGTTTCTTCTCGCCCCCAGGAGGCTCGGGTTCGAGGATTGGAGATTTGGAATCCGGCGTTTCGGCTGCGCCAGGTTTCGGCGGCAGCACGACCGTCTGCACGGGTTTGAAGAGTTCTGGGCGGGCTTCAGGAGCCGGTGCGGTCTGCGTGGTGCGGACCTGGTCTCTGCGCGCGAGGAGCGTGGCGAGGGATTCGTCGGCCTGCGCGGGACGCGGCACGCCGCGCCAGAAGAAGATGGTCTGCCGCACGCGCGCGGTGAACTTCTCCCATTGCTCGCGGTCGATGTCGATGCGGCGCACCGCCACGTCGAGCACGAACAGGATGATTGCCAGCCGTAGCAGCCATTCCCACCAGTCGCGCGGCTGGAAGGTCTTCTGGCGATCGTGCAGGAATGGATTGTTCGCCGGATCTTGCGGCAGGTTCGCGTCGAGAATTTTTCCACCACCGGCTTCGGCGAGCTTGGCGAGCAGCGGCAGGTTAGGTTCGGGCGCGGTGAACTCCGGCGAGTAATTCACGCTCGCGCCGACCACCTGCGAGCCGGCGAGCTTGCCATCCTTCGTCTCCATCAGGTTCAGCAGATACGAGCCGACTTCCTTCGTCGGGAAACGCGCCTCGTAATGGCCGGGGCCGGTTTGCTCCAGTCGCACCGTGACGCGCTCGCCTTTCGGGCTGATGACGACGGTATTCAAGTTCAGGAAATTCCGGTAGTCGCCCTTGTCATCGATGGCCTCGACGCTGATGCGGCCTTCGCCGTTTTCCACGGTGACGTCGGTGGTGAAGTCCGCATTCTCGACGCGGCGCAGCGCCCATTGCGCGGTCTGCGACCAGAACTGCCGGAATTGTCCCCAGGCCAGCCAGTCGCGCGCCCAACGGGGTTTTGCGTCGGAAGTGAACGCCACGGCGCGGCCGAGGCCATACTGCCAGTGCGCGAGAATCGGGTCGCCCTTGTCGGACACGAGGGGGATTTCCGCACGCGGCTTTGGCGTGGTGCAGACGTAGCCGCGCAAGGTCGGCAGCGCACCAAGTCCGCGCACGAGTTCGCTGGCGGCGACGAGCTTCGGCGTGAAGGGTTCCTCGAAGATCGCGCTCTTCAAGATCACCGCGGCTTCCTTAATGAAGATTTGCGGGAGCTGCGCGGCGTTCTGCACGTTGTAGAAACGACCGCGGCCCTGGTCGGCGATGCGAATCATGGTGTCCGGCCCGGCGTGGCCCGAAATCAACACGGTGGTAACCGTGATGCGATCACCCACGATGGATTGCATGAGTTCCGCCGATGGAGCGGCGGGATCGCCGTCGCTGAAGACAATCATGTGCTTCAGGTTCGCGGTGGATTTCTTAAGGGATTCCTGTGCCTGCTTCATCACGCCGCCGAACTCGACCATGTCGCCCTGATTCATGCCGGCGATCTTTCGGCCGTGTTCCTTCTTGTCGCCGACCGTCGAGAGCGGAACGACCCACTTGTCCGAGCCGTCCCACATGATGACGCCGAGTTCATCGGTTGGCCCCAAGGCGTCCAGAACTCCTATGGCGCAGTCGCGCGAAACCTGGTTTCCATTCGCGAACTCCATGCCGTGCATGACGAGCGCGACGGCGCCCTTGGGCAGCACCTTCTTGGAATCCAGCTCCATGTTCACTGGCAGCGCGGCTTCCAGCGGCGTGCCGCGATACGCGCCGGCGGCGTAGGTTTGATCGCCGCCGACACAGACGAGGCCGACGCCGAAATCGCGCACGGCGCTTTCGAGCAGCTTCATGTTGTCCGTGCCGATGTCGCCGGCCGCGAGGTTGCTGATGAAGATGGCGTCGTAGCTCTGCATCTCCGCGAGCGTGGTGGGGAATCCGCTGAGGCCGACGGCGCGCACTTCGAGCCGCGCGGAACGGAGCGCCTCGACGAGTTGCGCGTCCTGCTGCGGCTCGATGGAGACGACGAGCACGCGCGGATCTCCGCGCACGTTCACGAAGCTCGTGGCGCGGTTGTTCTGCGGCACGTTGTCGCCCTGCGCTTCGAGCTGGACGGTGTAGGAATAGAAGCCCGGATCGTCGAGCGTCTGTGGGAAGGTGTAAAGATTCTTGCCCGGCGTGAGATCGACGGCCTGTTCGCCGAGCGGCTGTTCGTTGCGATAGAGGCGCACCTTCGCGCGCTGCGGCTTGTCGGTCTGGACAAAAATCTTTGCGTCGAAGGTCTGGCCTTTCTTCACGCGACTGGGCAGGCCGAGCTTTTGTACGGAGACGTCATTGCCGCGCTCCGTGCCGAGCGGGATGATGTCCACGGTGACGCCAAGCGGACGCGCCTGAAGAATCGCGGTCATCGCGTCGCCGAGGTTTTCGTTGCCGTCGGAGAGGAGCACGAGCCGCTTCTGGCCGGTCTCGGGAAACGCCGCCGTGCCGAGCCGCAACGCGCCGCCGATGTCCGTGCGCTCGGTGCCGACGACCGCGAGGATCTTCGTGTCCTTCGGATCAATCTTCTCGGCGGCGGTGGTTTCGAGCGCGGCTTCGGTGCCGAACACGAGCAGGCCGGTCTTGTCTTCCTTCTTCTTTTCCTCGGCGAACTTGTTCACGAGCCGGCGCGCGGCTTCCTGTTGCGGCGACGGAATGGAGTCCGAGCGGTCGAGCAGGAAGAAGACGTTCACGCCTTCCATCGGTTTCTTCCATTGCAGGCCCGCGATCGCGAGCACGACGAGTAGCGTGACTACGAAGCGCAGCACCGTCGCCGTCCAGCGTCGCCACGGCGTGATCTGCACGTCGGTCTTCCAAGCCAGCCACGCAACCCAGGCCCATGCCAGCGGCAGGAGCAGGAGCCAGTGTACGTGGGTGAATTGGAAGTTCATTGCAACGTGATGCGTGATGCGTGATGCGTGAGAGAGGGCGGTTGGCCATCGAGAGCGATCCGACCTTGCTTTGACGCGATTTGCACGTCTGTTGCTTGCGAAGTGAAAGCAAGAGCAGGGTCAGGTTGCAGCACCTCTGAGATTCTCAGCGTCTGGGCATTCTCACCCCTCACCCCGGCCCTCTCCCCGTTGAGGGGAGAGGGGGCGCGATGATCGGTTGGGAATTCCGCAAATCGTTTCGCCGCGCTCGCTGCGTTTCGGTAGGTCGGGCGGCGCTGGCCCGAAGGAACCAAACGCGGCGCAATGTCTCCCAAATCTTGATGTGCATCCAACGCGACTCCCTCTCCCCTCAACGGGGAGAGGGCCGGGGTGAGGGGTGAGGCGGTTCGCAGCGCGTCCAAAATTCCAGAGGAATGCTTCTGCGTCACCACGAGCTTCTGCACTCGATGATTCCCGGCATCCGCGACGAACAGGTTGCCGTGCGAATCGAGCGCGATGGCCCAGGGGTTGTTGAACTGTCCCGGCTTGCTCCCGGGGCTACCGATGATTTCCAGCGGCTCGTTGTTCGGGCCGAAGACCTGGATGCGGCTGTTGCCGAACTCGCAGACGTATTGACGGCCGGCGCGATCCACGCGCACATCGAAGGGATAACTCAGCTCGCCGAGACCTCGACCCGCTTTGCCGTAAGTCTTCAGCCATTTGCCATCGCGCGAGAAAATCTGGATGCGATGATTGCACGAGTCGGCGACGTAGATGCGGTCCTGCGCGTCCACATCGAGACCCTCGGCGCGATTGAACTCGCCGTCGCCCGTGCCCGGCTTGCCGAACATGAGGATGGGCTTGCGACCATTCGCCGAAAAACCCTGCACACGATCCACGGTCGTGTATTCGCTCACGAAGATGTCGCCGTGCCGGTTCACCGCCACTGAGCGCGGCAAGACGAGTTGACCGCCGTTCGTTCCGTGCGCGCCCCATTGCTCGACGAGCGTGCCGTCGGGCGCGAAGTGATTCACGCGCTGATAATGCGGTTCGACGATGACGATGTTGCCGTTCGTGTCGCGGCACATGCCCTTGGGCTTGCCGAGATCAGTCTCCGGCATACGCCACGACGAGAGCACTTCGCCGCCGGGTGAGAACTTCTGCACGCGGCCGGTCAGGTCCACGACGAAGAGATTGTCGTCGCGGTCGAGCGCGAGCGAACGTGGCTTGGTGAACTGGCCGAGGCCGGTGCCGCGTGCGCCGATGACTTCGACGTGGGAGAAGACGCGACTGTGGATGTCGGAGGAGTTGGGGTTCGGAGAACAGGAGACGACTGTGAGGCAAAGAAGGATGAGGAGAGAATGAACCGCCCTCACCCCAACCCTCTCCCCCAGGAGAGGGAGCGCGTTAAGTGCGCCTTGAACTGAACGAAATCTGCCTTCCGCGTTCGAACCACTTTGGAAAGTTCTCGGCAAACTGAAAATCGAAAATCGCGGCTGACAACGTTCGCATTTGACCGTGACCAATCGTCGCGCTCCCTCTCCTGGGGGAGAGGGTTGGGGTGAGGGCGGACAGAACTCATTTGTCCCTCCTCGCTCCAATGATCGTTCTTGGTTCATCGTCCGCCCAACTTCGTCCGAGTCCATCGCCACGCGCTCCACGCCGCCAGCGGTGCCACGGCCAGAGCCAGCAAGGTCACGCACATCGCGTTCACCTGGGCGTTGTGGCCGTAGTGAAGCAGGTTGAAGATGCGCAGGGCAAGCGTTTCGCCGCCGGGCGGGTAAATCAACACCAGCGTCTCCACATCCCACAGGCACAGCAGATACGTGACATACCACGCCGCCGCGACCTGCGACGCAATCTGCGGCCAGACGATGCGCCGGAACAACGGCCAGCCCGACGCGCCACTCACTCGCGCAGCGTCGACAACATCGCGGTCCACAGCCGAACGCGCGTGGGCAATCGCCGTCCACGCCAGCGCGAGATAGCGCAGCGTGAACGCCAGCACCACCAACGTCGCCGTGCCGTAAACCGGAGTGCCGTTGAACAACGCAATCATGCTGCGACCAAGCAAGACTCCCGGGACCAGGAACGGAAGCCACAGCAATAGACCAATCCGCAGCCGCCAGCTCACAAGGCCAATCGCAACGCACAACGACGAGGTGGTGGCGGCGAAGGCGAACGAGTTCCAAATCGTGTCTGGCGCGGCGCGGAACAGGTTTGGAAGTTCGGACCATGTCCGTGAACTCCCGGCGAGCTGTTGCAGCGGTAGCACGACGGACAGCAGGAGCAGCAGTACCGTGACGACCGCGCAGCCCACGAACCAGCCGCTTCCCAGTTGGCGGCGGAAAACTTCGCCGGTCGCCGCACCGTCGCGGTTCGGCCACGAGACATTCGCACGACGCAGCAGCAACAAACCGAGCGCGGGCACGACCATCAATGGCCACGCCGCGGCCCACGCGCCGGCTTCATCGAGGCGCGTGGTGAAGGCGAGCCACAGTTCCTCCGGGAACACGCGCACCTGGAGAATCACCGGCACTGCAAAATTGTTCAGCGCCAGCACGAAGGTCAGCACGGCCGCCTGACCGACGGCGTCGCGCGCCATCGGCCAGAGCAAACCGCGAATCAAGGGCCAGCCGCGAATCATGGAGTCGGCCTCGAGCTGGGGCGCTTCGAGCCGGCTCCACGCGCCGAGCGTGAGCAGCGTGGTGAGCGGCCAGGTGAGCAGCGTGAGCAGCCAGACGGTGCCGCCAAGCGAATAGATGTTCAGCGGCAGCCAGCCGCGCCACGCGCCGTTCGCACCGAGCAGTTCGAGCCAGCAGTTCGTGACGAGGAACGGCGGAAGCACGAGCGCAATCACTGCGACGAGCAGAAGCGCCTGTCGCACCCGTTTCCCAAACGCCGCCAGCACCAGCGCCGTGAGGAATCCCAGGACGCCCGCGAACAACGTCGTCAGTCCGCTGACGAGCAGGCTGTTCAGGAGGAGGGAGAAGTTCATTTCGCGTGGCGCAATCAGCGAAGGCCTCGCGGCAACCCGGCACCTTCAATCGCTCCTTGTGCACCGGGCACGTCGTATTCAACGCGGCGTAACCCCACCGTCGCCGATTCCATGTCGTAGATGGCGTAGGCAGCCTTGGGATCACCATCGCGCGGTTGGCCGACGCTGCCGGGATTGATGAAGTATTGTTTGCCCGGCTCGATCTTGAATTCTGAGTAGCTTCCTCCGCGCACGACTGAATCCTTTACAAACGCGACTGGCACATGGGTGTGGCCGAAAAAGCAAACAGGAGTGGACTGATGCTGGAAGTGCGCCGCTGCAGCCAATTTGTCGAAGACGTAACCCCAGCGTGAAGGCTCGTCCAGCGTGGCATGAACAACCGTGAATCCGGCCACGGTCTGGGTAAGAGGTAGCTCGCTGAGCCAGCGTCGACCCTCTTCCGGCAATTGTTGGCGTGTCCATTCCACGGCTCTTGCCGCGTCAGGATTGAAGTCCCCCAGCGCATCATCGCCTCCCACGTAACCATCATGATTTCCCTGAACGCAGGGAATGTTCATCCCGCGAATGATGTCGAGGCACTCCTTGGGATTCGCGTTGTAGCCAACGATGTCGCCCAGACACACCGCATGGGCGCAGCCTTGCTGCTTCAAGTCATCCAATACCGCCTCCA
The DNA here is from genome assembly GCA_964491875.1 of uncultured Bifidobacterium sp. Taxonomy (GTDB): domain Bacteria; phylum Verrucomicrobiota; class Verrucomicrobiia; order Limisphaerales; family JADJPG01; genus JADJPG01. The sequence goes on from CAZBIC010000047.1 coordinate 50,631, forward strand.
GCGCCTGCAAGTTGGCGTGGATGTCAGCAAGGATGGCGTATTTCTTCATTCGCCGTTCACTTAAACACTATGCTCCTCGATCTGCTGAGATTCCAACGGCGTCGCCAAGTTGGCGGAGTCCGTGTTCGCGGAGGCGCTGGGTCAGGCCCGCCACGATGGTGCGGGTGATGGCCGGGCCTTCATAGACGAGCCCAGTGTAGATCTGAATGAGGCTCGCGCCGGCGGCGATTTTCTCCCACGCATCGGCGGCGTTGAAGATGCCGCCGACGCCGATGATCGGGAGCTTGCCAGCAGTCTGGCGATGCAGGTGCCGGATGACTTCGGTGCTGCGGTGGCCGAGCGGTTTGCCGCTGAGTCCGCCGGTCTCGGCGTAGATGCGTTGCAATGCGGCGTCGCTTGAGGTCGGGCGGGCGATGGTGGTGTTGGTGGCGACGAGTCCGGCGAGCTGGCGGGGGGCGACGAGTTCGAGAATCTCGTCGAGCGCTTCGAAGGTGAGGTCGGGCGCGACTTTGACGAGGATGGGCTTTGGGGACGATGCGTGATGCGTGGTGCGTGAGGAACCGGTGCTGACGGACGCGTCCTGCGCACACGCGCGGTTCACTTCCTGGAGTGCGGCGAGGATCTCGTCGAGGGCGGATTTGTCCTGAAGCTGGCGGAGGTTGGGCGTGTTGGGCGAGCTGACGTTGACGACGAAGAAATCCGCGTGCGGCCAGAGGAGGCGGAGCGAGCTCGAGTAATCCTCGGCAGCGGTTTCGAGGGGCGTGATCTTGGATTTGCCGAGGTTGATGCCGACGGGATGCGCGGGCCAGCGTCCTAGGGCGCGCCAGTTCACGAGCTTTTGCGCGAGGGCTTCGGCGCCGGGATTGTTGAAGCCCATGCGGTTGATGAGGGCTTCGTCGGGCACAGCGCGGAACATGCGCGGCGCGGGGTTTCCGGGTTGCGGGTGCCAGGTGACGCCGCCGAGTTCGCTGAAGCCGAACCCGAGCGCGGGCCAGACGGGCGCGGCGGCGGCGTGCTTGTCCATGCCGGCGGCGAGACCGACGGGGTTGCGGAACGTCAGGCCGAAGGTTTCGATGGGAAGCTCAGGCGCGCCGTAGAAGGCGTCGAGCGCATCGCACAGGGCAGGGTGACTGCCCGCCTTGCCGAGTGCGGCGAGGGTGCGGTTGTGGATTTCTTCGGACTCATGGGCGAACAGCGCGGGTCGAATGATGGTGCGGTAGAACCATGACATGCAGCGACCATAACGAGCGGTCCTGGTTTAGTGAACCGGGAAACGCGGGGTCGAAGCGGGGGGCGGATGACCGGAGGCGAGGGTTGGTTCGCGGTTTGCTAAGCATGGGGTATGAGCCAATACATACTGGTCATCGATGACGAGGAGCAGATCCGCGAGTTGATTGGGATTTACCTGCGTAAACAGGGGTTTGAAGTCGCGTCAGCCGGCACTTCGCAGGATGCCATGGCGCTGCTGGGTCAGCGGTTGCCGGACTTGGTGGTGCTGGATATCGGGCTGGCAGACGAAGATGGTCTGCGCGTGTTGGTGGACATCAAGAGGGCGTTCCCCGGCGTAAAAGTCATCATGCTGACCGGAATGGGTTTTGTGGAAGACCTCCTGCAGGAGGCCGTGCAGAAGGGCGCTGACGGCTATGTCAGCAAGATTCTGCCGCTCGACGAATTGTTGATGGCTATCCAGCGGGCTTGTGGAGGACCCGAGCCGGAACTTCAGGGCGCAGCTTGAATTTGACCTGCGCGGTTGCGCTGGCGATCGGTATCCCTTTCTGCCGCGAACTATTTGCCTGAATGCGGCAAATAGTTCCTTTCCCCTATGCCCACGCCGCTATCAGGCGAGAGCTTCTTCGATTTCGAGGAAGCCTTGGAGCTGACGAATACGCGTCGGGTGACGCATCTTGCGGAGGGCTTTCGCTTCGATCTGGCGGATACGTTCGCGGGTGACCTTGAACTGTTTGCCGACTTCCTCCAGCGTGCGGGAATAGCCATCGCCCAGGCCGAAACGGAGTTCGAGCACTTTGCGTTCGCGTTCCGTGAGACTGGAGAGCACGTCGCTCAGCTTGTCCTTGAGGAGGCTGTAGCTGGTCATGTCGGACGGATTCTCCGCCGACTTGTCCTCGATGAAATCTCCGAAGTTCGTGTCTTCGCTGTCGCCGACCGGTGATTGCAGGGAGATCGGCTGCTGCGCCATCTTCAGGACGGCGCGGACGCGCTCGACCGGCATCTGCATTTCGTCCGCGATTTCCTCCGGCGTCGCTTCACGACCGAAGTCCTGCACCAACTGCTTCTGCACGCGCATCAGCTTGTTGATGGTTTCGATCATGTGCACCGGAATACGAATGGTGCGCGCTTGATCCGCGATGGAGCGGGTGATGGCCTGGCGAATCCACCAGGTGGCGTAGGTGGAGAATTTGTAGCCGCGGCGATACTCGAACTTCTCGACCGCCTTCATGAGGCCCATGTTGCCTTCCTGAATCAGGTCGAGGAACGAGAGGCCGCGGTTGGTGTATTTCTTGGCAATGGAGATCACGAGGCGGAGGTTCGCTTCCACCATTTCCGTCTTCGCCTGCAGCGCCTTGGCGGCGAAATGCTTCAGCTGCTCGTAGGACTTGAGATATTCCTCGGCCGGCATGCGGACGAATTCTTCGAGCGCTTTAATCTTCCGCT
>CAZBIC010000048.1:0-52934 GCA_964491875.1 uncultured Bifidobacterium sp.
ATTCGGCTCCGAGCTGGTCACCGCCGGCAGCATCATCGTCCGCCAGCGCGGTTCGAAGTTTGTCGCCGGTTTGAACGTCGGCACCGGTCGCGATTGGACCCTGTTCGCCCTCGTGGACGGCAAGGTCGCTTTCGACAAGGCCAGCCGCCGCGTCAACATCCTCCCGGCCACCGAAGCCGCGAAGAACTAAGCCTCAACGAAACAATCTCGAAGGCGAGGTCACTGGCCTCGCCTTTTTTGTTTCTCCGGGGCGCCCGCCTCACGCCGCCTCTTGCCAAGCTCCCGGAACTGTTCTACTTCATCCTTCACGTTTAATCCGCATGTTCATCGACGAAATCAAAGTTTACGCCAAAGCCGGTCACGGCGGCAAAGGTTGCGTGGCGTTCCTGCGTGAAGCCTACCGTCCCAAGGGCGGTCCCAGTGGCGGCAACGGCGGTCGCGGCGGCAGCGTCATTCTCCAGGCGGATCACGATCTGAATAACCTTCTCAATCAGTTCTACCAGCCGCGCCTCATCGCTGAAGCCGGACAGGGCGGCATGGGCAAGGGCATGGACGGCATCGCTGGCAAGGATTTGATCGTGAAGGTTCCGTGCGGGACGCTGGTCTGGAAACTTCCTTCCAAAGCCCCCGAACCGGAACCGGAGGAAGAGGCGGAGCTGGACGAAGACGAAAGCGACGAGAAGGACGAGAAGCCTTTGATGCTTTCGACGGGCAAACGCCCGCTCATCCGCCATTCCGGCAGCGCACGGGCGGTTGAAATTGACCTTTCCAAGGAAGACGACGACACGACTGACGACGCGGAGAAGGATCCGGAGAAAGGCGAACTCGTCGCCGACCTGACGGAACATGGCCAGCAGTTCGTACTCTGCAAAGGCGGCCGCGGCGGGCTCGGCAACCGCAATTTCGCCACTGCCGCCCGCCAAACCCCGCGCTTTGCCCAGCCTGGCGAACCCGGCGACGAAGGCGACTACCGTCTGGAGATGCGCATCATGGCGGATGTCGGCATCATCGGTTATCCGAACGCCGGCAAATCGACGCTCCTCACCGCCATTTCAAAGGCGCGCCCGAAGATCGCCCCCTACCCTTTCACCACGCTCACGCCGCAGGTCGGGATTGTAGAGTTTCCGGATTGGAAGCGCCTCACGGTTTGCGACGTGCCCGGATTGATCGAAGGAGCCCACAACAACGTCGGCCTCGGTCACGCGTTCCTTCGCCACCTGCGCCGCTGCAAGGTTCTCGTCGTGTTGCTCGACATGGCTGGGACGGACAACCGCGCGCCGTGGGACGACTACAAGCAGTTGCTGAAAGAGCTGGAGCTCTACGATCCCGCGCTCATGGATGTGCCTCGCTACGTCGTGGCGAACAAGATGGACGAGCCGGCTGCTGAAGCGAACTTGAAAGCTTTCAAAAAGAAGGTGAAGAAGATCACCGTGCTGCCCATCTCAGCCGCCTTCGACGAGGGCATGGACAAATTCAGAACGCTCATCCGCGAAGCCGTCGAGGAAGTCTCGGGCAAGTAGCCTTCACTCATTTCCCCTGATCCATCCCCCTGCCCTGACCCGGTCATCGCGACTCCAAGGGCGCTGCTCTGTTTTGGCCAGCCCGCCAAAATCTCAACAAGCTCAAGCGCCTGAAGTCGCGGTCGTTGACCGGGTTCCAAATGAAGTCACAACTCAGCCCCGGCCCGTCCGCCCCTCGGAAAGCCAGCAATATCAGGCTTTTTACGGACATGAAACTGGTTGCGACCGGTTCATTCCCAAGCGCCAAATCGCTCATGGCACTGCCAGTGCTAAATGGAAATCGTTCCTGAGCCGGCCTCATCGGTCACCTCGGGAGAACCACGAACTGTGACCTGACTATGCGCTTTCTCGATTACCATGTGGACGGGTTCTTTGACGAACTCTTCGGCGAAGACGGGCGCCCGCGGTCCTCGGCCAAGACGCTCGTACGCAACATCGAATGCCTGCCCGACGGCGAATTGCTCAACCGCCAGAAGGCCGCCGAGCGCGCCCTGCTCCAGATGGGGATTACGTTCAATGTTTATGGTGAACGCGCCGGCACCGAGAAGATTTTCCCGTTCGACCTCGTCCCGCGCATCGTCCCCGCCGCCGAATGGAGCCGCATCGAGAAGGGGCTCAAGCAACGCATCACCGCGCTGAACCTGTTCATCAACGATCTCTACCACGACCAGAAGATCCTCAAGGACGGCATCGTGCCGGCGGACATCATTCTCTCGTCGAAAGCCTTTAGGAAGCAGTGCATGGGCTTCAATCCTCCGCGCGGCATCTGGTGTCACGTGACGGGCACCGATCTCGTTCGCCACAGCGACGGCAACATCTACGTGCTCGAAGACAACCTGCGCTGTCCCTCCGGCGTTTCCTACGTGCTCGAGAATCGCGCGGTGATGAAGAGCATGTTCCCGCAGGTCTTCGCGCAATCGAAGATTCGGCCGGTCGCGAATTACCCCAGCAAGCTCCGCGACATGCTGGAGTTCCTCGCACCGGACAGCGTCACCTCGCCCCGCTGCGTTTTGCTGACGCCCGGCATCTACAACTCCGCGTACTTTGAGCATTCGTTCCTCGCGCAGCAGATGGGTATCGAACTCGTCGAAGGCCGCGACCTCGTGGTGGACGACGGCTACGTCTGCATGCGCACGACAAAAGGCTTCGAGCGCGTGGACGTGATTTATCGCCGGCTCGATGATGATTTCCTGGATCCTGAATGTTTTCGCCCCGACTCCATGCTGGGTGTGCCCGGACTGATGGAGGTTTACAAGAGGGGCAATGTAGCTCTCGCGAATGCGCCTGGCGGAGGAGTGGCTGACGACAAAGTAGTTTACGCCTACGTCCCGCGCATCGTGAAATACTACCTCGGCGAGGACATCATCCTGCCGAACGTCCCGACCTACATCTGTTCGGAGGAGAAGGACCTGAAGTATGTCGTTGAGAACATCGGCAAGCTCGTCGTGAAAGCCGCGAACGAATCCGGTGGCTACGGCATGCTCGTCGGCCCCCACTCCACCAAGGAACAACAGGCCGAGTTCGCCAAGAAGGTGCAGGAGAATCCGCGCAATTACATCGCGCAACCCACGCTCGCGCTTTCCCGTGTGCCGACGCTCGTGGACAGCCACTTCGAAGGGCGTCATGTGGACCTGCGGCCTTACATTCTCTACGGGAAGGAAATCTTCGTCATGCCCGGCGGCCTCACGCGCGTCGCGCTCAAGAAGGGTTCACTCGTCGTGAACTCCTCCCAGGGCGGCGGCAGCAAGGACACCTGGGTGCTCGCAGATGCGCCGCTGACGGAGTCGGACACTTCCTTGGAAACCAAAACGCCCGGCGCACTCGCAGGAGCCGCCGCGTGACACATTTCCCTCGCAGGAATCATGTCTGCGATTCTTTCACCGGGTCTTTCTGAACTTGATGCCCACATGCTAAGCCGCGTTGCTGACTCGATCTATTGGATGAGCCGTTACGTCGAGCGGGCCGAAAACGTCGCCCGCTTCATCGACGTGAACCTCCAGCTCATGCTCGACGACCCGTCCGGTGAAGGTCAGCAATGGCTGCCCCTCGTCAACACCACCGGCGACCAGGAAGCGTTCGAGAAACGCATCGGCAAGGGCACGCAGGAAAACGTCATCCACTTCCTGACCTTCGACGAGGAGAACCCCAACTCCATCCTCTCCTGCGTCCGCGCCGCGCGCGAGAACGCCCGCACCGTCCGCGAGATCATCTCGTCCGAGATGTGGCTCGCGCTGAACAAATTTTATCTGATGGTCAACGCGGCGGCCGACAAGAAGTCGAACGCCCTCACCAATCCGCACGATTTCTTCACCGAGGTTAAGAACGCCAACCACCTCTTCAACGGCATCAGCGCGGCCACCATGACGCACGGCGAGCCGTGGCACTTCTTCCACATGGGCCGCATGCTCGAGCGCGCGGACAAGACCTCACGCATCCTCGACGTGAAATACTTCATCTTGCTCCGCTCGGCGCAGGATGTCGGCACGCCATTCGATGACATCCAGTGGGCCGCCGTGCTCCGCTCTGCGAGCGCCTTCGAAATGTATCGCAAGAAGCACGGACGTATCTCACCCCGGAACGTCGTGGAGTTTCTCCTGCTCGACCGCGAGTTCCCTCGCGCCATCAACTTCAGCCTCACTGCCGCGCGCGATTCGCTCCACGCCATCAGCGGCACTCCGCTGGGAACGTTCCGCTATCCACCAGAAAAACTGCTCGGCCAACTCTGCTCCGAACTTTCCTACGCTGCGGTGGACGAAATCGTGAATGCCGGCCTGCACGAATACCTCGACGAACTGCAAACCACGATGAACCAGGTCGGCGCCGGCATTTTCGAGACCTTCTTCGCTTCGAAGACACCGAAGCCCGCGAAGAAGCAAACGCAGTCTCAGGAGCAACGCCAATGAAACGTATCGGCATTCTCACCGCCGGCGGCGACACCCCGGCGCTCAACGCGACCATCGCCGGCGCCGTGACTCGCGCGAATCAGCTGAAGATCGAAATCGTCGGGCTGATCAAGGGCTTCAACAGCCTCTTCAATCCGCGCGTTCCGCATGTCCTTCTCAATCCGCTCTACCAAGAAATCCCGGAACTCGACCCAACGAAAGGCGGCTCGCTCATTGGCTCCTCGCGTGACTTCGTTGATCCCGAGCGCAAGGAAGACCTCGACTTGGTGGTCTCACGATTGCAGAAACTCGGCATCGAAGGACTCGTCTGCGTGGGCGGCGACGGCACATTGAACGGCCTGCAACCGCTCGCTGAACGCCTGCCGACCGTTCTTTCGCCGAAGACTATCGACAACGATCTCGGCCTGAACTACGCGAGCGAGCCCGACGAATTCGTCCGCGTGAACGATGCTTCGTCTAAGTCCGGCTTCCGCTACAAGCGCACCGAATCCCGCGCCGTCTTCGATCTCGAACACATCGTCAACTACGCCACGCCCGGCTACGCGACCGCCGTCTTTGTTTCAGCGCAGGGCGTCGAACGCATCCGCACGACCGCGGAAAGCCACCGCCGCATCGCGATTATTGAGGTGATGGGCCGTCACTCTGGCTACATTGCGCTCGGCACTGCGTATGGCCGGCCGGACATCATCCTCGTACCCGAACAACCGCTCGATCTCGAACGTCTCGTCGAGCGCGTGAAGCACACCTACGATCTCCAGAAGAACGTCGTCATCGTCTGCGGCGAAGGCATCGTCGATGAGCAAGGTCGCGAGCTCGGCGCGGAAAGCAAGACCACCGATCCCGCCGGCAACGTCCAGCTCACCGGTGCCGCCGAGGCGCTGCGCTCGAAGCTCATCCAGATGATCGGCGACAAGTATTTCCAACTCTACCGCCGCGGCGAATCCGCACGCGAAGCGATCTTCACGCGCAAAGTCGGCCACACCCAGCGCGGCGGACGCCCGATTCTCTTCGACCGTTTCTACGCCGCCCAGCAGGGCGCGAAAGCGGTCGAACTCCTCGCCGAAGGCCGCAACAACGCCGTCTCCATTCTCCAATACAATTCGACTAAGGGCTTCCACGTGGACGGCTTCGACGCGAACCGTTTTCGCGATCGCTGGGGTCTCATCCACGCGCGCTCGATGCACCTTTCGCTCTACGACGCGCATCTGATGAAGCCATCGCGCATGGGCATTGACTATCTCACGCCGATCTTCACCGACGCGATCGGCGAGGACGACATGGAGCACACGCGCCAGACTCTTTTTGCCTCGGGCAACCTCACGCAGCCGTATCACTCCATCAACACGGACGTGAACAAGCGCATCCGCTACATGGCGGAAGCCGCCGTGGCGTGACGAAGAACTTTATCCTTTCGATGAAAGTAATCAGTGAACCAGTAATCCGTAGTCAGTGGCTGGCAAAGGACGCCAAGCCTGACTCACTATTTACTGACCTACTGGTTCACTGACTTGCTAACTCATGTCCATTCACGTCGCCCTCTACCACAAGACCCATTACACCTACGACAAGCCGGTCGGACACGGTCCGCATGTCGTGCGGTTGCGGCCGGCCCCGCATTGCCGGACCAAGATCCTCAGCTACTCGCAGAAGATCACGGGCGGCGAACACTTCATCAACTGGCAGCAGGATCCCTTCGCCAACTGGAACGCGCGCCTCGTCTTCCCCGACCGGATGAAGGAGTTCTCCGTGGAAGTGGAGGTCGTCGCCGAAATGTCGGTTCTCAATCCTTTCGACTTCTTCATCGAAGACGCAGCGACAAATTTCCCGTTCACCTACGACGCGACGACCAAGAAGGATCTCACGCCGTTTCTCGAACCCTGCGCGCTGTCCCCGAATCTCGCCGCCTACCTCGCGGCCTTGAAGCGCGACATTCTCGGCCATCCCGAAACTCTCGCGCACGCTCCCACGTCGACTTCGCTCCACCGCACCGACGTCCGCCACGAAGGCGGGCACATCGCGATCGAAGGCGCCGCCGCCGCCGCCAAACCGGCGGCCAGCGTTCCGCCGAAAGAGCTTCGAACCATCGACTTCCTCGTCGCCATCAACCAGCGGCTGCAGCACGACATCAAGTATCTTATCCGTCTCGAGCCCGGCGTGCAGTCACCTGAAGAAACGCTGACCAAACTCAGCGGTTCCTGCCGCGATTCCGGCTGGCTCCTCGTGCAGTTGCTGCGTCACTTCGGTTTGGCGTCACGCTTCGTCAGCGGCTACCTCATCCAGCTCACGCCGGACGTGAAATCGCTCGACGGCCCGAGCGGCACGGAGATCGATTTCACTGACCTTCACGCCTGGTGCGAAGTCTATCTGCCCGGCGCCGGCTGGATTGGTTTTGATCCGACCAGCGGCCTGCTCGCCGGCGAAGGTCACATCCCGCTCAGTTGCACGCCCGAGCCCAGCACCGCCGCGCCCGTGAGCGGCGCGATCGACAAGTGCGAGTCGAAACTGCATCACGAGATGAAGGTCACGCGCATTTACGAATCGCCGCGCGTCACCAAGCCTTACACCGAGGAGCAATGGACCGAGATCGAGAAGCTCGGCCACGCCATCGACGCCGACCTGAAGAAAGGCGACGTGCGCCTGACGATGGGCGGCGAGCCGACGTTTGTTTCCGTCGATGACCCGGACGGTCCGGAATGGAATTTCACCGCCGTCTCGCACAAGAAGCGCGTGCTGTCGGGCGAACTCATCAAACGTCTCCGCACCAAGTGGGCTCCCGGCGCGCTGCTGCACTACGGCCAGGGCAAGTGGTATCCCGGTGAGCAACTTCCGCGCTACGCGCTCGGCTGTTACTGGCGCAAGGACGGCGTGCCGATCTGGAAGGACGACGCGCTCATCGCCGATGAGTCGAAGGACTACGGTCACGGCGCGAAGGATGCGAAAGCCTTGCTGGACCGCATCGCGCGCGTCGTCGGCTGCGATCCGAAATACATGATTCCGGGCTACGAAGACGCCTTCTACTACATGTGGAAGGAACGCCGCTTCCCCTCGAATGTCACGCCGGAGAAATCGAACCTGAAGGACAAGCTCGAGCGCGACCGCATCGCGCGTCTCTTCCAGAAAGGTCTCGGCGAAGTCACCGGCTACGCGCTGCCCATCAAGCGCGCGATGTACGGCAACCAGCAGGGCTGGATGTCCGGCGCGTGGTTCCTGCGCGACGACGATACGCTCTGGCTCATCCCCGGCGATTCCGCGATGGGCCTTCGCCTGCCGCTCGATTCCATTCCGTGGGTCGCGGAGAAGGATTTTCCGTGGGTGCATCCGCCGGACCCGACGCAAAAGCTCCCGCCGCTGCCGAAAGAGTTTCCCTACAAAGTTCGCGAGCCCGAGACGACCGGCCAGCGTTTCCTCCGGGGCAAAGGCGCGCCAACGCCGGTTGGTTACGGCCCCGGCCAGCGCGCCCAGCAACTCGGTGACCTCGAAGATCAGCGCGTTGAACTCCCGCCCTTGCCGCCGGACTTCGACCCGAACCGCCGTCCCGTGCAGGGCGAGAGCGCGCCGTGGATTGTCCGCACCGCGCTGTGCGTTGAGCCGCGCGACGGTCGCTTGCATGTCTTCATGCCGCCGGTCGCCGCAACGGAAGATTATCTCGACCTCATCGCCGGCATTGAAACTGCCGTCACCGAACTCGGTCTGCCCATCGTCATCGAAGGCGAAGCGCCGCCGAAGGATCCGCGCCTGAACAAGCTCGCCGTCACGCCCGACCCCGGCGTGATCGAGGTAAATCTGCATCCCAGCAAGTCGTGGGATGAACTCGTCGATCGCACCACCGTGCTCTACGAGGAAGCGCGCCAGACGCGGCTCGGTACGGAGAAGTTCATGGTGGACGGCCGTCACACCGGCACCGGCGGCGGTAATCACATCATCATCGGTGGAGAAACACCGTCCGACTCACCCATCCTGCGCCGGCCCGATCTGCTCCGTTCGCTGCTCTCCTACTGGCAGAATCACCCGTCGCTGAGCTGGCTCTTCAGCGGACTCTTCATCGGCCCCACTTCCCAAGCGCCGCGCATCGACGAAGCCCGTAACGATTCGCTCTACGAACTCGAGATCGCCTTCAAGGAGCTCGACCGCAACATCGGTCAGTTCGGCTACACGCCGCCGTGGATTTGCGATCGGCTCTTCCGCAACCTGCTCATCGACGCCAGCGGCAACACCCACCGTTCCGAGTTCAGCATCGACAAGCTCTACGCGCCCGAAAGCGCGACCGGACGCCTCGGCCTCGTTGAGATGCGAGCCTTTGAAATGCCGCCGCACGCGCGCATGAGTCTCGCGCAACATCTCCTCCTGCGCGGCCTCGTCAGCAAGTTCTGGAAGGAACCTTACAAGAACGGCCTCGTGCGCTGGGGCACGGACATCCACGACCGCTGGATGCTCCCGCACTTCTGCGAGACCGATTTCAAGGATGTCATCCGTGACCTGCGCGATGCCGGCTACCCGTTCGAATTCGACTGGTTCGCGCCGCACTTCGAATTCCGCTTCCCGCGCATCGGCGATTTCGCCCAGCGCGATGTCGAGGTCGAACTCCGCACCGCGCTCGAGCCCTGGCATGTCCTCGGCGAAGAACCCGGCGGTGGCGCGACCGTGCGTTACGTGGACAGCTCGCTCGAGCGTCTTCAGGTCAAGGCTCGCGGCCTCGCTGGTGATCGGTTTGCCCTCACTGTGAACGGCCGGCGCATTCCGCTCCATCCCACTGGCACCAGCGGAGAAGGCGTGGCCGGCGTCCGCTACCGCGCCTGGCAACCGCCCGAATGTCTTCAACCGACAATCGCGCCGCACGCCCCGCTTATCTTTGATCTCTACGATACATGGAACAAGCGCTCGCTCGGTGGCTGCCAATATCACGTCGCGCACCCAGGCGGCCGCAGTTACGACACCTTTCCGGTGAACAGCTACGAAGCGGAGAGCCGTCGCCTCTCGCGCTTCTTCACGCACGGCGCCAGCCAGGGCAAGTTCCTCGCGACGGAAGCAGTCCTGAATCCCGAGCTCCCCTTCACACTCGATCTAAGGAATGGATGACCCGACCGCAGGCCATCGGCTGGTGAAGAAATTTACGGGTTCGGTTGCCGCGATGTTCGCCTGCGGTTAAACTCCATCGCGCGCATGAACCAATCGCAGTCCTCCTCCACCACGACGCAGTCGTCACTGTTCGGAACAGGACGGATGGGAGGCGGCTTCTTCGATGAGTTCTTCGCGGATAAACGCCAGCCGCGCGCGCATTGGAAGACTCTCTCCGAATCCCTCGAGAAACTCGGCCCGCACGAACTCGCCGCGCGCGCCGAGAACTGCCGCCGCATCCTGCGCGAACACGGCGTCTCTTGTTTCGTCACCCAGCACGGTCGCGGCGTGGATGAACCGTGGCGACTCGATTTGCTGCCGCTGATGATCTCCGCGGACGAATGGTCGAAGCTCGAAGCCGGTCTCATCCAGCGCGCGCAACTGCTCAACCTTGTCCTGCACGATCTCCACAGCACGCAGCGCCTCGTGCGTGACGGATTAATTCCCGCGCCGTTACTCTACGCGAATCCCGGCTACCATCGCGCCTGCCAGGCCATCGATGTTCCCGCTGGCGGTTACCTCCACACCTACGCCGTCGACCTCGGCCGCTCGCCCGACGGACGCTGGTGGGTGCTGGCGGACCGCACGCAGACACCGCCCGGCATCGGCTTCATGCTGGAGAATCGCACCGTCATCTCGCGCGTTCTTCCGGAAGCCATCGAAGCCGTCCGCCCACGTCCCTTCTCCGAAGAGGTTCGTCTTCGGCGAGAGACCTTGCGTCGCCTCGCCCCGGCCAGCATTGAAGATCCGACCATCGTCCTGCTTACGCCCGGCCCGCGCAGCGAAGCTTACTTCGAGCACGCTTACCTCGCGCGCCTCCTCGGCTTCACGCTCGTCGAAGGCGACGATCTCACCGTGCGCGACCGCAAGGTGTTCATGAAGACGCTCGAGGGCCTGCGGCAGGTGGACGTCATCCTGCGCCGCATCGCCGATGCGTTCTGCGATCCGCTGGAGATGCGCAACGATTCGCTGCTCGGCGTGCCCGGCCTCGTCGAAGCCACCCGCGCCGGCGGGGTTGCCGTGATCAACGCGCTCGGCAGCAGCCTCGTCGAAAGCCCAGCGTTTCTTCCATTCGTGCCGAGCCTGTGCCGCCACTTGCTCGACGAAGAACTAAAGATCCCATCCGTCGCCACGTGGTGGTGCGGCCAGGGCCGGGAGCTCGCCTACGTTCGCGAACATCTCGAAGCGCTCGCCATTCGTCCTGCGTTCACGCTGGGCGGAACAATTTCCCGCCCGCGCGACCTTCCTGCCGCGGAACGCGCCGCGTTGCTGGAACAAGTCACGAAGCGCTCGCACGAATTCGTCGGGCAGGAGGAAGTGCGGCTCTCACACGCGCCCGTCTGGGCCGAGCACCACGCCGAATCGCGCCCGGTCGTAATGCGCCTGTTCGTCCTCTTCGACGGCCACGAATACAAGGTCATGCCCGGCGGCATCGCCCGCACCTTGCGCGATGAACGGCTTTGCTCCACGACGATTCCGCTCAGCGGTCCGTGCAAAGACGTCTGGGTCCTGCCCGCAGCCGACGATGAAACGGTGTCCATCCAATCCGTCCCGGCGATCGCGCCGTCCGTGGAACGCACCGCCTCCGATTTGCCGAGCCGCACCGCCGACAATTTCTTCTGGCTCGGACGCTACGCAGAACGCCTGGAAAACGTCGTCCGCACCGCGCGCTGCTCGGTTGGCCGTCTCTCGGATGACACCGGCGCCGGCAGCCACGAACGCATCAGCGCGCTGGCCGAGTTGCTCACGCGCCTGAATCACGTCCACGTCTCCGGCGAGACCACGCCGCTTCGCGAACGCTTGCAGGAAGAGGTCCTCGGCATGCTCTACAAGGACGACCATTCGTTCGGCGTGCGCGATTTGCTCGGGCGCATTCACTTCGCCGCGTTCTCCGTGCGCTACCGTCTCTCCGCCGACACCTGGCGCATCCTCAACCGGCTCGAGCCCGACGCGAAACCGAAGACCGGCCGCCTGCCGCTCGTTTACGCCGCGTCGATGCTGAACACGCTCGTGCTCGACCTCGCGGCGTTCAGCGGCATGGAAATGGAGAACATGACGCGTGGCCACGGCTGGGTCTTCCTCGATCTCGGCCGCCGGATCGAACGCGCCTCCAACGTCGCGCAACTTCTCCGCGCCGTGCTCGACTGCGGCGAACGCACGGAGCGCCTGCTGGAGCCAGCGCTGGAAATCTGTGACAGCGTGATGACCTACCGCCGCCGTTACTTCTCCGAGGCCAGCACATCCGGCATGCTCGAACTTCTCGTCAGCGAACCGACCAATCCGCGCTCGCTCGCTTTCCAACTCTCTCGCATCGAGGAACACGCCCGCGGCCTGCCCGACGGTGCGCACCGCGACGGCGTGGCCCTGCTCCGCCGCCGCGTCTCGCACATTGCCGGCGAACTCCGCGAGTTCGAGGCGTCCGGTTTTGAGAACATCCCGCCTGCCGACACCAGCGATTTCCTCGAACGCGTGCTCATCGGCATGGGAGGCGTCTCCGAACTGCTGACTCAGGTGTTCTTCAGCCACGTCACGCCGCAGGTGAATTGAGATGAAAGCCCAGCTCTTCGAGATCGCGCACACCACGGTTTACGATTACCACGCGCCCGTGACCGTCTCGCATCACGTCATGCGGCTCACCCCGCGCTCGCTCTCGCGCCAGCGCCGCATTACGCATGAGATCGAAGTCGAGCCCACACCCGCCGTGACCAATCGACGCGTTGATTACTTCGGGAACGAAACCACCTTCGCCACCATCGAACGAACTCACCGTCGCCTGCGCGTCACCTCGCGCAGCCGCGTCGCCATCAGCCCGGCGTTCATCCCCGAAGCCGGCGAAACACCCGGCTGGGAAACTGTCCGCGGCATGTGCCGCATCGACCGCACTGCCTCCGTGCTCGAAGCCACCGAGTTCACCTTCGCCTCCACCGCCGTGCCCTTGGACCCGTCCTTCGCCGAATACGCCGCGCCCTCCTTCACGCAAGGCCGCCCGATCCTCGAAGCCGTCACCGATCTCACCGCGCGCATCCATCACGAATTCAAGTTCGACCCCACGGCCACCACCGTGTCGACGCCACTCGCCGAGGTGTTGGAGAAACGCCGCGGCGTATGCCAGGACTTCGCCCATCTGGAAATCGCCTGCCTCCGCGCTCTCGGTTTGCCTGCGCGGTACATCAGTGGTTATCTGGAAACGCTTCCTCCGCCCGGACAGGAAAAGCTCGTCGGCTCAGATGCATCACACGCATGGATATCCTTCTTCTGTCCCGGCATCGGCTGGATCGACGTGGACCCGACGAACAACATCTTCCCCTCCATGCAGCACATCACGCTCGGTTGGGGACGCGACTACGCTGATGTGAGCCCCGTGCGCGGCGTCATTCTCGGCGCCGGCAGCCACGCCCTCAACGTCGCCGTGGATGTCGTGCCGCTGGAAGCTGAATCCAGTTAGGATCGCCGATAAAAGCTGCGTTTTCTGGGTTTGCCTTTGCATGGCGTATTGGGATCAATCTGATCCGTGATGTCTAAACCGGTCAACAGTCCGCGCGCAAACAGGCTTGCAGAGCTTCTCACTGCAGCATCTGACGGGGAGGGCGAACAAGTTCGAAAACTTCTCGCGAAGGAGATCCAATTGGACCGGATTCCGTCCGGATGGGATCGAGACGCGATCACCGCCGCCGCGACAAATGGGCATGAGGAAATAGTTCGATTGCTTCTGAATTCAGGCGCTCAAGTGACTGGTAAGAAAAGAGGTAATTTCCCGCTGGACGCTTGTTTTGACTCCTGGTTTCAGAATCGCGATGACAGGTCAAAGTTCGCTCCCACATTGAAACTTTTACTACGACACGGAGCGGAGCCGACACCAGGTATGATCACCAAAGTCATCATGTATGAAGCCGACCTGGATTTACTCAGGATCCTTCTTGATGCTGGTAAAGCGTGGCCATGGTATACCGTTTTTCTGGCAGAGGGTGGGGGTCTCTGGGCGGCAGCTTCAATGGGCGACGTGACGTTGGATATACTCGAATTACTGCTCCAAGCCGGATCTCAACCGAATCATTCAAGTCCAATAAACGGGACGCCCTTATCAGTAGCCGTAAAACTCAACCGAGAGAAATCAGTAAAGAAGCTGATTCTTCACGGTGCGAACCCAGACTTCCCGGCGTTCACCGGCGAAACACCCTTGCTCTTGGCTGCACGCAGCGGCCTCGTGAACATGGTCAAATTGTTGATTGATGCAGGAGCCGAAGTGAATCGACCAGGGGATATCAAACTGAGCGATGAGTTGCTTGAAACTCGTCCGAGTCCTGGCGAAACAAATTACAATCCATTTCCGATAATGCGACAGATCACCCCGCTTATCGTGGCCGCCCGCTTGGGGCACTCCGAAGTTGTGCGTGAATTGCTGAAGGCGAATGCAGATCCATCGTTGGCAGGATCTGATGGAAGAATGGCCATCGACTGGGCTAGAGAAGAAGGCCACGATGAAGTAATTAAAGTGCTCGTTGAAACTTGAAGTGATCTGAAACAACAACCTCGCACCGAGAAATATCGGGCGAGAGCCTTCGGCACGGCGTCATTCTTGGTACCGGCAGCCACGCCCTCAACGTCGCCGTGTACGTCGTACCGCTGGAAGAAGAGCCAGCCTGACGGTTACGGCAACGCCGGTGTCGCCAGCCGGTAAACCCGGTTCGTCGCGTAGGTGGAATCAACCATTGTCTCGATGCGGTTGGTGCTACGCGCGGCCACATTGCCGAGTTTGAACCACATACCGCTTCCCACCGAGTCAGAGAATTGCACCGAGTAAGTTCGGTTCGAGATCGCGCCGAAGGAAAGCGTGGCCCCGGCGTTCGCGGTGATGGAGTCCATCTTCAAATAGCTCGCCGGATTGGCGGGATCCGTCCCGGCGATGAACTCCGCGCGATTACTCAGGGTGTCACCGTCGGAATCGAGCGCGGCATCGGCCACGTTGTTCGTGTCGAGCCCATTGACCGATTCCCAAATGTCCGCAATGCCGTCGCGATCGGCATCCGCCAACGTGATGACGTTGCAGAGCGCATTGGCGCTTATCCCCTGATTCGCCAGGTTCCGGACGATGACCCGGTAGCTCTGCGTGCTCACGTTGTTCGAAGCGATGAAGCTGTAGTAGTTCTCAAACGAGTTCACCGTATTGCTCGCCACGCTGAGCGCGCCACGCCGCCATTCGAAGTTGAACGGCAAGGGATTTCCACTCGCTACGGTGCTGAGCGTGACCGGCTGACCGACGACGACCGACTGGCTGACCGGCGCGACGACGATTACCGGATTAATCAGAATGGTCAGCGTCACCGGCGGCGTCACGAGCGTCCCGACCGTGTCGCTCACTGCCACCGCGTAGATTCCAGCATTCGTGGTCTGCGTGTTCGTAATCACCAGCGAGGTATTCGTCGCGCCCGAGATGTTCACATCGTTGAACCGCCACTGGTAACGGAGCGGACCATTACCCACCGCGGTCACGGTGAAGATCGTGTTGGAGCTGATGCGCGCGAAGCTGTTCGTGGGCGGGGCTAGAACGGTCGGAACGCGATTCACCGTCAGTCGCGCGGCAGCACTGACCACTGAGCCGGCTTGGTTAAAGACGACGGCGGAGTAATTGCCCGCCTGACTAGGCTGAACATTCACCAGCGCAAGCGTGCTGTTGGTTGCGCCGGCAATCGGAGAGCCGTTGAAGAGCCACTGATACAAGAGCGGTGCGGCGCCTGTCGCGGTGACGGAGAATTGCGCACTCTCGAACGACAGAATCGCGACATTCTGCGGCTGCGCCGTGATGACCGGAGCGAGGCCGACCACAAGTTCGGCTCCGGGAGTAGGAACCGCCGCCTCCCAGTTCGCAGGATCGTTTCCGTAAGCGAGCAAGTTCACACGCTGGAGGGACGCGCCGCTGCCATCCGCCGCCGGTGGCCACGGAGCGCGGTCGTTGTAGCGGACTTCATCCACCGTGATGTAAGGCACGCCGTTCGTGCCCGGCGCGTCGGGACGCTGGAGTTCGAGTCGTTCGCCACTGTCCTGAAGATTTCCGGCAAACGGACCGAGCACGAGCACATCGGGCGCAACCGAATACTTCGCGCGAAACGCCACCGGATCGATGCCTGTGATGAGCAGCGCACCTCCGGCCGGCAACGTGATGTTCTGCGGGAACGTGAAGCCGAGGCCGTTCACGCGCCAGATGTTGGTCGGAAAGGCTGAGTCAAAGAGCGCGACTGGACTCGCTGTGATGTTGCGCAACTCGATGAACTCGTCGCCCGCTGCATCGGGATGGTAGTGAATCTCGCTGAGCACCACCGGGCCAATGCGCGGCCCGCTATTCCCGGCGTTGGGCGTGGGCGAAATCTGAGCCGGGAACTGTTCCTCGCCAACACTGTTCACGTAACGACCAAACGTCACACCATTCGCCGACGCACCGAACGTGACGCCGTGGCTGTAGCCGGTGAGGTTGGTGTTTGCATCGGCGGACGAGAGGTAAATCGAATCGCCCATCGAACTCAGCGAGAAGCTCGAGACGAGTAATGGGGTTGCGTTGAAGTCCGCCTCGGTAAAAACGCGGTAACCGCCTGCTGGAATGATGGTGCCGTCCGGGATGCGAAACTTCTTTGGAGCCACCCCGTCATCGCTGAGTAGCCAGCCGCTGATGTTCACGTCGCTCGTGTTCGGATTGAACAACTCAATCCAATCCACCGCCGGAAGGTCGGTATGCGTGAGCGCTTCATTCACGAGCACCGGCAGGATCGTCGGCTCAGAATCGTCTGCGCCTGGCGAGCCGCCCGCGTTCGCGCTTGCACGCCAGTAAGCGCCGTCGTCCGAATTCGGGTTCGCGCCAGACACGCGTGGAACAGCGGAGAATCCGTGACCATCCGAAGCCAGGGGCCAGGGCGTTCGGTCGTTGTAGGCGACCGAGAGCACCGTATTCCCGAACGCCGTCGAGAGCCGGAGCGTTTCGCCCGCGTTATCGAGCTGGCCCGAATAGACATCATTCACCGTCACGCCCGGATACTTCGCCGCGAATGCCACTTTGTTGCGCGCGAGGACGAAGAACTGGCCGGGCAACAGTCGCGTCCCGTTCGTGAACGTAAAGTTGATGCCAGCCGTGAACGTAAGCGTGCCGAGATTCAGCGGCGTGGCGCCGATGTTCTTGAACTCGATAAACTCCAGTTCGTTTCCCGCGACGGCACCGAACGCTGGCGGGTTGTACATGATCTCCGTGACGACAAGTTTCGACAAATCCTGCGGCGGATAGAAGACGGCACGCGTCAGACCGCTCCAATTCGTCCCGTTGCGAATGCGTGCGCTGACCGTCGTCTGCGCGGTGAGCGCGAACGGCAGTTGAAACGCCTGTGCCACGCCGGAAATCGCGCCGCCGAGCAGACGCGGGTCCGAGCCGTCGATCGTGTAGTAGATCGTTCCGTTGGTGCCGAGGATGGTGGCTTGGAAGCCGTCCGGCACATCGCCGCCGTCCTGATTGAAGAACGGCGGACGGATGTAGTTCCGGTCGATCCAGTCCGCGCGATTCTTCAGCCAAGCGCGGAACGTGCTGATGTTCGTCGCCCATTGCGCGGCATTGGCGAAGCCATTGAGCAGCGCCTTCTCGGTGGAGATCTCGGCAACCTGACGGTCGATGATCGCGTCGATACCCACATTGCTCATCGCGCCGCGACGATGCTGCCACCAGCGGTCGATGTAGAGCTGGTTGAAATCCACGTCCGCGAAGAGTCGGCGATACCAGAGGCGTTCCGGACGATGGAGCAATGTGCCAGACGGGTCCGCACCAGAGATGTAATAGGGCGACCAGTTGTAATCCCACGCCGGGCCCATGCGGAGTTTGTTGTCGTCCCCCTTCCACGGAAACATGCTGATGAGCAGGCCATCGCCGTTTCGCGTGAGCGTGTTCAGCAGGAAGTAATCGGCGAAATCCTCGGCGCTGAGATATTTGCGGTAGCCATTCGTCGGGTCGCGCCAGATGGCGTTGTTCCACAGCACGTCTTCGAATTCCTTGAACCAGCCCTCGATGCCCGCACGCTGGCTGGCGCTGATGCTGTAACCGCTCGGGTTGTCGAAGTTCAGGTAACCGTTGCTCTGCTGCGGCTCGTCGTCGCCAACGACCTGCGCGTTCGGCGACGATTGCAGAATGCGATTCTGTCCAGCGGTGTGGAAGAACTGCGGCACAGTGGTCCCGTTCTCGGCGGGCCAACCATTCTCCGGCTCCGGGTCCATGCGATTCAAACTCAGCAGCCAGCCGCCGTTCGTACCGTCCGCCGAGAGCTTCGTGAAGTTCAATCGGTCCGCGCCGCGCGACACCTTCTCGAAGATCGCATACACACCGCGACGATCCGCGAGCTTGAGATCCCCGCCGTCCTCGTTGATGAACGCCTCGACCCAGCGAAACTTCACCGCGAAATCCCGGCCGAAGGTTTGATACAGCTCGTAGGCGAAGGTGTTGAAAAGCATCACGGGATCCTTGTTCGCGTCCGGGTCAGGGAAGTAGAGCACCCAGTCGGGATGCGACGGCAGGCCGAGCGGCGAGACCGAGCGTTCGCCATCTGATTCATCGAGCGCCTCGACGCTGAAAGGCTTCTGTCGCCACGTGGAGGAGAACGCGCCGCGGCCGCGAATGCCGATGCGACTGACCATCTGCGGCGCATTCGTAAAAGCACTCGCACCGCTCTCGCGCTCGAACGTCGCCCACAGTGCATCTTGTCGCGGCACCTGCTTGACGCCCGCACCCGTCCCGGTCCAGCCCTTCTGCGGAATGATGCCTGCACCGAAATTCTCGATGACCATGATCGGCAGCGTGGAGGAGTAGTTCGCGAGATCAGGCGCGAGCTTGATGAACCGTTCTCCAGCGAGCTCGCTCGCCTGTCCGTAGGCCAGTGCCACAGCCCGCAACCGCGTGGTGCCGTTGACGGCGATCGGAGTGCTGTAGATGAAACCGTTCGTCGCGCTCGGCACGGAGCCATTCAGCGTGTAGCGGATGACTGCGTCCGGCGTCGCCGAGGAAAGCGAAACGGTGAAAGGCTCCGTGAAGAATCCAGAATCGCGAGAGAACTCGACCTTCGCGGGCGGCGGCGGCGCGCTGTCGTTCACGGTTCCAGGCGTTGGCTGCCCCATTGTCGTGAGCAGCGAAAGGTCCCCGCCGAGCACGCCATACGAGATATCGCCACGTTGCGCCGGATACGGATCAAACGCCTGCAACACCACGGGGCCTGGTCCGACGAGCGCGAGGTATTCGCCGGCCTTGTCGAGTTGGAAACTGGTGTGCAGCGTCGCCGCAGGATTCACGCGGTTCTTGCCGGACGCGAAGACAAGGAGATGTCCACCTGCCGGGAGCGACACGCTGGGAAACGGCCAGAGGGTTGGCTCCGATTTGTTGTCCGTGAGGAAGTAGCCAGAGAGGTTGATGGGCGCGGAGGTCGGATTGTAGATCTCGATCCAGTCGGAGAACTGGCCGTCCTCGTCCGCCAGCGTCGCGTTGTTGTCCGCCATGAATTCGGAGATGACGGGATGATTCGCCGGCTGCACGACCTTCACTTCATACGTCGCCGTGTCCGTGCCGAACGCGCTGCTGACCGTCAGCGTATAAACCGTGGTCACGGCGATTTGGAAGCTGAGGTTGCCCACGCCATCGACGGTCTCCTGTGTCACGTCGCCGATGCCCGGCGCGATGCTGAAGGTCTGTCCATAAGTCGCGTTCCAAGACAACGTGATCGTTTCGCCCGCTGCGCCGAAATCTTTGTTCGCGACAAAGCTATTGATCACGGGCGCGGGATTCACCACCACGGTGACCGCGCTCGTCGAACTCCCGCCGGCGTTCGTCGCCACCAAAGTGTAAGTGGTCGTGGCGGCGGGCGTAACGTTCAGGCTTGGCAACACCGTGACATCGGAGCCGTTGATGGAAACGCCGAGCGCGTTCTGCACCGACCAGTTCAGCATGGAGGATGCGGGCGAGAAGATCGTCGAAGGCGTCGCCGCGAATGATGAGATGATGGGCGCGCGCACGACGTCGTTAAAGGCATCAGCGTGACGTTGGATGACGTCGTCCGCGATGACGTCGTCATAGACGGTCACGCGGAAGATGGTTCCCTGCATCGTCTCGCCGCCGCCGGGATTACCGCCGAGCCAGCCCTGCCCCGCGGGCATTGCGAACGCGGCGCTGACGCCTGACGACGAGCCCGCGAAAGAGCCGTTCAAGTAGAGACGCATCGTCCGCGATGCAGATTGCCAGACGTACGCCACGTGAACTGGCGCCTGTGGCGACGGAACGCCGGGCGTGAAGAGATAGTCCGCCACTCCAAGCTGCGTGAAACCCATCTGTCCGGTGTTGCCCCACTGTGCGTAGCGCAGGTTGCTGCCGGTATTCGCGCCCACAGCGAGGTAGGAGCCGGCGCTGAACGAAGGGTTGCCGGTAAGGATGAACTCCAACGTCACGTCGCCGGAGTTCGCGCCGAAGTTGAACGCGACGCGATTCGCGCCGGTCAGCACGGCATTCGTCGTCAACCGCGCGAGCGTCGATAACCCAGCCGCAGCGTCGGCGGAGACAACCGAATCGTAAGCCGCAAGGGAGGCTGGCGCATTCGCTGGGGTGAGGAAGAGAGCGGCGGCAAGGCAACAGAGAGAGGCGAACTTTGGCAGCCCGAACGTCTTTGGCTCGATATTCATGAACTTCATTGAAGGAACGCGCGCGCCGCAGTCACTTGCGAGAGAACAGGCGGAGACGAACGTCGCTGTTTATCTTGTGAGTGCTATCGAGCGTCGCAGAAAGCGGCTTGAGAAGCGAGCACTTCCAGCGGGGCGCCAGGGCCTATTTGGTCATCGCCGGACGAGGCCGCGGCTTGTGCAGTGCGAAGACGTCCGTCTGATGTCGTTGCCCGAGTTTCGCACTCGAGCCGTTGGTGCCGTACACGGGACTGTTGAGACGGTCGGAGGCCTTGCCGGTTTTAATCTCCTCGGTGAGGTCCGCCACGGTCTGGAGAACACGCGTCGGCTGGTAGACGTAGTCACCGAGTCCTTCCAGTTGAGTTGAGCCGCTGAGCACGAGGAACGATTGCATGCCGGCCTCCATCGCTCCACGAATGTCCGTCTCCATCGTGTCGCCAATCATCACCACTTGTTCCGGCTCGCTGAGCGCAATCTCCGCAAGCTTGCGGCGGGCGCGGTGGAACATGTAACCATTGGGCTTGCCGAGGAAGTAAGCGTGACGCCCCGTGCTGGCCTCGAGAAACGCTGCGGTAGAACCAGCTCCGGGCCGCGTCTTCTCGCTGGAGACCGGACACCAGTTGTCAGGATTCGTGGCCAGCAACCGCGCGCCGCGTTCAATGCACTCGTGGGCCTTCACGAGTTTTTCCATCGTGGTCATGCCTTCACCCACCACGACGTAGCGCGGACGAATCGCGTCATTCGCGATTTTGCGTTCGTGCAAGGCGGTGAGCAGTCCGCCTTCACCAATGACGAAAACGGTGCAGCCGGGATCGGTTTCGCTCAGGAAGTCCGCTGTGTTCAACGCCGACGTGTAAAAGTGGCGCGCAGAGAGGCCGTGAATCCCGAGATGCTTCAGGCGCACCGCAAGATCTTCCGGCGTGGGCGCGGAATTGTTGGTGAGGAAAAGAAAGGGCGTGCCCGATGCGGAAAGTGCCTGCACGAATTCTACCGCGCCAGGAATAAGCTGGTTCTCGCGATAGATGACGCCATCCATGTCGATCAAGTAACCGGTTTTCATAGTTGTCCGTTGATTGATGATTACTATTTCTCCCAGGCACGGCTTTTGAGTTTTGGATTACCGCGGGGGAGGATGCCGCCGGGTTTGGGCGGCATCTGTCTCTAAGCAGGAGCCCTGCCGTTCGAATGCTCGCGCCTGTGGGCAGATCACCTGCAGCCGAGCCGGCCAGAACACCGAGAATCGCCACGATGCAAAAAATAATGCACGTTTTGGTCTCGCTGCCGGACTCCAATCTTCGTGCCGCACGCTCCTCTGGAGCCGTCTACGTAACGGTACGTGATCATCTCCTCGAGCAAAAAGTCATCGAGGACAAACTTGGACAGGAATCAGAGCGCAGAAGACTCTCGGGAACGCTGGGGAACTATCGCCGAAGCGGAGGACCTGTTCAGCCGATCAAAGCACTCCGGGTGACATGCCGACCGCCACAATGCTGCAAGCCTGGACGACGTTCAGTCCCAACTGTTCGGCAGCGGCGATCACTTCGTTCGATTCCGTTCCCGGATTCAGCCAGAGTTCGTCGCAACCTTTCGCCGCAATCGCGGGGAGCACTTTCAGGACGACCGGCGGCGGGAGATAGACGCTGACTTTATTCGGCCGCACGGGCACATCACCGATGGACGCGTAGCAGGTGAGCCCTTCGATTTTCGACTCCTTGGGGTTCACCGGATAGACGGTGTAGCCCTGTTGCAGGAACGCACGGACCGCCTTGTTGCCGAACTTCGAGCGATCCGTCGACGCGCCCATGATTGCCACAGTCTTCATGGACTCAGTATCGACAGAAGCCCGCCGGGCGCAAGTTCCGCAATGTTCGCGCAATTCCATAAAGGAATTTCTTGCCATTTGTGTGTCGTTCTGGTAACAACTTTGCAGTCCCAACGACCCCGAATGAACTTTTCCTCGTGCCAATGGCGCGGCATGGACGTGATCTGCGCGCTTGCGATCGGCTTCAGCGCTTTCACCGCTTCTCCCCAAAGTTTACGGTGGACGACCCTCGAAGGTTATCGCGTCGCCGAAGTCTCCGTTCCCGCCAACGGCAAATCCGGATTCACCCTGCTCAAGCCGGAACAAACGGGAATCTTCTTCACCAACTCGATGTCGTATGGGCGCGCAGAATCTAACCAGAATCTCATCAACGGATGCGGCCTCGCTGCGGGCGATTTCGATGGTGATGGATGGTGCGATCTTTACTTCGCCAACACTGACGGACCTAACGGGCTCTTCCGCAACCAGGGCGGCTGGCGTTTCCAAGATGTGACCGAGGCTGCCAGGGTGGGATGCGGCACCAATTCGGCCTCGAAGGGAGTGACGTTCGCCGACGCCAATGGCGACGGGCGGCTCGACCTTCTCGTCGGCATGCTGGGAGGACCCAATGCCTGCTTCATCAATCAAGGCGGAGGCCGGTTCACAAACGCGACCGCAGCGGTGGGATTGAACACGCGACTGGGAACACACTCGATCGCCTTGTCGGATATTGATGGCGATGGCGATCTCGATCTCTACCTCGCCAACTACGGCGAAGTTTCGATCCTGCGCAATGGCGGTGCCATCTCGACTCGTCTCGTCAACGGCAAGCCGGTCGTCACCGGACGCTGGGCAAAGCGGCTGAAGATCATCAACGGCCGCATGGTTGAGCTCGGCGAGCCTGACTCACTCTTTCTGAACAATGGCAACGGGACATTTTCCCCGGTCTCGTGGACCGATGGCAGATTCCTCCACGCCGATGGTCAACCGCTCAAGAGCGAGTTCTACGACATGGGCCTCTCCGTGATGTTCCGCGACATCAACGGGGACAGCGCGCCGGACATATATGTCTGCAACGATTTCCAAATGCCCGACCGGATTTGGATCAATGACGGCAACGGTCGCTTCCGGGCGCTGCCCGATCTGGCCGTCCGCTCGACCAGCCATTTCTCAATGGGCGTGGACTTCGCCGATGTCGACCGCGACGGGCACGATGACTTCTTCGTCGGCGACATGTGGAGCCGGCTGCACGAGCTGCGCATGCGACAGAACGGCGGGACCAATCCGCCGATCAGTGAGATCGGCGAAGTGTGGGACCGCAACCAAATCCGCGCGAACGTTCTGAACATCAATCGCGGCGACAATACTTACGCGAACCTGGCGAGCTTCGCCGGAGTCGCCGCTTCGGACTGGACGTGGTCCGTGGCGTTTCTGGATGTCGACCTTGATGGCTTTGAAGATCTGCTCGTCGTCAACGCACACGGCTACGACACCCAGGATCTCGAAATGCACGAACTGATGCCGCAAGACAGCGGAGCCCAGCGCGTCATCAAAAAGCTCAAAGATTTTCCGCCGCTCATCACGCCCAACTATCTCTTCCGCAATCGCGGCGATCGGCGATTCGACGAGCACGGCGCGCAATGGGGCTTCAACTCCACCAACGTCTCCCACGGCATCGCGCTCGCTGATTTCGATCAGGACGGAGACCTCGACATCGCCGTCAGCTGCCTTTGGCAACCCCCGCTCATCTACCGCAATGAATCCTCCGCGCCGCGCGTCGCCGTCCGCCTGCGGGGCGCCGGCCAAAACACTCGCGGCATCGGTGCGAAGATCAAGCTGCTCCGTGGCTCGGTTCCCGTTCAGTCCCAGGAGATCCACTGCGGCGGACGTTACCTCTCCTCGGATGATACGATGCGCGTCTTCGCCGCCGGATCGGCCACGAACGACATGAGCATCGAAGTCGCCTGGCGCAGCGGACGCCGCAGCGTGATTCACGGCGTGAAGGCCAATCGAATCTACGAGATCGAAGAGCCGTCCACCCCCGCCGTGGCCAACGCTCCCACGTCCCCCACCACTCCGGCCCCCGCCCCGCTCTTTCAAGACATCAGCAGCCTGCTGAACCACACGAACGTTGGAGCGCCCTTCAACGACTTCGAGCGCCAACCGCTCCTGCCGCGCAGCCTTTCCCGGCTCGGCCCCGGCGTGGCGTGGATCGATCTCGACGGTGATGCTCGCGACGAGCTCGTCATCGGAGATACCGAAGGCAGTTCTCACGCGGTCTTCAGCCGCGATACCCAAGGCAACTTCCGACGCTGGGATACAACACCGCCGAGCACCTCGGCAGGCACTGATGTTTCGGGCTTGGCCAGTTGGGTTGCGGCTCCAGGCCAACGCACGCTGCTTGCGGGCCAATCCGGACTTCGCACGCCAGACAGCGACACGGCACCGCTGGGCAGGATTCAATTGAAGAACGGCTCAGGCCTGCCCACGGCGACGATGGAAGTCGTGGCGGGAATCTCTCCGACTCGCGCCGCCACCGGCCCAGTGGCTGTGGCCGATGTCGATGGCGACGGCGATCTCGACGTATTCGTCGGCGGGCGCGCCATCCCCGCGCGCTACCCGGAAGCCGCCGCGTCCCAGCTTTTCCTCAACGATCGCGGAACCCTCGCTCTCGATTCCCATTCTGCTTCCGTCCTCAAACAAGCCGGCCTCGTCAGCGGAGCAACGTTCTCGGATTTGAACGGCGATGGCGCGCCCGAACTTCTTCTCGCCTGCGAATGGGGGCCCCTGCGGATCTTCCGCAACACCGCCGGTCGCCTGACTGAATGGGACGCGCCGGTGACGCTTCCCGGTCAAGCCGCGCCGGTGACGCTGCGCCAGCTGACTGGCTGGTGGATGAGCGTGACCACCGGCGATTTCGACGGAGATGGAAGACTCGACATCGCGGCCGGCAATTGGGGACTGAACTCCATTTACGAATCCCCTTCCTTAAACCGTCCGCTGACGATGTTCTACGGCGACTTCGATCACAACGGCTCGGTCGATCTCCTCGAAACCGAGTTCGACGACAGCGGACGAGTCGCTCCGCGTCGCGACATGAAAAAGCTCAGCGCTGGCTGGCCCGAGGTTCGCACCCGTTTCGCAACGCACAAACTGTTCGCGCTCGCCGATGCCAGCGAAGTGCTCGGGCCGAACAAGTCCCGCGCCCAGCAGGTTCACGCCGCAATGCTGACCTCCGTCGTGTTGATGAATCGCGGCGAGCAATTTGAAGTCATCCCTCTTCCCGACGCCGTTCAATACGCGCCCGTCTTCGGATTGAGCGTGGCGGACTTCGATGGCGATGGCGCGGAAGATTTGTTCGCGGGCCAGAACTTCTTCTCCGTTCGCCCGGAAGATCCCCGCCTCGACGCCGGACGCGGAGTAGTTCTGCTCGGGAATGGGCGGGGACAATTCAAGCCGGTGGACGCTCCGCAATCCGGCATTCAACTCTACGGCGAACAACGCGGATCGGCCGTGAACGACTTCGATGAGGATGGTCGGACGGACCTCGTTGTCGCGCAGAACGCCGGAGCCACACGTCTCCTGAAAAACAACTCGGGTAAGACGGGTCTGCGTGTCCGGCTCGCGGGAACGCCGGGAAATCCGGACGGCATCGGCGCTGTAGTGGCCCTGCGTTTCGGCGCGAAGTCCGGACCGGCTCGCGAAATTCACGGTGGTTCGGGATACTGGTCGCAAGACAGCGTCGTCCCCGTTCTCAGCACGCCGCAGACGCCTGCCGAAGTGATTGTGCGGTGGCCGGGCGGAAAACAAACCATGAGCGCGGTGCCGGCGGGAGCGAAGGAGATCGTCGTTTCAACCGACGGCTCCTTGAAGCAAGTGAAGTAACCTCAGGGAAGCGGGACGGGCGAGTTCGGAACCAGCGGCGCCTGCTTCACCTTTGCGATGCGGGCGAGACCATTCTTCGCCGGCTCGAAATCCGCCTTAATCTTCAGAGCGTCCTCAAACTTCACCGCCGCCTCGGTCAGCTTGCCCTGGGAGAAAAGCGCGTTCCCGAGATTGCAGTGCGCCTCGACGTAGTCCGGCAACAACCGCACGGCTTCGGCGAAATGTCCCATCGCTTCGGTGACCTTGCCCTGGCGAATCAGCACCGTGCCGAGATTGTTCTGCGCCGACGCACTTTCGGGAGCCAGCTTTACCGCGGCGGCAATGTGCCGGGCGGCTTCCGTCAAATTGCCCTCCATGGCGAACAGATTGCCGAGATTGTTGTGCGCCTCGGAGTAATCCGGAAACAGCTTCAGCGCCTCCAGATAAGCAGTCTTCGCGTCTGAAATTTTGCCGAGCTTCACCAACGCCGAGCCGAGATTAAAGTGCGCCGCCTCATCCGCCGGATTCAGCTTCACCGCTGTCGCATAATTGGTGATCGCCTCCGCGAAGTTCCCCTGCTGATACAGCTCCGTGCCGCGATTCAGAAACTCGTCCGCCCGTTCGTCGTCAGTTATCTCCAGCTCGGTCGGAATCAAATCCGCCAGCGTCGTCCCACCCGCCGACGAGTTCGTGGGCGGAGGCGTCACGGCGACCGCAGGAGGCGGAGTGATCACCGGGGAAACATTGGTCGTGCCCGAGGGTTTCGGCGCCCGGCCTAAGCCGCTGAAAAATGAGAAATACAGCCCCACGCCAATCGCCAGAGCGATCACCGGCACTACGGGAAACTTCGCCTTGATGTCGGGCTTGCCGCCGCCGGAAGGACGCTGCGCTTTACGATGCTTGCTCACGTTGCTGCTGAAGTTATCGGATGAATCGGGCGTTTCAATCGTTTTGGCGGGAAGGCTCGCTTCGCGTCACGGAGTCCCCGTGCCGGCCCGTTTCCGGGCGATGTCCTGCAAGCCGTCGCGCGCGATGTTGTCATCCGGATTAATCCGCAGCGCGCTCTGCAAATGCAGCTCGGCCTCGGATAGATTGCCTTCGTCACTCAGGATGAGTCCGAGATTGCCGTGCGCCTTGTGATGATTCGGGTTCGCCAGGATGGCCGCCTGAAATTCCTTCTTCGCGTCGGCAAACCGGCCCGTCATTCGCCACAACAGACCGAGATAATAATGCGGCTCGTCCTCGCCTGGCTTCAGCTCGATGGAACGCCGCAGATAACGCTCGGCCTCGGGGGCCTTCATCAGAAACAGATACGCCTTGCCGATCTCCGAATGCGCCTTGGCGTTGTTGGGATCGGTTCCCAGAAGGTAGGTGTTGTACGAGATCGTGCTGCGGAACACCCGCGGCTGATAATCCTTTTCGAGCAGCGCGGCGTCCTCGGGATTTCGCGGCAGCACCTGGAGCCAGAGCTCCGCCATTTCATCCGAGGAGTTCACGCCATACTTCACCCGCTGCGGCGGGAAGTTTGGGTTCACCGGATTGTTCGTGCTGTTGTCGAACACGTAGGACATGAAGATGGTCGCGCCCTTCGGCAACGTCACCGGCTTCACGTAGGCGTAGTCGCCCTGCCAGTTGAAGTCCCAGTTCGGAATGTTGATCAACCACTGGTGGCGTCCGTCCGGCAGGGCCGCCCAGGCGCGGACCTGACGTCCCACGTAGTGCGTATGCGGCAGCACGCGCATCACATCGATCTCCACCGGCAAGGTGTAGCTCTCGGTCACCACGTTGCTGGACGCGCCCGCCGGAATGTCGATGTCGTGCGTCCACAACCCGAACTTGAACGGCGTCTTCTTGGGCGGCTGGCTGGTGAAATAGAACGCCACGGACGGCTGCACCAGCTCCGGCTTGCCCGTGGGCCGCAGGTGCATTTGGAGGATGAAGTCCGTTCCCGGCTCCAGCGCCCACGAGACTTCGTCAGAATCCGCTGTCGCCAGCTTCCCGGGCTGCCAGCTCATGAAATGCCCCGCTGGCGTTTGTGCCGAAGGCGGCGTGTGCAATCCGGGAAAGCCGATTTCAGGATCGAGTTCGTCGCGTCGACGCGAATCACCCGACGTGTCAACCAGCATGAACGCGTGATGCACCGCCTTGGGGTTGCCGGGATTCAACTCGACGGCACGCACGTAACGCCGAACATCGCCCGGCACCGGAATCACAAAGTTGCGATAGACATCCTTTCCACCCGCCGCGAGGGCGAACGGCTGCGGGAGCTTGATGACCAGATCCGGCTTCCCGATCTGCCAGCCATCACGCAGCGTGGGAAGTGCAGGCGTCTCAGAAGGATCACCCGCTGGCGCCCCCTGCTCGAACCACTTCTGAATCATCGTCACCTGCTGCTCCGTCAGGTAACGCTGGCCGACGAATTCGTTGTAGCCTTTCTCCGGCAGCCACGGCGGCATCAGGCGTCGCGCAGTCACTTCCGCGATCTGCCGGGCGCGCTTCTTCACGTCGGCGTAATTCAACAGCGAGAATGGCGCGGCGTCGCCGGGGTGATGACACGTCGAGCAGTTCTCAAAAATGATCGGCGCGATGTCCCGGCTAAAGGTGAGCGGCCTTGAAGAATCAACCGGAGCGATCGAACGACTCCGGGAGCGAAACGCTGACTGAATCCCGACGACAAGAATCACCCCGGCCACCAACCACAGCGCCACCATGCCCCAACGGCGAGACGAAGCCGGGCTCGTCGAACCGGCGGGGCGCTGACCGCGCTGGGTGTTTCTTTTCATGTCAGACTGTCGTCGGAACCATACGCGCAACGACCCGGTGTTAAACCATCCCCGGCAACAAGAATCAGTTTAATCGAGTGGACGCGCCATTGATCCTTCGGCAACGGTCGCGTTCATTCAAGGCGAGAGGCGCGACTGGTTGTGCCCACGTTCCGCGATTCGCGGGCGCCGGTTCATCACTTGTCCCGCACCAGCAGGAAATGCGCGAGCGCTTCCAACGCCTGCGCGCGGCCTTTGAAGATCTTCAACGACGCAAAGGCCCGATCCGTCAGCTCCTTCGCGAGCTTGCGCGACTTTTCCATGCCCACGATGGACGGATAGGTGGCCTTCTGCGCCTTCGTATCCTTGCCCGCCGTCTTGCCCAGCTGCTCGCTCGTCTGCGTGATGTCCAGAATGTCGTCGATGATCTGGAACGCGAGGCCGACGTTGTAGCCGAAATCCGTCAACGCCTTCAGCTGCGCCGCGGTGCAATTCGCGCTCATGCCACCAAGCCGCACCGAGCAGCACAGCAACGCTGACGTCTTGCGCTCGTGGATGTATTTCAAGTCGGCTGCGGAAACTTTCCGGCCCTCCGCCTCGAGATCGGCAACCTGCCCCGCGATCAGTTGCAGCGAACCCGACGCCTTCGTCAGTTCCAGGATCAAGTCCTGGTGCGAGTAACGCGGCCAGCCCTTCGCCTGCGCGGCGATCTCGAACGCCTGTGTGAGCAACGCGTCGCCCGCCAGCACCGCGATGCCTTCGCCGAAGACCTTGTGATTCGTCGGCTTCCCGCGGCGGAAGTCGTCATTGTCCATCGCCGGGAGATCATCGTGGATGAGCGAGTACGTGTGGATGCACTCCACAGCACAGGCCAGCGGCATCGCTGCCTCTTCCGTGCCGCCACAAGCCGTCGCCGCCGCCAGCGTAAGAGCCGGACGCATGCGCTTGCCACCGGCGAAGAGCGAGTAACGCATCGCCTTGTGAATGGTGGCAGGCTTCACGGTTTCCTTCGGCAGGAAACGGTCCAGACCCTTGTTGATGAACAAAGTACGGCTTTCGAGGTACGATTGGAGGTCAAAAGGAAGCGGACGACGCGCGCCCGCGCGAGTGGCGGTGACAGACATGCGGAGGTTGTAGGAGAAGCGCCGGGGCGGGGCAAGCGGAAGATGGATTCCGCGATCACTCCGTGGCAATCAACTCAAGGGAACACATCCAGATTCGAAGGCACACTGTCCGTTGTCGCCGTGCCATGAGGATTCACGATCTCCACCCAGTAGATGCCTTCCGCCTGCGGAACGGACATCGAATCGGGTACTGACACCGTCAGGGATGAATTCGTTCCACCGGCCACCGACACCGTCCCTCCGCCGAACGCGCTGATGAAGAACCATTGGTAGGTCATGGGTTGGGAACCCACCGCAACGACCGAGAAAGTAAACGTGCCGCCAATGGAGATCTGAGCGTCCTGCTGCGGGAACGTGGTTATGACCGGAGCCAGGTTGGTAACCGCAAGACTCGCCGCCGCGCTGGTCGCGACACCGAACTGGTTGCTGACGACAACTTGAAACGAACCAGCGTTCGCCAACTGCGCATTACTGAGCACAAGTGACGAGGAATTCGTCAGCGTCGCAACGAGGTTCGTTCCATCAAGGAACCAGCGGTAAATGAGCGGCGAGGCACCGAACGCCTGGACGGAGAATGTGGCGTTTTCACCGGAATAGATGCCCACATTGGTCGGATCCTCGATGATGGCAGGTGCCGGATCAGTCACGATTGTCAACGTCACCACTGCACTGGTGGAGGCACCAAGAATTCCATAGGCGACTGCATAGTAACTCCCGGCATCCTCCGGAACCGCGTTAGTCACAATGAGCGTCGGGTTGGTTTCGCCCGCCAGCAGCTCGTCATTGAAATACCAGCGATAGGAAATCGGTTCCGCACTGGAGACGGATACCGTGAAGACGGCGCTCTGCCCTGACGGAACACCCTGATCCTCCGGTTCCCCATCAATGAACGGTGCGCCGTCAGGCGGGAACTCCATCATCACGACCCGATAAGCGCCGGAGTCCGGGTTAAAAGGTTGCGGAGTGTATATGAAAGTCCCGTCGAACTCATCCCACGCCAGCGATTCCACTCCAAGCCATGCGTCCTCCGCAGTCGCTCGATACTGGAGCGTATAATAAGTATCTTCGTCCACCTGCGACAGCGTGATCGAGCAGCTCGGATCATCACATTCGACCTCCACCGGTTCTAGCAGGTAGACCGTCGCCGTGTCATCGGTCGAATCGAAGCCGTAGTCATTAGTCACTTCTACGAAGTAAGTGCCCTGCGTGTCCTCAATGTCGACGTTGTCCACCGTCAGCGTCGCGTTGGTGGCGTTCGTAATGGTGTCACCATTGAAATACCACTGGTAGGTGAACGGCTTCGTGCCGCGGGCGGTCACGGTAAAAGTCGCATCCTCCCCACGTGTCGTGAAAGCCGCTGCCGGCTGCACGGAGATGCTCGGCGGCAGATTGGTGATCGTCACCGTGGCAACGCGACTGGTCACCATGCCGGCGGAGTTCGAGGCGACGATGGAATATGTCCCGCCTGAGTTGGTGGAAAGATTCGTCAACGTGAGCGAGAAATTCGTCGCGCCCGTGACCACCTCCGTCTGGTTGGAATACCATTGGAACGTGATGGGCCGGGATCCAAACACGCTGAAGTGGAACGATGCGTCTTCGCCCTCGGCAACCGTCTGATCCTCGATGTCCGTGGTGACCATCGGTGCGACCAGTTGAACGGTCAGCGAGGCCAACTCGCTGGTGGCGCGGCCCCCGTGATTCGTCACCACCACGAAATAACTGCCTTCGTTCTCCGTCTGGGCGTCGCTGATGGCGTAGGTATTGGTAAGTTCAAACGACTGCAAGGGCGCTTGCAGGTTTGTCGAACCGTCCTTCACGAGATACCAGAGAAAGGTCAGCGGCACGGTACCGACGGAAACCGCTGCGGTGAACGACGCGGAGTTGCCGCCCAGCACCGAATAGTTGGTGGGTGAAAACTCCATGACCGGCGGAATGCTGGTAACGACCAGTGACGCCGCAGTGCTGACCACCGTGCGATACTGGTTGCCGACGCGCACCGAGTAATTGGCGTTCATCAGCGGATGCGCGTTGGTCAGGGTGAAGGTCGTCCGCGTGGCGCCAAGAATCGCCACTCCGTTCGACAGCCATTGATAGCTCAAGGTGCCGTCGCCTTCGGCGGTCACGGAGAACGTGCCGGTCGCACCGGGCGCCAGGACCAGGCTCGAAGGCTGGCGCGTAATCGTCGCTGGAATGAGCACGCTCAGACTGGCATCATCGCTTTCCACCGCTCCGGAATTGTTCGATACCACCACATCGTAAGTGCCCTCGCTGCTGAGCTGCGCGTTGGTGAGAACGTAAACCGAGCTGGTGGCATTCGAGATCGCGCTGCCGTTCCGGCGCCATTGATAGGTCAACGGCGGGTCGCCCTGAGCCGTCACGGTGAAGATCGCGGTGTTACTCCGCAAGACTTCGGTGTCTACCGGTTGCTGCAGAATCGTCGGCGCCACCAATCCCACTCCATATTGATACGCGCCAAGATCGGCGTTCGTACCCGACGGACGGCCGACGCCGCGCGCGTCAAGATCGAGCCCGTAATTTGTCAGTCCGTAACGGATGGCCGGACTGCCGTCCAGCAACCGAAGCGTCTCCACGACGCCGCCATTGCGCGCGAGCGTGTCGAGCTTTGGATCGAGATTCGTCAACAACTGCGTGACCTGCGCCCGCGGCACGCCGGTGAGCTTGAAACTGCGATCCGAGCTGATGTTGCGCCCCTCAAAGGTGAACGTCTTGCCGGCGTAAAAGCTGTTCGTGCCATTGGCCGGATACGCCACGATCGAGTTGCGCAGCGTGAAAACGCCGTTGCTGTTCGCCACGTTGGCGCCGCGGCTCAAGCCCTTGTCGCCATCCACACCCGGCAGGCTTCCGGCACCGGCCAGCCCATTGGTGCCCCCAGTCGCACCGCCATCCGAAATCGTGCAATGGGTGGCAATGATCACAGCTTTCTTCCCGTTAAAAACGTTTCCTCCCCAAGCGCTGCCGCCATTTCCACCGCGACCACCTCTGCTGCTGCCATCCGATCCCGAGCCGCCGTTCCCCGCGTTGACCCCGTTGGAAAAGAACGTGCAGTTCCCAAGAATGTTGGTGCCGAAATTCGCAATCGCCCCGCCGGCCGAATGAGGTCCGCCGGCTCCAGTCTTGCCGCGTGCCGTATTGCTCCCGCCGTCAGCGCTATCTCCACTGTCGGTGACGTTCTGCGCAAACGTGGTGTTCAGGTTGGTCGCGGAGGACTTGGGATGATTGTAGATGGCTCCGCCCGCTGCCGCGCCGCCCCCCGCACCTCTACCATTGAAACCGGCGAAAATACCCGAGCCCGCCGTGCCACCATCTCCACCGAAACCGCCGAGCACATAATTTCCGTGAAATGAACAGTTGTCGGTAAACACCTGACCCTGGTTGTAAATTGCACCGCCCAGCGCCGCACCGCCGCGACCACCGCTGCCGCCGTCACCAGCCCGCACCGTGCCGTTACCACCATTGCCGCCAAGGCCACCGTTGCCGCCGTAAACGCCATTGGTGAGGAACGCACAGCCGTTCAGCCAGACCCGTCCAAGATTGTAAATCGCCCCGCCGGCCGCGTTCACACCAGCCTTGCCGGTCCCGCCGTCCTTCGCGCTGCCGGAGACTGTGTCCACGCGGGCGCTCGTCCCAGAAACTCCGTTACTTCCCGTCGCGATGTTGTTCGAGAAGACGCAGTCCACCGCGTAAAGCGCGCTGTTGGAACTCACGTAAAACGCCGAACCGTTCGTCCCCTTGCCATTGATGAACGCGATGTTCGTCACGTAGATCTCGACGCCACGATCCAGCAGGAACAAGCCGCCGTTGAGATAATTGGTCCCAGTCGGCCCGGCGATGGAGATACTGCGCCCCGCAGCGCTCAGGCGGATGACGTTGGTGGTCAGGTTTGTGGAAGTCGAGGAATGGGCGAGGCGGATCTGGTTCGTCAGCGTCACCGTCCCATCGCTGTCGAACGTGATGATGCCATCGCCGCCGTTGGAACGGGCTTCTCGAATCTTCGCTTCGAGCTCTGCGTGGGAGGTCACGGTCACCGTCGTGGCGGCGAGGGCGCAATGGGTTCCCGCCGACGCCATGACCAGCGTGACGAGAGCCAGCCACAGAAGTCGGGATGGTTTAAGACGGATCATGGCGCACCAAGATAGCAGCGTTTGCTACTTCGAAAAACCCTCTTTCTCAGCCTGCTTCTTGAGGCGTTTATCTTCCTTCTTTTGCCACGCCTTCTCGCGCTCAGCCTCTTCCTCGATGAGCTTGCGTTCCATATCATGGAACTCACGCTGCGCCGCCGAAGCTCCCGGCATAATCTTTTGTTGATCCGCGGCGTAGTTGGCGGCGGCCTCTGGAGTCGGCAACACGGTCGGACGAATCATCACCATGAGTTCCTGACGATCTTCAGAGTTGCGCGTCGAGCGGAAGAGCGCGCCGAGATAAGGGATGTCCTTGAGAATGGGCACGCCACCCTTGGAGTTGGCCTTGTTCGCCGAGATCATGCCGCCGAGCATCACGGTCTCGCCATCGCGCACGGCCACCTTGGCGTTGGCTTCACGGTCGATGGTGGAAGGAACGCTGCCGATGTTCTGGATGGTCACTTCCTCGCCGACATCCTGGATTTTCTGGCGAATGTCCATCACCACAAGGCCCTCGGCGTTGATGAGCGGCAGCACCGAGAGAGTGACACCGATCTGGAGCTGCTGAATGCTGGAGTAATTGCCGCCAAACCCGCCGTAGCTGGATCCTGTGGGATAAGGGCGCGTCTGGCCGACGAAGATATTCGCCTCAACCGCGTGCGAGGTCTGAATGCGTGGGCGCTGGAGAATCTTGATGCGACCGTCGCTGGCCAGCGCCTTGGCGGTGGCTTCGAAGCCGGCGAACTTGGCCACATAATTGAAGCCACCATCCAGTCCACCGGCCGCGTTGGAGGAGGAGTTCGAGAAATTATCAAAGCTCAAGAAACCTGTGTTCGGCCCCAGAATTCCCAGCGCACCATCCTTCACGACGCTGCCAATCGAGCCCGACTTGTCTGGGTTCTGCAAATAGCTGAAACCGTAATCAAGCCGGTTGTTCAAGCTGACCTGCATGACGATGGCCTCGATAAGCACCTGCGCGAGCACCACATCAAGCTTGTCGATGATGTTCGAAATGGTCATCAAGTCGGACTTACTGGCGAAGATGAGCAACGCGTTGATGCGTTCGTCGGCGATGATCTTGGTATTGCCGAGCACGAAGATGTCCCCCGCCCCGCCACCCGCGCCACCGGCTCCGCCCCGCTGGCTGGCAATTTGTTGCAGTCGGTTCGCAAACGAGCCACGGCCACCCGCGCCGCCTGCACCACCGAGTCCACCACCCAGACCGCCCGCACGATTGTTGAGGCCACCCTGATTGTAACCCTGCTGGCCTGCTCCACCCAATCCGCCAACTCCCGCGCCGGTGGAACCAAAACCGCCCACGCCACCGCCGGTGCTCAGGCCGGTGTTCGACCGCTGGCCACCGATCGTCATTGCGCCGCCGCCGCCCGCGGTCAGACCGCCGAGCACTTGGGCGATGTCGCCCGCCAGTGCGTATTTGATCGGGATGACGACAGACTCAAATTCCTGCACCGGCACCACGTCCACCTTCGCGATCATCTCCAACATGCGCTTCACGTTCTCCGCGTAATCGCGCAGAACGATCATGCCCGTGCTCGGGATGGTAAGAATGCTCTCCGGCGCGCGCGAAAACGGCGTCAGCACTTGCATGACATCGTTCGGACTGGCGTTGGTCAACTGCACGACAACCGTCACGTAGGTGCCGGATTCCGGGAGGTCATCGATCGTCGCATCGCTCACCCGGCCAGCCGTCCGGCCAGCCTGACCTTCCGCGACCGCCTTCACGAATTTCGTGCCTTGCGGCGTCATCGTGATGCCATTCATGGACAGGATGCTGTCCAGCGCCTGAATCGCTTCCGTGCGGGTCAGCTCGGTCTGGGTCTTGATGCTGATCTTCGTCGCGGGAAGACTGGTCGGCTTGAGCACGGTACGACCCGTCAGCTCCTGATAGATTTCCAACACCTGACCGAGGTCCGCCTCCTGAAATTTAATCATGCCCGGAGGTAGAATTTCCTCATCCTTGGCCTTCTCCGCCACTGCCCCTCCGGTCGCCAGACCGGGAGCCGTTGCGGTGTTCGCCGCCGAACCTGGAGCGACTTGACCAGCGACATTCCGCTGGCCCGCTGCCGGAGGTTGAGGAACGCCCGGAACCACCGGCGTGGCCGTGGTCGTCGTCGTCGTGGCGCCCGGACGATTGGTCACGCCACCGGCCACTGCGCGGTTGGTGGACGCACGCACGGTGACACCTGGCGCGGGGAAAGTCGGCAGATTGGCAATCGGCGTCTTGTTCTGTGGAGACGTCGCAGCGGCAGCGGGCACCACGGTCGGCGCGTTCGTCAAGCGCGTCGGCACGGCGCGGGCCGGAACCTTGTTCGTGGCCGGCGTCGCCGGTTGATCCGCGGCGTGCGCGCTAAACGCGAGCACAACGGCGAACGACAGAAGTTGAAGGAGTGGTTTCACGGTGATTCCTGTGGTTAAGGAGACGGACAGAGTCGAAAGGACGGAGCCCGCAGCAAGCTCCCGAGCGGAACGCGACGATGTTCGCGACGCGGGATGGTTTTTTGAGCGGCTAGACATACGACATTATTTCTTGATGGCCGAAGGCGCGCGTCGGGCGCTGTTGGTCGACGTCGTCGAGGCCGGTGCGGGCGCGGGCGCCGGAGTCACAGGCTTGGCCACGGCAGCAGCAGGGGTATTGGTTTTCGGCGCGTCCGGCTTCGCCGTGGCGGGAGCGGGCTTGGCAGCGATGGGCGCGGCCTTCGGCGGCGGACGGCGTTGGAAACTTTTCACCAGCACAAGCAGTCCCTGAAGACGCTGACGCGACGGATCAGGACTCAGATTCATGCTCTTCGCGCGAATGAGAAGGTCCTTGTCTGCCAGCCGGTAAAGAAACTCAATTAGCTCCTTCTCAGACGTATTGATGTTGACCGTCACGGACGCTTCATCAAAGAACGAATTCGTCTTTCCACCACCCCCTTGCCGCCCAATCGGCGATATAGATGTAATGGTGACGCCGCTCAGCGCCGCTTGTGAGTTTATCTCCTGCGAAAGCCTCAGAGCGGCTTCCTCGGTGGCGACTTCGCTGCCCTGCTTTTGCAGTTCCTTGAGCTCTACTTCGTAGGCCGTCTTCTTCGCGATCTCATCCGCGAACGTCTTGCGCTTCGACTCAGCATCGCGCATGCGCTGCTCGTTCTTCGCCCACTCGCCGAACTCGGGGAACACGAGCCAGAAATTCAGCACGACAAAGACGACGATGCCGACGATGACCACGAGCCGGCGCTCGGCCGGGGCCAGATTCAATTTGTCAAAGAGGCTGGTCATTCGGTCATGTCCGAGCGCTTGAGGTCGCACGAGAAATTCCAGTTCAAGGTCGCCTGCCCGGGCTGAACCTGGCTGTTTGGCGGGTTCACTTTGGAGAACAGGCGTTGGCCTCTCGCTTCGTAGTCAATCAGCGCCGCGTTGAACTCGAGCACTTTGCCCCGGTCTTCCGATCCGGCCGTGCCGAAGAAGGTCACCTTGCGTCCACGCTCAAAGTTGATGTTGTTCAGCGTGAGTTCCGGCGGGAGCGTCTTCGCGACGGAGAGATAGCTTTCCAGCGCGGCGTATTGCAGCTCGAGCGTATCCTGCAGCACCTTCAGCTTCTCGCGAATCTGCACGGTGTTGGTGTAGGTCGGCCCGAGGGTCGCCAGCTCGTCCTGAACGCTGCTGAGCTTGTAGCCCGTGTATTGAACGCCGCCGAGGTAGAAGAGAACGCCAATCACGTAGAGCACGACGATGGCGCCCAAGGTGCGCATCCAGAGGTGATCGACGAACTTCTGCTTGTATCGCGCGGTGAAATCCGGCGGCAACAGGTTCGTCGTGGTCGAACCGCCTGCCACGCGGCGGGCCGTCATCGCAGCCAGTTCCTTGGCCGGGACCGGCGAAACCACTTCCACCTGTTGCGTGAGATCAAAGAGCGGCAGCCATGCCTGCGCCGTCGCTTCATCGGCGACGAGATGCAGCTTCGGATCGGAGGTCAGCCAGCCTTCCATTTCGCCCGCCCACACCGTCTGGGCGATTTGTTCCTGCAGCGCGGCGCCGCGTTTTTCATCCGGCGGCAGGTGAATGAGGCTGAGATTTTGCAGCACGCCGTCATACCACCAGGCGACGACACAGATGGCTTCCTGGCCGCCGACATTCGGAAACACCCACGCGCCGTTGACCTTCACCTTGGTGGCGCGCAATTCATCGAGCAACGGCAGCTCCAGTCGATCCGCGAGGAACCCCTGCCCTTCCAACTGGCCGAGGTGGGATTCCACGCGATCCCGCTCCGCCATGATCACAATCACGGTCTGCAGCTCGCCCGTGGCGTGGGGATTCATCTCCTCGCCAATCTTGTCCTGCTTGAGGTAGGGAAAAATTTCGTAGCTCCAGACAATCTGCGCGACCGGCAGGGCAGAAAGTTTTTCGAGCTGCAGCTCGACCATCGACTGCATTTCCGCCGCGTCCGCCTTGGGCAGTTGCACGACGCGAACAAACGCTTTGTCCGCGGGCAGCCACGCGATGTTGAGCTTGGGCTGGAAGAGGCTCTGCCAGTTCTTTGCGACGAGCTTTTCGGGAAGCGGTTCGCTGCCAGACTTCGAATCCTCGCGAAGCAGGTTGAACTTGCTGCCGCTGGCATTGAACTGCCAGAGCTGCCGCGCGGTCGGCGCAGCCTGTAGAACATTGCAAAATTGCCAGCGTGCCATCGATCAGCCTTTGTCGTCCATGAGGCTCAGGTGTTCCTCGGTTTGCGTGACGCGCAATACTTCCTCAATCGTCGTGCGGCCAGCCTTCACTTTCACCCAGCCGTCGTTGCGCAAGGTGCGCATGCCGCCTTCAATCGCCTTCTGAGCGATCGTGGTAGCCGGAGCGCGACTCATGATCAACGGCCGCAGCGCTTCGGTAACCACGAGGAGTTCGTAGATGCCCTGCCGGCTTTGGTAGCCCAGCCCGCGGCAGGTTTCGCAGCCGACGCCTTGATAGAACTTCGTCGTCGGAATGTCCTTCTCCGGAAAACCAATCTTGCGCAGGAAATCCAGCTCCACCTTTCGCTCCGTTTTGCAGGCCGGGCAGATATTGCGGACGAGACGTTGCGCAAGCACGGCTTCCACGGATGACGCGACAAGGAAGGGCTCGATGCCCATGTCGATCAAGCGCGTGAAGGCGCTGGGGGCGTCGTTCGTGTGCAGCGTGGAGAAGACCAAGTGACCCGTCAGCGATGCGCGGATGGCAATCTCCGCAGTCTCGCGATCGCGAACCTCACCGACCATGACCACGTTCGGGTCCTGACGCAGAATGTGGCGCAAACCCATTGCGAAGGTCAGACCAATATCCGAGCGCACGGGAATCTGGTTGATGCCCTTGAGCTCGTATTCGACCGGTTCCTCAATCGTGATGATGCGCTTGGTGACGGAGTTGATTGAACTGAGGAACGCGTAGAGCGAAGTGGACTTGCCGGCACCCGTCGGGCCGGTGACGAGCATGATGCCGTGCGGCTTGACGACGACTTCGCGGATGGCGGCTTCTTCGCGCGGGTCAAAGCCCAGCTTGTCGAGCGTGAGGAATATCTTTCCGCGCGTCAGCAAGCGGAGCGAGACGGATTCGCCATAGACCGTCGGAACCGTCGAGACGCGGATGTCGATTTCCTCGCCCTTGATGCGGACGTTGATACGTCCGTCCTGCGGCAGGCGCTTTTCCGAGATGTTCATCCCGGACATGACCTTGATACGCGAGATGATCGCGGCCTGATAACGCTTCAGCTGCGGTGGCATTTCCATCTGGTGGAGAATGCCGTCGATGCGGTTGCGGATGCGCAGCTCGTCTTCCGCCGGTTCAAAGTGAATGTCCGTCGCGCGGGACTTGAAGGCTTCCCAGATGATCTGGTTGACGAACTTGATGACACTCGCCTCCTGATCGCCCTCGGTGATTTCCTTGTCCTCGACGAGGAGATCCATCGGCTCGTCTTCCTTGGCGAGCTCATCGAGGGTTTCCGCGCCGACGCCGTAGTACTTCTTCAGCGCCTTGTCGAGCTCACTTTTGGGCGCGAGGGCGAATTGCACCGGCATCTTCGCGTCGAACTGCACCGAGTTCAGCATCGCTGTATCGAACGGATTGCAGACGGCGACTTGCAGCGTGCCGTTCTGGTAATCCGTTGGAACGGCGTAGTATTGGAAAGCGACCTTGGTGGAAATCTTGTTCTTCGCCTCTGTCGGGACGGTCTGCTTTTTCAGGTCCACAAACGGCCACTTCAGAACCCCCGCGAGTTGCTGGAGGAAAACCTCTTCCGACAGACCGGCCTCGCGCGAAACGAAGTCGAGCAACGTGTCCTGGGACCCGTTGGCTGCCGCCAATCGCCATTGCTTCTGCCAGTCCTCAAACTTCTGAGGCGTGGCCTTGGCGGCTTCGGCGATAATTGTTTTAAGCGAGACGTGAGCCATCTGTAATGCGCGTCGTGCGTTGCGTATCTTGAACAGCGGACGCTAGGAAAAGTTCCGCCAAGGGTCAAAGGATTTAACTGAACGACGTTTGTTAAGGCGCAGCACGCAACGGGTTCGGCGGAATTGCCGGGGCACTTGAGAAAGAATATCTCGGCCGCCGCGTCGATCCGAGCGAACACCGCTCGATGACCACTGTCACCTCGCCGTAACCTTAGGCCTTGCCTTTGCTCCCCGTTCGGAGTTCCCTAAAGCGATCTCACTGCGCGCTCCCAAATCGCCCGCTTTGTGGGTCGAAATCACAACTGCAGTTCCGAGTTGTTATGCAACATGATGTTTATCCAAGGATGGCTCCGTCACTTGTGCTCAAGCTAGGGTTTATCTGTGTGCTGGC
Source organism: uncultured Bifidobacterium sp. (assembly GCA_964491875.1). Taxonomy (GTDB): domain Bacteria; phylum Verrucomicrobiota; class Verrucomicrobiia; order Limisphaerales; family JADJPG01; genus JADJPG01. Next base: position 40,716 of record CAZBIC010000048.1, read on the forward strand.
TTTGCTTTCCCGCCTCCAAGCCTCCGCCGCAGCGCCAGAAATCCAGTTTATCGCGGACAAGACCGTCTCCGAGCAATCCCCGTTGTCGTTCACCGTGGTGGCCACGGACACCGACGTTCCCGCTCAGCAACTGACCTTCAGCCTGGCCAGCGGCGAACAAACCGGCGCGACGCTCAGTTCCAACTCGGGCCTGTTCTCCTGGACGCCAACGGAAGCGCAAGGCCCCAGCACGAACCTCTTCACGGTGATCGTGGCAGACAATGGCGCTCCCAGCCTGACCGCCACGCAACGTTTCAACGTCGTCGTCCTCGATGTGAATCGGGCGCCGGAAGTCTCCCCGATCGCCAACCAGACGATCAACGAAGGCACCTTGCTCGTTGTGTCCGCTCCAGCGACCGACCCGGATATTCCGGTGCAGACTCTTTCCTTCGCGCTCAGCGCGAGTTCTCCCACGAATGCCGCTATCAGTGCCGGCGGCTTGATTACCTGGCAGACGGATGAACTCATCGGCCCCGGCACCAACCGGTTCGACGTCATCGTCACCGACAACGGAGTTCCCAGTTTGAGCACGACCCAGACGTTCTTCGTCGTCGTCAACGAGCTGAACATCAGCCCCACCATGGCTGACATCCCGGCGAAGAGCGTCAACGAAGGAGAACTCCTCACCTTCACCATCACCGCCACCGATCCCGATCGGCCCGCACAAACACTGACTTTCAGCCTCGGAACCAGTGCGCCCGAAGGCGCCACCATCAATCCCGTCACCGGCGTGTTTACGTGGACGCCATCCGAGTTCCAAGGTCCGGGCAGCTACTTTATCAGCGCATTCGTAACGGACTCCGGTTCACCGGCGCAACTCGACGCCAAGGGCTTCATTGTCACCGTCAACGAAGTCAACCGCCGTCCGGAAATTCAACCCGTCGAGAGTCAGGTCGTGAACGAAGGGCAGTTCCTCGGCTTCTCGGTCTTCGTCACGGACGCCGATGTGCCCGTGCAAAACCTCACGCTCGCCCTTGGCACGAACGCTCCCGCTGGCGCAGTCCTCAGTCCCGGCGGATTCTTTTCCTGGACGCCGACCGCCGCTCAGGGACCCGCCACCTACACCTTCAATGTCACCGCCACGGATGACGGCACACCCAGCCTGAGCGCGACCCAGACTGTTACCATTGTCGTGAGCGAACCCAATCTCCTCCCGATCCTCGACCCCATCAGTGACCGAACCGTCCGCGAAGACGAATTGTTCACGTTCCCCATCGTTGCCACCGATCCCAATGGCTCGTCCCAGACCCTGACCTACAGCATCGGCGCCGGTGCGCCCGAAGGGGCCACCATCGATCCCGTGACCGGCGTCTTCAGCTGGACTCCTGCGGAAGCGCAAGGCCCGGGCAGCTTTCAAATCGGCGTCATCGTCACGGACAACGGCACGCCGCCGCTCTCGGCAGCGCGCAGTTTTCTCGTCACCGTCAATGAAGCCAACCGCGCGCCCATCCTCGCACCGCTGGCCGACCAGGAGATTAACGTCGGCGGCCTCCTCGTCTTCAGCGTTCCCGCCGAAGACCCGGATATTCCTCATCAAACGCTTCTGTTCGCGCTCGGAGACGGCGCTCCTCAAGGCGCGAGCGTCAGCCCGGGCGGCCTCTTCACGTGGACCGCCACCTCCGCGCAACTGTTCACCACGAACCGCGTTGCCATCATCGTCAGCGACGGCAGCCTCTCGGTCACGCAAGCGTTCACCGCCCTCGTGCTCGAACCCAATCAGTCGCCTTCGCTCGCCGCCATCAGTGACCAAACCATCAGCGAAGGCGAAACGATTTCCTTCCCCGCCAGCGCCACCGATCCAAACGGTCCCTCGCAGGCGCTCACCTTCTCCCTCGGCGCCGGCGCACCCGAAGGCGCCACCATCGATCCAGTGAGCGGCGTCTTCAGCTGGACTCCGTCCGAAGCTCAGGGGCCCGGCAGCTTCCAGATCGGCATCATCGTCACCGATGACGGCACACCGGCACTCGGCGCCGCGCGCAGCTTTTTGGTCACTGTCAACGAAGTCAATCAACCGCCCGTCCTGCAACCGCTGGCGGATCAAATCGTGAACGTCGGCGGATTCCTCGTCTTTAGCATCCCCGTCGAAGACCCCGACATCCCGCACCCCACGCTCAATTACAGCCTGGGCGCAGGCGCTCCCTCGGGCGCCGCTGTCAGCGACGGCGGGCTCTTCACCTGGACCCCGACCGCCGCGCAACAGTTCACGACGAACCGCATCGCCGTCATCGTCAGCGACGGCCGCTTGTCGGTCACCCAATCGTTCACTGGGATCGTTCTCGAGCCGAATCAATCCCCGTCCCTCGCCACCATCAGCGATCAAACCGTCACCGAAGGCGAATCGATCTCCTTCCCCGTCTCCGCGACCGATCCGAACGGCTCGTCGCAGACACTCACCTTTTCGCTCGGTGCCGGCGCACCCGCCGGCGCCATACTCCACCCGACCACTGGCGAGTTCGACTGGACGCCCTCTGAATCGCAAGGCCCGGGCAGTTTCCAAATTGGCGTCATCGTCACCGACAACGGCACTCCCCCGCTCGCAGCGGCGCGAAGCTTCCTCGTCACTGTTACCGAAGTGAACCAGCCTCCAACGATCGCGCCGCTGGCTGATCAGACCATCAACGTCGGCGGACTGCTCGTCTTCAGCGTTCCCGCTGATGACGCGGACATTCCGCACCCAAACCTCATCTTCAGTCTCGGGACCAATTCCCCCGCGGGTGCCGAGATCGGCTCCAGTGGGCTCTTCACTTGGACGCCCACCGTCGCCCAGCTCCTGACCACCAATCGCATCTCCGTCATCGTCAGCGACGGCAGCCTGTCCGCCATGCAAACGTTCACTGCCATCGTGCTCGAACCCAACCAGTCCCCTACCCTCGCGACGATTAGCGACCAAACGATCAGCGAAGGCGAACTGCTCTCCTTCCCGGCCAGCGCCACGGATCCGAACGGTTCCTCGCAGACGCTGACCTTCAGCCTCGGCGCCGGCGCTCCGGAAGGCGCCACCATCGATCCCGTGACGGGCGCCTTCAGCTGGACACCGAACGAAACGCAAGGCCCGGGCAACTTCCAGATCGGCATCGTCGTCACCGACAACGGAACGCCACCGCTCGGCGCCGCACGCAGCTTCCTCGTCACCGTCGAGGAAGTGAACCAGCCGCCCATCATTACTCCACTGGCCAATCACACCGTCAACGTAGGCGGACTCCTCGTGTTTAGCGTCACCGCGACAGACGTAGACATCCCGCGGCAGAGCGTCACATTCAGCCTCGGTACCAATTCCCCCGCCGGCGCCATTATCAGTCCGGCAGGTCTCTTCACCTGGACTCCGACCGCCGAGCAGGCGAACACCACGAACATCGTTTCGGTCATTGCGATGGACGACGGCTTCCCTGCACGCAGCAGCACGAACGAATTCCAAGTCATCGTCACCCGTGGAGATCTGTCCCGCCCCGCCCTCGCCAATCCGACGCTTGCTGGCGGCACGTTCACCGTTGCGTTGCAAGGCGTCTCCGGTCGCACCTATTTCCTCGAACGCACCGCCTCGCTCGATCAACCGGAATGGGTGGTGGTGGATGAGATCGTGGGCTCCGGATCCACGCTGGTGTTAACGGATCTGAACCCCACCGGCGGCACGAGCTTCTACCGCGCCCGCGTGCAATAGCCTTCGCTATTTGGGCGGGAACAGGAACACAAACGCCCGCCACGCGCGCATACGCCAGTAAAACTCATTGTGCTGGCTCGACTTCGCCTCGTGCCATTTGTCGAACGGCAGCCCGCTCTTCTCCAGCTCCTGATCGGTGAACGGCCGAGCCTCGGTGAAACGCTCCAGCGTCTTCCCGTCCCGCCAGCCCAATCGACGCAACTCGTCGGCGACGAGATCCGTGTAACGCCGGTCATCATCGTCTCCCGTGAAATCGATCGTCCCGCTGTCGAGATACACCCGAGCCGCGCCGGGTTTCTTGCGCGCGGGCATTAGCACTTGTTCCAGGAAGTTTCGTTTCTCAATGTGGAACGATCCCGAGAGACTGGCCGCGCGTCCGAACACCTTTGGAAATTCCCACGCGAGCGAGAGGCTGCAAATGCCGCCGAGCGACGATCCCATGATGCCGGTGTTCGCCGCCGTTTTCAGCGTTCGATACTCGCGGTCGATCTTCGGCTTGAGTTCCTTTGTGAGAAAATGCGCGTAGGCCTCGAACTTGGAGTTGTCGAAAATGTTGGTCGCTGCGGCCGCCGGCTTCTTGCCGCGGGCCGGACCTTCCGGATGGACTCGCCCGCGATATTCCTTGTAGCGATGGCGCGAGTTATCCACCGCCACCATGATAATCTCCCGCATCTTTCCCTCGGCGATCAAGCGGTCGACCGTCTTGTCCAAATCCCAGCTGCCCCAGCCGAAACAACTGTGCGGCCCCGCGGAGCTGAAAACATTCTGGCCGTCGTGCAAATAGAGGACCGGAAAGCGGCGACGCGGCTCGCGGTCGTAGGATGGCGGCAGATAGATTCGGACGACGCGGCCGCCCTCGAGGAATCGCGTCGGCACCGCCTCTTCCTTCAGCAGTTTTCCCTGACTCAATCCGGTCATCGTCATCAGTAACAGGAACGCCACCGAGTGGAACGTCCACATGGCGCGAGAAGTTATCGGCGTGGTTGGCGAAAGTCGAATGACGAATTTTCAGCGTTGTCGCGACGGCCATCAAGGGATTGATCCGCGCGGCTCGACGCCGTAAGAACTCTCCATGCTCCGCATCTACTCCTACGAAAAGTGCAGCACCTGCCGCGACGCGCTCAAGTTCGCCAGCGCACGCGGCTGGAAAACCGAGGTCATTCCCATCCGCGAACGTCCGCCCACCAAGGCCGAGCTCAAGAAAATGCTCGGCTACATGAACGGCGAACTCCGTCGTCTATTCAATACCTCCGGTCTCGACTACAAGGCGATGGGAATGAAGGACAAGCTGCCTTCGCTGAGCGAAGCCGAAGCCATCGAACTGCTCTCGCAGAACGGCAACTTGGTGAAACGCCCGTTCGTTCTGGGAACGAAAGGCGGCACCGTCGGCTTCAAGCCGGAAGAGTGGGAGAAGCTTCAGTGAACCGGAAACTTCCGGACCCGATTCGCCTTTTACCTCGGCGACTCGACCGTGCTAGGATCAGCTTGTGAACGATCTTCTCATCGGCTTGCTCAGCGCGCTCGTCGCCACCAACACTCCGGCGGCCGTCAGCAATCTCGTTCAGCAGAAGACGGGACTCAAAGTTCCCGTCACAACCGTCGCCACGAATGATCCCGTCGAACTCGCCTACCAGAAGCTGATGGCCGATGACGACACCGCACAGGCCGAAGTCGACGAATGGATTCAAGCGCGCAACAAGCTCGGACCGCAGACGGATGTCGAGAAGGCCATCCTCAATGGACGCATCAAGCGCCGCTTCGAGCCGGTCATCAAAAGCTACGAGGATTTCCTGAACGTCCACACCAACCACGCCAACGCTCGCATCGCCTACGGCAGCTTCCTGAATGACATCGGTGACGAAGATGCCGCACACGTTCAGTGGAAGAAGGCGACCGAGGTGGACCCTAAGAATCCCGCCGCGTGGAACAATCTCGCGAACGCGGAGGGACATCACGGCGACTCCAAGATTGCGTTCGAATATTACGCCAAAGCGATGGAGCTCGATCCCACGGAGCCTGTGTACATCCAGAATCTCGCGACCACCGTGTTCCTCTTCCGCAAGGATGCGATGGAGCACTACAAAATCACCGAGCAGCAGGTCTTCGAGAAGGCGATGGCGCTCTATCGAAAAGCCTTTGCCCTGGATCCAGAGAACTACAGCATGGCCGCCGAGCTGGCGCAGACTTTCTACGGCATCAAGACACCGAAGTTTGAGGACACCAACGCCACCCGTGCGGCCGAAATCAAGCTCGGCGACGAAGCTCTGGCGGCATGGAAGACCGCGCAGAAGCTCGCGAGCAACGAGCTGGAACGCGAGGGCATTCACCTCCACTTCGCCCGCTGGCAAATCAACCTCGGTCGCTATGCCGAAGCGCGGACCAATCTCGCTTCCGTCTCGAACGAAGTCTGGGCGGTGACCAAGAAAAACCTCACCAAGAAACTGGAATCGAAGGAGTCAGGTCTCTCCATTACCAACGCGCCCGGCGCGACGTCAGCGCCGGAATCGAAATAGTCAGCAACTCTCGCGGATCGATCAACGACGCGACGCGATTTCCACAAACGCCTTCGCCAGCCGCGTCAGCTCCACCCAGTTCTCCGTCTTGAGAATCTCTGCCGTGAGCAGCGACCCGCCGACACCCAGCGCGGCACAACCAGCCTTCAGAAAATCCGCCGCCGTGTTCAAATCCACGCCGCCCGTCGGAACGATCTTCAGATGCGGCAACGGCGCGCGCAGCGCCTTGATGTAGGATGGCCCGAGCTTGTCCGCCGGGAAAATCTTGATGAAATCCGCGCCCGCCTCGTGGGCCGTCTGCGCTTCCGTGGGTGTGTAGGCGCCGATCATCACAGGTTTGTCGGACGCGTGTGCCGCCCCAATGATTTCCAGCTTCGAAATCGGGCTCACGACAAATTCCGCCCCGGCCCCAATCGCCGCCCGGCACATGTCCGCATTCAGCACCGTCCCGGCTCCAACCAGCGCGCGATCAGCAAACCGGCGGCTCGCGTCGCGGATGGCTTCCAGCGCATTCGGCACCGTGAAGGTGATCTCCAGCGCAATGACGCCGCCGGCCACGAGCGCTTCGCACAACTCCGGGAGCTGTTCAGGTTTCTCCGTGCGGATGACCGCGACGATTCCAGGATTCACCAACCGGGAGATAATTTCAGAACGTGTGCGCATGATGGGAGCGGATTGCAACGCAGGCCACGAGCCGGAGCAAGCGGGAAAGCAGGCGGATTGGCCGCGGGGCCGACAACGGCGTGCGTCTGCGGACCAGTGTTATCCTCGGCGACGTGTGGCCCCTCTACTCCTTTGGCTTGATGCCGCGCAGGTGCTCGTCAAACCAGTCGGCGAAAATCGCGAGGTCCTTTTCCATGTCCTTCCAGCCGTGATCGGCTCCGGGCCGGGTGATAATCTTGCAGACCGCGCCGGCCTCCTTGCACTTCTTCTCGTATATCTGGGCCTGATAAATCGGCACCAACTTGTCCGCGTCCCCGTGAATGATAAGCGCCGGAGCGCTGGCAGCCGTCACAAAATTCAGCGGCGAAATTTCCTTCCCCAGCTCGGCACGTCCTTCCGGAGAGTCGGACTTCGGTCCGAACGCGCCCTTGAACTGCGTGCCGACTTTGCCAATGCCCACCTGGTTGTCGCCCGGCGCGCTCCAGTTCTCGAAATCGGTCGGCGGAAAGAAACACGCGACCGCTTGAACCGCGCTGCTCGCCCGGTCCGCCAGATCCTTCGCGGTCGAACTGCCCGGCTTGCCCTGCGTCCCCATCGTCAGCGAAAGATGGCCGCCCGCGCTGCCGCCGGTGATGCCAAACTTGTTCGTGTCGATGCCCCAGCGCGACGCGTTGTGGCGCACGTAGCGGATGGCGCGATGAATGTCGTTCTGAATTTCAGGAATCTGAAACTTCGGCTGGCACGCATGCACCACCGCGAACACCGTGTAGCCGCGTTCCAGGAAGGCGTGATACATGCGCGGGCTCACCCCGTCGTGTGACGAAACAAATCCTCCGCTCACCATGAAGAACACAGCGGCGCCGTTCTTCTTTTCCGGCTCGAAGACATCCAGCGTCAGCGCCGTGCCGAACTTGCGGGAGTAAATGACGTCCTCGGTCCGTTTGTAGCCCACCAACGTCGGCGACTGCGCCAGCGTGGAGGTCACCAGGGAACCAACCAGGGCGATGAATAGAATGGCTCGTTTCATAAAAGCGCGAATGCAGCGGGGTTATTGTTTCCGCGAGATTAAGACGGACACGCCAGTGTGCAAACCAGATCTGCAATCACCATCCGGCCCACTCGATGTTCAATCCTCGCGTCCGCGCGCCACGTCTTTCATCAACCTCACCACTAACGCGCTCCAGCCCGTTTGATGACACGCGCCAAGGCCCTTGCCGGTTTCGCCGTGGAAATATTCGTAGAACAAGACGAGGTCGCGCCAGTGAGGATCGTTCGACCACCGCGGGTCTCCACCGTGACACGCGCGTTCCCCCTTCGCGTTCGGGAGGAAGATCTTCGCCAGCCGCGACTCAATCTCCCGCGCCACTCGTTGCAGCGTCAGCATGCGTCCTGAGCCGGTCGGACATTCCACCGTGAACGAATCCCCGTAGAAATGGTGATACCGCTCCAGCGCCTCCACCAGCAAGTAGTTCGTCGGAAACCAGATCGGCCCGCGCCAGTTCGAGTTGCCGCCGAAGAGAAATGTATTCGATTCGCCCGGCACGTAATCCACGCGATGCACCTGACCGTCCGCATGGAACTCATACGGCTGTTGCTCGTGATAACGCGAGAGCGACCGGATGCCGAACGGCGACAGGAATTCCGACTCATCCAGCATGTAGCCCAATACGCGCTGCAGTTGTTCCCTGGACGGAATGGCGAGCAGCCGATGGCCACAGCCCGGACCTCCGGTAGAAATATGCCGCGAGAGCTCCGGGCGATTCTCAAGAAACCATCGCATCCGTTTCGAGAAACCCGGCAGGCGCCGACAGATATCTTCGTCGAGAACTTCCACCGCAATCAACGGCAGCAGGCCGACGAGGGACCGTGTCTTGAGCGGCACCACATGATGATCGAACTGAATCTGGTCGTAGTAAAATCCATCCTGCTCATCCCAAAGCCCCGTGCCGCCGAGCGTGTTCATCGCGTCCACGATCTGCACGAAATGCTCGAAGAACTTTGACGCCATGTCCTCGTAAGCGGGTCGTACCCGGTCGCCGTCCCACGCCAGTTCCAGCGCCATGCTCAACATCGTGGCGCTGTAGAACGCCATCCACGCCGTGCCATCCGCCTGCTGCAACTGCCCGCCCGTCGGCAGCGGCTTCGAGCGATCGAACACCCCGATGTTATCCAGCCCGAGAAATCCGCCCGAGAACAAATTCTTTCCGTTCGCATCCTTGCGATTCACCCACCAGGTGAAGTTCATGAGCAGCTTTTGGAAAACGCTCTCCAGGAAGTCGCGGTCACGCTTCCCCGCAGGGTCGGCGATCTTGTAAATGCGCCACGCCGCCCATGCATGCACCGGTGGGTTCACATCACCGAAGGCGAACTCGTACGCGGGGATCTGCCCGTTCGGATGCATGTACCATTCGCGCAAAAACAGCCCGAGCTGTTCCTTCGCAAACTTCCCGTCCAGCCGCGCGAACGGAATCATGTGAAACGCGAGGTCCCACGCGGCGAACCATGGATACTCCCACTTGTCCGGCATCGAGATCACATCGCGACTGTAGACGTGCTTCCACTCGGAGTTGCGCCCCTCACGCCGGGCGGCCGGCGGCTTCGGCATTGCCGGATCGCCCCTCAGCCAGTCTTCCACCACGAAGTGATAAAACTGCTTCGACCACAACAATCCGGCGTAAGCCTGCTTCACCACCCCTCGCTCCGCCCCGCTCTGCCGCAGCGGACACAACGTGTCGAAGAACTCATCCGCCTCCCGCCGGCGTTGTTCAAAGATGCTTTCAAACGTGTCCCCCAGCGGCTCCGAGACAGACTCTGCCGTTTTGAAAAGGCGCAGTCGCAAGACCTCAACGCCTCCCGCCGGAATGTTCAGGACGTAGTGCGGCGCCGCCTTGCTGCCCACCTGCTTCGGATTCGTCGCCTCCAATTTTCCGTGAACCACACGCTCGTGAAACGCATCCTTCACGAACGGTCCCTGCGCACCATCGCCCCACAGCAAACGAGCATTGGTTTCGTTTTCGGTAAACAACGCCGCCGGATGCGCACCGTCAGTCCCCGGCGCGAAGGCGAACTCGAATTCCCCCAACGACTCCTGATTCGAGCGAATCAATCCCGGCTCCACCAACCGCAACACCGGCCGCGCTCCGCTGCCTTCATGCGCGCAACCCCAGGACCACGTGTTGCGAAACCACACCGTCGGCAGCACGTGCAAGACAGCGGCGTCCGGACCGCGACTCGAAATCGTCACGCGGATCAGAATGTCATCAGGCCCGCCCTTCGCATACTCCACCTGCACGTCGAAGTAGCGCTGTTCGTCGAAGACGCCCGTGTCCAGCAGCTCAAACTCCGGCTCCGTCTTGCCGCGACGCGCGTTCTCCTCTACTAGTCGTGCGTACGGGAACTCCGCCTGCGGATACTTGTAGAGCGCCTTCATGTACGAATGCGTCGGAGTCGATTCGAGATAGAAGTATTGCTCCTTAACATCCTCGCCGTGATTCCCCTGCGGACCGGTCAACCCGAACAACCGCTCCTTCAACATCGGATCGCGCCCGTTCCACAAGGCGAGCGCAAAACACATCCGGCACTCGCGATCTGTGATCCCGAGCAAGCCATCCTCGCCCCAGCGATACGCCCGACTGCGCGCATGATCGTGCGGGAAGTAATCCCAACACGTGCCGTCCTCCGAGTAATCCTCCCGCACCGTCGCCCACTGGCGCTCCGCGAGATACGGTCCCCAACGCTTCCAGTTCCTCGTGCGCGCCGCATCCTCGGCCAACCGCACCGCCTCCGCCGTCTGTGCACGGCGGTCGAACAGCGCCGTACTCGAATCGGACTCCGCCGCAATTGCGGATGGGCTCAGGATAGTTTTTGGGGTCGTCACGTGCTCAACACTGTAATTCGCTCAAGGCCAACGCAAGCCGGGTCTCGATCCCCTTCCCGCAGCCGACCTCAACGTGGTTCCACGCACCGCATAAGCCGCTGTTCTGGAAATTTTTCACCTGTCGGCCCACAGCCTGCTTAACGGCAGATTGTAGCGGCGCATGAGTTGAAGTCTGACTCCATGGACGCGGGTCCAGCTGGGAATTCAGCGCGGAACCATCGTCCGAGACAGAGGGTCAGAACTTGCCGGGCTGGGGAAAGAGTTGCCCGGCGGCGCGCCGTTCGGGTCACGGACGAGATTGAATGGATTCAAGAACGATCATTTTGCAGACGCCGGTGGAACCGCCCGAGGCGGCGGACGTTCAGTCATGACGACAATAACCGCCACTCGTAGTTCCGCGCTCAACGTCGCCTCGCATGGACGCCGGTTTGTCCTCAATGCGTCCCTCGGTCTCATCGGCAAACTGGCCCACCTCGCCGCCAGCGTCTTTCTCGTCGCCTACATTCTGCGGCATCTGGGTCTGGAACGTTTCGGTCTCGTGGTCACCTCGGCGACCATGATCGCGTTTCTCGGTCTGATCCAATCGGGCGCCGCCGCCGGTCTCGGGCGTCAGTTCAATCTGCTTCTCAGCCGTGGCGAAGTGGATTCGCTCCGCCGACACTATTCCGCGGGGGTCATTCTTTCGAGCCTGGTCGCGGCATTGATGGGCGTCGGCCTGCTCTTGCTGCTTTTGTTTCCGTGGTCGTGGACTGGAGCCCCCTCCGGGCAGGACGCCGAAGGCCGGCGGGTGCTTGGATTGCTCGGCCTGGCTTCACTGATCAACTGTCTCGCGCTGCCGGCGCTGGCCGGGCTGCAGGCAACACATCGGATCGACGTCATTGAGAAAACCCACCTCGCCGGAGTAACGATCCGGGTGGGAGGAACGATCGCATTTTTTGAGCTGGTCGGACCAAGCGCGGACGGATACGCCGCAGTACTCCTGCTCGAGCAGGCACTCGTCTCCGCCGTGACGATGCTGACGCGGCGCCGGCTGATGCCGGAGGTGACCTTCCAGACGAGGAACATTGATCGACGCCTGCTGGCCGACGTCACCGGATTCAACGCGCTCAACCTCGTGGCCAACATCAATTACGTCGCCTTCATGCAGGTACCGGCCCTTCTGCTGGCGCGGTGCGAGGGACTGGCCGCCGCAGGCCTGTATGGCGTGGCGCTTCAACTCAACAACCTCGTTCGAGGATTGCTGCAGCCAGCGGTCAATGCCCTGGCTCCCATCGCCACCTCGCTCCACGCGACGGATCGGAAGGAGACCTCGGCAAAACTGTTTCTTCTGACCACAAAGTGTTTCGTCGCCGCCGCCGCGTTGCTCTGGACTTCGTTCCATTTCCTGGGCGAGGCCGTGCTCCGCCTCTGGCTGCAACGCGAGATCGGACCGCTGAACGAAGCATTACCGGGGCTCATCGCAGCATCGG
>CAZBIC010000049.1:0-52686 GCA_964491875.1 uncultured Bifidobacterium sp.
AGTGCAACCGGCGGTCGTGCCGCCGCAGTTCGCCGCCCCGAGCCTCAGCGCTGGCAAGATCACCCTCGAATGGACTGGCGGCGGCGTGCTCGAAAGCGCCCCGGCTGTCACGGGTCCCTGGACCGCCGTCGACGGCAATCCCACCAGCCCCGCCACCCTCGACCTCTCCCCAGACCACCGCTTCTTCAGGATCAAGAAGTAGGAGGAAGTAGGACCACCGGAATGGATTCAGGCCGCAGGCGAACCGATGCGCCACTTCGTTTTCTTTGTTGTCTTGTGTTCACTCTGCCTCAACGCGCGCGTTGCAAGTAAGCGCTCGCACGGTTGCGGGCGGTTGTGTCAAAACAATCGCGAACTCGCTCCAAACTGATGAACGCCGCCGCCGCTTCGCCGCCCGCCCGCTCGTGGTTCAGCCATCTCTACGTGCAGGTGATCATCGGAGTGTTGTTGGGCATCCTCGTCGGTGGGCTTTGGCCGGAGGCCGGCAAAGAGCTGAAGCCGCTCGGCGACGGATTCATCAAGCTGGTGAAGATGATGATCGCTCCGATCATCTTTTGCACGGTGGTCCACGGCATCGCGTCGATGGGCGAGTTGAAGAAACTCGGACGGCTCGGTTTCAAGGCGCTGCTCTATTTTGAAATCGTTTCCACGATCGCGCTGATCATTGGGCTTGTGGTGGTGAATGTCGTGAAGCCCGGGGAAGGCTTCAACATCGACCCGAAGGCGCTCGATCACTCGGCGACAGACAGCTACGCGCAGAAGGCCACATCGCTCAGCACTGTCGGCTTTCTCCTGAACATCATTCCGGGAACCTTCCTCGAACCGTTCGTCACCGGCGATTTGCTCCAGGTGCTCTTCATCGCCGTGCTCATGGCTCTGGCGATCACCGCGATGCGCGAGAAGGGAGCTGCGCTCCTGCACGCGATCGACCGTATTGCGGAGGCATTCTTCGGCGTGATGCGGATTGTCGTGAAAGTGGCTCCGCTTGGTGCCTTCGGTGCGATGGGCTTTACGATCGGCAGCTACGGCTTCGAATCACTGAATCGCCTGCTCGCCTTGATGCTTTGCTTTTACGCCACGGCGATCGTGTTCGTCGTTGTCGTGCTTGGAGCGATCGCCTGGAAGTGTGGTTTCTCCATCTTCGCGTTCATGCGGTTCATCAAGGACGAACTGCTGCTCGTGCTTGGGACAAGCTCTTCGGAAACGGCGCTGCCTGGCATGATCCAGAAGATGCAACGACTCGGCGTCGCGAAGTCCACGGCGGGACTCGTGATTCCGACCGGCTATAGCTTCAACCTCGACGGCACCAACATCTACATGACGATGGCGGCGCTGTTCCTCGCGCAGGCAACCAACATCACGCTCACGCTGGAACAGCAGATTCAGTTCTTGTTGGTCGCGATGGTGACTTCGAAAGGCGCGAGCGGAGTGACGGGCGCGGGCTTCATCACGCTGGCGGCGACGTTGGCCACGATTCCCGCCGTGCCGATTGAATCGCTCGCGATCCTCGTCGGCATCGACCGGTTCATGAGCGAGTGCCGCGCGCTGACGAACCTTGTCGGAAACGGTGTGGCCACACTCGTGGTCAGTCGCTGGGAAGGGGAAGTGTCCGCCGAGACGCTGCGGACGAATCTCCAGCGGCGGCCGGATGCGTGATTGAGCGATGAATCGCCATCTGGACATTCGCGCCGTCAGCTTCGATGTCGGTGGCACGTTGATCGAACCGTGGCCGTCGGTCGGACACATCTACGCGAGCGTTGCCGCGCAGTTTGGCATCCCACCGGTCGAGCCGGAGGACTTGAACCGTCAGTTCGGATCCGCCTGGAAGGCGCGCCGTAACTTTGACTATTCGCGAGCTGCCTGGCGTGAACTGGTGAACGCTTCGTTCGCCGGCCTGTCGACTGAAGCGCCGGGTCGCGAATGTTTCGATGCGATGTACGATGCCTTCGCCCGTCCCGAGCCATGGCGAATCTTTGACGATGTGCTTCCGACGCTCGCTGCGGTGCGCGAACGCGGATGGAAACTCGCCATCGTTTCAAACTGGGACGAGCGCCTCCGTCCGTTGCTGCAGAAGTTGGAACTCATCGGGCATTTCGACGCGGTGGTGGTCTCACACGACGTCGGCGTGACCAAGCCTTCCCCGGCAATCTTCCAGCGTGTGGCGGCGGATCTGGAGTTGCCGGCGGAAACTATTCTGCACATCGGCGACAGCGCGATGGAGGATTGCCACGGCGCCCGGTCGGCTGGATTGCACGGGCTGTTGCTGGATCGAAAGGGCAGGGGAACGGAACCGGATGCCGTTCGCTCACTTGCGGCGGTGCTCGACTTCGTGGCGCGCTGAGACGCGACGGGAATTCCCGATTAGCACCATTCACCAGCGGGGAAGGCTCCCTTATACTTGAACCAGCGCGTTGACTTGCCCTCTCGGCGCTTAATAGATTCCCCAACCATTAGCCGGATGCGGTCCGGCCATTGACTCCATGAATCTGATCAATCGAGTCTGGCAATCGTCACTGGGGAAAAAATACATCATGGCTCTCACGGGCTGTGCGCTCTTTTTCTTCCTCATCGGGCATCTGCTGGGCAACCTCCAAGTGTTCGGGCAGCCCGAGCTCATTAACACCTACGCACACTTTCTCAAGTCGAAGCCCGGCCTGCTCTGGGGCGCGCGCCTCGGGTTGCTGGCCTGCGTGGGACTGCACGTTCTCACCGCAGTCCAACTGGCGGCTATGAACAAGGAGGCGCGACCAGAAGGCTACGCCGGCGGCTCGGCCTACGGCGCGAGCAAGGCTTCCCAATACATGCTCGTCAGCGGTTTGGTCATCGCCGCGTTCGTGATCTATCACCTCGCGCACTTCACGGCGCTGCTGCCAGGCGTGAACGGCACGGGCGACTTCCGCAAGCTCACCACGGTGCTACACGGTGAAACGGTGCCGGATGTTTACGCGATGATGATTCTCGGTTTTCAAGTCTGGTGGGTCGTGGCGTTCTACCTCATCGCGCAGTGGATGCTCTTTAATCACCTCGGTCACGGACTCGCGAGCATGTTCCAGTCGCTCGGTCTGCGGAACCACGTCTGGTGGCCGCGCGTTCAAGGCTTCGCCAAGCTGGCGAGCATCGCAATTTTCATCGGCTACGCGATCATCCCGGTCTCGATTTTCCTGCGCATCGTCGGCGCGGATTACGCCGAGAAGGCAAAGCATCAATTCTCGCAATCGTCACCGCCCGCCGCCGCGCTCGTAGCTGAAGTGAACGGAAAGGAGGCGAAGTAACATGGCCACGCTGAATTCCAACATCCCCGCCGGCCCGCTCGCCTCGAAGTGGGAGAAGCACAAGTTCTCCACCAAGCTCATCAACCCGGCGAACAAGCGGAAATACAAAATCATCGTCGTTGGTGCAGGCCTCGCCGGCGCGTCCGCCTCCGCCACACTCGCGGAACTCGGCTACGAGGTGCACAACTTCGTCTTCCACGATTCGCCTCGTCGCGCGCACTCGGTCGCGGCGCAGGGCGGCATCAACGCCGCGAAGAATTATCAGAACGACGGCGACTCGGTGCATCGCCTTTTCTACGACACGATCAAGGGCGGCGACTTCCGAGCGCGAGAAGCGAACGTGCATCGTCTCGCCGAAGTGTCGGTGAACATCATCGACCAATGCGCGGCGCAAGGCGTCCCGTTCGCCCGCGAATACGGCGGCCTACTCGACAACCGTTCCTTCGGTGGCGCACAGGTTTCGCGCACGTTCTACGCGCGTGGCCAGACTGGTCAGCAGCTGCTGCTCGGCGCGTATTCGGCGCTGAACAAGATGATCGGTGCCGGTGGCGTGAAGTCTTACACGCACGCTGAGATGCTCGATCTCGTCGTGGTGGACGGCCATGCGAAGGGCATCATCGTTCGCAATCTTCAGACCGGCGAAATCACGCGGCACAGCGGCGACGCCGTCGTGCTGGCGACCGGCGGGTACGGTAACGTTTACAATCTCTCGACCTACGCGCGCGGTTCGAACGTCACCGCTAGCTGGCGCGCGTATAAGCGCGGCGCGTGCTTCGGCAATCCGTGCTACACGCAGATCCATCCGACGTGCATTCCGGTCAGTGGCGATTATCAGTCGAAGCTGACGCTGATGTCCGAGTCGCTCCGCAACGACGGACGCGTCTGGGTGCCGAAGCGCAAGGAGGACTGCAAGAAGCGTCCGCAGGACATCGCGGAAGAGGATCGCGATTATTATCTCGAGCGGATGTATTCCGCGTTCGGCAACCTCGCTCCGCGCGACATCGCGTCACGCGCAGCCAAGACCGTTTGTGACGAAGGTCGCGGGATCGGTGAGACGGGTCTCGGTGTTTACCTGGATTTCTCCGCGGCCATCAATCGCCTCGGCGAAGCGAAGGTGCGCGAGCGTTACGGCAACCTCTTCGCGATGTATCACGAGATCACGAACGAGAGCGCCTACCAGACGCCGATGCGGATTTATCCCGCCGTGCATTACACGATGGGCGGCCTGTGGGTGGACTACAACCTGATGAGCAACGTCCCCGGCCTCTTCGTGCTGGGCGAAGCGAATTTCTCGGACCACGGCGCGAATCGTCTTGGCGCGAGCGCGCTGATGCAGGGGTTGAGCGACGGCTACTTCGTGTTGCCCGCGACGATCTCCGGCTATCTTGCGTCGCAGAATCCCGGCAAGCGTCCGGCGACGGACAACGCTTCGTTCAAGGAAGCGGAAGAGAATGTTCAGACGCTCACGAAGCGGATGCTCAGCAACAAGGGCAAGCGCACGCCGGACAGCTTCCACAAGGAACTCGGCAAGCTGATGTGGGAATATTGCGGCATGGCGCGCAATAAGGCGGGCCTCGAGAAGGGCATCAAGGCCATCGGTGAACTGCGCGAGGAATTCTGGAAGAACGTCAGCGTGCTTGGTGAAGCGGGCGAGTGGAATCAATCTCTCGAGCGCGCTGGCCGCATTGCGGACTTCATCGAACTCGGCGAGTTGATGTGCCGCGACGCGTTGATGCGCGAGGAAAGCTGCGGCGGGCACTTCCGCGAGGAGTATCAATACACCGCGGACGATCCCGAGACGAAGCAGGGCTTGGTGAATCCCGGCGACGTGAAGCGTCGCGACGATCAGTTCGCGTTTGTTTCCGCTTGGGAATACGCCGGCGCGCCGGACAAGGCGCCGATCCTGAACAAGGAACCGCTCGTTTACGAAGAGGTTCACATGAGCACGAGGTCGTACAAGTAAGACGCGAGAACTCTGAACGATTTAAGACGCGATGAAAGTCACACTGAAAGTCTGGCGGCAGAAGAACGCCAACACGCCCGGCGGGTTCAAGACCTACAGCTCGCCTGATCTGAACGAGAACATGTCGTTTCTCGAGATGCTCGACGTGGTGAACGAGGAGCTCGCGAACAAAGGCGAGGAACCGATCGCCTTCGACCACGATTGCCGCGAAGGCATCTGCGGCACCTGCTCGCTCGTCATCGATGGCAAACCGCACGGCCCGCATCAGGGCGTTGCGACCTGCCAGACCTACATGCGCAGCTTCAAGAACGGCGACGAGATTGTCGTTGAGCCGTTCCGTGCGAAGGCGTTTCCGCTCATCAAGGATCTCGTCGTGGATCGTGCGGCGTTTGATCGCATCCAGCACGCAGGCGGTTTCATCAGCGTCCGCACTGGTGCAGCGCCGGACGCGAACTCGATTCCAGTCCCGAAGGAAAATGCTGACCTCGCGATGGACGCCGCCCAGTGCATCGGTTGCGGCGCGTGCGTGGCCGCGTGCAAGAACGCCAGCGCGATGTTGTTCGTCGCAGCGAAGGTTTCCCACCTCGGCCTCATGCCGCAGGGTCAGCCTGAACGCTACAAGCGCGTGAAGGCGATGGTGGATCAGATGGATGCCGAGGGTTTCGGCGCCTGCACGGTGACGGGAAGCTGCGAAGCCGTCTGCCCGAAGGAAATCTCCCTCGACTTCATCGCCCGCATGAACCGCGACTACGGCGTGGCCCTGCTCAAGGGCGAACCGAAGGCGATGAAGGGCGGCGGCGCAGGTTGAAGTCCCCGAACCAGCTGTCAGTGAATCAGCAGCCGGTGGGTCGTTGTGCCTTACCCCGACGGACCCATTTTTACCCGCTGCCGGTTTACTGACCCACTGTCTTACTTCCCTCGACTGTTCCGGCTTTGCTTTCCGGCCGGTGCTTCGCTACAAAATCCGCCGTGACCCAAAAGCGCCAAAGCGTCCTGCTGCTGATTCCCGCCTACAACGAGGAGGCGCGGATCGAGCCGGTGCTTCGCGATTATGCGGAGTATTATCGAAACAACTTCGAGGGGGAATGCCAGTTGGTGGTGGTGCTCAATGGCTGTGTGGACAACACCATCGGCGTCGTGAAGCGCGTCGCGGAGACGAATCCCGAGATCAGCTGGCTGGAATTCCCCGACCCCATTGGCAAGGGAGGCGCGTTGATCGAAGGGCTCAAGCTGGCTCCGCTCGCGGACTACATCGGATACGTGGATGCCGATGGCGCGACTTCCCCCAAGGCGTTCCACGACTTGATCAAGCTGCGCGACCAGGCGGACTGCGTCATCGCATCCCGCTGGCTGCCGGGCGCGGTATTGCACCAGCAGCAGACGGGCAAACGTCAGTTCGCGAGTCGGGTGTTTCATCTCATTGTCCAGTCGCTCTTCTGGCTGAACATCAAGGATACCCAGTGCGGGGCGAAGCTGATGCGACGTGAAGTGGTCGAGACGGTTCATCACCTCCTGCGCATCGCGGACATGGCGTTCGACATCAATCTCCTCTACGCCATCAAGCGCGCGGGTTTCAAAATTCTCGAGGTGCCGACGGAGTGGACGGACAAGATGGGTTCAAAAGTGGTCCTGGGCCGGACGTCGCTGACCATGCTGCTTTCTGTGATTCGACTACGCGTTGTGCATTCTCCGTTTCGCGTTTTGCGACGTCCCCTGCGTCCGCTGGAAACCTGGGTTTACATGAAGCTGAAGGCGCCGCTGCTGCGTCGTCCCACGAAGTCGTGGGACACCGACTTCACGCATTGACGGGAGTAATGGCGGGCTTCCCGCGCCGGATGTCCTGCCAGGCGTAGATCAGGCACACGCCGAGGAGCAGAATTCCAAAGCCGCCCAATGTGTAGAGAATGGTGTCGAAGCGCTGGGGACTTTGTTCCGCACTGGTTTTGGCGACGTGGCTCAGCGCGAAGTAGTAGGCGGCCGCCAGCGCCGCGAGCCACGGAACGACGCCGTAACGCTCGCGCGCGAGCAGGTTGTTTACGAGGACGTTGGCCAGCGGCAGGGGAAGCAGGCACCACGCGTAAATGGGAATCAACTCAAGCGCCGGAGACTGGCTCTGGCCGTAGAGCAGGAACATTGGAACCTGCGGAATAATGGTCAGGCACAGCGCGGTGCCGACGCCCATCAACGCGGTGACTCCCAGCGCCTGCATCAGCACGGAAGTTTTCTCGGAGCTGGCTGCGCTGCGGGCGATTTTTGGAAACATGACGGTGGTGAGCGGCGCGAGAAAGAAGAACACCACGCGCGCCAATGTTCCGGCCATGATGTAGGGCTCGGTCTGGCTTGATTCGAGAAAGTAGCGCCGCACGATGATGGGATCTTCTGTGAGCATGAACGTCGCAGCGCCGTAGCCCAGCGTCATCGGGATGACCCGTTTCAGCCAGGGAATCCATTTGAACGGCTCCGCCTTGCCGATGAACGCATCCCGTACCTGCCATCCGCCGAACGCGAGCGCGACAGCCATCCCGATCAACGCGGCGACGATGCCATGGGTGACCGTTGCTCCCCACAACAGCACGGCGAGCGCAAGAAATCCGACGCGTGCACCGCTATTAAAAATTGAAACCAACCCGAGCCAGAGGAAGTTCTGTCGTCCCTGCAAAACGCCAAAAAAGATGGGCGACCACAACGAGGCCAGGCCAAGCAGCACTGTGGCCCACAATGTCCACGGATTGGAGATGCGATAATTCGTGAGGATGGATTCCTGGAAGATGAACACCGCCAGCGCGCACACCGCCCAGAAGGCGAAGGTGCCGGCGAGCAGCGAACGGGTGGCTCCCGCCAGCGCATTGCGACCTCCGGACTCTTCTGCTTCGACGGCCAGTTTGACCATCGTGAGTTGCAAGCCCACGGCGGGGATCGTCATTTGCGCAAGGATGCTGAGCAACGCACCAAAGAGCGTGTAGTCGTCGGCGGACATGCCGATCTCCGGCCGCTTGGCCAGCGTGTGAACGAGCGCGAAGAGAGCGCCGCTCACACCGGTGGCGATGACCATCCAGCCACTCTGGCGAAAGAAGGCGAGTTTGCTCATGTGAGGAATGTTACGGCTGTCATCTTGGCTGACTTGAGCGTGGCGTTCACTGATGAAC
This sequence comes from uncultured Bifidobacterium sp., assembly GCA_964491875.1. Taxonomy (GTDB): domain Bacteria; phylum Verrucomicrobiota; class Verrucomicrobiia; order Limisphaerales; family JADJPG01; genus JADJPG01. Next base: position 8,382 of record CAZBIC010000049.1, read on the forward strand.
TGGTCAAGGGAGCGATTGCAGGAACCGCCCGAGGAGTTTGGTCCCGCGCTCAAGTTGGCTGACGGCCACCCATTCATCGACGGTGTGGGCTTGTGCAATGTCGCCGGGACCGAAGACGACGCTGGAGATTCCCGCGGAGGCCAGCACGCCGGCGTCCGTGAAGAAATCGACGCCGACCGGTTTGGTTTGTTTCGCGGCTTGGAGGAACTGCTGCACCGCCGGCAGCTTCAGGCTGGTTTCCATCGGCGGAGCAGGCTCTTCGTGCTTCGTATCGATCATCGTCGCCGACAAACCGTGACTGTGGATGAAGCTGAGAATTTCGCGTTTCACCGAAGGATCCTTCTCGCCGGGAATGGTGCGGCGATCGATTCGGATGGTGCAGCTGTCGGGCACGATGTTTGGCTGGCGTCCGCCGGCGATGGTGCCGACGTTGATGGTCGGGTGCCGGAGCAGGGGATGGCGTCGTTTGCGAAGTTCGCGCGCGTAACGGGTCTCCAGCAAGTTCACGATCTTCGCCATTTCGTGAACCGCATTCCGGCCGAGTTCGGGACGCGAGCCGTGCGCCGCCTTGCCGTGGGTTTCCAGTTGAAGCCACAGATCGCCTTTGTGGGCGGTGACAATTTGCAGTCGCGTCGGTTCGCCGACGATGGCGAGATCCCCCTTGAACCGGCTCTTGGCGACGAAGCGGGAACCGGCCTGGCCATTCTCCTCGTCCACGAGCGCGAGGAGCATGACTTCGGTGGAGGCGGGACGTTTTTTCGCGGCAGCGAGGTTCAGCAAGGCGGAGAGAAATACAGCGATGCTGCCTTTGGTGTCGCACGCGCCGCGCCCGTAGATGCGACCGTTCCGGAGCTGCGGATGGAACTGTTCGTCGCTGGCGACGCCCACGGTGTCCATGTGCGGCGCGAGAACGATGCGCTGGCGCACTTTGCCGGCGGGGAGGAGGCGGGCGATGAGATTGAATCGTCCCGGCAGGACTTCCTGGAGGTCGACATCCAGTCCTCCTTGCGCGGCGACGCTGGCCAGGAAGTCCGCGACGTCCTTCTCACCCGCCCGTGGATCGTTGGCCGGCGCAAACGCCGGGTTGATGCTCGGCAGCGCGATGAGCTCGCAAAGCAGTTTGGCGGGCGACGTCATGATTTTGTTCCTTGGGTGCGGAACCAATCCACGAACTTCGGAATGCCTTCCTCGATCTTTACCTTCGGATCGTAACCGAGTTTCTCGCGAGCCTTGGTGATGTTCGCAAAGGTGATCGGCACGTCGCCGGGCTGGGGCGGCTGGCGGTCGATGACGGCCTTCTTGCCGAGCGCATTCTCCAGCAGCTCGACGAGATAGGAGAGCTTCACGGTCTGGGATTCGCCGAGGTTGAAAATCTCGAAGCCGAACTCGCGCTGCGTGCAGGCGATCACGCCAGCTACTGTGTCTGACACGTAGGTATAATCGCGTGCCGTGCTGCCGTCGCCGAAGACAGGGATTGGTTTCCCTCGGGCGATGAGCTGCGCGAATTTATGAATCGCGAGGTCCGGTCGCTGTCTCGGGCCATACACTGTGAAGAAGCGCAGCATCGCGATGTCCATGCCGTAGACGTGATGGTAAACGTGTCCGAGCGCTTCACAGGCGAGCTTGCTCGCGGCGTAGGGCGAAATGGCGGAGAAGATGGGATCGTTCTCGGAGAACGGCACCTTGGCGTTCACTCCGTACACCGAGGACGAGGACGCGATAGTGATTTTCTTCACGCCGGTGGCGCGCGCCGCTTCGAGGAGGTTGACGGTGCCTTCCACGTTCACGCGTTGATAGAGCGCCGGTTCCTGCAGGCTGGGCCGCACACCCGCGCGTGCGGCGAGGTGGATGACCTGGTCGAACTTTACGCTGCGGAACATGGCCTCGAGCGCGGTGCGGTTCGTCAGGTCGCCTTCCACGAATATGAATTTGCCTCCGGCAGCCTTCAGCGCGGCGAGGTTTTGCTGTTTGATCGCAGGCTCGTAGAACGCATTCAGGTCATCGTAGGTCCACACGGCGTGGCCCATGCCGAGCAGCCGCTCGCAGACATGGGAGCCGATGAATCCAGCTCCGCCGGTGACCAGAAAATTCATGGGCGGACGCTAGCAATGGATCTGCGAGGGAGAAAGCGGGAAGTGAAATGCAGGATGCGGCGCTCGCGGCGGCTTCACTGAGGCGGACGCAATTTCACGCGGAAGTAGCCGGTGCTGGTGGCGATGCCGGTTTCAGAGCCGTCGTCGTTCCAGTAGGTGCGACCAGCTTCGTAGCGGAAGGCGGAGGGATTCGTCAGCGGAACCCAACCGGAACCGAGGGACGATTTGTATTCGACCTGGTAAGGCTGCCGGCTGACGGCATTGGCCGGGCTGACCCAGGAAAGCTCCACGTGGCTGTAAGTGCGGCGGACTTGGTCCACCTGCGTCGTCGCGAGTACGAGGGAGTGGTAGGCGTTCAATCTACCCCAGCCATGAGCCGTATCGAAGCCTGGCGTGTCCGTGATGCCGCCGACTTGATCCTCCGCGCCGGAGCAGAGGAGTTGCAGCGCTTCGGCCTGCGTGAGATTTGGCCGCACGGCGGCGAGCAGGGCGCAAACGCCAGCCACCATTGGCGTGGAGAATGAAGTGCCGGTGTCGAACCACAATTCGCCGTCCAGCCCCAGCGTGGCGATGTCCTCGCCGGGTGCGACGAGATCCAGTTGGGGCCCGGAATCACTGAACTCGGCGCGTTGATCGTTTCGGTCCGTCGCGCCAACGGTGATGGATGCGTCGAGCGAGCCCGGGAAGCCGAGGACGTTTCCACCTTCATTGCCGGCGGCCGTCACGAAGATGACGCCATGAGCGATGGCGTTGGTGATGGCGCGCGCCACCGTCTGGCCGTAGGCCGTGCCGCCGCCGGAAAAATTGATGATCTTGCAGCCGTTGCTCACGGCGAAATCAATGCCCTGCGCCCACCAGGAGTAGAATCCGGTGTTCCAATCGTCGAGGACCTTGATCGGCATGATGCGACAGTTCCAGTCCACGCCGGCGCCGCGGATCCCATTGTTCGCGCTCGCGCACAGGACGCTTGCCACCGCCGTCCCGTGGCCGTTGTCGTCAGTCGTGTCGGTTTCATCATAGGCAAAGTTGTAGCCCGGCACGGTGCGTCCGGCGAATTCGGGCAGCGGCATGATTCCGGAGTCAATCACGGCCACCAGCACGTTCGCCGAGCCGCGCGTGATGTCCCACGCGAGCGGAGTCTGGATGGAAGCGGACGGTTTGGTGGAGTTCTGATGATACCACTGGTCAGCGAAATTCGGGTCCGCCGGAATCGTGGTTGCGGCGGCGCCGATCCAATCCGGTTCGGCGTAATCGATCAAAGGATGCGCCTCCAGCCGGCGGATGCATTCGTCGGTCGTGAGACCTCGTGGAAGGCGCAGGTAGAGAAAGTGACGCGAATCCACTGGCTCGTGTCGGCGGCGTGAGTTGGGGGCAAGGCGCGAACGGTAATGCCGGGCGAGCGGGGTCTCTCGCAATTCCGCGCCGCGTGGTAATCCCAGGCGCGCGAGCATCGAGGACAGCTGGTTGGTGGGGGCGCTGTCCGGAAGCAGGCCGGCGATCTGAGGTTTGAACCGGACGATGATGTGGTTCGTCGAGCAGTAAGCCTTCGGTCCCGCCGCGGCACGAGCCGAGACGGCGCAGAACAGAAGCGAAAGCGAGAGCAGGGCGACTCGAATTAGCATGAACAATGAATTTCCAAAACGTCCGTCGTAGTCCGCGCTTTCAACATCGGCGGGATATTGAATCTCGAAAGTCCCTTGCAGCCCTCCTCAACCCTCCTGTCGTCTTGATTCATTGCTTCCGAGTCTAGCGCTACTCCGACTTTTTCGCCAATTCACGTTCCGTCTTCAGCCGGAGCTGACCGCAGGCGGCGTCGATGTCGTGTCCCTTTTCCCGGCGCAGGGTCGCCGTCACGCCGAGTTCCTCCAGCGCGGCCAGGAACGCCTCCTGCACTTCCTCAGTCGGTCGCACCCACTGGAGATCTTCCACCTTGTTGTAGGGAATCAAGTTCACCTTGGCATTCAAACGATGGGCGAGCGCCGCCAGCGGTTTGGTTTCCCGCAATGCATCGTTCACTCCCGCGATGAGGATGTATTCCAACGTAATCATCCGCTCGCGTTTCCGCTGGTATTCCTCGCAAGCGCCGGTCAGTTCGGCGAGCGGGTAGCGACGATTGACCGGCATGATCTTGTTCCGGGTTTCGTCCGTCGCGCCGTGAAGGGAAATGGCGAGGCGGAACTGAAGCGGTTCCTCGGCCAGCTTCCGAATCTGCGGCGCGAGTCCGCTGGTGGAGATCGTAATCTTTCGCGCGCCGATGCCGCCGCCCCACGGTGCGTTCAGAATGCGCAGCGCCTTGAGCAGGTTGTCGTAATTCGCCAGAGGCTCGCCCATGCCCATGATGACGAGATTGTTCACGAGGCGGGTTTCGGGTTGCTCGCCGACAGTCGACTCTGAACTTAGAACTCGGAACCCGGAACTTTCCGTCGCTGCCCACCGCTCCGTCGCCAGCACTTGCTCCACGATTTCTTCGACGCGCAGATTGCGTTTCCAGCCTTCCAGTCCGCTTGCGCAGAACTTGCAGCCATACGCGCAGCCGACCTGTGTGGAAACGCAGAGCGTGTGACGGTCGCTCGCCTCGCCGTAAAGCGCCGGGTTCGCGGGAATCAGCACGCTCTCGATCATCGCGCCGTCGCTGAGCTTCCACAGAAACTTCTGCGTGGTGTCGCGCGAGCCTTGCTTGCGGACCAGTTCCAGCGCGTGCAACGAGTAGTGCAGGGCGAGTTGGTCGCGCAACGCCTTCGGAAGATTCGTCATTTCCGCCCACGACAAAGCGCGCTTTTCGTAAAGCCACTTCAAGACCTGATCGAGCCGGTAGCCGGGCAGGTTCCAGGACTTGAACGGCGCGATGAGTTCGTCGCGCGTGAATGATTTAATGTCCGCAAGCACGCGCGCAATCTAGGTCGCCACGGGACGCAAACCAAGCACGGAACGGGACGGGCAGGGCGGTGAAAACCGCGGCTCGCCTTGTGTCGGGTGCTTGCCGCATGCTCACAACATGGTCAGAGCTGTTTGCGTTTACAGTTCGTCGAGTGACGCCGTCGCGCCGCACTACATGGAAGCCGCGGCTGCGCTGGGTGCGCTGCTGGCGAGGGAGAAACTCACGCTCGTGTACGGCGGCGGTCGGGTGGGATTGATGGGTGCGGTGGCGCGATCGGTCCACGCGCACGGCGGGACGGTGATTGGTGTCATCCCGCATTACCTGCGGAAGAAGGAAGTTGCCTACGAGGAAGCCGACGAGTTCATCGTCACGAAGGATCTGCGCGAACGGAAGGCGGTCATGGAGGAACGTGCGGACGCGTTCGTGGCGTTGCCGGGCGGTTTCGGGACGTTGGAGGAGATCCTGGAAATCCTGACGCTCAAGCAGCTCGAAGCGCACGGCAAACCGGTGGTGTTCCTAAACACGAACGGTTTTTTCGCGCCGTTGCTGGCGATGTTCGAGCGGCTCTACGAGGAACAGTTCACCAAACACGCGTATCGCGGCCACTACCACGTCGCCGATTCACCTGACGGCGTGCTGACGCACTTCAACGGCTACCAGCCGCCGGAGAAGGTGCATAAGTGGTTTGGGTGACCTTGGATTGTATCATCCGGCGTGAGCCGGATTTGATCTGACAAATGATCCGGCTCACGCCGGATGCTACAAGGTTAGGGCTGAAACAGCGCCTTCTCGAAATCCACCACGAGAAACCGCTTTCCCTTCTGCACCACCTTATGGCCTTCGGCGACGAGGCGTTTCTTCAACGCCGGGATGCCGCCGGGATATTTGGGGTTCAACTCGCCGCCGGTCTTGAGCGTGCGCCAGTAGGGCGTGATGCGCTTGCGGCCTTCCGCTGACGCTTCTTCCGCGGCGTGCGCAGCGATCCATGCGAAGATGCCGGTCGTGATCGGGCAGCCGAAGTTTGCCTTGTGTTGACGAGCCAGCGCGGCACGAAGCTCGTTGATGGTCGTGAGCTTTCCTTTCGGGATCTTCTGCATCAACGCGTCCACTTCGCGCGGGGCAGGAATGACCATCAAGCCCTCACCCCATTTCTTCGTCATCTTGCCTTCAACTGGAGCAACCTTCGGCAGCCCTTTGTCGTCGGCCAGTTTCTCGCGCCACGATTTCTTCGGCTTCGGCATGCCTACTCTTTTACCGGCTTGAGCTTCTTCGACTCAAACACCAACTCGCCCTTCTTGAAGTCCACGGTCACGCGGCTGTGGTCGGTGATGTCGCCGGCGAGCAGTTTGCGCGAGAGCGCGGTTTCGAGCTGACGTTGCAGGTAACGCTTGAGCGGGCGCGCGCCATAGACCGGGTCGTAGCCTTCGCGGGCGATGTGTTCCTTCGCGGCGTCGCTGAGTTCGAGTTCGATGTGGCGGTCGGCCAGACGCAGGCGCAGGAGGCCGAGCAGCAGTTCGACGATCTTCGTGATCTCGCCGAGCGTGAGCGGCTTGAAGAGGACGATTTCATCCACGCGATTCAGGAACTCCGGGCGGAAGTGCGACCGCAGTTCGTTCATCACCTTCTTGCGGACGCTTTCGGTAATCTCGCCCGAGTCGCTGACGTTCTCCAGCAGATGCGGGCTGCCGATGTTCGACGTCATGATGATGATCGTGTTCTTGAAATCCACCGTGCGGCCTTGGCTGTCGGTGAGGCGGCCGTCGTCGAGGATTTGCAGGAAGACGTTGAAGACGTCGTGATGCGCCTTCTCGATCTCGTCGAAGAGCACCACGCAATACGGCTTGCGGCGCACGGCCTCGGTGAGCTGGCCGCCTTCCTCGTAGCCGACGTAGCCGGGAGGCGCGCCGATGAGCCGGGCGACCGCGTGCTTCTCCATGTATTCGCTCATGTCCACGCGCACGATGTTGTCCTCGCTGTCGAACAGACTCTCCGCCAGTGCGCGGGCCAGCTCGGTTTTGCCCACGCCGGTCGGGCCCAGAAAAACGAATGAACCAATCGGCCGCTTCGGATCCTTCAAGCCGGAGCGCGCACGAATGACCGCGTCCGCGACGGCCTGCACGGCTTCGCCTTGGCCGATGACGCGTTCGTGCAAAATCTCGTCGAGTCGCAGGAGCTTGTCCTTCTCGCCTTCGAGCAGGCGCGAGACGGGCACGCCGGTCCAGCGCGCGACGACCTCCGCAACTTCATCCGCCGTGACTTCCTCCTGCAAGAGACGCGGCCCGCCTTTGCCTGAGGCCGCGGCCTTCGCTTCGACATCTTTCAACTGCTTCTCGATGCCTGGAATCTTGCCGTATTGATATTCGGCCACGCGCGAAAGCTCGTTCTGACGGCGCGCTTTCTCCATTTCGGTACGCGCGAGTTCGAGCGCTTCACGAAGCTTCTGGACGTCGTCCACCACGGACTTCTCCGAATCCCACTGCGCCTTGAGCGTGTCGCGCTGGCTCTTGAGATTCGCAAGTTCCTTCTCGAGCGCCTTGAGCCGTTCCTTGCTCGCCTCGTCCTTTTCCTTCTTCAACGCCTCGCGCTCGATCTCGAGTTGCGTGAGGCGGCGCTCGAGCTGTTCGAGTTCCTCGGGCATCGACTCCATTTCGGTGCGCAGCTTGGCGGCGGCTTCGTCCACGAGGTCGATGGCCTTGTCGGGCAGGAAACGATCCGAGATGTAGCGATGCGAGAGCTGCGCGGCGGAAACCAGTGCGGCGTCCTGGATGCGGACCTTGTGATGCAATTCGTAGCGCTCGCGCAATCCGCGCAGGATCGAGATGGTGTCCTCGACGCTTGGCTCGTTCACCATCACGGGCTGGAAGCGGCGTTCCAGCGCGGCGTCCTTCTCGATGTATTTGCGATACTCATCAAGCGTGGTCGCGCCGATGCAATGCAACTCACCGCGAGCGAGCATCGGCTTGAGCATGTTGCCGGCGTCCATCGCGCCCTCGGCCTTTCCGGCACCGACCATCGTGTGAATCTCGTCGATGAACAGGATGACCTGGCCCTGCGCCTTGGTGACTTCCTGCAGGACAGCTTTCAGGCGCTCCTCGAATTCGCCACGGAACTTCGCGCCCGCAATAAGCGCGCTGAGATCGAGCGAGATGATCTTCTTCTCCTTCAAACTATCCGGCACGTCACCCGCGACGATGCGGCGGGCGAGGCCCTCGACGATGGCGGTCTTGCCGACGCCGGGCTCGCCGATGAGCACGGGATTGTTCTTCGTGCGACGCGAGAGCACCTGGGTGCAGCGGCGGATCTCAGCGTCGCGGCCGATGACGGGATCGAGCTTGTTCTGCTGCGCGAGCTTCGTGAGATCGCGCCCGTATTTTTCGAGCGCTTCGTAAGTGGCCTCGGGATTCGCGCTGGTCACGCGCTGATTGCCACGCACCTCGGTCAGCGCCTTGAGGAACTCATCCCGGCGGACGTTCAGTGACTTGAGAATCTTCCCTATCGGCGTTGAGCTGGACTCATCGAACATCGCGAGCACGAGATGCTCGACGCTGACGTAGTCGTCCTTGAGGCGCTTGGCTTCGTCCTGCGCCTTTACGAGCAGCTTGTTCAAGCGCTGCGTGACGTAGAGCCCCTGCGCCGAGGCGGCGTCGCCGCTGACGCGAGGAAGGCGGTTCAACTCCTCCTCGACCTTCGCCCTCAGCAAGTCTGGCGCGACCTTTGCCTTCTCGAATAGGCGCGGCACGAGCCCGCCTTCCTGTTCCAGCAACGCCATCGCGACGTGCTCCACATCGACAGTCTGATGCTGCTGGCGCGTGGCGATGCTCTGCGCGTCGGTGATCGCGCCCTGCGCGTTCTCCGTAAATTTGTTCAGGTCCATAACGGTTCCTTTCCTAGTATGAAGTTCACCGCTTGTCGAGGGGGCCGCTTGCCATTGCTTGGCGAAGGTTGACCCGGACTGGAGTCGAGGAGTGCGAAAACGGCAAAAGGCCACCGGCGAACCGGTGGCCATACGAAACGAGAACGTTGCCGGCGTTCAGACAGCCTTTCAGGGCTGGCGCAGGCGGAAGTAGAGGCGACTGCCCCAGCTGGGAATGTGGAAGTCGCGAGTCAATTCGCCGTCGATGAGGATCAAATTGCTGGCTTCGTCGTCGGTCCAGATCGTGGCGGCGGCTTCGGGTTCGAGCGTGTTGGTCCATTGCAGCACCCAGTCTCCGCAGCTGGGCGTGAACGAGACGCGCACGTAGTTGGCGACGACTCGCGTGCGGAGCGTTGGAGCGCCGGGAGTCGATATCGCGGCGTAGTGCCCCCAGAATCCCGAGTCGACGGAGAAACATCCGCCCGTCAATCGCGGTCCCGCTTCCGCCTGGGCGATCGTTCCGGTGACTTGGAAAAGTCCCCCGCTGGTCGTCCCTCCACCGCCTGCGATGACTGATCCCGTAACGGAGAATGATTGAGCGCTTCCGTCTGCTGCGACGAGCGCCGCGGCAACGAAGATGAGGAGAAGGATGGTTTTCATCGTGGTAGTGGAAAGTGGTTTAGGGTTTCACGACCATCACGTTGAAAGCGGCGTTCACCGGCATGGCGGCGAAGTCCTGGTTGAAGATGTTCCAGGTGGAGTTGGCGTAATAGACCGCAATGGGGTGCGCGTTGTAGGTGCCGACCCCGCCGCCCGGATTCCAATTCTGGGTCACGATCAGGATCGCGTTGGGATCGCCATTGCAGTGCGGGTGATTGATCGTGGTGATATGCCCGCCGGTGTTCGCCGCGGTGGCGCGGTGGATGAAGACCGGCGTGGTGCTTCCGAGGCCGGCGCCTTCGACGCGCACAGCGCCGCCGCCGCGCAGATCCACCGCGGTGGCAGAGGATTGAATCATCACCCCGTTGTTGGCTCGCACGGCGAACTGCTTGTTGGTGGTGGAGGCGAAGTCGGTGTTGGAGTCGTCCGCCCAGACGAACGAGCCGCTGTGATTGGCCTTCGCACGGCGTCCGGCGGCGAAGGCGTAGTTGGTCGCAAAATTGTTCTGCCCGCCGGGAATCGTCGCGAATACGGAGTTCCTCGCGATTTCGTTCAGCCCGCCGCCGCCAATGGCGCTGGAGCCTGATGCGCTGCCGATGCGGTTCAGCGCCCCACCGGCGATGGTCGAATTGACCGCGTTTGTCACTTCGTTATCCACGCCGCCGCTGATCGTGCTGCCAGCTGCGTTTGGACCGACGAGGTTGCCGCGTCCGCCGGCCACCGTCGCGTCACGCGAATTGTCGTTGATGGTGTTGCTGACGCCACCGCCGATGGTGCTGCTTTCGGAGTTGGTGATGCGATTGAAGGACCCGCCGGCGATGGTGGCGGTGATCGAACGCGTGGCGATCACGTTCACCCCTCCGCCCGAAATGGTGGCAAATTCGGAATCTGCACCGATGCGCTGGTTGGCGCCCCCGCCGATGGTGCTGGTTGGAGAGTTGGAGCCGATGCTGTTGTTGAACCCGCCGGAGATGACGGCGCTGACGGAGTGGTCGCGGATGTGATTCTTTTCTCCGCCCCCGATGGTGCTGTAGGAGGCGTTGGTGATGTTGTTGAAAACGCCGCCCGAAATGGTGGCGTTGACGGAAGTCCGCCTGATGGTGTTGGCGCCGCCGCCGACGATGGTGGCATGCCACGAATTCGTCTCAATGAGATTGTTCTCACCGCCGCCAATCGCGCTGTAGCGGGCGCTCGTGACGTTGCCGACACCACCGGCGATGGTGGCGCTCCCGGAGTCAGCCGCGACGGTGTTGTTGCCGCCTCCGCCGATGGCGGCGTAGAACGAACCGTTGCCGATGGTGTTGTTGTCGCCGCCGCTGATCGTGGCTCTCTCGCCGTGCGCTGAGTTGTAACGGCCGCCGCTGACGGTCGCATAGGGTGCGGTCAGCAGATTGTAAAAGCCGCCGGCTATGGTTCCGCTGAAGCCGTTGGTCTCGATGAAGTTTTGGTAGCCGCCACCGATCGCTGCCGTTGCGCTGTTACCGTTGATGTGGTTTTGCAGGCCGCCGGCGATGGTACCCGCCTGAATTTGAAGGACGTAGTTGTTCATTCCCCCCCCGATGGTGGAGCCGGCCTGATTTCCGGAAATGAGATTGCCGCTGCCGCCGCCAATCGTTCCGTTTGTCTCCACCGCACTGTTGCGGTATCCGCCGCCGACCGTGGCAAAATCTCTGCCGGCTACATTGAGGGTACCGCCGCTGACAACCGAGGCGAGCTGTTCGACACGATTCGACATGCCCCCACCGATCGCTGTCCCATCACCAAAGGCGCGATTCCGTTGGCCACCCACGACCGCCGCATAGTTCCCGTTGGCGACATTGAAATCATCCGACGATCCGCCGCCGCCGATAAAGGCGCCAGAGCCTCCGACGTTCACCGAATTGGCGGCATGACCTCCAACGAAATTGGGGCTGGTGGCATTGGGCAGGAGGCGCAGCGCAGGTTGGTTATTCACGCGCAGTTCGAGGGGCTGATTGTTCAGAGTGCCGAGGAAGCTTCCAGCACCGACGTTGCCTCCGAGTTTCCAGAAGGTTTCGTTGAACAGGCTTGGGCTGAGGTCGGTGGTTTCGATGCTGCCGTTCTGGATGCTCTCGCTGTCAATTGCCGATGGCGCGATTCCGGCGCTGGTCACTGCTCCGGCGGCGACGGCGCTCGCCATGCCGGCGTTCTCGGCGTAGATGGCCTGGGGCGTTGGCGTGATGCGCTGGCGGGGGTTGAGCGTCACGAGTGGAGCGACGCCGTTGGTGTTCACCTGCAGCTGTAACCAGCGCGCTTCGCCCGAGGTGAATGGCGTGGATCCGAAATCAAGTGTCGCGGTGAACAAACCGTTCGTGACGCCCAGGGCATTCACGAGGACAGCGCTTCCGATGGCGGAGCCGGCCTCGCTCGCGTCGTGCAGCGTGAAGCGGAAATCATAAACTCCATCGGTTGCCGGTGCGCCGCTGATGTTGAGCCGGCCCTGATAGGTGAAGATGGAGCCGGTGGGAGCGGCGTCCGCGACCAGGGGTGCCGCGGCGGCCGCGATCCAGACAAGGAACAGGCGTGGATACCAGTTGGCAGGGCGGGTTTGCGAATGGGTCTTCATAATCATGGTGGTCGGTCTCTTGTTCGATGTGTGCCCAACGACGATTTCATATCGGCACGGATCGAGCGATGGGCGTGTAACGCCCAGTGGGAAAGTGGTTGGTGACGCGAGATCTCGACGACTCGTTACGGGCGGTTTAACTCGCCCGGACGCAGTGCCGATGACTTTGCCAAGTTTCGGAACGCATGTGACGACCGCCAGGTGGTCCGGCGTGATCAAACCTCAATTCATGACTGAACCGACGAAAACGCCTGTCGCGATACAGAAACTCCACTGCCACTGGGTGGATGACGAACCCTTTGAGATCAAACCCGGCCCGGGGACAAATCGCGACGCTCAACTACTCGGGGACACGGCGTTCCTGCTCAAGCCGCGCGCCAGGGACAGGGCAGCCGGAACCAACGCAGCCTCCTGACCGCTGGGCGGGCGCGACACCGCTGCTGGGCTTTTTCCACGCTCGCCAACAGCTGTGGGAGCTGGGCCGCGCTGGCACCGGTTGCGCCATGGCAAAGAACAGCAAGGGCTGCGGGAGAACGCGACTTGAATGTCCGCTGACGAAGCGGGCGAATATGTCCAGCGCGAACAAAGCTACATTGCCGGCCATGCCCGGCGAATGAGCTGCCAGAAGCTGCTGCGGCCGGGTGGAATTGGCGCGCCGGCAAAAGCAATGCCGGTTCAAAAGGCCAGGCCAGTTCTAGACCCAAAAGGGAACGAGAAACCTTGGTGCGCTGACCGAAAACCCGGCGCAACGATGCATCCGTACCATTCCAGCTTTCTTCTTGGCATACCTTCCGGCACGTCCCCACACTCCGCGTGATGTCCTGGCTCGAATCACTCGATCTCTCGCTCTTCCGCTTCATCAATTTGAAGCTGAGCAATCCCGTGTTTGATGCCCTCATGCCGCAGTTCGCTGGCAATGCGTGGTTCGTTCCCGTGCTCGTCCTTATTGCCGCAGGGCTCCTGTGGAAGGGCGGGGCGCGTGGCCGCATCTTCCTACTGATGCTCGCGCTGGTCATCGGTGCGGGCGACGCGCTTGTCATTAACAACATCAAGAAGAGCGTGGATCGGCCCCGACCGTTCCACGCGGTCCCCGAGGCGAAGCTGCTGGTCGGCAAAGGCGGCAGTGGCGCGATGCCATCCTCGCACACCTCAACCTGGGCGGCGGCGGCGTTCATTGCATTCGTCTACTACCGGCGAAGCTGGCGATTCATGGTGCCGCTCGCGGCTTGCATTGGGTTCTCGCGCATTTACGTAGGCGTGCATCATCCCAGCGACGTGCTGGCCGGAGCGATTCTCGGCGCGGGTTACGCGGCGGCGGGATTGTGGGGCGTGGAATCACTCTGGCGGTTCGCTTCGCGACGCTGGTTTCCGCTTTGGTGGAGCCAATTGCCATCTCTCATTCACGTGCCCGCCGATACACAGCCACTGCCTGCAAACCTCTCGCCGGCGGTGGCCCGCGAGCAGCAATGGCTGCGCCTCGGTTACCTCCTCATCGGCGCGCTGTTTGTCTTCCGCGTTCTCTACATCAACAGCGGCGCGATCGAACTCAGCGAAGACGAGGCGTATCAATGGCTCTGGTCGAAACACCTCGCGCTCTCCTACTACAGCAAGCCGCTCGGCATCGCCGTCGCTCAATTCATTGGCACGTCGATTTGGGGCGATCGCGAACTCGGCGTGCGCTTCCTCTCGCCAGTAATCTCGATGGTTCTCAGCGTGTTCCTGCTGCGCTTCATGGCGCGCGAGGTCAACGCCGCCGCCGGCTTTTGGACCGTTGTGCTCTGCAGCACGGCGCCGCTGTTGGCGGTCGGATCAACCTTGATGACCGTCGATCCGTTGCTCGTCCTGTTCTGGACCGCCGCCATGGTTGTCGGCTGGCGCGCGGTGCAACCGACCGGCACTGCCGGTCAATGGCTCGCCACCGGCCTGCTCATGGGGTTCGGCTTTCTCAGTAAATACACCGCGGCGATTCAGATCGCTTCCTTCGCGCTGTTCTTCCTGCTGTGGAAACCTTCGCGCGTTCAACTGCGCCGGGCCGGACCCTGGCTCGCGCTCGTCGTGTTTGCGCTGTGCATGACGCCCGTGCTCGTCTGGAACGCCCAGCACGGCTGGATCACGGTCCACCACGTCGGCGAGAACGCAAAGCTCGACAAGCCGTGGGAGCCGACGCTGGCCTACTTTTTCGAATTCGCCGGGTCCGAGGCTGGCTTAATGAACCCGGTCTATTTCGTAGCCGCGATCTGGGCGAGCATCGCGCTTTGGAAACGACGCGAGCGCAACCCTCTTCTCGTCTACTTCTTCGCGATGAGCGCGCCGGTCTTTTACGGTTACTGGCTCTACTCGCTGCACTCGCGGATTCTGCCAAACTGGATCGCCGCCGCAGTCGTCCCAATGTTTTGCCTGGCTGTCGTGTATTGGGACCAACGCTGGCGGGCGGGCGCACGGGCGGTTCCGCGCTGGCTGCTCGCTGGATTTGTTTTCGGAACCATCGGCGTGATTTTCTGTCACGACACCGGCATCGTCCATGAGATCTCCAAGCGCCGGCTTCCGCCGAAAGTTGACCCGCTCCGGCGTGTCGATGGCTGGCACGAGACGGCGCAGATCGTCGGTGAGGCGCGCAAGACGTTGCTCGCGGAAGGCGGCAAGGAAGTGCTCATTCTCGGTTCGCACTACGGCGTGACCGGCCTGATGAGTTTCTACCTGCCTGAAGCACGCACGGGTTTACCGAATAATCCGCTCGTTTACTTTCGTACCTCGGAGAAGCCGAAGAACCAGTTCTATTTCTGGCCCGGTTACCGTGGACGGCACCAAGGTGCGAATGCCCTCTACGTCGACGAGGAATCGCTGCCCAAGTTTAAGAAAGGCTGGTTCTCGCTCTGGCTGGCTGGCCGCAAGGATCTCTACGTCGAAGATGACCGTGACCGCACCAAGGTGCCGAAGGAAGTGCTCGAGGAATTTGAGTCCGTGACCGATCTCGGCACGCGCGATGTCGTCGTGCGCGGCCAGGTGCTGCGCCGGGTCCGGCTCTTCGCCTGCCGCAATCTCCTGCGCTGACATGAACGGCGGCGTTTTCCAGACACGCCTGCCGGTGCGCGATTACGATCTCGCGGCGACCGTGGACTGCGGCCAGGCCTTCCGCTGGCGCGAGACCGACTCCGGCTGGGAAGGCGTCATTGGCGCGCGCTGGGTGCGCCTGCGTAAGGACGCCGACAGCATCGCCGCCGAAACGTTGGCCGAGCCCGGCGACTGGCGCTGGCTCGCGGATTACCTCCAGGCCGATCTTGATCTTGCCGCCGTGCTTGCCACGTTCCCGGACGACGAACCGCTCCGCCAAAGCATCACCGCGTGTCGCGGACTGCGCCTGCTGCGACAGGAGCCGTGGGAATGTCTCGCGTCGTTCATCCTCTCCTCGACGAAGCAGATTGTGCAGATCCGGCAAATCGTCGAACTGCTCTGCACGCGCTTCGGCACGCGGCTGGAAGCGCCGGCGGATGCCCGGTTCACCCACGCATTTCCCACGGCAGCCCGGCTGGCGCTCGCGAGCGAAGCGGACCTGCGTGCCTGCAAGATGGGTTTCCGCGCTCCGAACCTGCTCGCCGCCGCGCGCGCCGTGGGTTCCGGCCAGCTTGATCTCTCCGCGGTCGGGCAGGGGAGCGTCGATGCTGCGCGCGAGCAACTGATGCAACTTCCGGGCGTGGGACCGAAGATCGCGAACTGCGTTCTGCTCTTCGCCTACGGTTACCAGCAGGCGTTCCCGGTGGATGTGTGGGTGATGAAAGCCCTGCGCCAGCTCTACTTCCCGAAGCGCCGCCCAAAGCCCGAGCGCCTGCGCCGGTTCGTGAGCAGCTACTTCGGTCCGAACGCCGGCTACGCGCAGCAGTATCTGTTTCACTACATGCGGACGAGGGAGTAGAATGACGTAAACGCAAGCCGGAGTTTTCCAATGGCTGAAGCAACGATTAAAATTCACGGGTGTAGCTTGGAACTCGAGGTGAGCGAATTTGCCCTCGTGTTCGCCGTGTTTAATCGATTGTTGATTGGTGAGTGCCGGCAGCTCAGCACCTCCCCTGGAATCGAAAAGCTCACAGCGGCCATTCGCCAACTCGATCTGGACTATGATTGGTCGAGGGTCTTCAACTTCGATGAGTTTCTTCTGGAGGAGAGCGATTACTCAGCTCTGCAGGAACTAGTCGCTTGCTCAATCGCGCTGATTCGAAACTCCGCCTATCCAGATGGTGTGCCGACGTCATTTTACAACGGTTTTCCCGGTGCGAGATTTGCGCCGCCATTTCCTGACAAGACCAATTGGCGGGCAGTCGCGTGGCCTTTTGTTCAGGTGGCTATGGTTCCGATGCTTCGTCATCGATTGGACAGCTCATGGCCTCTACTCAAAGCTTTGGGATGGTAATTTGATTTCGTGCTGCTGCGATAATGATGTTTCAGCGCCGGGATCAATCATCGACACCGCGCACATCGCCTCGTAATTTCGTGCTTCGACGTTTTACCGGTCATGACGCAGCCCAAGCTTGAAGTTGTATTGTCGCCCGCCGAGTTCGCCGCGCTGAACCAGCGCGACTTGAGCCAGGCGGTGTGTGTCGTCTTCGACATCCTTCGCGCCACGACCTCCATGATCACCGCGCTGGCCAATGGCGCCGAGGCGATCATTCCCGTGGCCGAGATTCCCGAGGCGGTCGCGCTCCGGCAGAAGAATCCGAACCTCCTGCTCGCCGGCGAACGCGAGGGCTTGCGCATCCGGGCGGACCTCACTGGCAGCATCGATTTCGATCTCGGCAATTCCCCGCGCGAGTTCACGGCGGAGAAAGTCTCCGGTCGGACCATCGTGATGACGACGACCAACGGCACGCGGGCGCTGCGGGCCTGCGCCGGGGCGCGGATGATTCTCGTGTCGTCGTTCCTCAACCTGCGCGCGACGACGAACTGGCTGCTCGAACGCAAGCCGTCGCATTTGATCCTGGTGTGCAGCGGTACGCACGAGGAACCGGCGTTGGAGGACATTCTCGCCGCCGGTGCGATGTGCGAAAAGATCTGGTCGAACTACGCGGGCGGTCAGGTGTCTGACGCGGCGGAGCTGGCGCGCCGGATTTATCCGCTGATGCAGAACGATCTCGTGGACGCGATGAAGAGCTCGCGGAATGGGCGTCGGCTGCTCGCGAATCCCGAACTGCGCGATGACGTGCGCCTGTGCATGCAGCGCGAGACGATTCCCTTCGCGGCTATGTTGATGCCGGGCGGCGCGGTGCGGAAGCTGGATTAGGCGGGCGTCCCGGTCAGGGCAGGGTGGGAACGTTCCCGTGAATCCGGTAGTCGATGACTTTGCCGTCGTCCTCAAAAGCGATCTGGATGGTCCTGCCCTTGATGTTCAGCCCGGAAGGTTCCTTCGCCACGGCGTAGCTCCAGTCGTAGACAAATCGGCCTTGCAGATTGAGCCCTTTGGCGCTGGGGCGACCAAACCGCTTGGTGATTTCCGCGAAGGTGGTCACTCCCGGTTCGATGGATTTCAGATCATCGTCAGAGATATTCTGGCCCGTCCAGACCCGGTCTTCATCTGCTCGAATCCGGCGCTCGGTTTCGAAGTGGGTTTTCTTCAGCACGACGCCTTCGGTGTCGTAGAGGATGCTGACCGAACGCTCCCACACCGAGCCAATGACACGTGAGGTGGGTCCGATTGCTTCCGGCTGGGAACCCGGGTGGTAGCGGCCAAAGGCGTAGTCGACCAGCACCTTGCGGTCGGAACCTTGTAGTGTGGAACGCGGAGCGCCCAATAGTTTTTCGACCTCCGCTCGCCGCGTGACCCCTTCCTGGATGCGGTCGACGACGTGGCGTTCCAGCCGACTTCCGGCGGACACGCAACCCAGCGAGGTCACGACGAGCAGTGCGAGCAGGCTGTAAACCTTCTTCATGTTGAACTTCGGGATACCAAATCGAACCGCTGTGGACAAGGCGCCAATGTTCACGCCGAAGGCGATTGGCTCTCGGTCCTCTCCGCTGCGGCGAGCCACTCCTGCAATCGCGCCACTAACGGCGACGACTTCAGCCTCTGCGCGTCGATTTCCGCGACAGGAACAATTCCCTGGCTGCCGTTCGTGAGGAAGACCGCGTCCGTGCTGAACAACGCGGAGCGGGCGATCGATTCCTCCGCGGTGGGAACTTGGTGTGCGCGGCAAAGCTCCAGCACGACGTCGCGCGTGACTCCGGCGAGCGCGCCCGCGCTGACGGGCGGCGTGCAAACCGTGCTGTTGCGAATCCAGAACACATTGCTAGACGCGGCTTCCGCGACGTCGCCTTCGACGTTCAACAGAAGCGCTTCGTCCGCGCCGCGTTCCTCGGCTTCAGCTCGCGCGAGAATCTGCGGCAGCTTGTTTGCAGTCTTAATGGCGCCGAGAGGATCGTGCGTCGGCACGCGAATGGTGGCGGTGGCGAGGCGAATGGACGCCGGCGCCGGACGGAGCGGATGAAGTGTCATCGCGACGGTGGGCGAGGCCGCGCCTTGAATCGAGTAACCGCGCGCGCCGCTGCCGCGACTGACGGTGAGCCGGAGGATGCAATCCGGCTGTGCGTTCTTGGCGATCAGTTCGATGGCGAATTGACGGAGTTCTGTGCCAGACCACGGGAGCTTCAGTCGGAGGAGTTCCGCGCCGCGCTGGAGTCGCGCGAGGTGGCGGCTCCACCAAAGCGGCGTGCTGTTCTGGACGCGAATCGTCTCGAACAAGCCATCACCATAAAGAAAGCCGCGGTCCGTTATCGGGACCACGGCTTCTGCTTCCGGGATGAACCGGCCGTTGAGAAACGTTTGCACGTTACCACTTCAACGCCTGTAGTCGCTGTGCGACTTCCTCGGCGTTGGCGCGGCTGTTGAAGGCGCTGATGCGGAAGTAGCCTTCGCCCTTCGAGCCGAACCCGCTGCCGGGCGTGATGACGACGTTGGCGTCGTTGAGAATCTTGTCGAAAGCCTCCCAGCTGGTGACACCTTTCGGGGTGCGAACCCAGATGTAGGGCGCATTGACGCCGCCGAACACCTTGAGTCCTGCCTTCTTCGCGCCTTTGCGCAGCACTTCGGCATTGCCGAGATAGTGCTCGATGAGAGCCTTCACCTGGGCTTTGCCTTCCGGCGAGTAAAGCGCTTCGGCCGCGCGCTGAACGATATAGCTGACACCGTTGAACTTCGTGGTCATGCGACGTGCCCACAGTGGGTGCAGAGGCTTCGCTTCGCCTGCTTTGGTGTAGGCGTTCAGTGATTTTGGAACGACGGTAAATGCGCAGCGCGTGCCGGTGAATCCGCCGTTTTTCGAGAAGCTGCGGAATTCGATGGCGCATTCACGGGCGCCGGGGATTTCGTAGATGGAATGCGGGATTGCCGGGTCGGTGATGTAGGCTTCGTAGGCGGCGTCAAAGAGAATGACGGACTTGTTTTCGAGCGCGTATTTTACCCAGGCCTCAAGCTGCGCGCGGGTGGCGACTGCGCCCGTGGGATTGTTTGGTGAACAGAGATAGATCACGTCGACGTGCTTCTTCGGGGGCTCGGGGATGAAGCCGTTGGCCGGTTTGCACGGGAGATAAACGATCTTCGCGTAAGCCCCCGCTTCGTTCGCTGGACCGGTGTGACCGGCCATCACGTTGGTGTCGACGTAGACCGGATAGACCGGATCGCTGATGGCGATTTTGTTTTTGTCTCCCAGAATGTCGAGGATGCTGCCGCAATCACACTTCGAACCGTCGCTCACGAAAATCTCGTCATCGGCCACGTCGATGCCTCGGTCACGAAAATCGTTCTTCGCGATCGCGGTGCGCAGGAATTCGTAGCCTTGCTCCGGTCCGTAACCTTTGAACGTGTCGCGACTGGCCATTTCATCGACGGACTTGTGCAAGGCGGCGACGACCGCGGGAGGCAGCGGCTCTGTCACGTCGCCGATGCCGCAGCGGATGAGGCGCTTGGCGGCTTCCGGATTCGCGTCGGTGAAAGCCTTTACGCGGCGGCCGATCTCGGGGAAGAGATAGCCGGCTTTGAGCTTCAGGTAATTGTCATTGAGATAAGCCATAATCAGTCGTCAGTAATCGATTCAGTGTTCGCGTCTCGGGCGCATCGGGCTCCGCGCCAAAATCAAGGCGCGGACGGTAGCCAAAGGAGTGGGCGGATGCAAGCAGCCGGGCGAGGGAGTTTGGTTTGTGAAGCGCAGGCTTAGGCGCGGAGACGACTTCTGATTTGTAGCATCGGACGTGAGTCCGATCTAAACCTCCATGGTCGAATCGGGGGAGTGATCCGGCTCACGCCGGATGCTACACGTGGGATGACTGGCTTTTTCCTTTCCAAGCCGTGTGTTGCGGACAAATGTCGGCGCATGAAATCCGTAGCGTGGCTGGTTATGGCGATCACTCTTTCTTCACTCGCGGATGGTTTCACGAATGCCTCCGCGGCTGCCCTCGAACTGACGTTGCGCTCGCGCACGGCTGGCGGGACGGTGGCGAGCGTTTCTGATCCCGTCACCGAAAAGAAGGCAACGTGGGATTCGAAGCGCACCGCAGTTATTATCTGCGACATGTGGGATGACCATTGGTGCAAATCCGCGGCGCGTCGCGTGGGCGAACTGGCCGGGCCGATGAACGACGTCATCAAGAAGGCGCGTGCCCAAGGCATGTTTGTCATTCATGCGCCGAGCAGCGTAGTGAATTTCTACAAGGACACGCCGCAGCGGAAACGCGCGCAGACGGCGAAGTTCGCGAAGGCGCCGATTGAGCTCTCGACCTCGGAACGCTGGGGCACGGCGTGGTGTTGGCCGGACAAGTCCCGCGAGAACGCGCTGCCGATCGATGATTCCGACATGGGCTGCGATTGCCCGACCAAATGCACGATTCGCGAGGCGTGGACACGGCAGATCTCGACCATCGACATCGCGGACGGCGACGCCATCACGGACAACGGCCAGGAAACGGTGAACCTGCTCGCCGAGCGCGGCATCGAGAACGTCATTCTCATGGGCGTGCACTTGAATATGTGCGTGCTCGGCCGGCCATTTGCGATTCGCCAGATGGTGAAGGTGGGCAAAAACGTCGTCCTCATGCGCGACATGACGGATACGATGTATGACCCGCGCATGAGCCCGAAGGTGAGTCATTTCGAGGGAACGGATCTGGTGATCGCGCACGTCGAGCGCTTCTGGTGTCCGACCATCACGAGCACGGCACTCACCGGAAAGCCGGCGTTTCGTTTCAAGGACGACAAGCGCTGAGTCTTAACTTCTGCCGGAGTCGAACTACAATCGCGCCATGATGAAGCCGCTGGCGGAGTGCCGCCTCTACACGTTCGTGGACACTGCGTACCTGCACGGTCGCAAACCCGAGGAGGTCGCGCGTGCCTTGTGCGATGGCGGCTCGGACCTCATTCAACTCCGCGCCAAGAACTCCACCGACGACGAAGTCCGTCGCCTGGCGGAGGCGGTTCTTCCTGTGACGAATGCCGCAGGGGTTGGTCTGGTGATCAATGATCATCCAAAGATTGCGCACCAGCTCGGCGCGGCGGTGTGTCACCTCGGGCAGGAAGATTTTTTCGACGGCGGTTACACGATGGCGGACCAAGTGCGCGGCTGTCCGCCGGCGTTCAAGCTGGGCTTGAGCACGCATGCGCCGGAGCAGGCGCAGCGAGCCATTCGTGCGCGGCCGGATTATATCGCGATTGGACCGATTTACCCGACCGGCACCAAACCATCGGCCAAACCAGTGACGCTCGATTACGTTCGCTGGGCAGCGGCGAATGTTCGCATCCCGTGGTTTGCCATCGGCGGTGTGAATTTGCAGACGGTGGACGATGTGCTCGTGGCGGGCGCGACGCGCATTTGTGTGGTGTCGGCCATTTTGAATGCGCCGGATGTGGCGAAGGCTTGTCGGGAGTTTCGCCAGCGTCTCGACTGAATTGAGGCGTGCAGTTCGCCCGTTGCCCGATCCGGAGGTGTCCACTAGGCTCCCCGCATGAAGCGAATGATTTTCTGTTTCCTGCTGGGAGTGGGAACGGGGGCGGGCGGTTACTGGTATTTCCAGCAGGATGCCGGCAAGGCGCAGCTTGAACACGCGCGCGGACAGGTAGTGACGAACGCCCAGCGCGCGGCGACAGCGATTAAGGAGAAGATTTATGAAGTTGGCGCCGAGGAAGTGAAGGAAGTGAAAGACCAAATCGCGCGCACGGGCACGGTGGTGAAGGAGAAGGCGAAGTCCGCCGGGCAGTCGATCGCTGGTGCGGCTTCGAACGCGAAGGTGACGACGGCCATCAAGGCGAAGCTGGTCGCGGAGCCTGGATTGCCATCCTTCAACATCAATGTGGACACGACGGATGGGCTGGTGACGTTGTCCGGCAAGGTGGAATCGCACGACCAGGTGGCGCGTGCTGTGAAACTCGCGCTGGAAACGGACGGCGTGCACAAGGTTATCTCCACGTTACAAATCGTGCCCGCAAGCAAGTGAAATTTCGTCGCGAACGTTGATTTCCGTCCCCGACTGATTGGAGCTTGCCACGGTTGGTGAACCGCTGTTGGATCTCGTCGCGCGATGCCAGAACCCATGCAGCATTACCCGAAACATTATTGCGGCGTCTTCGGTATTTTTGGTCACCCGAACGCCGCCGAACTCACCTACTACGGCCTTTACGCCCTGCAGCATCGCGGGCAGGAGAGCGCGGGAATTGTCAGCTCGGACGGGCGGCAGTTCCGTACTCACAAGGGCATGGGGCTAGTCTCCCAGATTTTTAATGGTGACATCCTGCACGGTCTCGTCGGCAACATGGCGGTGGGCCACACGCGCTACTCGACGACGGGTTCCTCGCACCTGCGGAATGCCCAACCCCTGACGGTGGATTGCGCGCGCGGCCAGATTGCCATCGCGCACAACGGCAATCTCACGAATGCCTCGCAGCTCCGTGAAGAGCTGGAGAATCGTGGTTCCATTTTCCAGACGACCGTCGACAGCGAGATCATCCTGCACCTGATGGCGCAGCCCAACATCAACGGGCACGGGAACAATCTCATTGAAACGGTCCGGCGCATTGAAGGCGCGTTCTCTCTCGTCATCATGACTGAGAACGAGCTGATCGGCGTACGCGACCCGCATGGGTTCCGCCCGTTGTGCATCGGCAAGGTGGATGACGCCTACGTGCTTTCCAGCGAGACCTGCGCGCTGGATCTGATTCACGCGAAGTTCGTGCGCGACGTGGAGCCGGGCGAGATCGTCATCATCAACAAGGAAGGCATCAAGAGCGTTCAGGCCTATCCCGAGCAGGAGCGCCGCGCGTTCTGCATCTTCGAATACGTCTACTTCGCGCGCCCGGACAGCACGATCACGAATCGCAATGTCTACAAGGTGCGCGTGGAGATGGGCCGGCAGCTGGCGCGTGAGAACGGGGTCGATGCGGACATCGTGGTGCCCGTGCCGGACAGCGGGAACTACGCGGCGCTTGGTTACTCGCTCGAATCGGGCATCCCGTACGAGATCGCCTTCATCCGCAATCACTACGTCGGTCGCAGCTTCCTCCAGCCGTCGCAGCTCATCCGCGACTTCAACGTGCGCGTGAAGCTGAACCTCATTCCTGAGCTCGTGAAGGGCAAGCGCGTGATCATCGTGGACGACTCCATCGTTCGCGGCACGACTTGCAAGACGCGCGTGAACACGCTGAAGGAAGCCGGCGCGAAAGAGGTTCACGTGCGCGTGAGCTGCCCGCCGCACATGCACCCGTGCGTGTATGGCATCGATTTCCCCGACCGCAACAAGCTGATGGCGGCGAATTATTCGCTCGATGACATCCGAAAGTATCTGAACGCCGACTCGCTTGCCTACCTGTCGCAGGACGGCATGGTGAACGCGACGGGCCTCAAGAAGGAATCGTTCTGCATGGCGTGCTACGATGGCGATTATCCGGTCCCGTACGATCCGAAGGTGGACAAGCACATCATGGAACGTCGCCGTGCCCGTGTGGAAGGTCTCGCCGAGGCGCTGGCCAAGGAAGAGAAGCAGATCAAGCTGCTCTGAGCGGAGTTTGCTCCGGGCGGCGGGTTTCAATGAACAACGTCGCTCACAAGCTGAATCGTTCTTCGCGCGCAAAGCATCCTCTCGTCGCGTTCACGCTGAGTGTTTTCCTCCTGTCGGCTGGCTACTTTGTGTGGCCCGGGTGCGCGATCGTGCCGTTGCCAAGCAAGCGGACGTCGATTGCGAGTATCTCCAAAAGTCAGATGCGGAATCTCAAGTCCCGTGATTTGACCCGTGAAGCCGTTGAACACGAACTCGGGAAGCCTGATGAGTATATTGAAAGCGTCAGCGTGGCCTGCTACCGGCTCAATGAATTGAACAGGTCTCGCGTAATTCTATTTTTGTGTGTGCTTCCGGTCTTTGTGTACCCCGATAGCCCCGGCAACGAAGTCGCATTTGTCCAATACGATTCCAACGGGAGGGTCGCTCGGGTCTCCATCCGAAAACTATATCCTGCTTCGCGCACGTTTCGTGGCGACGTGAACGACTGGCTCGGCGTTTCCCGAGAAGGTGTCCGGCCTCGTTGAGTTCCACCTAATTGGCCTGCTCATCCGCTCCCGCCTTGTCGCCGATGATTTCCCCGGCTACAAACAACACGAACCATGTGGCAATTGTTCAAAGAGTTCCTGCTCTTCCTCAAGCAGGAGAAGAAGTGGTGGCTCATCCCACTGGTCGTGCTGCTACTCGCCCTCGGTGCCATCATCGTCTTTAGCTCCGGGTCCGTGCTCGCCCCGCTGATGTATCCCTTCATGTGAGGCACATCCTCGGCATCTCCGCGTTCTACCACGATTCCGCCGCCGCCCTTCTGCGCGATGGCGACATCGTGGCTGCCGCCCAGGAGGAACGTTTCTCCCGCAAAAAGAACGACGAACGCTTTCCGTCGCAGGCGATCAGTTTCTGCCTCAAACACGCCGGGCTGAGCGCCGCGCAGCTCGATGCCGTGGTGTTCTACGACAAGCCGATCACGAAGTTCACGCGGATGCTCGAATCGTATCTCGCCGTCGCGCCGTTCGGGCTGGGGACGTTTCCGCGCGTCATCCCAACGTGGTTTGGAGAGAAGTTGAATCTGCGGAAGACAATCCGCGACGAGTTGCCGGGCTTGTCCAAAGCTTGCGCGATTCTCTTCACCGAACATCACCATGCTCACGCCGCCAGTGCGTTTTATCCGTCGCCGTTCGAGGAGGCTGCAATCCTCACCGTCGATGGCGTCGGCGAATGGGCGACGACAACCATCGGGCGTGGACGCGGTGATTCGATCGAGATGCTGAAGGAGCTGCGCTTCCCGCACTCGCTCGGCCTGCTCTACTCGGCGTTCACGGCTTACTGCGGTTTTCGCATCAACTCTGGCGAATACAAGCTCATGGGCCTCGCGCCGTATGGCGAACCGAAGTTTGTTCGGGGGATTTACGATCATCTGATCGACGTGAAGCCGGACGGCTCGTTCTGGCTGAACCTCGACTACTTCGATTTCCTCCGCAGCTTCCGCATGGCGAACGGAAAGTTCCACGCGCTCTTCGGCGGTCCGCCGCGTGAACCGGAAGCGCCAGTCGAGCAACGTCACATGGATGTCGCGCGCTCCATTCAAGTCGTGACCGAGGAAATCATGCTCAAGCTCGCCCGCCACGCCCGCGAGCTGACCGGATTGCCCAATCTCTGCATGGCCGGCGGTGTCGCGCTGAACTGCGTGGCGAATGGGCTCATTCTCCGCGAGCGCATCTCCGAACGCATCTGGATTCAGCCAGCCGCTGGCGATGCGGGCGGCGCGCTCGGCGCGGCCTTGGCCGTAGCCGCCGACGTGAGGAGGCGGACGAGCGTTTCCGCCGCGGACCAATCCGCCTCCTTACGTCGGCGGCTACATGGCGCTGGGGATTCCATGCACGGTTCGTTGCTCGGCCCTGAGTTTTCCTCGGGCGAGATCGAAGCGGTCCTCAAATCCCACGGCGCAGTTTATCAGCGGCTTGATGACGCGACGTTGCTCAAGCGCACGGTCGAATTGCTCCAGCAGGAGAAGGTCATTGGCTGGGTGCAGGGGCGGATGGAGTTCGGCCCGCGCGCTCTGGGGAACCGCTCCATCCTCGGCGACCCGCGCTCGGCGAAGATGCAGTCGGTGATGAACCTCAAGGTGAAGTTTCGCGAATCGTTCCGTCCGTTTGCGCCCATCGTGCTGCGCGACCGCGTGAACGATTACTTCGAGATGAACTGTGACTCGCCCTACATGCTGCTCGTGGCGCCCGTGCGCGAATCGTTGCGCCAGCCGGTGACGGGCGGCGCGTCCGGCCTGGATCGACTGAAGCAACTGCTCTCGACGATTCCTGCCGTTACTCATGTCGATTACTCGGCGCGCATCCAGACGGTCGATGACGCGCGTAATCCGCGACTGCACGCGTTGCTCAAGCTGTGGGAGCAGGCGACCGGTTGCGCTGTTTTGGTGAATACGTCGTTCAATGTGCGCGGCGAGCCGATTGTCTGCACGCCGGACGACGCCTATCGCTGCTTCGTGAACACGGAGATGGATTATCTCGTGATCGGGAACTGCCTGCTCGACCGCGCCGCGCAGCCGAAGCAAAGCGTGAAGCCAACTTTCGAACGTGTGCTGGACTGAACCATGAAGCTGAAGCTCAAAGAAGATCCGAAGGAATGGTTCAAGTTCACCATGGTGATGGCGTTGGTCGTGGTGATCATCACGGCGCTGTTGATTCACACGAAGAAGCTGCCGCCGATTGCGTTGGTGCTCGTGGGAGCACTGCTGCATTTCACGCTCGTGGCGTGCTGGGTGCGGCCCGTGTGGTTTCGCGGATTCTATCGCGCCGGCATGACGTTGAGCTTCCGCGTCGGGCAGGTGATTGGGTTCGTCTGGCTCTCCGTTTTCTACCTGCTGCTGGTGACGCCCCTTGGCTTAGTGCTCCGTCTCGCGGGGAAGGATCTGCTGGCGCTCAAACGCGCGAAGTCTGCAACGAGCTATTGGCGCGATGCCAAGCCGCCAGGTCCGTTCGAGCGGATGTTTTAGGCCTTCTCCACCGTCACCTGCGCGTTGTAGTCCGGCACACCGCCGACACTGTCCACGAGGTCGCGGCGGATGAGGTGGTTCCCCTCCGGCCAGTGGACTTGCAGGTTCCCGCGTGCTATGGGCGCGAAGAACACGCGAGCTTCCATCGTGCCTAGATTGTTCTTCAACACCACGCGATCTTCGTTGCGTAAGTGAAGGGCTGCTGCGTCCTCGGGATTCATGAACACCGCGTCGCGTGCGGCGCCCGTTAGCGGATCGACCTCGGCGTAGATGAGCGAATTGAACTGCTTGCCGCGGCGCGTGCTGACTTCAAATGCTCCGGGCGCCCGGTCAAGATTCGGCAACGGCACGGCGCGGAAGTGAGCTTTGCCGTCGGTAGTGGCGAACTTGTTTCCGGCGCACAGATGCGGGCCTCCGTATTGAAAGGCGTCGCCGGTCTTCTGGAGGTTCTGCACGCCGTTGTAGAAAGGAACGACCTGCGCGATCTCCTCACGAATGGCCTGGGCGGTTTCGCACTTCAGCAAGTGCGCGCGCTCGGGATACGTCGCGGCGGCGAGTTCGCGGAGAATCTTCCACTCCGCTTTGGCTTCGCCGACCTGGCGTGGGATCTCCGGGCTGAACGCGACGCGGCGTTCGGTGGTGGTTTCCATGCCGCCGCCTTCCTGCTCGTAGCGCGTCTTGGCCGGGAGCAGAATGACTTCCTCCTTCGGCTCGATGAACATCTGGTCGGTGAGGATGATGTCCTGATGCACTCGGCACGGGATGTTCGCCATCGCGCTCGTGACGTAGGCCGGATCCGGCAACGTGCGCAGGAAATTTCCGCCGAGACAGTAGAGCAAATCCAGTTCGCCACGTGCGCCGGCTTCGACCATTTCGGTCGTGGTCATTCCGGGCCAGTCGGGAATATCGAAGCCGTAATGCTGGCGCAGCGCGGCGACGTTCTCGGGCGTGATCGGTTTGCCGCCGGGAAGTGCGGTCGAGTAAGCGCCCATCTCGGCGCCGCCTTGCACGCTGCTGTGGCCGCGAATCGGCATCAGGCCGCACTTGTCTCGTCCCACCCAGCCTTTCAGTAAGCCGAGGTTCAGGCACATGGAGACCGCATTGCCACCGTAGGCGTGCTGCGTGATGCCCATGCTCCAGACGACCACGCCGTTTTTTGCATCGCGGATCAGCTCGGCGAACTCCTGCATCGAGGCGCGACTGAGCCCCGCCTGTTTTTCGAGCGTGGCGAAGTCGAACTTCTCCATTTGCGCCTTGAGTTCGGCGAACTCGGCGGTGTGTTGCTCGACGAACGTCTTGTCGTGCCAGCCTTGGGCGATGAGAATCTTGATGACGCCGTAGAGGAACGCGATGTCGCCGCCCTGCGAGACGGGGAACCAGTAGTCGGCGATGTTCGTGCCGAAGAGCGCGCTGCTCACCGTGCTCGGCACCCAGTATTGCTTCATGCCGGGTTCGAGATACGGATTCACCATCACGACCTTCGCGCCGGTGAGCTTGGCCTCGTGCAGATACTTGGTGGTGACGGGTTGATCGTTCGCCGGGTTGGCGCCGAAGAAGATGATGAGGTCCGTGCCCCACCAGTCTTTGTAGCTGCAGGTCGTCGCCGCGTAACCGATGGCGTGTTTCATCGCGCCAGTGGACGGCGAGTGACAGAGGCGCGCGGCGTTATCGACGTTGTTGGTCCCGAGGTAACGCGCCGCCTTTTGCGCCAGGTAATAAATCTCGTTGGTCACACCACGCGCGGTGACGAAGAAGGCGAACCTACGCGGGTTGCTCGCGCGAATGCGTTTCGCGATGCGCGCGTAGGCTTCGTCCCACGAGATGCGACGGAAGCCGCGTTCGCCGCGTTCGCGGAGCATGGGGTAGGCGAGTCGGCCGAGTTCGCGGAGTTGGGCATTGTCGAGTTTGGACAGCGAGGCGATGTCTTCGAGCTTGCGGATGTCGAGCTCCGGCATGGTGTTCAGCCGAAGCAGATTCAGCCGCGTCATGCAAAGGTGCGGGCCCTTGATGGTCCAGTCGTGCAGGCCGGCGACGCCGAGCGCGCAGCCGTCGCAGACGCCGCGGGTCAGAATCTTCCACGCGTAGCCGAGGTTGTCGCGGTTCTTCCAAATGATGCCGAGCATGTCGCGGAAGTGCTTTGGCTTGGTGCGGCCGATGCCGAGCGGCAGGAGCGACTTGAGCTTGTCCGTGAAGGAAGCCTGGATGCGATGCGACATGCGCGGGAATGGAAGCAGGCACGCCGGATGGCGTCAACGCATGGGCGCGTTTGTTCGTTTCGGAAAACGAACGGGTGGCGTTCCTGTCATGAACAGAAATGCCACCCGGCGAATTCGAGAGTTGAACGGACGGCGATTACTTAGCGCCCGAGTCGGACGCCGCCGCTGGCGTTGGTGCCGAGGAAGAACCCGGCGGCGTTGGTGCCTTTCTGAAGTATGGCGCCCTTGAATGCGACCGGCTTGCCGCCGGCTGGCGGGGTAACGGAGCCGCTAACGAGTCCGTTTCCGGAGTTGATGCTGAAACTGAGATTGTTCGCGTCCTGATTGGTCACCTTGCCTTTCGGATCGAGGGTGACTTCATTGGCGAAGTCGGCGACAAGGTTGCCGTTCGTGAAGCCGACCACTGCGTTCGTCAGGAAAAGCATCTGGTTGGTGGTCTTCGGTGGAGTGAATTTAGAGCCTAGGATCGTAGCCTCGTTGGTGAAGCCGCCGCCGTAGTACTTGGCGGTGTGGGCCTGCTTGAACCAGTTGAACAGGCCGCTGAAGTCCGTGGTTTCTTCGTCGGTGAAGTTCACCCAGCTGACGAGCGAGCCGTTCGTCTTGTAGAGGGGGACGTAGAGCGGCCAGTTGCCGTCGGCGGAGAGGAAGGTTTTCTGTGCGGCCTTCGTTCCGTCCGCGAGAACGCCGGAGAAGGTGATCGCGCCACCGGTGTTCACGGTGACGGTACCATAGCCATCGCCAGCGGGGCCCGAGGCGGAGTTGGTGTCCGTGGGGAAGACGACGGTGTATTTGCCGGCCTGGGGCGCCGGATTGAGCTTGGAGTTGAAGACGACGCGGTCGGCGGTCACGTCATTGGTCCAGGCGCTGTAGAAGGTGTTCGTGACCAAAATGTTGGTCGATACGATGTTCGTTACCGTCAGATTGGTGAAGACGACATTCGTCGCGATGTAATTCGTCACTGAGAAGGTGTTGAGGTTGGTCATCCAGCCGCGAAGCTGGTTGTCGGGGGAGAGCAAATCGATGCTCATGTTGAAACGGGTGAAACCCGGCAAGCCCGGCTGATTGAAGAGGAACTCGGTGGCGGAACCTTGGATGTTGAAGTTGCCTGAAATGGGAATGGTGCCGCCGTTGACCAGCAGTTTTCCTGAGTAGGCACCGACATCGGATACAGACAAGGTGAGGAATCCGGAACTGCGCTGCTCCACGAGGTTGGTGCTGACGAACAAGCCATGATAGTTGCCCTTTATGAAGGGAAAGAGATTCGTCTCGAACTGCGCGATGAGGGTCATGCCGGTCTCCATGTAGAAACGGTAGTTCAAATCGGCGCTGATGTTGATGTTGGATTTGGCCCATGTGATGAAGAAATTGCCCGGGTCAGGCCGCGCACTGATGGTGTAGCGGCGACCCACATCCAGGATCTGACCGTTGGTGATTCCGAACGTGATTCCGGTTCCAGTGCCGGAGGGCGGAAGAATGGTGATCGGAAGCGGCACTCTAAAGAAGAAGCGAGTGGTGGCGGTCAGTTTGTTGCCGGCTTGGTCGGTCGCTTCCATGAGGATGGCATTAGTGCCGGCGGGTAGGCTGGTCAACGTGGCGGACCAGGTGTTCCCGGTGACGGTCGCCAGGACGGGGGCATTCGAACCGAGATAAAGACGAAGAGAATCAAGAGCGACATTGTCAGTGACCGTGCCAGTGACGGTGAGGCTGTCGTTGGTGATGACGGTGCTCGCGATGGGGTAGATAATTTTCAGCTTGGGAGCCGCTTTGTCTGCGCCATCTTCGACCGACTTGATGATCGAGATCTGAACGTTGAAGAGATCGCTGTAGAACGGACAGTCGAAGTACCAATAGAACACGGGCAACTCTCCCAAACCGACGTCGGTGTCTGAATCGATGGTGACGAGATCGCAGGTGGAGAACAGGTAGTTCAGGCTGAACATGTTGATGATACCTTCTTCTTCGAAGATCGTGTTGAAGTAAGTCAGGTATTTGCTGCCGCTCTTCACTTTGCCGAACACAGTGTATTCCGGCAGGTCGATGGTGTTGTCTGCTGTATTGAAGTACCAAGAGGTGGTTCCGGAATTCCGATTCACATTGGTGCCATCGGACGACAATGCCATCGCAAGCGTCCCGAACGTATTCGGAATCACCGGACTGTTGGTCGCTTCACTCGGGATGGGGTCTCCCTCCGAAATACGATTCATGTAGTTCGCCGGCAGTGAGACATACGGATTCGGGACGGTGTATTGCCCGCCCTGCACGATGAAGCCCGGCACCACGCGGTGCAGGATGCTGCGATCGAACGCGCCGCTGCGAACGTAGTGGAGGAAGTTGGAGACGGTCACCGGCTTGTCGTGGTCGAACAACTCCACGTCCATCTTTCCCCACACGGTCTGGCCGTGCCGGAGTTCGAAGCGGACAATGGTATTGCTGGAGGAAGCGGCCGACACGTCGGTGACGCTGGTGATCCCTGCGGCGACGCAGGCCAGGAGAAAATATTTCAACTTGTTCACAGTAGGAGTTCGAAACGTTGGCAGAAAGCTAACATCGCTGACTGGGATGACAACTGACATTTACCCGCAGCCGGCAGGGTAACGACCGTTCTTGAAGCGCACTTAAGTCGGTGTGGCTGCGAGGATTGGGCGAAACGCATCCATACCTCACTCCGCGAAAAGTTCCACTCTGCTGCTGAGGTTGGTGCCAAGGAGGAAGCCTGAGCCGTTGGTCTGCTTCTGGAGAATGGCGCCGCTGAAAGAGAGCGCCTTGCCACCAGCAGGCGGCGTCACGGAACCCTTGAAGGTGCCGCTGGATTTGTTCAACGAGAGCGAGAGCTTGTTGCTGCCGAGATTGGTTACCTTGTTCTTTGCATCGATGCCGATGGCGTTGGTGAAGTCGGCGGAGAGATTGCCGCCGAGGAATGAAACGAGCGCGTTCGAGAGGCCAAAGATGTTGTTGGTGGCGCTCGGGACGAAGCGTGAGCCGACGAGGAGAGCTTCATTGGTGAAGCCGCCTGCGTAGTATTTGGAGGTCTGGGTTTGCTTAAACCAGTTGAAGAGGCCGAGGAGATCGGAGTCGGACTGGCTGGTGAAGTTCACCCAGCTGATGAGCGAGCCCTTGCCTTTGTAGAGCGGCACGTAGAGCGGCCAGTCGCCGTTCTTCGAGAGGGAAGTCTTCTGCGTGATCTTCGTTCCGTCGGGGAGAGCGCCTGCGAAGGTGATGCCGCCAGCGGTGCTAACGTTCACCGTTCCGAAGCCGTCGCCCGCTGGCCCGGCAACGGAGTTTGTGTCGTGGGGCAACACGACGGTGTATTTGCCGGCTTGAGGTGCGGGATTCCCCTTGGCGTTAAACGTTGTGCGATCGGCGGTCAGCGCGGATTTCCAGTGGCTAGTGACGATGTTGGTAACCCACAGATTCGTGATCACGATGTTCGTCTGCGTTAAATTCGTGAAAACGTTGGTTATCGCCTGAAGGCTGCCCACGGCTCTCGAATACTGGTTCGTAATCAGCCCGGTCACCTGATCTCTGCCTCCTGTCAGATCGATGACGAGTTGCACCCGGGTGAACCCTGGAATGGTCGGGTGATTGAACACGAAATGGGTGTTGGAGCCCGAGAAGCCGAAGGCGCCACTGAGCGGGATGACGGCGCCCTGAAGGGAGAGCTTCGCGGAGTATGAGCCGCGGTCGTTCAACTTGAGGCTGAAGGATCCAGAGTTGTCCAACGCTGCCGAATCGTTGGTCGGATAGAAAAGTCCGTTGTAAGTGCCCTGAGCAGCGGTGAAAAGGTTCGTTTCGAACACCGCTGTGACGGTGAGATTGCTGGTCATGGTGAACGTCAGCGGGGATTCCACTTCTGCCAGTCCGTTGTTGGTGAGCCAGTGCGAAAAGAAATTCCCTGCGTCGGCCTTGCTGGAAATGGTGTAGCGCTGGCCCACGAAAAGACTCTGACCGTTGGTGATTCCCTGAAGCTTCCCGGTCCCAGTGCCGGCGGTCGCGATGGTAATGGGAAGCTGGACCGCGTGGGTGAAACTCGATTTCACCGTGACTCGATTGCCATTGGCATCGGCGGCTTCCACCACGACGAAGTTCGCTCCAGCTGGGAGGTTGCTGATGGTCTGTGACCAGTTGTTTCCGGTGATCACGGGCGACAGCTCCGCGCCAAAGCTGGTGAAGAGATTGAGTTTCTGCACGGCGATGCTGTCGCGGACGGTCCCGGTGACGGTGACGGTGTTGCTGGTCACGGTGCCGTTATTCGCTGGCGAAATAATCGTGACCGCCGGTGCTGCGGAATCTGTCGTGTTCGTGGGAGAACTGAGCACGGAAATGGTGACGTTGAAGAGATCGTCGTTGCGCGGGCAGTCGAAGAACTTGTAGGCCACGGGAAGCTCACTCAGTCCGACGTCTGTGTCGGAATCAATCGTTACCAAATCGCAGCTCGAGAATAAATACTCGAAGCTGAACATGTTGATGATCCCTTTGTTGTCCTGAAGCGAGTTGAAGTGATTCAAATACTGCAAGCCACTCTTCACCTTGCCAAAGACGGTGAATTCCGGCAGGTCGTCCGTGTTGTTGGCTGTGTTGAAATACCACGAGGTGGTTCCGGAATTACGATTCACATTCGTCCCGTCGGCCGACAAAGCCATCGCCAAAGTCCCGAACGTATTTGGAATCACCCGGTTGTTGGTCGCTTCATTCGGTATCGGCGCGCCTTCCACGATGCGGTTCATGTAGTTCGCCGGCAGTGGGACATACGGATTCGGCACGGTGTATTGTCCGCCCTGCACGATGAAGTCAGGAACGACGCGGTGCAGAATGCTGCGGTCGAACGCGCCGCTGCGAACGTAGTGGAGGAAATTGGAAACCGTCAGCGGCTTGTCGTGATCGTGAAGCTCGACATCGATGTTCCCGAAGATGGTAACCCCGTTTCGCAGCTGGAAACGGACGACGGTATTACTGGAGGTGGCGGCGAAGCTGGAGGTCGACACAACAAGCGCCAGAGCCAGCCACACGATTACGGTTCGAAGAGCATTCATCGATTTAGGAACTCCTTGATTCTACCTCAAGTGAACAAGTCTCTCCACTACTCAGGCGTGATCGCGACCCTGCTGCTGCGGTTGGTGCCTAGGAGGAAGCCTGAGCCGTTGGTCTGCTTCTGGAGAATGGCGCCGCTGAAGGAGAGTGCCTTGCCACCGGCGGGCGGAGTGACCGAGCCGCTAAAGGTGCCGCTGGATTTGTTGAGCGAGAGCGAGAGCTTGTTGCTGCCGAGATTGGTCACCTTGTTCTTCGCGTCGATGGCGATGGCGTTGGTGAAGTCGGCCGAGAGATTGCCGCCGAGGAACGACACGAGCGCGTTCGAGAGGCCGAGAATGTTGTTCGTGGCGCTGGGGACGAACCGTGAGCCGAGGAGCAGTGCTTCGTTGGTGAAGCCGCCCGGGTAATACTTCGCGGTCTGGGTTTGCTTGAACCAGTTGAACAAGCCGAGGAAATCGGAATCCGACTGGTTGGTGAAGTTCACCCAGCTGATGAGCGAGCCCTTGCCTTTGTAGAGCGGCACGTAGAGCGGCCAGTCGCCGTTCTTCGAGAGGGAAGTCTTCTGCGTGATCTTCGTTCCATCCGGCAAAGTGCCTGTCAGTGAGACGGCGCCTTTGGTAGTCACGCTGACGGCGCCGAACCCATCGCCCACGGGGCCGGCGGCGGAGTTCGTATCCGTGGGCAACAAGATGGTGTATTTCCCGGCCTGCGTCGCGATGTTGATCTTGCCGTCGAAGTAAGCCCGGTCGGTGAGCAGTTGGGCGGTCCAGATCGTCGTGGAGTTTGAAGTGACTTCACTGACGGTGCCGGTCAGTTGATCGGTTCCATTCGTCAGGTCGAGGCTCAGCTCGAGCTGCACGGGATTAGTCCCTTTGCGAGCGACGAGAAAACTGCCCAGCCCAAACGCGCTGAGGTTTCCCTTCACCGAATGGCTGCCGCCGTTCAACATTAGCTTGCCAGAACTCGCTCCGGTCTTGCCCACCTTCAATGTCAGAAAACCTGCGCTGGCTTGCTGAAAATCATTCGTGTCAGAAAAGAGCCCGTTGTAAGTGCCTTGCACGGCGGGGAACAGATTCGTGCCGAAGGTCGCCGTGAGCGCGATATTCGTGTCCATCTCGAATGTCAGCTTCGGAGCGAGAGCGCTGACCGTGCCGCTCCAGTCGGCGAAGAGATTGTCCTTTGCGGGCTTTGCCGTGAGGGTGTAATTGCGGCCGACTTCCAACAGGTCGCCGTTGCTCGCGCCGCTGACGGTGCCGGAGCCGACAATTGTGAGGCTCAACGGCGCTTTCACGCGGTGGAAGATGCGCCGTGTCACTTGAGTGAGGTTGCTCGAAGTATCCTGAGCGCGGACGATGATGACGTTCGTGCCGCCGGGGAGGTTGGTGAGGGTGGTGCTCCACGCGCCGTTGGTGGTGGCGACTTCGATCGGATCGCCGCCGTTCAATTCCACCACGACGTTCGATACTGCCACGTTGTCATACGCAGCGCCGCTGACCAGTATCGTGCCATTGGTGATTACGAGATTCGCGACTGGGTTTGCGACGGAAAGGTTGGGTCCGACGACGTCGGGTGCGCTGAGCATCTGGATTTCGACTTTGTAAAGATCGCTGTAGCGAGGACAGCCATTTGCAGGGAGGAACGTGCCGACAGGCAGCTTTAACAATTGCACGATGAAATCGGCGGGAAACAAACGCACTGGTCCACAAGCGCTGTTCGTGGTTCCGATCACTCGATTCGTCGCGGTGAGGGTGTTGAAATGGGTCAGGACGTTGGAACCCGGAATCACCCGTCCGAACACCGTGTACTGCCGTGGATCGAACGACGCGCTGTTATTGGCGAGGTTGAAAAACCATGCTGTGGAAGCGGAGTTGGGAAGCGGGCGGGACCTGTCGTTTGGATCTTCCTCCAGAGCCATGGCGAGAGTCCCGGAAACGTTTTCGTATCGCGTCCCCACGTTGAATTCATTCGTGATCTTTGGCCGTGCGGAAATCTTGGTGAATCGGGTGAAGCTCGCTGTGCTGAGCGGATCCGAAACTGTCCCGAAACCACCTTGCACGACGGAGTTCGGAACGCAGTAGTCGATGATGGTGTTGCTATAGGCACCACTCTGGGCGTACGCGAGGAAATTGGAAACGGTCACCGGTTTGTCGCTGTCGAAAAGCTCCACGTCAATGTTGCCGACGTGGAAGGTTCCGTAAGTAACGCGGAACCGCACGGTGCTGTTCGATTGTGCGGAGGATGTTTCGACAAAGCCGACCGCAATGAGGAGGGAAACCAGGCTGAAGATTGAGAATGTTTTCATGGTGACTGAAACCAACCGCGCGCAAAGTAGCATCTTCCGTCCGGCTGACAATCGCGAGTTTTGGGAGATTGCCGACACAGTGTAACGATTAATGAAGAGCTTGTGATTCTCTTGCCGCTGTAGCATCCGGCGTGAGTCGGATCATTCTAACGCGGGACAAATCAGATCCAGCTCACGCTGAATGCCTGGGGTTGGGAAGGGAGTTCCCTCAGCCGCTCTTCCGCACCAGGAAATCTCCGAGGGCGAGATTCTGGAGGTCGCTTCCGTAAAACATGTTCAACGCGTCGTCGGGCGAGCAAACCATGGGTTCACCGCGGCGGTTGAGCGAAGTGTTCAGCAGGACGCCCACGCCGGTCTTTGCCTCGAACTTCCGCAGCAGCTCGTAGTAGCGGGGATTGCTCTTCGCAGTGACGATTTGCGGGCGCGCGGTGCCGTCTTCGTGCACGACTTCCGGGATGCGTTTCTTCCAGTGCTCCGCCACGTCGAACGTGAACGTCATGTAGGGCGACGGATGCGGCGTGCCGAGCACGTCGGGCGCGATCGAGTCGAGCATCGAGGGGCAGAAGGGCCGCCAGCGTTCGCGGTATTTGATCTGCGCGTTGATCATGTCGGCCACGCCACGACTGGCGGGATTGCCGATGATGCTGCGGTTGCCGAGCGCGCGCGGGCCGAATTCCATCCGGCCCTGGAACCAGGAAAGCACTTCGCCCTTCGCGAGCAGCTCCGCCGCGACGTCCGTGATGGAGGCGCAGCGTTCGTATTTGACGCCGCGTTTCTTGAGCACGGCTTCGATTTCCTCGGGCGTGTATTCGGGGCCGAGATAGGCGTGGTCCATCGGCTGGATGGTATCGCCGAGCTGATGCGCCGCGTAAGTCGCCGCACCGAGGGCCGTGCCGGAGTCGCCGGCGGCCGGTTGCACGAAGAGTTCGTGGCCAGGACCCATCGTGGAGATGAGGCGTTGATTGCACTTCACGTTCAACGCGACGCCGCCGGCATAGGCGATGCGTTTAGTCTTCGCGATGGTATCGCCGAGGTAGAACCTCACGAGCTCAAGGACGATCTCCTCGAGCAGCTTCTGCACAGCGGCGGCGATGTGGACATACGGCTCGTCGATCTCATCGCCTTCGCGTGGTGGGCCCCACTTGTCGATGAGCTTCTTCGAGAAGTATGTCCCCTTGCCCTTGCGCTTGTAACGACGTGTGCCGATGCAGTTCACCAACTGTGTGTTGATGGTGAAGCCCGTCTTGTCCCAGAGAATCAGCTCACGCAGATCGAACTTCGAGGCGTCACCGTAGGGCGCCATGCCCATGACTTTGAATTCGCCGTCGAGCATTTCGAAGCCGAGGAATTCGGTGACCGCGCCGTAGAATCCGCCGAGGGAATCGGGTGCGTAGAATTCCTTGATGGGCCGGATGTCGCCGCCGAAGCCTTCACCGAACCACGTGGTGCAGTATTCGCCCACGCCATCGATGCTCATGATCGCGGCGTCTTTGTAGCCCGAGAGATGGTAGGCGCTGGAGGCGTGCGCGAGGTGATGCTCGACGGGGACGAACTTGATCTTGCGGGGGTCGATGCCGACGCGTTCGAGCATCGCGAAGACTTCGCGGACGTTGCGGCGGTAGCGACGATTGCCGTTCAACAACGCGACGAGCGCGCGGTCCGGCGCATACCAATGGCGCGCGGCGTAATGCCAGCGGGCAGGTCCGAACAGGCTGATCGGCGCGAAGGGATACGCGACGACTTGAATGTCGGACGGTTTTAGGCCGGCGTGCTTGAGGCAGAACTTCGTGGCGAGCTCGGCTTGCTGGCCCTTCGCGTGTTTGTCGCGATTGAAACGTTCCTCGTCGGCGGCGGCGATGGTCTTGCCGTCGATGACGAGAGCTGCGGCGGGGTCGTGTCCGACCGCGCCGCCGAGTCCGAGGACGATCATGGCAGCGGCTCCGCGACGGGAGCGAGGAGGGCAGGGGAAAAGCGTTGGAGCGAGCCGGGCAGGAGCGGCTCAGTCTGGCGGTGCGCCAGAAAACGTCGGGCGATGTGCGGTCCCATCATGGTGTGTCGCGGAATCGTCCGTGAAGGCATCGCGCGCGAATGACGGGTTGTCAGCGCCGCAGGTTGTCTTCAACGGGTGGCCGACTGTAAGAAGTGCCCTTGCTCAACGCAACGGGCTTTTTGGGACGCAACGGACGATGAACGGGAGGCGAACGATCGAAGTGGGTCAGCGGCGCTCCATCGACTGGGTGATGAGGCTGGCGTGTGTGGCCGGGCGGCGTTGTCGGATCACGGTGAACCCGAGGAAGAGGGCTGCGACGAGGAGCAATGCCCCGAACACGATTTGCCAAACGTGGCTTCCGCTGGTGGCGATCGGAGTGCCGACGCCTTGGAGCGCGGCGGTGGATTCTGGTGATGACGTATTGGAACCTGGGGACGGTTCGCGAGCCGCAACGCGAGTGGGTTCCGGTGTCAGTTGGGAGAACACGCTCTCAATGGTGGACGACGACACCGGGATGGCTGCGGCCTGCGATGTTTCGCTCGGGGACTTTTCTGGGCGCGTTGCAGCCGGGGGTGGCGGCGCGGTCACCAGTTTATTCGCAGCGGCGAGGATGCTGTCCTGGCTGGCGATCTCCGTCCTGCTGGGTTCGGCATCGGGCGTGGAGTTGGGATTGGGAACTGAGGCAGGAGCCCGCGCGGGTGCGGTGACTTGCGCGGTCGTGGCTGGTTCGGTTGTGGAAGCGGGCGCGGCACCCGCTGCCGCGACGGTGACGGACGGAGTCGTGGTGTTTGTCTCCGTCGTCTCCGCAGGTTTCTTGGTAACGATCGACATCTTCGGTGCCGGCTTCGGAAGTGGCGGCGGGGTTTGAGCGGTGGCGGGAGGAGGGGCTTGGACGAACGGTGAGGAAACGATCGGGTTGCTTTTCGTAGTCGTGGCGAGAGCCGGCGGCGGCGGTTCGGTCAGCGCGGGGCGCGGAGGGAGATCGATTCGTGTGCCGGCGACGGTGACGGATTGGTCAATGATCCAGCCATCGCGCGCAATCAGGGTGGTGACGAACGGGCGCTTCGCTGAGGCGCGTTGCTTGCGCTGGTTTTTGTATTCGGCGTTGATCGTTTTGTCGAAGGGCGTGCCTTTCATCGGCGAGTCTCCGTCGGAGATGACGAACACGGTCACATTGCTGACGGAATGGATGATCTTCTTCAGCTTTTCGGTGACATCCTTGAGATTGCTGGAGCCTTCGTATTCCACTCCGCTCAGGAAGGCGGCGACGACGGTGGCCTGCTGCCGGGCTTTGCGCGGGTCCCAAACCTGCATCGAGAATATTCCGGCACTGACTTCCTTGGTGAAGGTCCACAGGCCAAAGGTATCGCCCGCCTGCATCTGCCCGTAGAGCCCGCTGCCGATCAGATCGAAGATCGTCGCCTCGGTTGCATCCTGGA
The DNA here is from genome assembly GCA_964491875.1 of uncultured Bifidobacterium sp. Classification (GTDB taxonomy): domain Bacteria; phylum Verrucomicrobiota; class Verrucomicrobiia; order Limisphaerales; family JADJPG01; genus JADJPG01. The sequence continues at coordinate 48,453 of CAZBIC010000049.1, forward strand.
GCTTCTCCATGTCGGAGGACTTGTCCACGACGAACAGGAAGCGTTCACCCGAAGGGCTCGCGGAAAGGTAGCTGGCCGCACCTGCGCCGGAGGGAGCTGCAGCGATGACGAGCCAGATCCAGAGGATCAGATTCAGAATGGAATGAGGTCTCATGAGTTCAGTGGGATCGAAACTTTGCTTGCTCCTGCTCGTTGTAACGGCGGACGGCGCTGTCCAGTTCGTTGAGCGCGGCACGAACGGTCTGCATGAAATTGGCGCAACCTTGGGGCATGCCGCCGACGCTTTGCACGGTGTCACGCTCGGCGGAGTCGTTTGTCACGACCAGCACCTCGCCATAGCTGCTCAAACGATGCGCGGCGCGTTCGATCATCTGATCCGCCGTCTGGCCGGCGCGGCTGTAGAGAATTTCCACGGCGTTCGTCGATTCCGGCTCGTCCGCCGCGCGCTTGGAACCGGCACCATCAAAAATGATGGTGATGGGCGTTCCAATCGCATCGTGATACTGGGTCAACACATTGATCAATTCTTCCCGGGCCGCCGGGGAATGGCGTGGTTTGCCGGGTGCCAACTCCGGCCATTCGTGCAAAAGGCTGTATCCATCGACCAAAATCCGAACCAAAGCCATACCCCGACGTGCTAAGCCAGAACCGGGCCAACGAGTTCCGGCGGGACGTCCGTAAAAGCCGCGGACACTCGTTCCTCACGCTGCATCAACCCTCCGCTTCCGAAATTCTCCTTTGCGCCGCCCGCCGCGTTGGTGTGCAATGCCCCTCACGTTATGAGCTTTTTCGACAAGCTGAAATTCACTGAAGACGGGTTGATTCCGGCGATCATCCAGGAAGCTTCGACCGGGCGCGTGCTGATGATGGCGTGGATGAATCGCGCCTCGCTCGAAAGCACGATCAAGACTGGCAAGACCCATTTCTGGAGCCGTTCCCGCAAGAAATTCTGGATGAAAGGCGAGGAGAGCGGTCACACCCAGACGGTGAAAGACATCTCGTTCGATTGCGACGGCGACACCTTGCTTATCCAGGTCGAGCAAGTTGGTGCCGCGTGTCACGAGGGCTTCAAGTCTTGCTTTTTCCGCTCGGTCGAAGGCGATGGCGCAAGCTTCAAGGAAACCGAGGCGCGGCTCCAGCGGCCGGACGAAATCTACGGCAAGCGCAAAGCGTGACGGGAACGCTGATTGCGATCTGCACGGTGAAGCGTAAGGTGGGTTTGCATGACTTGGCAGGAAACAGCGGCTCTGGCGATTGTGGCGGTTACCGCCGCGATCTTCGCCTGGCGCGGTCTCCGCACCAAGAAGCGCGGGTTACCGTGTGATACCGGCTGTGGCTGCTCCTCCAGTTCTGCCGCTGCCAAAGATCAGCCCGTCACCGTCCTCCAGGCCCGCAAAGGTCAGCCGGCTCGACTGCGTGTGAAGTGAGCTGTCCGCCGCTGCACCTCCACGCTTTACAACCTCCGCGTCCCTCGTCACGTTCGAGCCATTATGCACCACGAATACGTCGAACGCGTCGTTGACCTTCTCGATCCAGCAGCGAACCAGATTTACAACATGTCCGTGGAGGAAGCCCGCGCCCGCGTCCTCAACGGAAAGCCCGAAGCCGTCCGCCAAATCGAAGGCTCGTTCGCGCTCGTCGCGCGTGAGGGCAAACGCGTTCGCCTCGCGCGCTCGATGGATCGTCCGCTGCGCTACTTCCTCGCCAAACGTTCCGAAGGCCCCGCGCTCGTCGTCGCGGACCGCATCGATGCCATTCACGCATGGTTGAAGAGCGAAGGCTTCGAGAACCAGTTCCATCCCAGCTACACCCGGATGGTGCCGGCGCACTACGTCATCGAGCTGCAACTCATCGGCTGTCCCGACCCCGATCCAGTTTACACGCGCTACTTCGATCCGAAACGCAACAAGCTCTCCACCGACTTCGACGAGATTGGCCACGCCTACATCGGCGCACTCGCGGATGAAATCGCGAAGTGGCTCCGGCGCGTGCCTGCGACGGCGCCCATCGGCGTCTGCTTCAGCGGCGGCATCGATAGCGGTGCGGTCTTCCTCACCACGTATCATGTGATGCGCCACCTCGGGATGAGCCCGTCGCGCTTGAAAGCCTTCACGCTGTCGTTCGGCGATGGACCGGATCTCCAGCAAGCCCGCGACTTCCTCGAACGCCTCGGACTAGGCCTGTTCCTCGAACCCATCGAAGCTGACCTCGACGCTCTCAACGTCGCCGAGACCATCCGAGTGGTGGAAGACTACAAGCCGCTCGACATCGAATCCGCCTCCATGGCCATGACCCTCTGCCGCGGCATTCGTGCGCGGTATCCGGATTGGAAACACTTGATCGACGGCGACGGCGGTGACGAGAACTTGAAGGACTATCCCATCGAGGAAAACCCCGAGCTGACCATCCGCAGCGTGGTGAGCAACCAGATGCTCTACCAGGAAGGCTGGGGTGTGGGCCGGATCAAGCACTCCCTTACCTACAGCGGTGGCCTGAGCCGCAGCTACACGCGCACCTACGCGCCCGCGAAACATTTCGGCTTCGAAGGCTTCAGCCCCTTCACGCGCCCGAATGTCATCGAAGTGGCCGAAGGCATTCCTTTCACCGAACTCAGCGGCATGGATGTGGAGAAACTTTACGCGCTCAAGGGCGACATCGTCGCGCGCGGCGTGAAGGCGATCACGGGGATGGACATGCCTGCGTTCCCGAAACGTCGCTTCCAACACGGCGCGGTGAAAGTGGAAACGCTTCGCCAGCGCGTGCCCGGCAAGGAGCTCGAACTGCGCCGGCAGTTTCTGGCGATGTACCAGTGAAGAGCCGCAGGACCTTGGCGCTGGCTTTCGTTGGCGCCATGACGATCATCCTTGTCTTGGGATTTCTCTGGCGGCCAGGCACCACCTACCACACCCGGAGCTGGCAGCGGGCGACCCGGCTGGCGATGGGGGACCAGCTCTCGTGGCGGGAGCGTATCTATGGAGCGGTGGTCAGCAAGCAGCAGCCTCAATACTGGTGGGATCAGGCGAAGCGCCACGAAACGGAGTTGTTGAAGATGGGCTACCTCACCAATTGCACGTTCCGCCTGACCAATCAGGTGATGACTCGAGAGTTCACCAGCAACTTTTTCCGACTGATCCATCTGCGCGCCGGAACGAATGACGATCAGGTCTGGAAAAGTCCGTATCTCACCAATCGGGCCGGCTTCGCTCCGACCTTCCCGACCAAGGACTACGCGATCTGGGAGCAAACCTTTCGGGAGTGCGCTTCACTCTACGCTTCCAATGTTCTACCGGCTTCCGTGGCCGGCGGAGCCGCCAAAGGTGAGCGATAACGGGCTTGGTATCCATCCGGCACCCGGGAGACAGCGAAGTCTTTCTGCTGAGGTTGGGAAGTATCCCGTAGTGTGATCCTTCTTCGGATGAGGCTGCGTCGCTTGACGGTGTCCCCGCTGCGTGGAAAGGCGCGTGTTGAATGACTTGCCCGCGCAGGGCGGGCGGCGTAAGACTTCATTCAATCGCCATGAAACCGGAGATGGTAGTCGCCGCTGTTGCAACCACTGGAATTGTTCTGTTCATGCTGTGGCGCCTAGGCCGGTGGTTCTTCGGGGGACCGGCTTCGCCCAATCCATGGGATGAACAAGTCGAGCAAAGCATTCAGGAACCCGATGCGACGCCGATTTGCCGGCGGTGCTTGCAACCCCACGATGAGAATGCCCGCTACTGCGCCCATTGCGGCTTGCCCGTCGACGCTCTGGTGCCTCTCTCGCCGTTCCATCAGGTATTCGCCATCGGTGATGTTCTGCTTACCGGCACCCAGCGGAAGTTTCCCGTCAATTGGATGACCATCTCTGGCTACGTTCTGCTCTCCATGGCGCAGTATCTCATATTTGCGCCGTTCTACTGGTTCTTCCTCCTCCGGAATGTGCGTCGAATTCGCGCTGAATCGAAGTTACCGGACGAAGCTATCGCGCGTCCGGCGAATGTCGAATAGGCTGGGCGTCGGTGCGCCGTCGGACGGTGGGAATTGTCGTTCAAGAAGGCTTTTGGTTGCCTTCTGAAAGACCGCGCTTCAATCTCCTTCTGTAGTCAGTTGTGCGTCCGTAGCTCAATTGGATAGAGCATTTGACTTCGGATCAAAGGGTTGCAGGTTCAAGTCCTGCCGGGCGCACCAAGGTTGCCAATTCACCCGAGTTCCCTCCGGCGAATTCGTCACTCGCGAAGTCTACTTTCCGGTGCCT
>CAZBIC010000050.1:0-51157 GCA_964491875.1 uncultured Bifidobacterium sp.
CTCATGAGTCTTGCCGGTCCACGGCTGTTGTGGGCTCTAAAACAAACCGTGGTGAACGATGAGCAGGTCGGCCTTTGTTGCAATGGCGAGTTTGATGGTGGACAGGGACGCATCGACGGCGGCGGCGATGCGGGTGACGTGACCGCGGTTCTCCGCTTGAAGTCCATTGACGGCGCCGGAGTAGTCGTTGACCGCGTTCGTGCGGAGGGTCCGGTCGCAGTAGTGAACGATTTTCTTCAAGGCGGTCTTTGGCATGGCGCAGTTTTACGGCAAGGGATTTCCCTTTCGAGTGAAAAGTCGCTGAGCTGATTCCTCTCGGATGCTGATGTGGTGTGCTGGCGTTTCCCCTTTCCCATGCCACCGAGTTCCGCTAGTTTGCCGCGCCTATGGTGCTCGTGATCGACAACTACGACTCGTTTACGTACAACCTCGTGCAGTATCTCGGCGAGTTGAAGGTGGACCTGCAGGTGCATCGCAATGACCAGATCACGCCAGACCAGGTTCGCGCGCTGAAGCCCGACCGGATCCTAGTTTCACCGGGGCCGTGTTCGCCCAAGGAGGCGGGGCTTTCGAACGAAATCATCCGGGAGTTCGGCCAGACCATTCCTTTGTTCGGCGTGTGCCTTGGTCACCAGTGCATTGGTCATACCTTCGGAGCGAAAGTGGTGGTGAACTATCGCATGATGCACGGCAAGACTTCCCTGATTAAGCACAATGGCGAGGATTTGTTTGAGGGCATGCCGAATCCATTTGCCGCGACTCGTTATCATTCGCTTGTGATTCAGCGGGACACGTTGCCGGCGTTCCTTGAGGTGACGGCTGAAACTGAGGAAGGCGAGATCATGGGCATCCGCCACAAGGAACTTCCCATCTGGGGGGTTCAGTTCCATCCCGAGAGCATTCTTACCGAAAGCGGTCGGACCATCATGAAGAACTTCCTCAAGCTCAAGGCGAGGAAGTAACGCGTGAAGACCGTGACAATTCTGCCCGCGCCGGATTTGGGCTTTGTTTTCGCCGGAAGCTTTGCTTAATTGCGCCCGATGTTGAAACGACAGGCGCAACTCACGCGGAACACGAAAGAGACCCGTATTTCGCTCAAGCTGGTTATTGATGGCAGCGGCAAGTCCTCCATCAAGACTGGCATCCCCTTCTTCGACCACATGCTGACACTCTTTGCGAAGCACGCTGTGGTGGACTTGCAATTGCGCTGCAAGGGGGATTTGGAAGTGGATGCGCATCATACCGTGGAAGACTGCGGCATCGCACTGGGACAGGTGTTTCGCGAGGCGTTGGGGGACAAGAAGGGAATCCGCCGCTACGGGGCCGGCTTCGACCCCCGCAATCCCTTCACGGGCGAAGCGCATGTGCCCATGGATGAATGTTTGGCCCGCAGTGTCGTCGATTTCAGCGGCCGGCCGTATTTGGTTTGGCGTGGATTGGATAAATTGCAGTACAAAAACATCAGCGCCGCCGAGAAACGGCAGGATATGTCGAGTGCCTTCCGGTTTGGACTGGCGCGCGAGTTCTTCCAAGGCTTTGCTAACGAGGCCCGCTGCAACCTTCATTTGGAACTCCTCTACGGGGAAGAGCCGCATCACGTGGTTGAAGTTCTATTCAAAGCGTTTGCAAAATCGGTAGACTTTGCCTGTCAACGAGATCCGAGAATCAGTGGGCAGATTCCGTCCACCAAGGGAGCGCTGTGAGTCGAGCTGAATAAGCGCAGATCGACCCCCGTCAAAACATGGCGACGCAACCGGAAAAACCCGATGTTCCCGACGATAAGCTGGTGCGTCGTGCGCAGCGAGGCGACATGGTTGCCTTTGAAGAGTTGATTGCCCGTCATCGGGACAAAATCTATGCGCGGGCTTTCAGCATGATGCGCAATGAAGACGAAGCGACTGATCTTTCTCAGGAAGCATGGGTGAAGGGCTGGCAGCGCCTGAAGCAGTTTCAAGGCGAGTCAAGTTTCGTCACTTGGATGACGAGAATAGTGATCAATCTGTGCCTCGATCAGTTGCGAAAGCACAAGCGCCAGAGGGCGGAGTCGATCGAACACTTGGATGAAGAGTTGGGTGGAGTCGAGAGGCAGATGCCGACCGTGACGGTGAACCCGACGGAAGGCCTAGAGCGCACCGAGTTGAGAGCGAGAATCGACCGGGCCTTGAATCAGCTCAGTTACGAGCATCGGACAGTTTTAATTTTGCACGAGTTTGAGGATCTCGAGTACAAAGAGATCGCTAAGCGAATGGAATGCTCCATCGGAACCGTGATGTCGCGTCTGTTTTACGCGCGTCGGAAAATGGCGAATCTGATGGCAAGTTACAAGAGAGAGGAAATGAGTTAGATGAACTGGGAACAACAGTTGGAGTTGCAAGCGTGGGTTGACGGTGAATTGTCGGAAAGCGACGCCCGTCGGGTGGCGGCCATGGTCGAATCGAATGCCACGGCGCGTGCTTTGGCCGAAGAATTGAGGATGGCCAAGGCCTTTATCTCGGCCAATGAACCGGTCGTTGCCGTGCCGGAATCCCGTGATTTTTACTGGAGCCAGATTCGCCGCCGTATTGAAAGCGCTGAGACTGTGCGCGAGCCTGTGGCTGGCCTCTCGTGGTCGTTGGTCTGGCGTCGCCTGGCGACTCCGCTTTCCGGCCTCGCGCTGGTGGCATTTCTCGCCGTGATCTCCTTCAACTCGTTCCGCAGTCCGGTCATCGATGACGGTTCGAGATTCATGGTGGAAGTAGAGAATCTTTCGGAAGACGTCGGTTCCATTTCCTATCGTTCGCAGTCGGAGAACATGTTCGTCGTTTATCTTTACAAGAAAGATCAAGACGTCGACTCGGAGACCTCCACTGGCTCATCTGACGATACGTTCTTTCAATGAGACAGCGCTTGTTTTCCCGCCCGATTGTAAGGGTCTCCGTTGCGTTGCTTCTGCTTGCGGGCAGCACCGTTCAAACCTTTGCCGCGAATCTCAAGTTGGAGGCAAAGCTGATTTGGGGCACCGATGACGCGAAGTCTCCCAATCCCGAACACAAGGAAGTGGACGCAGCGACGAAGGAAAAGCTCCGCAAGGTTTTCAAGTGGAAGAACTACTACGTCGTCAATCGCATCACCAAACCGGTGCCCTCCCGAGCTAGCAATAAATTTGAGTTGAGCAAGGAATGCACGATTGAAATCAAGGAGCTCGAAGGACCTCGCGTGGAAGTGAAGCTGATTGGCAAGGGCAAGGAAGTTCACAAAACCACGCTGAATATCGAGAAGGGTCAGTCGGTTGTTTACTCCGGTGATGACACCAATCAAAGCGCTTGGTTTGTCATCATCACCGAACTCGCAGACAAATAGTTCCATTTTTCCTCGTTCTAATTCATCGCTGAAAAGAAAACGCCCCGCTGAAAAGCGGGGCGTTTCGTTTTGCGCTGTTGAGTATCAACTATGCGCTCGCCAGTTCTTCGTTGGACGCGACGTTGTAGATCTTGAACTGCTCCGCGTGCATCGAGGGTTCCGGTCGGAACAGCAGGCGTCCGAAGTAACGCTTCTCGATCTCGTTGAGCAGTTTCTCGTCTTCGGTGCGCAGACGTTGCAGAACGGTCGGGTGAACGACGATGCGCAGTTGAAAATCCGAGTCGTCACGTGGACGCTTCTTCAGGATCTCGTTCAGCTTGCGCTGAATTTCCACGCTCATCGTCTCAGCGCTCTTCACCTTGCCCTTGCCCTTGCAATACGGGCAGTCGTCGTAGACCGCTGAACGCACGCTCTCGCTGTGACGCTGGCGTGTCATCTCCATGAGGCCGAGTTGTGAGATCGGCAGGATGTGAGTCTTGGCTTTGTCGCGGCGCAAGCCCTCGCGCATCTTGGAGTAAACTTGCTGCTGATCGCGGCGCGACTTCATGTCGATGAAGTCGAGCACGATGAGTCCACCCATGTTGCGCAGGCGCAATTGGCGGCAGATTTCCTCCGCGGCTTCGAGGTTCACTTTGAGGATGGTTTGTTCCTGATCTTTGCCGCTCTTGTGGCGGCCGGTGTTGACGTCGATCGCCACGAGCGCCTCGGTTTCGTCCACGACGATGTAGCCACCGCTCTTAAGCAGCACTTGCCGGCTGAAGGTGGATTCCAACTGACGCGTGATTCCAAAGCGATCGAAGATCGGCTGGTGATCGGTGTAGAGCTTCACCTTGTCCGCGGCACGACGGGAGATCTTGGTGATCATCGCGCGCATGCGGTCGTGAGCCTGGGGGCTGTCCACTACGATGCGCTCGACATCTTCGGTGAGGAAGTCGCGCACTGTTCTCTCAATCAAGTCCGGCTCCTGGAAGACGCAGGTGGCGCTGGGCTGTTTCTTGATCTTGTCCTGAATCTGGTACCATTCCTCCAGCAGCAACGCGAGGTCGCGCACGAAGTAGCGCAATTGCTGGCCTTCGCCGACCGTTCGCATGATGACGCCCATGCCTTCCGGAATCGTGAGCTGACGAAGGATTTTCTTCAGGCGCTGGCGTTCCTCCTGGTTCTCGATCTTGCGCGAGATGCCGCTTTGATCGGAGTTTGGAAGGAGCACGAGGTAACGGCCGGGCAGCACAAGGTTCGTGGTGACGCGCGGACCTTTGGTGCCGATGGGGCCCTTGGTGACCTGCACGATCAAATCGCTGCCGGGCGGGTAGAGGCGCGGGATGTCTTTCTGGGTAATCTTCGGCTTGTCGCGTTTGCGGCCGCCCTCGCGTTCGACGACTTCCACGCCGCTGTCGAAGTTGCTCGGAACAATATCCCAGTAATGCAGAAACGCATTCTTCTCGAAACCGATGTCGACGAAAGCGGCTTTCAGCCCGTCTTCCATGTTGCGCACCTTGCCTTTGAAGATGCTGCCGACGAGACGTTCCTCGGATGTGCGTTCGATCGTGAATTCCTCCAAACGCCCTTCCTCGGAAACGGCGACGCGTGTCTCCAACGCCTCGGCATTGATGATCACTTCCTTGTGCGTCTTCTTCACCGGACGGATCAGCTTCTGCACCTTCTTGATGACCTTCGAAGCTGTCGCCTTGATGGCTTCTAGAAGGGTCTTCGGCTTCTCTTCAACGTGAACCGGCTTGTAGGCTTCCTCTTCCACCTCGGCGGGTGTCTCGAGGTTTGGTTCACGGAATTCGTTGCGGTCACCTGTTGCCGCATCCGGTGCGGGTTCGGTGGGCACGCCTTCGGGTGGAAGACCAGCGGCGATGTTCTCCGCACGATCGATCTCCTTCTGGTAACGCGACCGCTCAAACAACGGCTCGTTGCCGCTGGCGGGCTTGTCGCCCACGGCATCGGCGCGCGCCTGTTGCGCCTCGCGTTCCTGATGCTTGCCCGGCTTGGGTCCGCCACTGGGTCGGAAACGCATTCCGCCCCGGCGCCGGCGCCCAAAATGTTTTGATTCACTCATATCTAGGACCTTCTATGGATATACACGTTTTGCAAAATGCCTGCGGCGATCAACGAGCAGAGCACTGAAGATCCGCCATAACTTAGCAGCGGCAGTGGCACCCCCGTTACGGGCATCAAGCGAATGTTCATGCCGATATTGATGAAGACATGGCTGAAGAGCATCGCAACGACGCCTACAGCCAGCAACTTGCCCAGGCGATCGCGAGCCTGGCCGGCAATTCTAATGCCGGTGAACAACACCACGGAGTAAAGCATGACCACAGTCACGCTCCCCATGAATCCTTTCTCCTCGGCAATGACGGAGAAAATGAAATCGTTATGCGCCACACCGCGCGGCAAATAGCCTAGCGCGTTCTGTGTGCCATCGCGCCAGCCCTTGCCGCTCAATCCGCCGGAACCGACGGAGATGAGCGCCTGGGTGACGTTGTAGGAATCATTTCGAGACTGGCGACGAGCTTCTGCCTTCTGCGCGGGGGTGGCATCAGCCGGCACGCCATCAATCCCGAAATAAGTCAGCAGCCGTCGACGCTGATAATCCTCCAGCTTGATCTGCCACGAAGGTGGCGCAAATAGCACGTCGATCAAGATCAGCGACACCAGCAGGCCAGACGCGCCAATCAGCGACACGATGAACCGTGGAGGAACGCCTCCCACAAACATGGTCACCAGTCCGACGGGAAGAAGGATTAACGCCGAACCGAGATCCGGCTCCTTGAGGATCAGGATAAACGGCAGCATCACCATTCCGATGGCCTTCCAGAAAAGCTTGGGCGATCGCAATTCGTCCACGGGCCGGCTGAGAAAGCTCGCCATCGCGATGATGACGCCCAGCTTCGCAAACTCCGACGGCTGGATCGAAAAGAGTCCGAGGTTAATCCACCGCCGCGCGCCCCAGCCTTGCGTGGAGCCGATGCCGGGAATCACTACCGCGATGAGCAACAGGATGGTGCCCCAGTAGATGACGATCGACCATCGGGCGATGATCCGGTAGTCGACGAGGCACAAGGTTGCCATCGCGCCGGTGCCGAGGACGTACCAGCAGATTTGACGGAACCACGCCTGGTTGTACCACGCGGTCAACGATACGGACTCGTTCGCCATGGTGGCGCTGAACACGAAGAATGCGCCGACCATCATCAGCCCGCCGAGCGCGGCGAGCATCAGCCAATCCACGGGCGGTTGGCGTTCGTTGACGGGTTGGCGAATCATGGAGTGTTCACTGCGATGGAGGGACGACCCTCGTTTTCCAGTTTTTGAATCGCGCGATAGATCTTTGCAGCCGCTGGCGCGCACGTGCCGCCGCCGGACGCGCCTTCCTCGACCATCACCACCACGACCCAGCGCGGATTTTCAAAGGGAGCGCAGGAGGCGAACCACGTGGTGTGTCCGACGATTTGTCCGCGTGGGTTGGTAATCTGTGCGGTGCCGGTTTTGCCGCCGATGCGCATGCCGGGAACAAGGGCCGCCTTTCCGGTGCCGCCTTCCTCAACGTCGGCCAGCATCGCCTCTCGGGTGATCGCGAGGGTGCTATCGCTCACACCAAGAAGATTCCGCGGTGGCTTGGTGGGAAACTCGATGACGGTTTCGTCGCTGTTCGGATCAGCTGGCTCGATTCTCTGAACGAGCCGTGGCCACATGACTTTGCCGCCATTGGCGATCGAGGAAATCATGACCGCCATCTGCAGCGGGGTGACGTTCAAGCGGCCCTGTCCGATGCAGATGTATGCGGTGTCAGGCGCAATCCAGCCGCGCCGGACTTCGGCGATCTTCGGCAGGTAACCGGGCGTTTCCTGGCTGCTGAGCAACCCGGTCTTCTCCCCGAGATGGAGCCGCTGGCCAAGCTGGATGATACGCTCGATGCCGGCGCGCATGCCGTTGGTAATGAAATAGGTGTTGCTGGATTTGATGAACGCTTTCTTGAAGTCGTATTCGCCTGCTTCAGCCAAATCATCGATGGGTTTATTTCGGCCGGGCACACGGATGTAACCGGGATTGGAGATGCGTTCGTTGGGATCGACGCCGGCCTCGAGCGCCGCCAGCCCGGTGAGGACCTTGAAGATCGATCCGGGCGCATAATTCTCCTGCATCGCACGGTTTATCTGCGGCTTGAGCGTGGGGCTGTTGAGATGGAACCAGTCGTTGCTGCTAATGCGGGGAATGAAGGAATTGAGATCGAAGGACGGCGCTGAGGCGAGGGCCAGCACATCGCCGGTATGAGGGTCCATGACGACGGCCGCGCCTTTCACCGAGCCGGCCATGGCTTGCTGCAGGGCGGTTTCCGCGGCCCGCTGAATGTCCGCGTCAATTGTCAGCACCAGATTCTTACCGGGCTCGGCGGGCATCCAGACGTTTTCGGACTGCCGGTAGCCGAGGCTGTTGACGAGCACGGATTTCACGCCGGCCTTGCCGCGGAGCTCGGCGTCGAACTCTCCTTCCACGCCGACGTTGCCGCGATAATCGGGCAGACGGAAATTCACATCAGCGACCTCGCCTTCGAGCGAGCGATTGTCGCGAACCAGATAGCCGATGACGTGGCAGGCGAGATTCGTGCCGGGGTAGTAGCGCGTGGGCTGGATTTCAAGGTCTACGCCGGGCGGTGTAGACGAGCTTTCGAGCAGCCGGGCGATTTGGTTTTGATCGAGGTTGGTGAAGATCGGCAGCGGCAGCGCAAGCTGGCTGCTGTAGTGTTTCATGAACTCATCGAACGTGAATTCCGCAGGTTGCTGCACGATGGTCGAGATGCGCTGAACGATGTTGCTGACGACGCGGTAGCGGACCTGGGCTTCCAGTGCACGTCGCTGGGCCAACGACATTTTAGGGAACTGTTTCTTGACCGGATCCGCGCCGAGCCAGCGTCGCCAGGCGGGGAGGGCGTTGGTGACGAACTGAGGCTGGCGACTGCGGGCGTATTCCGCGCGGAATTCGTTACGCAGTTCGTCGAGGTAGAGGATGACGTTGTAGCTGGGGCGATTCTCGGCGATAGCTGCGCCGTGTCGATCGAGGATCTTTCCGCGGATGGCGGGAATTCGAACGGTGCGGAAGGATTGGGACTTCTGGTTTTCGGTGTAGTGCCGGTAGGAGATGATTTGCACCCACCAAAGGCCGGCGATGAGGATGCCCATGCCCAGCAGCACGACCAGCGTGAGGGTGCGCAGGTGCGGATCGTTCTTCTTGAGCTGGTCGAAGACGATCATGGTTATTGCCTTCCTCTCTTGATCTGCCGGTCGGGACGGAAACTGGACTCGCCGAGTGGCCGGTAGTTGAAGGTTTCACCGATGCGATTGAACACGAAGAACCAGAGCGGCGTGATCGCTCCACCCATCAGGCTCATCGCGATCCATTGCCAGAGCGAGAACCAGCTGAGGAGCGGCTGAACCTGGGTGTTCATCAGCAACACCAGTGTGACAATGGGAACGGCGGCGGTGGCGCAAAGTCCGAGGATGAATTGTGCGAACGCTTGCTGGCGGAGAATCAAATCGCTGAACTGATGGATCACAAGTCCCACGAGAAAAAGCGGGAGCAGGCTTATCCCCAGTGGATTTGCGGAGAGCGAATCGATCCAGAGCCCGCAGCTGAGCGCCACGATGGTGAAGGTGAGGACGCCGCCGCTCAACGCCGCGTAGACGACGAGGCTGGGGATCAAATCGATCTGCACACCGACGAGATGACGAAACTCATTGAAGGTCGCCTGCGCGTAAATCGCCAGGTAGGCAACCACAAGAATCGCGATGGTGTTGAACCAGCTCATGTTTCGTCAGGGCATCAGGATGAAGACTTCTTCCAGCCGGTTCATGTTCACGGCGAGACGCACCTGGGCTTCCTTGTAGAGTCCATAGCCGATGCTGCGAAAGTCGGCGATTTGGCCGACGACAATTCCTTTGGGAAACACGCCGCCCATGCCGCTGGTGACCACGACCTGGCCGGGGATGAGTTTGCTGTTTCGCGAGAGATAGGTGAGATCAACAAGCGCGTGATCCAGTGGACTGGATGAGGCAGGTGCGATGAATCCTTGCTCCCGGCTCTTGTCGTCGCCAACGAGAACGGCGACGCGGCAGTCAGGATCGCCGACAAGCACGACTTGCGATTGGGCGAAGCTCACGCCGGCGATGCGTCCCACCAATCCTTCAGCGGTGACCACCGGAAGATTTGTGACCACGCCGTCGCGGGTGCCGCGATCAATCGTAATTGTTTTCCACCAGTTTACCGGGTCGCGGGCGACGACGCGGGCCATCTTCGTTTTCCACGGATATTGCCGCGGGATGTTGAAGTAATCGCGCAGGCGATCGTTTTCGCGTTTCCATTCATCGGCCTGGCGGAAGTAAAGCGTGGAGAGCTGATTCGTCTTGTGCTGCCACTGGAGCTGGCGGATGAGCTCGCGTCGGGAGAGCAGGGAATAGCTGGAATTTTCCGCAAGGTCGCCAAGAGAGCCGGACATGCCGAAGAGAGGGAGGAAGATACCGCTGATGGCGAGCTTGAGGTTCGCCGCCGCCCGGTCGGGCAGCTTAAGGAGCACGAAGGTGCAGAGGATGATTACCCCCAGTGCAATATATTGCGGACGTTTTAACATCTATTCACCCAACACACATCAGCGCGACGGCGGTATGCCGTCGATTACCGTCATCCAGACGGCGATGGGATTGGGCGAACGCTAGGCGCGGGTGCCGGCGGTGTTCGTGACCCGCTTGAGGAATTGAAGCTCTTGCAAGACGCGTCCCGTGCCATTGGCCACGGCGGTCAGTGGATCGTCGGCGATGTGGACCGGCAAACCGGTCTCTTCAGCCACCAGCCGATCGATGCCTCTCAACAAGGCACCACCACCCGCCATGACAATTCCCCGGTCGACCAGGTCGGCCGAGAGTTCAGGCGGGCAGCGTTCCAGCGTAATGCGGACGGACTCCAAAATACTTGAAAGCGGTTCCTGCAAGGCCTCGCGAATCTCCTCCGAACGTATGGTCAACGTCTTCGGCAATCCGGCGGACAAATCGCGACCCTTCACTTCCATCGTCAATTCCTGCTCCAGCGGAAATGCAGATCCGATCCGGATCTTGATTTCTTCCGCTGTGCGTTCGCCAATCATCAAATTGTAGGCCCGCTTCATGTGCGCAACGATCGTTTCGTCAAATTCGTCTCCGCCTACCCTCAGGCTGCGGCTGAAGACGATACCCGCGAGGGAGATGATTGCGATTTCGCAAGTTCCTCCGCCGATATCAACGATCATGTTGCCCGCCGGTTCATGAACCGGCAGACCGACTCCGATGGCCGACGCCATCGGTTGTTCAATAAGGTAAACCTCGCGCGCACCCGCATGGGTGGCCGAGTCTTTGACGGCCCGTTTTTCCACTTCCGTAATGCCACTTGGCACTGCAACCACCACGCGGGGGGCGATGAGCTTGCGATGATGCACCTTCTGGATGAAATGACGCAGCATCGCCTCGGTGATTTCAAAATCAGCGATGACACCGTCCTTCATGGGCCGGATGGCCACAATGTTACCAGGAGTGCGGCCCAACATTCTCTTGGCCTCTTCGCCGACGGCCAGAACGTTGGTAGTCCCTGCTTGGATGGCTACAACGGAAGGTTCACGCAGAACAATGCCTTGGTCACGGACGTAAACAAGAGAGTTGGCCGTGCCCAAGTCTATGCCAATGTCGTTGGAAAACAGGCTTTTAACTTGCGCAAACATGAGTTGTGCCTAGCACGGGACTCAAGGTATGGGGGCGAAAGAGGCGAGGTCAAGCGTTTATACACAATATGCTGCGTTGATCATTCCGTGCTACTACGGAACCTCTGAGACAGATTGGCTCCTCCAAGGCTCAGGGTCAAAATAGTGAAACTCCGAAGGGCGCAAGATGCGGCAATGCTGGGTGGGGTGCGATTTCTTGGAAATTGCTGTCGTCCCCAGTTCTGGGGACTGGTTGGGGACCGGGATTCGGGTAACTTGATGACGTGTTACACGCTTGGTTCTCAGGTGTGTGTTCTGTGTGAAAAGGCCGGACCTGTTGTCCGGCCTTTCGTGTTTCTAGGTTTGGCGCCCGATTTCCCGCCCCATCGGCGCTTCGCCTGATCGAATTCCTCCTCGACGCAGAGTCCTGTGCGAACAGAGTGAACTTATGAAATCACTCACCGAGCATCTCTGGTTCGAAGTCAAGGGCCGTCGAGGATTCGTAAACATTACCCCCACTGTCTCTGCCTTGGTGGGGAAGAGTGGCGTTCAGGAAGGATTGTGCCTGGTGAATGCCATGCATATTACGGCCTCCGTGTTCATCAACGACGAAGAGGATGGTTTAAAGCAGGACTATGAAGTGTGGTTGGAGAAACTCGCGCCGCATGAACCGACCAATCGTTACCGCCACAATCAGACCGGGGAAGATAATGCGGACGCCCACTTGAAGCGGCAAATCATGGGACGAGAAGTTGTCATCGCTATCACAAAAGGTGAACTCGACCTCGGTCCGTGGGAACAAATCTTCTACGGCGAGTTTGATGGCAACCGTCGGAAGCGCGTGCTGGTGAAGGTCATTGGGGAGTAGGCGACGACCTGAGGCTGGAAGGGGAGCCTGTACCTGCGGTTGAATGTTTGGAAGGAATTGGTGCCAGAGGCAGGAATTGAACCTGCGACCAAAGGCTTATGAGTCCTCTGCTCTACCCCTGAGCTACTCTGGCAACCGGGACGCAAATCTTTCCAAGACCCAGCCCGCTCTGTCAAACCGAATGATAAAGGGGAGCAACCCAATATCGCTTTTTTACCCGCTGGGTTTCCCTTCAAGGACTACTCAGGATGGAAAATAAACTGGCAACGAGTTGGGAGGGCGCCCCGATGCTTGACCTTGGCAACCGAACAAGACGTGACCTCGCCATATCCTGGCGAGAATTCGCCGATGGCTGTCGTCAATTCCGAATCTGCCGCGCAAATCGAAAGCCTCAATCGGGACGAGTCTTCCCTCTGAATCAGAAAGCCGCCTGATTGCGTCGTGACATCCCAGCGAGGGTCAAAATGCATTCGCCACTCGATCTCATGGGCACCATCTCCTTCCAGCTCGTCTTCGATGATGACTTCGTCTCTGGCTCCGAACCTGAATTTGCGACGATGAAGGACCCTGTTTGGTAGTTGTCTTTCGAAGACGCGCGAGCCGTCTTGGAGATTCTTTGCTGGCAAGGGTCCGTCACGTCCGGGAAGGAAAAAGAGATGATGAGAAGGAGCCAGTGGGTCATTGCCGTCAACGGTCACTGTGTTGTGCGAAGAGACAGAACGAAATCGATTTCGTGCGCCGGGGTTCCAAGTGTAGGCGTATGTACCCGGATCTACGATGAGCGGCTTTTTTTTCCATTCGAGGCAAAACGAAAGATCATCGCTGTGCGCGTGACTGCCGTGTCCGTGGAGACCGACCCCTCCGAAATCGGACGCGATGGTCCAATCGGACCTACGCTCGATCCACCAGCCGCTCTTTGGGTAGGTGACCTGTCGAGCGGAGACAAACTTCTTTGCGAAAATCAACTCTGCCAATTGAAGCAAGACATCAGCACGGCCCAGCGACGATGCGTGATCCAATGCGAGGACGCGGCCGCTGTCGTCGTCTCCAAATGGAAAAACATCGCCCGATGAATCGCGGAAATCCGCCACGACCTGACACATGGATTCCAGCCGACGCTCGGCCGATTCCGGAAAAGGCACTTCAGTGATCAACTGCGCCACCAGTGCCATCTCGGTGACAAAGGCATGGTAGCGGAGGGATGCTTCGTTCAAACCGCCGTCACTCCGGGTTTGCGCCAGCAGCGCCATCGGGAATTCTGCGTTTGCGAAGTGATACCATCGCTTCGCTGCGGCATCGTTTGGAAAAATCCGTCCCATCAGCAGCAAACCGAGCAGGTCGGCGATGTAGTGATTCGAAGGAATAGTGCGGGACTCCAGCCGTCTCCAGATTGCGCATCCGTGTCGCCATAATTCTTCCGCCCACCTCTGGGTGCCGATCCTTCGTCCCAACTCCCCATCAGAAATGGCGTCAGCCGCAACCCAGTTGACAGCACGGATTGCCACGTCCATAGCGCAACTCCACGCGGGGCCGTCCGGATTGCTATTTGCTTTGAGCCATCGCTCGATGAAGGCGGCGTTGGCACTCGTGTCGGCGGGATTCGCGCACGCGTTCAGAAAGAGCGGATGTGCCCGGCTAAAATCCCAGATGAGTTTGATGTCGCTGGTGAGATCTTGGGCCTCTGAATCGGGGCCAGTCTCACAGAGTTTGAGCAGCAGGGCTTCGCCAAAATCCTGGCCGAAGACGCGGCTGAATGAGTGAGTTTTGCCCTCGAGTTGCGACGCTGCGATCCAGCGCTGCAGTTCGCGTCTGAAGTGTTGCGGAATGCGAATGACATCCACTTCGGGCTTGGGCAACGGACCGGTCTCCCGATAAAAGCCCACCCGCTGGGCGGCCTTTCGCAACAGCAGGCGGGGATGCCGCGCCAGCGGGGAATTTAGGAAAGTCGCGAGCGACGGCATAAGTCGGTTCACTGACCCGCGGTTTTCAGCAACTCCGAGAGCTGCGCCACGGACGAGTCGGCTGAGAATTTTTCCAAAGCTGGTTCATTGAAACTCCAGCGTTGTTGACTGCGGGCGACTGTTTCGAACCTCTGGAGTCCCGCGGCGACTGACTCAGCGGTGTGAGCGCACACGAACCCGGCGTTGCAACGATCCATGATTTCGGTTACTTCGCACGGGCTGGCGAGGGTAAGAAGCGGGATCCGGGCTCCGAGGGCTTCGAACAGTTTCCCGGGAATATGGATCTGGTCGTTGGGCGCTTGGAGCAACAGCGCAACGTCGCTTCCCATCATCAATTTCAGGGCTTCACGGTGTGGAATCGTTCCCAGAAAGTCCATGTAGGGCGCGATTCCAGTTCTTTCGATTACTGAGCTGAGATCGTTTATTCCTGCTGCGCCGCCAGCCCAGCGAAATCTGAATTGATCGGGCGTCAGCCTTCGGGAATCGATGAACTGTCGCATGCCTTCAAAGAACTGATGCGGTGTACGGCTGGCATACATGGCGCCGGTGTAGGAAATGGTGAACGGTCGTGGCTGGTTCTTGGTGGGAGGCTCGGGATATTCGGACGGATCGAAGAAGTTGTAGTTGAGCCGAACGGGAGCCCGAAGTTCTTTCCCGTAGGTGGAGGTGAGATAGTTTGCGATTCCCTGACAAACCGCGCTCACCTGATGCGCTCGACGAAGCACTCTCCGTTCGAGTCTCTGATGCATCCAGGTGTGGAACCGTGTCGGCTGCGTGATGTGATAGTAGGGATTGCCGATCCACAAATCGCGATACTCGACCACGCTCGGCACTCCGAATCGTTCGGAAAGATCCGTCGCTACCAGAAGGGAAGTGCGAGGATCGAGTGAGGCGAAAATGGCGTCAAACTTTTCGGAACTCAAAAGTTCAGCGCCTCTCCGCGTCGCGGGCTTTCGCCAAGGTGCAATTTTGTCAGGTATCATCAACCATCGATTGATTTCGCTGGTGAGGCCGATCTTCTGTGCGGTGGGTTTGGGCTGGCCTTTTTCCGGGTTTTTGTTCGCCGGGTTTCCGCGCAGCTGCCGGTAGACACGGGCCAGATCGGTTGCCTTGATTTCCTCAACGCGAACTCCGGGCGCGTTTTGGACCGCGACACTCGTTTCATTTCTGGCATGCGTCAGCACGACCACTTCCCAGCCGAACTTGGGCAGCAATCGCGCGATCCGCCGCATACGCACGCCGCCCATGTTGGCGTCGAGATACGGATGTGCGACGAAGAGAACGCGTCGTTTCAAGCAAGGCACCTTCTTAGCTCGTCTACGACGACTGGTGCGCGTCGATTAAGACTTTCTTGAGCCGCCAACGTAAGCAGGGATGATTCGAGCAAGGCTTCTGCGGAGACCGGAGGCGGGCCGCCGGACTGCAAACTTCGGAGGAACAGATCGAGCAGACGTTCCTGGCCTTTGTCTTGTGAGTGGCGGCCCAGGTTGTCGCGTTTGTCCTGACGGAAAATCTCCGCCTCGCGATAATCGTGTATTACACCGCACGTCTGTCCCGCGAAGCATTCGAAGTGTTCTTTGGGCATTGATGGGGCGCCTTGCGAGGAATAGAGGACTTGTCCCACGGATCCGCCAGCGAAACGGATGACGGCTGAGAAGTTACCGGTCGCCTGAAGATCCTGCCGATCGGTCCCGAGTGCTTCCACGTATACCGATTCCGCTGCCTGACTGGTGCATGCCCGGAGGAAATCAAAAAAATGACAGCCTTCGCCCATCAATCTTCCACCGCCGGAGGCTGGATCGTGCACCCACGAATCAGCCGGGATGAATCCTGCATTGACGCGGTAATGCATCATGCGAGGCGTGGATTTCCCGAGCTTCCCGAAAAGCCATTCGGCATCCTGACTAAACGGACGATTGAAACCGACGATGAGCCGCCCGCCCGGATTGTCTCGCATTGCTTGAACCACGTCGCGAAGGCCATCCAGAGTCAAGGAAAGCGGCTTCTCGACCCAGACATGTTTTCCTGCGCGTAACGCATCGCAGGCGAATTTGGCGTGCGAATCATGTCGTGTGCTGACGAAGACGACCTGGACGCCGGAGTCCTCCAATACTTCGTCGACTTTCGAGCATGCCTTCTCGAATCCAAATCGTTTTGCGGCGTGCAGGGCGTGACTCCCGTTCCGCGTCATGACTGACCTCATGTGAACGTCGCTCTGCTTTTTCAGCAACGGCAGCAGCATTGATTGCGCGTAAGCTCCCGCGCCGATGAAGCCAATGCCTAAGCTTTCGAGTCGGGCCGGGACCGCGGCAATTGACGGAATAGAAAATCGCTGCGGCGCGGACGGTGCGTTGGGGTAGGTCAAAATGACTCCAACGCGTTCAATGCTGCGATCGTTCAACAATGTGTAAGCTGCGGGCGCCTCGTCGACGGTGAATCGATGGGTAATCAGCGATGCTGTTGAAATGGTTCCTCGCTGGAGCAGCTCCAAAAAGGAGCGCATGTTGCGTTGCTCTGTGAAGCGGACGTAGTCGATCGGGTAGTCGTTCCCGCCCTCCTCGTAGCGGCGATCATAGCGACCGGGTCCGTAGGAACGTGACAAGGTGAATGAAAGTTCTTTGGCGAAGTATTCCTCCCGCGGAATGGTCATTCCCGTGGCGCCCACCATGACAACGCGGCCGCGAGAACGAGCCAGCTTGCCGGCAAGTTCCACCGGAGAGCTCTCTGAAGTTGCGGCGCAAATAATAACAGCATCCGCTCCCTGACCGCCTGAAATCGAAAAGACTCCCTCGATCGCCTGTGCCGGATCAGTAGCCACATCGCAGCCACTGCTGAGGCCCCGTTTTCTGGCGCTTGGCGAGGGATCAATTCCGACCACGCGACAGCCGTTCGCGCGAAGCAACTGACAGGTAATCAACCCAACGAGACCGAGACCGATTACAGCGATGTATTCACCCAGCTGGGCCGCAGACTGTCGCACGCCTTGCATCGCGATGGCTCCGACGGTTGTGAAGGCAGCGGCCTCGGCCCCGATGCCGTCAGGGACGTGCGCGGTCAAAAGCCTCGGGACGGATACGAACTCCGCGTGGTTGGCCGCACCGACACCGGCGCACGCCACGAGGTCACCGACTTTGTAGGTTCCGTCGTCGAGGCCGGCATGGACCACCGTTCCGGCGCAGCTGTAGCCCAGTTCCGAGTAACCTTCGTACTTGCTGGCAATCTTTTCCTTGATGCCTGCGACACCGCGCTCCTTGAGCTCCTCCAGTCCTTTGCGAATCAGATCCGGCTTCTCGCGAAGCTTCTCCAATAGCGATTGTCTTCCTTTGGCGACTTGTGCGCTTTCGGTGCCCGCGCTGAGCAGGGAGGCTTGAACCCGGACGAGAATGCGGCCCCGTGACGGCGAGGGGTCGGGCGTGTCTGCCACGACTATCGAACCGGTTTGCAGATCTTGAAGGACTTGTTTCATGCGAGTGGAACACGCGCGAGGGCGGTGGCTTGGCGGCGTGCCGTTTGAATTGCGGTGTCCATCATTCCAGTGGATCGGCAAATTAAATCGGTAGCGATAGTCTAATTGCGGATGTAGCGCCGCCACCACAAAACGAAGTTGTAGAGGTACCACATCTGGGTGTTTCGCCGGCGCGTGATTATTTCTTCGATCTCGGCGGGATTGAAGAAATCGGTCTCGCGTGCGAACGACCGCAGTGCGGAGCGAACCTCATCTCCGACCAGATTGACGAACCATTCGGTGACCGGCACGCCGAAGCCCTGTTTGGGCCGGTTGATGATTTCTGGAGCAAGCAGTCCGCCGACGGCGCGCTTGAGCAGATGCTTGGCGTGTCCGGGGCGATGCACCCGCTTTTGCGGAAGACCAAGGGCGAACTCAACGAACTTGTGATCGAGGAACGGCACTCGGCATTCGATGCTGGCGCCCATTGACATCTTGTCCACGCGCATGAGGAGCAGCTCGGGCAGGCGCAGGTTCAGATCGAGATACGTCATCCAATGCAACGGTGATTTCTCCCAGGCATTTTCGGTGAATCGACGATGAACCATCCCTATGTAGTCCCAGGATGTCCTGTCCCCGTATTGCTTCCGGAGCCGCGGTGAAAGCAGAAGCTCCTTTCCGCGCTGGGTGAAGGCCTCTGCCCCGCCCCAGAAGATGGGCTGCCCGCATTTGGCCCTGCGCAACTGCTCGTAGAGGAGGGATCGCTCGTGCCCGGCCGCTTTCAAGCCAGCCATCGACAGCCCGTGGGCTGCGCTCATCGGAAAGCCCGAGAAACGTCGCTGCTTCTGAAGAATGTCATCCCAAAACGGATAGCCGCAGAAGAGTTCATCCGCACCCTCGCCGACCTGGCAGACGATGACGCCTCGTTCCCGCGCCAGCCGCGAGACAAAGTAAACGGGAATGCAGACGGGATCGGCGATGGGTTCGTCCTGCAGTTCCACCATCCGGGGGATGAACTGGAGGGCGTCCTCCTGGCGGATCATGACTTCATGATGCCGGGCTCCCACGCTCTTGGCCACCTGTCGGGCATATTGAAACTCGTTGGCGTAGGACTGGTATTCGCGGTCATAGCCGACCGTGAAGGTTTCCACCGGGCGCGTCTCTCCTTCGGAGAACAGCACCGTGTTCGTGCTCGAATCAATACCGCCGGAGAGAAAGACCCCGACCGGCACATCGCTCTCCTTGCGGATCTTGACGGCGTTCCTCAGCCGCTCCATTAATTCCTCGACCGCTGCCGCCTCCGTGATGTCCGGCTGAGGCTTTACCTGGCTCCACGGATTCCAATAAGTCCGAACCTCCAGCTCACCTTGGCCCCGCATCCGCATCCACGAACCGGCGGGTAACTTCTTGATCCCGTCAAACAACGTGTCAGGCGATGGAGTGACTAGAAACGAGAGGTAATGGAAGAAAGCATCCTCATTCACCACCCGCTTCTGGGCCGGGTCCTGAAGCAACGCCTTGATCTCCGAAGCGAACGCGAGGCGGCCGGAGTGGACGCTGTAATAGAGAGGCTTGATTCCGACTCGGTCCCGAATCAACCACAGCTCCTGCCGCTTTGAGTCCCACAATGCGATGGCGAACATCCCTCGCACTCGGTCGAGGAAATCAATGCCCCATTCCTCAAAGGCGTGCAGGATGACTTCAGTGTCGGAATGGTCCGTCTTCCATTGATGCCCGCCGCGAGCCTCGAGTTCGCGGCGAATCTCGGCATGGTTGTAAATCTCGCCGTTGAAGACGACATGCAACGAACCGTCCTCGTTGGCCATCGGCTGGTTGGCCTTGGCGGATAGATCGACAATCGCAAGCCGCCGGAAGCCGAATCCCACCTTGCCATTGTCTGAAAGCCAGAGTCCCGCGTCATCTGGGCCTCGGTGTTCCATCACGTCCCGCATTCGTGTGAGAAGCGGCGCGGAAATCGGCTCAGGCGATTGAAAGCGAACGATACCGACTATTCCGCACATAGATGAAACGCTTGTATTGGCTTCTCGGACGATGACGTGGAAGGCCGGAAAAATCGGCCCCGACCAGTCCCTCTGGGCGGTCGGCATGACGGCATCGTCACGTGGGCTTGGGAGACCATGAACGAGGCGGCTAAAAAAATCATGAATTCATCACGACTGCGTTTCGATACCGCAACACAATGGCTCGCGCAAGCTTTTGGGCGCAAGCGACCTCACTCAGGCCGCCCCTTCTCCTGGGGGAGATGGCCGGGGTGAGGTGGTCCAACCGATCGATCACAATGAAAAGATGCGCCTGTGCGCTCGTTGGGATGGGAAATTCCTTTCGCCCGCCGGATTATGATTTTAACCTCCGGCGGATGCAGGAAACGGTTGCGCAAATGGAAGACAAGAAGCTGGGCCAAATGGTCGCTGGTTCGACGGCGTGGTTCTGCCTGCGGTCGCAGCCCAAGCACGAGCATATCGCGGCCGGGCATTTGCAGAAGCTGGAAGGCGTCGAGGTTTTCAATCCCCGGCTTCGCTTCGTCCGCAATACCAGGATCGGGCCGGTGACCGTCACCGAATCCATGTTTCCCAACTATCTGTTCGCCAAGTTTGACTGGGAACAGAGCTTGAACCGCATCCACTATTCTCCGGGGGTTTCCGGAGTGGTGCATTTTGGAAACAAGTGGCCGACCATTCCAGACTCTGCGATCGAAGAGATTCGGCGCCTCATCGGGACCGAGGAGGTTCAAGTGATTTCAAATCAGGTTGCGCCGGGAGACGAGATCGATGTCTCAGGCGGGGTTTTTCACGGGCTTCAGGCCGTCGTGACGTCCGTGATGCCGGGGAAGGATCGTGTCTTGGTCCTGATGGATTTCCTCGGGCGCCAGACTGCCGTCGAGATTGAGATGCGGTCCATCATTCGACGTTCTCCCGGCCGGTAGCTCTGACCCCCTGCGAAAATTGAGCCGGGGGAGGATCTTGAAATTGATCGGCACGAGGCGCTCAGACATGTTCGTTCTTGAGGAGCCTCAATTCCGGCAGCGCGAAGTTTCTGAAAATCACCGTGCTCCGTCTTTGAGCCTCCGTCCGACGAGCATTTCGGTAACCGGATCAACCCATCGGCGTGCAGAGTTCGACGAGGTTGCCGTTCAGGTCGCGGACGTAGGCGACGGTCTGGCCCCACGGTTTCTGCTTGGGCGGGCTGACGGGAATCGCGCCCGCTGCTGTGGCGCGTTCAAATGCCGCCGCCACATCTTCCGTGGCAAACGCCACCTCGAAGGCGGCAGGAGGACGTTGCGGATCGCTGGGTGTGACTCCGTCCGCAAAGTTGGAATTGGCGAGCGTGAGGCTGGCGAAGGAGAGCGTCGTCTGGCCGGTCTGCAACTCGCCATAGTCACCGCTCTGGTGGACGAAGCCGCGCTGGAAACCAAAGGCGCGCTCGTAGAACTCGTTGGCCCGGACCACATCGGGAACGTAGAGAATGGTGTAGGCGAATTTCATGATTCTGGAATGTGGAGAGTGCTCAGCAATAAACCTGAACTCAACTGGCTGGCTTGCGCGAGATGCACGGATGACAACCGCGACCCCGACGGCGCTACAGCGTGTGATACCCCCTTCACTTGGTTTTCAAGGTGGGTGTCAAAGCGATCTCCACGCCGTTAATCACTTGAGCCATCTGCCTGCCCGGAAGCGTCGTAGCCGTTTGCTTCGTCTGAACGGGGACACCATCAATCTCCGACTCGAATGTGAAAACCATTTGGAGCTGGCCGTCGATGAGGACGGTAGTGTTGACAACGCATTCTTTGCCCTCACCTAGATCAAGACGAAATGGAACTTCGCCGGAAAGCTCCACCACTCCAAAATCAGTCACGCCCGCTGGCGCAGAAGGAGCCTTGATGTCGGATGCGGGTAACTTCGCTAGGTGTTGGTCGGAAAGAACAGTGGTCTGTTTCGCCTGAGTCAGCTCGCTGGCCAAACGTCGGCGCTCGATCTTTAGCTGCGCATTCTCCTGCTCAAGCTGACGGACTTTCGACGATTGAGCGCGTAATCGCATTAACTCATCTCGATCTGCCTCCAAGCGTTCGACAGTTGCACTGAGTTTCACGGCTGAACGCTGAACTTCTGCCTCGTGTGACGCTGCTTGTTCGACTTGATCGCGAAGAAGGGATCGTTCTGCCATCAACCGTCCGATCTGTTGATGCTGCCAGAATATGCAGGCAGCAGAACCAACAAGAATTACTGTCAACGCCCCGGCTTTTAGTATTTTCATACGTGGTGTTAAAACCTGCGATTGATCAGAAGTTGCGGCCTGACATTCCTATTGCGCCGTCGCACCCACCGGCTCCGGCTCCACCCACTTGCCGTGTTCGCGGATGAGATCGACGAGGCGGTCCACGGCTTCGGCTTCGGGGATGTTGAACTTGATGGGGGTCTTGCCCACGTAGAGGTTGATCTTGTTCGGGGCGCCGCCCACGTAGCCGAAGTCCGCGTCGGCCATTTCGCCTGGGCCGTTCACGATGCAGCCCATGATGGCGATCTTCACGCCCTTGAGATGCTCGGTGCGGGCCTTGATGCGCGCGGTGACGGTCTGGAGGTTGAAGAGCGTGCGGCCACAGCTCGGGCACGCGACGTAATCAGTCTTGAAGGAACGGCAGCCGGCGGCTTGCAGGATGTTGTAGGCGAGCCGCAGGGACATGCCCGCACCGGATTCGCCGCGCACGAGAATCGCGTCGCCAATGCCGTCCGCGAGCAGCGCGCCGATGACGACGGAGGCGCGGAGCAAAGCGATCTTGGGTTCGAGTGCGGTGGCGCCGAACGCGAGGCAATCCTTCAGCAGAATTGGGTTCTTGCGGCCAAGTTGTTTGAGCTTGAGCGCGAGCAAGCGGAAGGCGGTGATGGCGGGCAGGCTCACGCCGTCCTTCACGGTGACGAGCTGCGTGTCGCACGCGATGCTGAAGTCTTGCGTGGGATCGATCTCCTGGATGTTCAGGTCTTCGTAAACGGCCTCGGGCTTCACGTCGTCCTTCGGACGAATCTTCGGCGCGACCTTGTCCCATGTGGCGCGGGTGACGACGACGCGGATGAGCTGTTCGCCGCCGCACTTCATGCCGTCGAGGCCGAGATCGATTACGGGCGTCGAGCGGCGTTCGTAGTGAAAGGGGTCGAAAGGAAACGCGGAGTGCGGAACGGGGAGCGCGGAATTCGAAAGGAGAGGAATCTGTGCGAGCAGGTCGCGGCAGACTTCAATTTCGCGCGGGCTGTCCTCGGTGAGCGAGACGCGGATGGTGTCGCCCAGGCCGTCGCAGAGCAGGGAGCCGATGCCGATGGCGCTCTTGATGCGGCCGTCCTCGCCTTCGCCGGCTTCGGTGACGCCGAGGTGAATCGGGTAGTTCCAGTCCGGCCCGAGCTCGTTCAGGCGTGCGACGAGCAGCCGGTAGCATTCGACCATCACCTTCGGGTTGCTCGACTTCATCGAGAACTTGAAGTTGTGGAAGTCGTGCGCGCGGGCGATGCGGGCAAACTCCAGCGCGCTCTCCACCATGCCGAGCGGCGTGTCGCCGTAGCGGTTCATGATGCGGTCGCTGAGCGAGCCGTGGTTGGTGCCGATGCGGATGGCGCGCTTGAGATCCTTGCAGAGCTTCACGAGCGGCGTGAACTTTTCCTCGATGCGCTTGAGCTCTGCGGTGTAGGCCTCGTCGGTGTATTCTTTGACGGCGAATTTCTTCGAGTCGGCGTAGTTGCCGGGATTGATGCGGACCATCTCGACCCACTTGGCAGCTTCCATCGCGGCCTCGGGCTTGAAGTGGATGTCCGCGACGATGGGCACGAGGCAACCGCGCTGGCGCAGCTCCGCGACGATGTTCTGGAGGTTCGCCGCGTCCTTCACGGTGGGCGCGGTGATGCGGACGATCTGGCAGCCGACGGCGACGAGGTCGAGCGTCTGCTGGACGGAAGCCGCGGTGTCCATCGTGTCGCAGGTGAGCATGGACTGCATGACCACCGGACGGTCTCCGCCCATGATGACGCCGCCGCGCGCGGGATCGCCGATGACGATTTCGCGGGTCTTGCGTCGTTGAAAGACAAACGGTGAAGCGCAGTAGTTCATGTGCTGTAAAAGTCCAGATCGCGGCCGGTATTGGCCGTCCGGAAGATTAGGAGGCAGGAAAAAGCCGGTCAACCGCTTTGCGGCGATTGATCGGCTGTGGAAGAGGCGCGCGGGCGTGAGTTACTTCTTCGGCGCGAAGACGATGGGCTGCTCGCGGTTCTGACTCGCGCTGCGCATCCAGTCGCCGGCGTCAAAAAACGCGATATAAAGCATGAAGGTGATCAAGGCCATTGCGCAGGCGGTCTGGAAGTAATTCAGAATGGCGCCGCTGACGGGGCGACGGCGAATCTGCTCCAGAATGGCAAGCGTGATGTGTCCGCCGTCCAGCACGGGAAAGGGAAGCATGTTCAACAGCGCGAGGTTCACGTTCATCACCACGCTGAACCAGAGCACCAGACGCCAGCCGTCCGGACTGTCGAAGAGATTGGTGTAAACGCGGATGATCATCACCGCGCCGCCGAGTTGTTGCACGCCGATGTCCGACTTGCGCGAGAAAAGGGCCTGCAACGTGCCGGCAATCTGGTTCACGCTGCCTTCGACCTGTTCCCACGGCGTGGGATGAATGAGCGCGGTCGCGGCTCGATCTTCCCACGAAGTGATCCCGAACACTGGATCGCTTTTGGCCGGGCTCAACGGTTTTTCGGCAGCAAGGGTCACAGAGAGGGTTTCATTGCTGCGAACAATTCCGAGCGTCACCGGGGCCGAATTGGCGTTGGTCATCGATTCCTCGGCGTGAATCACCGCGTGCGGCGAGTACACCTTCTGTCCGTTCAACGTTGCCACCTTGTCACCACGACGCAGCCCGGCGAGCGCGGCCGGACTGTTCGTGATCACGTCGTGGATGATGGCTTCCTGCACGGGCGCGATCAGCACCTGACGCATGGCCTTGCGTTCATACCACTGCGTCGGGCGCTTGTAGGGCGTGACGGAGGCCATCTGCTCCTTGCCTTCGCGCAGGAATTTGAAGGTGATGTTCGTGCCCTCGCTGGTGACGATGCGCCACACCACGCTCTCATGGGATGAAGGACCGAACTGCTTGATGGGATGGCCGTCGATCTCGATGACTTCATCGCCAGGTCGCAATCCGCCTTTCCACGCCGGGCCATTAATGTCGACCCAGCCGATGGTGCGCGTCTTGTCGGCTTCCTTCACCGGGCGCCCCACGCCCCAGACGATCACGGCGAAGACGATGGCGAGGAGAAAGCTGAAGAGCGGGCCGGCGAAAGCCACGATGATCTTGTCCAGCGGAGAGATGTTGGGAAGCGGTTCCTTCGCATCGTGGGTCTTACCTTCGATGGCGTCCATCGGAGCCATTTGCGGCAGCGCGACGTAGCCGCCGGCGGGAATCCAGCCGAGCGCGTATTCGACTCCCTTAATGTTTTTTTTCCAGATCGGTTTGCCGAACCAGATCGCGAATCGATCCACTCGCAAGCCCCGCCAGCGCGCGGCCCAGAAGTGGCCCAGCTCGTGCACGAAGATCAGCAAATTAAAAAGCAGGATGACTTCGAGCAGGATGAAAATCGTTTTCAATACTTGCATAAGTGTTTATCGGCGAATGACCGCACAGCACAAACCGGTCGCGGGAATATAGCGGTGGTCGAGGGGCTGGCAATGGTGGAGTCGGTCGGGTGCGTCCATGCGGTTGGTCAGTTTGTCTACCAATCCTTGAAAATCCGGTCCTGGCGGTTGGTCTTCATGATGGGGCGGAAGGGCATGGCCTTCTCCTCGGCCTTCAGGGCCTCCAGCAATTGCATCGCCTGCTGCGGCGTCATGCGCATGGCTTGAGCGGCCTGCGGAGCGCCTTCTCCGTTCTGCGATTCCTCGCCCTTCTCCTGCTGGCCCTTCTGGCCTTCCTTCTTGTCGCCATCTTTTTTGTCCTGCTGCGACGCTTGATCCTGCTTTTTCTGCTCCTCTTCCTGCTTCTTCTGTTCCTCGGACTTGTTCTGTTGATTCTTCTTATCGTCGCCCGGTTTCTGCTGATCCTTGGATTGTTGATCGTTGGATTCCTGATCCTTCTTGTCCTGATCCTGCTTCTGATCGTCCTTGTTCTGCTGTTGTTGCTGCTGCTGATTCAGCAGTTCCCAGAGCTTCTTCAGCTTCTCGTCGTTGGGGAACAGCTTCAGTCCATTCGTCACGGCGAGCATCGCCTGCGACAGTTGGTTGGTGGCGAGGAAATGCTGCGCGCCTTGATGGAAAAACTGGTCGGGCGCCGGTTGCGCGGCGGAGACAGCCGCGACGAGGACCAGGTGGCACAACGCGATGGCGAGCCAGCTACTATTGGGGCGGCGTGTTGATTTCATGGATCTGTTGGAGACGTTGCACGTAATCCTGCATTTCCTTCGCGACGGCGCTATTGGTCATCATCGGCGCCATGATGCGCAGGGCGGTCTCGTAGTCGCGGCGCTTCACGGCTTCTTCAGAACGGCGCTTGGCCTTTCGCGCTTCGTCGAGGAGTCGCAGCATCTCGCGCAACTCGGCGAGCTTGTAATTCACGAACCGAGCGTTGAACACCGCGTCGACGTCATTGGTGCGCAGCGCCGCCGCGTTCTGAAAGCTCTTCAACGATTGCTCCCACTGTTTCTGTTTCTCCGGAATGGCGTCGCTCGCCGCGCCGATGCGGAACAGCGTATTGCCCATGTTGTAATACAGCTTCTGCTGCAAGTTCACGTCGGCATTGGTCAGCGCGGAGTTGAAATGACTGAGGGCGACGGAGTAGTTCGTGGCCTGATACGCCGCCGTGCCCGCGTTGAACTGAAGCCGCGCGTCCGTCGGTTTCTTGATCAACGCCGCCTCGTAAGCCGCCTGGGCGTTCGGATAATTCCCCGCCTTGTATTCCTTCGTTCCCTCGTCGTTCGACGCGTGAACGGTGCCCGCGGCAAACACGCCACCTGCGAGGAATGCCGTGAGCAGCGCAGTAGTTCCGTTTCCGGCCAGAGCAGGGGACGAGCGTTGTAGAACGCGTTCGGGCAGCAACATCTCGATCAGCAGCAGCACGATCGCGAGGCCCAGCACCCACTGGTAGCGTTCGTGCGGTCGCTTGATCCGCTGCGATGCCAGATCGCTCTTCGGCAACGGCGCGAGCCCGCGTTCGTAGAGCACATTCATCGTGTTGGCGCCGGAGAGTATCAGGTAGAACCCACCTGTCGCCTGGGCCATCTCTTTGAGCAACGTCTCGTTCAACCGGGATTTCACGACGTTACCATCCGAGTCTTTGATGAAGTCCGTGCGCCCGGAAGCATCCACTGGTCGCAGTAGTTCACCGTTTGCAGTTCCCACGCCGACGGTGAAGATGCGCAAGCCGTCCTTGCCTGCTGACTTCGCCGCGTCCAACGCGCTGCCGTCGTGATCTTCACCGTCGGTGAACAGCACGAGCACCTTGTGATTGTCGTTGTCCTTCTTGAACGCGCCGCGCGCGGCGGCGATGGCTTCGGCGAGCGCGGTGCCACCTTGCGGAATGATGTTCACGTCCAAAGCGTCGACACTCTGGCGAAACGCCTCGTCGTCGAGCGTCAGCGGGCATTGGAGGAACGCGCTTCCGGCGAAAGCAACAAGGCCGAGACGGTCCGCCCGCGCGAGACGTTTCAAATCAAGCGCGGCGAGTTGCGCGCGGCGCAGGCGGTTCGGAGCCACATCCGTCGCGAGCATGCTGCGCGAGGTGTCGATGGCGACCACGATGTCGAGCCCGCGCGATTTCGCCTCCTCCCAGCTGAAGCCAATTTGCGGC
This sequence comes from uncultured Bifidobacterium sp., assembly GCA_964491875.1. GTDB lineage: Bacteria > Verrucomicrobiota > Verrucomicrobiia > Limisphaerales > JADJPG01 > JADJPG01. The sequence goes on from CAZBIC010000050.1 coordinate 27,175, forward strand.
CGTGCCAGCGACAGGATGGTCAAAACCACCGCCCCGATGAACAGGCCAGCGCGCAGCCGCTGGCGTTTCGCCGACAGGCCGATCGTCAGGCTTGAAAGCAATCGTGCGGCGATGAACTGGCCGATTAACCGGCGTTTCACGCGGCCAGCCCACCAGTGAAATGCGATCAGCGCCGGCACCGCCAGCAGCGCGAACCAGACGAGATGGGTGTGTTCGAAGGTCATGTGTTCGTTCGACGAGTTGAACTGGAGGTCGGACGAGTATTCAGTGAAAAAGTAATCAGTAAGTCAGTGAACAATGCGTCGCCTTGCGGCGCGGGAAGACTGATAACTGCTTCACTGATTACTTTCCCGATCATGGCAGCCTCCTCCACACGGTGTTTCCGAGCAACGCTTCGAGCAGCAGCAGCAGCAGTCCCGGAGCGATCACCCAATGGAACAACTCTTTGATCTGCACCAGACGTTTCACTTCGATCTCGGTTTTCTCCAGCGTGTCGATGCGGTCGTAAATCTTGCGCAACGTGTCCGTGCTGTCGGCGCGGAAGTATTCGCCGCCGGTCTTCTTTGCGATTTCGGTCAACGTCTTCTCGTCGATATCGACTTCCACCTGTGCATAGACTTTGCGGCCGAAGAAGTCTACGCCGCGTGGCATCGGCGCGGTGCCACGTGTGCCGACGCCAATCGTATAAACCTTCACTCCCAGCGCCTGTGCCGCCTCGGCGGCGGTGAGCGGCGGCACCTTGCCCGCGTTGCTCTGGCCGTCGGTCATCAAGATCACAATCTTGCTCTTCGATTTCAAATCGCGCAGGCGGTTCACTGCTGCGGAGAGTCCGGAGCCGATCGCCGTGCCTTCCTCGATCTGATGAAGTTCGAGTCGTGCGATGTTCATTTGCAGGAAGTCATGGTCGAGCGTCAATGGCGCCGCGACGTAGGCCTTGCCCGCGAACGCGACGAGACCAATGCGATCGCCGGGTCGGCGGGTGACGAACTGCGTCAATACGTCCTTCGCGATCACGAGGCGGTTCACCCGCTCACCCTTCAGCTCGAAGTCCTCGGACTCCATGCTGCCTGAGAGATCGATGGCCACGACGATGTCGATGCCGCTCGCCTTCACGGAAGTCTCGCTCTCGACAAACTGCGGCCGTGCCAGGGCGACAATAAACAAAATGAGCGCCAGCCAGCGCATCGCAGCGAGCACGCGGCCCGCGCCGGACTGCCCGATGTTCGCCACGCCACTGACGAGATGCGTGGAGGAATAGAGGAACGCAGCCGGATTGCCCCGGCGCGCACGCCACCACGCCGCCGCCGGCAGCAGCAGGAGCAGCAACAGGAACCACGGATGCGCGAAGGTGAAGGCCATTTCCGGTTTACGATTTTCGATTCACGTCCGCGGAATCGGCGGCCGGCGGGATGGGCGGCGGAGTGGTTCCTAGCGCAACGGGCGCCGCCGGACTGATTGGCTCGAACTGCGTTTCGTCCACGAGTCGCAGCGCGGAGTCGTGCAGCTGGCGCAGATTGCTCTCGGTCGGTTCGTGGCGCGCGAACTTCACGAGGTCGCAGCTTTGCAGGAAGTCCCCGAGCGAAAGCTTCTGATCGAGCGTGAGATGCTTGCTGTTCTGGAGCTCGATGAGGAATTCCTCCGTCGTCCGCTCTGGCGCGCGCAGCGTGAAACGTTCTTCGAGGTAGAGACGCAAGGTCTGCGAGACTTCGGTGCAGAACTGGTTCGGGTCGCCGATCAAGCGTAGCGCCTCCGCGAGACGTTGCTTCGCGCGCACGTGCGGCGGAATGACAACTTCCTCCACGACCTGCGCCTTCTTGCGTCGGAACAAGCCGACGATGACCAGCACGAGAATCGCCGCCGCGAGGCCCGAGAGCAGCACCCATAGCAACAGCCACGGGTCCGGAATGTCCACCGGCGGTTTGATGCCGCGGATGTCGGTGGGGATCGGGCCGACGAGATTCGTGTTCATCGAGCACCTCCCGTTGGAGAAGTAATCAGTAGGTCAGTTGTCAGTGAATCAGTGTTCAGTGCGAACACGTATTGCGGCCACTCAGCGCCCACTGACCTACTGATTACTGTTTCACTGATTACTTTCCTCATCCGCGTGCCCTCCGCTTTTCGCGTGTCTCGAAAAACTTCCCGAGCGCCGCGCCGTAAGGCACGCCCGTCAGCAGTTGAATCGAATCGATGTTCGCCGAGCGAAAGAGCTTCGCCAGCTCGGCCTGCGCCTTGGCCTGACGTTCCTTGAACGCATTCCGATGACGCAGCACGCTCGTGTTCACTTCCACGACCTTGCCCGTCTCAGCGTCTTCGAGAATCAGGCGACCCAACGCAGGCAGTTCCAACTCGAACTTGTCCGCGATGTGGACGGCGACGACATCGTGACGTCGGTTCGCCTGGCGCAACGCGACGAAGCAGCCCTGAGACATGAGCGACTGCCCGGCGCTGGCCTGGCCCCGTTGCGCGCGCATCGCGGAGGCGTTCACTGGCGCCGATTCATCGATGAAATCGGAGATGACCACTGCGATGGCCTTGTGCGCGGTGACGCGGCTGAGGAATTGCAGCGCGGTGTTCAGGTTCGTGCCCTTGCGCTTCGGCTCGTAGAAAAGAATCTCTCGGATGACACGCAGCACATGGCGGCGACCCTTCTTCGGCGGCATGTATTTCTCCACCTCGTCGGTGAAGAGGATGAGTCCGACCTTGTCGTTGTTGCGGATGGCGGAGAAGGCGAGCACGGAGGCGATCTCGGCGGCCAACTCGCGCTTGGCCTGGTCACCGGAGCCGAAGAGGCCGGAGCCGCTGAGGTCCACGATGAGCATGAGCGTCAGCTCGCGTTCCTCGACGAACTTCTTCACGAACGGATGGTTCATGCGCGCCGTGACGTTCCAATCGATGGCGCGGACCTCGTCGCCGGGCTGATACTCGCGCACTTCCTCGAAGTTCATGCCCTGACCCTTAAAGACGCTGTGGTACTGGCCGCCGAGCGTCTCATTCACGAGCCGGTTCGTGCGCAGCTCAATCTGCCGGATCTTTTTGAGGATTTCGCGGGGGATCATACCAGTCGAAGACCTTTGCAGATCAACTCGCGGCGTCCCATGTTTGTTTCCAATGCAACCTTGTTCCAGCCGTTTTCGTTGCTGACAATTGTCGCGCCGAGAATCGTGGGGTAGCCCTCAAAGGGTTGTTCAAACACTTGGTAATTGTAGCAGTCATCGAACACTAGCAATCGAGCGGCAAAATCATTCTTTTCCCAGTTCACAGGGTAATCGACCTCCATCGTCAACGAGTGAGTACCATTATCCTCAATAACTCGCTTGATCTGACAGTCGTGGAAATGAATGCCTGAAACATCGACCATAGACATTAGCTTGTGCTGACTCACGGCACGGGCAGTTCATCGAAAATCTTCTGCACGATGGTCTCGGTCGTCTTCTCCTCGGCTTCGGCTTCGTAGGTGATGCTCACGCGGTGGCGGAGCACGTCCATGCCGATGCTCTTCACGTCCTGCGGCGTCACGTAGCCGCGGCCTTTCAGGAAGGCATACGCCTTGGCCGCAAGCGTGAGCGCGATGGTGGCGCGCGGCGAGGCACCGAGCTGGATGAGGCCCTGGAGCTGGATCTTGTAGTGGCCGGGGTCGCGCGTGGCGCACACGAGATCAACGATGTAATCCTTCACCTTGTCGTCGATGTAGATGTCGTTCAGCACGGCGCGGGCGCGGGCGATGTCCTTCGGTTCCACGACGGGCTTGGCCTCGGGCAGGTTCGTGGTCTTGGCCATGAGGTCGAGAATCTGGCGTTCCTCCTCGCGGCTCGGGTAACCGATCTTCAGCTTAAGCATGAAGCGGTCAACCTGCGCTTCAGGCAGCGGGTAGGTGCCTTCCTGTTCAATCGGGTTTTGCGTGGCGAGCACGAGGAACGGGTCTTCGAGCTTGTAGGTCTGGTCGCCGATGGTGACCTGCTTTTCCTGCATCGCTTCGAGCAGCGCGCTCTGCACCTTGGCGGGGGCACGGTTGATTTCGTCGGCGAGAACGAGGTTGGCGAAGATCGGTCCCTTGCGCGTGGTGAAGCCGCCGGATTGCGGGTTGTAAATCTGCGTGCCGACGACGTCGGCGGGGAGCATGTCGGGCGTGAATTGCAGGCGCGAGAATTTCACGTGCATGCAGGAGGCGAGCGACTTGACGGAGAGGGTCTTGGCGAGGCCGGGCACGCCTTCGAGGAGAACGTGGCCGTTGGCGAGCAGGCCAATGACGAGGCGCTCGACGAGGTAGGTCTGCCCGATGACAACCTTGCCGACCTCGGCGAAGAGCGGGCGAATAAACGCGCTGGCTTTCTGGACTTCCTCGTTAATGGCGGTGATACCGGTGTTCATGCGGCGGGTAGTGTTGCCGCAAGCCGGGTCAAAGCTCAAGGCGCGAGAGGCTTACAGTTTTGTAAGGTTGCACCGAGGAAAGCACGGATGGACACCGATAAACACAGATGATTGATCCGCTAAACACGCGAACGACGCGAAATAGGACTGAAGCTTTCGCGTTCTTTGGCGTATTTCGCGGGCTATCGCTTTCGCCTTTTCAGAATCCGTGCTGATCCGTGTCCATCCATGGTTACGGAAGCTCTCAAATCTTCCAGCCGCGGCGGTACTGGTGCTGGATGAACTCATCCGCCTCGCCGCAGTTGGTGGCCTTCAGCTTCTCGAAATCCCATTCCAGCTTCTTGCCGACGCGGAAGGCGACGTTGCCGAGCAGCGCGGTCTCCGTGAGCGGACCGGAGTAATCGAAACGACAGGTCGTGGTGCCGCCGGTCTTGATCGCTTCGATCCATTCGCGGTGATGCCCGATGGAATCCTGGATGAACGGCTTGGGTTTCACGAAGCCTTCGAAATCCTTCTCCGGCAGGAGCACGTGCCGTCCGTAGTCGGAGACGAGCTGGCCCTTCGAGCCGACGAACATGACGCCACTGCCCCACTTCTTGTGCTGGTCGGGCGTGAGGAGTTCGGTGGGATACTTGCCGCCGTGATACCAGGTGAGCTTGAGCGGCGACCACTTGGTGCCTTCCATCACGCGCGCCGGGAATTGATACCGCACGATGAGCGACGTGGGCGGAGAATAGGCATCCACCGCCGGACCTTCTGCCTCGATGGTCGTAGGATGGTGCAAGTCCAGCGCCCAGAAGGGCAGGTCCATGAAGTGGCAGCCGAAGTCCGCCAGCGTGCCGCCGCCGAAATGCCACCAGTGCCGCCAGTTGAAATGCGTCCAGTCCGGATGATACGGCTGCTTCGTCACCGGCCCGAGCCAGAGGTCCCAGTCTAGGTTATTCGGCACCGGCGGAAATTCCTTCGGCCGTTGCTTGCCGCCATAGCCGCCACCCACCCACACGTGGACTTCGCTCACTTCGCCAATCGCGCCGCTGCGGATAAGTTCCACCACGCGACGGTAATTTCCGCCCGCGTGAATCTGCGTACCGATCTGCGTGACGCGTTTCATCTGGCGCGCGGTCTCGGTGATGATGCGCGTTTCGGAAACGGTGCGGGCGAGCGGCTTCTCGCAGTAGAGATGCCGTCCGCTCTTGAGTGCGGCGACGCTGGCGACCGCGTGTGTGTGGTCCGGCGTGGCGACGACGATAGCGTCGATGTCCTTCTGCTCGATGAGCCGACGGAAATCGCGGTACGTTTTCGCGCCGGGAAACTTCTGCGCGACGGGTGCGAGACGTTGTTCATCGACATCGCACAGCGCAACGAAGTTGTGCCCGAGCTTGTTGATCTCGCCGATGCTGAACCCGCCTTGGCCGTTCACGCCGATGACGCCGATGTTCAACTTGTCATTGGCGGACAACGCGCCCTGCGAGCGGAGGAATTGCGGCGCGGCAAGCCAAAGTCCGGCAGCGGCTGCGGTGGTGCGAGTGAGGAATTGGCGACGGGAGAGGGAGTTCATGGACGGGGAAGGTTGGGGTGGAAAAGAAGAGAGCCGCCTTTCGGCGGCTCTCGTTGGGGCGATTTAGAGTTTCTTGATGGAAACGTTCCGGAATGAAACCGGATCGCTGTGTCCGGCGAATCCGAAGTGGCCGCTCGTGCGGTCCTTTCCGGGGTGCGGCGACTTCGCCATGAAATCTTTCGCGGTCGCGAGGTCTGCATCGAGAATGACCGCGCCATTCAGTTCCACTTTGATCTTGGAGCCTTTGACGGTGACTTCCTGGAAGTTCCATTCGCCGACGGGGCGTTGATGGCCGAGCTGGGCCGCGGCCATGCCGTAAGCCGAGCCATGCACTTGTCGCGGGTCGAGCTTGGACTTGGTGACCTTCTCGTAGTTCTCGTCGAGCACCTGCAGTTCGCACATACCGACGTAGGCGGTGTCGCCGGTGCCGGGATAACGAATCGCCAGACCGTTGTTACCCCCGGGCGGGAGCTTGAATTCGAGGCGCGCGACGAAGTCGGTGTATTCCTCCTTCGTGTAAATCGTGCCGCCCTTCTTGGGCTTGCAGGTCACCGCGCCATCCTGAATGTCGTAGTTATCCACCGGGCCGGCCCAGCCGGTGAAGTCCTTGCCATTGAAGATCGACTTGAAACCTTCGGTGCCTTTGGACGCGAGGATCTTGTTCGCCTCCGCCGCGCCGATTTCGCGGATGAACACGTTGCGCCAGCGAATTTCGCCGCCGTGCGTCTGGAGCTGGATCGGGCCCTTGGCCGGGATTGGCTTCTTGCGGTCGTAATAGTTTTCCATGAGCGCATGATCGACTACGAGCTTGCCGTTGAGCCAAACGGTCACGCGGGAGCCGACCATGAGGATGCGGAACTTGTTCCATTCGCCGAACGCCTTGTCAGCGAGCACGAGTGGATCCTTGCCCGGCGCGCCGGCGCTGTTGTTCCACAAGCCGCCGCTGCCCTTGTCGGCGCCGATGTTGAACTTCGCCTTCTCGGTGTAATCCCAGATCTGAACCTGCGGCACGCCGCGAAGGTAGATGCCGGAGTCAGCCTTTGGCACCGTCTTGTAATCGACGAACAGCTCGAAGTCGCCGTAATCCTTGGTGGTCGTGGCGTATTTGCCGTTGCCATCGTTCACGAGTTCACCGTTCTGCACGCTCCAGTGCTTGCGCATGTCCTCGGTCCACTTCGCGTCCTGCTCAGCGCGTTTGTCCTCGGGCATTTCGAGATACTTGCGGTGGTCGAACGTATCGCCGCCGCGCCAGCCGGTGAGGTCGGTGCCGTTGAAAAGCGCCGTGAATCCGGCGGGAGGATTGTTGGCTCGATTCATCGTGGCGCAGCCCGTGAGCAGCGCGAACGCAAGAAGTCCTGAGAGAGAAGTGATTCGCATAAATGATTTCATGTGGACGTGCCTGAATAGCACGGTGTTCATTTGGTGGGCAATAAAGTTTCCGGGACGCAGTCAGGAGCCGGTCGGCGGGATGCCGGACAAGCGGTTGTCAGTGGGCCAAGGCCTTCCGGGGCTTTGACAGGTGGCGGTGGGTTCTTGTAGGTTCTCCTCATTCACCGCCATCCCAGTCGTAGCGGTCCTTGAACCTTCGACTCGTGCAGGTCCGGTTCCGGACCGATGAACAGATGCGGTGAAACGAATAACAATATAACCAGCTAAACATGATGAAATCGATATTTGCCATGACGCTCGCGCTCAGCCTTGGCGCAATGGCGGCCACAGCAGCGGATGGTGACGACAAACCCAAGCCGTCCGTGCCCCCGGGTGCTCCTCCAGCCGGTGCTCCGCGCGCCATCCCGGAAGCTTTCAAGAAGTATGACAAGAACGGTGATGGTCGCCTCGACGAAGCTGAACGCAAGGCGCTCAACGAGGATCGCCGCGCCGAGCTGATGAAGAAGTACGACAAGAATGGCGACGGCAAACTCGACGAGACCGAGCGCCAGGCCATGATGGAAGAGCGCAAGAAGGAGCGCGATGAGCTGCTGAAGAAGCGCCAGGCGGATGGCGGTCCCGCCGCTCCCAAGCCAACCCCGCCCGTCCCTCCGTCCGACAAGAAATAATCCTTTCCGCTCGAAGCGAACAGGCGCTGAGTGAATCACTCAGCGCCTGTTTTGTTTTTCCGAGTCGATGGGACGGAGGCGCAGAGTCGATCCCACATTCGCATAGAAACCAGTTGCCAACCGTAGCTCGGCCCGGCGTCATTCAGGGCACTCCATCACGCGCTGAATGATGCAACCAAGTTTGCCCTCCCTCCCATGACCCAACCCGACGAGCTGAAGAAAAGTGAACCGCTGGTGTGGTCCAGCGGCATCGGTACAGATGTCTGGGAACTGTTCTGCGCGTGCATTGTCGGAGACGTGACGGCAGTCCAGCGACTGTTCAGCAAGGACCCTTCGCTCGCTCGCTGCCAGCACGCCTACCGCAAGCCGCTCTATTTCGCCGTGCGAGAGAACCGCCTCGCCGTCGTCGAGTTCCTCTTGGAACGCGATAAGAATCCCATCGGCTTTGCCGTGAATGACTCGCCCCTCGAAATCGCGCGTGATCGGGGCTACGCGGAGATGGAAGCGCTGCTCACGACGAAGCTCGCCGAGATTCACAACATCTCGCTGAGGGGCGAGCCCGTCGCCGAGACCATCCGCCAGCGGGACGGCGCAAAGATGCGGAGCCTCCTCGATGCCTCGCCTGAATTGCTGCACGCCGGCGATCTGCGATCCAATCAGCCCATTCACTGGGCCGCAATGACGCGTCAGATCGATCTCATCGATGAGCTGCTCCAGCGCGGCGCGGACATCAACGCCAAGCGTTGCGATGGCGCGCAGCCCATTCACCTGAACAATGGTGATTATCACTTTCGCGGCTGGGACCGCATGCCGAAGGACAGCGCACCGACGCCACGCGAGGTCTACGAACATCTTCGCCAGCGCGGCGCGTTCTGCGACATCTGCACGGCCGCGTGGTTCGGCGACCTGAACCGCGTTCGCGAGTTGTGCGATCAAGATCCATCGCTGGCGAATCGCGCCTCGGAGGTCGTGACCTACTACGCCTGCTCTGGCACGCCGTTGCGCAACGCCGCCGCCGGCGGTCACATCGAGATCGTCCGGCTCCTGTTGGAGCGTGGTGCGGATCCGAACCTGCCCGAGGAAGGCATCGCGCCGCGCGGTCACGCTCTGCACTCCGCCGTGGTGCGCGGTCACATCGAGATCGTCAAACTCCTCCTCGCCCATGGCGCGCATCCCAATGTGGAGATCGAAAGCTCCGCCGACACGTTGAGCGCGGCGATGTCCAGCGCAGGCTATGCCACGAAGCCCAATAGAGAAATGGTGGAACTCCTCTGCTCGCACGGCGCGGCGCGTGGAGTGCATCTGCTCGCCTACAGCGGCGATGTCGTCACCGGCGCGGCGGTCTTTGCTGCGAACTCCGCTCTCGCCAACGATCCCGACGCGCTGGCCAACGCGGCGAGCGAGGGCAAGGAGGCGTTCGTGCGCCTGATGCTGCGCTACCAACCCAACCTTCCCGCGCGGATCGAATTCCCCGGCTGGGCGGTCGGCGCGAAGACACGCGAATTGAATGACCTGCTCTTCCAGCAAGGCATGAATGCGAACGCCGCGGACTGGCTCGGCATCACCACACTGCATCATCTGGCCAGCCAGGGTGACGTGGAAAAAGCCACTTGGTTTCTTGATCGTGGCGCGAATTTGAGCGCGCGCGACGAGGACATCTGCTCCACGCCGCTTGGCTGGGCCGCGAAGTTCGGACGGACCGAGATGGTGAAGTTCCTCCTCAGCCGCGGCGCCAAGCCGAGTCTGCCAGACGATCCATCGTGGGCCACGCCGCTCGCTTGGGCAACCCGGCGTGGGCACAGTGAGATTGTGGAACTGCTGAGGCGGGCGCTGGCTTGAACCCCGTCACCGGCTCCCCTCACTCGAAGCGTGCAGCCGGTTTCCGGTTCCACTAACGTCCGTCCGCTGATGCAAACTGTCGAACTGCTCATCCTCCTGCTGATCATGCTGGCGGGCTTTGGCCTGCTCGCGCGCAAGCTGCAAGTGCCCGAGCCGATCATGCTCGTGGTCGGCGGGTTGGCCGTGAGCCTTATTCCGGGATTGCCCCGCGTTGAACTTCAACCGGACTACGTTTTTCTCATCGTCCTGCCTCCGTTGCTGTACGCGCAGGCGTGGTTTACGTCGTGGAAGGATTTTTGCGACAACCTCCGCGCCATCAGCCTGCTTGCCATTGGTCTCGTCCTCTTCACCACGACGGCAGTTGCGCTCGTCGCTCACGCCCTTGTGCCGGAACTTCCGCTGGCCGCGGCGTTCGTGCTCGGCGCGATCGTTTCCCCGCCGGATGCCGTCGCCGCCTCGGCCATTGCGCAACGACTTCGACTGCCGAAGCGCATGGTCACAATTCTTGAAGGCGAAAGCCTCGTGAACGATGCGACCGGCCTTGTCGCCTATAAGTTCGCGCTCGCGGCCGTGGCCACGGGAACGTTCTCGCTTGCGAAAGCCGGTGGCGGATTTGTCCTGTTGGCAGCCGGCGGCGTGGCGGTGGGTCTGCTGGTCGGCTGGATTTTTACCAAGCTGCTGAGCTGGATTCGGGATGACCTCATCGACATCGTGGTTTCGTTGATTGTTCCCTATGTCGCCTATCTCGGCGCGGAACGACTGCACGTCTCAGGCGTGCTCGCGACGGTAACCGCCGGTATCTGGATTGGCGCCCGCAGTTTCGAGCTGCTCTCCGCGAGCACGCGCCTAACGGCCACCGCGTTTTGGAACACCTTCGTCTTCCTGCTCAACGGCGTCGTCTTCATGCTCATCGGCCTGCAACTGCCGGAAGTCGTTCGCGGCCTGCACGAGCATCCGTGGGGCGAACTGCTGTTTCACGCGGCCATCATCGGCGGCGTCGTCATCGTCACCCGTCTACTCTGGGTTTTTCCCGGCGCGTATCTCCCCCGCTGGTTGAACGCCCGCATTCGCACTCGCGAGCCATTCCCTCCCGTGCGCAACGTCGCCGTCCTCGGCTGGTGCGGCATGCGCGGCGTGGTGTCACTTGCTGCGGCGCTCGCGGTGCCGCGGCTCCTGCCGAATGGAAGCGAGTTTCCCGAGCGCGACCTTGTGCTCTTCTTCACGTTCGCGGTCATTCTCGTCACACTCGTCGGCCAGGGGCTCACCTTGCCGTGGCTCATACGTCGTCTCGGCGTCAGCGTGAATCAGACGGAAGACCACGCCGAACGCGACGCCCGTCGGGCCGCTGCCCAGGCGGCGCTCACCCGCATCGAGGAATTCGGCAGCCAGGAGAAGCTCACGCCGGAAGCCATTACCGCCGTCACCGCCGCTTATCAGGAACGCCTCCACCATCTCGGCGATGAGCTTGCCGAAGCCCTGGGCTGGAGCCCGACGCGGCAGCGTTCCATCGAAAGCCGTCGCCTGCGCCGCGAAGCGTTGGCTGCGGAACGACAACATCTCATCGCACTCCACCGCCAGCACCGCGTCAGCAAGGAGCTCCTGCACAAACTCGAACGGGAACTGGACTTGGAAGAGGCGCGGTTGGGGTGAGTTCTGTCGAGTGCGGATTCCAAACGTGACGAGGCACCAGCCATCTCCGGTCGGGAAACGGGTTGCCGCTCCGCCGGAAGCTTCCTAACTTCAAGCCCAATGGACGCACGCGCCTACAACCGTAATGCTTGGGATCGCCAGGTCGAAAAGGGCAACCGCTGGACGGTGCCCGTCAGCGCTGGAGAAATCGCCCGGGCGCGCGCTGGAGTCGTGGAGATCCTCCTCACGCCGGTGAAGCATGTCCCGGCGGACTGGCTCGGTGAGTTGCGCGGACGCGACGTGCTTGCGCTGGCGTCCGGCGGTGGACAGCAGGCGCCGCTGCTCGCCGCCGCCGGGGCGAAGGTGATCGTGCTCGATCAATCCCCGAAGCAACTCGCGCAGGATCGACTCGTCGCGGAGCGCGAATCCCTCGACCTCGCCACGGTGCAGGGCGACATGGCCGACCTCTCGATTTTTCCCGACGCGAGCTTCGATCTAGTCGTGCATCCCTGCTCGAACATGTTCGTGCCGGATATCCGCCCCGTGTGGCGCGAAGCCTTCCGCGTGCTGCGCCCCGGCGGCGCGCTGCTGGCCGGCTTCTTCAACCCTGCCTACTTCATCTTCGATCCCTTCGCGCTGGAGGCTGGCGAACTCCGCGTACGCCACACCCTGCCGTATTCGGACGTGACCAGCCTGACCGAGGAGGAGCGCGGCCGGTTCATCGCCAAGGACGAACCGCTCGTGTTCGGTCACACGCTGGAACAGCTCCTCGGCGGGCAACTGGAAGTGGGCTTCAGCCTCACCGGTCTCTACGAAGACGGCTGGCCCGAATGCGCCCTAGCCAAATACATGCCGGTGTTCATCGCGACACGGGCAAGGAGGGCTAGCTTTGCGAAGCAAAACGTCGTGTAATGTGTTCTTCCAATCTTGTTCCAGACTTGTTAATGAAAAACAAACTTGCAGCATCAACGAGGAATTAAACATATGGCCGGAAAAACTTACCGAGTTTGCATTGAGAAGGCGGACCAGAAGATCGAAGTCGAGGGGGATAAGCAGTTTGTTTTAGAAATGCTTGCTCGATTTAATCCATGCGAAGGGAAATTACAAAAGACCGAACCTACCCCAAACCGTAAAGCTGCAAATCAGCCTTCCAGTCTCGCAAGCTTGCCGGGCAAGAAGGTTTCAGTAGGCGAATTTATCAGACAGCTTGGGTTCAAGAAGCACACAGACTTGGTTTTGGCCTTTGGTTACTACTTGGAAAAGCACGGTGGATTAACCGCATTCACTCCAGCCGATATCAACACCTGTTATTACGATTCAAAGCTGGAAAGCTCTAACACAAGTCAGATGATCATTCAGAATATCCGACGGAGCTTTTTAATGCAGGCAAAGAGAGATGAAGGTAGGAAAGCATACACGCTAACGCGCTCTGGTGAAGAATTTGTTGAAGGCGGGGGCAAAAAGGCAAAGGCGTAAAGTTCGATCAACTGTACCGAGCTCTGCGTTATGCCTAAAAAGGCGACAATAAAAACCGTTAAGCTCTCGCCACTCCTTCGCTCTGCGTTCGAAGTTCTGGAGCACGGTCTATGGCATTTTTTGCGGAGCGATACTTCGACTGATATGAAATTTGCCGTGCTGCATGTTGATCAGGCGGTCGAACTTCTTCTAAAGGAACGTGTGAGAGCGGGGGGCAAATCTATCTACAAAAACCCGAAAGAAACTATAAGTATTTGGGGTGCCTACGAAATTCTCGAAAAAGAGTTGAATTGCAAAATTCCAGAAAGGCCGGACTTGGAACTCCTCCACGAAGAGAGAAACAACATTCAGCACAAATACGGCAACCCAAGCCCGGACGACACAGCTTTCCATGTGGATCGCGCAATGAAGTTCATTTGCAGGTTCGCGAAGGACGAATTGAGTCTAACGATTGAAGAACATATTCCGTCCGATTACCTCAAACAAATCAACCCGTAGCGGGTCGTAATCCCACTGGGATTCCATCCCATAGCCCGGCGCTTCCTCGTCTCTCACCCGCTGCGACTGGTCTGCGACACAGTCGCGGTCCGCGGCGCGGCGTTCACGCCGCTTCAGCATCCAAAATGGGAAGCGCGCTTGAACTTCTCGAACCGTGGCTTGTTCGCAAGTCGAAGCGACCTGAAGGTCGCGCTCCGAAACTATCCGCGCAGGCTCTTGAGATTCTCCAGACAACGTCGCGCGGTTTCCATCTGCGAGAAGCGGCTGCCTTCCTGTTCGATGAGGTAGTGCTCCACGCCGCCAATGCCTTCGGCGAGTTCGAGCAGTTCCTTCCAAGGCCCGATGCCTTCGCCGAGCAGCACGCGGTAGTGCTTCTCGCGGTCGGAGGACCAGTCCTTGAGGTGATAGGTCTTGATGCGGCCAGCGTTGGCTTTGATGAACGCGAGCGTATCGGCGTCGGCGGCGAGACACGTGGCCACGTCGAGTTGGAAGGCAACTTCCTTCGGCGTTTGGCCGGTGAGGATGTCGATGGGGCGGGTGCCATCGACGGGACGGAAGTCCACGTCCCAATTATGGTAGCCGCAGCCGATCCCGGCAGGCTTCAGCTTCTCGTGCATCTTGCCCAAGACCTCCGCGGTCCGCCTCCAACCGTCGAGGTTCGCCTGTGGACCGGCGTGCGCCATGATGACGTAGCGGCTGCCGAGAATATGGCTCAGCTCGATGGCGTGCGGCAGATGTTCCGCCGCGCAATGCTTGACGCCGGTGTGATTCGAGTAACAGCGTAGGCCGAGATCATCGAGCTGCTTGCGCACTTCCTTGGCGCGCGCCGGTGTCCAGTCAAAGTAAGGCGCCCAGAATTCGACGCAGTCGTAGCCCATCTCGCGGAGGCCCTTCAGGGTGGCGAACAAGTCGCGCTTCTCGTCATCGCGCACAGAATACATCTGGAGGCCGATGGGAACCTTCCTGCGCGCGGGTGGCGGGGCGGCAAACGCGCTGGTGGCCAGGGCAGCGGCGCCAAGGGTCGTGACGAAGGAGCGTCGGGATAGCGTGCGGGTTTTCATGGCGGTATCGGCCGGAAGTCTTGCGCAGCGCGCCTGATTTGCAACGAGGTTCTCGAAGTTTGATCGACCGGCGGTCGGCTCGCGCAGTGGGTGCTGCGAGGGCTGAAATCCTGGCGAGGTTGGCGGGCGCAGCGCAGGGCCGGAGAGGACCGTGGCTCGCGTCAGCGAAGTTGCAGGATCTCTGGTCGCAGCCAGCCAATCGACTGGCCGGGGAGCCGTGGGTCGATGGAGTCGGGCACTGGCTTCTCGCGGTCAACATGGCCGTCGGCAAAGACGACGTTCGCCTGCTTCTGGTGGCGGAAGTGCGCGTTTGGATAGCCCCCACCGTCATCGGCGTCGATGTAGTAGAACTCTTCCACCATCGGATTATCTGGTGACGCCGGTGCTTGGAAGTCGTTCACTTGGGCGGCATCCGCCATGAGAACAGTGTCCGAAGGCTGCGAGATGCGGCTGGTGTTGATGGATGTTTTGCCGAGGTTGAGGTTGTAGCCGTAGCCGTAAGCCGCGCCGCGGGCCTTGTACTTGTAGAGGGCGTTGTTGTAGTCGAGTGAGGGACAGATCTCGACGCCGCTGCTTTGGAGGAACGGGTAGAGCGCGCCTTGAGTGGGATCGAATTCGCGCTGGCCTTCGGCGCCGGGCTTGATCCAGCCGAACCAGTAGAGACGTCCCCCATTGGTGGCGCCGATTTGGTAGCGGAAGGTGAAGTCTTCGTTCTCATCCCAATACATCTGCGTGGCGAGGCCGAGCTGGCGCAGGTTGTCGACGCATTGGATGCGACGGGCGGCGGCCTTGCCCTGACTCAACGCTGGCAGGAGCAGGGCACCGAGAATTCCGACGACGGCGATGACCACGAGTAGTTCGACGAGGCTGAACGCCCGGGTGGTCTTGCGACTGGCGAATGGGGTACGGGAGTTCATGGTCGTTCCGCGCGAACGCGGTAGAAGGAGTGATCGGCAGAAGGTTGGGAATCGATGAGGAGCAAACGAGCTCCAGTTCCGGTGACGGTTTCGGAGACGGGGATCCACTGACCGAGGCTGTGGCTGCGTTCGAGCGTGTAGAGCCAGTTGGGAACGGTGTTGAACTCGGCCTGCCAAGAGGTGTTCGCGAGGGAGAGTTCGAATTGAGCAATGGCCGGCGGGGGCAGGGTGAGGCGGATGTTATCGACGGTGCCGTGGGCGAGAACGGAGCCGTGGAACTGCGGCGGGCCGGCTTGAATGGCATCGCTGTAACTGGTGATGGCGAAGGAATCGACGCGGAAATCACTTTTGCCGGCGAGGGAAAGTTCCGCGAACGCGTTACCAGGAGCCGGGCCGAAAGGCGCGCCGTTCCTGGTGGCGGTGGTGCGGAGGGTTTGGTCCGCCGCGGTGTAGGTGAGCGTGATTCGAAAGGTGTCGCCCGTGGTCATCTTCAGCGGGAAATTGTGTACGGGGTAGATGCGGTTGTTGGTCGAAACGACCACGCTGGTGAACGTCTCTCCGAAGCCGGCGTCGGGAAAGTAGTCGAACTCGACGACATTCCGAATCCCGTAGGCGGTGCTGACGCCGGCGCCGGCGTAGTGATTCGTTCGAATCGCGCTGGCGTAGTGGATCAGCCCGATGGCGATTTGAAATTCATTGGTCTTGCCCGGCGTGTTGCCGAGGCGGATGTCGCTGAGCCGGACTTCAAAGCTGAGGCTGAAATTGTCGGACTTGCCGAGGATAGTCCCGAGGGGCAGGTGGAGAAAACTGTTCGTGCGGGAGGAATCCCACGTCACGTCGAGATTCTGATTCGATGCGTTCCAGTGGAACAACGAGCTGTCGCCGAAGACGCGCCAGCCGCGCGCCAGCGGGTCGGTTGCGAAGTCCTCCTCGATGACCGCCGCCCCGACGGGCAGGGCGGCGGTCAATAGAAGGGCAATGCAGAATTGGGAGAGCATTGCGGGCGTTTGCAAGGTGGTCGCGAGGTTGACGGGAGTTACTTCTTTCCCTTCCACCAATGCGGCGTGCGGGCGACGGCGGAGAATGCGTCGATCTCGGCCTTGCCACTGATGACGTCGATGCGGATGTAACGAACCATCGGGAGCCAGACACGGCGTCCCCGGGCGTCGACTGCCCAGGAGATGTCGTAGCTGGCGCCGCCGCCGGAGCCGTCGTAGAGGTCACGAATGTCTTCCAAGGTCGCGCCGGCAAAGTTTTCGACGGAGAGCTTGGGATCGATTGGGATGCGGAAATCGCCCGCGGCATCCGTCGGCGGGAAGCTATCGACAGTCGGGCTGTAGGCGGGGTTGAGCGTGTAGAAATGCTTTCCGTTGAAGCTTACGGAGACGCGCGTTTCGCCGGTGCTTTCGCCGAAGAGAGAGCTGTCGGTAGCTGGAATGCCAATCCATTCGTAGGTGGTCAGGTCGAACTCGTTGGTGATGATGAAGCCGGAGTTGCCGAAGATGGTGAAGTCCAGCCCGTCGATGTTGCGCGGGTGATTAAGAATCGGTTTTTGCAACCGGACCACCAGGGAGCCGCCTGCGCCGATGGAGAGTACCTGATTGGTGCCGTAGGCTGGATTGAAGGGGTCGGTGGCTTCGCCGAACGGATTCACCCGGGACGGTTCGCCGAGCACGACTCTCGGGTGAGTGAAGTTCGGTGTGTAGCCGACGCCGGGGTTGTAGCTGACGACCCGGTCGCCGGGCGCTGCGAGGGTGGTGGAGGTGGAAGCGAGGCTGGCAATGGCCAGCAGCAGGAGACAGGACTTTTTCATGGCACTGATCTTTCGGTTTCCCGTCCATACGGACGGGTTTGGTTTCGAGGACCAGTGCCGGGGTGAAAATGAAAAACCTTCACCCCCGACAAAACGGAGAATGAAGGCATTCGACGAATCCCGCCGAAAACAGATCAGCGGGCTCTGGCCTCATCCTTCTCTTTGACGGAGAAGTCGGGCGGGTCATGACGACACACCCTGACGAGCGCAGTTCAACCGGTATCCTGACTCCGGGCTTAAGCCTTGTTCCTGCCTTCCCGATGGTTTAGCATCAGTGGCGTTTCCCAATGGCAGCCGCTTCCAAAGCGGCCTGCCGCGGGTGAAACTTGTATCCCGTTACAGTGGCGCAACCGTCCCCGATTTCCACGGGGTTCCCTGACGTTGAGCTGCATCTTTGCCGGACACGCATTCGCATCCGGTCGTTTTCAAAGAACGGGACTGTGTTAGATTCGTGCTCAGTAAATGCCAAGCAAATTGTCGGGAAAATATTTTCGGATGCGCTGGGTGGCGATTTGCCTCGGCTTGATCGGTGTTTTGTCCGATGCCGTGGCGCAGTCGCCCCGCATCGTCCGGCTTAAGGATGGTTCAGCTCACCGTGAGGATCGCATTCTGATCGTTCCGAAGCAGGGTCGCAGTGCCATGGTCAATACGCTTCATGCCCGGCACAAGGCGCGACTGAAGAAGTCCTTTCCCAGCATGGGAAACATTCAGGTGCTCGAACTGCCACCGGGCGTTTCCGCAGCGGAAATGGTGGCGCGATACCGTCAGAGCGGTGAGGTGGAGTCGGCTGACTTGGATGTGGTGCTGACGGCGTGCGCGCAGCCGAACGACCCGCGCGTGGCCAACGGCGATCAGTGGCATTTGAACAACTTCGGCCAGAGCGGCGGTGTGTTCGACGCCGACATGGATGCGTTGGAGGCTTGGAGCAATCTCAATTCAGCAAGCAACGTCATTGTCGCGGTCGTCGACTCCGGGTTGCGCGTCACCCATCAGGACATCGCGGCCAACCTCTGGGTGAATCCGGGGGAGATTCGTGGCAATGGCATCGATGATGACGGGAATGGAATCGTGGATGATATTCACGGAATAAATGCCGGAGGCTCACTCACCAATGGGGTGCTTACTGATAATTTTGGTCACGGTACTCATGTTGCCGGAATTTTTGGGGCTGTTGGAAATAATGGAATCGGCGTAAGTGGTATCGCATGGAAGGTTCGCATCATGGCTTGTAGGTTCCTCGACGATTTTGGAAATGGCTACGCCGCTGACCTAGTTGAGTGTCTCGATTATGCACGTACCCACGGTGCGAAGGTAATCAATTGCAGCTTTGAAACTCCGGGGCCAATCAACGGGAGTCTTTCAAATGCATTTTGGAGACTTCGCGATGAAGGGATTGTCGTCGTAGCTGCTGCTGGAAATAGTAATTTGGATACAGACCTCGCGCCGCGTTACCCCGCCTGTTTCGCGATCGATAACATCATCTCGGTGATGGCTTCGAGCCGCAGCGATACCTATCTCGGCTACAATTACGGCGCTACGACCATCGATCTCGCGGCTCCAGGATTCGATATCTTGTCCACCTATTACCGCTCGGACTCGGATTACTATTTGATGAGCGGCACATCCATGGCCACGCCGTGTGTCGCTGGTGCGGCGGCTTTGATTCTCGCGAAGTTTCCCCATTTGACCGCTCAGCAGGTGGTGAATCGTATTCTTGGGACGGTCGACAAAGTTCCCGATTTCTCGGGAAAGTGCGTCACTGGCGGGAGGTTGAATCTCGCCCGCGCATTGTCCGGTGGCTTCACGATTTTCCCCGGCACGTATGCCTGGATCCCTACCAATGGCATGACCAGTCTGACACTGACGGACAATGGGGTGAGTGCCGCACAGCACTTGGGGTTTTCGTTCAATTACTCCGGGAAGGACTACACAAACCTATACGTGGGGGCGAACGGTCTGGTGGGCTTCGTCAACCTGAGTCTTTCGGCCAGTTCGAACACAAACTTGCCGTTGAGTACGATCCCAAACGCAATTCTCTGTCCCTTTTGGGATGATTTGAATCCGGCGGGCGGCGGACAGGTGTGGTTCGGAACCATGGGCACGGCTCCCAACCGCTACGCAGTTGTCTCTTGGGTGGAAGTGCCACACAAGTTGTCGGCGAGCACTAAGTTCACGTTTCAAACCGTCCTCTATGAAAACGAGAACGTTCGTTTCCAATATGCGAAGGTGAATGGCGGCAATTCTCAATATGCCCAAGGCGTCAGCGCGACGATCGGGTTGGAGGATTTCATGGGAGGCGTTGGGACGAAGTATTCCTTCATGGGATCGCCGTCGGTGGTCACCAACGGTCAGGCGATTCTCTTCATCCCCAATGGCCGGCCGGGCATGGAGCCCTCAGTGGAGTATGTCTCGACGGTGGCGAGTGGGGGATGCCATCTGCGAATCAATGGTGTGCCCGGCGAACGATGCATCGTTCAGGTCTCCTCTGATCTGGTGTCGTGGACTGGTGTGACGACGAATTTGATTCCGGATGATGGAGTTCTACCGATCGCGGACATGTCCACCACGGGGCCGGCAAACCGATTCTACCGCGCAGTGATTCGGCCGTGAGGTCTACGGCTTGAGGATGTGATTGAACTGGTTCGGATCCCCGGTCTGTTCCAAGTGCCTTCGTAAGCCGCTCATCGAAAGTTGCTGCACACTGCTGTCACCCATCAGCATGTTTCCCGCGTCATTGTGGATGTTCCCCTGCCAGCGCGCGGTGAGCGGATCGAGTAGCGTAGCGAATCCGACAATCTGGGCGGAATCGCAGTTCTGACCGTCGGTCCCCGTGATGTTGCGATCTCCTGCCACCTGCACTCCCGGATGATTCTCGTCCGAGTCGGTGCCGATGAAATAGCTCAACGCTGAGTTCTTCATGGCTTCAAAGCCGTTCCCCGGAGTATCCGTCCAGTCGTATGCGCGATCCCGGTCTCCGTCACTAGGACAGCGGAACACTCGAGGAGTGGAAATTTCATTCCGGATCAGCGTGAAGCTTTTCCAAGCCTCAATTTCGCCCTGGCTGCCACCATTGTGGATGGACTGGCGCCAAGGGAATCGACCGTCGTTATCGTCGGCCCACATGCGGAGAGCCAGCCCGGTCTGGCGCAGGTTGTTAATGCACGAAATCCGCAGCGCCTTGCCTTTCGCCTTCGATAGAGCCGGCAGAATCATGCTGGCGAGAATGCCGATGATGGCGATGACGACCAGCAGTTCAATCAGCGTGAATGCCTGGCGGCGATTGAAGTGGCCTGATCGGAACATGCCTCACCGTAGTGGAGTGAGCTGTGAGGCGCAAGAAAGCCGACGGCCAATCGTGTAAAGCAGTCGCCCCTTGGTCGCGGCGTTTGATCGATTGCGCGCAGGAATCTTTTCGGATTTTAGAACGACTTATTTGCCTCATTCGTTTTTCGGTGTAGACTCATTTCGTGAACAAGTCCAACAAAGGCCGACCACAACCGGGTGGTTCGTCTCAGGGGCAGGAGACGCCTCCAGTGGACCAGTTTCCGCCCCTCGATAACTCCTCCGAACTCTCCACTCTTCAGCTGCTCGATTTGATTTCCCACAAAGTTGCAATGCAGGGGCCGGTGCCTCCCGATTTCCTGCAATTGCGCCGCCGGATCGAGGAGATGGAAGAGCTGCAAGACCAGGCGCGCAACGCCGTGGAAAAACTCAGTGAAGCCGTTGACAAGCTCCGCGCCCCGGCGCTTCGCCTCGGCACCTTGTTGCAAAAGCTCCCGCAAGGCCGGGCCTTGGTGTGCGCCAACGGCACCGACTACGTATGCAATCTCGATCCGGCGATTCCCGACGCGACCTTGGATACCGGTTCCCGGGTTCTCTTGAACGAAGCCTTCGCCGTCACCGATTCCTTCGGATTCGATAAGAACGGTCCGGTCGTCAAGGTCGTTGAACTGCTCTCCGACGGCCGGATTCGTGTCGGCAACGAATCGGGCATTTCGGACCTCGTTGTCATTCGCTCGACGCTTCTCTCGAAGGACAAGCTCAAGGCGGGATTGGAAATCCGTCTCGATCCAAATCAACGCGTCGCCGTGGAAGTGATCGGTACCGCGAAACGGTTGGATCGGACACTGACCCGGGTGGAGCCGATCTTGTGGAAGGACATCGGCGGCCAGATGGAAGCCGTGCAGGGCATCCGCGATTCGATTGAGATGCCCTTCCTTCACGCCAAGCTCTTCAAGCGCTTCAATCATCCAGTCCCAAAAGGCTTTTTGCTCTACGGCCCGCCGGGTTGTGGAAAGACGCTGCTGGGCAAAGCCACGGCCCACAATTTGCGGCTGCAGATCCGGGAGAAAACCGGTGAGGACCATCCCGAGTTCTTCCTCAGTGTGAAGGGACCGGAGGTGCTCAACATGTGGCTCGGTGAATCGGAACGCCAGGTCCGGGACTTGTTCACGCAATGCCGCGAAAAAGCGGCCGAAGGACATCTGGCGTTCCTCTTCATCGACGAGGCGGAGTCCATTCTGGGCACTCGCCACGCCGGCCGGGTCGGCTCGAACATCCTTTCCACGCTCGTGCCAATGTTCTGCACCGAGATGGACGGGCTGGAAGTGCTGCAGAATGTCGTGATCATCATTGCGTCCAATCGTGCTGACTTGATCGATCCCGCCATCCTTCGTCCCGGCCGAATTGACCGGAAGATTCGCGTGCGACGTCCAGACAAGGAAGCGGCTCGCGAGATTTACCGCATCTATCTCAAGGAAGAACTTCCGCTTGCGGAGCCGCGGGACGCGCTTGTCGATTGCGTCGTCGACGCCCACTACGAGAAGACCGATGAGAATCGTTTCCTCGACGTCACCTATCGTAGCGGCCGACACGATTACCTTTACCGCGGCGATCTCTCCAGTGGCGCCATCATCGCGGCGATTGTCGAGCGCGCGAAGGAGTATGCCATCAAACGCTCCATTGAGATTGGCGATGAATCGCCACTCAGCCGCCAGGATTTATTGAAGGCGCTCATGAAAGAGTATCGCGAGAACGATCTCTTCCCGCCGAGCGACATCACTGAAGACTGGTTGAAGCTTACGGATTTTGATCCCGGCAATGTCGTGCGTCTCTCGCCCTATCGTCCGGCGGAACGCATTCATTCGTCGGGAACGATTTAGTTCCAGCGTTGACGAATACCAATCAACCCTTGGCGGTCGAAGAAACGACCGCATCACCCGCGCCAGCGGTGTAGCTGGATCGGGCGGCACAAACAGACACGGACGCAACTGTTGCAGCTATGGACATCCAGTTCGGCACCGAAACCGAGATCGGGATCACCCGCCAGATTCCCGAAGGCGTGGATGTTGTCTCTGAATCCATCGCCCTCGTGCGCAACGCCACGGCTCCGGGAGTGCGGATGCGCTGGGATTACAGCTGCGAGGATCCACACTGCGACGCTCGTGGCTTCCGGGTGAAGGAACTGCTTCAGGACACCGACGAGGCGAACTATTTCGCGCAGGACGCCCAGCGCGCGTTGACGTTCAGCGAAATTAAGAGCGACCTAGTGCTCCGCAATGGTGCGCGCTTCTACAATGACCACGCGCATCCAGAGTATTGCTCGCCGGAATGCAGCCGACTGGTTGAGATTCTCCAGCAAGACTACGCCGGGGACGCCCTGCTGATGGCGTGCGTTCGCAATCTCAATCAGAACTCCGACAATCCGGTCCTGCTTTACAAGAACAACACCGACTTCCGCGGTCACAGTTATGGCTGCCACGAGAATTACCTCATGCCGCGGAAGCTGCCGTGGGATTTGTTGAGTTCGTCGATGGTCGCCTTCTTCGTCACTCGCCAGATCGTTTGCGGTGCCGGCAAGTATGGATGGGAGGAGGAGGACAAGTTTGTCGGTCCAGGATTTCAAGTCTCGCAACGCAGCGACTTTTTCTCGGAGCTTCAGAGCGTCGATACGATGCAGCGAAGGCCGATCATCAACACGCGCGATGAACCGCACGCGAACAACCAGCTCTACCGGCGGTTTCATGTCATCGTGGGTGATGCGAATCTATCTCTCTATTCCACGTGGTTGAAGATAGGGACAACGGCGCTGGTCTTGCAGGCGCTGTTGAATGGCGCGCCGCCCGATCGTGTGCCTCGCGTGGCGGATCCGATTCAGACCATCAAAACCATCTCGCGAGATTCCAGCTGGAAATGGCTGTGCCGCGACACCCAGGGGTACAAGACCTCCGCGATCGATATTCAACGCGAGTATCTCACTCTCGTGCGGGAGTTTTGTCCCGGGCTCGATGCCGAGTGGAAGGCGGTCGTCGATGCATGGGACGAAGTGCTGAACGATCTGGATCGCGATCCGTTGTCTACATCGGACCGCCTCGATTGGTCCGCCAAGTATCAGCTGATTGAACAGTTCCGGGAGGCGGAAAAGCTGGGGCCCGATGATCCCTGGCTGCGCAGTCTTGATTTGTCGTATCATCTTCTGGATCGCGAACAGGGGCTGTTTTACGCGTTGATGGACCAGCATGCGTTCCGCGTGCCCTATCCGTTGGAATCACTGAAGAGCCACAGCCTGTGTCCGCCGCCGACGACGCGGGCGGCAGTGCGGGGCCGTTGCATCGAGAAGTTCGGCTCCGCTGTCCACGCAACTCAGTGGGACTATATTTTGCTCAAAGGCGCGGAGAAAAAGATCGAGCTCGATTTGCGCGATCTCTTCGACGCGACTCTCGTGAAAGACAGCCTGAAGATCATCAGCGCGGCGAAGACGGTGGAGG